>JAUIGE010000014.1 GCA_030430205.1 Bacteroidia bacterium | reverse complement strand
GAAAAAATTTGTTTGCTTGCTTTGCTAGAAGATGATGTCGGATTACAGTTTTTCAAAGAACGATTAAAAGAGGATATTATCAAGTAAGATACTTCGACTTTTGAATGAACACGACTAATTATCCATTATCCATTGTCCATTATCCCTTGTCCATTATCCCTTGTCCATTATCCATTATCCATTCTCCCTTATCCCTTATCCCTTCTCCATTCTCCCTTATCCCTTCTCCCTTCTCCATTCAAAGGATCTAAACCCATTTCTACTGAAAAAGAGACCCCAAAGTATTACGACCATTTGATCCAATCATCCTCGTGGAAATCTGCCTCAATTCTTATCTTTCCCTCCGCTCGATCCCATCGATCTCCCCGCTTAAGCGAAGCTCCTGCCAGCTTTCATCTGCATCTCCTTTGCCATAAATCAGCAAATGCCCCCCATACTCGCCCCCATCGGGGTCGCAATGCACGATCATCAGGCGATATCGATCGCCTTCCCGGGGTGCCCGCCAGGCAGGGTCACTTGTTGCAAAAGTCTGGTACATGGCAATTTTTGCCTCCAGGACATAGTCGGCAGGACTTTGACCCCATGGGTCAAAGTGGATTGCATAGCTACCCGCCTGCGGCGGGAGAGGCTCTTCTATGAAGCTGCTGTCAGCCGTGCCATGCCGCCACCAGGCGGCGTAATCAGGGCGCAAGCTATCGATCACGAAGGCGAAACCGTGATCCCCTTCTCCGAAGGATTCATTGACCGAATCGAGTGGCGCTTCCACAAAAAACGCGATGGCGTCTTTGTAATACCAGCGCCTGGGCGCATGGCGGGATTCGGTCACATCATTGACATTGTCGTGAACCTCCGCGCCCAGGTAGAGAAAACTATCGCTCCAGGCGATATAATAACGCGATCGCAGATCGTCAGCAGCGGTATTTTCTTCCCCATGATTGGTTAGCCGGTTTCGCCCCGGATCGTACCAGTCTGCATGGCGCAGGCGATCCAGGTCCCACCAGCCGTCACAATAGGCTTTTTCCTTCCATTCTTCCAACTTCCCATCCAACTGAACAGGCGTACTGATATAGGGGATTGACAAAAAAGGTGCATTCTTTTCCGCTGCGCCTTTCGGCTCGGGCGCCTGGCAGGCTGCCAGCAGGGGTAACATAAACAGCAGGAAGATTCGTTGTGCAGTTGACATAGATTCGAACTTTTTCAAAATTTAGGAAAAAAAGATGGTAGACGCCGATTTCATGAAATCCCTTTGCATACTCATCCTGGCTTTTTCCCTCAGCTTCCCGCTATCGGCACAAATATATGCGGGTGCTGGCGGTAAAATCGCTTTTAGCTCAGATGCGCCTCTGGAGCTGATTCAGGCAGAATCCAATCAGCTGAAAGGCCTGATAGATGCAGAAAAGCAAACTTTTGCTTTTTCTATCCCTATGACCAGCTTTCAGGGCTTTAACAGCCCTTTGCAGCGGGAGCATTTCAACGAAAATTACCTCGAAAGCGAGCTATTTCCCAAAGCGACCTTTTCCGGGAAATTGATTGAGAAAATTGATTTTTCGAAGGACGGTACACACAGTGTCCGCGCCAAAGGCATGCTGGACATTCACGGCGTGAAGCAGGAACGCATCATTCGCAGTGAGATGACCATAGAAGATGGCAAGCTTTTGATCCGTTCGGAATTCACGGTATTTTTGGAAGAACACGACATCAGCATTCCCAAAATCATGAGCCAGAAGATCGCGGAGGAGATTTATGTGGTGATGGAAGGGGAGTTGCGGATGAGGGGATTAGCAGATTAGCAGATTAGAAGATGAGAGGATTTGCCGTTTATTTATGGGTGCCCATCCTTTTGGGCCTTTTGATGGGGGTGGGATATGCCCAGCTGCCGCACTTTCGGGTGGAGGAGTTGATGGGGGATTTTGTGCCAAAGGAGTGGGTCATGGACGAGGAAGGCTTTATCTGGATGGGAGAAAAAGAGGTGATATACCGCTATGACGGCCTGAGTTGGGAGGCTTTTGAGGGGCCTGTGAAAGATAGCAAAGTAAGCAGCATGCAGCGATTGAAAAATGGTGAAATCTGGCTGGGCTACGAAAACGGGCAAATCTGCTTTTTGAGGGAAAATGTTTTTTCGCTTTTTGAGCCTGAAGAAGGCTTGCCCGGCCTCGCGATCACCGCTATCGCGGTAGATAGGCTGGGCAACCTCTGGTTCGCCACCTATGGCGAAGGTCTGTACTACCACAATGGCCGTCATTTGTACCAAAGATCTACTGAAGACGGCTTATCCGATGACGACATCTATGCCTTGATTGCGGACTCCTCAGGCAATTTATTTGCCGGGAGTGATGGCGGATTGATGCAGTTATTTTGGGAAAATGACCAGCTTCAGATCAAGCTGATAAATGAAAAAGACGGCCTTCCCGACCTGATTGTCAGGGAATTGGCATTGGGAAAAAATGGCCAGATCTGGCTCGGCATGTACGAAGGCGGCGTAGCGGAATACTATCCCGCGAGAGACTCCCTCTCGCTCCTGGCTTCGCCGGCAGGGCAGCGCACCGGCGCTGTCAACCAGCTGCTCGCCCTCGAAAACCAACTCCTGATCGGAACCGATCGAAAGGGCCTTTGGGCCTGGGAGCAGGGCAACTGGCGGCCCTGGCTGCAGGATAGGCGCGAAAGCATTCATGCTTTGCTCAGCGATGGCCGCGGCCAGATATGGGTGAGCAGCAGCAGCCACGGCTTCCTTTCAGCAAGCTACCGCTTTGAAAAAATACAGGCGGTGCAAGCCCATATACAGACTGTCTACGAAGCCAGAGATGGCATGCTGTATTTTGCTGCCAAAGACGGCTTTTTCAGCAGAAATTCAGCCGGAAAGATAGACTCTTTGATCTATCCTACGAGCGCTGCTATTATCAGCATAAGCGAAAAAAATACGGGCGAATTGCTGCTGGGGACCTTCGGAGAAGGTATCATACAATTTGATCCCCAAAGCCGTCAGCGACGGTTTTTCACAGAGGCCGAAGGCCTTATTAACAACAATGTGCTGGCATTTGCCCAAAAGGGAAATGCGCATTGGGTGGCGACTTTGGGAGGGGTATCCCGCTGTGAATGGCAAACGGACGGGCGCCCCACTTTCACCAATTTTGACCAGAAAGATGGCCTCGGCACCAATTATATCTACCACGTTTTTGTGGACAGCAAGGGCCTGATTTGGTTTGGTACCGACGGCAGAGGGGCCTATGTTTTTGATGGTCAGCTTATAAAGCGGATAGCCGGGCTGGAAGAATTCAGCATTTACAGCATAGCCGAGGATCAACAAGGCGTGATGTGGTTTGCCACGAAGGATAAAGGGGTGCTGCGGATGCAGGGAGACAGCTTGCTCGCAAGCTCGCCTTCGCTGAGCCAGCGACAGGCCGCAGGCCTGCTGCTCGATGCGCAGATGCGCATGTTGATCTCCCATCCCCATGGGATCGATATAATCGAACCTGCACATAACCAAAGCCTTAGCTTTGGTGGGGAGGCAGGCCTGGAAGGCCTGGAGGCGGACCTCAATGTGCTGGCCCGTGGCCAGCAGGGGTATATTTGGGTGGGAAGCCCTCAAGGGCTTTTTCGCTACCAGGCGGGCATTCCGCTGGCATCGCGGGTACAGACACGCCTCACAGGCGTGTATCTTTTTCAGGAAAAACTGACGGAAAATCCTCTTTCCCTCGCCTACGACCAAAACAATTTGCGCTTTGACTTCACGGGCCTTTGGTACCTCAAAGCCGATGCCCTCAGGTATCGCTACCGCCTGCTGGGTCTTTCGAAGGAATGGCAGCAGACCGCTGACCGCAGCGTCACTTTTCCCAAACTTGCCCCTGGTAAGTATCTTTTTGAAGTGGAGGCCATCGCAGATGGGGGAGGGGAGAGCCAGGCTGTCAGCTATGCTTTCCGCATTCATTACCCCATTTGGCAAAAATGGTGGTTTGTCCTGCTCGCTCTGGCGGCTGCCGCCTATTTACTTTTTCTGCTGTGGCGATACCGCGAGCGGCAGCTCCGCAAGCGGGAATTATTGGAGCAGGAAAAAATCCGTTTTCAATTTGAAACCCTGCGCAGCCAGGTTAATCCGCACTTCCTCTTCAATAGTTTCAATACCCTTATCAACCTGATTGATGAAGAGCCTCAGGTGGCTATTCGCTATGTCGAAAAACTCTCTGATTTGTTTCGTAATATGCTGGCATTCAGGGATAAAGACAGCATTTCTCTAAAGGAAGAATTGGAAATTTTGCAGGATTATTATTTTTTGCAAAAAAAGCGATACGGTGGCAAACTGGATCTCCAGATAGACATAGATGCATCTCTCATGCAGCTTCATATCGTTCCATTGAGTTTGCAGATGTTGGTGGAAAATGCGGTAAAACACAATGTCATTTCCCAGGCCAAAAATCTACAGATTCACATTCGCAGCGAGGGAGAATATGTCTGCATTGAAAACCCTGTTCAGCTGAAGCGAACGGCCGTTCCCTCCACCAAACTAGGCTTGCAAAATATCCGCCGCCGCTATGCGCTCCTCACAGAGCGGGAAGTAGAAATCCTCTCAGATGAGGATAGATTTATGGTAAAAATCCCTTTGTTGCATTCATCCACATGAAAATTCTCCTGATAGAAGACGAAACCGCCGCTGTCAACCGGCTGAAAAAAATGATTCTCGCGCTGGAGCCTGCCGCTCAGATCGTGGCAGAACTTGACACTGTCGAAGACAGCCTTGCCTGGTTTGCGGCTCATCCGGCACCGGATCTGGTTTTTTTGGACATCCATCTGGCAGATGGAGAGTCTTTCGAGATATTCGAAAAGCATAAGCTGGAAGCGCCAGTGATTTTCACCACGGCATACAATGATTATGCGATTCGCGCCTTCCAACTCAACAGCATAGACTACCTGCTCAAACCGATCAAAGAAGCGGATTTGGCAGCAGCTTTGGAGAAATACAAAAAAATATTTGGGCAAAAAAGTCTGATTGAAAGCATTGACTACCAGCAGCTTGCCATCGCGATGCAAGCGCAACAGCACCGCTTTCAACAGCGCCTGCTCGTCAAGCAGGGAGGCAAGCTCAAAACCATCGAAATCAGGGATGTCGCCTATTTTTACCTGGCAGCCAAAAACACCCTGCTGCGCACCTCCAGCGGGCAGGACTACCTCAGCGACCACAATATGGAGCAACTGGAGAGCCTGCTGGACCCCAGCCGTTTTTTCCGCATCAACCGCAAGCATATCGTCTGCATAGACGCCATCAGCAGCATGCTGCCACACAGCAAGGCACGCCTCATACTGGAAATGAATCCCCCATTCGAAGAAGAGATGGTCGTCAGCTCAGAGCGAGCCGCAAATTTTAAGCTGTGGCTTAAGGGGTAAGAGGATTAGCTCATCTTCTCAATTCCACCCTTCCCGCATCATACTTCACCTCGCCACCGGCGAGTTGGTACTGAATGGAATAGATGTACTCACCATTGGGGAGTTTTTGGTTTTCAAACTGCCCGTCCCAGGAAGCTTTTTTGGAGTCCGAGAGGTAGACGAGTTTGCCATTGGGGTCAAAAATCTGGATGGCCATGTTCCGGATATTTTTGAGAGAAAGCGGCTTAAAAATGTCGTTTAGGCCATCATCATTGGGGGTAAAGGCCAGAGGTAGGCCGAGGTCGGTGATGCAGTTTTCGATTTCGAAAAAGGCGGAATCGGTCACCGTACAGCCTTCTTTGTCCCTGGCAATGACCTTATATGTCCCGGTCTCATAGACCGGAATCTTGCGGCGGATGGAGCCATCCTGCCAGCGATAGCTGACAAAACCTTCGCCAGCGTCCAGCTCGACGGTGTCGCCTTCGCAGAAAAATACATTTTTCCCCAGGTCAATTTCAGGCCCTTGCCATTTTTTGATTTTGACGGTATCGCGGGCTTTTTTGCCGCAGACATTGGTGACTTCTACCCAGAAAGAGCCTGCTTTGGAAGGGGTATATGTGGGTTTGGTGCTGCCATCCTGCCATTTGTAGGCAGCAAAGCTGCCGGGATTGAGGATATAGCTGGCCCCTCGGCAGGTGGCCAGATCCTCCCCGAGCTCTGGCTCGGGTACGCCCGCCACTTCGACCTGCAGGATGTCCTGCGCCTTACAGCCTGCGCTGTCCTCGACCATCAGCCAGATGGTGCCACTTGCCAAAACCCTCAGGCTATCGGCGCCTGAACCATCCTGCCAGCGGTAGCTGGCAAAGCCTTTGGGCGCAGCGAGCTTAAGGCTGAGGCCTTCACAAATCACGGTGTCTTTACCCAAATCCAGGGGTGGATTGGCCCGTACATGCAGCTTCAGGCTGTCGGTGCCATCGCCCCAGAGGGTTTGTCGCTGCGCGACAAGCACCACTTTTCCGGGGCCTGTGGCCTGTATTTTCGCGATTTTGCCTTTGGCAAAAATCAGCCTGGCAGGGCCGATGACCTCCCAGAGGAGTTTGTCCTCGGGGCCTACGCGCTCAGCGCGGAAGAGGGCATCGCTGCCTTCACAGAGGCTTTTGGGGCCTGAAATCTGGGGCTGAAGCATGCCCGGCTGCTTCATGAGGTAAAATATTGTCTCTGGTGGAATCTCCTGCCCATAACTGAAAGTCAGGCTGCAGATGAAGGTCAAAAGGAGCGCGTAGCGTGTCATACTTTGTCGGATTGAAGGAATGTACAAGCTAATAATAATTACTATTTCGTAAAAGCCGGAAATGTAGCTGGGAAAACAACTAACGATTCACATGATTATGTCGTTTTATTTCGGTCAAAAAATGCTGATTTTTTGGAGATGGTACAAACGATTCGCCCACAAAACCTAAATCTTCGATCCTATATTCATTCCTTCAATCTATGCTCTCTGGACTGGGGGGAAATTATTCAAGCAGGCAATAGTTTGAAAGGTATTCAAAATGGATTGGTGGCCATTTGGTTTTGTAAAGGTGACCCTTTTCAGATTTCTCTTGATGGGCTTACTTTCTATCAGGCCAAAGGAGCTTTTGTGATTGGCTTAACGCAGCATTTCACTCTTTTCAAAGGGCAGGGAACTACAGAGGCGCTCATCATCAATATGTACCCATGGGCGATAAATTTGCTTTTGGGTCTTCCTCCCATTGAGTTGAGCCATCAGCTGATCCGGGTGGAAGATTGTTTTCCCAAGGCTCTTTTAGACAAATTTAGCGCATTAGATGCAGACCTTTTCAACCCTTGTTTTTTGGAAAAACTCGAATCTTTATTGCTACCTGAGTTGAACCCCCAAAACAAATTGCAAATATGGATTCCTTACGCTCACCGTGTACTTGAGAGCGGAAAAGAAGTGATTCAGGTAGATGAGTTGGCTCATCGAACAGGGATCAGCAGGCAACATTTTAGAAGGCTGTTTAAAGAACATGTGGGGGTCACACCCAAACAATTTGCTCAAATAAGCAAAATCAGAAGGAGTGTAGATGACAAATGGCACAACACAGATAAGCTGCTCACGCAACTGGCCCACGATCATGATTTTCATGATCAGGCACATTTCATCCACCTCTTCAAAAAACTAACTGGTGAATGCCCCCATGCCTTTTTCCAGCAAAAGCATATGGTAGACCTGCATCTCGGGGATTGAGTCATGTTCCATTTTTACAATTTTGGAGAATAGCCAGCTCCTAGTTTTGCATGTAAGTAATTAAACATGCAATGAAAAAGACTCTCTTCCTCCTGCTGCTTGTGGCTGGCTTTTGTGCCATGCCTGGCTTTTCACAAACCGTGAATACCTTCTTCCAAAATGCTTCCTCCTCAGATATCGCCCTTGATAAAGATGGCAATGTCTATGTCTCCAATGAATCCTCTCAAATCAGAAAAATTTGGGCTCATGGCAATGCTGATACTGCTTTCCTCACGGGAGGTAGCCTTCGGCGGACACTGGGGTTGGGCTTTGACCCGTCGGGTACTATGATGTATGTGGCATGCTGTCCACTTGGCCAAACAGGCTGGGTAGCCCAGGTAAACACCGATGGCTCCAATAAAATCCTGGCCAATGGGCTAAACTGCCCCAAAGACATCGCTGTAGATACAGCGGGGAATCTATATGTGACCGAAGGCAATAGCCATATCCGAAAGATAAGCCCCTCAGGGGCCAAGTCCTTTTACCTATCAGGATCGGCGATCAATACGCCGCTGGGAATCGCCTGGACACCTGGCGACACGCTCTATGTTTCCAGTGCTCATGATGGCAATATCTATCAAATCATACCGGGCTCGCCTCCAACGGTAAAATTGTTTGCCCATGTAAATGGGCTGGTACAGGCCTGGGCTTGTGGATATATGACCTATCACAATGGCTACCTCTACATCACCAATGGTGATAACAAAATCCATCAGATATCCATGCAAGGCGTGGTTCGTGACTTTGCCGGGACAGGCCAGGGAGGCTATCTCGATGGGCCGGCTGCTTCTGCCAGGTTTAATGCCCCCAATGGCATTTGCGCAAATGAAGCGGAAAACAAGATCTATGTCACCGAATACAACCAGAATCGCGTCAGGGTGATTTCAGATGTTTCTGCAAAGCTGGAATCGCCTGCCAAATGGCCCGTTCAGGAATTCAGTTGCTTTCCTAATCCAGCTTCTACCCTTAGCAGTTTCCATTTTGACCTGAAAGAACGAGCGCAGGTCTCGCTGGATATCTATGATAGCCAGGGCAAATCAGTCATCAAACTGCTCAACGACACGCTGAACCCAGGTTCTCATTCGTTTGAATGGGACCATGTGGATAGTACTGGCAATGCTGTCCCTTCTGGCAGGTATTTTGGATGCCTGAGGGTGGGGGACAAGCAGAAGTCTTTGCAGCTGGAGCTTTGGGATTGAGAATTTCTAATTGAAATTATCCTCCCTCAATTATCCGTTCAATTTCTGCAATGCTCAGGCCTGTAATCAATGAAATGGTTTGTACATCCAGGCCTGCTTTATGAGAATTAAGGACGGTTTTAACTTTTTCTTCCTCCCTACCTTTTTCTATACCTTCCTCCCTACCTTTTTCTATACCTTCCTCTCTACCTTCCTCAAATGAAGTATCTATAACATTCTTCAAATCCCTATAATACTTTAAGCTTTCCTCATATCTTGCTTTTTCCTGATGGTCAAAACGAGCAATTTCTGCGGCCTCAAAGAGTTTTTGAAAAATTCTCTCTTGTAAGCTTACAGGGCGACCTTGGAGGTCTGGAAGATGCTTTAATACATACATCCATTTATCAAAATTCGTAACTAACTCATCTTCTGCCTTTTTAAACTTAGGCATCTCAAGGTAAATGAAGGTAAGTTTGTCATAGAAAACCCGACAGTGTTGATCCCTTAACTTCACTTCATGCCGTACTTCCCCATCATTTCTATCTTCATCAAAAACAAAATCCAAAATTCCAATTGTGTAGACAGCAGCCAATTCGAAATCCCAAATCCCTTTTTTTGCCTGATCTTGAATGGGGAATGAAGCATAATACACGCTTCGATCTTTAAAGTAATTTTGTTTTGCTTTTTGCATTTCTACAATAAAGCGTTCGCCACTTGGGCTGGTACAATAAAGATCAAAAATGGCTTTCCGATCAATTTCAGTAGCTCCTAATTGCTCATTGGCGGTATATGATAGCTCCTTTACATGGTGCTTTTCAGGCAAAACCTGATTGAGAAAGTCTATCAATAAATCTTTATTCAATTCGCTACCAAACAGCTTTTTAAAGCCAAAATCAGTAAACGGATTGATGTATTTGTCCTGAAGTGCCATTTATTTTTATTTGGAGCAAATTTACGATTTTCCTTTTATCTTTTTCACATAGTCCGAAACGCTCCCATCCCAATGGCAATGTACACATCTGCCCTTTTCAAAAACATGCTGGCAGGCGGTATAACCGTAGATCTGATGCGCACATTCAGGGCAGAGGGAGGCCATTTGAGAGGCTTTGGTGAAATAAAGGCTTTCGCATTCGGTGCAGGATTGGGTTTCCCCATTCCGCAGCCCAATCACCTCCGCCAAAATACTCACGGCAATTTCTGCCGGCGTCTTCGATCCTATCTGCACGCCAATCGGCGCGTGCACCCGATCCAGCAATTCCTCTGGAATGCCCTCTTCCCGCAATTCTGAAAACAAGGTTTCCACCTTCGCCCGACTCCCCAACATGCCCAAGTAGGCATACTCACGCGGCAGAAGCTGCCGCAAAATCACCTTATCCGTCCGATAGCCAAAGGACATCAGCACCACATATTGCTGAGCTCCCTCAGCTACAAAATCTGCGATTTGGCTATAATCGGGAACGATCACTGCCTCCGCAAAATGATTGCGGGCCAGCGTATTCAAGCCTTCGCGCTCGTCGTAAACCTTGACGGTAAAATCCAATTCGCAGGCGAATCGGGAGAGGGCGAGGCCGACGTGACCGCCGCCTATGATGTGCAATACGGCCTGAAAACGCAGGTTTTCTGTGAATCGCCAGACCGATGGGCTGCTAAGCCGGGATTCGAAAGGGGCAGAGAGATTTTCGTTTTTGTGAAAAACGATATCCTGATGATCCGCGATTAAAAGGCCTTTGCCTTTTGCTTCCAGCAATTCCGTGATCCAGGGAAGATGGCTTTTTCCCAGGGGATAAAAGGCAATCGTTTGCTCGCCAGAGCAGATCATGCCGGAGCGATCTTTGGGAAGATCAGGACGATGAATCTGGCGCTTGAGGAAGGGCGAAAAGGGCTTCTGAAGCAGTTCCTTTTTACAAAGCTCCACCAGTTTATGCTCCATAAATCCACCTCCGATGGAGCCATACATCTCTCCCTGATCGTTTACGATCATCTTGAAGCCCGCTCTGCCAGGGCTACTCCCTTGGCTGTCAATGACATACATCAGAATCAAAGATTGATTTTTTTGCAGCCATTCCTCTATTTTTGCCCAAATCTGCATACTTATCTATTCAGAATACCCAATTGGATGGGTACAGCCATTTGCTTAGATTTATATTTATTGATAAAAATACATACTTCTTTCAGACATCTCATAGCCACATGACCTCCGCTTTTTCCATTTTGCTCGCCGTCATTTTTCTCGCCATTGTTCTGGTAGCGCTGATGGTCTATCTCCTGACGGAGGTAAGCGATCATTTATCCGCAAAACTGAAACTGTATCCCGAAGTCACGGAGCAAAGTTACCGTCTCGAAGCACAAATCAACTATGTCAGGCAGCTTCGAAAGGTCATTTTGTATGTTGCTCCGATTTTCCTGATCGGGGTGCTGGTCTATTATTTCGTCAAAGATACGCCCATGGAGGCCTTCGTGATGGAATGGCTCAACCTGCTTGTCAGGTGGATACATGTGGTGGTGGGCATCATGTGGATAGGCGCGTCTTTCTATTTTATTTTTTTGGAAAATAACCTGAATCGCACCGAGGGCATACGCGACGAACTCGCGGGCAACCTCTGGGCCATCCATGGCGGCGGTTTTTACTTTTTGGAAAAGTATAAAGTCGCGCCCAAAGTCCTGCCCAAGCATCTGCATTGGTTTAAATATGAAGCCTATTTCACTTTCCTTTCAGGCTTTACGCTGCTGACGGTGGTCTATTATATGGATGCAAAATCCTTTTTGATCGATCCGCAGGTGGCGGATATTTCTACCTTAACTGCCGTGACGATTGGCGTACTGACGTTGGCGGTAGGCTGGATATTGTACGATATGCTGTGCAGTTCTTCTTTGGTGAAAAAGCCGATTTTGTTTGGGATCGTAGGCTTTGCCTTGCTTGCAGGCATCAGTTATTTTCTGATGCAGACGCTGAGCAGCCGTGCTGCTTATATCCATGTGGGCGCGCTGATCGGAACGATCATGGCTGGAAATGTCTATTTCATCATCATCCCCGCCCAAAAAGAATTGGTCAAATCCGCCGTCCTCGGCAGGCCGCTTGACCCGACCCTCGGCAAAAAAGCCGGTGAGCGCTCCCTGCACAACAATTACCTGACCCTGCCGGTCATCTTCATCATGATCAGCAACCACTTCCCCAGCACCTACGGCCATGCCTGGCATTGGGGGATATTGATGGTCATCATGCTCGCGAGTGCGGGCATCAAGCACTATTGGAACCTGCTGGAACGCGGGCAGAAAACGCGTTTTATCTTGCCTGTTTCGGTCGTTGCCCTGATTTCGCTGGCTTTGATTACGTCTCCACTTTCAGATAGCCTGGCTGAGGATGCGGCTCCCGTTCCCTTTGCGCAGGTAAATACGATTATCCAAAAGCGCTGCATTCAATGCCATTCGATCATGCCCACCGATGAGCAATGGAATCTGGCGCCCAATAATGTGATGTTTGACACCCCGGAGCAGATCCAAACCATGGCGGACCGCATCATGGTGAGAGCCGTCAGGACACAGACGATGCCGCAGGGCAACAAAACGAAGATGACGGAGGCGGAGCGGGAGAAAATCAAGAATTGGATCTTGCAAGGCGCAAATATTGAATAATGAATTTCAGTACAGGACAATTTTTCAGGCAAGCCTCCAAAAGTCCCGAAGGGACGCTATATTCAGCATGGGGCGAAGCCCCATGAAGGTGAACGACTCCCATAGAAGTCCTGAAAGGACGACATATCTTAAAACGCCATACCCAATATATCGCCCTTTCAGGGCTTTAATGCCTGGTGTTAATCGAATGATCGGGCTTTGCCCGATCCTGGAATATGACGTCCCTTCGGGACTTTGGGATTGTTCATCATTCATAGGTTTCATTTTTTGTCCTGTACTAATTAAAGGAATAACAAAAATGTACTCAACCTTTGGTAACAGGTTCTGTTCGGTACAAGCGGGCTGTCTTTTGAAATCTGCGATTTTTTGCGCAACTTTTTTCTAAAAAAAGTTGCACCATCTGGAAAGAAAAATGATACTTGATAATGAAGATGTTAGGCCTACATAGCAAGCGAATTTTAATTGAAAATCAATGCAAAGAAGCGACCCTGATCATTGCAGGTGATAAAATCATCGATATCATCGAGGGCCCCATCCAATCCTATGATTTTCCCATAAAAAATGAAGAAAACGCCCTCATCATGCCCGGCCTGATCGACGCTCATGTCCACATCAACGAACCCGGCAGAACAGCCTGGGAAGGTTTTGATACAGCGACCCGCGCCGCAGCAGCGGGAGGCATCACCAGCCTGGTGGATATGCCACTCAATTCGAGTCCGGTGACAACCGATGCTGCGGCTTTTGAGCAAAAGCTGGCAGCGGCGAGAGGCAAATTGCATGTCAATTGTGGCTTCTGGGGCGGCCTCGTGCCGGGCAATATAGCTCAGCTCGAAGAGCTGATGGAGTGTGGGGTGCTGGGCATCAAAGCCTTTTTGACACATTCGGGAATCGATGATTTCCCCAATGTCACGGAGGCTGATCTGCGAAAGGCTTTGCCTTTGATCAAAAAACACAAGCTACCTCTGCTCGTCCACGCAGAGCTAAGCTCTCCCCATCCCGATCAACAGCTTTTGGAACAAAAGCCCACAAGCTACCAGGCCTACCTGAAGTCACGCCCCAAAAGTTGGGAAGACGAAGCTATACAGCTGATGATCAGGCTTTGCCGCGAATATGATACGCATGTGCACATCGTGCATTTGTCCTCTTCGAATTCCATTCGAAGCATCCGGGAAGCAAAAGCCGAAGGCCTTCCGATCACCGTGGAGACTTGTCCACAGTACCTATATTTCCATGCGGAAGCCATCCCCGATGGCCAAACGCAATACAAATGCGCGCCGCCCATTCGCGAAAAAGCGAATCAGGAATTGCTTTGGCAAGCGCTCAGAGACGACTTTTTCGATTTCATCGCTTCCGACCACTCGCCTGCGCCGCCCGACATCAAGGAACTTGAGACCGGCAATTTCAGCAAAGCCTGGGGCGGCATCGCTGGCCTGCAATTCAACCTGCCTGTCATCTGGACAAAGGCGAGGGAAAAAGGCTTTTCCATATCCGATATTTCCCGCCTGATGAGCAGCCAGCCCGCTTCCTTTTTGAAAATGGAAAACCGCAAAGGTCAACTCGCCAAAGGCTTTGATGCAGATATAGTGGTCTGGGAACCAGAGCGTTATTTTGAGGTGACCAAAGAGTTGATTCAGTTTCGGCATCAGGTGACGCCTTATCTCGGTGAGCGGCTTTGGGGAGTGGTGAAAAAGACCTTTGTTGGGGGGGAGCTGGTTTTTGGGGGAGGGGAGGATTTTAGAATATTGAAAAAGGAACAAGGATTTTTGAAGTGAAGACTATGAATAATTTGCCCAGCTTTACGAAGCTTATTGACCTGGCCTCCGCCAAACTTGGCGGCGAGGCCATCGCCTGCTCGGATGATTTTTTCGCCTCTATGCACAACCTGATCCAACCTGGTCGTGGCATCTTTATCGAAGGCAAATACACCGAAAACGGCAAGTGGATGGACGGCTGGGAATCGCGCCGCAAGCGCACGCCCGGCCATGACTGGTGCATTGTCAAACTAGGCGCTAGGGGCGTGATACGCGGTTTTGATGTGGATACCAACCACTTTTTGGGCAATCATCCGCCGCATTGCTCCATAGATGCCTGTTTGCTGGAGGGAGAAAATATCGAGGCAGCAGATTGGGTGGAAATCCTGCCCAAATCTCCCTTGAATCCGGGCAGCCAGCATTTCTTCGAAATACAAGACGAACGCCAATGGACCCATGTGAAACTTCACATTTACCCGGACGGAGGCGTGGCCAGACTGAAAGTCTATGGAGAAGTGAAAAAAGACTGGTCGCAAGTCGGTAAAGACGAAATCGTAGATCTCGCCGCCGCCGCCCATGGCGGCAAGTCCATCGTCTGCAACGATATGTTTTTCAGCCACATGGACAACCTCATCATGCCCGGCAAGGGCGAAAATATGGGCGACGGCTGGGAGACCAAACGCAACCGCACGCCCAACAATCGCGATTGGGTGGTGATTAGACTGGCGCATCGCGGCAGCATTCAGCGGATTTTGGTAGATACCCACCATTTCAAAGGGAATTATCCTGACAGTTGTTTGTTGGAAGGTTGTATGTGGGATGACGAAAAAAGCCAGGAAGAACAAGCCTGGGAAATCATCCTGCCTCAGTCTAAATTGCAGGCGCACCATGAGCATGATTATGAAAAAGAGATTGAAAATCATGGCCCATTCAGCCATGTGCGGCTGGTGATTTTCCCGGATGGAGGCGTGAGCCGCCTGCGGCTTTGGGGGAGGATTGATTAGCAGATTAGCAGATTTGCAGATTAGAGGATGAGCAGATGACAATTGGAATGTTAAATAGGATGGAGGCTGAGTTGGCTCAGCTTGAGTTCAGCAAATGCTGTGGAGCCCGGAATTGGGTTGCGCAGATGGTGGCCTTACGGCCATTTGACGATCGGGATGGGCTGCTGAAAGCTGCCGAAAGGATATGGTATGCATGCAGCGAAGCTGACTGGCTGGAGGCTTTTACCCACCACCCCAAAATCGGGGATATCGACAGCCTGGCAAAGAAATTTGCCAGTACCCAGGCCTGGGCAGGCAATGAGCAAAAAGGCGTGCAATCGGCTTCTATGGATGTTTTGCAGCGTTTGGCAAAAGGAAATAGCGAGTATGAGAAGAAGTTTGGCTTTATCTTTATTGTCTGTGCGACGGGGAAGTCTGCGGCGGAAATGCTTTCTTTATTGGAACAAAGAATCGGAAATAGCTACGAAGACGAGCTGAAAATCGCCATGGGCGAGCAACATAAAATCACCCTTATTCGCCTGAATAAATTATTAGCTATGAGCCAAATCACCACACATGTGCTGGACACCGCCAAAGGCAAACCCGCCGAAGGCATTCGCATCTCTCTTCAGAAACCCATCGGCAAGGACCAATGGGAAAACATCACCTCCGGTGTCACCAATAGCGATGGCCGCATCGCGGACTTTCTGCCTGCGGAGCAGCAGATTGCGCCTGGCATGTACCGGATGTTATTTGAAACCGGAGCTTATTTTGAAAAAAATGGCGAAAAAGGATTTTATCCGGAAGTGCCTGTTATTTTTGAAATCACGGACCTGGAACATTACCATATCCCGCTTTTGTTGAATCCATTTGGGTATTCGACATATCGGGGAAGTTAAAAAACATATGAAGCTATCCATACCTTCAGATAAAAAGGGCCAGATCATGGCCCGGCTTGGAACGGCCAATAAGCTTTTTCAAAGCATATATCCCGGCGATCGTCCCGATCGCCAACCCGTGCACACCGTCTACGGCGGTGCCGATCTGTTTGGCGCGGACTCCGCGCAGCGCATGGGGCAGGTTGCCCTGAAGACGCTGCAAGCCTATGCGCCGGATGCGGCGACTTTTGCGCAGGCCATGGGCCTGCAGGGGGATGCCGATCTGGCACGGCGTGTCTATGAAAAGGTCATTCAAAAATTGAAGACCGAGCCCGTCGAAGACTTTCGCATAGACTTCGAAGATGGCTTCGGAAATCGCTCCTGGGAGGAGGAAGACGCCACCGCCGCGCAGGCGGCCCGGGAAGTCGCCAAAGGCATGAAAGCAGGCACCCTGCCGCCATTTATTGGCATTCGCATCAAACCCTTCACGGAGGATTTGAAGGAGCGCGGCCTGCGGACGCTGGATATATTTGTGAGTACACTCGCCGCGGAAACCGGCGGTCAGCTGCCGGATAATTTTGTCGTGATGCTACCAAAGGTCACGATCCCCGAACAGGTCTCCGCCCTGGTCAGTTTTTTTGAATTGCTCGAAGAAAACACCGCCCTGGCCGATAGCTCGCTCAAATGCGAGATGATGGTAGAGACCACTCAATCCATGATCGATGCACATGGACAAAATCCCTTGCGCAAATACGTCCTCGCCAGCAAAGGCCGCATGATCGCCACGGCTTTTGGCACCTACGACTATACCGCCTCCAACAACATCACCGCCCAATACCAGGATATGGGCCATGGCGTCTGCGACTTTGCACATTATGTGATGAAAGTGGCGCTCGGTAGCACCGGCATCTGGCTTTCAGACGGCGCCACCAATGTGATGCCGATCGGCCCGCATCGCGGGGATAATCTGACCGCTGCGCAGCAGCAGGAAAACCGCGATGTCGTACATCGCTCCTGGAAAAAAGCATACGACCACACCCGCCATTCCCTTTGGAAAGGCTTATATCAGGGCTGGGACCTGCACCCGGCGCAGTTTCCTTCGCGCTATGCGGCTGTCTATACTTTCTTTTTGGAAAGCTATGAGGATGCGCGGCATCGCCTCTCCAGCTTTGTGGACCGCGCGGCGCGCGCTACCCTGACCGGCGATGTCTTCGACGATGCCGCCACAGGCCAGGGCCTGCTGAATTTTTTCCTGACGGGCCTGAATTGTGGCGCGCTCTCGCAAGAGGAGGTGCTGGCGACCGGCTTGACGGTGGAAGAGATACAGACGCGGTCTTTTTTGAAAATTTTGGAGGGGCGGAGAAATAAAAAATAGGTTTTTATGCTCCTGAAGTGAAGAGTGGACGCAGATTTTCGCTGATTTTTATGATTCTTTATGTTTTAAGAACTAATATCCCTTTTCAATCTTGAATATGAGGCCTGGCTACAACATAATCTTATCATAATAATCTGCGTTGAACAGCGTCCACTCTTCCGGTATCTAAAGAACCTGCGAGCAAAAACTAACCCAAAACACATGAAAAAAATCATCTTCCTATCCTTCATCGCCCTCTTCAGCCTGCAACTCCAGGCCCAGCAAACAAGCAAAATCACCACTTTCGTTCTCGTCCGCCACGCGGAAAAAGTGCTGGATGGCAGCAAGGACCCCGCGCTGACGGCGCAGGGAGAGAAACGCGCTGAGCGCCTTGGACAGATGTTTTCATCCGCCGAAATAGGCGCCATATATTCCACGCCTTATGAGCGCACCCAGGCCACGGTACATCCGCTGGCGGCTCATGCCGAACGGGAGGTCCAGTCCTACGAGCCCAAAGACCTCAGCTTTCTCAAAGCTGCTTTGAAGGAAAATAAAGGCAAAACCATCGTCGTTTCCGGCCATTCCAATACCATTCCCTACCTGGTGAATGAGCTGATCGGTGAGGATAAATTCAAGGACCTGGACGATGGGGAATATGATAAAATTTTTATCGTGAGTGTGACTAAGGTGGGAAAAGGGACGGTTTTGGTATTGAGCTTTTAGGCCTAAAAGCTTCGATTTCGCGCTATTTCGCGTTATACCTGCAAACCCATTAACCACAAAACCCCTCCCCTTCACCCTCGCCCCCAATCCCACCAATGGAATCGTAAATCTCCATTGGGACACCCAAAAACCCATCAATACACCGGTCGCGCCTTGCTCACATACCGATTTCCCTTTACCCAAAATCGCCAGGGAAGCAGGGCGTCCTCCTTTGCGTATGCCACGCCAACGCGGGGACCGGCCTTGATTTCACTTTCTTCATACTGAAGCCCACGATCTTCGATCCATATCGTTTCTTCAAGCAGGCTGATGCTGTCATGGCTTCTGGCGATGCCCAGGGCCTGGCTCATGCAGCCGGGACCGGCTGTCAGGCGGGGATGAAGCTTTGAAAGCTTGCGCCTTTCGAGCATGAAGGCGATGCCTTCGGTGGGCTCAATGGCTCTGATGAGCACCGCGTCGGCATAATCCTGCCGGTGGGTGACGACATTGAAGAGGTGATGGATGCCGTAGCAGAGGTAAACATAGGCGACGCCGCCTGCCTGGTACATGGTCGCTGTGCGGGCGCTTCGGCGACCGCCAAAGGCATGGCACGCACGGTCGCTGCGACCGTTGTAGGCTTCTGTCTCGACGATGATGCCGCCGCTGAGCTGGCCATCTATATGGGTGAGGAGATGTTTGCCCAAAAGATTTTTGGCAATTTTCACCACATCTTCCTGCATATAAAAGCTATCTGACAATTTGGTTCCGTTCATCTTCCTGTTTTTTCAGCCAAAAGCTATGCGGTTAATTTGTTACTTTTGTGGATTGAAATTTTCCCGCTTTCAGGGGAAATGCAAATTGCTCGCTTCTTTCTAAGTAAAAGACCAAAAATAAATAACTCCCATTTGAAGGTGAAGAGTTGACGCTGATTTACACAGATTAAACTGATACAGAAAGATAAACAAACATCAAAAACAAACCTCTGAACAGTGAAAATCAGTCAAATCAGCGAGAATCTGTGTCTATTCTCCTCTTTAATGGAGCTACTTATTTTCAAACTTTCACTAACGCCATCTTTATGAAAAAAATCACTACACTATTTCTACTCTTTTTGCTCTTTTGGGGAATGGGCGTTCAGGCCCAGCAGCAGGAGTATCCGCAGCGCTTTGTCGCGGGAGAAATGTATGTAAAGGTAAAAAACAGCAGCAAGCTGCAAATAGCCGGATGGAATCATCCCGAGGAAGCCCGGGTCCTGCTGACGCAGGGAATGAGCGATTTGTACCAGCTTGTACAGCAATTTAGCATACAAAAACTGAGGAAGGCATTCAAAAGCCGTGGCGCGGATTTGGACAATATTTATTATCTGATTTTTGACCCATCCGAAGATGCAGACTTGTTGCTGGATGCGCTGCAAAGATTGGAATATGTAGAATATGCGGAGAAAATTCCTTATTGCTATCCTGCTTATGTGCCCAATGATTACGATTCAACGGCCCTGTATCATCTGCGGTTGCTGGGCGCTTCGAAGGCCTGGGATGTTAGCAAGGGAAGCCCTGAGGTAAAAATTGCCATCGTGGACAATGCTGTTTTGATCACGCATCCCGACCTCGCTCCCAATGTATGGATCAATAGAGGCGAAATTCCCAATAACAACATAGATGATGATGGAAATGGCTATATAGATGATGTGACCGGTTGGGACACTGCTGATGACGACAATGATCCGAATACCCCACTCAATGCGCCGGGTCTTGCCAGTTTTGATCACGGAACGGGCGTTGCGGGCTGTGCGGCCGCAGCCACAAATAACAATATTGGTATCGCCGGCATCGGCTTCAATTGTAAGCTGATAGGCATCAAAATCAAAAGCAGCTTCAACATCACAGATAATCTGTTTTCGGGTGCAGATGCCCTTGAAGGCATGGATTATGCCGTGAAAATCAGAGCTGATGTGGTCAATACCTCTTTTATTTTCGGCGGCACCTCCAGCGTTTTTCAGGCTTTGGTAGATCAGGGGCATGCCAATGGAACCGTTTTCGTGGGAGGAGCCGGAAACTCCTCTTCCAATGTCGCTTATGCGCCCGCTGCCCTCAACCACGTTATCAGCGTGGCTTCCACCAATTCCACAGACCGGAGATCCGGTTTTTCCACTTTCAACAGCACCGTGGATATTTCCGCTCCCGGATCGCAAATACGGACCACCTCCCACAGCACCGGACTGGTGCCCACCTATATCCTCACTGACGGCACTTCTTTCTCCAGCCCCATCGTGGCTGGGGTAGTGGGCCTGATGATATCAGCCAATCCCTGCCTCTCGCCGGATGATATTGAGGCGATCCTCAAAAATACCGCTAAGAATATTGATGCACTCAATCCCAACTATGTGGGCCTGTTGGGTGCAGGCCGTGTAGATGCCGCTGCTGCCCTGCGGGCAGCCCAACTGACGGCTGCGCCGGTGGCCAAATTTGACCTGGACTCCGCAGATATCTGCGAGGGCATCCTGCGGTGCAGGTACACTCCCGATGTTCCCAATTGTGCTGACTCCATCGCATGGAGTGCCAATGGGCAGTTTTCCCAATCTCTGGAGCCCAGCTTCCACTTTGATTCGGCGGGCACCTACAGCATCAGCCTGTATGTGAAAAATGCCCTGGGCAGTAGCCAGACAAGCAGGCAAATTACGATAGGTCAGCCCCTGATCATTCAGGCAGGCCAGAATGAAAATGGCCAGCTTTTCGCCTGTTTTGGACAGTCCCGGCAGATTGCCGCGACATCCAATAATCCCACCGCCAGCTATCGCTGGACACCCTCAGTGGGCCTGAGCAATCCCAATCTGCTCAATCCTGTGCTTTTTCCCACCGGAAGCGCTACCTACACCCTCACCGTCACCGATACTTCGGGCTGTGTGGTCAACAAGGTGCTGAATGTGGTACTGGCCGTGGCTCCCACGGTGAATGCCGGTAGCGATGAAAGGATCGCCTATGGCGATTCGGTGCAGTTGAATCCCACTGCGACAGGCAATGGCCTGAGGTACCTTTGGAGCCCTGGCCTGGGGCTTTCGGATTCGACCCTGGCCAATCCTGTGGCCAGACCTTGGGTGACTACGACCTACAGCCTGCAGATTACAGATGTCAATGGCTGTGTGGCCGATGACAAACTGAAGGTCCATGTAAGTGGGGTAGGCATTGCGGAGGGTTTGGGAGAAGGCATCAGGCTGCTTTTGCCTGCGCCTAATCCTTCCGATGAGGTGATGATTCTGGGTGCAGAACTGGAAAAAACAGCTTTTTTGACCCTGAAGGTATATGATATGCAGGGCAAAGAATTGGCTGAATTATTCAGGGGACAGGAAAGGCCCGGGACATTTCGTTTGGCCTGGCAAAAGGATAAATTACAGGCAGGTTTATACCTGCTTCTCTGGGAAATAGACGGCCGTAGGGCCGTTCAGAAAGTGATTTGGAAATAATTTTTTACCCCAAAAATCAATAGAAAAATGATGAAACATATTTACATTTCAATCATCAGTATGCTGTTGCTTCTCCATGTTGCATGGGGCCAGAAAGCTACTTTTAATGAAGGAAAACTCTACCTGAAACTGCAAAATGAGGCGGGTGTCATTCTGCCGGAAATGCGGAGCGATGAAGATCTTATCTTACTTGAATCCTATAACCTGCCTGAGTTGGCAAGTCTTTTCAACCGTTTTGAGGTTTACCACCTGGAGCGCGCTTTTGATGGGATGGGAAGTGCGGAGCTCGACAATACCTATACCCTTTTGTTTGAGCGGAAAGGAATGGAAATTGAGTTGATGGATCGCCTTATGAGGCTTTCTATTGTTGAATATGCCGAGACAGCGCCTATTTATTATCCAGATTTGACCCCCAATGACTTAAATACATTTACCCAGTGGGATATGGCGAAAATTGGTGCTACGACTGCCTGGGATTATTCCATCGGAAGTGAGAAAGTCGTGATTGCAGTTGTAGATGCTGCGGTACTAACCACCCACCGCGACCTCGCTGCCAATATCTGGATCAACCCAGGCGAAATTCCCGGCAACAACATAGACGATGACAAAAATGGCTATATAGACGATATCAACGGATGGGACGCTGCCAACAGTGACAACGATCCGAATCCGCCCACGGGCAGCCAAAACCACACACACGGCACCCAGGTAGCCGGCTCCGCTTCTGCCGTCACCAACAATGGTATCGACATCGCAGGGATTGGCTATAGCTGTAAAATCATGGCGGTAAAAGCCAAAAGGAATGTGATCAGCAATCCCAACTTCCCGCAGGGACTGGAGAATACCACAGAAGGCATCGCCTATGCTGTGGCTGCCAGAGCCAACATCATCAATATGTCTTTTGGTGGGCAAAATTCCTCACAGACGGTTCAGAACCTGATCAATCTGGGCCATAGCAGGGGAATCATTTTTGTCGGTTCTTCCGGTAACGATACCGTGAATACTGCGCGCTACCCCGGAAGCTATACGCATGTGATTTGCGTCGGAGCGACGGACAGAAATGATCGAAAAACGATTTTCTCCAATTGGGCAACCACCGTTGATATTGTAGCTCCCGGAGCTGATATCCCCACTGTTTCTTTCAATAGCAGTGGTAGCCCTGTTCTTGAAACAGTGGATGGAACGTCTTTTTCCTGCCCGATTGTAGCAGGTACCATCGGCTTAATGATAAGTGCAAACCCTTGCCTGACGAGCCAGGATATAGAAAATATCCTGGATTCTACAGCGGTCAATATTGACGCGCTGAATCCGACCTTTGTCTCAGGTCTGGGAGCAGGCCGCCTCGATGCAGCTGCCGCCCTTGCAGCTGCGGCTCCTTCTGCTGCGCCTGTGGCCAGCTTTATCATGATTGATTCCTGTGGTAATGATGTCCAATTCCGATATAATGGCCCTGTCAACAGCTGTGGTCAGAATTTCTTTTGGAATTTCAACGGTATGACCTCTACCAGTCCGAATGCTTCCTTTCCGCATCCTGGACCAGGAACCTACAACCTGACCATGGTGGTCAATAACAGCCATGGGACAGGAAATGCCACCCAGATGGTTAGCCTGGGCAATCCTATCGGCATAGATGCCGGGGGAGATGCAGAGGGCATCCTCACTTCTTGCTTTGGGGAGCTTGTGACTTTCAATGCCACTTCAACCCTCCCAAACGCCACCTTTAGCTGGTCCCCTACCTCGGGTCTGATCAATCCCAACACCTTGACTCCTTCTGTGATTGCCAATTCCCGCAAATCCTTTACCCTAACCGCTGTAAGTCCCAATGGGTGTATTTTGACAGATCTGGTAGAGGTCGTCCCGATCAATAGCGTCTTTGCAGGAGCCGATGTGACCATCAACAAGGGGGATTCCATCCAACTCGATGTGGCTGTTGTAGGCACATCAGGCTATACCTATGAGTGGTCTCCTGCGACGGGACTCAGCAATGCTTTTATCAAAAGCCCCAAAGCGAGCCCCTCTTCTACCACAAAATATACAGCAAAGGTGACTACAGGCACCGGCTGCGCGCTGGAAGATGATGTGGTTGTGACGACCATTGTAGGGCTCGAAGATGACTTTGCTGCTGTAGGCCATGTCAAAGCGGCTTTTCCCAATCCCGCTTCTCATGAGATATTCCTCTCTGCCGAATTTAACGCTGTGACTTCGTTGCGGCTTACCGCCTACAACCTGAGCGGCCAGCAAGTGGCCATGTTGTATGATGGCAAGGTGCCATCCGGTAAGTGGGATCTCAACTGGCAGCGAACAAAATCGCTTTCTGCGGGTATCTATTTGCTCGTTTGGCAAACTCCAGACGCTCACTTTGTTCAGAAAGTTCAGTGGAAATAATGATACAATTTAACATGAGTAAAAACTTCCGATTTTTCTTGATTAGCCTTTTTTGTTGCTTTTGTGGAATGGGCGCACAGCTTGTTGCCCAAAGCCAGACAAACTTTGTCCCGGGGCATTTGTTCGTAAAAGTGCAAAATGATGCAGGCATCATCCTGCCTGAAATCCGCCAGCAGGCGGATGTTGTCCTGCTGGAAAAGCAGGGCTTTCTGCAACTCCACAGCTTATTTGAAGACTTTGAAGTCTATCATCTTGAGCGCGCATATCGCGGGCTGAAAAATGAAGATTTGGAAAATACCTACCTGCTGAAGTTTCGGCAGAAAGGCTTCGAATGGGAATTGGCGGATCGCATCATGGCGTCCGCTTTTATTGAATATGCAGAAGCAGAACCCATCTATGCTACCACCCTGATTCCCAATGACTATATAGCCAGTAATCAGTGGTATTTGGGCAAAATCAATGCAACTGCGGCCTGGGATGTCACCACGGGTAGCGAAAATGTTTCCATCGGAATCGTAGACCAGGGCTTTTTGACAACTCATCCTGACCTTGCTGCCAATATCTGGACCAATCCCGGGGAGATTCCCGGCAATGGCATAGACGACGATGGCAATGGCTATATCGATGATGTGAATGGCTGGGATGCGGCCAATGGAGATGGGAATCCCAACCCTCCAGCACAATTCAGCGGATACTTTGATCATGGTACAGCTGTCTCTGGCTGCGCCTCTCCTGTGACCAACAACAATGTGGGCATTGCTGGCCTGGGCTACAATTGTAGCATAGTACCCATCAAAAGTAAAACAGATGCTTCAGCCGCCAATACCTCCCAAACGGATGAACAAAGAAGGTTGTTGGATGCGACTTTTCCTGGAATCACTTATGCTGTCAGAGCTAAATTAGATGTCGTCAATATGTCTTTCGGTGGCCCAGGTTTCAGTCAGACGGTTCAAAATATGATCACCGCGGGGCATGACCTGGGGGTGACTTTCATCGCCGCTGCCGGCAATGACAACGATGCCTCTGCTTTTTATCCGGCATCTTACGATCATGTTATCAATGTGGGTTCCACCAATAGTTCCGACCGCAAGTCTGGATTCTCCAACTACGGCACGACCGTGGATATCATGGCTCCCGGCAGCAGTATCCGGACCACAGATCATAATGCTGCCCTTAATCCCAGCTACACCACTTCTCAGGGAACTTCCCTTTCTTCTCCTATTGTAGCAGGTCTGGCAGGTTTGTTAAAATCTATCAACCCTTGCCTTACCCCTGATGAGATAGCATTTTACATTCAAAGTACTGCTGTCGACATCAGTAGCCTGAATCCTTCCTATATCGGACAGTTGGGTGCAGGAAGGATCGATGCGGCAGCTGCCGTAAATGCCGCCAAACCCAGTCTGGCACCGGTAGCCAGTTTTACTTATGATAGCACAAGCATTTGTGATGGCTCGATAGAGTTCTTCTATGATGGTCAGACAGATGCATGTCCCAACAATATTTTCTGGTCATTTAATGGACAAAGTTCTACGGCCATCAATCCCGTCTTTACGGTAACTGATACAGGCGCTTTTATGGTGACGCTGGTAGTAAATAATGCGATAGGTACCGATATGGTAAGCCAGACCATACAGATCAACAAGGTCTTGCTGGTAGATGCCGGAGGCGATGATCGAGGTGTGATCACGGCTTGTGTGGGCGAAACCGTCGTACTCAATGCTTCTTCCAATGCAGTGGGCGGTAGCGCCCGTTGGAATCCTACGATCGGCATCAACAATGCCAACCTGCTCAATCCTACGATCGGCGCGATCACTAACCGCACCTATAGCCTGACGGTTACGGACCCTTCCGGCTGTCAGGTGACAGATGAAGTAGAATTGCTGATTGTGCACAGTGTTGATGCAGGTCTGGACCAAAGCATCAACCTGGGTGATACGGCCCAATTGGAGGTGAGCGTCGTAGGTTCAGGCTATACCTACGAATGGACGCCCGCAGCCAGCCTCAATGATCCAAGCCTCAAAAATCCCCAGGCTACGCCTGACAGAAATACCCTTTACAGTGTGAAGGCTACCGCCTTTTCTGGCTGCGAACTGACAGATGAAGTGGAGGTTCAGGTAAAAGGAGGCGTAGGCATGGAAGATAAATTCAATGAAATCGCTGCAATACATGCAGCCTACCCCAATCCTGCCAAAGGCGAGATGTATCTTTCAGCACAGCTGAAACAAGCTAGCACGCTGCGCGTGACCGCATACGACCTGACAGGTCGTGAGGTCGCGACCCTATACGATCAGCAGGCTCCTGCTGCTGAGCTCAGGTTTAGCTGGCAGCAAAATGCCCTTCCGGCAGGGATGTACCTGCTCGTCTGGCAGACAGCCGATGCACAGCAGGTGCAGAAGGTAGAATGGAAGTAGAAGCGAGAGGCGAGAAGCGAGACGACAGACAAGAGACAAGAGACAAGAGACAAGAGACAAGAGACAAGAGACAAACCGGGAACTGGGAACTATCCCTTCCCGGTTTTTATAATTTTGATCTGTCCAGCCACTTCTCCACATCCGGTGGAGTATAGGCTTTCATCTTCGCGATCAGCCCTTCGGGCTGTGAGTCTGTGATCACCATGTGGCGATTTTTAGGATGTAGAAAGCCTTTTTCGACCATGTCGTCAAAGAAACGGATCAGGGAATCGAAATAGCCATTCACATTCAGCAAGCCAATGGGCTTGCTATGCAGGCCCAACTGGGCCCAGGTGAGGATCTCGGCAAGCTCATCGAGCGTGCCATAGCCACCAGGCATCGCAATAAATGCATCCGAGCGATCGGCCATGATCTCCTTGCGTTGGTGCATATTGGCGGTCACCAATAGCTCCTGCAGGCCGGTATGGCAGACTTCTTTTGCCTTGAGGAAATCGGGGATTACCCCGATGACATAGCCATGGGCTTCCAGCACAGCATCAGCGATGATGCCCATCATGCCGATGTTGCCGGCTCCATATACCAATTTGATTTCATTTTGGGCCATATACTGGCCCAGTTTGATGGCCGCCTCTCCAAAGCTTTTGGCTTTGCCGGAATTGGCGCCACAAAAAACGCATATACTTTTCATCAGCCAAAGATAAGAGAATAAGTACAATGAAAACTACGGTGAGGCATGGCGATTTGCATCCCTTCTTTGTCCAAAAGATAGCCACTGGCATCCAGGCTGTCTGCCAGGCCGAGCCATGGCTCCAGGCAAATGAATGGCGCTTTGGGCTTTGCCCAAATGCCCAGATAGGGAAATCCCTCAAATGACAGGCGCACAAAATGCGGATGTTTTTCGCTCCGCAATTCCACCCAGGTGGATTGTAGATTTTTGAAGATAAGGGCATCATTTTCAAATAATGCAGGGCTGAGTTGCAGCCTGTCGGCATGTTGGAGCAGGGGGCGCTGCTTGCCGCTGAGCAGCCCGTCTTTGAGGTTGTGAGAGGCGGCAGCCTCTGCATGCTCAAATTGTAAATAATGGTCTTTGAAACCCGCCTCCGATCCTATCGGACAGGCAAAGGCGGGATGCCCGCCTATGGAAAAGGGCATAGGCTCACTGCCTCTGTTTTCCACCTCATAGCTTATCTGTAAGCGATTGTCAAATAGCTGATAATCAATGTATAGGTAAAAATGAAAAGGATATTCCTGCAGGCTTTGCTCATCTGAGGATAAGCGGAAGCGGGCATGCCCTTCGCTGCTTTCCACCAGCTCAAATTCTCTGTCACGGGCAAAGCCGTGCCGGCTCATGGAAAAATGCTTCCCATTGAAAATATAGCTGTCCCGCTTCAATTGCCCGACAATGGGGAAAAGCACAGGTGCATGCCTGCCCCAGACCTTGGGGTTAGCTCCCCACATAAATTCCAATTCATTTTGCACTGCCTTAACGCTGCACAATTCTGCACCCAGAGAATTGATTTTGACTGCCAGCTTTGCATTCTTCAGTGATATTTCCATCTGTCAAACATACAAAAGATCAAAAAAAATACCGATTCTCGTTGGAGAATCGGTATCATTTCGGATTGATTACACGTCGGAAAAGATTATTGGAATCGCATATGCGTTTTCGTTTTTGCGATGGGAATAATCGTACGTAACATCCTTAAAATCAAAACTGGATAGGAGAATAGAGTTAGGACGATCTAATTCACAGAAAATATGCTTTTGGCGTTTAGCTGAAGGGCTGTTTCAAGGCTGTTAAAATTGAGTCTAAGCAAAAAGCGGGTCACTACTCCCACTTATTTCTTTTGGCTATATTTCAATATATGTGCCATCAAAATAGGCTTTTTGCTCAAAGTAAGATATTAACAAAAGATGACGAAAAGTTGGCTAAACGTATATTTTTGCTCCGTATTTATACGTGTAAATCAATGCGTAATTGAGCGTATTGCTGAAAATTAAGTAGGAAAACAGGAAATGTATTCCATTCAAAATGTCAAAGAAGTGTATATTTTTTCGTGCTTTTCCTGAGCTCTTTGCACAATTCTTTGAAAGAATAATCCTGTGACCAGAACAGAGTTAAAGCTTCTTTGAGGTCCTGCTTTTCAAGCTCACTCATGATTTGATGTTTTCCCATATCCTCTCCACAAGTAAGGCTAAAATGATCGTCTCCTTCATAAGTGACAAGCAAAAAACAGTCACTTTTCAGGTTCACAAACAGTATGTGGGGAGGAGGTCCCTCGTCGGGAAATTGCTCAAAATAGCTGGGTTCTTCGAAAGGAAAGCTGTCAACCATCCAAATCGCTTCCCGAACTTCCAAAGCAGGAGCTGTCCGAAACTTCAAGGTATCCAGTGGAAGATCAAATTCGAGTATAATGTGATAGATATACATAATCGGACAAGCTATATTACTTCTTGACTGTCGATACGTAAAAAAGTCACTTTGAAGAGATGTAACTTCTCCCTTATTTAAAGAATGAACGTTTTCACTATGTTGACAAAGGACTTTATTAAAAATAACTGAAAAACCGTAATTTAGCGTTTTCCTCAGAGCATAGCCACGCAAAAATTCATTTTTCTACTCCTATTTTCCACTCCTATGAAAGTATTTCGTTTTTTCACCCTTATCATTATTTTCGGATTAAT
The DNA here is from genome assembly GCA_030430205.1 of Bacteroidia bacterium. Classification (GTDB taxonomy): domain Bacteria; phylum Bacteroidota; class Bacteroidia; order J057; family J057; genus JAUIGE01. The sequence goes on along the minus strand of JAUIGE010000014.1, from coordinate 139,278 downwards.
TCCTTTTTGGGGTAAGGCGCAAAGCACAGTTGCGGCATATCGGGCCGAGTTGAAAAAAACAACTCAATGGATAGACTCCATGGATTTGCGGATTTCTCAACCCGAGAAATTTAAAAAATTTCAGAATGAAATCTCCACGCTGAGCCTGCGCCTGGAAGCCACCAACCAGCAAATGCGCGCCGAGCGCAGCTCCTCTCAGCAACAAATCAACAACCTGAGCCAGCAATTGGGCCAGGCCAATAGCAAAAGCTCCCAACTTCAGACAGAGGTCAAAAGCCTGAGTCAGCAGCTGGTGCAGCAGCGGGATCTGAATGCACAAAAAATAGCGCAAGCCAGTCAGGAACTGACCATGGTCCGTACGGAAGTGAGTCAATTGCAGGCCACCAATAAAACATTGGAAAACCGCATGCAGGCGGAGCAACAAAAATCTTCTGTAAGCACAGAAAAACTCAACCAGCAACTGGGAAGTGTCAAGGAGCGAAATGAAAGCCTGCAAACGGAAGTAAACCAGCTCAAGGGTGATCTGGCCGCAAAAAGCAAAGAGATAAGCCAGCTGACGCAGCAGCTTCAATTGACAGAAACGAAAAACACAACCGCAGACATGCGCGCCGCCAAATTGGAAACAACGATTGAAAATTTGCAAAAGGAGCGTACCAATCTGCAAAATCAGATTGCCCAAATAAACCAGCAACTCAGTTCAAAAGAAGCCCAGGCCACGGCTGAAGGACAAAGACTTCAAAAACTGGAGCAGGAAAATCAAAGCCTGAGCGCTCAGGTGAGCCAGCTCAATAGAGATTTTCAGTTATCTGAAACTACTGTCAAAAATCTCAATCAAAAGCTTGCCTCCTTTGAGCAACTTAAAGCGGATTTGGAGAAAAGCAATACCGAAAATCTCAGCCTGAAGGCTGATCTGTCCTCGCTGCGCCGCGAGATCGCACAGGGAAAACTGGTCTCTGAACAAGTGCAAAAGCAAGAGGCAGAACTGAGCAGCCTACGGAATGAGCTCACAACTGCCAAAACAGCCAATGATGCTTTGAAGCAGCAAATTGAGCAATTGAAGCAGGCCGCCACCCAGGCGAAAGCGGAATTGGAAAAAAATAAATCTACCAGTGTAGAGCTGGAAAACCAGAAAAATGAATTGGCAAAAGCCCGTGAGGAAAACAGCCAGCTTCAGGCAAAAATCCAGAACCTCAATACACAACTGGCCAGCAGTGCCGGCATGACAGCAGAATTGGCAAAAAGAGATGCCGCGCTGGTTTCTTCTCAGCAGGAAAAAGTCGCCCTTCAAACACAAGTCGACAAGTTGACGAAAGACTTAAGCAGCAAGGCTACGGAAGGAGAAACAGCTCAAAAAGAGCTTGCCACCAAACAAGCTGAACTGAGCAAAGCTCAAAGTGAAATCACAAATTTGAAATCTCAAATTGAAGGCCTAAACGCAAACCTGGCCACTGCCCAGCAGGCAGGCAAAAGCGCCAGTGCAGATGCGCAGGCACTCGCAGCCAAACAAGCCGAACTGAGCAAAGCTCAGGCTGAGATCACAAATTTGAAATCTCAAATTGAAGGCCTAAACGCCAGCCTGGCCACTGCCCAGCAGGCAGGCAAAAACGTCGGCGCAGATGCGCAGGCCCTGCTCGCCAAGCAAAAAGAACTGAGCACTGCCCAGGCAGAAATCAATAAAATACAGACTGAACTGGGCCAGGCCCAAACAGATATCAGCAGGCTTGAATCTCAGATCAAGCAACTCAATCTGGACCTGAGCAACTCCCGCGAAGCGGCAAATACAGCCAGCGCTGGTACGCAGGAACTTGCCGCAAAAAATGCAGAACTGAGCAAAGCTCAGGCTGAAATTGCTGACCTCAAATCTCAGCTGAAGCAGCTGGATACAGATCTGGCCGCAGCCAGAAAAGCAAACTCAAGCACGACTGATGCAAACAGCCAGGCACTGGCAGCCAGCAAAAAGGACCTGGAAAAGGCCCAAAAGCAAATTGAAGACTTGCTGGCTCAATCAAAAACGCTGAATAAAGATTTGGCGGCAGCAAAAGACGCTCAACAAAAAGCTGAAGCTTCTGCTCAAAAATTGGGTCCGTTGGAAATACGTCTCAAGGATAGCGAAGACCAAAATAAGCAACTCACTGCGCAGGTAGACAAACTCAGCAAAGAATTGGCAGCCTGGCCAACAGAGGTCGGTGAAGTGAGAGGAAAAGACGAAGGCGATTCTGAGGCCATCAGGCAGATTCGTTCTGAGCGTGACAGCCTGTCAAGGCTGATCAATGGCTTGCGCGGAGAAGCCGCTGTCACACAGCGCCAACTCGATGCAGCTGAGCTGCAGGCAAAGCAAAATAAAGAGCGCGCCGACAAATTTTTGTCGGATGCAAAAGACGAACGCGAAGCGTTCAGGACTCAGATGGATGCGCTTCGCACAGACATGAACAAACTGAAAGTAGAGAATGAAAAACTCTATGCACAGATTGCCGGTCAAAAAGAAACCGTCAAGGACTACATCGACGAAACGGATAAAAAAATGCCTGAGCTTCAGGCCGAAGTAGTGCAACTCAGGCAGGAAAAAGCTGCCCTGGAAACGGAAAAAGAAACCCTCCAGCGCAGGCTGGACAAGCAAAGCACTGCATCGACCGGGACCGATGGAGAAGAACTCAAGAAGTTGAAACACGAAAAAGATGATCTCGGCAGTCAGCTGGAGAAAGTTCGACGCTTGTTGGGCGAAAGCGAAATCCGCAACCGCGACCGTCAGCTAAAAATTGAGGAACTCAATGGAGAGATCAGCTCCATGGAGCAGGAGATCATGGGCTTGCAGAAGCAGCTGACCTCGGGTCAGCCCGCCGCTACACAGCCTGCGGCAAATACAGACACCCTGCTGGTGTCTCTGCGCAAAGACAACCGCCAGCTCAGCCAAAACCTGGCTGAAGCACAGAGCGAAGTTAACCGCCTGAAGAAGGAGCTGGAAGATGAGGGCATTGAGCACCGCAAGCTCATGGAGGAAGAAGATAAAAAACGCTATGAGCTGGATTTTGAAAATAAAAAACTGGCTGCCACAGTAGAAAAATTGGAAAAAGACCTGGAAAAATCCAAGGCAGGAAGCGCCTCCCAGCTCGGAGAGCTGAATACCCAACTGGCTACAGCAAATGCAAAAATCGCGGAGCAGGAAACCGAAATCAGCAAACTCAAAGACGATATGCGCCAACAGCGCATAGACCTGATGAAATCCGCCAGCGACAAGGAAATCAAAACCCGCACGGAAAACGACGAGCGCATAAAAACTATGCGTTCAGAAATCGAAAACCTTCAAAAGAAGCTCGACGAGCAGCAAAAAATCCTCAGCGCCAATGCCGACACCCAGCTCAAAATGCTGCAGGATCGCATCACCCAGCTCGAAGCTGAAAACAAGAAGCTGTACGATCAGATTAATGGGGGGAATTAAGAGGATTAAGAGATTCGCAAATCTATCCATCTGCCAATCTCCTCCTCATTCTCCTTCCCTGCCTCAAACCAGGTGATGTCGGGAAAGCGTCTGTACCAGTTAAATTGCCGCTTGGCGTAGCGGCGGCTGTTGCGCTGGATCAGCTTGACAGCTGAGTAGAAGTTGGTTTTCCCTTTGACAAAAGGGATCATCTCGCGGTAGCCGATGGATTGCATGGCATTGTGCTGTGGGCCGTAGCCCATGGCGAGCAGTTTGCGGACTTCCTCTGCCAGGCCTTTTTGGGCCATTTGCTCCACGCGGTGGTTGATGCGGTTGTAGAGGATATTGCGGTCCAGTTTGAGACCGATTTTGATGTGCCTATAGTAGGTTTCTTTTTTCTTTTCTCCTTTTCTGTAAAAGGAAATAGGCTTGCCCGTTGCACGGTAGACTTCCAGGGCACGCAACACACGCATGGGGTTCTTTTTGTCCACCAAAAAATGTGTATCCGGATCTACTTCGTACAACTCCTTCACCATCTCTTCCAGCCCTTTTTCCTCCAGTTCCTGGTTGAGTCCTTCCCTGATTTCCGCAGGCACTTTGGGCATTTCATCGAATCCATGCCACAGGGCAGAGATATAGAGCGTCGAGCCGCCGACGACAACCGCAACATCCTTTTTCTCAAAAATCTCCTTCAGCAATTTCTCCGCATCCTCCTCAAACCTGCCTGCACTGTAGTCCTCATCCGGGTCCATGATATTGATAAAATGATGCGGAAAAGCATCCAACACTTTTTGATTCGGCTTGGCAGTGCCTATGTCCATATAGCGGTACATCTGCCGCGAATCGCTGCTGATAATATCTGCCCCATACTTTTTGGCCAGATAGATAGAAAGGCTTGTTTTGCCTACGCCGGTAGGGCCTACGATGGAGATCAGGTATTTCATGGGATAAAGATGCTAAAGACTGTAATGAGCACTTTTTAACTGATTTTTACTTATTTTTGAAAGAGAAAACGACTGCTTTATGTCCGAAAGATATATCAATTTATTCACAGACTTTGGTTTTAAGAAAATCTTTGGCGAGGAAGTCAATAAAGATTTAATGGTAAAAAATTAACCTTTCGAGTTAAGCATGGAAATGCGGCAAACAAGCCCTGAAGGGGCGATATATATCAACATAGGGCGAAGCCCTATGGTAGTCAACCTCCCAATAAACCGTGAAAGCCCTGCAAGGGCGAAGTATCATGTATGTCGCCCTTTGGGGCTTTGAGAAGTGCTAAAAAAGTGGTTTTCACGCTTTGAATGGAGTTTATACCATGTGCATGATGTATTTTACCTTTGATGAAAGAAAAAAATATGCCTATAGTTTGAAGGATTACCGTGACTTAAAAAGCTCTATGGATACATATTTTGAAGAGGGATATGAGGATGGATATTGCAAAATATACCTCTCTCTCCCAATCAGAGATAGAAGCGCTGTAACCTCCAACCTCCATTCCTATGAACCCTAAATGTACCCTTCTCCTATTACTCAGCTGGCTGGCATGTCTGCCTGTATTCAGCCAGGTGACGGCAGATTTTTTTGCCTACCCACGCGAAAATTGCAATCCCCCTTATGAAGTCACCTTCCAAAATCTATCACAAGGCGATACCGCCTGGCTTTGGGACTTTGGGGATGGGAATAGCAGCTTTTTCCCAGACCCTATCCACCTGTATGCCACTGTGGATACCTTTACGATAAGGTTGATTGCGTATGGACCCGCAGGGACAGATACGGTAGTGAAGGAGGATTATATCGTTACCCTGCCGTCACTTCCTGCGCCTGTGCTGGCTAAGACACGCGATACGGTGCTCTGTGGAAGAGGGACAACACTTAGGGCTTCTGGATTACATGAGCTGGTATGGTATGATTTTGCGAATCAGGAAGTGGCAAGAGGGGATAGTCTGCATATTCCTATTTTGTCTTCAAATGTGAGCTATAAAGTAAGCTCTGAAGAGTTAGGCCCATCTCAAAAAGTGGGTCCTGCGGCAGATACAACCATTGGGCCGTATGGAGCCTATTCCAATGCCACCAGAGGCCTTCAATTTGATGTCTACAGGCCGATTGTGTTGAAGTCCGTACTGGTTTATGCAAACTCATCAGGCCTGAGGCGAATTGAACTTCGGGATACATTTGGGGTAACCCTAAAGATCATAGAGATATATATCTTTGCTGGCGCTCAACGGGTTCCCCTGGACCTGAAGTTGTTACCTGGCAATTATCAACTGGTAGGGACTGGATTGGATTTATACAGCAATTCAGTGGGTTCGGGAAATCCAGCTGCCTATCCCTATGAACTCACAGATTATCTCACGATCACCAAGCCTCGCGGTGTGGTTACGGATTACTATTTTTTCTATGATTGGGAGATTGCTCCTTATTGCCAAAGTCCTTTTGCGCAGGTAGATATTGTTGTTGAGGAGATTCCCAAGCCTGTTTTTTCATCGGATACAGTGGTGGTGGATTGTGGATATGAGGGACTCATTAGGGCATCTGCTGACTCGGCTTATGAAATCAGGTGGTTTGATCGATCAGGAGTCCAAATCTCTACGGGAGACAGTTTATATCTTCCTTTTATAGATAGTTCTGAGACTTTTTTTGCAAAAAACAGCTATGAGTCTCCCGTATTTCGTTTGGGGCCGAGGCATCCTGATTCTCTTGGGGGGAAAAGTATATTTGGCGGCAATTTCTATACATCCATAGAATTTGAAGTTTTTGCCCCTATCGAACTCCAGTCCTTTTGGGTTTATGCGTCCAGGTCATTCGGTCGATCTTTTCTGGTAAAGAGGGGAAACAATCTATTGAAGACCATAAACTATTATGTATCTGCCGGGCCTGAAAGAATTGATTTGGATATTAAATTGATGCCTGGCACCTATACAATATCTGGGGCAAATCAGGAACTATACAGAAATGTAAATGTGCCAGTAGATTATCCTTACAGGATTAACAATTTGATTTCCATCAACAAATCCAGTCAGGGGAACGGCAACTACAATTTCTACTATGATTGGCGGCTAAGGGCTCTCTGCGAAAGTGAGCTGGATAGTGTGCGCTTTCAGGTTGAAGGACTTGATCCTCCCGTATTAAATAAGTTTGCTGATACCTTGTTTTGCGGCGACAGCACGCATTTCATTGCTACATCTCCAGAATCTGTACATTGGTATGATCAACAAGATAGTTCTCTGGTGCATATAGGAAAGGAGTTGAACCTGCCTTCCGTTTCTGAGGACAAAAGCTATTTTGTAACTGCGGAATATGAGCGACCCGAAATTCAGGTGGGCCATGTAAATTCAATTGGATTTTCCTCCAATGATAATGAAGGATTAATCTTTACTGTTCATAAAGATGTGCTGATCAAATCTGTGCTTGTGCGTCCCTCAGGGACCAGAACCAGAACTTTTTATTTGAAAGAATTATTTGGAGATACCCTAAAGACATTTTCATTTTATGTTTTTTCAAACACAGGATCAGGAACACAACGTCTTCCTTTGAATATAGAATTACCCCCAGGAGAATATTCCCTGTCAGGAAGCAATTTAGGATTAAGTCGAACCGAAACCAGCGTAAATTTTCCTTATTCACTACCTGGATTAATAGACATTACTGGAAATACCGCCTGGAGAGCAAGGTATTCCTACTTTTTTGACTGGCGGGTGACTACCGTATGCAAAAGTGCTTCTGTTCAGGTAGACGTAAAAGTAAATGAAAGAGAAAGTCCTGTGATACAGGGAGATACAATAAGCAGCTTTTGTGGCCAAGCAACAGAATTAATCGCTCAAGCTGCCGGGAATGTCCATTGGTACAATAAAAACGGATATGAAGTGGGAAGAGGGGATACCCTAAAAATTCCTTTTGCCACCGCCTCCAATACTTATTTTGCTCGCCAAAAGGTAAATAACCAATACTTTCGATTGGGCCTGGCGTCACCTGGATCTACTGGTTTTCGAACTCATTATAATACCGCGGATGAAAGGGGAATCGCTTTTACAGCCTATACAGATATTATTTTGAGGTCAGTATTGGTAGATACTGATTCTGGCAGAATCCGACATTTAGTTATTAGAAAAGCGGATGGAACGATTTACCAGATGCGAGATGTCTTTATTCCTATGGGGGTAAGTAGAATAAAGTTAGATGTAATGCTTCCAAGGGGATCATATTTCATTGGAGGAACACTCCTGGATTTATACGGGGGTTATGCTGACCTTGATCCCATTGTTAGGTATCCTTATCCTTATATGATTCAGGAAATTGCATCTATTGATGCTGCCGTTGTTTACACCTCCCCTTATTCCTATCTGCGCTATGGGGTGTTTTACCATTTTTTTGACTGGGAGATAGAAACGCTCTGCGCAAGCGAAGCCGATTCCGTCTACCTACAAGTCGATCCCTTTACGGCAAAGCCTACCGTTACCCCTGCCAGTTTCACCCTGGATTGTGCCGATAGCGTCCTATGTTATGCCACCGGCAGGGAAGTCTTGTGGTTTGATCAACAGGGAAATGTGATTTCTGATAAGGATACGCTGATCCGTGATAGGGTCGCTTCTCCTACAACATTTTATTGTCAGAACATTGTTGAAAGTCCTTCTGTATTTGATGGGCTTCGATATAATTCTTCTTGGGATGGCGGGTTTTTACGGACAAATGGATATACTTATCTGAATTTTGATGTGTTGGCGGATGTGAACCTGCTTTCCTTTTACGCATACGCAGATAATGCAGGGATGAGAACGATTTTTCTAAATGACAGCAGTGGCTTGCCTCTCGATACCTTCGAAATATTTTTTCCCGCAGGCCGCAACCGCATTCCACTTGATATTCAATTTAGCGCGGGGAGCTATCAAATAGGGGGTGCAAATTTAGGTTTAGCTTTTCATGATCAGGAAGTGCGTTACCCCTATGATATTGGGGGGTTGATTTCCATTACAGGCAATAGTGCCGATTCTGCTGCTTATTACTTCTTTTTTGAATGGGAGGTGCGGACTAGCTGTATCAGCGATCCGGTAGCGGTTCCGGTAAACTTTATGCCTGTGCCACCACCCATCCCTGTGCAAGACACCCTTCAGTTGATGTGTAATGCTATTGATACGCTACTTGCATCGGGGAGAGATCAGGTCCTTTGGTACGACCAAAACGCCCATCTCATCACCCAGGGAGATTCTCTCTTTATCCGGTCCTTGCAGGATAGCACCACCTTTTTTGCTGTGAACCAAACCGCAGACCGAATCTTTCAAGGTGGCCCACCTGACAGTACCGCTGGCATGTATAGCCTATCCTCCCAAAATGGCTTGATCTTCGATGTGCATCAAGATGTTAGCTTACGATCCGTGAAGGTATATGCCCAGTCGGCTGGGAATCGCCTTTTTGAGTACCGGGATGCACTGGGCAATGTGATAGACTCTTTGACAGTATTTGTGCCTGTGGGAGAAAGCCGTGTTTACCTGGATTTTCTCTTACAAGTGGGAAATGATTTTGAATTGGCTGTTAATGGGTGGGTTGATTTGTATCGGGATACTGCGCATGCGAATTATCCATATACGATTGGTTCTTTGGTAAGCCTTACTAAGGCTAAGTCAAGTCAGCCTTTGGCGCATTACAATTATTTCTATGATTGGGAAGTCGGAGACTATGGCTGCCAAAGTGTGGCTGTACCTGTTTTTGTGGAAGTTGCTCCTTTTGTGAGCATGACTACAATAAGCGGAACAGATAGCATCTGCTATGAGCAACAAGCGACTTTTAGCAGTTCGACTACATCTGGCAAATGGTTGGATCCCAAAGGTAATTTACTGGCAATCAGTGATAGCCTAAAAACCTTTTCGCTGACATCAGGCGGCGGCTACGCTTTTATTGGAGAAAGCGATGAGCTTACACAATCCCTTGGGCCTCAGCATGTAAATGTATTGGGGACAGGAGCTTTAGATAGCACTTCTTCTGATGCGTTCTTACACTTCACAGTGGATGCGCCTTTGCGCCTCAATTCTGTTTCCGTACAGACAGATACTGCTGGCATTCGCGAAATCGTCCTGTTGGACGGCAAGGGAAGCCTGCTACAAAGCATGCAGAAATTTATTCCTGCAGATACAAGTCGCCTCTATCTTGGCCTCGAACTCCAGCCCGGCAATTACGCCATCGGCGGCGACAGCCTGTACTTATACCGCAATGATAGTGGCGCATCCTATCCTTATCTGATTCCAGGGTTGATTTCGATTACAGGGACAAATAAGGATTCCAGTGCATATTATTATTTCTATGATTGGGAAGTGCAGGATATTCCTTGTCAGGGTGATACGGTGTATTTTGATCTGGAAGTTCTGCCCCAAATCCTTCCCGCTTTTACCTTTTCTCAGATACATGATTCCCTCATTTTCACCAATTCTTCTACACCCACCAACGCTAACTGGCTTTGGGATTTTGGAGATGGAGATAGCTCCTTTTTGCCAAATCCCATACATATCTATGCAGATACAGGGCATTTTGTTGTCACCCTAACAGTGAGCAATGGCCTCTGCGAACAGCAGTTCGCCGATTCAGTCTACATTCCAGGTTCTTCGGACGGGGTCGATAAACTGCTTTTGAGCAGCTTTCGCCTATTCCCGAATCCGGGAAATGGTCATTTTATCGTAGAAGCGCGGGCTGAAGGCATTCGGGAGATGAAGGTTGAGGTCTATGACCTGCAAGGTCGGGTGCTGTATCAGTCCGCTCAAGAGCGGACAACACACTTCCGGGAGGAGGTGGATTTGGGAGAAGTGGCTAAAGGCACCTATATGGTGCTTTTATGGGTGGATGGGGCGCGGATCGCGCGGCTGTATGTGCGGCAGTAGGGCCACATTATAATGTGACCCTACCGCCGGATCAACACAATCCGGCTCCCATCATCTGCTACCAGCAGATAAGTCCCCTTCGGCTGCGCCGAAAGATCCAATTGTAGCGTCGTATTGCATACGTCGCTACGAACCAAAACGCCCCTGGCGTCAAACACCCGCAGGCCAATCGGCCTGGCAGGCCCTTCCACCGTAAAAATCCCAGAACTGGGATTCGGATATACCTTGAGCAGCGATGCGATTTCATCGTCAATGCCCACCCCACCGATTTGCAGTTGGGCAGTATTCGAGTTGGCAGTAGGCAGGCAAGCCCCACCGACCTCACAGTGATAGCTTCCACTATCGGCGAAAACCAAATTGCGGATTTCAAGCATGGTGCTTTGGGAGCCAGTGATGCGGGCATCGTCTGTCAGGGCATTATTGTCCTGATACCATTGGTAGCTCAGGCCGTCGCCTGTGGCGCTTATGCTGAAACGAGCCGTATCCCCTCTCATCCTGAGTAAGCTTTGAGGAGAAGATTGAACGGCAGGCGCTGCCCGTAAATCCAGGCGAACACTGTCGCTTCTGACTGCGGGATCACAACTTCCACTGACGAGACAGTAATACCAACCACTATCTGCGGAAGTGGCAGCTGAGATGTTCAGATCAGGTTGGTTGAAGCCTGTAGCTTGTCCATTGAAATACCATTGATAATTTAGCCCATCACCACTTGCTGCCAAGTTGAAACTGGCAGCCTCATTGGGACAAGTTAAGGTATCAGTAGGTTGCTGAGTTAAGGTTGGTGAGGGTAGTAAATTTAAAGGCACTGCTTGAGAACTGAGCATCGGGCCACAGCCTCCAAAAACCTCACAATAATACAAACCTGTATCTTGAGGACTGATACTTACAATTTGTAAACTTGCGCCATTGGCACCTAGGATAGGCATACTGTCTTGATACCATTGGTATGTCAAGGCAATCCCTTGAGCGTTGAGCGTGAAGTCGATGCTATCTCCAATACAGGCGACAGTCGCTATAGGCTGGGTGATAAGCTGGGTAATATCATTTAAATCAAGTCGCATTGTATCGCTGGACCGAACAATCGGAGCTGCGGCAAAAGTGCAAGTTAGACTCACTTCACAATGATAATATCCGCTATCACTGATACTCAATCCCGACTGAAGAAGAATCGAGTCCGTTGCATTCGAAATGGGATTTCCATTTCGGTACCATTGGTAAGAAAGTCCAGGCTCAGTTGTTGAAATAAATAAGCTTAAGCTATCATTGGGGCAAAGGAGGGTATCCTGTAATTGCGAAATGATTTGAGGTTCAGGGCATTGGCGGTACTTAGCCACAAAGCTATCATATTCCCCTGCACTCTTCACCCAAGTCGCAGCAATAGGATCTATCTCTACATCAATACTATCTTCAAATACGCCTGCAACGACAACCGTCCCTTCCTGATCTATCCGAATAGCTGCAGCACCATTTTCTCCTGGGCCGCCTATGGCATGGCCCCATATGAAATTGCCAAGGCTATCAAATTTCGCAAAAAAGATATCAGTCACTCCTGAAGCATATAATTGATGAACAGCAGGAGAAGGGTCTATGTCGAGACTATCGGAAAAATTGCCTGTAATCAACAACTGTCCATCGTGATCTATATACATATCCTGAATCGAGGCTTCTCCTGTATTTCCTATTTGTTTGGACCATAGGTAGTTGCCTGATGAGTCTAATTTGCAAATCACAAAATCTAGTTTCCCAGGGCTATAAAATTCTCCTCCGACCTGATCAGGCAATATATCAAGGGTATCCTTAAAGGTTATACCTAAAAACAGGTCATCCTTTTTGTTGAAGATCATTTTAGGGCGATAGGATTGGAAAGGCAAAAAACTTCTATAAGTTATCATTTTTCCCCAAGGAAGACCTGGATGAAAGCTTGAAGATATTGAGAAAAGTTGAATCTTTTTTGCCCATATAATCCTGTTTAACTTATTATACCGCCCCACATAGTAATCAGGATAAAAGTTACTTTGTCCTGATGAGTTAGGACTTGGTTTCCCAATTAAATTCAAAGTACCTGACCCAAAATCAAAATCCAATGTATCTGAAAACATCCCCACCATAGCATACCCATCACCTTGAGAGGCTTCAATCGAAATAGTCAAGGAACTTGATTTACTTTGAAAGGTATTCACCCATCCGAAAGAATTATCTGCGTTATATTTGGCTACTAAATGAGCCCCAGTGGGGGTAACTGTAACAACAGGAGGACCAGGATCAAAATCGCCACAAACGGGGGAACCAGCGTTGCCATAAATATAGAAATCTCCTGATGGATTAGTTGATAATGCTGTAAAGGTGAATAATCTAAATGTAGGAATAGATGAAATCCCATGAGCCCAAATAAAATCTCCCTCTGAATCATATCTTGCCATAACAACATCATCTGCCAGAAAAAACGTATCTGGGCCCCTATCGTAATCAGTAGGAGGGTTTAAAGAAAGCCTGGAAAAGCTAACTAGTAAATTGGCAGAATCATCAATCGAAAAATCAACATTTCTAGACTGCTCGGCTTCTGGGAAAGCATGCACCCAGCGTAGTTTGGACTGGCTATCGTAAGACCCTAAAAAAGCATCTATTTTATTGTCAGGGTCCCAATTAATGGATGATGCATGTCTTACAACGCTATTCAGACCAGGCAAAAAGTCTGCGCTATCTTTAAAATACCCAAGCAAAAAAATATTATTCTCTTTGTCTAATTCCAATCCATTGATAACAACTACCTCTTCTGATTCAATATTTAGATATTGATCATACACTTGACACCTTGCTTCCAAAGACAAGGTGATTGCAATCATGGCAAAAATGAATATCTGCTTATGGTTTCTTTGCATGGTAACGTACTTCATTTAGTGATTTAATACCTCGATTGGTTTCTACTTTTGTGCCTATCAATTTGCCTTCATGATCATAGCTATACCCCTCCCCCAGCCACCAAAGACCCAAGGCAGCTTTGCCAGCCAGCACATATCATCATAGATAGAAGGAAGAAGTGATCGAAACATAAGCCTTGAGGGTTGATGGGCTAAGTGAAGTTAGGGAAATTCTGTCAGAAATGGGTTAGAAATTGCTACAAATTACACCGATTTTCACAGATCATATCGCTCATCACACCTCTTTTTCTTCTATGTGTGTAAGCTGTGGCTTATTTCTTTTGTGGCGAAAGTGTCAACCACTTTGAGACAATATGAAGGATGCCGATTTTTTCTTAAATTTGAAAGAAAAAACGACTGCTTTATGTCCGAAAGATATATCAATTTATTCACAGACTTTGGTTTTAAGAAAATCTTTGGCGAGGAAGTCAATAAAGATTTAATGATTGACTTTCTGAATGAATTATTGAAGGGAAAGGAAGAAATCAAAGATTTGACTTATTTAAAAAACGAGCACGCAGGCCAGAGTGAGATCGACCGAAAAGCTGTTTTTGATTTATATTGTGAGAATGAAAAGGGGGAAAAATTCATTGTTGAAGTTCAACGGGTAAAACAAAAATTCTTCAAAGACAGAAGTCTGTATTATTCAACCTTTGCTATTCAGGAACAGGCACTGCGCGGCAAGGAGTGGCAATATGAATTGAAAGGGGTTTATACCATCGGTATTATGGATTTCACTTTCGATGAAAGAAAAGAATATGCCGATAAAGTAAGCCATCATGTCCAATTGATGGAAACAGAAACCCTGGAAGTTTTTTATGATAAACTGACCTTTATTTTCCTGGAAATCCCCAAGTTTTCAAAATCAGTAGATGAACTCGCAAGCCATCATGATAAATGGATGTTTTTGCTTAAAAACCTGCATCGGCTGGACCGTGTCCCTGAAAGATTGCAGGAAAGAATATTCTTGCGCCTTTTTGAACTTGCTGAAATCGCCAGATTCGATAAAAAGGAACGAGTCGCTTATGAGGATAGTTTGAAGGATTACCGTGACTTGAAAAGCTCTATGGATACATATTTTGAAGAGGGATATGAGGATGGATTTGAGCAAGGCATTGAGCAAGGCATTGAGCAAGGCATTGAGCAAGGTAAAGAACAGGGCGCATACCAAAAAGCGTTAACCATGGCCAAAGCCATGAAGGAAGATGGTCAATCTATTGAAGTAATTGCAAAATATACCTCTCTCTCCCAATCAGAGATAGAAGCCCTCTAAAAAACCTTGAGAAGTTGATCATATCTTTCCCCTACCTCCGGCTCAACACAATCCGGGTCCCATCATCTGCTACCATATACAGGGATACAAACACCAAATGGTATCCCTCTTAGGAACGCTGACGAAATAAATCAATAAACTTTATCATTTTTTCTCTCCGCCACTCCACCTCTCCGTTCAATTTTGGGACTCTCTGATTGAACGGAGAGGCGCGGAGGCGGAGAGAAAGGTTTGCAAACAGATGATTTATTTTATCGGCTTTCCTTAACAAGGACACTATTGGCCAATCTTATCCCTCTTGACAGGGATAACATAAAATCAAAAACCGCCAACCCACACATAAATCCGCTTTTTCCCTTAATTTAGCTGAGGTGCTTTAATTTGGAAGAGTTTGACGCGGATAACACTGATTTTTATGATTAAAGATGTTTGGGTTTTTGACAATTTTAGTGGAATAAGTCATTCACTGAGCATATTCAATTTCTTTTATGAAAAAGCTTTTGCTTTTGATTTATTACATCCCCTCGTCCTGGACGCCCCCTTCAAAAGGGGGCTGACGGTATCACATAGAGGAATAAAATTCCTCTCAGGACTACGCCAGGCCCCTTTTGAAGGGGCCGTCTAGGGCGGGGGATGTCACAAGAGAACGCTTTAAGCTTCTTCCACTAAAATTGTCAGAGAACCAGATGTTTTACACAATGCCGATCATTTAAGCATGCCTGCCTTTCTTATCATAACAACCCGCGTTATCTGCGTCTATTCTTCATTATTTTTCCGAATATAATTTTACGCCTTCCACCATGCGACAACTCACCGGACCTGAAAAAGGCATACTCAAAACCGCACTCGAGGATCATTATGACATCATGACGATCCGGCCATTTACGGAAATCAGGCTGGATAAAAAGTTCCTGAGCCATGTGTCTTTTCTTTCGCCTTTCACGGTGCAGACCTTTGAGTTTGTCAAAGCTGCCAACCAGCAGGGCTGGCAAGGCCAGCTGATAGACGCCTTTTTGGCGGAGCATCCCGATCATGAGGCCGTCCTCAAACTGGCATATACCCTGGGCATCGGTAGCCAGGGCTACCAGGAGAAAGAAGCCACTTCCCTGGATATGAGCGCCTTACAGCAGCTCGTCAACGCCAATCCCTTTATGGATATCGCAGTCATGCTGCGCGAAATGGCCAAAATCGAAAGATGCGTCTGCCGCATCGAGGTGGAAAGAGACACAGGCTCTGCCTGGGGAACAGGCTTCCTGGTGGGGCCGGATTTGTTGTTGACAAATTACCATGTGGTGGAAGCCTGGATCAAGGCTCCCCAAAGCGTGACGACAATCAACTGCCTGTTTGATTACAAAGTGCTGCCTGATGGCAGCAGCATCCATGCGGGCCTGCGCGTCGGCCTGGCCGATGATGCCTTGCTGGCCAGCAGCAAATACAGCGATTGGGATGTGCAGGGCTCTGATGAGCTGGATATCGCCTGGCCGCAGGACAGGCTGGACTATGCGCTGCTGCGCCTGGCGCGCCCGATAGGGGAGGAGGCCTTTGGCCCCATGCCGGGCGGTACGCCCATGGGCGCCGCGACGCGCGGCTGGATCAAGCTGCCGGATTCCCCGGCACAGCTCTTCAAAGCCGGGCACATCATCATCGTGCAACATCCCGAAGGCAGCCCCCAGAAAGTAGCCTTTGGCTTCAGCCAAAGCGAAGGCACCGACAGCAAAAAAATCCGCTTGCGATATAAAGTCAATACCCTCAAGGGCTCCTCAGGCTCGCCTTGCTTCAATGAAAAATTTGAGTGGATCGCCCTGCACAATATGGGCGACCCCAACTGGAATCCGAAGTACAACCAGGGGGTTGTGGCTCGGCGGATTGCTGATGATTTGAAATTGAAGGGAATTACGCTTTAGAAGAGGAAGAATTGACGCAGATTTATTATGATCATTATGATTTTCGCTGTATTTAAACATAATCTTTATCATAATAATCATAACTAATCTGCGTCCACTCCCCCCCAAAACTCAAAACCCAAAACCCGAAACCCGAAACCCAAAACTCGAAACCCAAAACTCAAAACCCGAAACCCCAAACCACCTTCCCCATGATACCCCACGACCTCCTCCTCGAACTCAAAGCAGCCCTGCTGCAAACCCATCCCGATCCCGGGCCATTCATGGCATTTATCGGCATGATGGATGCCGCCCAATTGCAGGTCGGATACAACGAAGTCAATGCGCCTACTACCGCATTTGAAGATGGGAAATGGCATTTCCTGCAAGCCCTCAATGTGCGGGGAAGCCTGCCCTATTTTGTGATGACCTATCACCAGCAATTTCCGCTGAATGATGCGGTGAAGCGCTTGTTTCAGCGATTCAATGAGGTCGTAGAGCAGAGCGCCAATGGCGATTTCCAGCTCAAAAAATCCCTTTTTGACCATGTCCTGGTACAGAAAAGGAATAAGCTTTTTATCAATCGGAGGGAAACCAAATTTTACTTTTACCAGATGCTGCATGGGCAGCGTTCTGAGGTGCTGATTTTGCATGGCAAATCCCGCTCGGGCCTGTCCTACCTGAAAAATTATTTCAGCCACCTGGCCACGGAATCCAGGATTTTTACTTTTGAAAAAATTGATCTGAGGGAGGATTTGGAACGAAATGAAGACGAAATGGTCTTTCCGGTACACATCGCCAAGCACCTGGCGATCGCTCTGGGCATGGCCCCGCATTATCGCGAGCTGGATGTGAAGCTCGGCAAAGACTTTAAATATCAGTCCTTTCTGACGAGCCTGAAGGTGCATTTGGAAGAAAAAGGCCAGGTATTTTTATTTTTTATAGACCACTTTGACAAAACGGTTTCAGATCAGGTCTTTGACTTTATCACCGGCCTTGCCGGAAAACTCACCATAGAAAATGCGCCGGGTTTTTTGCTGCTGGCAGGCTACCGAAAAGAAGGCATAGAGCAACTCAATACGGCCAATATTCCTTTTGAGGAAAATACCCTCTCTGCATTTGATGAAGAGGGCTTTCGGCAGTTTTTATCCAAGCTCCACGCTTCTATCATGGCTGAAGATCCCCGCTACCAGGATTGGCTGGAGCCGGAAGATGCATTTGTCACCAAAGGCATGTTGCTTTTTGTAGATAATGATGAAAATGTGGAAAAGGTGGGCGATAATGCAGAAAAACTGTATAAAGGCGTGCGGCAGAAGCTGACAAAAAAAATCATTGAAAGCGAATTCTGAAGAAGATGATGGAACAAGAAAAAATAGATCTGGACCAGTTGATTCAGGACATCCTGAACGAATCCAAAGAAAAACGCCCGGAAAAGCCTTTTCTGGGCCTGGCAGCGCTGCAGATTCAGTTTCGCATAGAAGATATAGTCGCGGAAACGCAGGCTGTTTTGGGCTACAAAATGGAGGAAGAGGATGTCGCTTTTTTACTGGAAAAATGCTTCCAGAATAAGAAAACAGGCCTTTACAGCCTGAGAGACCACCAGCGCCAGGAAAGCCTGGCTTTCCTCTCTTCGCAAAAGCTGCTTTTGCCTACACTCCAAAAACGCAAGGCCAGGCCTTCAGATGACAGCCAGCGGCTTTATGAAAGCATGATAAACGGCAACATGCCGGAGCTGAGCAAGCAGGATCTCTCACAGCTCGTGCTGATTTACCGGCTGGTGGAATGGCTTTCCGTCACGGATTTGTCGCTCCCCGACAAAGAAGAAATCAACAGCCTCATCAAGCGCGAAGAACTGCTGCGCCCTTTCCGCAAGCTGACAGAAAACTTCCAGGGACGCGCCAGCGAACTCGACCGCATCACCAAGTACATCGACTGGCTGCCGCAGCGCACCCTGATCGGCAAAGCCGAAAAGCTTTTTCGCCAGGTCATCAACTGGCGCGAGAAGCCGCCCCTGCTGCTCTCCGGCATCGGCGGCATCGGCAAATCCACCCTCATCGCAAAATTCATTTTGCAACATGCAGAGCAGGATGTTGCCCGCAAAATCCCCTTCATTTACCTCGATTTTGACAGGCCCGGCCTCTCCATCTCCGAGCCCTTGCAGCTCGCCGCTGAAGGCCTTCACCAATTGAAAATACAGTTTCCGCAACATGCGGGCCTCTTTGACGATATTCGCTATGACATCCTCACCTACCTGGAGACAGGTGAAAGCCGTGCAGACAGAGGCGCAAAGACCAAGTCCCGGGGCTCTTCGCGGGGGATCATCCTGGAAGCGATTCATCGCCAATACCTCTCCCGTTTTGAGGAAGATCTCAGCAGAATTGACATCCCTGTTTTGCTGGTGCTGGATTCCTTTGAGGAAGCTCAGTATCGGGCGACCTTCTCCGAATTGAACAACCTCTTTCAATTTTTACAGGAGGTCGGCGAGGCAGTGCCGCGCTTCCGCCCCATTGTGGTGGGGCGCTCAGACCTGGTGGCTACCTCTCTCAAATTTGAGAAAATGCACCTCACCACTTTCGATGAGCAGGCTGCACGGGGCTACCTCAAAGCCAAGGGCGTGAAAGACGATGCCCTTGCCGCGCAGATCGCCCGCAAACTCGGGGGGAATCCGCTCACCTTGCAGCTGGCGGCAGAAGTCGTGAAGCAGAATGACGCTGATGGTGAGGGAATTGGCGGCGTGCAGACCCGCCACCTTTTTTCGCGCATAGACGAAAAACGCATACAGGGCCAGCTGGTGCGCCGCAACCTGGATCATATCCATGATGAGGAAGTGCGCAAAATGGCCGTGCCCGGCATGCTGGTTCGCAAGATCAATCCCGCTGTCATACAGCATGTGCTGGCAGGCCCCTGTAGCCTGGGTGAGATCAATGCCTTGCAGGCGGAAGCCATTTATGAGCGCTTGCAGAAAGAGACTTTTCTGCTGAGTGAGAGCCATGGCAGCCTGACTTTCAGGCAGGATTTGCGCGTAGCGCTCTATGAGCTGATCGTGCAGGAGGATAGGGAAAAAGCGAAGCTTATCCATGAAAATGCCATCGCATTTTATGAAGGGGCAAAGACGCCCGAGGATCGGGCGGAGTACCTGTATCACAGGCTCAAACTGGAAGAAAGTCCCTATCTGATTGATCAGTATTTCCAGGAAGATATGCGACCTTATCTTGAGTCATCGCTCACAGAATTGCCACTGGCCATCTATATGGCACTTGCGACCCGCCTGGGCATCACCGTGGCGGGAGATGTGATGGAAAAAGCGCCTGCGCGGGAGTTGGAATTTTACCTTTCCCTTCAAATAGATAAAACAATAGAAGAAGGGGATGAGCTGAGCCTGCAGGAAATCGCCAAACTTCTCGCCCGCTATCCGCAGCGGACAGAACCGAGCAGCCTGATGTACCATGAAGCGAAAATGCATTTTCGTCTGGGCAATGACAGAGAGCTAAGCAGGCAGCTCGCCAACATCCGAAGTCTGTGGCCACCCGACCTCAGGTCCCGGATATTGGAGGCTCGGGTCTATGAGGCTCAGCGCGATTATCCGAAGGCGCTGAAAGCGATTGAAGAAGCTTCCGTAATCCATCAAAAACACCCCAGTCCTGTTTTTTTGTGGAACCATGAGCGAATCATCCTGCATCTCATCCTGGAAAGTCGTTTGGGTAAAAAAAGTTTTTTCAGGGAAATGGAAAAGGAAGAAAAGGGAGAGGCCTTTTTTCAAATGGACATTCCCAGACCTTTTCGTTTCAAAAACCAAAACCTGAAAAAACCACTAAATGGAGATCAAAATGAGATCAAGCGTCGTGATTTTGAAGTATTTCTAAATGAAATAGATGAAAAAGCCCTTCTCGGAGAATTCTTCCATGATCTGCATGACAGCTTGAAAAAGGTCTTCACGACCAAAGGCGAAATCGAACAATTTCTCTTCAACCGCTTCAACCTCCAGCTCAATGACATCAGCGAGGCTGGTACCTTTGAGCTGAACCTGCTCGACCTGGCAAAATTTCTGGAGCAGCGGGACCGCAGGGAGTATGATGATCTTTTTGCAAAAGAGGAAGACAGCGCGTCTGAAAGCTCTGCCCCGGACGACGAGCCAGGCTTTTCGGTGGATGATATCCGGCAGATGGTCGCCAAAGACGAACTGCAAAAGGCCATCGACATGACGCGCACTATGTTGAAAAAAGTAAATCCCGAACTCGAAAATGACATCATCCTGCTGGAAAGCAGGTACAACCGCACCAAAAACGAATCCCGCAAAGGGATTATCTCCAATCAGGATGAGCAGCTTTCTCTGAACCGCATTCGGTACAATCTGCTGGACATGTTGTCGGATATGGAGGGATTATCTGCCTGATGCTTAGCAGGGATTCACCCAGGCATCATCATAGGCATCCCTCAAAATCGACCCCATGGTCGTGATATTGCAATTGGAGAGTAGCACCGCTTCTATGCCTCCCGGAAAGAACATGATCCTGCTTCGCAGCGCTCGCGAAGTCCCTGTCTCCGGGCCGCGGGTGCCGCCTTTGCTCTGATAGCGGCCGTGCACGCCATCAGTAGATTCTGTTAAACCCAGTTCATGATCCAAAATGCTTATTCGCTGACTTTCAGAGATGATCGTTTCCGTATCATCATGGCGGAAATAGGCCAGGATCTTGGCCAGGTCCATGGCGGACAAAACGAGTCCGCCGGAGCCGCCATTCGTTTGGGGATCGCTGGTCGCACCCCAGCCTACATTGCCATTGCCATCCTGGAAAGCAGGATTGAATGGCCATTGATGGCCGCGGGTAAAATTGCCCGTATAGTAGGTATTCACCTCTGCGATGCTCATCGGCGGACTGAGATTGAGCGGATCAAAAATATTTGCTTTGATATAGTTGAAATACGAATTGGCACAATTCAAATCATAATTGGCATCATTCTCATCAAGATTGAATTCAATCTCTCCGATCAGCACACGGATGAGCGTAAAATTGCCATTCTGATATACACCCCAGCGGGCCGGATCGGCCGGTGACCGAAATGCCTGACGCATTTGCGTCGTATTGGGCATAGGTCCCGGCGACCAGTTGTTCGCCGTAAATTGAATGCCGGATTCCATCCGCATCATATTCCTGAAACTCACCCAATAATTGGAACCCGGATCAAAATGATCTGCATGTACAGCGGCCTTCCAGCTGTCAGGCAGGTAGTTGTATATCGGCTGTTCTATGCCGATGCCATGCTTTTCAAGCACCTGCATCATGGCGATGGTGCCGATGAATTTGCTCACGCTGGCGACATTCATGCGCGTGTCGACAGTCATGGCGATCTCGCCGCCGGGATCTCCGGCGAAGATGGAATTGCCGCTGTCAGCGGCCTGGTAGAGGTTGCCATTTTGATTGACTACCAGTTGATACGCTGAGACATCGTCAAGTTCTGCCTTTATATTTTGGATAAAAATATCGATGTCAAATTGGGGGGTAGGATCGCAGAGGACGGGTTCGTCAGGTTCGCAGGCGGTCCAAAGGAGGGCCAGGGAAAGGAGCAGGGAGAGAAAAAAATGGTTTCTCATGGCAAGAAGGATTACAGGTTAAAATAGGGGGCTTTTTACATACAAGCTAAAATATACATGTTTAAGCAGTAATAGTCAATTTTGACAAAACGAAAATCATCGATGGCCAATATCTGCACATACTTTTGGGGATCGGGCCCTTTTCGGCTTAATTGCTTTAATTTACCCGAACAAAAATCTTAGATCCACATGAAGCATTTTTTCTTCTTTCTTGCCCTGTTAGCATGTCTGAATACCTTTGCTCAGGTAACTTTTAGCAGTTCCAACCTGCCCATCGTTGTTATAGAAACCATGGGGCGACCCATTCCCAACGAACCCAAAATTACAGCCCGCATGGGCATTATCCATAATCCGGGCAGCCAGCGCAATTCCCTCAGCGATGCTTTCAATGAATATGACGGCTTCATCGGGATAGAAGAAAGAGGCTCCACTTCCGCCTGGTTTCCCAAAAAACAATACGGCATAGAAACCCGCGACAGCAGCGGCAATAACAACAATGTGCCTCTCTTTGGCTGGCGCAAAGAAAATGATTGGGTGCTCTACGCCCCCTATTCCGATAAGTCCCTGATGCGCAATGTGTTGAGCTATGGGTTTTCCCGCAAAATGGGCCATTGGGCACCCCGAACACAGTTCTGTGAGGTGGTTCTGAATGGCGAGTATATGGGCGTCTATGTTTTTATGGAAAAAATCAAGCAGGATAAAGGGCGCGTAGACATCGCGGAATTGACAGCTGCGGATACCCAGGGAGATGCGCTGACGGGCGGCTATATCATCAAAATAGATAAAACCACGGGCGGCACGCCCATTTCATGGGTTTCGCCCTATCGCCCCATCGTGGGAGGGGGGGCTGTTACAGACTTTCAGCTGCACGATCCTGAGTGGCATGAGCTGGAGCCCAGCCAGCGGAGCTATATCCAAACCCATGTCACGAATTTTGAAAATGCGCTGAAACGGGTATCCTTTCGGGATACGGTTACGGGCTATTCCCCCTTCATTGACAGAAGGTCGTTTATGGATTTTTTCATTTCCAATGAAATCAGCAAAAACGTGGATGGCTATCGGCTGAGTACCTTTTTTTACAAAGAAAGAGACAGCGATGGCGGAAAACTGGTGATGGGTCCCTTATGGGACTTCAACCTGGCCTGGGGCAATGCTGACTATTGCCAGGGCGGCCTGACTACGGGCTGGGAAATGGATTTCAACCTCTATTGTGGAGGAGACCAATGGGTAAACCCCTTTTGGTGGGACCGCATGGTACGCCAGGACCCCCGCTTTGCCAATGACCTGAAATGCCGTTGGGAAGCGCTGCGAATGGGCCCTTTGCATACTGACAGTATGTTGGCATTTGTGGATGCGCAGGTCAGCCTTTTGGCTGAAGCCGAGCAGCGCAATTTTCAGCGCTGGCCCATCCTCGGCACCCATGTCTGGCCCAATAATTTTGTCGGGAATACCTATGCCGACGAAATCAACTACCTCAAAAACTGGATCCGCAACCGCATGACCTGGCTGGATGCCAATATGTTTGGCACTTGCGAAGCAATGGTTCCGATAGATCGGCCTGAAATCCTCTTAGGCCTGTCCTTTTATCCCAATCCCGTTAAAAACACCCTGGTGTTTGAGCTAAGTGGCCTGAAAGGCAATGAACAATTGATTCTCTTCAATTCCCTCGGACAGCGGGTGCATAGCATGGATGCAAAAGCAGGCGAATTGAGAATTCCTGTGGAGCATCTGGCACCTGGCATCTATTTCTATAGATTGGAACGGAGGGGAGAGGCCTTGTTTCGGGGGAAATGGATGAAGGGTTAAAAGAGCATTTTCAAAATACTCGGGCTAATTTGTAAATGGACTTACAAAATACTCGGGCTAAATAATAAATTCATTTTTGATTTTCTCGGGCTAAATTGTAAATTGGTGTAAAATCAGCATCATGGAAATCAAGCGGGAACTCTATCAGGACCTGAAATCGCATTTGATTGCAAAAGAAATAAGCCTACTTGTAGGAGCCCGTCAGGTGGGTAAAACCACTTTGCTCATGAAGTTGAAGGAAGAATTGGAAAGAAGGGGCGAAGCTTGCATTTCCTTGAACCTGGATATCGACAGAGATCAGCTTTATTTCGCCAGCCAATCCAGCCTGGTTCAAAAGCTTCAATTGGAATTCGGGGAAAAAAAGGCTTATGTTTTCATCGATGAAATTCAACGGAAGGAAGATGCCGGTTTATTTTTGAAAGGCCTTTATGATAGAAATTTGCCGTATAAATATGTGGTTTCAGGTTCTGGAAGCCTCGAATTAAAGGAAAAGATTCAGGAATCTTTATCAGGCCGAAAAAGAATATTTGAGCTGGGACCCGTTTCTTTTTTAGAGTTTGTAAACCATCGGACAGCCTATAAATATGAAAATAAACTTTCCCAATTTTTTGCCATAGAGAAACAGCAACTAGCAGGATTGCTCTTTGAGTATTTGAATTTTGGGGGATATCCCCGCATAATTATGGAGAAAAAGGCTACAGAAAAACGGGCGTTGATTGATGAGATTTTTAGAAGCTATATTGAAAAAGATGTAACAAGCTTGCTTAATATATCCCGACCCGAAGCCTTTGTATTATTGGTTAAGCTATTAGCAGATCGGGCGGGAAAACCGATCAACTATTCTCAACTTTCCACAGAGGCGGGCTTATCCACTCCTACCCTGAAAAAATACCTTTGGTATGCTGAGAAAACCTACATTATAAAACAAATTACCCCCTTTTTTAATAATTTCAACAAAGAGCTGACCAAGAGCCCACAGCTTTATTTTATGGATTTAGGCTTAAGAAATTACAGCCTGAACCTTGTAGGCCAGGTCGGAGAATCTCATAATAGCGGTTTTATTTTTCAAAATTTCATTTTCCAATTGCTTGAACAGCAGGCCGCTCCCCATGGCTGGCAAACCAAATTTTGGCGGAGCAAAGATAAAGCAGAAGTTGATTTCGTGTTGGATAATGGGAGAACCCGCATTCCCATTGAGGTGAAATACCAAAAGCTTGGCAAAGCTCAGATTTCAAGATCTTTTAGATCTTTCATCGACAGGTACAAACCTGAAAAAGCATTTTTGATTAATTTGGAAATGGATGAAAAAATGATCCTGAATTCCACAGAAATACACATCATCCCATACCATAAACTCATCACAGAAAACTACTTCTCAGCTTCCTGATCCTCTCATCTGCAAATCTGCACATCCTCTTATGAAATCCTGGTACGAACGCATCCCGCACCCCGTCGTCCTACTCTTCTGCATCATGGTATTTGCCATGCTGCTGACATGGCTGCTACCTGCCGGTGAATACCAGACCGAGCTGGTAGAGGGACGAAACCGGGTGATTCCGGGTTCCTATCAGAAGATCGAATCCTCGCCAGTGGGCTTGCTGGGCTTATTCAAAGCCTTCCCTATGGGCTTCGCCACGGCTGCGCCGATCATCTTTGTGGTGCTTGCCAGCGGCATCATGTTTGGGATACTGGAAGAATCCCGGGTGATCGAAAACAGCGTAGGCACGCTGATTAAAAAGCTGGGGCTGAAGCGCAGGTACCTCATCGTCGTGTTGACGACCTTCCTTTTTGGCATGCTGGGCGTAGCCGTCGGCTACGAAAACAATATCGCGCTCATACCGATCGCAGCGGTAGTCAGCCTCGCCATCGGCGGGGACCTGATGCTGGCTGCCGGCATCTCGGTGGGTGCCATCACCGTCGGTTTTGGGCTTTCGCCCATCAATCCCTATACCGTGGGCACGGGCCACAAGATCGCCCAATTGCCGATGTTCTCGGGCGCATTGCTGCGCTCGCTTTTGTGTTTTTCGGCCCTGGGGATCATGGCCTGGTATAACCTGCGCTATTTCAAAAAAATCCTGAAAGACAAAAGCAAAAGCCTGGCCGAAGGCCTGAATCAGGAAGGGCTGACCCTTTCTCAACCCCTGCAGGACTACCGCCTGAGCCGCAACAACCTGCTGGTGTTGTTTATTTTTCTCTTTGGCCTCAGCGCCATGATTTATGGGATTTTTGAGAAAAAATGGTTTTTCACAGAGATCTCCGCCATCTTCATGATGATCGCCATCGCGGCGGGCCTCGCCGCGCGGATGAATGGGAAAAGGTTGAGTGAAACGGCCCTGAAGGCCATTGCTGTAGTCGCCCCCGGCGCCTTTATGGTAGGCTACGCCACCTCCATCCGGGAGATCATGGAAATGGGCCACATTTCCGATACCGTCACCCATGAGCTGGCTGCCATGCTCACGCATTTCCCTACCTATGTTTCCGCTTTCCTGATGTCGGTGACCCAGTCCATCACCAATATGTTTATCCCTTCAGGTAGCGGGCAGGCGCTGGCCACCCTGCCGATCATGGTGCCGCTGGGCGAGCTGCTCGGCCTCACCCGCCAGACGACCATTCTGGCCTTTCAGATCGGTGACGGCGTCACCAACCTCTTCAACCCCTCTCTGGGTGGCCTGATCGCCATGCTGGCGATGTGTAGGGTGCCATTTGACCGCTGGCTGCGGTTTATATTTCCGCTGGTGGGCTGGGTGTTATTGGTGTCGTGGGCGGCGCTGCTGCTGAGTGTGGCGATTGGGTGGGGCTGATTAGCAGATGAGGGTAAAAAAGTAAATTTGGGGCTTTGACAATGTTAGTGTAGTCTTAAAAACGAATGTTTTTTTGTTGGAACATCCCCTTCCGTAATCGCCCCTTCAAAAGGGGCTAATGGTGAGAAGGAGGGATAAAATCCCTCCAAAACTTACGTCAGGCCCCTTTCAAGGGGCCGTCTCGGACGGGGGATGTTCTGAGTCAAAAGCAAAAACTTTTTCATAAAAGACATTGAATATTATCAAGGCGACTCAGTTAACTGAAATTGTCAAAGAACCATAAATATTCATTTTTGTGTTATGAATGTAGCTAAAGAAATTCTTGCAAAACTCGTCGCCTTCCCCGTACTCGGCGGGCAAAGCAACCTCTCCATCATCCGATGGATCGGCGATTACCTGGAATCCTATGGCGTCGCCTATCAATTTGTGCCCAATGAGGAAGGCAGCAAAGCCTCGCTTCACTGCCGGATCGGTCCGGCGGTCGATGGAGGTGTGATCCTGTCGGGCCACACCGATGTGGTGCCTGTCGCGGGACAGGATTGGCATACGGACCCTTTTGTATTGACAGAAAAGGAGGGAAAGCTGTATGCGCGCGGCAGCTGCGATATGAAAGGCTTTTTGGCCTGTTGTCTGGCGGTGCTGCCGGAGATGGTGAAGGCGGATTTGAAAAAGCCGATTTACTTTGCCTTTTCCTATGATGAGGAAATCGGCTGTCTGGCTGCGCCAGAGCTGGTTCAGGCCATCAACGATTTCTATACAGAAAAACCCCAATTCGCCATCATCGGCGAGCCGAGCCTGATGCAGCCCATCGTTGGGCAAAAGGGCATCTGCATTTTTGAAACGACCGTCAACGGCTCCGCCGGGCACTCCAGCCGCATCCGGCAGGAGGTGAGTGCCATCCACGAGGCGGCACGCCTCATCCTCTGGCTGGAAGCCAAAATGGACGCATTGGTGGCCGCCGGCCATCTGGATGATCGCTTTTCGCCCCCACATACTTCTATCCATATAGGCACAGTCAAGGGCGGCATCGCCCCCAATGTCATCTCCGATTCATGCAGTTTTCACTGGGATGTGCGGGTGATCCCACAGGACAAAGTCGGAGATATCCGCGCTGATTTTGAGGCGCATTGTCGGGAGCGGGAGGCGGTGGTCCGCCAGAAATTTCCCGATTTTCGGATACAGACATCGGAGCATCATCCTGCGGTGCCGCCGCTGGATACGCCGGAGCATCTGTCGATTGTGGCGCTGATTCGCCGCCTGAGCGGCATAGATAAGCTCGACACGGTCGCCTATGCGGCCGAAGCGGGGCAGTTTGCCGAAGGCGGTTTTGAGGCCGTGATCTGCGGCCCGGGCTCTATCGCCCAGGCGCATCGCGCCGATGAGTTTATAGCTGCGGAGCAGCTGGAGGCGGGCGTGGCATTTGTGCAGCGATTGGTGGAGGAATTAACGGGCTTAAGATGAAAAAAACATTTTTCCTGCTTTTCTTCCTGTCTGCCTACGGCCTTTTCTCGCAAAGCTTTACGCCCGGTCAGGCGTACTTCGGCAGCAGCGATTAGATCGGGTATCATACCACTAAACAAAATTGTCATACCTCCTTTTTTGACAGGAATACAGGATTTTCAGGATTAACAGGATGCCATTTGTTTTTCTTCTAAATCCTGAAAACCATGTTTATCCTGTCTAAATCTTCTCTTCAGCTTGGCTAAGCAGGCAAAATGTCTAGTAGGATGATCGGGTATAGTATTAGAGAGCGCTCAAACATCTCATGCAGTTAACGGTTAACTGTCCACTGTCCACTGCCCACTGCCCACTGCCCACTGCCCACTGCCCACTGTCCACTGTCCACTGTCCACTGTCCTAAAGTCATTCAAAGTGTTAACAAGTAAATACAACCAATAAGTAAAGATTATTATAAATTTGTCCTTTAACATAAATTAACGCTATCAAGAATGGAAAATAACACAAATTCAAGCACCACAGGAGGTGCGGTAAACCAACATGGAAATGGAGAGGGCAAGTGCCCATTTTTGGGAGGAACCATCAAGCAAAGCGCTGGCGGAGGCACTTCTAACCGTGACTGGTGGCCCTATCAGTTGAATTTGAACATCTTACGTCAACACTCTTCCCTGTCCAATCCGATGGGTGAGGATTTTAACTACGTGGAGGAGTTCAAAAAGCTTGACCTGGCAGCTGTCAAGAAAGACCTGGTCGATCTGATGACCGATTCTCAGGACTGGTGGCCAGCAGACTATGGCCACTATGGCCCTTTGTTTATCCGGATGGCCTGGCATAGTGCCGGTACCTACCGTATCTCCGACGGCCGTGGCGGCGGGGGCTCTGGTTCTCAGCGCTTTGCGCCCCTGAATAGCTGGCCAGACAATGGCAACCTCGACAAGGCGCGCCTCCTTCTCTGGCCTGTCAAAAAGAAATATGGCAAGAAAATATCCTGGGCTGACCTGATGATCCTTGCCGGTAATTGCGCCCTCGAGTCGATGGGCTTCAAGACCTTTGGTTTCGCTGGCGGTCGCTCTGACATCTGGGAGCCTGAGGAAGACATTTATTGGGGTTCTGAAGGCGAGTGGCTGGGAGACAAGCGCTATACAGGCGATCGCGAGTTGGAGAACCCACTGGGTGCGGTTCAGATGGGACTTATTTATGTGAACCCGGAAGGCCCCAATGGTCGTCCCGACCCCCTTGCATCTGCTGTAGATATTCGCGAAACATTTGGCCGCATGGCCATGAATGATGAAGAAACCGTGGCACTGGTTGCGGGCGGACATACCTTCGGCAAAGCCCATGGCGCAGCTGATCCTTCTAAATATGTAGGCCCTGAACCCGCAGGTGCCAGCATCGAGCAGCAAGGTCTTGGATGGAAAAATACCTATGGAAGTGGGAAGGGAAATGACACCATTACCAGCGGTATTGAAGGCGCATGGACGCCCAATCCCACTCAATGGGACTATGACTTTTTCGAAGTTCTCTTCGGCTATGACTGGGAATTGACAAAAAGCCCCGCAGGAGCTCATCAGTGGACACCTACTGCTGCTTCAGCTGCCAGGACCGCCCCTACTGCACACGATGCTTCCAAAAGGCAGGCACTTATGATGACCACGGCGGATATGGCCCTTAAGATGGATCCCATCTATGAGAAAATTTCCCGCCGTTTTCATGAAAACCCGGCCGAGTTTGAAGATGCCTTCGCCCGCGCCTGGTTCAAACTGACCCACCGTGATATGGGCCCACGCTCCCTTTACGTAGGCTCAGAAGTGCCTGCTGAGGTGCTGATCTGGCAAGACCCGATTCCGGCCGTTACGCATCAATTGATTGATGCTCAGGACATCGCCTCCCTGAAGGCCAAGGTCCTTGCTTCAGGCCTGTCTGTACCCCAGCTGGTCTCTACCGCCTGGGCATCTGCATCCACTTTCCGTGGATCTGACAAACGTGGTGGCGCGAATGGCGCACGCATTCGTCTTGCTCCCCAAAAGAATTGGGAAGTTAACAATCCCACTCAACTGGCAACTGTATTGAAGACCCTTGAGGGCATTCAAACAGCATTTAACGATGCTCAATCCGGTGGCAAGCAAGTTTCTCTTGCTGATGTGATCGTACTGGCAGGATGCGCAGGCATCGAGCAGGCAGCAAAAAATGCCGGCCACGAACTGACGGTGCCTTTCACCCCTGGTCGCGCCGATGCGTCACAGGCGCAAACAGATGTGGAATCATTTGCTGCGCTGGAACCAGCGGGAGATGGATTCCGCAACTACTTTAAACCCAAACACAAGGTGACAGCAGAGGAGATGCTGGTGGACAAGTCACAGCTATTGACGCTGAGCGGCCCTGAAATGACAGTTCTGATTGGCGGTATGCGTGTCCTGGATACCAATTTCGATCATTCTCAGCATGGCGTCTTTACGAAGCGTCCCGGCGCATTGACAAATGACTTCTTCGTCAACCTCCTTGACATGGGAACGAGCTGGCGCGCGATTTCGGATGCTCAAAACGTATTTGAGGGTCGTGATCGCAAGACCGGCGAGCTCAAGTGGACAGGGACGCGTGCCGATCTCATCTTTGGCTCTAATTCGGAGCTTCGTGCGCTCGCAGAGGTATATGCCTGTGATGACGCTCAGGAGCGTTTTGTACAGGACTTTGTGGCAGCATGGAACAAGGTGATGAACCTTGACCGATTTGATCTGGCCTGATTTTAAGGCTGTTTAACAGCTTGAAAAGCTATATAACCTATGAAATACCTACTGATCGTTCTGAGCTGCCTGCTCATGCTGGCCTGCTCAAATGAGCCACAGCCTCCCCAAAACACGGAGGTAGAAGCTGAAATCACGGATTCCCCGGCTCAGGATACCCTTTTCAAAATACCCCTTGATGCGGATGATATATTCTGCTTTATCGATCAAAAGGGAGATACCGTCATACCTTTTGGGAAATACGCTCTTAGCTTTAGCGATACCATCACCACCTATGGCGTGGTAATCTCCACTTCAGGAGAAAAAGATGTGCCGGTAGCTATCAATCCGAAAGGGGAGACCCTTTTTGAAGTGTATTGGTTTGACAATGGTCCTGACTACCTGGAAGACGGCCTGTTCCGGATTATCAAAAATGGCAAAATCGGTTTTGCGGACGCTACAGGAAAAATAGTGATCGAACCGCAGTTTGCGTGTGCGCATCCCTTTTCAGCGGGCAAAGCAAAAGTTGCGCTCGACTGCAAGTTGGAACAGGATGGTGAATACCATGTGATGAAAAGTGACAGCTGGTTTTTTATTGATAAAAGCGGGCAAAAGATAGCTCGTCCCTGACGGCTCACCCTTTCATTGATCCTGGCCTTTGTTATCCCGGCTACTTTTTCTTTCTTCGCGCCAATTGAAAAAGTTATATGGAAATATTCTATCCGGATCAAAGATGGATCAGTGAAGGGGAGCCTGAGCTCGGCCTGGGTATTGTACAGGAGACCAGCAAAGGTCGGGTACAAATATTTTTTCCCTTAGCGGGAGAGACACGCCTGTATTCGGCGGAAAATGCGCCCTTGCGCAGGGTGCTCTTCAAGCCAGGAGATACGATAGTCGATGACCAAAAACGCCCTTTGCTCATAGAGCGTGTGCAGGAGGGCGAACTCATTTTGTATATAGGAAAAGACAGGGTCTTGTCTGAGGCAGAGCTGGGAGATGTGACGGTCAGGCATGGCGTAGATGACAAACTCGTCATGGGGGATGTAGATCCCCCTGAGCTATTTGCCCTGCGCAGAAAGACCCTGCAATACGACCATCGCCGAAAAATATCGCCCATCAACGGGTTTGTCGGTGGCCGGATCGACCTCATCCCGCATCAGCTTTATATTGCCCACGAAGTGAGTACCCGCTATGCGCCACGCGTATTGCTCTCAGATGAAGTGGGCCTGGGAAAAACGATCGAGGCCTGCCTGATTTTGCATCGCCTGCTGCTCAGCGGGCGGGTTTCGCGGGTATTGATCCTCGTACCTGAGTCACTGGTTCACCAGTGGTTTGTGGAGATTTTGCGGCGGTTTAATATGTGGTTTCACATTTTTGATGAGGAGCGCTGTGCCGCTCTCGATGAGAGCGCTCCGGAGGGAAATCCTTTCCTGGATGACCAACTCATCATCTGCAGCACGGCCTTTTTGGCGGGTTCGGCAAACCGGACCCGGCAAGCGCTTTCAGCGAGTTGGGATATGCTGGTAGTGGATGAGGCACACCACCTGGAGTGGTCTGTGGAGCAGGTGAGCCCCGCCTATGCGGTAGTCGAGCTATTGAGCAGGGTGGCAAAAGGATTGCTGCTGCTCACTGCTACGCCTGAGCAATTGGGCCTGGAAAGTCATTTCGCACGGCTTCGGCTGCTCGACCCGGACAGATACCCTGACTATGAGGCATTCCAAAACGAGAACCAGGACCACCAAGAGATCGCAGATTTAGTCGAAAGCCTGTCTCTGGGGAAAGCCCTGGGAGCCTCCGAAAAAAGCGTATTGGAATCACTTTTTGGCAAGAAAAGACTGGACGCTCTGGCAAAAGGAGGCGATGCTGCCCGCAATAACCTCATCGAGGATTTGCTTGACCAGCATGGCCCGGGCCGGGTGGTTTTTCGCAATACCCGATCCGCCATGAGCGGATTTCCCAGGCGAAAAGCCCATTTGGTGCCTCTGAAGGCATCAGAGGAGCTGGATGCAAAAGTTGACTGGCTCGTAGGCCAGATGGAGCTGATAGATCCTGCCAAAGTCCTGCTTATTTGCAAAACCAAAGAAAAAGTCCTCGAATTGGAGGAGGCCTTGCGTCAACGAGTCAGCCTGAATGTAGGCGTTTTTCACGAGGAGCTGACGATCGTACAACGCGATCGGAATGCAGCCTGGTTTGCAGAATCAGATGGAGCGCGCCTGCTCCTGTGTTCTGAAATAGGCAGTGAGGGACGGAATTTTCAATTCGCCCATCACCTTGTGCTTTTCGATTTGCCCTTTCATCCTGAATTATTGGAACAGCGCATCGGCCGCCTCGACCGGATCGGGCAGTCAGCAGATATACAGATCCATGTGCCTTACCTCCTCGCTAGTCCCGAGGAAGTCCTGGTCAGGTGGTATCACGAAGGCCTGAATGCTTTTGAGGAAAACCTGGAGGGCGGAAATAAGATTTCCCATGTGTTTGGCGATCGCCTGCGCAGCGCCTCTCTTGCTGCCTCAACTACAGATGCCGACAAGCAGCTCGAATCCCTGATCGCCGATACCGCTGCTTTCCAGCAGGAGCTCAAGGCAAGGCTCGCCAATGGGCGCGATCGCCTGCTCGAAATGAACTCATTTCGCCCTGAAATCGCCCAAAAACTGGTCGCCCAAATCAGGGCAGAAGACCTGGATATTAGCCTGGAAAACTATATGACTGAAGTTTTTACCAACTTTGGCGTCGAGATGGAAGACCTGGCTCCGCGCACCTATCTGCTGCATCCTTCCACCCAAAACAAAGAGGCATTTCCGAATATTCCGGATGAGGGGATGTCGATCACCTTTGACCGCAAACGCGCCCTGAGCAGGGAAGATATGAGCTTCCTGAGCTGGGATCATCCCATGGTCACGGGGGCCATAGATATGGTCCTGAGTTTGGGGACAGGAAGCGCAAGCTTTGGCGTTTTTCGGGCGGGCGGTAGCCCGGGGATACTGATGGAAGCCCTTTTTGTGCTGGAAACCGCAGGCGGGCAAAACATAGATGTGGATCGTTTTCTCCCCCATACTCCCCTGAGGGTGGTGGTGGATCACAGCGGCGAAGATGTGACAGATTTATATCCTGTTGAAGTCTTCGATCAGCAGTTGATCCCTGGACAGATAGACGAACTCATCCGGAATGAAAGTCTGGTGGAAACCATCATTCCGGACATGATCGCCGCCGCCTCTGAATTTTCAGAAGCCCAGGCTGTGACGGAAATTTCCCGTGGATTGGAAAGGATGCGCCTCAGCCTGGATCATGAAATCGGAAGGTTGAAAAGCCTGCAGCAAAAAAACAAGCATATTCGTTCGGAAGAGATTCAGATTGCGGTAGAAGAGCAGGCGAAGCTTGCTGCTTTGATGAAAGATGCGCGCATCAGGTTGGATGCCCTTCGGCTCATTCGGAAGTGAGGATGGGACGCTCTCTCAGCAAATAGACGATCCATCCGACAATCGTAAGGGTCAGCAGGCCATAGCCTATGCCGGGCAGGGTGTCCGCTGAATTAATCCCATATCCGAGGTAAAATCTGCTGGCAGCTACCACAAAAATAAGGGCTGATGCCATCCCACTTATTCGGGTCCACAGCGGGAATTTAGGCGTGAGGCAAATAAACAGATAGCCTACAAAATAGAACAACATGCATCCTGCAAAAGCAGCGTTTGCTGTTTTCTCATCTGCTGCTGCGTTCAGGGTTGAGATGGCTTCGCCGATGGCGAATAATAAAAATCCAGTGGCCAGGATTTCCTGTTTTTCTTTCGAAAATTTGAAGGCGAGTAAAGCGAGACCGGTGGTGAAGCCTATGCCGCTTATTACAAATAAGCATAATTGAGTAGTAGGGGCTGTAAAAGCAAGGCCGGACATTCCGAGAATGACGCCTATTCCCAGGCCGATGGAAGCGATAAGATTGGATTGAGTTTTCATAATTTATGGTAAATGTTAAGGGGTTAAAAAAGAGAGGGGGTAAATTTTTCCACGACCACATCTGCAGGTGGCACGGATCGCAGGAATTCATATATGGCCGATAAATCTTCCTCAGTCATTTCCGCATAGCTATACCAGGGCATAACCGTCTGAAAACCTCCCGGTTTTACTTTGTGCGGGACATAGCTGCTGTCGGAAAACGCTTTAAAGCGTTGGACAAATTGCTGCGCAGACCAGCTTCCGATGCCTGTGGCATGAGGAGTAAGGTTGGAAGCCCTTACAGTGGAACCATCCGCCAGGGGGAATGCCATTCCCCCGCCAAATTCAGGACCTATAGCTGAGCCCTGCTCATCTTGTAGCGTGTGACAACTGCTGCAGGAACCTGCGGTGATGAGGTATTTTCCGTAAGCGACTTTGTCGCTTTTGGAGGGCATGGCTTGGGGGTTGGCTTTTTGAGGAATGAGGTTGATGATGAAGTTCATCGGAAAGTCAGATTCGGAAGGCTCCGGGTCATATTCTATCGGCTCCAATGTTCGCAGGTAAGCGATGACCGATTTGATGTCTTTTTCATCGAGTTGCCCAAAATTAGGATGAGGCATAATCGGAAAGAGGGCTTTGCCATCCCGGCTGACACCGCTGGTGATTGCCCTGAATATTTCGCCATCCGTCCATTCTCCCAGATGATAAGGGCTTAGGTTGGTGGAAATATACCTTCCCGGAAAACCCAGGCGCTGGTCGTGGACTTCTCCGCCCATGCCGCTTGTGCCCGCCTTGCTGGGCGCTGCAAATAGCCCAAAGTCACGCTGGGAGTGACATTGCATGCATACCATGACACCATTTGCCAGGTAAGCACCGCGTTCTATTTGCGCTGGGGTGCCTTCTACTTGCCAGACAGGAGGCGGACCCACATTCGGTAAGGCTACTTTAACATAGCTAAGTGCACCTACGATGAATAAGGCGATGCCACTGAGGACATAAAGCAGGATTTTTAACCATTTTTTTTTCATGAGTGCTACATTTTGTCAGTGAATGATAGACAAAAGTAGCTGACTCGATCTGCCGGAAATTGTACAGAAGTAACATCTCACCAGGGGAGTATGCCGGGTATGGGGGATTTGTTCTTTTGATAGGTGCCTGGGGTCATGTGGGCAAACTCTTCAAAGACATTGATAAAATGCGATTGATCGTAAAAACCACACTCATAGGCGATCTGGGTAAGGCTCATATCGCTTTGATGCATGAGTTGAATGGCATGGAGAAACTGCCTGTAGCGCAACAATTTGCCGGGCGTCAAGCCCATCCACTCCTTAAAAATCCGATGCGTGTGCATCTTGCTATAGCCTGAATAGGCATCTATATTCGCCCTTTTTCCCCTGATAACATCTTTTTCCATCTGAACCATGATCTTATTCAGATTGAGGGAATAAGAGGTGTCAATACCTTTTAGTTTATTGGAAAAATAGTTTTCCAGCCAATATGCCCTTTCCAGAAAACCATTCATGCTTTTGATATGGTCTTCGATATAAGAGAGCTCCTTTTCCAATTCCCAACCCACCACGACATCCTGAAACTCCTTTACAGGCATGCCCCAAAATGTCTTGATTGCAGAAGGATGCATATTGAGCCCAATGGAGTGAAGGCCTCCCATCTGAAAATACAGAGGCTCGGTGTGTAAACCGGTGAAAAAGCAAAACCTCTCGGTGGGATTAAATTTATTGGAATCCATATTTTTCCCTATCGCACTTTCTATTTTGTCGCCGAGATAAAAAATCAAAGAGACCGTAGCATCAGGCAGCATCTGTATTTTCATGGGAGCAGATACCTTTCTTTCGAAGATCGAATAAACCAGATGATTGAGTTTGGTCGGTATATATTCTCTGAATTCCATGAGCGGTACTTTTTGCTATTTATCCAATAAATGGGCAAGCTCCTCTCCGTAATCGATTAATGCGATGGTCTCATCTGTTCTGGCCAATTTGATTCTATCAAAAATCACAATGGCCTCTCCATTGCTTTCTAAATGATAGATCTGGTGGTTTTCGAAGAAACGAATGACTTTGCTGCTAAAAAATTCCCTGATTTCCTGTTCATCTTTTCCCATAAGCAGGAATTTTTTGGAGAAATCAGAGTACATCTTAAAGTCAATGTCTTTGTATCCCGTAAAGGCCATGACTCTGTCAAAGATTTTCTCAAAAAGGCCTTCCTTTTCAAGAGAGAATATAGGAATTTTTTTATTCAATCTTAATACCATCACGGTAGTATTGAATACTTCAGCGGTAAAACCTGCTCCTTCGCTGAAAGTCACATCGGCTATTTCCCAGTCGATGTTCAGCTCCTTAAATCTTCCTTTTATACAATTTGATTTTCGTTCTATCGGTCTGATTTCAAAAAAGTGAAAATTTCTCAGGTAGGAGGTATTCCAATCTACCTGGTTTGCATATTGGTAACCCTTCTCTTCCACCAGATTTTGGAGCCGGATTTGTCGGGGAGACAGTTTGGCCGCAAAAGTGTTGAGGGAAATTTTCAGGGCTCTGTTGTGCTGAGAAGAAGATACATGAGATTCCAATCCCCTTATCGTTACCTCACCTCCGGTATCCTGTTGCATTTTTACATAATCCAGGAGGTATTCCAAAAAGGTAGTGCCGACAAGTCTCGTTTTGGATAAATCAATATTTACACTCGCACCGGCGGGGATATTGCTGGTCAGTTTGCCGATCCGTGGGATATTTAGAAAGCTGGCAATGCCTTCTATCTGCAAAGTATAATTCCCTTCTTTGGTGACAAAAACATTGGTTTTATTGGAAAAGGTCTCCTTAAAAAACTCCCCCACGGGCATTCTTGACAGCAAAATATGCACAAGCAAAGTGAACAATGTCCCGCCGATTATCCCCATCAATAAATCTGAATAGAGGGTGATAACAATGGTCACGACCATGAAGATGAGTTGCTCCAGTCCCATTTCATAGATTTTCCTGAAGACGACTGGAGAAGCCAGCCTAAACCCGATATACACCAGGATCGCAGCCAGGGCTGCAAGAGGGATTTTTTGTATGACTGGCGCCAAAGCCAGCAGGAAGACAATAATCAGGATGCTGTGGTAAAAATTAGACCATTTGGTCTTCGCATTGTTGTTAACGTTGACGGTGCTGCGCACGATGACGGTGATGATCGGCAGGCCGCCTATAGCACCTGCCACGGCAGTGGCCAGTCCTACCCCGATCAAATCTTTGTTCAGATTTGTCTTCCGCTTGTAGGGATCGAGTTTATCAACTGCTTTGGCCATGGCTAAAGTCTGGATGGAAGCGATCAGGCAAATCGACAGGACCACCAGCCAAAATCTGTAGTCACCGATTCTGCTGAAATTGGGATATACGAAGGCGTCAAGCAGATTGTCAGGAATCCTGATCAGTTGTTGAGGCCCAAGCTCATAGGTTTTGCTGCCAATCTGAAGGCTGTGCGCTTCAAAAAAATTGAAGGCGTAGGCCGCGATAATAGACATAACCAATACCCAGAGAGAAGCCGGGAAATAATGCAACAGCCTGGATTGTATTTTGGGAATGACAACCAGCAGTATAACTCCAAGCACTGAGATCCCCAGTATCACCGGGTGAATATTCGGGATCTGTTTCGCGATGGCTTTCAGAAGCCCGATGGTGTCTTTTTCTATGGGGTGGGTACCCATGGCGACATGTATCTGGGTAGAAAAAATGATGATACCAATGGCCACCATGATACCTTGTATGACAGAGGAAGGGATGCTCTCTGCTATACGGCCGAGTTTTGAGATACCCAGGATGACCTGGATGAGTCCGGCAATGCAGACTGCTGCAAATACATAATTGAGCGTCTGGCCAGTTCCATCATTTAGCGAATAAATGGCTGAAAGTATGACTGCGATCAGGCCCGCTGCGGGGCCATTGATAGCGAGATGACTCCCCCTGAAAGGGGTTGCTATAAGGCCGCCAATAATGGCGGAGATTAAGCCCGCAATGGGTTCAGCGCCTGAAGCTGCTGCGACCCCTAAGCCCAGGGGCAAGGCCACCAGAGAGACACTAATTGCCGCCAGAAAATCCGATCGCCAATTTGAGATAATCCCTTTCCACCCATTCTGTGGTATTTCGTGTAAATCCATTCCCGCTACAATTGTTTGGAGTGAAAAGTCCTCAAAATAGCGAAAATGTTCTGATTTGAGATTTATTGAACGAATTAGAATTCAGCTTCAACCGTAAAACTCATTTTCTCCCGCGTCGAGGGATGGTAAAATTCAATAAACTCTGCATGCAGATGCAATCTGTCAGCTCTTTTGCCATAGAGATCATCTCCCAAAATGGGGGTATTTAAGCCCATGGGATGCGAAGCATGTATCCTTAATTGGTGCGTTCTGCCTGTAATGGGATACAGATGGACTTTTGTCTTGCCATCAGATTGCCCGACCTTTTTCCATTTCGTTTTTGCTTTTTTCCCATGCTCATGACAAACCAATTGCCTGGGGCGGTCATCCAAATCTACCCGCAGGGGTAGGTCGATCTCGCCTTCATTTTGCTCGATGATGCCATCCAGCAGAGCTACATAGCGCTTTTTAATCGTCCTTCTTATAAACTGGCTTTGTATTTTTTTGTGGGCTTCTTTGGTCTTGGCTATCAGTAAAATGCCCGAAGTAGACATATCCAGGCGATGCACAAGTAAAGGGCCCGTAGCCTGAGGAAACATGCTTTTCATGCGTGTAAAAACCGAATCAGAAACGTCTTTCCCGGGAATGGACAGTAATTCCGGGGGTTTGTTGATGACAAGCAGTGCATCATCTTCAAAGACGATCTCTATTCGGATGCTGCTTTCGGGCTTTTGCGCGAGCGGACTTTCATCCATTTCAATGCCATCCAGCATGTGCTCCAGGATAGGTTTGCATCTGCCGTAGCAGGCAGGGTAGTAATGCTGGTGCTTTCTGACTTCTGTTTTGGGGGAGATGCCCCACCAAAATTCAGCCATGGCCAGGGGCTTTAGCTCATTGTAAAAGGCATACTGCAATAATTTGGGCGCAGAACAATCCCCCGCTCCGGCTGGTGGCTTTTGCTCTTCGGTATGGGGAAAAATTTCCGTTAAGCCTTTCGCTGTTTTTTGCTGATTTAAAAACTGGTATTGGTCAAATAATTTCTGTTGCAGCTTCCCTGATTTGCTTTTCCTTTCGGCTTTCAGCTCAGCTATTTTATCCGTAAAAACTTCCAGCTCCTGCTGGTAGGGCAGGAGTTCTTCCCTGCGATCTGCGGTGAGTTTTTTATACAAAAATTGACCTTTCAGGCTCTCCTGCCTCAGGCTTTCATTGAAGGTAAGAAAGGCTTCCGGGCTGAGGCTGATCTCAGCCTCTTTGCGCTTAAGCTTTCTGGCTTTTTTCGCCAGTTTCAGTGCCTCTTTTTGTTCTTGTAATTCTGCCTCTACGGAAAGCGTTTTCGCTTCGA
Organism: Bacteroidia bacterium; assembly: GCA_030430205.1. Classification (GTDB taxonomy): domain Bacteria; phylum Bacteroidota; class Bacteroidia; order J057; family J057; genus JAUIGE01. The sequence goes on along the minus strand of JAUIGE010000014.1, from coordinate 99,150 downwards.
CCGTTTTTTGTAATTCAATAAAAAGCGGGTTTTCCTCCAGCTTTTTGATTTGCAGGTTGATGGCGTTTAACTCATCTTCTCCTTCCCGAAAAAAACTCCCCGGTCTGTGCAGGTCAAAAAGCGGGGGGACAAATTTGTCCGGCAGACTTTTGTCTGCCAGATTGCCGGAAAAAGCCGCCAGATAGCCCACTTCCCCCTGGGCATTTTTTACCACCAAAACCCCAAACATCTTCCCCCTTGCCGAATCCTCGGGCTTGCTATCCAGCCCAAAATCGTGCTCAAAATCAGCTTGATTTTCCAAATATGCCTGTACTTCCCTGGCCGCAAGGACGGCAAGCGGATGCGGTTCGTAATAAAACGGGAAAGTAAATTTTCCGGGAAGCGCTATCCCGGAGACATCTTCTTTGAAATATTGAAAATGGGACAATTTTTTGATGTTTGAGTTATTTTTGCTGGTCCCAAAAATGGGAAGGGCAAATATAGGGTATTCAGCCATCAGGATCACCAGGAGGATGTGGCTTCTTGATTTTTGAACAACTTTTCAAACCAACAGAAATAAGGCGAGCAATCTCCCTATGACCCACAGGGCCTCAAATGGGCTGCTTGGATTACCGCAAGACTAGGTGAATGGAAGGGTTTCTACCGAATAACCGTGATCGTCCCCGCTCGCTCTAGCGAGCTGCCATCATGGAAGCGAAGCTTCACAGCATATACATACACCCCCTCAGGCACAGCCTGGCCCTTTTCATCCGAGCCATCCCAGCCCCGGCTGGGGTCGCGGATCAGAGCGATCTGCCTGCCCCAGCGATTGTAAATCGCCCATTCCATCTCTGCTATACCTTCGCCTTTCAGGTAGAAAATGTCATTATAGCCATCGCCATTGGGCGTGAAAGCGTTGGGGAAAAAGAGCTTCCCGTCGGGAATGATATGTAGCAAAAGCGTCGTATCCACCGGGCAAACGAAGTATTCATTATAGGCTGTGAGGGTCACAGCATAGACTCCCGGCTCCAGGTAGGTATGGGTCGGTTCTTCAAGTGAAGAGCCATTTCCATCCCCCAAAACCCATTGCCAGGCGACAGCCCCTTCGCTGGTATTGATGAAGCGGATGTTTGCTTTGGAAAGCAAAATAGAATCTTCAAATGTCGGTTCTGTGATAAAAGAAGGCGAAGGTGGCGGTACATGCGGAATGAAAACCTCCAGGCTGTCCTGACAGCCGTGATCGTCGGTCACGGTTACAGTATAGCTGCCCGATGGCAAGCTGTCGGAATTTGGCTCTATGAGCGGCAGGCCGCTCCAGCGGTAGCCATAAGGCAAGACGCCTCCTTCGGCAAAAACAACCGCCTGTCCATTTGCCCAATCGCAAAAAGCTTCCGCTATAGAGCCTTCAACGATCCTGATCGTCAGCAGGGGAGGCTGCAGGAGGGTAGTGGTATCGCGAGCGATGCAGCCATTGCTGTCCGAGATCGTCACGATAAAAGTGCCTGCCGGCAATCCGCTTGCCTGGGCAGTTGTCTGCCCGGGCTGGCTGTTCCAATTTACCTGATAAGGAAGGACTCCTCCGGCAATATTCGCCAAAGCCTGGCCCGAATTGTCCTCAAAGCAGCGCAAATCCTCTTTGCTGATATCAACGGTCAATAAGTCCGGTTCTCCTATCTCCAGGCTCAGGCTATCCGTACAGCTGCTGTCATCCCGCACGATGATCTGATAGATTTGGGGCGAAAGGCCTGTGAAAATGCTATCCTGAACAGCGGGATTGCCATTCACAAGATAAGAAAAAGGCCAGCTGCCGCCGCTGATGGCGAGATGGAAAAACCCATTGTCATTGCCAAAGCAATCCACATCCCGCTGCGCGGCTATCGTCGCTTTCAGCGGATCGGGCTCCGTCAGCACCACCGTCAGGCTGTCCTGACAGAGATGGTCATCCACTACCAGAAAGGGATATATCCCTGGGCCAAGGTCCGTAAACAGGCTGTCAGCCTGTGGTGGACGTGCCAGGAGGGAATATTGAAAAGGCGCAGTTCCGCCTGTAGTCGCCAGGCGGATATAGCCATCGGTATCGCCGTGGCAGGCAATGCCTTTTATGAGGCCGGGGCTGAGAACCAGTGAATCCGGTTGACTTATTACTACTGAAACTTCGGTCACACAGAGGCTATCGTCCTGTATTGTGACAAGATAGCTACCCGCGGCCAGGCCACCAAAAATGCCTGTATTTTGCCAGATGGCGGTATCGAGCCTGAATTGGTGAGGAAGAACGCCGCCCGTTGCGGCGATTTGCACAGCACCATTGGCTTCGCCATAACAGCGCACATTTTCCTGTTGGTCAATATTTGCCAGCAAAGCTGGCGGTTCGCTGATCACAAATCGCAAGGTATCGCGGCAAAGGCTGTCGTCTTCGATCAGCAGACGATATGAGCCTGCAAGCAGGCTATCAAGCAAGGGGCGATCACCGGCATAAGCGCCGTTGAGGTAAAACTGATAACGTGGGAGAGGCGTACCGCCTGTCACATCGAGCCATAGGGCTCCATGAGGCTGCCCAAAGCAGTCCACGTCTTTCTGCACGGCAATGCTGCTTTGCAGCAGGGGAGGCTCGCCTATGGCGAAGGGGAAGCTTGCCAGGCAGCCATTGGCATCCCGGATGCTTGCGGAGTAGGTGCCGGCCGGCAGGCCGGTGAGGGTGCGGTTGGCGCTGAAATTGACCCCGTCATAGCTGTAAGTGTAGGGGCCTGAGCCGCCATGGGCGCTGAGGGTGACAGCACCTGTGCTGTCGCCAAAGCAGGCAGCCCATTTCTCCAGATCCACAACCCCAAATAAGCCCGTAGGCGTGCGGATGGTATCTTTGTGAATGTGGCTACAGCCCAGCGAATCGCGAATGCGAATCTTGTATTCTCTGGCTCCCAGGCCGGTAAAATTGCCTGAAGGGCCATAACTCGTGCCAAAGAGGCTATACAGATAAGGCGCACTGCCGCCTGATGCCAGCACGCTGAGCGTGCCAGTGGTACTGCCAAAGCAGTCTACATTGCTCAAAGAGAGGGTCACCGCTGAAAGCGGTGAGGCGGGTTGGGTGATCGTGATCACCGCTGAGGTGTCGCTGCATCCGCCCGCATCGCGGATGATGATTTGGTAAGCGCCGGGCGCTAATCCGTTGAATGTCAGGCTGTCTTTTGCGCTGCTTTGCTGCAAAAGGGTATTTCCCAGATTGTCCACAAGGCTATAGGAAAAAGGACTGATGCCTTTTACTTCCGAAAAAATGCGACCATTTGCGAAGCCAAAGCAACTGATATTTGTTTTTGTATTTTTTGCCCAAAAATCAATGACTGTAATCCGCATTTGATCCACAGCTTTACACCCAAAGATATCTGTCCCTTCTAAAGTGTAGCTGAATGTTCCTGGCCCGAAGGAGGTAAAAAGTGGCCGTATAGCCAGGCTGTCATTCAAGCCGTTTGCGGGTTGCCACAAGGGAAATACGCTGGAGGCGAGATTTGCCTGAAGGCGGATGCTTTCCGAAGGACAGACCGTCAGGTCGGGGCCTGCATCTACTACTGGAAGTGGTTTTACTTCTACAAAAACCGAAGCTGTGTCTTTGCACCCATAAGTATTGGTACCGACAACTGTGAAGGTCGTGCTTTGGGGCGGGCCAACGATCGGGTTCGCGATAAATGCATTTGTTAACCCTGGTTGAAATACCCAGCGGTATATGCTATCAGCTCCTGAAGCTGAAATCCGGATGGTAGAACCCGCACAGATGAAGGTATCAGGGCTGATTTGAAGCACAGGTTTGGGATGAAAATAAATTTCAAATGTATCGAGCACGACTTCACAACCATGTGCGCGAACGCTGTAAACCCCCTCTTCTGTCACCGCACGGGTATGTCCCTGAAATCCGTCATTCCAGACATAATAGACAGCAGGATGATCTGCTGCACTGATCTGCACGCTTTCTCCTTTGCAGATGCCTATCCTTTCATTGGGGGGATCAATGATCACTGAATCGACTGTAAGGGGCGTAGGATCAGGCTCTACAGCACTGAAAGGATAATCCGAAAGGGTGCTAAAACCCAACGCAAGCGGCAGACCATGCAGGCTGGCCTGGTTGACATAGTGCCCACGGGCAAGCGTATCTACCACCGCTTCAACGATGATAGAATCCACACCTAAAGGAATGGTCAGATTGTCAAAAAGAATGACGCCATTGCCCATATTTTGGAAAGTGCCGCCGAAGGGATTTCGGAGGACAGCTCCAAAAGTGATACCTGCCGGGAGGGTATCTTCCAGGCGAATGTCTTGAAGCGGAAAGCCAGTGACATTGGCAATGCGAAAGGTATAGGTGAATTTTTCACAGGGTTTCAAAAGCTCAGGCGTCGCATACTTCTGTAATTTCACTGTATAGGGACAGGAGCAACCATCATTGCCGCTGGCTCCGGGGCCGGTGAGTTGGACGGCAAGGGTACCGGCTGTTTTATTGATCGTGTAAAAGGTATTTTGAGAATTACCGCCATTGGGCCTGCCATAGCCATATAAATTGCCAAAAGCATCATAAAACATGGCTCCCAATACATCAGCATGCTGATTGGCTGGGAAGCTCACGTCATCTACAAGGCCTGTATTGACATCAACCGTAACCAGTTTTTGGTTTCTTTCATCATATCCATAAACCAGCCCTGTAATCGGATCAATGGTAATATCCGCCGTACCGATATTGGGGGCAGCGGTTCCATTGGAGGATTGGGAGCGCAAATTGGTTAAAGTTGCAGCATAAGTAGGACTGTTTAGGTCTACTTTTACCATGGCATAATCCGGCTGGCCGTTTCCCGCTTTTATCAATAAAACCAGGAATTGGCCATCAGGTGTGACTTCTCCCACATAGGTTCGGGCATTGTTGGGGATGATTGCTATATCTGTCAGGTAAGTGGCGATGCCCGAGGCGTCTATTCGGTACAACTCTCCGCTATTGGGGTCCATCCCATAAATGAAATTATCTGTCACGCGATAGCCAATCGCATTGATGGTAAGGCCTGCGCTATTGGGCAGTGAGCTGAAGCTGATCGTGCCCGAAGCAGGATCACGGATCACGCGGTAAAACTGGCTGGTCCCGCCATTGGAGAGCGAAAGGTAAAATGAGCCGTCGCAGACGAAGGGCGTTTGGGCAGGAAGTAGGTTGCTGAGGAGCAACCCGAGCAGAAACAGAATGAACAGCCTCTTTTGCATACAGGATACATATTCACATCTGATGGGTGTCAGTTGTGGTGGTTAAATACAGTATCCGAATTTAGCAAAAATAAAGCAGATGGGAAGATTCGGAGATGAGCAGATTTGTAGATGGACCCAAAGGCTCCTCCATCTGCAAATCTGCAAATCAGCTAATCCTCCTACTCTTCCTGATTAAAATAAATCTTATAGTAGCCCATCTGTAACTGCGTGTCAAAGCCACGCTCTACATACTCGGTCTGACCCTTTTTGGGGTCAATCTTGATCTCGACACCGGTGTCGAGTTTGATGAGGCTTTTGAAGCGACGCTTCGCTTCGCGTATGGCTTGTTTGGAGACGGCGAAGCCTTCTTCGCCGGTGATCTCGCGCTCTTCTTCAAACTTTTGTTTGTACATCGTGAAGGCCTGAGCAACCTCCGGATGGTTGAGCGCCACGTTATTTTCGAATGCGTCCGCATCAAACTCTTTGCTGGAAGCAAAAAAGTTGATGGTGTCATTCAAAAAAACAACCTGATCTTTTTTGCTTTCGGTCTGGCTGTAGACTTCTTCTACAAAATCGCCGCACATATCCAGATAAGCTTCAGTATAAAAACTGTCATCCTGGATGCGCCTGATATGGAGAAAGTCATCTTTCCAATATTGGCCTTCTTCCTGGGCTTTGTCCACCATGAGCAGGCTGTAGCCGTCTTCTGCGAAGGTATTGAAGATCAATGCGCCCTTATCCAGGCGTTTGATATTGATGCCTTGTTCTGCCTTTACGCCGACAGATTCGCCATCGCCGGCCTCGGCTATGTGCAGAAAAGTGTCTTTATTTTCAGATTTGAAAATACCCACGGCATCCATCATGACACCCTGCACCTGACAACCCGTGATCCAGGCGACATAGAGCTCGCCGGGCTTGATGTTGGGGTGAGTAGACTGGGCATAGAGGTGCTTGGCGATGCTGATACTGTGAGTCAGCAGACCGGCTCTTTTCGTATCAAAAATAGCCGTGGTATAAGTGAAAATCTCATTGAGACTGAGGTCAGTCTCATGGGCAAACTGCCAGAAAAACTCCCCTTTTCGGAAAGGTTTGAAAAAATAATCCTCCAGAATGGGACGGATTTCATCATTTAAGTGAAAAAGTTCATCAGACATATGCATGCCCCCATCGCGTAACTTGTTTCCTACTCGGTGTACGGCGAGAGCAGCCAGCTGGGCTTCAGACAAATCGACCATGTTTTTTTGTGTGTTATTCTTGTTTAGAGGGTTCTTCCTTGTCGATAAACTGGATATGACAACCACCGAGCGCCGTTTTGGGAACCAAAGGACTTTTGGCTTTCAAAACATCTTTCAGGGCATTTGCCAGGAAAGGTTTACGGTGATCTTCAACACCAGGGATATTGAGCGGAATGTTATCAATTTTCCCTCTATATACCAAGCGAAAAACACTATCCTTTGGCACTAAAATCAATGCTTCCGGATTGATGGTGACTTCGAGGAGCCGTGCGATTATCTGGGTAGAATCATGAAGGTAGGGAAAGTTAAAAGGGCGGGCTGCTGCCATACCTCCAAATGTATTTTCCTCTGACAAACCCGGATCATCGCTATTGATGGCGATGAAGTGTACATTTTGCTTCGCAAACTCCGCCGCCATGCTATTCAGGCGGTCGATATAGTTGTTGCAAAAGGAGCAGTGGGTACTGCAAAAGATCAAAGCAATGGCTTTGCTGCCTCTCAGGCTATCAAGCGAAAGCATGCTGCTATCCTGTGTGTTGGGTAGGCTAAAAGCCTGTATTTCAAGCTGCTGGAGGGTATCTGATTCCTGCGCTTTCAATTTTCCCCAAAAAGAGATGGAAAGGCCTAGCAAAAGAAAAATGGTGCTTTTTTTCATGATCCTTTCTGTTGTGTTCAAGAAGAAGGCAAGCCCTGAACGGAGGATCAACAATTGCTCAGGGAGAGGCTTCTTCGCGAAAGAAACTCTTGTCTTCATTCATGATGAGTTCCAGTTCGCTTTTGTCGGTTATACCTGTTTTGTCTACCAAACGCCCATTATTGGCAAAAATCAAGTTGAGCGGTATGCTGCGGTTCCAATCAGGATAAACCTGCTGTATAAACTTATGTGCGCTGTCAATATTGTAATAATAGGACGTGGAAAAATAGCCAAGGTCATCCATAAAGGAGGATAATTGTTGTTTTAATTCCTGACTATCAGGCTTTTCTTTATCAAGAGAAACAAATATTACCTGTGCTTCCTGGCTGTGTTCTTTTTGAAGAGCAATGAGTTCAGGAATCTCTCTGACGCAGGGTTTGCAGTCAGTAGCATAAAAATTAACAACCACATAGGGTTGTTCACAAGCCAGGATAAGAGAATGCAATTGGATATTATCAACTTTCTGCACGAGATGGGTAGTATTCTTCCCAGTGCCCGATTGCTGACAGGCCATTATTGGTATAAGTAAGGACAAAGTCAGGACAAATCTCATAGTAAACATTATACAGGTGTTCCAGATCGTCTTTAAGTACGGTCCCCGTTAACATACCGTTATTTTTGTTTTCAAAATGTTGGATGTCAATGGCGATATGTTTACGCAAACTAATGCCTTTTTGCCCTACTATTTTAAATAAAGTTTCTTTTGCGCTCCACAAGGTAAGAAAAAGCATTTCATCCGGATCATTCTCATAAATGGTGTTTTCTGCAGGATTCATGAAAAGCCTTCGGGTTTCAGGGTTGCGGGTTTTGGCCCGGGCTTCTATATCTATGGCCACAGACCCGGCAGAGGAAGCAATGACGGCAGCATAATTTTCTGAATGAGTATAGGAAATATGGTGGGAGTTGTCCGAAAGATAAGGCTTGCCATTCCATTGGTTGAGAGACTCAACGGGCTGATCTATCTTAAGCAATTCTTTGAGGCAAAGCCGACTGGAAAGCCATTCCAGACGCTTTTGGGGATGTTTGATAGAGCTGAGTCGCTCAAGCTCGCGTTCGTAAAGATTTAGCCTCTCAGTGAAAAATTGTTCATCCTCTTCAATTCGCCACAGGCCAATAGCCGTATCTGGAAGCAAGCTTACGTAATTGATAAATGGCATAAGTTAAATTTAGGGATAAAATCGGAAATTTGGAAACCTGTCACAAACTGCTTTTTTTCACAAAGTTTACACTCAGTCCTCTCCCGCCCTCCGTGAAGCGCAAACGCGCTTCCATCCGCCCCCTGGGGCTTTCGCCCTCCCATATATCTTCCCCATACTCTCCTATGGAGAGCCCCATCCTGGCCCTGAAATGGCCCTGAATCTCCCGATAGAGTTCCGCAGCAATAATTTCATTCTGCAAAAAAATATTCGCTGTAATGGCATTCAGGCTATCTCCGCGCAAACCGCTCTCGGGCAGACCGGTATAGTATTCTACAAATAATTGCTGGCTGTCAGGCAGAGGATAATAATAGCTAAGCCCAAGCAGGTCGTCATGTTTGGGAGGAATACCTTCCCTCTCGCGCACATCTGAGAGCGCATCTCCCAGCTCGTTGCCACGAAAAAGCCCCTTTTTGTTCTGGAAAAGCTCCTGAAAAAGAAGCGATTGGCTTCTTTCCCTGGAAGCACAAGCTTCCCCTCCTGCCAAAATAAGCAGCAAAAATCCGCCGATCAGATAGGAAAAAGGGAAATGTTTTCGTTCCATAGGATGAAGATAAGGAGGAATAAGAATATTAGGGAGTCCATTCCTTGCTTTCTTTATTCAGAATAAATATTTTTCTTGTAAACTTTCTGACGAATATAATTCAAACAGCATGCATAGTCAGGTTGCCCTTCTTCTCCAGGATGCCTTTTTACAGGCAGAAAATTTTTCCATCCCCGGCATCGGGTCCTTTGTTCAACGTTCACATCCCGATCAATTGGGAGTGGAAATCGTCTTTGATGAAGACCCGTCCAAAGCACCTACACTCGCTTCCTATTGGCAAAAAGAGTGGGATATCTCAGCCTCCGAAGCCGCACAGCGGCTTTCAGAGCTGCGCGTAGCGGTACGCTGGGCCCTCAAAACCAACGGCCACTTCCTCATCCCGGAAGTAGGAGCCCTCCATCAATATGAGGGAGGCAAGCTACAATTTCACTCTCTGGCCAAGCCAGTGCCGGCAGCTGCAGCTACTCCAACTGCTCCAGCAAAGGAAGAAAGCGCTCTTCCCATCATACCCATGGAAGAGAAAAAAGAAAATCTTTTCTCCAATCGCATCATCAGTTATGTCATGATCGGCGCTTTTGCGCTGATTGGGCTCATCATTTTGGGGCAGGGAATATGGGGAAGCACCGAAAGCGAAGCTGCCCCGGAGGAAGTACAAGCACTGAAAACCTCTACACAAGAAGTAGCACAGGAGCAGCAGCCACCTCAGATGGCCAGGGCCGCCAGCTACGAGGCGGAAGCCGCCAGGGTTGATAGCCCCATTAAAGTGGGGCCTTCCGGGATCGTCTCTACTTCCCGTCCGCAGGACAGGGAGATCGCTCAGCGGCAAACTGAAAGCAGCCCTGCTTCCATGATTTCTGCCCGCGGAGAGCAGCCCGTGGCAAGCAGTTCTACCATGCGTTCGGGGCAGGGTGCCGACGAATCATTCGTCGACATCACCGTATTGGATACGGGCCGCAACATCGTTTCAAGCAGCAATCCTGCTGCGCGGATCGCCAGCCGAGGACAAGAGGCACCAGCTGCTACCCGCCCCGAATCCCTCGCTCAATTTCACCTCATCGCCGGTAGCTTTGCCAATTACCAGGCAGCGCGTGATTTTGTGGAGGAAATGAAAGAACAAGGCAGCCAGGCCATTATTTTGCCTGCCAATGAGCAGACACATATGCAATATCGTGTCTCGATATTTCATCATTCCAGGCGGGAAGAGGTAGCCAGGCAAAAGCAGCTCCTGCTGGATGCGGGCAAAAAAGCCGGTTGGATATTTGCGCCACCTTCTCAGGAGGGATCTTTCTGACCCTGATTTTGGGACAAAAACCTTTACATATCAGTACAGGGCTGCTCATTGTAGCAGCCTTTGCTGTTTTGGGCCTGCGGCTCTATTTCCTATATATCCCCTCGCCCAATCTGGGCGCTATGGAGACGAGTGTCGTCTATGGATTGCAGCGGGTGCTGGCAGGGATGCCCCTGTATAGCGATCCCGCACAGGCTCCTTTCGCCATTATCCAATACAGTCCCCTTTATTATGAGTGGGTCGGAGGCATCGGAAAATGGCTTGCCATAGATCCGGATCAGCCGATGCAGGTTTTTCTGCTCAATCGCTGGGCAGGATTGATTTTCAATCTGTTGAGCCTGGGGGGGCTGGGTCTGATACTGAAGCCGCTGGCTTTGCCCCGATACATGAAATGGGCCTTGCTGGCCATCGCCTGGTTGTGCCTGGAACCCGCGCATTATGCGCGGCCGGACAGCCTGCAGGCTTTGTTTTTCCTGCTATTTGTCTGGGCTGCTTTGCAGCATGAAGCAAAAGGGAAGACCCTTTTTGTATTGCTGATGGCCCTGGCAGCGGTGCTTGCCTGCTGGAGCAAGCAGAATGGTATACTCCTGCCTATTTTTCTGCTTTTTTACCTGATCATCCTGAAAAAACAGCCCATCCAGGCCCTATGGGCTTTTTTGATGATGGTTTTTGCCTCATTGATGCTGGGCTTTTTGATGGTAGAAAATGTAAATATGCTGCTCGCAAATGTCATCCAGGGAGTAGATAACGGCATTTCATTTTCCTACTTTTTCAGCGCGATCTATGACGCGGGCGTGAAAAAGTTTTTCCCTCTTTTTGTTCCGGGATTGTATTTTGTTCTTGTTTGGCTGCTTTTCCCAGCTTCTTCCCCCCGGCGGTTTTTGGGTTGGCTGCTGGCTGGCAGTTTTGCTTTTGCCACTCTCACAGCCCTCAAATGGGGTTCTATCCCTTCCTATTACACAGATTTTGTTCACCTGAGCCTGATAGCTTTGGCTGTAGCTCTGGCCGAATGGAGGGCTGCGGGGAAATTGAATTTTTCTCCACAAACAACTTTGGCTATGAGTCTGGTTATTTTGCTTTTCATCCCGCTTCATACCTCTGGGAAAGAGTGGGGGAGGGTTTGGAAGGAAGGGAAAGAAGGCAGTTTTGAGCAAGCTGAAAAAATACGGCAGGCAGTCCAAAAAAGAGGCTTACAAGCAGATGAGTACCTGTTTACCCATGATTTTCTGATCAATATTTTTCTATTTAGAAATTGCCTTTTCCCCCAAAACGACATCGTTTATTGCTGTGCCGCTCCGCGGGGGACTTATGACTACAGCAGCTTTGCTGCTGATATAGCTGCGGACAAAGTCCGCTTTGTGATTGATTGGCGTGCAGAAAAGCCACGGGCTTTTTTGGGGCAGAAATTTGAAGAATATGTCCTGAAGGACACTCTGGGGAGCCATGGGCTCTGGGAAAGGGATGAGTCTAATGATTTTAAAAAATCGCTTTTCCCCTAATTGCTGTAGGATGCTCACCTAATTGGAGGAGGTTGACAATTGGGGGAAGTTTTTTTGCTGGTGGCTGGGTATACTTGCAGGGAGGAAAGACGGAAGTGTTTAACTGAAAAATTATGAAACTGTCAACTATCTGCCATTGGTGGATTGTACTTTTAATTCTTGGAATACAAACCACACAGGCCCAAACGTCAACGCCACGAGAAGATAAGATTCCCATTGAAGATTTTACTTCCTGCCAAACCGACTGCGTTCAAAAATGGATGCTTGCTGGAAATACCTATTTCAATCAACAGGCTTATAAGCGGGCAATCCCCTATTTTGAGCAGGTTTTGAGGCTAAACAGGAAAGAATCCAGCCCTGAAACCCTTGTCCCATGTCTGATCGACCTCTCGGTTACAGTTGCTTTTGATCATCAATTTGAACGCGCTTATGCGCATTTAGACGAAGCCTCCTGGCTCCTTCGTCAGCAGCCATCTGGTCTTTTTCAGCTAAAATCCTATAGCCTTATAACCAAAATCAGACAGACTGTGGACTCTCTGCAATCAGTCCATCAACAAGCCTCCGTCATCGGATTACAAAAAAAGAATTTTTCCTTTCATGCCTACCAATGGACTCTTTTGCAAGTCTGGAAATGGGGCCTGCCTGTGGGGGGGATATTCCTCTTTGCGCTCTTTTGGATGACGGTGTATACAGCAGGTAAAAAGGAAAAGATCGCCTGGCAGGAAGCAGCAAGCTGGAAGCAGCTTTCATCCCACCTGCAGCTTTGCTCCCAGCAAACAGAGATAGAAAAAAGCGAATTAATTCAACAGAATAAACGCCTTGCGGCAACCCTGCAAGACAGTCTTGGCAACCTCATATCTGCCACCAAGCTTCATGTAGAGCAACTGGAGAGTGATTGGGGGGAGAGAGATGAAGCTTCCGCCCGGGAGCTGCACAAAGTCAGTCAGTGGCTGGAACAGGCTTGTAAAGACCTGCGCCTTATCTCCCAGCAGCTCCAATCTCCTTCTGATACACAAAATCCCACTAGCGGAATTTTCGAAGACTGGTCACCCTGATTCGCTTCACCAACCAGTTTTGCTCCAAATTTCTCGTCCTCATTTCATTGCCTTTTCTGGCACCTCTGTCTACCTGGGAGGGATCAAAAATACGACCCCACTTGCCATCAGGAAAAGGCAGACGCTTAAAGCTTCCTGCCTGCAAAGCCTGCCGGGAAACAATCAGCAGGAAATCGTCCTGCACTTCCATTTCATCTATTTCTGAAATAAAAAACTCGCCCTCTTCGCTGATCGTGCTACCTCCCTGAAAAGAGGTTTGTCCCCCTTCATTCCAGACATCAATATTGTATTTATTGTCTAAATGTAAGAGGGCATAATGCAGATGAAGCTCAGGATTTTTGTTTTCAAATTCCAACTCAAAGGGCACTTCTGAGCCATGGAAATCTAGTTCATAGTGTTGGGTGTCACCGGTCGCATACAAGCGTCTGGCCGCTTTACACACCAGTTGGAAACAGATTTTCTCTTCTTCTATATTGCTATTCAAAGGGCTGCCCAGCTCCATGGCAAAATGCCAATCAGCCATATCCTGGATATGATTCAGGATATATATAGCAGCCTCTTCATCCGTAGCCGGGATGCCATGCACCAATTGCCATTTTTTCCCCTTTCTGTAAATGCGGTAACTGCCATCTACCAACTGCAGGGAGATAGGCGCGTAGGGGTCATTGATGAAATTGTAGGCCGAAGATGACAGCTGCTTTTGGATAAAGTCATCAGGATCAACAAATTTTACCCGGAATGCGGGGCGGCTTATGCCTGCCAGGAGCACATCCTCATGCATGTGTGGAGGCCTTCCTTCAAATTCGAGTTTGCTTTTATCCACTCCGAGCTCTTTTATGGTAGCATAAAAAGCAGCTTCACCATCTTCTTTCCCTTTGGGATAGATGGGAATCTTCTGGGCATTGAGGTTTTCCAGGCGGTAGCCGTGAAATGCGCCTGCCTGCACAAACCAGGCAGCCTGATCTTTTTCCCAAAAAATGACAGGCATGCGCTGCTGTTGAGCTATTTTTCGGGTCAAAAATTCCCAATGAGGATTTACTTCTCCCCAACATCCCAACTGAGGGTGCTGCGGAATGCGGGCATTACCTATTCTGGCCTTGATCTGGTAAATCAGCTCATCATAGCTGGGGACTTTGGCGGGATTTTCCTTTAAAACCTTGAGGAGGTTTTGGGTAAAATGTCCTCCATTTGAGGTGCAGTAAGCACTTTCAGCGTTGGAACAGGCGCTTAGGGTGATAAAATGTGTGCCCGGAAGGTCATCTGAATTTTGATAATGAGCGATTACTTCCGGGAGGTAGGTGGAAAAGGGGCGGATCGCATTTCCTTCGGAAGGATTGTGCTTTTTGTGCATATCCCCTTCATTGCGCATGACCGAGTCGGAATGGCAACTGTCAACCACAGCCACGGAATATTTGACCTTTTGAGTCACGGTCGACAAGAGGTAGTTCAGCTCCTTGTCTGCCAGGTCGTACTGGCCTTTCATGCGGCTGTCGTAACAGAGGAGGGTTTCATTTTTTCCATTGGCCATGCGAAATTCAGGCGGTGCCTTTTCCTCCGAGCCATGTCCGCTATAGTAAAAAATAAAAGCATCATCTTCCCCCGCATTTGCTATACAGTCTATGTCCTTTCCCGCCTCATCTTTTTTCTTTTCTAAAAAAGCTGCGATGATATGGGCACGCGTGGCCTGCTCATCAAGTAATTGAGTGATTTTCAAAGAGGCTTCTCCGAATCTTTCTTTCAGATAATCGCAAAAATCTGTGACATCTTTTTTGCAGCCCGGAAGGGGATTTTTCTTCACAGAGACATCGTACTTTTCGATCCCTATAGCCAGTACATATATTTTGCCTTTCATTTGATTATCATCCATGATGCTGTTTCTTATCGTTTTACCAGGCAAATTAATAGCTTTTAAGCTCAACTTTTTCCCCTGATTGGGGGAGTTGGGGTAAGCGAAAATGGTTGGCTATGCTAATGAAATGCTGGTTCGTCGCGTTTGAGTTTGCGGTCAATCTCCTGCTGGCAGCAAGACGGCAATGCCTTACGGGCTTCCGCCTCGGCGGGATAAAATTGGGTGTCGAAGCCTGCTTTTGCCAGCTCTTGCTGGAGCATATCAGGGGCGATTTCGCTCGCGAAATATTTTACCGTAAGCATACTGCTTTCAAAATCCCAGCCGACGCTGTCGATGCCCGGCAGCTCCTGAATCTTCGATTCAATGATTGGCTTGCAGTCGAGGCAATTGCCTTGAACAAAAAAGCTGGTTTTTGTACTCTCTCCACAAGCTGTACATAGCAAAACGCCTATGGCAATAAATAAGAATTGCTTCATAGGCGTAAAGATGTTGGATATTTTGTAAAAATACTACTAAAGAACAGCAGCAAGCGTGCCGCCCATCAGACCAATGGTGAGGATCCAGTATCCGGCATGGACTGCTACATACCTGAAGCCTTTGCGCTCAAATAGTGCAATGATTGCAATGATGGGGGTGGCGAAAATCAATCCACTGAAAACACCGTGGAACATTCCATGGCCAAAGCTCCTGTGTTTGTCTCCGACCCGCTCCATGATGCTTTCAAAAAATACCATGGTTTCTGTTCCTGCTTCTCCAAAGCCAGGCTCAGTCACAAAAAGGGAGAAGATGCTGGTTTGGTGCACTACCAAAGACGCCAGGCTAAAGGCAATCAAGACGCCCATCACATAGGTCAGCCCAAAAATAAGGGCCATATTTCCGCTTTGTGTTTTTTCAGGCGTCATACCGGATGCCTTCATCCAAACACCCCCCAAAACTTTGGGGTGATAGTAGACAGCACCAATAACTAATGGAATTAGCGCGGCTACGAAGCAAATGTAAAAGTTGAGTTCCATTGAGAGTATGAATTAATGGGTTCTAAAAAAAGTAGCAAAATATATACTTTTTCTGGCTTTTTGCCAAAAAAATTAAAGGCGCAAAATCTTTGGCCGCTTTTCTTCAAGCTTTCAAAAGCCATTTCATAACTTCGCCGGGAGGCGAGACGGAAGGACCCGAAACACAAAACCCGAAACCCGAAACACAAAACCCGAAACACAAAACCCGAAACACAAAACCCGAAACCCGAAACCCGAAACCCGAAACCCAAAACACAAAACCCAAAACATCCCATGGCATCTGTCATTGATTATCAATACAAACTCGAAATTCTGAATGCCTCGCTTGAAGGCGAGCTGCACTTTGACCGCAAGATGCGGACGCTTTATGCTACAGACGCAAGCGTCTACCGGGAGCTGCCGCTGGCTGTGGCTTTTCCCAAAAGCAAAGACGACATCAGGCAGCTGATTCACTTTGCGAATAAGGAGAAAATCGGGCTGATTCCGCGTACCGCGGGCACCTCACTGGCAGGCCAGTGTGTGGGCGATGGCATCGTGGTGGATGTTTCCCGAACCTTCAACCAAATCCTGGAGATCAATGCTGAAGAAGGCTGGGTGCGCGTGCAGCCGGGCGTGGTGCGGGATGAATTGAACCACCACATCAAGCCTCACGGCTTGTTTTTTGGTCCCAATACCTCTACGGCCAACCGCGCCATGATCGGCGGCATGGTAGGCAACAATTCCTGCGGCTCATACTCCATCGTCTATGGCTCCACCCGGGAGCATACGCTGGAGGTACATGCCATCCTGAGCGACGGCTCCGAAGCCGTATTTAAAGGCCTGGACAAGCAGGCATTTGAGGAAAAAAGCCGCCTTCATAGCATGGAAGGCACGCTTTACCGCCATGCGCGCCAGATCTTGCACAGCAATGACAACCAACTGGCCATCCGCGAAAACTTTCCCAAAGAAAGTATCCATCGCCGCAATACGGGCTACGCCCTCGACGCCCTGCTCGCCAGCAACCGCTTCACCAGCCGCGGTGAGGACTTCAATTTCAGCAAATTGATCTGCGGATCGGAAGGCACGCTTTGCTTCATTACAGAAGTGAAAATCCACTGTGATCCGCTGCCACCGCCGCTCTCCGGCCTGATGGCCGTTCACTTTCCTACGGTCAATGAAGCGCTGGAGGCGGTTGTTGTCACCATGGGCCATGCGCCTCGCGCCTGCGAGCTGATGGACAAAATCGTGTTGGACTGTACCAAAGACAGCCTCATGTATCGGGATTACCGCTTTTTTGTGGAAGGCGATCCGGAGGGGATTTTGGTGATTGAATTTGGCGGGCAAAATAAAGAAGAGATAGAAGCTGCTTTTGACAAGCTGGAAGCAGATCTCAAAGCCGTTGGCTATGGTTATCATTTTCCGCGCATCTATGGCGGAGCCGCCATCAAAAAGGTGTGGGACCTGCGCTCGGCAGGCCTCGGCCTGCTTGCCAATGTGCCCGGCGACGCCAAGGCCGTCGCTGTGATCGAAGATACCGCCGTAGACGTGCGGGAGCTGCCCGCCTACATCCGCGAATTCAGCGCGATGATGGCACGCTACAAGCAGCGCTCCGTCTACTACGCCCACGCAGGCGCGGGGGAGCTGCACCTGCGGCCCCTCCTGGATCTCAAAGATCCCAAAGACCGCAAAGACTTCCGCGACATCGCCCGTGAGACGGCCGAGCTGGTCAAAAAATACAGAGGCTCGCTCAGTGGCGAGCATGGCGATGGACGGGTGCGTGCGGAATTTATTCCGCTGGTGATGGGCGAGCAGGTCTACGGCCTGTTCAAAGCCTTCAAACAAGCCTGGGACCCCAACAACATATTTAATCCGGGTAAAATCGTGGATGCGCCACCCATGGACGCTTCCCTGCGCTATGACGAAGGGCAGGAAACCGAGCAGTTTGATACGGTGCTGAACTTCGATGAAGTGGGCGGCATCCTCCGCATGGCGGAGAAGTGCAATGGTTCCGGCGACTGCCGCAAGCTGCCGATCTCGGGGGGCTCGATGTGCCCCAGCTATATGGCGACCCGCAGGGAGCAGGACACGACCCGCGCCCGCGCCAACATCCTGCGTGAGTTTCTCACGCGCTCCAACAAAGCAAATCGCTTTGACCACAAAGAAATCAAAGAGGTCATGGACCTCTGCCTCTCCTGCAAAGGCTGCCTCAGCGAATGTCCCTCCAATGTGGATGTGGCGAGCATGAAAGCAGAGTTTTTGCATCAATACTACCAGAAAAATGGGGTGCCTTTCCGGGCGCGGGTTTTCGCCAATTTTAACAGGCTGAACAGCCTGGGAGCGATCCTGCCCGGCATGACCAATGCCGTGCTGAAAGGGAAAGCTTCTTCATCCCTGATGAAAAAGATTTTGGGCGTAGCGCCGGAACGCAGCCTGCCCGGCCTGCAAAAAACCACCCTGAAAAAATGGTTTCGCAAGCACCAGCAAGCGTTTCAGCTTTCAGGCGAAGCGAAAGGCAAAGTGTATTTATTCATAGATGAATTTACCGACCTGAACGATACCCATATCGGCATGACTGCCGTGAAGTTGCTGCATCGCCTGGGCTATGAGGTGCATCACCTCAGGCATGCTGAAAGTGGCCGTGCGGCCATTTCGAAGGGCCTTCTGCCCATGGCAAAGAAACTGGCCACGGCCAATGTGCAAACCTTCCACGGGAAGGTATCGGCGGAAATGCCGCTGATCGGCATAGAGCCATCAGCCATCCTGAGTTTTCGCGATGAATACCCGCGCCTGGTTGAAAAGGACTTGCTGGCAAAAGCCAAAGAATTGGCTGCTTTTTCCCTTACCATAGAGGAATTTTTGGCAAAAGAAATGGAAGCCGGAAACATCTCACAGGAGATTTTTACTACTGAAAGCAGGCAGATCAGGCTGCATGGACATTGCCACCAAAAGGCGCTTTCCTCTGTAGACCCTTCTGTCAAATTGCTTTCTTTTCCCGCAAATTACAGCGTGGAAGTGATTCCTTCGGGCTGTTGCGGCATGGCGGGCTCCTTTGGCTATGAAAAGGAACATTATGAGGTTTCGATGAAAGTAGGAGAGATGGTGCTCTTTCCCGCGGTGCGGAAAGCCGAAGCAGCGACGATCATCGCTGCTCCGGGTACAAGCTGTCGCCATCAGATCGCTGATGGCACGGGACGGGATGCGAAGCATCCCGTGGAGGTGCTGTGGGAGGCTATCGCTCGGTAGAGGTGATGTACTGAAAGTTTTTGAAGGTGATTTCTCCATGCTTATTTCCTGCGATGGGAAAGAAGTGTAGCTGAAAATGGGTATCACTGAGACCTGTGACACTTTGGTCTGAATTAAATGAAACCTGGTGCCAACCCGATGTAACGGATTTTCCGTCCAGGACCAGGATGACTTCCTGGTAAGTATCTTCAGATTCTACTGTCACGACAAAATAATCACCATCCATTGGGCCATCCCATTTGATGTCAAATGCCAATCCAAAACGACCTGACTCAGCCAGGTCAACCTTACCCATATAGAGGGCATTTTCCGTAGCTTTTCCAGCTGCGGCTCTAAATACGAGCCGATCATCCGGTTGCCCGGATACATGTCCTTTCGTTGAGCCGTCGGCGTGTATGACTGCCAGAGCGCCTCCAAAAACCCTCGTTGAAAGCCCTGCATCATGGGCATGGCCCAGCGACAATTTCCATTGGTTTTCTTCTGAAGGGGTTTTTCCCTTCCAGGATTGGTACCATCCGGGATTGTTATTGGCGGGAAAAGGGGGCCAATCCATGCCTACAGAATCGGTCCCGTTATCACGGGCTCCGACAGCCGCTCCAGCATACCAGGTAGCCGAGTAGGCGTGTTTATCGGCAATATTTCCCGTTTCAGATGTGCCGAATATATTCTCCGGATAGAGGGCTACGTTCACGATATTGTCCGTTTGGGGTGTGCCTTTGTAGGCGACACCAAATTCTGAAATATAATTTTCTACAAGAAGAGGGATTCTCCCATTCACTTTAGGGAGGGGTTGGTGAGCTGTTGGGGAAGCAATCTCCATGGAATCAAAATAAAAACCCAGCAGATTGGCAGCATCCCAGGTTAAGGTTGCATAGGATTCGGGAGGATCCATGGTGGTCAACTGGTCTACTTTATATCCTGCTTTCTGCAGCTCCATGGCCGCTACAGTAGCTACTTTGGAGCCATGGCTATGGCCCAGGATATGAAGTCTATTGTGGCTGCTGGAATCCATAAAGCCCGTTGCTACCACCTGCTCAATGGCCTGAGCGAGCCTCAGCCCATTGATATTGGTATAGGCTTCCGATATACGAACCTCGGTATTGTGAAATACATGTATGCCGTTGGTAGAGTCTGTCGCCGAATTGTCGATCCAGGAATACGCCAGCACGATGACAGAGTCATCAGGATGTGTTGTCTGCTCCTGCAGAATCAACTGCTGGATCAGGCCAGTTTCGCTGACTACCAAATCCGGGCTAACCCCCTTTGTGGGCGTCCAATACCAATCTGAGGCCCAAATCCCCTCAGCATCTGTGGCTGTATTGCTCCACCATTTGATGTTAAAATTTTGCTTCCTGACCGAAGCTCTGAAACCCGGGGCCCAACCGTGAGTCACCACATAGAGGTGAATAGGCTTTTTTGCGGTCTTAATTTCTCCCTTTGTAACAGATGCAAAAAAAGTGTCAGGTGACATAGTGGGAGAAAGGAGCTGGGTACCACCAGACCACCTGCCAAGTCTTTCTATATTCTCGAAGCAGTTGGGGTAGACATTGGAAGCCCAATCGGCATCCGATTGGATTTTGGGGGAGCAATTGCTCTCTTGTTCTTCAACATCTGGCTCCTTCTGAGGATCAGACTTACATCCTGAAAGCATAAGCATCAGGCTGCAAAGCAGGAGGAAGCTGAAAAAAGGAAAACGGGCCAGTGGATGGGAGGTAAAGGAGAGGTGCATAGTTTTTGCTTTAAAAAAGTGATAATTCCTTAATATAAAAAAATATCAAGGAATTATCTATCTGGTTTTAGTTCTTAACCAGGAAATAAGTATCTGTTACGGTGCTATCGAGGATGAAAATGCCATTTCCTTCTATGCTTATCTTTGCGCTTTCCCCTGGAAAATCCTCAATATGGGCGAGCTTGATTAAGCCATCATTCACCAGTTTTCCGCCATAATTGACGATCCCAAAGGTATATTGTTCTTCTCCGTCGATCAGGAGGCTACCTCCTCTGCTTACCGTTAAGGTTGCGCCGGCCTGCAGCTCAATAGAGCGAACTTCTACCTGCCCGTCGATGACGGGTTGTGCATGATGGCCTGTGTGTAAAGCCTTGATAATCACCTCTGTATTCTCATCAGGTACCTGATAGATACTCCAGTTTCTGGCTTCATTCCAACTTGTTTCTCTTCCCGGAGTTCCGCCTTTCCAGATGGCGCTGGTCTGTGCGATGGCTGAAGTAGAGAGAAGGCTGAGTAGTACGATGATTAAAGTTTTCATGATGATCGTGTTTTAGCGTTTTACTGTTGATATATGCCAAAGGTGGGGTGATCTGGAGGAATATTTATGCGCATTGTTGCGCGATCTGAAAAACAGGTATTTATACCTGTCAGCAAGGCGTAAATACCTGATTTTGAAATATGTAGGGCCAAATTTGAAAAAAAGTAGTTCATTGCACTATCTGAAAACGGCGCCAGGGTTGTATGGGCAGAAAACGCCATTCTTTTTACTCTTAACCTCATTTTGTATGAATTCTCACTATTTTCGACTACCTCAACTCCTCGCCCTCTTGTTTATGATCGCTCTTAGCGCCTGTCAGCAGGAACCTGCGGGAGAAGATAAGAGCACTGCGCCCGATCCAAGCGACGGCAATTCAATTGTTGATTATTTATGCTGGGAGCATCAGGACCTGTATGTACCGGCAGATGTGGTTTTGTCCTGGCAAAATAACTGGGACGAAATCATTGAGACAAATCCTGATTTGTTTGGTGATTGGCCTTCTGCTTTTGAAAGTGAAATGCAGGAGTTTTTATCTGCTATCCGCATTGAAGATGCCTATATCAACTTCAGGATTTATTATGGGATGTGTAATCCTGCCAAACCTACTACCCGCTTGATGCTAAGTCCTATGGACCTCAATTGTGATGCCGTCCTTGGCAACGAAAGCTGCCTTTTTGCATTTGACGAAGACGAGAATACCGTAGCTGAATGTATATCGGCGAATTGCGAGGGCGCAAAAGTTTCTTTTGATGATGCGCTTAACTGGGTAAGCCTTTGGCATTCATTTATGAATGTCTCGACGGAGAAAGATACGGTGAGAAGAGGAGGCTTAACCTTTGAGGTTCCCCTGGCATTCAATTATAAAGTCGATACTTTTCTGACAAAAATTGATATTTCTCAGGATCTGTTGGTGATACAGCCCGGCCTGATGCGGGTTTCCTTCTCTGACCATGAGGACAGTATCAATTTCCGCTTCAAACTCATCATTAGCAGCAAAGATACCCTGGAAAGCGCACCTCCTGTGGCTGACTACCTGGATTTTGCGGCTCCATGTCCCCAAAATTGCGGCAGGATAGATACCATGCTGAAGGGAAATGGGAATACAAATGAATGATGGACAGTGTCATCATCTTTCTGAATACGATTTCGCCTTTTTCACCTATTATCCCTTTTGGGGTAGGGTTGATATTCAGGCGAAAGCTTATTCAGCCCCAGCATACTTTGTGGGCTATGGTGATAGTGGGAGGCTTGACTGAAATCGGGGCAAGAATGATGTCTCATTATTATGGAAACAACCTCCCACTCTACCACTTGTACATTATTGCGGAATTCAGCCTTCTGAGCCTGGTTTTTTCTCAGGGTTATGAAGGCCTGTTGCCAGCCAAACATCACCGGGTGCTGATAGTTGTTTTTGCGGCATTGGCAACACTGGATATTTTCTTTTTTCAACCCCTGGGTAGCTATCCGAGTCATACAAGAACCCTGGAAGGAATACTTCTGCTGGGGCTGGCGTTGCGCTATTTTTACCTGGTATTGAAAGAACTGAAAATCCCGCATATTGAGCGGAGTTTTATGTTTTGGTTTGCCACCGCAATTCTGCTTTATTTTTCTGCCAACCTCCTCCTGTTTATTTATAGCAATTATATTGTTGGAGAGGATTCACGTACATTTCTCGAAGTATGGGCTATCCATGCCTTTCTCAATATCTTGTTATATTTACTTTATACCGTTGCCTTATGCGTTGCCTTGCAGCCACTCAAATCTCCCAGATTTTCCTGATCAGTGCGCTTCTGATGGTCGCCCTTGTGGGCGTCATTGTTTTCTTCGTTTTGGTCTACCAAAAGAAAATGATCCGCCAGGAAGTAGCCATGCAACGCATGGAGACGGAGCACCAGAAAAACCTGCTCAGCGCCACCATAGAGTCGCAGGAGCGGGAGCGGCAACGCATCGCAAAGGATTTGCATGATGAGGTGGGAGCTATGCTCTCGGTGATCAAGATGAGCATACAGCGGGTGGAAAGAAAAGTAGCAGGGCAGGAAAAAGCGCAGGCTTCTGCCGCAGAAGCCAAAGAGATGGTCACCGAGACCATCGACAATGTCCGCCGCATCTCCAAAGACCTGATGCCCGTTGCGTTGCTCAAGCTGGGCCTGCCCACGGCTTTGGAAGATCTTTTCAAAAAGCTGGAGAGCCTGGAAGGAGTTGAAGCTACTTTCGAATTGAAAGGAAAGCCCAGTTCTCTGCCCACAGCGACTGCTCTTGGCTTGTACCGCGTCATACAGGAATCCCTCAACAATTGCCTCAAACACGCGGAAGCCTCGGTCATTACTTGCCTCTTGCGCTTTGAACCCCACCGTTTGTATCTTTCCTTCGAAGACAATGGAAAAGGCTTTGAGCTCGAAGGCCTGAAGAAAAGTAAAGACAGCGTTAAAGGACTGGGCGTCAGAAATATAGAGAGTCGTGTCAACAGTGTGGGGGGAAAACTGACATATATTTCTGCGCCGGGAAAGGGCACCCAGATTCACATTGAATTAGAGATTTCAAAGGATTTACTATGATCAGAATTGGAATAACAGATGACCACAAACTATTTCGTCGGGGCATGAACAGCATGCTGGCAGATTTTGAAGGAATAGAAGTGCTTTTTGAAGCAAGTAACGGACAGGAATTATTGGATGAATTGAAAAAGACAGCTGTAGACCTTGTTTTGCTCGATCTGCAAATGCCAGAACTGGACGGCATCGCCACCACGCCCTTGCTGAGAGCGCAATATCCCGACCTCAAAATCATCATCTTATCCATGCATGACGACGACCAGATGATCGCTCACCTGATGGAACTGGGGGCTCATGGCTACCTGCTCAAGGATGCGGAGCCGGAGGAGGTAGAAACCGCTATTCGCACCATCCTGGATCAGGGCTTTTATTTTAATGAGCGCGTTTCCAAAGCGATGCTGGCTGGGCTGGTACAAAAGAAAAAAATCACACCTACCTTCAGCCACCAGACAGAATTGTCTGAGCGGGAAATAGAGGTCCTGAAGCTCATCTGCCAGGAGCTTACCTCCCAGGAGATCGCGGATAAATTGTTTATCAGCAAACGCACCGTAGAAGGGCACCGCAACCACCTTTTGGAAAAGATAGGAGCGAAAAATACCGTCGGCCTTGTGGTATATGCTGCCCAGCAAGGGATGATTTGAGGAAGAATGGACACAGATGAGACGGATTTTACTGATTTTCGCTGTTATTTACCTCTTCAATCAGTCCCATCTGTGAAAATCAGGGTCAACTTCTTCAACTTTCCATGAGACGATTCATCTTCTTTACCACATTTCTCCTGCTCAGTTTGCTACTGTTCAGCTATCGCCTGAGCCAGCAAGCGCCCCGGCTGCCGGCCAAAGCCCTCAACTACGCAAACATCCCCCTCCCGCCGCATCTCGCGGCAGATGTCGTCCAATCCATGGACAATACACCGGCAGACAACCCCATCACAGATGCGGGTGCTACACTCGGCAGGGTCCTTTTTTATGATAAAAAGCTATCCATTAATGACGGCATAGCCTGTGCCAGCTGTCACCAGGCAAAGCACGGCTTCGCTGATCCCCGCACTTTCAGTGTGGGATTTGAGGGCGGGCTTACGGCCCGCCACTCCATGAGCGCCGCCAATGTGCGTTTTTACCAAAACGGCAGCTTTTTCTGGGATGAACGCGCAGAGACGCTGGAAGCCCAGGTGCTCCAACCGATCCAGGACCCCATCGAGATGGGGATGAAGCTGAAAAAACTGGAGAAAAAGCTGAAGCGAATCAGCTATTATCCTCCCCTTTTTGAAGATGCCTTTGGCAGTCCTGAAGTCAGTTCAGCGCGCATTTCCAAAGCCCTTGCGCAGTTTATGCGTTCCATGGTTTCCTACCGCTCACGCTATGATGAAGGCCGCGCCATGCACCCGGCGAGGGAGCCTTTCAGCAATTTTTCAGAGGAAGAAAATGCGGGTAAAAGCCTCTTTTTCAATACCGAGCGCACGGGCTGTTCGCACTGTCACCTGACAGATATGTTTGTGGGCGTAGAAGCCCGCAACAATGGCCTGTACAAGGAATATACCGACCATGGCAAAGCCACCGTGACGGAGGAGTGGATGGATGAAGGGGCCTTTAAAATACCTTCCCTCCGAAATATCGCGTTGACTGCGCCTTATATGCACGATGGCAGCCTGGCTACGCTGGAGGAGGTCATAGAGCATTATGCGCATGGCGTAAAAGACCATGAAAACCTGCACCTGCTCTTGCGGGATGAAGGCCCGATGGGGCGGGGGAGTGGGCCGCCCCGCCAGCTCAAGCTGAGTGTGACTGAAAGCGCCGCTTTGCGGGCTTTTCTGGAGACGTTGACGGATTCATCGCTGATCAGCGATGAGCGTTGGGCTGATCCCTTCTGATCAGTTGACGGCTGTCAGGGTGTAGCCCGCTTTGCGCAGCAAAGCGATCACGCCATTCGTGCCTCCCAGGTGCCCAGCACCTACGGCATAAAAAGTCGCTTTTTCAGCGGACATCTCCTGGATTTTGGGAATCCAGTCTTCGTTGCGGCTATTTAATAACTCATCTTCAAATCCCTGTATATCAGGAGATTGGGCTGTAAAATTGTACAGGCTGTCGATATTTTGGGAGAGGTAGACATCTATCATGTCATTGAACAGTTTCTTTTGTCCTTCAAAATCATCGACATACTGCATCAGCATATCTGCCTGCGCTTCATAGGGTATTTTGCTAAAAATAGATATTTGAAAATCAATGCTTTCCAGGGCGTCAATTTCCATATCACTGTCTTTAGCGAGTTTGGTGAACTCCTGTTCGTAAACAACCGTTTCTCCATCGATCATTTTTGACATCGGCAAACTCATCAGGAGCATAGGTTGAAAGCTGTTGAACATGCTGATGCCCATACCGACCTTTTCGGTCATGAAGCTGTTGAGCTTATCATATTTCTTTTTGCCCAGAAGATTTTCCAATGTTTGGCCATCCTTCATTTTGGATTTTTGCATGATCTGCATAGCATCTCCTAAATCATCCATATTGACTTCCAGAACCAGTCTTTCCGTTTTTGCCAGGCTCTCCCGGCTGCCTGTTGGCCAGAAAAAATCATTGGAACCGATGATGTGGATGGTACCAAAAAGGTAAGATGATTCTGTCAGTCCATTGCCGCTGATCTCCCAGAGCAGGCTGTTTGCGCCGGTTTGATAAGGGTCTTTGACCGGTTTGGAAGCCGTTACAGCGGTAGATTTGCAGGAAGTAATGAGAAAAGTGATGGCGAGATAAAGCAAAATAACGCCAAGGGTATAACGGATCATAGAAGGGATTTTCATGTGAATTTTATTCGGATGTGTCGGTGGACCTGTTTTTTTCTTACGATAATCCCTAGACAAATTGCCTGAAGAGGACCCACTCCTCAGCCAGATCGGCTGCTTCATCTGATTGAGGCCTGCGGAAAAGCTCCGCTTTTACTTCTTTGTCCAGACAAATGGTGAGGCTGGTGGCAGTATGCTCAATGGTGAAAGCCGTTTCAGCGGAGCTCAGTTTGTAGACATAGCCCGGCTCAAGCTGCATATCAAAAGCAAAAGGCTCTATATTTAGCGTTATAGGGAGCCCTTCGCTCGGGTTTAGGGTTAACTCAGTTGGCATAGGGTAGTTTCGGGTTTCGAGTTTTGGGTTTCGAGTTTCGGGTTTCGAGTTTTGGGTTTCGGGTTTCGGGTTTCGAGTTTTGGGTTATTCAGTTCTTTTCTTTCGAAAAATGTTGATGCCATTTGTTCTGGGACGTCTAATATGAGAAAAAAATGGCAACAATTAGAAAATTTGAGGACTTGATTGTTTGGCAAAAATCAAGGTATCTGTGTAAAGAAATTTACAGAATTAGTTCTTCAACCCAGCTAAAGAGAGATTTTGCCCTGAAAAATCAAATTACAAAGACAGCGGGGTCAGTTATGGATAATATTGCTGAAGGATTTGAAAGAGATGGCAACAAGGAGTTTTGCCAATTTTTATCCATTTCAAAAGGATCCATCGGTGAACTCAAATCACAATTGTATAGGTGTTTTGATGCCTCATATATCGATGAAGCTTTGTTTCAAAAATTGTATAGCGAAGCAGATCTTTTAGCAAATATGACAGGAAGTCTGATAAGGAAGCTAAAAGACAGCCCTTTTACTGGGAAAAAGTACAAGTAAGAGAGGGGGGGGCGGGTTTTGGGTTTCGGGTTTTGGGTTTCGGGTTTCGGGTTTCGGGTAACGCCCGCCTACCCGCCAGCCTTTCATAACACGTCCTGGTTGGCGGCTGGGCGGGTAGGCAAGTGTTGAACAAAGCCCTTCGGGCAGCCCCCGCCCTTGTGTACCACTATTTTGATCAAAAAAATGCTTTCATAGGGATTTTCACAAATAAAAATCAAAACTATGAAAGCAAAAATTTCTGAAAAGAACGTCACTGGATTAACAGCTGTATTCGCTGTACCAAAACTGTTGATCCCGCCCGTTTTTATCTGTTGCCCAGGCAGACAAGCCCGCCAACTACCCCTCCTTTTTTTCTATACCCATAGCGTAAGGCCCGCCCTGAAGCCCGAAGGGCATCGCACAACCCTTCGAGGACTCAGGGCAGGCGCCGGAATAACGGCCGGAACGCCCCCTGGGGTCCCAGCCGTTATTCCTTAAAAGTTAGGTGCAATTTATATTTTTAAGCGTTTTGTCTGAAAGCCTTCCAACTATATTAGGATACAGGATTCTTTTTGGGTTATCTGAGTCCTCAAAAGAAACCTCAAAATCTTTAAACAAGTTTTTCCAGCCTGTTAAGTTGCCTTGGATACCTGAATACCAAATTCCCCAAGAACTATTTTTTAATTCTAATTTTGGTTCCCAAGAAGGAATAAAATTTTTCACTTTCTTCTCCAACTGTGAATTCAATTCATACATTCCATTTGAATATAATGAGAAGTAAAAATATTCTCCACCTTCTAAAATTAAAATTCCCATTGTATCAATGTATTCAACTTTATCATAGAAATAACATAATTCTCCTATTGCTCTAATATTTTGAATTTTGACTGAATAGTTCTTTTTCCCACCGATAATATGGACAATTCTTTTTCGATTTACTTTTACAATAGAATTTCTATAAATGAGTTGGGCTTGTACATCAGTGTTATTAGAAATCTTATCCCAATAATAGTTTTCAAAATCTCTGAAATTCTCAAAATTTTGATGCTTTTTATTGAGCCAATTGAAATACAACCCTACTGTCAGCCCACTTCTAATTAAGATCACGTCCTCATTTTGCGAAGAGATTAAAAATTTTACAAATCCGCCATCAATTTCTACTCCTTTCTTATTAGCCTCAATGGTACTAATAGGAAGGCAACTAAAAATCCAATCTGATTTCCCAACTTTCTCTTCATTTAAGATTTCGTAAGGCCCTGGGAAATGAGATTTTTCTATGAAATTATTGAAAACGGTTTTTGCTTGTATAAAGCTCATAGGTTTTCATTTTTTGCACCTAATATTTCTCGAAACCCGAAACCCGAAACTCAAAACTTCCTAAAACTCCGCACTTTTCGGAGTTCTTGGAAAAGGGATCACATCCCTGATGTTCCCCATCCCCGTGATAAAGAGCACCATGCGCTCAAATCCCAGGCCGAAGCCGGCATGTGGCACGGAGCCAAATTTGCGTAGCTCCAGGTACCACCAGAGCTCTTCCTCCGGAATATCCATTTCCTCCATGCGGGCAAGGAGGTTCTCCAGGCGCTCCTCGCGCTGCGAGCCGCCGATCACCTCCCCGATACCGGGGAAGAGCACATCCATGGCCGCGACGGTCTTACCGTCTTCGTTGAGGCGCATGTAGAAGGCTTTGATATCCTTCGGATAATCAACCACGATCACCGGTTTGGAGAATTTTTTCTCCACCAGGTAGCGCTCATGCTCCGATTGCAGGTCTTTGCCCCACTCCACATCATACTGAAATTTGCCTTTTTTGTAAGGCTTGGAGTTGCGGAGGATGTTGATAGCCTCTGTATAGGTAATGCGTTCAAACTCATTGTCGACCACAAAGCGCAGCGTTTCGATCAGGCCCATCGGGCGACGATCTTCCGTCTTCATGTTTTTCTCCAACTGCTGTATGCGCTGGTCGAGCACGGCCAGATCGTCCGGGTAGTTGTCAAGCACGTAGTTGATGAGGTACTTGACGAAGTCTTCGGCCAGGTCCATATTGTCTGTGATGTCGAAGAAAGCCACTTCGGGCTCGATCATCCAGAATTCCGCCAGGTGGCGGGTGGTGTTGGAGTTTTCGGCCCGAAAAGTCGGTCCGAAGGTGTATACCTTGCCCAGAGCAAGGGCCCCGGCCTCGGCCTGCAACTGACCTGACACAGTCAGGTTGGTCGCTTTACCAAAGAAATCTTCTTTGTAGTTGATGCTTCCATCCTCGTTGAGGGGCGCTTCATTCGGCTCAAATGTGGTCACATGAAACATCTCCCCAGCTCCCTCGGCATCACTGCCCGTGATGATAGGCGCATGCAAATAATAGTAGCCCCGATCATTGTAGTATTTGTGGATCGCATAAGCGATGGCGTGGCGAATCCGAAAAACGGCACCAAAGGTTTTGGTACGCATCCGAAAGTGCGCCTGCTCCCGCAAAAACTCCAGCGAATGCTGCTTGGGCTGCAATTTGTACTCGCTGGCATCAGCGGCACCAAAGAGATGCAGCTCCTCGCAAATGAGCTCAACAGCCTGACCTGAACCTTGTGAAGCCACCAGTTTGCCGGTCGCTTTGATGCTTGAACCCGTTTTGATCTGATGGAGCAAATTTTCGTCAAAATTTTCGAAATCAACCACGACTTGCAGGTCATTGATGGTAGAACCATCATTGAGGATGATAAAGCGGTTGGAGCGGAAGTTCCGCACCCAGCCCATGACGGTGACCGTCTGCTCCTCAGGAGCAGTAGAAAGCAAGCTTTTAATCTCTGTTCGTTTCATTTTGATGAAAAATTGTACTAAAAATTCAGCCCGCAAAGTTGCGGGGATTTTGGGGATAAGTCAAATATGAAAGTGAATAAAAAGGTTTAGCCTTTTCAGGCAAGATGCTGGGCCGGATTTCGGGGAAGAGGGAGGCATTGCGTGTAATCCGGTCCCAAAAGCATCCAGGTCTTTTTGATCAAATTCTTCTTCAATAAGGCTATCCAAAATGTGTTTAAGCAACAAGCTCTCTGCTCTCTGTTCTCTGCTCTCAATACTTCAGCACCTTCATCTCCACCCGCCGGTTGGCGGCCATCTCCTTTTCGCTCGTCGTGCTCGGAAAGAGCATCTGGGTGCAGCCAAAGCCCTGCACTTCCATCCGTTCATCGGCGATGCCGTGTTCCACCATATAGCGTTTCACTGCGCGGGCGCGCTCCCAGCTCAGCTCATTGCTGAACTTGTCATTTTCACAGTCGTGAACTCCCACGCCATTCACATGGCCCTGAAGCTCTACCACCAGGCTGGGATATTGCTTTAAGAGCGAAAGGGTCTCATCCAGTTTGGGGAAGGTAGAACGCAGAAACTCCGGCGAGCCGGGACGAAAGTTGATATCATCCAGCGTAAGCTGCATGCCTTCGCGTATGGGATCCAGCGCAGCATCTATAGGCTTGCCATGGTTGCGGCGGATTTTGTTGTATTCGAGAGATTCGTGTTTGAGGAAATAGCCATCCGAATAAAAGGAAAGCCTGTGATCGCGGCGATATTCCAGCGGTTTGTCCAAAGAATAAGCGCCTGTCTGCGGATCATTATTCACCGAATCCACCCTTTCCCCCGAATCCACCCGTTCCAAAAAAACGGTGGCTGAGATGGGCTTTTCTGTTTCGGAATCGGTTACGGTTCCATGGATATCCGGCAGGTAAAAGAAAAACAACTCCAGCTCATAGCCTGCGCCCCCGCCATATACATTGTCCACGACAAGGTAGTAGCGATTGCCTTTTTCTACCTGTATAGCTTTGGTGTAGGCATCGCCGGGGCCTTCCTTTTGGTGCTTTTTCCGGGCATAGGCGTCCAGCCCGGTCCGGCTTTGTATGCTGGTATCGTTGCGGGAGATCATGGAACGAATAGGCAAAATTTCTTTGTTGAGGATCTGCTCACACATGCGCCCGGTGCTATCTCTGAATAGCAGAAAGTCATAATCATCCTGCCCGTTAAGCGGGCGGATTTCCAGGCTCAAAACGCCTGTAAAAGGCGTTTCAAACTGAAACCAATGCGTGAAGTGCTCTTCGCGGAAGAAATAAGGATCGCGCCGGGGCGCGGAGATTTCGTTGACCTCGCCCGGCCCTACGGGCGCTTCAAGGACAAACATTCGTTTGTCGAGGCTGAGGGTGAGTTCCTGCGCCTGTGCGCAGTCTGCGGGCTGGGCCTGGAGGCCCAGAAAGGGCAAGAAAAGGAAGAATATTAGCGGAATTGTCGGAAGCTTGTACATTCTGATATATATATCTTTTCATAAAGATACAAAATATGGAATAAATGCTGTCTTTAGAATGAATCTGCTGGAGGGGTTGGGAGGGCTATTTTGGGGAATGCAATTCCAAATCTGGAATTTTGGAGAAATCCGTATCACATAGAACTACCCTCTTTGCCATGCTTTTTTCCTGATTGATTCCAATGTAATGTCTGAATCTGCCCACATACCAAAGGTATCTGCAAAAATATCCTTCTGGTTGGAAGGTTCAGGCTCTATCCAATCTGGGCCATCGTAGGAAAAACTGATTCCCAATTTCTTCAAAAAGGAAATGATGATCTCTTTTTTATCAATGGGAACTTTTATCAATAAATTAACCATAATAATCTGCTAATAAGTCTTAAAAATAACCAAAATTTACCTTTTATACGAGTAAAATACGCATGGATGATATTTATTTTTAAAGAGAAGTCCCCTTACGTTTCAAAGTACCTTGTCCCATCGTAACTTTATCGGACCTTCTCAGTTAAAGGAACATTATCATTTTTCATTTTTTCGAAAACATTCATACATGCCAGAAACACGATCATTGATTGCAATTAAGACACTCGGCGAATTAAAAGCCACTAACTATACACCCAAGAGCATCAAAGATGAGTTGCGCAGCAACCTGATCAAAGCCCTGAAAAACAAAGACAAACTCTTTGAAGGCGTGCTCGGATACGAGCAATCGGTCATTCCGGATATGCAGCGGGCCATCCTGTCGCGGCACAACATCATCCTGCTAGGCCTTCGAGGCCAGGCCAAAACGCGCATAGCGCGTCAGATGACAGCCTTGCTGGACGAGTATGTTCCCATCGTCGCAGGCTCCGAGATGATGGACGACCCTTTCGCCCCGCTCTCGCGCTACGCGCGAGACCTCATCGCCGAAAAAGGCGATGCCACCCCTATCGCATGGGTGCATCGCGACGAGCGCTATGCCGAAAAACTGGCTACGCCAGATGTGAGTGTGGCCGACCTCATCGGGGACGTAGACCCGATCAAGGCCGCAACGCTGAAGTTGCCCTATTCGGATGAGCGCGTGATCCACTTTGGGATCATCCCCCGTTCGCACCGCTCCATCTTCGTCATCAACGAATTGCCTGATTTACAGCCACGTATACAGGTGGCCCTGTTCAATATTTTGCAGGAAGGCGACATACAGATCCGCGGCTTTAAGCTGCGTTTGCCGCTCGATATACAGTTTGTATTTACTGCTAACCCGGAGGATTATACCAACCGGGGAAGCATCGTTACCCCGCTCAAAGACCGCATCGAGAGTCAAATTTTGACGCATTATCCCAAATCCGAAGAGATCTCTGCTCAGATCACGCAACAGGAAGCGCGGATTCCGGCAGGACAAAAGGATGTCGTGGAGATCGATCCGATCGTGGCGCGGCTGGTGGAGCGAATCGCTATTGAAGCGAGAGACAGTGAGTTTGTGGATGAAAAAAGCGGTGTTTCGGCTCGTATGACGATCACAGCTTATGAAAACCTGAGCAGCGCTGCCGAGCGCCGCATGCTTGTCAACGGCGAATCCTCTGCTTACAGCAGGCTGGGGGACCTGGCGGGCATCGTGCCTGCCATCACCGGCAAGATCGAACTCGTCTACGAAGGCGAGCAGGAAGGGCCGGCGCTGGTAGCGCAGAAGCTGATCAGCAAGGCTGTGCGCGGCCTTTTTCCAGAATATTTCCCCAATCCCGAAAGCCTCCGCCGCAATGACGCCGCGAACCCATACAAAGAGATCACGCAGTGGTTTAGCCGCGGAAGCAAACTGGATTTGCTGTCAGATTTACCTCAAAAGGACTATGAAAACCAGTTGAACAATGTGCCAGGTCTGGCAGAGCTGGTGAAGAAACACTTCCCCAAAGCCGGTCGCCAACAGCGATTTATACTGATGGAATTTGTGCTGCATGGCCTGGCAGAGTTTTCCCAATTGGGAAAAAGTATGCTCGATTCAGGCTTGCAATTCAAAGACCTGCTCAGCGGTATGCTAGATCTTGATAGCCTGGGCGGCGATGATGATGACGATTATGGTGGGTATTATGAGAAAGGGGAATAAGACACCCCAGGACCCGCGTTCTTCTAAAACTAATATTGTTTTTAGTAAACTAAATATTTAGTTTTGTGCAAACAGCATTATTATGGAAAAGAAACTGCTTACCCCGCTGGAGCTGAAGGTGATGAATATCTTGTGGCGGTTGCGCAAAGCATTTGTCAAGGAGATCATGGAAGAGTGGGTGGATGAAGAGCCACCTGCATACAATACTGTAAGCACGATTGTGCGTTTGTTGCAAAAAAAGGGTTTTGTGGAGCACAAGGCTTATGGCCGCAGCCATCAGTACTTCCCGGCGATTACGAAATCGCAATACCAGAAGCGCCATCTGCACAATGTGCTGAACAATGTGTTTGCAGGCTCCATGAAGGGATTGGTCTCCACCCTGATCAGTGAAAAATCTGTTAGCCAGGATGACCTGGCGGCACTCAAAAGATTGATTGAGCAAAGCGAAGACGCATGATCAATTACCTGATAACGTCCATTTTGTTATCAGCGATAGGCGGAACTACCTATCTGCTATTTGTGAAGCGGCATGCACAGCCGCTGCATCGCAAGCTTTTTATTTATTTCGTGGTTGTGAGCAGCCTGAGCCTGCCGGCTTTGAGCGTAAATGCCGACAAGATCAGCCAGAAAACAGCCGCCATTCATGAGATCGCAACGCCTTTTGGCGCGCAGTGGAATGTGAATGAGCTGCAGCTCAAGCATTTTTGCAATTGCGAAAACCCCAATTTCGCTCACCATGTGAGCTACCGCTCCAACGCCCTCTACAACTTCTTTGTCAAAAACAAAAAGACCTTTACCCTGCTGCTGCTTTCTGCGATGGGGCTGGTGCTGCTGCGGATTTTATTCCAATATATCTACCTTTTCCGCCTGATGAAGCACTCCGAAAAGGAAGAGATGCTTTTTTCAGGGAAAAAATACACGGTGCTTCACACACCTACGCCTCACAACATCGGCGCATTTCAATTGGAAAAGCCCTATATCATCTGGCAGGATGAAATGAATAGCCTGAATAAGGCTGAGTTGAATGCCATTATCCAACATGAGCTTTCTCACCTGAGGCAATACAATACCATTGAAAAAGCCATCCTCAGCCTCATACAGTGCTGGTGGCTGCTCAATCCCTTTTTCTATTTTTTCAAAAATGAACTGGAGCTCATCAGTGAACTGATCGCCGATCAGCGCGGTTTGAAAGAGCTTGGCAGCCGCAAGCAATACGCCCAATTGTTGCTTCGTCTCAAGGAGCTTCAAAGCCTCCCTGTTGTCAGCCATTTTTTAGGATCAAATGAGCTGAAAAGCAGGATAGAATATGTTCTGAAAAATCCGCCCGCATATTCGCTGCGCCCCCTCCTGACCCTGATCTTTGTGTTGGGCTTGCAGCTCACCCTGGTAAATACCCTTTCTGCCCAGGTAAACAATACCTTGCAGCAGTTGGAGACCTACGAAGAAATTTACCTCAATCACCCCGAGGAGGAGAAATGTTACTATTGCACCGATTGCCATACGGTATGTTTTCCTGGCGATGAGTGATGGGTCATTTTCGGACTTAAAAATCTCTTTACAACATAACTTATAGTTCGCGCAACCTGTCTGCTAGGCAGGCAAAAGCTATTTGTCTTTGTTTTGTCTGCATGCACGACAAGGAAACATTCAGCCTTTGCTGGTCCGAAAAATGGGGCAGATATGAGGCAAATGCCTATGCGCAGGCCACCCTTTTTCGATTGCATCGAAAGTGTCTGGAGCAGGGCCTGCCGTCCAAACGGCTGGAAATGCCTTTCACCTCCCCCGAAAGCTGGCGCTTTCAGTATGAGGCTGGTGCCAGCCAGGGGCTGGCAGATTTGCTTTTGCCTGAGTCGGATATCATGCTTACGCCGCTTTTTTTCCTGAAACCAACAGGCTTTTTGGGCAAAAAGGATCCATACGTCCTCAATCCCTTTTTCCCCCTGGCACAACTGGCAAAATTGCCCATCTCCTTTTTTTCGCTCCCCCTTTTTCCGGAAGCCCGGCACACCCTTTTTCAACTCACAGGTAGAATGCATGCTGAAAACAGGTTTTCCGATATGATGCATTTTCTCAAAAATGTGTAAGTTATCGTTCCTCACAGGGCTTTTCTATAAAAACCATATAAGGCATTTGAGGAAATATAAGCTGTGGGTTAATTTCTTTTATGGTACACTTCTATGAACTTCTATATCTTAAATGGTTCAAAACCACTCCGACTCGTCCTCCTGTTGTGTTCCCTTCTGCTGATACAAGCATCTCCTGCCCAGCAATCCCCTCTTGACAGCATTCGCAGCCTTGTCGCTGAGTACAATCTCCTCAAAGAAACGGACGGCATGGCTGCAAGGGAAAGCGCCCGACGCTTGCTGAAAGTTTCCCAAAAAGCGGGAAGCGTTCAGGATCAGGTATATGCCTTATATGTGATGGGATCAGCTCATACATTTTTGGGTGATCTGGACTCGGCTGTTACTTTTTACCAATCGGCTGAAAAAATGGCGCGGGAGAAAGGCAGCGAAAAAGAACTGGCAAAAGCCCTGCACGCCTGGGGTTACTACCATTCCATGGCTGGAAACAGGGATTCAGCTATACTGTATTACCAGCAGGCGCTGGATATTCACCAAAGGTTGGGCCTGGAGGAAGAGGAGGCTATGGATAAGTTGAGAATAGGCATTTCTTTCAGGGAAAAAGGGAACAATGAAAAAGCGATAGAAGAACTGATCGCTGCTGTGGCCTATTTTGAACAGGTGAAAAACACGGATCAGCTGTCCATCTGCTACCTGAATCTGGGAAACATCCAATATGTTTTGGGCAAGTATGACAAATGCCTTGCCTACTTCAGGCAGGCTTATGATGAAGCAGCGAAAAGCGGAAATAAGCGCGCCATGGCCCTTCCCATGGGCAATTCTGCCCTCGTCAATTACCAGCTCGGAAATATGGAGCAGGCAAAAAGCGCCAACCTGAAGACCCTGGGCATTTTTGCAGAAATCGGCGACGCCAATTCGGAGGCCATCGTATGGGGCAACCTGGCAAATGTGTACCAAAAGTTGGGGAAGCGAGACAGCGCAAGTTATTGCTTCGAAAGGGCCATCGCTTTGATGAAAAAGATGGGCTCGACGGATGGCCTGTCTGTGGCTTATCATGATTTTGGCTACGCTCTGACGGAAGTAGGAGCTTTTGAAGAAAGCCTGACATACTTCCAGCAAGCGCTGGAAATAGCTGAAAAAGACGAAGATGCCCGCATCCTCAATGCGATTTATGAAAACAGAGGCCTGACCTATGAAAAGATGGGAAAATTGACTGAGGCGCTTGCAGACTTCAAAAAAGCCATGGAATACAGGGAGCAGATGTTTAGCTCGGAGATATTGGAAAAGGTAACAGATGCGGATGCCCGCTATGAAACGGAAAAGACAAAGGCGGATTTGGCTGCCTCTGAGCTGAAAGTGGTGGAAGAGCAGAATAAAAATCTGCTCATCGGCGGCATAGCCGCCTTTATCCTGCTGCTGGTAGCAGCAGGCTTCTTCCTGTTTCTGGCGCGCAGGCGCGCCCGTGAGCGCGAAGCGCAGCTCGCGCTTCAACTCAAAGAGACAGAGGCGCAGAACCTGCGCGAACTCGACCAGCTCAAATCGCGCTTTTTCGCCAATATCTCACATGAGTTTCGCACTCCGCTCACCCTGATCCTGGCGCCCATCAGGCGCTTTCTCTCGGGCGATTTCACGGGTGATCCCACCACCTACTACCACACCATCCACCGCAATGGCGAGCGCCTGCTCGAACTCGTCAACCAGCTGCTCGATCTCTCCCGCCTGGAATCAGGCAAGATGGTGCTCAAACAAGAGCCCGGAAACCTGACACGCTTCCTCCAGGGCGTAACCCATTCCTTCCACTCCATGGCCGAAAGCAAGCATATACAATATGAAATCAGCCTTCCCAGGCAGGAAATACAGGCGGCCTTCGACCGCGACAAACTCCTGAAAATCCTTTCCAACCTCATCTCCAATGCGATGAAATTTACGCAGGAGGAGGGGAAGGTTAGTGTGCAGTTATCAGTTGGCAGTGTGCAGTTATCAGTTGGCAGTGTGCAGTTAAAGAATTCTCCACTGCCCACTGCCCACTACAAACTGCCCACTGCAAACTGCCTCCTGCTAACTATCTCCGACACGGGCATCGGCATCCCCGAGGACCAGCTACCCTATATCTTTGACCGATTCTATCGTGTGGAAAGCAATGCCCAGTCGGGAACCGGCATCGGTTTGGCCTTGACCCGGGAGCTGGTCGAGCTGCATGGAGGAGAGATCCGGGTAGAGAGTGTGGAAGGCTTTGGAACTACTTTTCGGGTGAGTCTGCCCATGGAAATGCTTGCAGCAGT
Source organism: Bacteroidia bacterium (assembly GCA_030430205.1). Taxonomy (GTDB): domain Bacteria; phylum Bacteroidota; class Bacteroidia; order J057; family J057; genus JAUIGE01. The sequence goes on along the minus strand of JAUIGE010000014.1, from coordinate 61,202 downwards.
TGAAAAGGTGGAAGAAAGGCTTCCTGCGCCGCAGGCACAGGAAGCGCATCCACTCCTCCTTGTCGTGGAAGACAATGCAGAACTGCGGGAGCTGATCCGCAGCGTGATGGCGGACAGCTACCGCCTCCTGGAGGCGGAAAACGGACAGGCGGGGCTGCGCCTGGCAAAGGAAAAAGTACCTGATCTGATCATATCAGATGTGATGATGCCCCTCATGGACGGCATAGAGATGCTCAGCAAACTGAAGTCTCAGATGGAGACTTCGCATATCCCGGTCATCATGCTGACCGCCAAAGCAGAGCATGAAGACCGCCTGCAAGGCCTGGCATCGGGTGCAGAGGCTTATATCGCCAAGCCCTTTGACCCCCAAGAGCTGTTGATCCGCAGCCGCGCGCTGGTGGAGCAAAGACGCAAGCTGCAGGCCCATTTTGCCACAGAGGTTTACCTCAAGCCTCAGGATGTAGCGGTCAACTCCGCCGACGAGAAGTTTCTCCAGCGTGTCATGGATGTGATCGAAATCTATATGGGCGATGAAGCCTTCAGCATAGAAGACCTGGGGCGCGAAGTCGGTATGAGCCGCAGCCAGCTGCACCGCAAGCTCAAAGCCATGACCGGCAGGTCATCTTCGCTCTTTCTCCGCTCCATGCGCCTCCAGCGCGCCATGGATCTGCTCAGGCAAGGCGCCGGAACGGCGGCAGAAGTGGCCTATACCGTGGGCTTTAGCAGCCCGGCCTACTTCACGAAATGTTTTCGTGAGCAGTTTGGGATAACGCCGGGGGAAGTGAGGAATGACGAATGACGAATGACGAATGACGAACAAGGAGTTACGAATGATGAAGTAGTTGAAGTAAAAGCAGGAAATCTTCTTCATTTATCATCCTTTTCTTTTCTTCTCTCAATCCTTACCTTTACGCGCTTATTACGCCAGGATAATTTTAAGGTAATGCGTATTTGCGTTTCTCATGGGAAAATTTGAACAATACCTCGAACAATTTAGCCAAAGTATAAGCCTGATCGACTTCCTGATCGGTATGGCGGTGGCAGCACCGCTTTTGATATTTTTACGGCTGTTTTATATCCGTTATGGACAAGCTGTCTCCAATCGGAACCGATTTGCGAATAACTTTTTGCCACTGGGTCTGACGACCATGCTCATCATCACCATCGTGCAATCTTCGATAGCCCTTTCGCTGGGCCTGGTCGGCGCACTCTCCATCGTGCGCTTTCGCGCGGCGATCAAAGATCCTGAGGAGCTTGTTTACCTCTTTCTCGTAATCGCCATCGGCCTCGGATGCGGCGCTGCTCAGCCTATCCTTTCGCTCATCGCTTTTGTCCTGATCCTCAGCATGATCTATATCAACAACCGCCTGAGTGGCCAAAAGGGATTCAAACAACAGGATAGCATGTACCTCAATGTCCGCACCGATATGCAGGATGTGCATGCCTTAACTGAAGTGTTTTCTCAGCACCTTTCCTATGTGGAGCTGAAGCGCCTGGATCAGACAGAAGACGGCCTCGACCTTTCGTATATCGTCAAAGCGGATTCGCTTTTGCAAATCGAAGCTGTGCGCAAAGCCATCAACGGCATTTCTCCGAAAAGCACCATTTCCCTGATCGATCAGCCCAACCTGGGCATTTAATCTTTTCCCTTATGCTTGTCAAAAACCATAGCGGACGGCAAATCAATGAAAACAGGCTCATGCTCTTTCTCGGCATGGGGCTGCTCGGGATCTGCTTGCTGCTGGCCTGGAAGATTGACTGGCAGAGATGGGCAGTTGCTCCTGCGATCGTGAGCGAAAACCTTCCAGAAAATCCGGAAAGTTATGTCTGTGATGCAGAAGTGCTGGTAAATGAAGAGGGAAACATCTTCTTTCAAGGGAAAGAACAGCTTTTTGGAAATGGCTTACAGCAAAGTTCTGAATATGCACATTCGGGAAGCTTTTCCTGCAAAGTAAATGAGGACTACCCTTATGGCTTCACCTTTGACATAGCAGATGGTTTTGAGGTCGGAGACCGCTTTGAGATCAGCGTTTGGCGCTATCGTTCTGAAAATCTCAAAGTAGCTCAGGGAGGTAGCCTGGTAGCCAGTTTTTTGGATCAGGGCATTTACCTCAATCAGGAAAAACCTCAAAATATGCAGGAAAATGGCTGGGAAAAGCTCTTACTGCGTTTGGTAGTTCCCGCAGCATATCGGTCCGGCCCCTTGCGCATATATGTATACCATACCCATGAGGAACCTGTCTGGTATGATGATTTGCTGATCGAAAAATTGCCCAATGAAAATACTGCTTTTGCAAGGGCAGCAGAAGATACTGCCTTCCAGGTGGTTGACCTGCGGATCAGCGAAAAGGGCATGAACAAATTGCAGGAAAAACGTGCGGAGGCCTTTCAGAAATGGTTGCTGGTGACAGAGGATGATGATTGGGTAAAAGGGAAAATAGGCCGAAAGGATGACGAAATCAGTGTAAAATTACGCCTGAAAGGCGATTTACTCGATCACCTGGCCGGTGACAAATGGTCCTTCCGCGTGCGCGCCAAAGCGCCTCAGAGCTGGAATCGTCTGATGACTTTTTCCCTGCAAAATCCCGCTACACGCAATTTCCTGGCGGAATGGGTATACCATCAATTTTTGCAAAAAGAAGATGTGCTCTGCCCGAGATACGACTTTGTGCGGCTTTTTTTGAATGGCAAAAACCTGGGGCCTTATGCCTATGAAGAGCACTTCGAAAAGCAGTTGCTGGAATTCCGCGCACGGCGCGAAGGGCCCATCGTCAAATTTGCCGAAGAAGGCATGTGGCAGGCGCGCCGCCGCGACCTCAACGATGATCTTCCCGAAAAAAGCACCGAGCTTACGCTTAATCAATATGAAGCCGCTGAAATAGAGGCTTTTCGCCAAAGCAAAACCCTGGAAGACCCCAAACTGGCAAAGCAGTTTGCCCAGGCACAAAGCCTGATGAAGGCCTATAAATATGGCGAAAAACCCGTAACAGAGGTTTTTGACCTGGATCGTCTGGCACGCTATTACGCCATCACCGACATCTTCAAAGCCTATCACGGCATCATCTGGCACAACCAGCGCTTTTACTACAACCCTGTCATCGGCAAGCTCGAACCCATCGGCTTTGACGGTTTTGTTTTCGAATCCGAGATGAACTGGGTCGGACGACCTTTTATGCTCTTTGAGCTGGTGGAAAAAGAAGGCGACCTGGAGCTGGACCTCGTCAATCAACTCTTTTTTGATCAGGTTTTTGTCGAGCGGTATATCAGCTATTTGTGGAAATATTCGAATGAAAAAGAGCTGGAAGACTTCTTCTTTTCCCTGGAAAAAGCGATCGCTCAGCGTGAGAAACTGATTCAGGAGGAAGTGAGGGGATACAAGTTGGACACTGAATTTTTCCTGCGCTCCGCGCGTGAGACGCACGCCCTCATCCTACCGATGGACCATGTCCTGCGCATGCAGCAGGACCGCAGCGGCAAGCTGGAAGTCGCCAATACTCATGCATTGCCCATACGCCTGATAGGCCATGGAAAAAGCGAAAAGCTCCCCGAATATTTTTTCCCAAAAAAGGAAAACTGGCTGAGGCCCCATTCTCCTCAGAGCCCGCTGGCTTTTCATCCCTTTTCCAACACAGAAGAGAGCAAATACCTTTTTTATGAGGTCCCGGGTATTGATAGCCTTTTTCATTGCCTGATTAGCCGAAATCCTGCAATCACAGCCGATACGCCTCCCCAGAGGCTTTTTGCGCAGCTAAACATACAGTCCAATGATGTGTATAAGGTGGAGGAAAAGCAGGTCATTTTTCCCGCAGGAAAATACCAGATAGCAGAGGATATTGTCATTCCGGCAGGATATCAGGTGAAATTTGAAGCAGGCGTTTCCCTGGATATGGTGCGGGGAGCGGCTTTTATTTCGCGTTCGCCCGTGCAGATGTATGGAGATGCGGAAGCACCGATTCACATTTTTTCCTCAGATAAAAGCGCGCACGGCTTCACCGTCTTGCAGGCAGAAGGTAGTTCATCCATGAGCCATGTCAGCTTTGAGGGCCTGAATACCCTTCTCAAAGAAGGCTGGGAGCTGACGGGCGCTGTCACTTTCTTCGAAAGTGATGTCAACATCCACCAATGCGCCTTCCGCGAAAACGTCTGCGAAGACGCCCTCAACCTGATTCGTTGCGAATTTGAGCTGAACGAAAGCCTCATCGCGAATACCTTCGCCGATGGCTTCGACGCGGACTTTTGCCGCGGCAAAGTGGGGCGCTGCAAATTTGTAAAAACCGGCAATGACGGCATGGACTTTTCCGGCAGTGTGATTCTCATCAAAGATTGTGAGGTCATATCGCCCGGTGATAAGGGCATCAGCGTAGGCGAAGAAGCCACCGTACAGGTGATTTCCGTCACGATTACAGATGCCAAATTGGGTGTCGCCTCCAAGGATCTCTCCCGCCTGAGCATAGATTTTATCCGCCTGACAGATTGTAAAACAGGCTTTGCAGCCTACCAGAAAAAGCCCGAATACGGGCCTGCCCGGATCGAAGTAAAGGCTTATGAAGCCAAAGGCGTCAAGCGCTTGCATTTGATCGAGAAAGGCTCTGTGTTGATGCTGGATGGTCGCGTAGCGGAGGGGATTTGAGGGGGGAGAGAGGAGAGAGGAGAGAGCAGAGAGCAGAGAGGAGAGAGGAGAGAGGCGGGAGCAGAGAGGTGGGAGGCGAGACGAAGGACGAAGAATGAGAAACGAAATCCCTATGCGATTTGAACGAAAATATAGAATTGAGAATTTGAGTTTGGCTGAAGTGAGGCATCTGTTGCATGTTCATGTTGCATCATTCAGTACCTTGTACCCTGATCGGCAGATCAACAATATTTACTTTGACAGCCCTGATTTGCTCACTTACCGCCTGAATACGGCCGGCGTGGGCTACCGCAAAAAGTACCGCGTGCGCTGGTATGGCGATGATCCCCGGCAGGTGAGCAATCCCCAATTTGAAATCAAGATCAAGAAGAATGAACTGGGCGAAAAACAGATTTTTCCCGTAGATTCTTTTTCCCTTACCCATCTCCAGCCACTTACGCAGCAAATCAATCAATTGGCGAAAGGGGGCAATCTCCTGCTGCCTGTGCTGCTCAATTCCTATAAGCGATCTTACCTGATCTCCAGGGATGGCCGTTTTCGGGTGACGATAGATCATCACATGCATTATCATGGACTGCTGCGGCAGGCGCATTTTTTGCGCTATACGCTAGGCGATCCCGCGATCATTTTGGAAATGAAATACGAGGCAGAAGATGACGAATCGCTCCACGCGATCACCCAAAATCTGCCTTTCAGGCAGAGTAAGCACTCCAAATATGTGGTGGGCGTCGAATTGACGAATTAACCCAAAGCCGCAATCCCCGGAAGTTCCTTCCCTTCCAGATACTCCAGCAAGGCACCGCCTCCGGTGGACACATAAGACACCTTGTCTTCGAGCCCAAATTTGGCGATCGCTGCGGCGGAGTCGCCGCCTCCAATCAGAGAAAAAGCGCCTTTCGTGGCGGTGGCCTCTGCGATGGTCTCAGCCACGGCCTGCGTGCCTTTAGAAAAGGTATCCATCTCAAAAACGCCCATAGGGCCGTTCCACAGGATGGTTTTGGATTGCATGATGGTATCGAAATAGTAGGCAAAAGTAGCTGGTCCGATGTCCAGGCCCATCATGTCCGCTGGAAAGTCTTCATGTCTTGCGACGGCGATTTTGCCGTCTTCCCCAAACTTATCGCTGGCGACAGAGTCGACGGGTGTGAGGATCTTGACGCCTTTGGCGACAGCTTTTTTCAGCAGCGAAGCTGCTGTGTGGATATGGTCTTTTTCGACCATGGAGGTGCCTACCTGGCGGCCTTTGGCACGCAGGAAGGTGTAAGCCATGGCTCCGCCGATCAGGATGTAATCCACCTTGTCGAGCAGTCGCTCGATGATCTGTATCTTGTCGGAGACTTTGGCTCCGCCCATGATGGCGGTATAGGGATGCTCGGCATGGTCGAGCACTTTGTCGGCATTGGTGATTTCCTTTTGCAGGAGGAAACCGGCATATTTTTCGGTGAAAAATTGCGCGACGGTGGCCGTGCTCGCGTGTGCGCGGTGGGCCGTGCCGAAGGCGTCGTTGACGTAGATATCGCCATGTTTGGCGAGTTTCTCGGCGAAAGCCTGGTCGCCTTTTTCCTCTTCTTTGTAAAAACGGAGGTTTTCGAGCAATAAAATCTGACCCGGCTTGAGTGCAGCGCTTTTGGCAAAAGCATCTTCGCCTATGCAATCATCTGCAAAAATCACTTCGGCATCGACATATTTTTTCAGCGTCGAAATCACCTGCTGCAAGCTGGATTTGGCCTCCGGCCCGTTTTTGGGTCGCCCCATGTGCGACATCAGGATGGCGCTGCCTCCCTGGTCCAAAATATACTGGATCGTAGGCACAGCCTCGCTTACCCGGCGGTCGTCGGTGACTTCGCCATCAGAAAGGGGTACGTTGAAATCAACGCGTACGAGCACGCGTTTTCCGGTTATGTTTGCTTGATCGATGAGCTTCATGCGAATGGTGTTATATTTCGGGCGAAATTAAGAAAAAGTTTCGGGTTCCAAGTTCTGGGTTTCGCGTTCCAGAGAAAAACCCGAAACCCGAAACTCAAAACCCGAAACTCAAAACCCGAAACTCAAAACTCGTATGTCACAAATTGAAGCCTTCAATACTTACCGCAGCCGGATGAACGATCGCATCCTGGGCAGCGATTCCAAAATCATCAAAAGGATGTATAACCTGGACACCAACACCTACAAAGCAGGTGCTTTGGATGTCAAAACCAAGGAGCTGCTGGGCCTGGTGGCCTCTATGGTGCTGCGATGCGATGACTGCATCAAGTACCATATCCTCTCCGCCCATGAGGCAGGAGCGAGTGAAGCGGAGCTGATCGAGACTTTTGAGGTCGCCTCCCTGGTAGGCGGCACGATTGTGATCCCGCACATGCGGCGGGCTTTCGAGTTTATGGATGAGGTACTGGAGAAGTAGGGGCTACTTTGTCAATTAGCCTCCACAAACAAGATGTTAAAATATGCAAGAGCCCAGGATGCTCCTAAGGAACGCTGACGAAATAAATCAATAAACTTTATCATTTTTTCTCTCCGCCACTCCGGCTCCTTCGCAAAGCCTCAGGACATATCTCCGTTCAATTTTGGGACTCTCTGATTGAACGGAGAGGTACGGAGGCGGAGAGAAAGGTTTGCAAACAGATGATTTATTTTATCGGCTTTCCTAAGATATTTCCATTTGACTTGTCTAAATACTTCTTAATGTGTCATGGTTCAGGTAGCAAAAATATTTGCGCTACTTGTGGCCGAAAGGGAATGAAGAATAGACGCAGATAAGGCATCTTTTACTCCCCCCTGAATTTCTCAAAGCTGCTGCCATTGTAAACATAAATGCCAGCGTTATGACTGACAAGCCAAAGTTTAGCCTGCCTGTCTTTGTAAATGGAAAATAGCAAGACGTCGGTATCGCCATCTTTGAGGGGATAGTGAATGAGCTTTTCGCCATTGTATCGGTAGACGCCCTCACTGTAGGTGGCCATCCATAAGTCACCCTGCTTATCTTCTACTATGGACATAAAGTAGGGGAAATCTGTTTCGCCATCCTTGAGGGGATATCCCATCCCCTTTTCCTTGCGGTAATTCAGCTTGCTGATCCCATCATTGCGGGAGCTTTCTGGCAGGATATCGTAGCGATAGCGCGAGTTGCAGAACCAAAAATAGCCGTCTTTATCTTCAATGATGGATCGAATGCCAAAAGCGCCTCCTTCGGGTGTTTCTGTCAGGTGATTTTCGTATAGCCAACTGATGGTTTTGCCATCGTAGCGGCACAGTCCCAGCGATGAGGTGCCAAACCAGACGCAGCCTTTGCTGTCGGTATATATGTAGTAGACGCCATAGGGATTAAAAGTGACATGGGGATATTTGGCATAAAAGCTATCCTCCTGATCGGATTTGGGAAATGTCAGATGGTACAAGGATGTGCCATCGTATCGATAGGGACCATTGCTGTCCCATCCCATTCTGAACCACAGATCACCTGCTTCCAACTTCCACTCATCCTCTGAGGAATCGCTTTCGATTACTTCCAGGGTTGTGAATTGCTGCCCATCATATTTGCTGATGCCTGCATCTGTGTCAAAGTATATATTTCCAAAGCTGTCTTCCTGTATCCCTAAAATCGAATTGCTGCACAATCCATCTTTTTTTGAAAATCGCACAAAATGTTTCCCATCGTATTTATATACGCCTGTGTCGCCGCTCCCAAACCAGTAGTTTTCCTGTTTATCCTGAAAAACAACCATAATGTGCGCATCCATTTCGGGAAGGCTGTCGCCGATGGAAACGGCCTTGCTGCAGGAAGTACAGACTGTCATTCCAGCCAAAAGCAGAATGGTCCCGAATACTTGTATTGAAAATTTCATTTTTGCGTTGGTTTATCCCAAAAGCTATTCCTCACACATATTATCCCGAAGCTTGATCTTGTCAAGTTCAAGCCAGATTTCACCCCCAAACTCCTGGGGAGAAAATTTGCAAAGGAGGAAAGATTCCTTCTTTTGTTCGCAATAGTGTTTTTCGACGAGGACGGTTAATGTCATGCTTTTTTGGGTAACAAAAGTATCGAATATCCTGATCGTCCCTGTGAATGTGGGAATGTCATTTCCCTTCCCTTTTTGTTGAAACCTGGCTACAGTTTTGGGCAAAACACGGTCTTTCTCTTTGTTTACCACATTCGTTAATCCGTCAAAATAGAGTTGCAAATCATTTTCCAATGTAGCTGCTGTGAGCCCTTTGCTCTGGTTGATGTTCCACACGAATGCGTAAGACCAAAATTCAGGACTTTCTGTCTTTCTCCATCCTTTTGGGAAATGTGCTTCTTCTATTCCTTCATAGGACAATTCGGGTGCAAAATTCAAGGGGAAGGTGAAAATTTCCTTTGCCCAGCTTCTTTCCGTTTTCAGCATGTATAAGTCCGCTTTATCAATTTCCACCCCTAGCTGGTGCAGCATCTGTATTCCATTCTCGTTTTTGGGGTTTAATTTGATGGATTTCCTGTAATTTTTGATGGCTTCTGTTTTCTTTCCAAGAACCATCAGCGCCTCGCCATAGCTGTCATAAGCATTAGAAGACTGGGGGTATGCCTCTATATTTAACAGAAAAACGGCAGCTGCCTCTTCGGCATGACCCGCTTGCAATAAGTCATAGCCAGCCAGGTTCATTTCGTTTTCGTCAAGGGTGTAGTTGCTTTGATCCTTGACATCATTGTAAAAAGAAAGCCCTGCTGTGATGCCTTCTGTTTTGATTTTTTCTAAAAGCACATGGGCGATGGATTTTTTGGGAAAGTCGTAGGCTTTGTCATACAAAATTCCGCAAATGGCCTTACTCATTTCATAGAATGGAGCGCCTCCTGTATTGTTTAAAAACAAAATGGAGGAGTGATCTGATGGCATTCGGAGGATCAATGAAGAAAAGCCATTTACCACTCCATCGTGTTCGATTGTCTGAACCTTGTCCTGGCTATTGCCGATGGGCATCTCTCCGATGATCCAGCCATAGCCATAGTGCTGTCTCCAGGCAGGTATATGCTTGTCAAAAAGCATGTCCATATACTTTTGCGGCAGCAAAGTGGTCGTATACAAAGCCTGATCCCAGAGGTATAAATCTTCAACCGTTGAATACATGCCTCCAGCCGTGTAGGCGACAGACATATCGATGTAGCTGGTGTTTACAATGGTGTTCCCATTTTTGTCATAGCCTGTTGCCCGGTTTTTTAGGATATTTCTATGGCTGTCATAGCCGGTATTTTTCATGTTGAGAGGGTTCAGGATTTTTTCCTGTAAAACCTGTTCGTAGGGTTTTTCTGTGATTTCCTCTATGATGACGCCCAGCAAAGCATAGCCTGAATTGCTGTAATTAAATCTTTCTCCTGGAGAAAATTGAAGCGCAGAGTCTGCAAATAGCTTGACGATCTCGGCAGGCCTGATGGGATTGCGCATGAGTTCCCTATAGCCTGGGAAGGAGGTATAATTGGGAATCCCGGAGCTGTGCGTAAGCAGGTGATGAAGGTGGATTTTATCCCCCTTTTCGGCAGGGTAGCTGGGCAGGTAGGTGGTGATGGGCACATCCAGAGCCAGCTTGTTTTCAGCTACCAATTGCAGGATCAGCATGGCTGTAAACTGTTTGCTAACGGAAGCCAATCGAAATTTTGTGTCAGTCTGATTAGGAATGTCCCATTCCATATTAGCCAGGCCAAAGCCTTTTTTATACAGAATGTTGCCCCTTTCTGCTACCAGCACAGCGCCATTAAATTTTCCATATTCTGCGTAGGTACGCACAAGTTCATCGATTTTATCGGCTTTGGTCTGGTCGGAAGTCTGGTCGGTCTTGCCTTCGGCAGGTGAATTTGTCTGGCCACTACAAAAAGTCGCAATTAGCAGAGCGAAAGCAAATAGGCAGGCTTGTGAGAATACATACGTTTTTTTCATTTGTTATTTTTTCTCAAAGCTAGGGGAAGGCTGCTTATTTGGACTTTTTCAAGTGTAAAATGATGTAAATGGAATGTAAAAGTTTTGATTGTTTAAAGCACAGTTTGGCTATACGCCCCGGGAGTTGAGGGAGTGATGTCTTTTCCCTTATTCTTCCCCTACATGATTCTTATAGAATTTCCAGACTTCTTTAGCTACATTTCTGCCCAATTCCAATCCTGCTACATTGTCCGCCTGGATGTGATAACCTCCCAAAACCCTTGAGATTCCGGCCATTTCTGCCGTTTCGGTGAATGTGGGAAATTGCAGGGTTACTGTATCTCCCAGATTGTCGGGCTCAGTCATGGCCCCTGCAACTATCTGGACTTCTTGGCCAAATTCATCACTACCTGTCCACATTTTCAATGCTTCCCCACAGCCTCCGCTGATGGTGCTGTGTCCTGAAACGTAGCTCGGAAATGGAGGGCATAAAAATGTTTCCGGAGAGTAGGGGCGCCATTGTCCGCCGTCCATTTCTTCTATGCCTTTTCCTTCTCCTCCCCATGCCTTTATTTTTTGGTCTTCATAATATTGATGGACCAAAGCATAGGGCCTTGCGTAGTCGTAATACATTTTGGAATCCCATGAAGCAATGAAGGCATCCATTGCCACGACCTGGTTGTAGAAGTACATTTTGACATCCTGGTCAAGGGTGTGATTGTCTCTACGAGAGACGTCCTGTGCAAATTTTAACCAATGCCCTGCCTGCTGTACAGATTGTGGGCCATCCCGCATAAATTCAACCAATGCTTTTTGGTAATCTGTCAGGTTGGCTTGCATCTCAATAACTTCCCAGACTTCTTTCTCCAACTGCTCTGATCCTATCAGGGGAGGAGGGCCTGGACGAAATTGGTCGCCAGATGTCAGCGCAATGGGTTTGACCTTATCCCAAAAAGGCGTCAGGCAACCCGGCGCAAATTTGCCTCCTTTTCCATCAGCAAAATATTTAGGCTGCCATCGATTGGGGTCCACATTTTTGTCCGCGGAATTAACAGGCTCGTATCCCACATAATCAAAATAGGGTTTCCCATTTGAACCTTCTTCCTCTCCATATTGATTGGCTCCATCCCCTTTGCGGGCCTCTATTACGGCTTTTGCGGCCAGATTGCCTATGCCTTCCGGGCTATTGGGATCTAAAGATTCGTTGGAGGGGTCGAGTCCGAGTTCCTTCATGAAGTTGGCAAACAACTTCTTATCGGAATAATAATATTCATTCATGGCCCGAAAAGCAGCGTAGCTGATCGCAATTTCTTTGTTTTTGAGTGAATGCTCCTGTGAAGGCCTTCTGTCAATGCCATTGAGATACACCGGGACTGCTTTTTCGTCATATCTTGACCAGGCGTCAAAAACAGATACAAAAATCAACCCCAAATATCTGGAGGTTATGGTCGGTCTGGGCTTGAATTTTTCTGTGTCATTTGCGGTTGCTGTTACGGCCATTTGTCCCCATTTGTAAGCGATATTTTCAACCCCTGTGGGTTCGGAAGCAGCTGTACTTGAGCTACTTACCTCTTTTTGGCTTTCCTTACAGCCCAAAGCAAAAAAGGCGATGAGTAAGATTATGTAAATTTTTTTCATTGTTGATAGTTGATCCTATTTTATACCATTTTTTCGCAGTATATAATTTATTGGCATCAAAATCAAAAGAGAAATCTACTTTTGGCGTGGAAGGGTATTTTGGGTCTGCCTCCGCCTTCCCCAATCATAACCCTCATGGTTTTTGTTCTTTTCTACAGCTGATGTACCAAAATTTATGGGAGGCTTTGTTTCCCTTGTTCTCGGCAGGTTCATTTATCTCATGGGCTCCCAGCAGTCCATATTTGCCAAATTCATTTTCTATTGATTCTGAATCATAAAAGAAAAGCTTAACACCATGTTTCGTTTTATATAGGTCTTTGCTTATTTTTTCACCTTCTCCATAGCTCGCATCTTTTTTGGAAATGGCCACAAAAACCATGTATCCACCTGGTATTAGCTGATTATAACAATCATGGATCAGCTTGGTCCGTTCTGTTTCATTTAACAAATGGATCAGAGCATAACAAAAAATGCCATCATATACCGTTGGGTCAAATGGCATATCGCTGACGCTTCCATGATGTACTTTTATTTCTGCACCATAATGCCTTTTTGCCAATTCAATGGCAGTTGCTGATATTTCAATCCCAGTGACATGAAATCCTTTATCAGCAAAAACCTTTGCGTTTCTGCCGTATCCAAACCCTGGAATTAATATTTCCTTCAGGCCTTTTTCCAGAAAGAAGTCAGCAGCTGAAATTGCTGCATCGGCAGCTTCAAATCCCCACATGCTTTGTTTATCTCTGAAGCTGGATTCCCAAAATTCAGTCATCTTTTGTTCTGATTCTTTCGTATTTCTACATGGTAAATGACAGGCATTTGCCCTTTCCATCTATCCCTAACTATATTTTTCCAAAATAAGGTAATCTCTTTCCTTTTTGGGCACCTTATTCCGGCTCCTGGCAGAGAGCAGCCAGAAGAGGAGGCCGAGGAGGGATAAGGTCAGAAATATGGCCCATTCAAATGGCCAGGCCAGGGCCGCAGGGCTTTTTGGAAAAACCATCACTGCCAGGATACCCAGGGAGCCCAGGACTCCGATAAATCCCAAAAGCTTTCCTCCTGGTGTTACATAAGGACGGTGCAAGTCTGGAAACTTTTTTCGCAGGCTTAGAAAGGAGGCCGAAACGCCCAAAAAGGCGATGACAATGCACAGGGAGCCTACATTTACAAAAGCGACCATAGCACCAGGCCCCATCAGGGAAGCCACAAAGGTTACGATACCGCTGAATATCACCGCTTTATAGGGTGTCTGATATTTAGGGTGCGATTTGCCCAGAGCAGGTGTGATGATCTTCCCTCTGCCCATGGCGAAAAGTACGCGGGAACCCGCCAGGAAAAATCCATTCCAACTGGTGAGCAGGCCTACCAATGCAGTTAGCAGAATGATTTTGACCAAAAAGGGAGATTGAGTAGCTATTTCAAATGCTTTTGCGGTTGGGAGTTTGTCGGTAAGGATGTCATTCCAGGGAGCAGCAATCGAAGTACTGAATATCAGGAGGATGTAAAAGCAAACAGCTACCACAATGGAGAGGGGAATGAGCAGCCCAATGGTTTTGGCAGAAACACTCTCCTTGGCTTCTTCGGCAGCCTGAGGGATGGTATCAAAACCGACAAACCAGAAGGGGACAGTAACCGCAACCATCGCCACACCAGCCATGATAGAGCCTGAATGGTTTTCAGAAAATAAGGGAAGCAGGTTATTCCAGTCGCCCATAATCAATCCTGCTATCACAAAAACGCATGTCATGCCTATAAAAAGGATGGTCAGGCCTACCTGGAAACGTGCGGCGTTTTTGACACCGGTATAGTTGATAGCGGTAATCACCACTACAAAAAGGGCACTCAGGGCGATATGGGAAAAGTAAATGGGGCTTCCGTTCACCGTATACAATTCCCAATAATCAATGGTTGGGATTAAGTAGCTGATTACTTTGCTGATGGAAATGGCTTCAAATGCAGAAACCGACAGGTAGCCAAAGACCAAAAACCAGCCCACGATAAATGCCCTGGACGTGCCATAGGCTTTGTATGCGTAGGCCACTTCTCCGCCCGAGAGCGGCAATGTGGAAGTTACTTCAGCATAGCATAATCCAATGGCCAGCATGAGCAGCCCGCCTAAAAGAAAGGCAATCACAGCGCCCAGAGGGCCCGCATTGGTCAGCCAGGTGCCCATGGCTGTGACCCAGCCCACGCCAATCATGGCACCAAATGCCAAACTGAACAGGCCTGCTTTACCAATTCCTTTTTGTAATTGAGGTCTTTGGAATTCGGATTGAGGCTTCATAATAAAATTTTTTTGTGTGAGAGATAATTGAAATTAACCGATGATTGCACATCCTACATCAAAAAAGCCCCTACAGCCTTTTCACAGCCATCCCAAAAGATATTGATATTGGCGTCATCCGAAAGGAAATCTTCCGGCGTCAACAGATCTGGATATCCGCTCCATCCCGCTGTCGGGCCATAGAAATGGCCTGCTTGGGCAGTTGGGTCCATGGTGCATCGGATGATGCCTGCGGCTCCGTCTTCAGGGGATTGTGCCCGCTGCATGAGGTCTGCATTTTTCTCCATGCCTCCATCGGAAGCAGTCGTAAGCTGGAGGTTGGTCGCTGCAAGCCCGGGATGCGCCAGGAGGGGAATTACATGTGTAATGTTGGCTTCTTCCAATTTCTGTTGGAGGCCGTAGGTAAATACTGCATTGGCCAATTTGGTTTGGTGGTAGCGTTCCCATCGCGGTCCCCGAAAACGCAGGTTTTCTTCTTCTGTGCCATCACCGCCCAGATTGCCACCTTTTGGCTCAAAGTAATCCGATATCAGAGGGCCGCCCAGTCGCGCCATGGACGAATGATTCACGATGCGGGCCTCCTTGCTTTTTCGTAAAAGGGGAAATAATTCTTTTGTAATCAGGAAATGAGAAAGGACATTGGTCTGCATCTGAACATCATAGCCATCTGCCGTTGCGGCGTCCCTGAGGGCCATGACGCCCGCGTTATTGACCAGCACATCCATTAGCTCATGCTTTGATTTAACGGCCTCCATGGCCTTTTTGACACTTGCGAAGCTTTGCAAGTCACAATCTATCGCTTCAAATTTTCCGTTGGGAACGGAAGCCTGCAACTGCTGGAGGCTGTTTTGAGATCTTTCACTTTTGCGGTTCAGCAAAATCACCCTGGCTCCCTTTTTGGCGAGCTCACGGGCGCAGACATAGCCTGTACCACTGGTAGTGCCCGTGATGGCTACGACTTTGCCGCTCATATCTCTTCCGTGATTTCTGATCACGTCTGCCAGGTGCTGTGTTTGAATTTTATTTGTCATGATTTATTCTTTTGGTATTAATGTTTGCGGTGATCTTCGAATCCCTGCAAGCTATGGGGTTTGCCTATTTTCTCCTGGAAAAGGAAACTGCCAATGCATCCTGATGGTTGGGGAGTAAATTATTTTTTCGAAAAATACTCCTTCATCGGTTGGAAATAGTGATTTTCCCAGCCTTTGATGTAATGTTCCCCGCTTTCAGGGACATCTGTGTGAATTAAGGTTAATTCCGTTAGTCCATCAGCTTCATTAAGCAGAATTTCTATTTGGGAATCTTCTTCATGCGCTTCAAATTGTGAAGTTCTCCATGATTGCAGGATTCTTTTATAGGGTTCCAATTCGATGTTTTTCCCTTCAATATAGCCATCCCAGGCTGTAAAGCTGTCTCCGATTTTGTCGGAAATGATGGCAGTTCCGCCAGTCATATCCGTATGCCCTTCATTGCTAAGCCATGCGCTGTAGATTTGTTTGGCTGGCGCAGCGATTTTCGTTTTTAGGGTAAATTCCATTTAATTTATTTTTTGTACTCAATTATTTGCCAGGACAGTTGAATCATCAAAATTGTATCCCTGTTTTTTCTTAATTGAGCATAGCCTTAGCCTATCTGATCGGCCACAGCGAATTGCAGGCGGTGCGGATAGGCCTTGTTACTTGTCGCCAATATTTTGCCCTATCCAAATTTTTATTGCGTCCAGGTCTATTTCTCCTGATGCGATCTGGATAACAAAGGCATATTTTTCTTCCATTTTTGCTTTTATATCAAGTCCTTCTTGCATAAGCAAAAGCCGCATCAGCACATAGCCTGTTCTTTTATTGCCATCAATAAAAGGATGATTTTTAACTACGCTTTCTATGATTGCGGCAGCTTTATCAATGGATGTGGGGTATAGGCTTTTGCCATCAAACGTTTGGTAAGGGCGTATTAGGGCTGATTCCAATAGCTCAAAACTTCTGATCCCTGAAGCACCGCCAAATTTAGATATTAGTTTTTCATGAAAAGCAAGTACGTCTTCAATGGATATCATTGAGCTAGTTTGCTGAGAAGTGTTTTATCGTCTTCTAAAATTTGTTGGAAATTATGGACTAAAGATAATTTTTGAGTGCTTAGTTTTTGGGCAGCCTTTAAATATTCCAAAACCCCTTCCAGATTCTCATCTGGTAGATTTTGAAGAATTTCGTTTATCTCAGTTTTGACTTGTTCTCTACTCATTTTCCGGTTTTTATATAAGATACGGCTTTTTTTATTTTTGGGGCAATGGGCATGAATGCATCTCCCATATTTTCCATCAGCCCTTATCCTCCAAGCTCAAAAACAATGCTTCATCCGCTAACCCGCGATTAACAAATTTCCGAAATAGATCCCAATTTATAAAGCAGGCCCCCGCTTTATTCTTTTCTATTAATGATTCGTTCGGGTATATTCAACTTTTCCGCCGATAACAATATCAATATAAGGTGGGAGAAAAGTGTCAAAAAGAATAATTCTATTTTCCAATTGCATATACTCATCAATCTTTCCGCCTTTTGTCTTCAATTCGATCAATGAATTTCTGATTTTTTCCAAAGAAGCTTTTTTAGCATGGAGCTCCCGGTACTCATTGGTTTTGTCCTTTTTGGTTATTTGCTTTGCCTGAACTTCCCCAATATGGATTAAATCATGATATAAGCTGTCAAAATTTTCAGGAGGCACGCCGATCAACAAACTCAGCTTTCGGTTGCCATTATTTCCGCTTTTTGCTCGAATTGAATCAAGGCTTTGTATGCGGCAACCTTTTCCCTTGCCTGTTTTTCCTCCTTATCAAATTCTGCAGACTTGGTGCTGATTTTTGCTATTTTTTCATATACTACTAGACAAAATTGTCATACCTCCTTTTTTGACAGGATTACAGGATTTTCAGGATTAACAGGATGCCATTAGTTTTTCTTGTAAATCCTGAGAATCATGTTTATCATGTCTAAATCTTCTCTTCAGCTTGGCTAACTAGGCAAAATGTCTAGTAGGATGATTTTTTCATATTTCTGGTCAAGCTGTAAGGTCGCATTCGCAGTATTCGAAGATTTGACTTCATATTTTTTGGAAGCATAATTTCTCTTAGCAGATGAGATGTTCTCAAGGAATGGGGATTGACTTGCCGTATCATCCACCGTTTTTGTGTATCCATAAATCAGTCGAAAGGCAAACAATAGGAGAAATCCCAATAGGAGTATCCCTATTAGCTTTTTGAAACGAGTTTTGAATTTGGTTTTCATTTTTTTGTGGTGTTTGGCTAAGGTTTGGGTAGGTGGCGGGGCGATCTCTCAGCAACCATCTTTTTTATTTCATATACCAATTCTACCATCCCTTCTTTATAAGCTTTCACATCTTTAAGATGCAATAAATGTTCAGTCCCTACATAGTCAAAGAATAGTATCCCGTCTCCTAAAATGACTGGCATGATTGAAATGACAATCTCATCAGCCAGTTCTAATCGTATAAATTCTTTGGTAATCTCTGCCCCTCCCACCATCCAAATGTTTCTGTAATTTGGTTTTAATTCTTGATTGACAAGATGATTTAGGTTCCCTGAATAGAATTCAACAGTTTCTTTAATCGGCTTTAGCTTCCTGTTGGTCAATACCTTAACTGGAATTTCACCATAAGGCCATCCCAATTCTAATGCATGTTCATAGGTCTTGGCACCCATAACATAGCAATCTATTTTTTTGAGAAAATCTGTTATTTCTTCTTTCGTTAATTCGATCCCATTTTCATAATTATCACCGGATTGCATCCATGAGATGTCTCCATCCGATTTACTGATGAAACCGTCAAGGCTTGAAACCATGTGTATCGTTACCTTCGAGTCTTTTTCAGTCATTTGCTGAATTTAATTCATAATTCGAGCTTAGGAATAGCGATAAAATAAATCATCAGTTTGTTTCAAGGAGTTTGTCATTTCGACGAGGCTTTGCGAGGAGAAATCTCCTGACCCCATGTATTAAAAGCTTGATTATCAATAACTCAGGAGATTTCTCCTCGAAGACTCGTCGAAATGACACCTCCTGGCGAAAAATGAAACTGATAGTTTATTTCGTCACCGTTCCTTAGTTTAATCTCAATTCTTGAAGTGGATGATTTTCTTTTTCTGGCTTCCGTCGAACGGTTTGTATAGAATGTCGTTGCTAAGCTTAGGGAGCCAGCCACTATTATTGATTGATGACTGTTCGTTTTTGCTCTTATTGTAAGTTCAATTGCCACGAAATCCCAAATCGGTCAATCACCCAACCAAACTGTTGGCTGAAACCATAGTTGCCCAATGGCATGGCAACCTCTCCATTTTCAGATAGCTTTGTGAATAAGCTTTTAAGTTCGTTTTCGTCCTCGCATTCTACATAATTTGAAACTGCTGGCGTAAAGTCCCAATTATGTATGGGTGGGCTGTCGCTGCACATGAACAGTTTCCCATTCAAATGGAATGTGGCTTGCATTATTGTTCCCTCTTTTCCTGGTCCTTCTTTTCCCCAACGTTTTAGGGTGACAATTTTGGAATTGTCAAACAGCCCTACATAAAAGTTCATTGCCTGTTCTGCATCTTCTTTTTGAAAGGTCAGGAATGTGATGATTTTGTGGTTCATAGTAGCCTCCTTTTGATCTATCGTATTTTTTGAGTCCGTGCAACTTATTGCTATCAAACTCAACAATAATAATATGGGTAAAGCCCTTTTCATTCTAAAATGGTTTTATACTGTTTTTATTGGTTATGCGAATCAAGGGATAAAAGCTACTAAAGTAGCTTGAAAACAAATAGCTGGAGCGGATTTCAGGCCTTGCGGCTGGTTTTGCGCGTAATCCGCTCCATGTATTCAACTCTTGATTCGCATTATAAGTAGTTTATGGGTAATTTACATTTCTACGAACTTCAAAAGTTATAATATTAGAAATTCTCTCATTGTTGGTATTGGTAAAATATACATTAATGAAACACCAATCAGAATTATCATCGCCAAGGCTTAATCCAGCAGGTACATTTATAGTCGTACTGGTATAAGTCATTGGGTAGTTATTCCAAAAATTTGGGTTAGATACTCCTCCTGGCGGAAATGTAAATGTATTCCAATAAGTAGTAGCACACCCATTTGTTTCATAATCAAATTTTACTACAAAATTACTGAGGTTCTCATCAATCAAATTATAATTATCAAAATAGTTAAAATTCAAATAATAGATATTAAAGGGACCGCCATAACAGCTCTTTTCAGTAATATGTACCCCAGCATTAGAAATACTATTTGCTATAAGTTTTATAGGCAGGTTGGTTGTAACTATAGCGTTCAACGTTTTTTCTTCAACAAATCCTTCTTTGGATACTCTGATGTTGTAGCTAAAATTTTCCTCATTTCCTGAAAGAGATTTAAAATTCACTGACTGTCCTGTATTTCCAAGATATTGAACATTGGAATTTGAAATATTTGATATTGAAACCTCATTCGTGGCTAAAGTAGTAGGTTCTTCGGTATTCTTGTAAGCTGGAAAATTGCCAAATATTGCGGTCAGCTTGTACCAATACACGCTTAAAGATGTCATTGCACTGATAAAATACCCGCCACCTGAATTTACGTTTCTATCATTTGAAGTTATGGTACGGAATTTTGGTTTTAGATTAAGGCTTGTGCTTATTTGGTCTTGAAAAACTTCGGTTGTTGCCTGGAACAATGCCTTACTAAATATCCAGTTGGCATTTAAAAAAGAAAATAAAGAATATTTAAAATGTAATGCTGCAGGTCTGACTTCTGTTATGAATAAATACGCCGCAGTTCCCAAAGCTAATGTTGTCCCAAATGCCGATAATCCGAACGATGCAGGAGCTAAGTATGCCGATACACCTGCCAAAGCAAGCATTATCAGAAACTCTTTGGAGGCATTTTTCAAACCAATGGCAGCATCTCCTAAATTCTCTGCTGTGCATCCATAAAATGATTTAAAATCTGTTCTTGGACATTCGGATTGCAGTCTCATTGTAGTAGCAGCATCCAAATTTGTAAATGTGCTATTAGCGAACGAATTGAATATATCCTTATTAGCCTCGTAAAATAATACAGTTTGCCTCCTTTCATCGTTTGTTAAAGAATTGAAAAGCGAGATAACCTCTTGCTTATACTGGTTCAAGCTATTAATCTCAGCTATTTGGTCAGGGTTGGAAGGATTTAGGGTACGAACTTGATCGTCAAATTTTTGAGTCCAATTCGCGATCAGTTGGTTTGCATTGACTTCTGCTGTCTTAGTTACGTTAAATTTGATTGTTGCTAAGTCAAATATTAATGAAGTTTCACCCTCTGCAATATCTGGAACATAAAAAGTAAGCGTGCTGTCAGAAGTCTTTAGAAGCTCTATTGGAGCCGATCCAAAAGTTGCATTATACTTATCAGCTAAACTCGTGTGTGTAATAAGGTTTATGATTTCATAAGTTTTTACATCCGTTTTTTCGGCGGTGATACCTTTGTTTGAAACAGGTTCAGGTATCTCGTCTGTTTCGCAAGAGTTAATTGTTATCGAACCCAATATGACCAACAATAAAAATCTTATTTTTTTCATTGTAATTTATTTTTAATGCCCTACACAGATGGCTTTTCCGTGTCGCCCCGTTTTTGAAAGGGTCGTTGGTCTCCCTTTTTTCTTGTCACTTGGGTGGTCAGCCCATTGGCTCTTGCGGACTAAATTATGTTAAGTTTTAAAATTTATGTTTTTTCAATATTTCACTTTTGCCTTCCCTTCCCTTTACTTTTTTTAGCTAATTCCCCTTTTAGAGATCTAAATTTTTCGATCAACGTTTTTGCTTCACCCTGAAAATTAGGGGTTGCACTAACATTTCGTCGCTGTTCCTTAACAATCATCTATAAAGCTTTTTAATGAGGGTCTGGGCAATATATACGGATAATGGGCTGATTTGTGAATGATGACTTGCTTTTTTATTTGCTGAAAATGAACCCAAAATGAAGTTTTTCGCTGTTACCAAACTGCTGATCCCGCCCGATTTTTACCTGCTGCCCAGGCGCACAAGCCCATCAAATACCCCCTCCTTTTTTTCAATCCCCATCCCGCTTTGTGGTAAGGCCCACCCAGAAGCCCCAAGGGCATCGCACAAGCCTTCGAGGACTCAGGGCAGGTGCCGCATGAAAGGCCGGAACGCGGCCTGTGGTCCCAGTTTTTAATGCTTAAGTGTTGTAGCTCGTTATTTTTTATTTATACACAATTTAATTCTGATTCATCAATGCAACCAAATGGTCAATGAGGAACATTAAACTTTCCTCATTTCCTGTCTTGGTTGATGCAATGTGGTAATTCCTATTTGTGCATTTATTTGCGGAATGTTTAAACCCTTCAAGGACCCTAACCTTTCCATCTAATACCGGCTCAGAATCAGAACGCATAGTCCAGAAACATTTTTGTGAAATTAGCTGATCAAATTCATTCCACTTGTTTAGAGGCAGGTTAATTGAATCAGAACGACTTGCCTTGTATGTTCTATCACTTTCATCAAACCAAAAGCTTGAATAATTAAGTGTTATTGAACTTGCAGTTTTCCTTAAAATATACTGTTCCGTTTCTTCATCGAACCACCGTGCTCCTATCATCAACCTGTATGTTTCGAATTCTTGCTTCTTTAAGTCTGAATCTTCAAAGTACCACCAATTGTCTTGCGATTCTAAACTCGAAATAAAACTATCATTCCATGTAACAAAATCTTCGCGAACTGAACAATTGCATTTATATCTTGAGCATCCAAATGCTGTTCCTAAAAGAATCGAAACTATTATGACACGTAGTATTTTCATTTATATGTGCTACAACGCGAGTCTGTGCAAAAACCTGAATTTTAAAAAAAATCGCCTAATATCGCTTAAAAAGGCCTATTTCTAGTGGGTGAAAGAGGTTTTTTGCACGGTCTGAGGTCTGGCTATACGCTGGCCTTTTCTAACAGGTTCTGCTTGGCGGCTGGGCGGGTCGGCAAGTGTTAGAGGATTTTATTTCTTTATTTCAATCCATTCTCCATCAAAATAATCGTTAAGTAAGTACTCTCGTTTCAATTTTTCTAATGGATGGCCTTTTTTCATTAATTCCTCTAATGGGTCTTTATATCCAATCTCAA
Organism: Bacteroidia bacterium; assembly: GCA_030430205.1. Taxonomy (GTDB): domain Bacteria; phylum Bacteroidota; class Bacteroidia; order J057; family J057; genus JAUIGE01. The sequence continues at coordinate 38,613 of JAUIGE010000014.1, read as the reverse complement.
AAAGGCCCATTTCTCCCTTTGGAATTGTCAGATAACAATCTTTTAGTTTTTCAAAATTCTGATCAGTATTTGAAATTAAGTACTGCCTAAATAGTTCTACACATCTGACTTTAGAGTCATCTTCATTAAGTCTTTGGATTGCCCTTTCAATGATTTTAATGAAATGTTCATCATCATATCCTGTTGGAGAAGAAGTTTTGGCATGTATGAAACCTACATGAGGAACAAAGATTTTATTGTTCCCTTGAGGTAATGTCCTAACTAGTTTTCCTGACGCTAGATAACTGCGCAACTGATCAATACTAATTTCACCCAAGCAATTAATATATCCATCAGCATAAACAGCCAGGTCAATTAAAAAGTAACCGGAGTTATTAAGAATTATTGAAAACAACTCTCCTGCTATAGGCTTACCATTTTTTAATCTTACAGTCTTCCTTGTCATTTTTTGTTTCCGCTAACGCGAGTCTGTGCAAAAACCTGAATTTAAAATAAAAAATCGCCTAATTTCGCTTAAAAAGGCCTGTTTCTAGTGGGGGAAAGAGGTTTTTTGCACGGCCTGACGCCTGGCTATACGCTGGCCTTTTCTAACAGGTTCTGCTTATTTCCTGTCTGCATCGCCGATTGTTCTCAGCTTTTATATTTTATTCAGCTTCATTTTTTGTATCATCAGCATTATCCTCTTTTTCTTCTTCCTCTTTCTCTTCAAGTAATTCTTCTTGAATGTCCTCAACTAAGCTTTTTAGAAAAGCCTCAGAAATACTTTCATAATTTGACTTGTCATAGATTGACAAAAGATAGACATCAGTGGTATCCTCTGTCTGAACAAGTTCCGCTTCTACTTATGTGATGATTCTCATTCCACCACTTTTACCTTTTCCCTTACTTTTTACAGCAAGCCTGATTTTGTAAACATTTTCTGTGATGAGCGTACCCGTTTTGGGTTCTTGCTCTAGTTCCGATATTAGGTCAGCTAATTCACCTTTTAGAGATCTAAATTTTTCGATCAACGTTTTTGCTTCACCCTGAAAATTAGGGGTTGCACTAACATTTCGTCGCTGTTCCTTAACAATCATCTATAAAGCTTTTTAATGAGGGTCTGGGCAATATATACGGATAATGGGCTGATTTGTGAATGATGACTTGCTTTTTTATTTGCTGAAAATGAACCCGAAATGAAGTTTTTCGCTGTTACCAAACTGCTGATCCCGCCCGATTTTTACCTGCTGCCCAGGCGCACAAGCCCATCAAATACCCCCTCCTTTTTTTCTATACTACATCCCGCTTTGCGGGAAGGCCCGCCCAGAAACCCGAAGGGCATCGCACAAGCCTTCGAGGACTCAGGGCAGGCGCCGCATGAAAGGCCGGAACGCGGCCTGCGGTCCCAGCCTGTAATGCTTAAGTGTTGTGGGGCTTTTTGTTTTTTTAACCAGTATTCTTTAAGTCTCATTTTTACAGGAGCGAAATCTTCTTTTTTGCTACCATAAAATAGCTAGATGCCTCTTTATATATCTTTTCAGTATCAATATTCTGAAAATTCCCGTTTGTAATTAATTCATCTAAATCTGAACTTTTAATCCTTCTAATAGGAACTGGGATTATTCCAATTTTGCACATTATCTGAACTAGTCGAATTTGCAAGCCAACTAGAAAAGCCATTCTATCTCCTAAGCAGGGAGTAATAGATATAAACAACCCATTGGGTTTTAATAATTCATTTATTCTGTGCAGAGCATCCTCGGGATTAGGAATAGTATGCAACATATTAAAAGCCAGAATCCTATCAAAAGATTCTTTTTTTAGCTTTTTATCATAAATATCTCCTTCAGCGAATGTTACATTTTCGATATTTTTTTCGGCTGCCTTTCCCTTGGAAATTTCAATCATTTTCGAGGATATATCGATAGCGTAAATCTCTTTAACATCATTGGCAATCTCACAAGCTGTTGTACCTGTTCCACACCCGTAATCTAAAACAACATTAGAGCTTTCGAGATGCTTTTTAGTGTTTTCCCTTGACTTTTGGTGGATGTATTCAAAACGCTCTTCCGTTTTGTCGTAATTTTTTGAAGCGTTATCCCAAAAATTTTTCGATTTACTCATTTTTCTCACGTTGGTTTTCCTCCTTTTTTTGATGCCCCATAACGGTTAGTAAATGAAAAGTAGGCGGTATCGAAGGATGAAACTTTCGGTTAAGCACCAAATTTGATATGAGTAAAAACCGTTGAATTTATTACTATTTCGCCTATTTTTTATATACATTTTTATGTGCTGGCTTTTCTTTTCTAATTCTGTTTTGGTTTATAATAAAGTAAGATTGTTCCACTTTCAAAAACTTTGCTTTTGGTCAGTTCGAGACTAATATTTCCGTTCAGATTACCCAAAATAGGTTCGCCATTTTCAATGAATATTGGGTCAACCATTATTTGATATTCATCCACTAAATTCGCATTCGTAAGTTGTTTTAAAATCTTTCCGCTCCCTAAAAGTGTAATGTTCTTTTTACTCGTTTTTTTTAATTCCGTGATTCTTTCTATGAGGTTTTCATTGATGATTTGAGTATTTTTCCAATCAGTTGATTGTAAGGTTTTAGATACGACAATTTTTTCAGAATTATTCATTCCATCTGCAACTTCGGGAAAAGAGTCATAAGCCATTTGAGTTGGCCAAAAGCTTTTCATCATTTCATAAGTCACTCTGCCGAATAAAAGAATGTCGTTTGATTTTAAGCTCTCAACTGAATATTCCGCTTCTTCTCCTCCGTGTTGGTGCCAATTTATATCCTCGTTAATTCCTTTATAAAATCCATTTAAAGAAATAAATGTGAATGATGTCAATTTTGCCATAATTTATTCTATGTTGTTTTTTTAGCTTGCACATAACACGAGTCTGTGCAAAAACCCTCCCCTCCCAGCATTCAAGCTCCCCGTAGGATCATCACCGGCCTCTGCGTGTATTCTAAGTTAGTGAATATTTCAATCCCCATCCCGCTTTGCGGGAAGGCCCGCCCTGAAGCCCGAAGGGCATTGCACAAGCCTTAAGTGTTAGAGGGATTTTTATTTTTTCTCAATTATTTCATTTGTCAGTAACCTTGCGTCCTTATGACACCAGTCACATAACCTATCCATTGCAATTTCAATGGGATGGTCATTATATTTTTTTTCGACTTCTTTGTACTCTTCTTTATCCCTTTCTTTTAAGTGGAAATCCTCAAGGGAATAATAAATTTCAGTTTTACTATTGCCATTTTTAGAAAGAGATAGAATCAATTTCTCAAATGCGAAATGCGGGTTTTTAGCAAGAATTGAATCTCTTATCAAATCTGTATTTTGGTCATAATCAATCATTTTATCTCCAATTGTTTTTCTTAATATAACTGACCGTCATAAAATAACCATCTAACAGTTCATCGCCCCATCCATCCATAGCTCTAACCAAAAATGGCCCACCTTCAAAATAATGTTTGTCTTGCTCTTCAATTAATTCTCCGTTTAGAATTAATTCAATTGCCAATTCAACAGCAGCTTTCATTTTTTCAATAAAGCCTAAATCACCTATAACCTTTGGGGTCTCAAGGAAGTCAATTAATTCCTGGTGATATCTCTTAAATTCTGCTATTTTTTCCATTTATTCCCTCTAACGGTTAGTGTAAAATGCGTTTTAATGCATTTTTACATAGTGTTGTGGTGTCGTTTTATTTATTCAGAATTATTATTTCAATTAGTTCATAAGCAAGTCTCGGAATCTCTTGTCTGTTTTCTCTAGGTATTCCTTCCATTTTCTGCAGGGATTCCTTTAATTCCAGATATACAGGGTGCTTGAGTCTTGTGATTACATGTCCATTCCTATTTTGTTCAGTTTCAATTTCTGTTTTCAACTTTGCAGGATCATAGTCAATTGAGTTTAACAACCTTAAACCCTCAATGATTAAGGGATTTGTGCTTAAATTATTAATCTGATTATCCAGGAACAGCACTCCGTAATTTTCTATATCTGAGATAATTTGGCGAATTATTTTTGGTGTTGTTTCAACTCTACCGTTATGATAATAATATGCATCCTCAAGTGGCGTAATTCCAGTTCCTCGTTTTAAAGTAATCAAATCGCAGTGAGGATTAATCCAACCAGTGTTGTATCCACTTCCACTGACAAAGAATGGGTTAAGTCTTGAAGCTACAGAACAAGTACAGGATTTATCTTTTAAACTAAACCTTATGTCAAAACTCTCGAGTATTTTCAAGTCGTCAATCTGTCTAGTTCGTTGAAACGAGTAATACTGATTTTTATAGTAAGTAAATTGAAAATCAGGAAAATGTTTCGCAATAAGAGGTAATAGGATTTTTTTGAATTCACCTCTCTTTAATTCAGGAGAATCATCCACTACCTTTTTCTTATTTCTCAACTTTTCAAATAGTTTCATCTACTTCATTTCTTAATGCACCATAACGCCTGGCTATACGACGGCATTTCTAACATGTCCTGCTTGTCTGTTGTCCGCATCGCCCAATGTTATGACCAGCCCTTTTTAATTTTTAACACCTTCGCTAAGGCCAATTCGATTTTACTCATATCCTCGCTAGATACTTTGCCTACTTTTCTTACAAACCTTTCTTCAGAAAGAGATCTAACTTGAAAACAATCAGCAGAAGACGTTTTTTTAAGGCCATTTTTTTCATCGGAAACTATTTTTACCATCCAATCTGCAATGGAAAATTTTTCCTTCCAGTCAGTTAATGGGACAATAACTTTAAGCGGCAATTTGCCTAGCGTATCGTCATTTACAATTATTGCAGGCCGGGTTTTCTTAATTTCTGCACCGATAGTAGGATCCAAGTTGATTAACCAAATTTCACTACGCTTCATAAAAGGCTTCGTTATCTAATGATGTGAAGGCTGTCAATTCTTTGTCAGATCGGTAATCATCCATAAGGGACTCTACAGCCTTTTCCCTTTGTTTCTCTTCAATGTTACCTGTCAGCGTTTCTGCTCGGATTTCCTGAAAAATTAATTCTATAAGGTTCAATTTTTCCATTAAAGAGAGCGCTTTAATATGATCTATTATTTGAATTGATTGCATTTTCTAATCTGTTGAGCTTCAACTATAAATTTAGGAACTATTTATTTCAGAGTAAAGGTTTGTTTTTTTAGGGTTGGTCATAACGCGAGCCTGTGCAAAAACCCTCCCCACCCAGCATTCAAGCTCCCCGAAGGATCATCACCGGCCTCTGCGTGCATTCTAAGTTAGTGAATATTTCAATCCCCATCCCGCTTTGTGGAAAGGCCCACCCAGAAGCCCGAAGCGCATCGGACAAGCCTTCGAAGACTCAGGGCAGGCTCCGGAATAATGGCCGGAACGCCCCTGAGATCCCAGCCGTTATACCTTAAAAGTTGGTTGCAGTTTTTTTTATTTTAATTTCATTTTTCAGTACTTTTTTGAAGTCGTTTTGATAAGGTAAGTGGATGATTATTTTGTCAGCCAAATCTTCGACTGTGACAATATTATATGTGTTATCTTTCCATTTAAACTCGACTTCAATTTCTTTGTCAATTGCTCGTTTCAAACGTCTAATCATTTCCCAAGCTGAATGGACTGTACTTGCAGCGTCCATTTCAACCAATGATTTGATTCTCTCAATTTCTTCTTTTGACCAAATTATTTTCTTAGGGTAGACTTCAAGAAACGGTTGAATGAATTTGTTTGAAAGATTCAAGTAACAACCGTTTTTCTCAATAATCGGTTTTAAGTGGCTGTGAGAGTCTTGATTATATTGCCAAAATTCTTCGTCAAGTAGAACAAGCTCTTTTAACAAATCTTGTTCAGCGATTGATTTTTCATCGTAGTTAAAGCTATAACCATTGAATCCTTTTTCTTGGAATTCTTTAATCGCTAAATCTGTTGCTATTTCAGTGAAATTTCTACGTCTTATTAAGTGCAACAAGTCAAAAATGTCGACATCTTTAATTTGCTTCTCAGAAATTCTTCGAGTCAAATCGGTCGTATTAAAAAAGTAATCGCTTAGTTCGATGATTCTATACTTGCCTATATTTTCGAATAGTATTTCTGTCATTTTTCAAATTGCAACCAACATTAGTGTATACGCTATATTGTTTGTAAATCTTATTCTTTGTAGCCCGCAGGCTTCAAAAACGCACATTCCCCCGCTAACCCGCTATAATATAGCGGCTCTATTTGTAACAAATTTGATAGGGAAATGATGTTTTTCATTAGGCCTTTAGTTTCAATTTAAATATCCAAAAAATCCAGCGAGCAGCAAAGCTGTTGACGCCATCGGTTTTAGGGGCAATAACCATTATTTATTTGAGCTGAAATCAACCCTCTGGTAATCAGATTCATCCGGTGGACCGGCGAGAATTTGAATAAAAGGTGTTCCGGAATGCGTCATAACAATGGATGCAAAAGTAAATCCGTATCCATTTTCCGTGTTCGTTCTGCAAACCGGATTTTTCTCATTATCTCTGGAACGCAAGGCCTCTTTTATCAGTACATCACTCACCTCTGAATGGGATTTCATTCTGCTTTCAACTGCTTTAAATCGAAGATAACTGTTTGATCGGGTAGGTCTTGACTTTTCCTTCAAATTGGGATTGTATTTTTTAAACCAGGGTTTGATATCATCATTCACAACAGGATGATTCGTATGATAAACGGTCCCGTTGTTATTGTTTGGGTCATATCGCACCACTTTATTGGCTGAAGCCTCAAAGTCATAGACTTCTCCCTTAATGCCAATAATATAATTCTGTCCGGAGGCGTGGTTTACATGTTGGATAAATGAGAGCACACCTTCCTTACTCGTTGAATTGATAATCTTCCGAATGACAAAGGCAACGGGCAGCCCATTTGATGAAGCCTTAAGCTGCATGAGCGTATTTACACAAACCCCGATTCCTTCCTCATTTAGGCCATTCAAAACGATTAATCCCGGGTGGGTTAGAATCAGTTGTTCTGGACTATCCTTATTTTTTTTCAGGCGCATAAGCACCTGAAAACCATCCGTATAGTTTTCAAGGTCCATATTTTGAGAAATATATCCGGGCTTGCCATTTCTGGAAGGTACACCAACACTGGTGCAATGATGATGCCTCAGGTTGTTTATGTAAACCCAAAACTCATCCAGGAGATTTAAAACCATCACATCATTGAATTTTTGGCCTGATCCATCAGCAATCCCTTTCACTTCTTCATAGAGTTCAGGTGTCCATTTCATGATGGCTTCTGTAAAATCAGCGTACGCAAAAAAGTCGTTGAGTACCAAATCGGCATCCTTTCCCAATGATTTTGATGCGTTCTTTTTCCATGCCGTTATTATTTCCCCAATTTCTTGTTTTAACTCTTTGCCATGCTGAAGACCTAGTTCATATCCTCTGCCTGAAAATTCTACGATTTTAAGTTCCCTGTCAATTTGTTGTCCCTGACATACGAGAGCCAGGAGTAGGCCGAATACGATGAGTAGTTTTTTCATTTTTTCTGATTAATAGTTCTTCGTCTGTTAATCCGTGAAGATTCGTTCTGAAAAAATCGAGCAGGATGCGTTGCTTGCGAACTTAAAGAGGCGCACAAGTCCGCCAACTACCCCCTAGCGCGGCAAAACCTTCAAAATCCGTCCCGGCCCTTCCAGCGCCACATACAGATAGCCATCGGGTCCGACCCGCACATCGCGCACGCGGCTGCCAAACTCTTCGAGCATCTTTTCCTGGTAGATGACGCTATTGTCTTTGAGGACGAGGCGCTCAAGGTACTGAAAGCGCAGGGAGCCGATAAAGAGGTTGTTTTTCCATGCCGGATAAATCTCGCTGTCCAGAAACGCCATGCCGCAGGGCGCTATGGAAGGGAGGTAATAATGGATGGGCTGCTCCATGCCCTCCTTTTCGGTGAGTTCGGTGATGATGGTACCGATATAGTTGATGCCGTAGGTGATGACGGGCCAGCCGTAGTTGACGCCAGGCTGGATGATGTTGATCTCATCCCCGCCGCGCGGGCCGTGCTCATGCTCCCAGATTTGCCCTGTGACAGGGTGCAATGCCAATCCCTGCGGATTCCTGTGGCCGTAGCTGTAAATGGAGCCTACGGCATTCTCCTGCCCTACAAAGGGATTGTCCTCAGGGATGCTTCCGTCATCGTGTAAGCGATGGATTTTGCCATTGGTATTATCGAGGCTTTGCGGAAAAACATCCCTTTCACCCCTTTCGCCATTGGAAAAGTAGAGATAGCCCTCCCGGTCAAAGACCATACGGTTGCCAAAATGGTGGTTGGTGGTGGTGGCAGGTGTGCCTTTGTAGATGGTTTCTATTTGGGTTAAAGCATCATTTTGCAGCTGGGCTCTGATGATTTGGGTATTGCCGGCCCGGCTGTTTTGTTCATCTATATAGGAAAAGGAAATATACAGCCAGCCATTTTCTTCATACTGCGGATGCAGTTTCAGGTCCATCAGGCCGCCCTGCCCTTTGGCACGGATAGGCGGTAAGCCGCTGATGGGATGCAGGCCAGTCGTTTTGGAAAAACGGGAAAGCACGCCTTTGCGCTCCGCGATCAGCATATCCCCGCCGGGGAGAAACTCCATCCCCCAGGGGATTTCGAGCCCATCTACCACGATTTCTGTGGTGTAGTCTTTGTCTCCGCTGGACTCCACGATGTGGTTTTCCTCGTAGTCAAATCCTTTGATGTACGCGCTGAGTTCGCGGATTTGCTGCTCGCTGAGGGTCTCGCCAAAAGCAGGCATGCCTGCGTCGGTATTGCCCTTTTGGATGGTCTGGGCGAGGGCCTCGGCTGGTTTTTCGTGGGATTTCAGGATTTTGAAATGCTGCAATTGTTGCCCATGGCAACCGGAGCAGCTGGCGGTATAGAGCTGTTGGATGTCTGTATAGACGGGGTTTTCAGCGCTTTTTTGCTTGCTTGCGCTACAACTCAGCAAGATGAGTAGGGAGCCAATGATCCATGGGAGGTGCTTGAGGGTGGGGGAGTTGGAGGCGTTCATGTTGGGATTGCTTTAATGAAAGGGTTAAGATAGACACAGATTTACACAGATTAAAATGATTTTCACGGTAAATAAGCCAGGCTGTGTAAATCAGTCAAATCAGTCAAATTCTGTGTCTACTCTTCCTCCCTACAACTGCGCCGCAAGGCGCGCGGCCTGATCAATCGCCCGCTTCGCGTCCAGCTGCACCGCCTTATCGGCTCCGCCGATGAGATGCACATTTGCCCCTGCCGCCTGCAGCGGCGCCATCAGATCGCGCAGCGATTCCTGCCCGGCACAGACCACAATGTGGTCCACATCCAGCACCTCATCTCTATCGCCAACGGAAATGTGCAAACCTGCATCGTCGATTTTATGATAAATCACGCTGGAAAGCATCTTGATTTCCTTCATGTGCAAAGAAGCCCGGTGAATCCATCCGGTGGTTTTGCCCAGGTCCTTACCGTGCTTGCCGGGGGAGCGCTTGAGCAGGTAGATTTTGCGGGGCGAAGGAGCGGGTTGCGCAGCTGTTAAAGCGCCGCCTGTGGCGTAGCCCATATCGACGCCCCACTCCTGCATAAATGCTTCCACATCGAGGCTGGGCGCCACGGCATCGTGATCGTGCGAAAGGTATTCCGCCACATCAAAGCCGATACCGCCGGCACCGATGATGGCTACCTTTTTCCCGACCTTTTTCTGGTGGTACAATACATCTATATAGGAAAGGACTTTGGGATGATCTTCTCCTTCGATGTCCAGTTTGCGGGGGGTAACGCCCGTGGCGAGGATGATTTCGTCAAATTTTTCTTTCAGCAAAAAAGCAGCATCTACCCTTGTATTCAGCTGCAGATGCACCCCATGCAATTCAATCTGCCGATTGAAATAGCGCAGTGTCTCGTCAAATTCTTCCTTGCCGGGAATGCGGCGCGCCATATTGAACTGTCCGCCGGTCTCCGGCGCGCCATCAAAAAGATGCACTTCATGGCCGCGCTCTGCGGCGATGGTGGAGGCCGCGAGGCCTGCGGGCCCCGCTCCTACAACTGCGATTTTTTTCTTGTTTGTCGTGGGCAAATAATTCAATTCTGTCTCGTGGCAAGCCCGTGGGTTGACGAGGCAGGAGCAGATTTTCCCACCGAAGGTATGATCCAGGCAAGCCTGGTTGCAGCCGATACAGGTATTGATTTCGTCCACACGGCCTTCCTTTGCTTTGAGCACCAGCTCTGCATCCGCAAGCATAGGCCTTGCCATGGAGACCATATCTGCATGGCCATCGGCCAGGATCTGCTCGGCGATGCCGGGCATATTGATGCGGTTGACCGCGACGAGGGGGATGTTGATCTCGCCTTTCAGGCGCTTTGTGACCCAGCTGAAGCCGCCGCGCGGCACCATGGTGCCGATGGTCGGCACGCGGGCTTCGTGCCAGCCGATGCCTGTATTGATGATGGTGGCACCAGCCGCCTCGATGGCTTTCGCCAGTTGCACCACCTCTTCCCAGCTGCTGCCGCCTTCTACCAGGTCCAGCATAGACAGGCGAAAAACGATGATGAAATTTTTTCCTACTTTTTCCCTTGTCCTGCGGACACATTCCACGGCAAAACGCATGCGGTTTTCATAGGGGCCGCCCCAGCTATCTTCCCGATGATTGGTCCTTTTGGCTACAAACTGATTGATCAAATAGCCTTCCGAGCCCATGATCTCCACTCCGTCATAGCCTGCTTTCTGTGCCAAAAAAGCGCATTGCGCATAGTCTTTGAGCGTGCGCTCGATGTCCTCTTCGGTCAATTCCCTGGGTCCGATAAAGTTGATCGGAGCCTTGATGGGAGAAGGACCAACGATGTCGCGGTGGTAGCCATAGCGTCCCGTATGCAGGATTTGCATACAGATTTTGCCGCCTTCAGCATGCACGGCATCCGTGATCAGCCGATGCTGAGCTACCTCAGCATCATTGGTGAGCATGGCTGAATGCGGCGCTACGCGCCCTTCATTGTTGGGGGCTATGCCCCCGGTGATGATCAAAGCGACCTCGCCTCTGGCGCGTTCAGCATAAAATACCGCCGCGCGCTCAAAGCCGCCTGGCGCTTCTTCCAGCATCGTATGCATGGAGCCCATCAACACCCTGTTTTTGAGAGTGGTAAAGCCCAGGTCGAGGGGCTGAAATATGTGTGGAAATTTCAAAAGAATTTAAGTTTAGTGTTTAAAAGTTTTGGGTTTCGGGTTTCGGGTTTCGGGTATCACGGTCCTGCGCCTTTCGTCCCGCCTCCCTAAGCGAGCATATACCCGCCATCCACAGCAATCACACTGCCGCTCACATAGCTGCTGGCGTCAGACGCCAGAAATACGGCCACACCGGCCAATTCATCCGGCTCGGCCGGGCGCTTGAGGGGCGTCGCTTTGTTGTATTGCCTGACGATGCTATCGTTGGACCAGAGGGCCTGGCTGAATTTGGTTTTGACCAAACCCGGGCAGATGGTATTGGCGCGTATGTTGAATGGGCCCCATTCCTTGGCCATGTTGTTGGTGACCATGGTCAAGGCAGCTTTGCTGGTGCTGTAGATGCCCAGCCCGAAGGCGGGCTTCATGCCTTCCACCGAACTGATGTTGATGATAGAGCCGCCACCGGCTTTTTTGAAATGGGGGAGGCAGCGTTTCGCCAATTCGAGTGGCGCTTGTACATTGATGTTCATGACCTTGGTGAAGGCCTCTTCGCCGGAGCCTTCGACCGGCCCGAAATAGGGATTGGTCGCGGCATTGTTGACGAGTATGTCGATGCGACCGTAGGCCGCGAGGGTCTGCGCCACGAGCTGATCGAGCTGGGCGCTATCGCCCACATGGCAGGCGACAGCCGTCACCTCCAGGCCATCAGCCTGCATGGCCGCCGCCACTTCATCCACAGCCTCCTGCTTGCGGCTACAGATCACCACCTTCGCCCCAAACTCCGCCAGACCTCGGGCAATAGACTCGCCTATGCCCTTACTCGCGCCCGTCACAATGGCAACCTTGCCAGTTAAATTAAATAGCGGTTTTATTCTCATAATTAAAACGTTTCGAGTTTTGAGTTTTGGGTTTCGAGTACCACTTCCCGGAACCCGAAACCCGGAACCCGAAACTCGGAACCCAAAACGTATTCCTAAACAATGATTTCCTCCTCCCCCAATATCGTCAATACATCCGGATGCATCAGGGTATTGGCAAGGGAATCGACTTCGCCCAGTTCGTATTTGTAGAAAAAGCGCATGGTGTGGATTTTACTTTGGTAAAAGTCTGCGGTAAAGGTGGTCGCGCCACTGACGAGGGCCTGTTTGGCGGTAGTAGCCATTTTGAGCCATTGCCAGGCGACGATGATGGTGCCAAACAGATCCATAAAAAGCGTTGCATCTGAGAGGTAGCGTTCATGCTCGCCTTTCATGGCGAAAGGCATCAGGAAGCCCAGGACTTTCTGGACGATACCCAGCTTTTCGATCAATACCTTTGCATAAGGCTTGAGTTCATCGTAGGCCATGGCTGCTTCGATGCTTGCCTGTATATCTGCCTGCAGCAGTTTCAGCCCTTTTCCACCGCCGAGGGGGATTTTTCTGCCCAGCAAATCCATGGATTGTATGCCCGTGGTGCCTTCGTAGATGGACATGATGCGGATGTCGCGGTAGTATTGCTGCAAAATGTATTCGGAGCAAAAACCATAGCCACCCAGTACCTGCAGGCCTGCATCTACCGATTCTTTGCCTTTTTCGGAAGGATAGGTCTTGGCGACCGGCGTAAGCATTTCCAGCAGCAAATGATTTTTTTCCTTTTCCGCTCCTTCATTTCCGCTGGTGAGATCATGGTAGAGGGACGCCTGGAATATCAGGCTCAATGCGCCTTCTGAAATCGCTTTTTGCTTCAGCAACATCCGCCGCACATCGGGATGCTCGATGATGAGGTTCTGATCTGCGGAGACGTTTTTGGAACCGTCATTGTTGATTCTTCTGCCCTGGGCGCGCTCATGCGCATACTGCAGCGAAGCGTGATAAGCAGCGGTCGCTACGGAGACGCCGCCACGGCCCACCGCGATGCGGGCTTCATTCATCATCTGGAACATATACTTCAGGCCGCGATGCGGCTCGCCTACCAGCCAGCCTCGGCTGTTGTCATCACTGCCAAACATAAGGTGGGTGGTGCAATAGCCCCGCTGCCCCATTTTCTGAAAGTCACCTGCGGTGACTACGTCATTGAACTCCAGTCCGCCATCGGCGGTAGGACGATGCTTGGGCACCACAAAAAGGCTGATGCCTTTGGTGCCGGCGGGCGCGCCGTCTATGCGCGCGAGCACCAGGTGAACGAAGTTCTCCGAATATTCATGATCGCCGCCAGAGATGAAAATCTTCTGCCCTTTGATCATATAATGCCCCTCCTCCGTAGGAGAGGCCGAGGTGGTCACATCGGACAGCGAACTGCCCGCCTGCGGCTCCGTCAGGCACATGGTGCCTGCCCACTCGCCGGTCATCATGCGGGGAACGTAGGTTTGCGTCAGCTCCTCTGTGCCAAAAGTCGCAATCAAATGCGCCGATCCGGCCGTCAGGCCCGGGTAGCCCGGCACATTGTTATTGGCAGCTTCCATGATAAAATTGGCTGCCTGCAGCACCATGGCAGGCATCTGCATGCCGCCATGCTCAAAGTCAAAGCCGCCACCGATCAGGCCCAGCTCCGCTGTTTGTTTCATCAGCTTTTCGATCACCGGATGCACGATGATCTTGCCATCCTCATAACGAGCGGGATCTTCATCCATCTCCCGAAAAGCCGGATACAAATCCTTATCCGAAAAATCCTTGACGGCATCCAGCAAAAAGTTAATTGACTCTTTGTCAAACTCCTGAAAACGAGGAAGTTCGAGCATCTTTTCCGCTCCCATCACATCAAAAAGGATGAAGCGCAGGGTGTCCATGTTGATATAGGTTGACATAAGTTTATATTTTATAGTTTCGAGTTTCGAGTTTCGAGTTTCGGGTAATCTGCACATCAGCTAATTAGCTAATTCCCTCTTCAACTGTCTTTTAAACACATGATAATCTACGGTGATCGTGTGTCTCGGTGTATCTATTTGTTTGAAATGGGGCGCCTTGACTTCCTTTTCGCAGAGTGAGCGGATGTTGGCGGGGCGTTGCCATTGGCCTGCCAGCTCCTTCGCCATGAGGCGCGCCTGCAACTCTGCCATGGGCCAGACACAGCCCAGGGGCTGAAACATGCCTACGAAGTAGAGATTTTTGTATTCCGGATGAAACATCTTCAGCCAGAGCGGCACGGGCCCGCTGCTGTAGTCGATAAAGTCTTTATCGAAAAAAGGGTGCGCCAGCACATAGCCCGTGCAGGCGATCACGACATCAAATTCTTCCTGTGAGCCATCTTCAAAATGCACGGTTTTTCCTTCAAAACGGGCGATATTCACCCTGGGATGTACCTTGCCATGGCGGATGCGGTAGAGCAATTCGTCATTGACGGTGGGGTGTGTCTCACCAAACTTGGTGTCCGGCTTTTGCAGGCCATACAGCCTGTTGGGGCCGACAAAGAAATTGCTGATCAGGTTGGCGGTCCAGTTGCGGAAGCCGAGGGGCATCCAGGTCAGGCCTTCACCGATGATATCGGTGGGTTTGCCCAGCAGAAATTTGGGGATGATCTTGTAGCCCCTGCGCCAGCTGATGCTGGTTTTGGCGCTGACACGGCTGGTTTCGACAGCCACATCGCAGGCGGAGTTGCCGCCGCCGATCACCAGCATGCGCTTGTCGGCGAAAGGCGCTGCGCGCTTGAACTGATGCGAATGCAGGTATTCACCTGTGAATTCGCCTTCAAATTGCGGCCAGCGGGGCTGCCAGTGGTGGCCGTTGCAAACGACCAGGTCCGTGAATCTTTCGATTCGCTCTTCGCCTTTCTGCCCGACCGTAATCCGCCATTCCCCTTCGTTTACCCACGCGCAGTGTTTGACCATCGTCTCAAACTCAATGTGCTCATAGAGCCCGAATTTGCGGGCGTAAGCCTGGAAATAGCGACGAAGTTCGTCGTGTGAGGGGTAGTCGGATACGCCAGGATCAAATTCCTCAAAGGGAAAGTCTTCGTACTGCGAAAGGGTTTTGGAGCTGATGATATGGGTGGTTTCAAACACGCTGGAGTGAGTCTGCTTTTCGGAGAAAATCCAGTTGCCGCCCACCTCCTGGTTGCGGTCAAAAGCGACCACATC
Source organism: Bacteroidia bacterium (assembly GCA_030430205.1). Classification (GTDB taxonomy): domain Bacteria; phylum Bacteroidota; class Bacteroidia; order J057; family J057; genus JAUIGE01. Next base: position 23,433 of record JAUIGE010000014.1, on the reverse strand, counting down.
CAGTCCCTGGTCCAGCAGGCTTTTTAAAGCCGTGATGCCGGAAGGCCCGGCACCGATCACACAAACCCTTTTTGTCATCATCGAGCGAATTGCAGTTATCACTCAAATATAGGGAAGGTTTGGAAAATGTTATGCATGCAGCGTATTTTTTTGAGTTTTTCCCTTCCCAATGGTACCGAGCCCCAAAGGGGCGAAGTACACCCACATAGGGCAAAGCCCTATGATTAGGCATCCGCCTAAAACCTATAGAGCCCTGCAAGGGCGAAGTATCAGGTATATCGCCCTTGCAGGGCTTCTACTTTACGAGGCATGTCTGTCACAGGGCCTTGCCCTGTGTTGCCGTCTGTCGCCCCTTCAGGGCTTGGAGGGCTGCTGAAAAGCAAGTGCCGACCGATCTTCTCAGGCGTTTCGCCTGTCAGCAATTCGGTATTCGAAAGCGCCTTTAAAACCATTTAAATTGAGAAAAAACATAATTTTTATCACTCCACCCCCCTCACACAACGAAAGCCCTTATGGTTCGCCCCTGACTCCCCCTCCGAAGGCATCCTCCTCGCTGTCCGATAGCCGCTGCAATAGCTGTCATTGCAGAGGAATGAGCCGCCCCGAATCGCGTATTTATTTTTCACATAAGGCTCATTGGGGTCAAAGGATTCGGAAGGGCCCTGGGGGTTAAGAGATTTTCCCTTTTCCTCTGCTTCTGCATAGGTCCTGATGTTGTATTTGTCGGAGCACCACTCCCAGACGTTGCCGGCCATATCGTAGAGGCCATAGGCATTGGGCGGATAGCTTTTGACGGGGGAGGTGGCGATATAGCCATCTGCTGCAGTATTTTGGTAGGGAAAATTGCCTTGCCAGAAATTGGCTTTATCGTGTGCATCTTCGATGCTGCCATTCCCCCAGGGGTATTTGTTGTCGTTATTGCCGCCGATGGCGGCCCACTCCCACTCAGCCTCGGTCGGCAGGCGTTTGCCTGCCCATTGGGCGTAGGCCTGGGCATCTTCCCAGGCGATATGCACCACCGGGTGGTCCATGCGCTCAGCGATGTCGCTGCCGGGCCCTTCGGGATGGCGCCAGTCGGCGCCGATGGTCCACTCCCACCACAGATCGTAGCGGTTGAGGTCCACTTTTCCCTGGGTAGGGTGAAAGGTCAAAGAACCCGGCTGCAGGATGGAGTCGGGGGGGCGAGGCGTTCCGGGCGGAAGCTCCTGCTTCATTTCTTCCCAGTCTATGGGGCGCTCCGCCACGGTCTTGTAGCCGCTGGCTTCCACAAAGGCAGCGAAAGCGGCATTGCTCACTTCCGTTTCATCCATAAAGAAGGCCGAGACTTCCACCTCATGACGGGGAAACTCGTCCTGATAAGCCTGGGCACTTCTGCCGCCCATGGTATAAGATCCCGCAGGGATGTAGATCATGCCCTGCGGAGCAGGGGGCGTTTCCTGTGTGCAACTGAGCAAAAAGCCTGCAATGATACAGGAGAGAAGCCTTATTTGATAAGCATGTATGGGGAAATTCATATTACAAAAAAAAAACATAAAAAATCATCAAGACCAGCGTTTCCCCATCTGCAAATCCTCTCATCCGCTAATCCTCCTCAATCTTCATCCAAAAACTATGCTCATAGCTCTGATAGGGCAGTTGGTACTGCTTCAACGGCAGCGCGCCCCAGCTGTCATTGCCCCCGACGCCCATCTGTTGCAGGTCGATATGGAGGTGGGTGAAAGGACTTTCTTTCAAAGTGCCGGCATGGGTCTGGGACTTGACAAGTCCGCCGTCGAGCTGCTCCTGGCTGTAGGGCAGAACGCTGAAGTTGAGCTTGTTATGTGTACCAAAGAGCAGGGTAGGGCCCTTTTCGCTATATAGCCTGAACCATTGAACATCCGTTTTGTAACCCGTCTCCTGCGGCCGCAGATAGGGGTGAAACTGATCTTTCACCGGGCCCTTGTACAAGCCGACGAAGGCACTCGTCTTGCGGTCCCAATAGGACTCATGCGGCCCACGGCCATACCACTCGACTTCGTCGTAGGTGCCAGGCAGGGCCATGCTCAGGCCAAAGCGAGGCAGCATCGGATGCTTGCCTTCGATGGCTTCCAGTTTGTGGGTGATTTTCACACTGCCATCGCCATAGATTTCGTAGTTGATGTGAACAAAAGCATCATAATCAAAAAGGGATTTTCTTATTTCAACAAGTATGTGATCTTGCATGGCATTGACGTGGATCGATTGCTCTCCATAGGTTGGGTTTTTCCAAACCTTCAGCTTCTCCGGTAACCTTGCCCCATAGTCGTTGTCATTGGGCGCCCGCCAGAAATTAGATTCAGGGCCTTTCATCCATATTTGTTTCTCCTTAAAGGAAAAGGAAATCAATTCGAATTTTTCCCTATCAAAAAGCATCTCGAAATCAGAGGTAAAAACACGAACCTGCTTTTCTAAGGTTTTCATCTGGGGAGCTTTTCCTTTCGGTGAAGAAAAGCGATTGGTTTTTACTTTGTCGTTGATTGCCAACTGTTCGGAAGCTACAGTGTGGCCTTTTTGAAGAAAAGGAGTCGCTTCCTTTTGTTTCGCATACAAGTTCAAAAAGCAATTGAGCTGTTCCAACAAGCCTTTTTCAATCGGTATCACAACCGATTTTTTTTCTTGAGCCGCTATGCTTAGCCTGTTCAATATGCCCGTTTGTACGACTTTCCCATCCAGCAGCACTTCCCAATGCACATCCAAATGGGACAAATCCAGAAAGTCATAGCGATTGTAAATCGCAACTTCACCTTTATCCTTATCACCCCAGCTAAAATTCACGGGCTGGTATACCTTCTTCACTTCCCATGCATGCGGATTGAGCCGCCTATCCGGTTGCACCACGCCATTGGCGAGGAAGTTGCCGTCACTCGGCGTGCCCTCCGGGCCATAGTCTCCGCCATAGGCGAAGATGGTCTCGCCTGTCGGCAGCTTTTTGTAAAGCCCCTGATCCACCCAATCCCAGATAAAACCGCCTTGCATCTGCGGATGTGAATAGAAAAAATCCCAATATTCCTGCAGGTTGCCCACGCTATTGCCCATGGCATGGGCGTATTCGCAGAGGATGACGGGCCGATCCGGCTGCGCCTTTGACATATCCTCCAGGGCATCTATCCAATGATACATCGGACAAATGATGTCGCTATTCCACTCAAAACGAGCACCCATGCCCCAGCCGCGCTGAGCGCGCTCATACTGCACAAAGCGGGAAGAATCCCGCTCACGCATCCACTCATAAGCCTGGTAAAAATTGACGCCATTTCCGGCTTCATTGCCCATCGACCAGAGGATGATGCTGGGGTGGTTTTTGTCGCGTTCGACCAGGCGCTGGATGCGCTGCAGGTGGGATTCGCGAAAGCGACGGTCGTTGCCGAGGGTCTTGTCGAGATCGTAACCGATCCCATGGGATTCGATATTGGCCTCGTCTACGAGGTAGATGCCATGCTGGTCGCATAGCTCATACCATCGCGGATGGTTGGGGTAGTGCGAGGTACGCACAGCGTTGATATTCAGCTCCTTGAGGCGCTGTATGTCGAGCAGCATGCTCTCTTCGGTCATCACATGACCGAGCTTCGGATCGTGCTCGTGGCGGTTGACGCCATGGATATAAATGGCTTTGCCATTGAGGAGGAGTTGGGCATTTTTGATTTCGACTTTGCGAAAACCGATTTTTTGCGAAATCACCTCAAGCGTTTCACCCTGATCGTTTTTGAGGGTCAAAAACAGGCTGTATAAATAAGGCGTCTCTGCCGTCCAGGCATTCACATTTTTGTTGAGCCGAAAGCCCGTATTTACCCAGTATTCATCATTTCTTATGTCGAAGGTAAAATCATCAGTCAGGACTTTTCCTCCTTCCTGATCCCTTATTTCCAGGCTTAATTGGTGGCCAGTAATAGGCTCACCCGTGTCATTTTTAAAATGAAAGTCAATTTCAATTTCTCCCTTTTGATAGCTTTCATCCAAAGAAGGGCGCGCAAAAAAGTCGAAAATCCGCATCTTCGGTTCCGCATATACATACACATCGCGCTCGATGCCGCTGATGCGCCAGAAGTCCTGGCACTCCAGGTAAGAGCCTGTGCTCCAGCGATATACCTGCATGGCGATCAGGTTTTCACCCGTCTTAACAACATCCGTGATGTCAAATTCCGCTTCCAGCTTGCTGTCCTCGCTATAGCCCACATATTGACCATTGATCCAAAGGTAAAAGGCAGATTTCACCGCGCCCAGATGCAGCATGATGCGCTGTCCTTCCCAGCTTTTGTCCACCCTAAATGTCTTCCGGTAAGAACCCACCGGATTCACATCTTCCGGCACTTGCGGTGGTTTGGCGTTGGGAAATTCGTAGGGAATATTCACATAAATGGGAATGCCGTAGCCGTTCACTTCCCAGTTTCCCGGCACGGGAAATTCCTTCCATTTGCTGTCATCAAATGTGGGCTTGAAGAAGTCCTTCGGCCGCTCATCGGGCGACTCCACCCAGTGGAACTTCCACTGCCCACTGAGCAGCTGAAAGCGCGCGGAGCGGCTTTTGTCGAAGGTTTCAGCCGCTTTGCGGCTTTCGAAGGGGAAGAAGCTCGCGTGCATGGGCGCGCGATTGACTTCGACGATCCCGGGATCTGTGATCTCGGGGGGGAGGATTTGCGCGCTCATTAGCAGAGGAAAAAGGAGGAGGATGTACGGGAGAAGGTACTTCATTGTGTGGATGGGTTGAAGGAAGTTTTGGGTTTCGAGTTTTGGGTTTCGGGTTTGTTTGGCACACGAAACTCAAAACCCGAAACTCGGAACAATTTAGTACCTATTGAGAGACTTTTGAGGCTGCCGTAAGTGAAATTGAAGGAATTGAATGCTGGTTTGCGAGGGATTTACAGCTTTTGCTGGGATATGACCAGTGGCGACGCTTTGAGTCGGTAATCAAAAAAGCAATGGAAGCCTGTAAAAACAGCGCTGAGGAGCCTGTAGATCATTTTGCCGGCGTTGGCAAAATGATCGATGTCGGTAAAGGAGGGCAACGAGAAATTAAAGATTATGCCCTCACCCGCTACGCCTGTTACCTCATCGCCCAAAACAGCGATCCCAGGAAAGAGGTGGTCGCCTTCGCCCAATCCTATTTTGCCTTGCAGACCCGCAAGCAGGAATTGCTCGAAGAGCGCCTGGAGCTAAACAAGCGGATGAATTCCCGGGTGCGTCTGCGGAAAAGTGAGACGGAACTTTCAAAAGTTATTTATCAAAGAGGCGTTGATGAAAAAGGATTTGGTAGAATTCGAAGCAAGGGGGATGCCGCCCTATTTGGCGGAAATGATACCCGTGATATGAAAAAAAAGTGGGATGTGCCCGCACATAAGCCACTTGCGGATTTTGCCCCCTTGATTGTACTCAATGCCAAAGCCCTGGCTGCTGATTTGACTACTTATAATGTAAGCGATGATCCTGAAATTCAAGGCGAATCTGCCATCACAGATATTCATATTGATAACAATAAAGATGTGCGTTCCTTATTGCTGAAAAACAATGTGAAACCCGAGAATTTGCCACCGGAAGAGGATATTAAGAAAGTGGAAAGACGTACAAGCCGGGAGGATAAGAAGGCATTGAAAGAGGTGAAACGGCTAAAGGGCTCTAAAGAGGAATAGTAAGCATTATACTTTGAACCGCATAGAAAGTCCTGTTTGCACAACCATATAAGGGCATATAGAACATATAAGTATGACCGCATTTTCGCCTTATATGCCCTTAAATGGCCTATATGGTTTCAAAACAGGTATTGCATGAGCAGAAACTTAAACAGACAATCTACCAGGTCCTAAGTATAGCTTATCAGTAGGGTCATTTGTTCTCCACCCATTTAAGCAATTCCTGCCAAAAAACAGATTGAAAAACAGCTTCTTCACAATGTGCCTGGGAATACAATAAGTGAAAATCAACACTTTTATTCCGTAAATCCACATAGTACTTCTTGTCCCAAAGAGATATCGAAAAGTTGCCCAGGCTAAGGCTACATTGAGAGCAATGTTCTTCAAAGGGGGCGTCCCTAAAGACTTTTTCTAAGCTGTCTTTTGCCAGTAAATGATAGTTTTTTGTTTTAACCCATAATTTCAGGCTATCGCTGCCCACACTATCAGCAAGGCAAGAAATCAGCAGCTGATTTAAGCTTGACAAAGGAAATTCCTCTTCAAATATAAAACCCTCATCCATCATTTCATCTGGTGAAAAAGCAAAGGGCAGTAACATGCGGAAGGCCCTGCCTTTTTGACCCAGGCCCGCATAGATTCTTGCTTTCCGAATCACGGATTGATTCCAAAATCGAGAATTGTCCCAGGAACATCCAGTCCAGAAATACCTTTCAGCAATTTGCTGGTAAATGAAAGCGCTATCATATTTCGCTTCATCGAGGTATATATTGCTCAGATGAACACTTGGCCAGTAAGGGCTATTGAAAAATCCTTCCTCATTTTTTAAGGTATCAGCAGTCAATTGCAAGAATAAAGATTTTGCATTTTGAGTTTGCTTTCCTTTGCTCAGGTTTCGGGCAATCACAAGCGTCACCCAATTGTAGGGTGGAGCGTAAAAGCCTGATTTTAACGAATCAGGGACCTCATTTTTCAAAAAAAGAAGCAATTGATTTGCCCAGTCATACTTCCCATTTTGGGATGCCTCACCTGCCATCAGAAAGATATGTTCATCTATTTTTAGCCAAAAAGGATTGTCTGAATAATCCCCCGACGAGCTATTCGCTATTGACTTAGCCACTTCTATATAAAGGCTGTCAGCAGCTACAATATCTATCTGCGCAAGCAGCTTTTGAGCTGAAACCAGCTTGTCCTGTTGGATCAGCCAAAAACTTTCCAATAGTAATTCCTTTGCGCTTTTTTGGGCTGCTAAAAAGTGAAAGAAGAGTAGCAATGAGGTAATGAAGGCAAGTTGTTTTTTCATGGGATGAGGCTTGAAGTGCGATAGACCAAGTTACCTATTCTACCTATAAAAGTGAATAAACAAAAAATCAACACGCATCTCACAATAGGGATTAAAGCAAACTTTTCATAAGTTTGGTTCGTTAATAGCAAAACCAAAAGAAATGATTTATGGAAAAAGTAAATAATGCCACTGAAAAGGAAGCCCTTATCCGGGAGCAAGTGGAAAAAATAGGTGTTTTTTTAGAGCAACAAGCCAAGGCTTCTGCTATTACCCCACTGGCAGGAAGGCTGTTCGCCTTTTTGATTCTTTCAGATCCTCCCTACCAAAATTTCTATGACATAACTGAGTTTTTGCAAGCCAGCAAAAGCTCTATCAGTACCGCTTTAAAAGCCCTGGAGCAATCCGGACTCGTTGATTACTTTACCTTTAGCGGAGATAGAAAGCGTTATTTTAGGGTAAATACAAAGAAATGGCTGGAGGTTGAGCAGATGCGCCTTCAGCAAGCCACCATTGCTTTGGGCCTCGCCCAGGATATACTGGAATTCAGAAAAGACAGCAAGCACCAGGATTTTAATGAAGGCGTAGAAAAGGTCGTAGAGTTTTATGAATACATCACCCTGGGCATGCAGGACCTCCTGGAAAAGTGGAAATCCGAGCAAAAATCAACTAAATGAAAAAAATATTTCATTTAGTTCGGAATTAACCGAACCATTTATGTAGTTTTGCAGTATTGTTCCTTATCTGTCACATACCGAAGTCATTTCGGTAATTTTTTTAAGCAGATGGTTCTGTAAATACAGAACTAGAAAAACCAAAATATTTTTATCCAAAAATTCATGTATAACTCCTCTTTCATCAAAATTTTACATAGCCTGGGGCTGTTTTGCCTCCTTCTGGGAATGGGTGGGCTTGCGCAGGCACAGGAGGCCTCGCTGGAAACAAAATCCCCCATGGATCTAAGATCCTGTATCAATTTTGCTGTGCAAAATAACCCCAATGTCCTTAAAGCTCAATTGGATGAAGTAGCGACCGCTTACCAGATAAAAGAAATCAAAGCATCAGGGCTTCCCCAGCTTTCGGGTCAGGCGCAAGCGCTGGACAACTTCTCTTTGCCGCAGCAATTGCTGCCGGGCGAAGTATTTGGGCAGCCGGGTACGACCATTCCGGTCAAGTTTGGCGTTCGCTACAATTTCAGCGGCACAGCCCAGCTCAACCAGCTGCTGTACAACCAATCCTACTTTGTAGGCTTGAAAGCAGCGAAAGCTTCGCAATCTTTGATGCAACTGAGCACCTTCAAGACAATTGAAGATTTGGTCTACAATGTAGCGCAGGTCTTTTTGCAGATACAACAACTTGAGCAGCAAGGAACCATATTAGATGCCAACCTGAACAGGATGAATCGCCTGTTTGAAATTGCTGAAATTCAGTACGAAGAAGGCCTGATCAAAAAAATTGATGTAGATCAATTACGGGTAAACCGAACCAACCTGCTCACCGAGCAGACCAACCTGGAGCTCAGCATGTCTCAACTTAACCGCCTGTTGAAGTTGTACATGAATTTTCCCCAGGAGGAAGAATTGCTGCTCACGGGCCTGGAGGAAAATGAAATCAAATATGAGCTCGCTCCCCGATTGATCTTAAGTGCAAATACCAATTTGCGTCTGCTCGAAGAGCAATTTAAGCTCAACGAGCTCGAACGGAAAAATACGCTGGCAGGCTATGCGCCTGGCCTGGCCGCCTTCGCTCAATATGGATGGCAGGGACAGACCGATGCTTTGTTTAACAAAGAGGTGCCCTTAAGTGACTTCACTTCAGGTAGTTGGGGCCTCAGTTTGAGCATTCCGATTTTTGATGGGGGACAAAAGCAAGCGAAAACCCAACAGATCAAGGTGAAAAGAGAGCAGTTGCTACAGGATAAAATGTACCTCACACAGGTCACCAAAATGGAATTTGCCAATGCAAATGAAGGCTTAATTCAAAACCGCAGGGTGCTCGAAGCCCAAAATGAAAATATGGATTTGGCAGAGGCACTTTATGATGTGACACAGCTTTCCTATAAAGAAGGGGTGGCACCTCTTACGGAGCTACTAAATGCTGAAACCAGCTTAAAACAGGCACAAACGCAATATTTGACAGCTCTTTTTCAGCTTAAGTTATCCGAATTGGATCACCTGAAAACCAGCGGTGAGCTGGCAAACATCATCAAGCAAACACAAGACAATTAAGACAATACCCATCAAATAGTACATCACAATAAAATGAAGACAATTAAAAGAATATTGGTAATAGGATTAGGCCTGGCGCTTATCTTTTGGATAGGGATGACGCTGGCTTCCAATAAGAAAGAAATTGATGCCAACGCAGAAATTACGGAGACCATTATCGGTGAAGTTCCCGTGCGTATAGCAGAGGTCAAAAAAATGGAGGTGGACAATAGCCTATCTCTTACAGGCACCTTTGCGGCACGCAAAGAGTTGAAAATCAATGCTGAAGGCCAGGGCCGCATTACGCTTCTGGCAATCGAAGAAGGCCAAAAAGTATCCAAAGGCCAGCGAATAGCCAAGATTGACAATACCACCATCCAGGCACAATTGAAAACAGCTGACGCATCTCTCGCCAAGTCCCGTAAGGATGTCGAAAGGTATGAAAGACTCCTAACAGCAGGAGCGATCAGCCAGCAGCAATTTGAAGATGTCAAGTTGGGTCTGGCCAATGCCGAAGCCAATCTTGCGGCCATCAAGCAGCAATTGAATTATACAACTGTGAGTTCTCCCATGACGGGCTTTATCAAGGAGATAAGGGTAGAAGAAGGCAGTTTTGCCGCGCCGGGAATGGAGTTGGCAACCGTGGTAGACATAAACCAACTGAAGTTGGTGGTCAAAGTCCCGGAGACTGACATTGTCAAAATTCAAAAAGGACAAAAAGTAAAAATATTTACAGAAGTATATCCTGACCTTGAGTTTAACGGACGTGTGAATCTGATCAGCATACAATCCGATCAAGCACGTAAATATGAGGTCGAAATAGAGATCAATAACAGCAAAGAAAATCCCCTGAAGCCAGGTATGTATGGCACAGTTTCTATTGATCTGGGCAAAGGAGAAGCGGCTTATGGCCTTTTCGTCCCACGAAAAAGCATCCTGGGCAGCGTCAAAAATCCCAAAGTATTTGTGGTTCAGCAAGATATGATTGTCTCTGAAAAAGAAGTGCAGTTGGGAGAGATTCATGAAGATCAGGTATGGGTACTTTCAGGATTGGAAGTGGGTGAAAAGGTGGTCACCTCAGGCCAGATCAATCTCGAAAGTGGCAAGAAAGTCCGCATTCTCAATGAGGACAAGCCGAATGAAATCATGAAGTAATTGCTTCCAATCAGCATAAAAAAATAGCACAAAATATTTAGTCATGTCAATAACAGAATTATCTGTAAAACGCCCTTCACTGGTCGTAGTAATATTCACTGTCCTGGTTTTCTTCGGCTTATACGGCTACCAAAGCCTTACCTATGAGCTCCTCCCGGACATCAATGCCCCGGTGCTGACCATTTCAACTCCCTATCCCGGAGCTTCACCCAATGAAGTAGAAAGCTCAGTCACCCAAAAGATCGAAGATGCGATCTCCACGCTTGAAAACCTGGAAGGAACGCAGGCGATCTCCATGGAAAGCTTTTCCACTGTCATCGTCAACCTGAAATATGGCTCGGATATCGACCAGGCGGTGCAAAGCGCCCAGCGCAAAATAGACGCCATCATGTCTTCTTTGCCGGAAGAGATACTCGATCCAAGTATCAATAAGTTTTCTTTCACTGAAATGCCTATCATGCGGATTGGAGCTACCTCCAATATGGATGAGGTCGAATTCACCGAATTATTTGAAAACAAAATACAGCCAGAAATGGCCCGTATCGAAGGCGTCGCCCAGGTATCCGTTATCGGTGCCGTAGAGAGGGAGATCAAAGTGAATGTCGATGGCGACAAACTCAACTATTATAATATTTCCCTGCTTCAGGTATCACAGGCCATCGCCCAGGGCAACCTGGAGTTCCCTACAGGTAGTGTAAAAGACGATGAGCAGGATATCCTGGTCCGTCTTTCAGGTAAAATAAAAGGCTTAAGTGAATTAAGAGACCTGGTTATCACGACCCTCCCGGATGGCTCTCAGGTTTACCTGCATGATGTAGCAGAGGTCTACGACACCCAAAAAGAAACACAGACCATTTCCCGTATCAATGGCAAAAACTCCCTGGGGATCCTGATCACCAAGCAATCTGACGGCAATACCGTGGAAGTAAGCAAGCAGGTACAGGAAAAAATGGCTGCTTTGGAAATAGACTATTCAGCGGAAAACTTACAGTTTGAGATAGCTCAGGATAGCTCTGTCTTTACCCTGGAAGCAGCCAATTCGGTTATTTTTGACCTGCTCCTCGCGGTTTTGCTGGTGGCGGTCATTATGCTCTTCTTTTTGCATAATGTGCGAAATGCCATCATAGTGATGGTAGCCATACCTGTATCCATCATCACGACTTTTGCCTTCATGAGCCTTGCAGGCTTTACCCTCAACCTCATGACCCTGCTTGCCCTCTCTCTGGTGGTCGGTATATTGGTGGATGACAGCATCGTGGTGCTGGAGAATATCCATGCACGCATGGAGAAGGGAAGCAGCGCCCGACAGGCGGCCATAGAAACCTGGAAGGAGATTGGCCTCTCCGTCACCTCTATTACCCTGGTGATCATTGTGGTATTCTTGCCGATCGGTCTGGTATCCGGTATCGTTGCAGACTTGCTGCGCCAGTTTTCATTGGTGGTCGTGGCCTCTACTGCGATCAGCTTGCTGGTATCTTTTACCCTGACGCCCCTTCTGGCTTCCCGCTTTACCAAACTTACCCACCTCAACAAAAAGAACCCTTTTCAGTGGGTATTGCTCCTGTTTGAAAGCTTCATCCATTCCATACAGGAAGGATATAGGAAAATATTGAAGTGGTCTCTGAACCACAAGCGCATCACCATGGGAGCCATTTTCGGGCTGGTTTTCGCCTCCTTTACGCTTGTTTCCAACGGATTTATCGGGATGGAATTTGTAGCAGCGGGGGATAATGGAGAGTTTATTGTCAAAATGGAGCTTCCCAAAGAAACACCCCTGGAGCAGACCAATACGGTCAGCCAGCAAGTGGAGAATCTGCTGCTCAATGATCCGCATGTAATAAATATTTTTACCACTGTAGGCCAGGGCGGTGGCGGAATGGCAGGAAATACCAGTTCCTATCTGTCTGAACTTAATGTAAAACTGGTGCCAGCCGAAGAGAGAGACTTTACCTCTGCCGAATACGCACGTACCGTCAAAACAAGGCTTCAGCAAGAGATTCCCGGGGTAAAGTTTACCGCATCGCCTGTCAGCATGGTCGGTGGGGGAGGAGCGGCTCCTGTACAGGTGATCGTGCAGGGTTCTGATCTGGAGGAGATGCTCGCCATCAGCGAGCTGATACAGGAAGCGGTAAAAAAAGTGCCGGGCACTTCTGAGGTAAAGTCCACCGTCGAAGGAGGTAATCCTGAGATCAAGGTCGATATCGACCGTAACAAAATGGCGGACCTGGGTTTGACCCTGGATATGGTCGGTATCACCATGCAAAATGCATTTACAGGGAATACCGATACCCGATTCAAAGATGGAAACTACGAATATGATATTCGGGTGCAATTGGATGCTTTCGACCGCCGTAACATGGAAGATATCAGGCAATTGACCTTTTTGAACAATAAAGGGCAGCTTGTCAGGCTTAGCCAGTTTGCTTCCATCGAAGCAGCCTCCGGCCCCAGTCGCCTCGACCGCAAGGACAAAATCAGTTCGCTTACCGTTGAGGCCCAGGTAGTGGGCAGACCTGTAGGCACCGTAGGGCAGGAAGTCGAGGCTATGGTCAGCCAAATTGAAATACCCGCTGGGGTAGATGTCAATATGGGAGGCGATTTGGAAAACCAAACGGAAGCCTTTGGGAGCTTGTTATTCGCGCTGTTGACTTCCATTTTGCTTGTTTACCTCATCATGGTGGCGCTATATGACAACTACATTCACCCTTTTGTGGTATTGTTTTCTGTCCCTGTGGCCCTGATTGGAGCCTTGCTTGCCCTGGCGCTTGCCATGGAGTCCATGAGTATTTTTGGTATGCTGGGATTGATTATGTTGGTAGGTCTGGTGGTCAAAAATGCGATCCTGATCGTTGACTTCGTCAACCAACTCAAAAGAGAAGGCATGGATGCCTATGAGGCCGTGATTGAAGGTACGCTTCAGCGTTTTCGCCCGATCCTCATGACAACCATTGCCATGGTCATAGCGATGGTTCCCATCGCGATCGCAGCCGGAGCTGGCTCCGAGTGGAAAAATGGCCTTGCATGGGTACTCATCGGCGGGCTGACCAGTTCGATGATCCTAACCATGATCATTGTTCCTGTGGCCTATCGCATTTCAGATATCATGCAGGATTGGTTTGGCCGCAAATTTAAACGCTCAAACCCTGAAAAATTGATAACAGAAACATTGTAGATAAAAAAGATGATTGGTAGGTACGATTGTTTGAGATTGTCAAGTTCTTTTCATCGTCATTTTTGAGGTACTCTGTTTTTCAGGGTACCCTTTTTCAAAAACGTTCCAATAAGTGGTTTCTCATGGAGTATGAAAAACAGATTATGCAATGGACCTTGAAGCAAATGGCGAAAGGAAGCAAAATCAAGGTATTTAACTTTCTGAAATATCCCTCGAACCAAAGCGGGTGAGTATTTAGCGATATTTCACATGTGCTTGTGACTGGTAACTTTAGGTAGTTACCAGTTTTTTGTATAAAAAAAATACAGGAACCAGTTTTCACTCATTCCTGCAATTCACATTTTCACGTTTTGATGCTTTCTTGTTCGATCGGGAGGGGGGAGGGTTTCGGGTTTCGAGTTTCGGGTTTCGAGTTTCGGGTTTCATCTTGTCTCGTATCTCGGCTCTCGCCTCTGATTTCGCTGTAGGAGAAGGATTCGAACCTTCACGAAGTGGTTAGACCGCCTGAGCGGCTTTATCCCAAATTCCTCACCCCCGAGACCAGAGGGCATGGCTGCCAGTTTCATCATCCTACAGTATTGAGAAGCGGGAAGCGGGAGGCGGGAAGCGAGATCCATCTGGTCTCGTTTCTCGGCTCTCGGCTCTCGCCTCTGATTTCGCTGTAGGAGAAGGATTCGAACCTTCACGAGGTGGTTAGATCGCCGAGGCGACTTTGTCCCAAACCCTCACCCCCGAGACCGGAGGGCATGGCTGCCTGTTTCATCATCCTACAGTGTTGAGATTCGAGATTCGAGAAGCGGGAGGCGAGATCAATTTTGTCTCGTTTCTCCTATCTCGGCTCTCGCCTCTGATTTAATCAAATTTGTAAAAGAACGCTCAAAAGATTAGAAATTTTGTAAGTTTTTCCCGCTTTTGTTATTACAAATAAAAAGGATGTATACTTATTTTCAAAATAATTCAATGATTTTTTTTATTTTTATAATTATTGAAAAAAAGACACATCTTTGTTGAAAATATTGAAAAAACCTATTTATAAAATGGCTTCAGATTCGAATATTGACAAACTGGATTTGCAGATACTTTCCATGCTGATGCAGGATGCGCAGCAGCCATTCACTGAAATCGCCAAAAAACTCATCGTTTCCGGCGGTACCGTGCATGTTCGCATGAAGAAACTCAAGGACATGGGGGTCGTGAAGGGATCTCATTTGGAGATAGACCCTTCTGAATTGGGATATGATATCTGCGCCTTTGTAGGGGTATTTTTAGAAAAAGGCTCTTTTTATAAGGAGATCGTGGACGAACTGGTCGCTATCCCCGAAATCACGGAGATTCACTATACCACGGGACGTTACAGCGTTTTCCTCAAAATCATCTGCCGCAATACAAAAGAGCTGCGCCATATCCTGAATGATAAGGTGCAGCCCATTTCCAATATCCAACGCACAGAGACTTTTATCTCTCTGGAGGAGAGTATTGTCAGACCGATTAAGGTCCTCGAAGAGTGATTAGCGATTGAGCAGATACTTTTTTATCTGTATCGCATCCGGACTTTGTATCCTGATCAGGTAGGTACCTGACGCATGATCTCCCATTTTGATTTGCTGGCGAAAGATGCCTGCGGGCATTTTCTGAGTTTGAATGGCTTTGCCATACATATCCCAAACGCTGATTTCAAGAGATGCAGAAGCATCTTCCCGACTCACCCAAAAAGTGCCATCCCCAGGATTGGGAAAAAGCTGTATCAGCTCTTTTGCCATTTCCTCTTGCACATCCGTAACCTGGTCTACCCGGACTGTTTCGCTCCAGCTATTGGTACAGTTGCCATCCATGCTTGTCAGTCTGACGGTATAAGTTCCTATAGCGAGGAAGGTATGTGTAGGGTTTTGCAGGGAGGAGCTATTGCCATCGCCAAAATCCCACATCCATGATGTGGGGCTCGTACCGGCCGCATCGTCCGTAAATTGGAAAGTGCTTTTGCTTTGCTGGTAGGTGAAGCTGGCGCTTGGGCCAGGATTGATGGTGGCGGTAACCGTTTTCAGGCTGCTTACGCAAGCCGTATTTTGCACTTCCCAGTCATAGAAGTAGTAATAGTCACTCAAGCCTCCGGAGGAATTATAAATCTCAATGAGGCCATTGATGCTGTAAGGATAGGCGACGCCTGCACTGTTGCTCATTAGGTCCATATTGAGGCCTCCCAGGCGATAATTGCCTGCTTGTAGCTCCACCCCCAATTCTACGCGCTGCGCGCCCACAGCCAGCGTCACGCTGAAAGTATCCAGTCCCACGCCCTGACCGTCGGTCAGGATGATCTCCCGCAGCCCTGCCGTCTGCGCATCTACCCATACGGATTTCAGGCGCATCTCCTGAAGCACCCGGAAGGCCAGATGGGTGTCAAAAGGGTCACTCAGGTAGCCACTCCTGCCAATGCTGGCATTCTTTGGGCCAAAGCTTTGCGGGCTGGGATAGCGCACATTTTCTACCTGAAAATCAGTAGTGGTCGTCAGATAGGGGGTCATAAAGGTGGTGCCGGAAGTCAGAAACTGACCATTCGCATCATACCAGTTCAGTGAACTGTCAAATGTAGCTGCAGCAAAACTCAGTTGGCCAGGGCCACAGCGCTCAGCTGACATAACCACAGCTGAGGGGATGGTATCCACAGTCAGGGTTACGGCTACAGGCTCGCTGCTGCAATCCGCTTCATGTACCTCCCAATCATAAAAGAGGATAAAGAGGTTTTGCGGATTGTTGCCCGTTGTTCCTTTGATCGAAAGGATATTGGGAATCTCATAAGGATAGTTCAGGTTGCTGTTTGTCGCATACAAATCAACGGTCCCTACGACTCCCAGTTGCTGATCGGCACCTGGCTGGAGGAAGAAATTGAGTTCCACCCTGCTTTCTCCCTGCGGGATAAAGACGGATTTGGCATCGAAGACGACGCCATTGGCGTTGCGGTATTCGATGATTCGCTGCCCGGCGCTTTGGGCATATACTTTCACCGATTGGAGGGTGATTTGTCTGTTTACATCAAAAACCACGGAGCGGGTATCGGTGCTCAGATAGCCCCCTGTGCCTCCGGTATTGTCCGTCAGGCCTACTTTTTGCCTTGTTTTTAAATCTATAGCACGGGCATAAAAGGTATGGGCCTGCCCTTGAGGCAGGGTCATAAAGGTGTCTCCTATAGCAAGCAAATTGCCATTTTGGTCAAACCAGCGAATCTGATCGCTCCCTTGTGGGTCTGCTGTAAGCATGGCGCTGGTCTGACAGCTGAGCACCGGAGGGGTGGTGACCAAAGGCGAAGCCGGAGCCTGAACCACTTGTATATAATTGCTTTTTAAGAGAGAATCCTGCCCTCCGCAGACTCCGCCGATCTTTAGGCTAATGGTATAACTGCCGGGCGCAGCATAGGTATGGCTGGGATTTGCCATGGTGCTTGTATTGCCATCGCCAAAATCCCAGTGGTAGGAAGAGGCACCGCTGCTTTGATCCAGGAAGTCGATGACATAGGGAAAATTGCAGGTTTCTGTGGTAGAGGAGAAGAAGTCAGGGATGGGATTGGGAGAATAAGCCTGTCCGATGCCGACGGCATACCATGCGTTGGTTACCTGCTGGTGTATCCTGCCGCAATTGCCATAGAGATCTATGGCAGATTGGATGCTGTAGAAACGGGCATCTATATATTTGGAAGTAGGAGTCAGGTAAACAGTCAGGTTGCGAAAGGCCACTGCGGCGGCGGTATCTATGCCGATAGAGGAGATATTGTAGGTCTTTCCAAAGTCATTGGTGCCGCTCGCTCCATCTACCAACAGGTAAAACCAATAGTTTTGCACGCCGCTATTGATGTGTACGCCGCCATTGTCGCCAGAGCCTGTGTACCATTGGTTTCCGAGATAATTGCGGGGATTCTGAAAAGGAATAGGGTTGGCCATGTTGCGCAGAGACTGCCCGATTTCATTTCCAATCCGCCAGTCAAAAGCATTGGGTTTGGCAAATGCTTCAATAGCCTGTCCAAAGATATCGCTGAAAGACTCATTTAAGGCCCCCGGCTCATTCTGATAAATCAGGTCTGCCGAAAATCTGGTTAGGCCATGCGTCATCTCATGGGCACAGATATCTAAAGAGGTCAGCGGATTGCCGCCGCCGTCGCCATAGTTGGCCGTTCCATTCCAATAAGCATTGAAAAATCCCCGGCTCCCACTATGCACATAACTGGTGATGCGGTAGCCATTGTTGTCAAGTCCATTACGCCCATATTTTTGCAAATAATAATCATAAGTCATCTCTGATGCCCAGTGTACATCACCCGCGACTTCGTCGAGATTTCCGTTGGAATTGTTCCAGATATTATCACTGTCCTCAAAATCAACGGTTCCGTTGCCGTTTTGATCATTGAGGGTCAGGATGCCATTTCCCCGGCCTGCTTCCCGCAGGCGAAACTTCCCGGGTGACACAAAGTCAGCCGTGATCGGCCGGTTGCCGCTATAGCGTGTCACCGCAACCCCCGTGCTATCAGCCGTGTGGATCTGGTCAAACTGGCAGAGGATGTGGCCATTTTCAGCATCTACAAAGGTCCAGGTCTGGCCGAAAGGTTTGCGGGCAGCGATATCAAATTTCCAGGCCAGGCGAAAATTTGCCTCGCTGTAGTTGGCATTTTCCGGCACATATACCAGCTCGCCTTTGGGAAGGTTTTGAGCGGCCATGGCTTCCCATATCCCCTGACCAAAGCTGACTGTCTTCTTTTTTTCCATTTCCCACATATACTGCTCGGCACCCACATGGTCCAGAGCGGCCTGGAGGCCCTGAGCCTCTGTCAGGACAGGCTTTTTCAGCACTTGACGGAGGCTGAAAAAATCGCCATTGATGGCGTAAATCCTGCCTTGATAGGCATGAGAAATCAGCATGGAGCCTTCTACGGCTTTTCCATCATAGAGCTGTTGGTAGCGTTTATGGATATGTCCCAGCAGGTCCTGGTTTTCATTGATGAATGATAAGGAGTACTGAGGCTGTTGTTGTAAAAATTGCTCCCTGAGATAGGCCTCAAAGAGGCCGGCAGGAATTTCAGCTCCTGGCTGAAAGCGGATATAATTGGGGAGGAGGAGCTGCTCCTTCAGGCGGATTTTTTCCGCCCCGGGGACAAGCCGGGATGCTTCAGCGTATTCCAGTACCTGGGATGGAAGGGGAGCCAGGCAGACAAGAAACAGGAGGAAAATTATTGAAATGCTTTTCATCGTGGGTGTTTTTTTGTTAAAAGATATCAAAGTTAACCCTGAAAACTACAATTAAGTCTGATAGGTTTGCTATCTGAAGAAAGACTTTTAGGGAATAATAAAGATTATGTACTTTAGTATACACTTACGGAAAAGATGTGTATATTTAAGAATACGTTTTTATGTAGTAAAAAAAATACAAAATGCTTGTTTTTTGCTTTTAAGCCGTTTATATTTACCTCAACTTAATTATTTATCCACAATTTGAGTCAAAGGCATAGAGATTGTTTGGAAAGGCTGTAAATTAGGGTAAAAGGAGTTAGAGAAGATATTTCCAGCTTATTCGACGCGTATTTCCAACATTCACTTCAGCCAAACCAAACACACAAGCGTGTAGAAAAGAACTATTACCCATGTTAAAACAGAGTCAGCGGTTAAAACTTCTTCAAAAGATATCCCCTCAGCAGATTCAGTTTATCAAACTGCTACAGATTCCCACTTCTACGATGGAGCAGCGGATCAAAGAGGAAATAGAAAAAAATCCCGCCCTGGAAGATGACAATATGGGCTACCAGGACGATGAGGACGAATATTCAGACCTGGATCGCAAAGATGATGGGAAGGAAGAAAAGGAAGCCTCGAACCAGGAGGCAGCTATAGATGATTACCTGGTAAATGATGGCTATGATTACAGGACCAGCCTGCCTTCCAACCAACGCGATGAGGAGGATGAGTTTGAGGCGCCTATCATCCAGATGAAATCCCTTTATGATCAGCTGGTAGACCAGCTTTCGATGATGTCTTTTTCTGAAAAAGAACAGTCAATCTGTGAGCATATCATCGGTAGCATAGATGAAGACGGCTATCTGCGCCGTCCAGTGAAAGCCATGGTTCATGACATGGCCTTTCGTCACAACCTTTCTGTAAAGGTCGAAGAGGTAGAAGCGATGCTGAAGCATGTTCAGCGATTTGATCCTCCGGGCATCGGTGCCCGGGATTTGCGCGAGTGCCTTTTGCTCCAGTTGGATCGCAAAAAACCTACCCCTGAGGTGCAGTATGCCAAGCTCATCATGGAGAAGTATTTCGATGAATTTACCAAAAAACACTTCTCCAAATTGCGCTCCCGCCTGGGCATCTCTGAGGACACCCTCAAGGATGTATATGAGCAAATCATCAAGCTGAATCCCAAACCCGGCGAATCTCAGTCTATCATTAAGCATGAATATATTATCCCGGATTTTATCCTTTCGGTGAGTAATGGAAAAATAAAAATCCGCCTAAACAGCCGAAATGCGCCTGACCTCAAGGTGAGCCGCAACTATGCCAATATGTATACAGAGTATAAAAAACTGCATAAGGACAACGGCAAGAAAAACGTAAAAATCAAAGAAACCTTTGACTTTGTGAAGCAGCGGATTGAAGCTGCTCAGTGGTTTATTGATGCGATCCGACAGCGGCAGTTTACCCTGCTCAATACCATGGAAGCCATTTCTGAAAAGCAGGAAGCCTTTTTTATCTCCGGCGGAGATGAGAAGAAGCTGAGGCCCATGATCCTCAAGGATATTGCTGAAGAAATCGGAATGGATATATCCACTGTAAGTAGGGTAGCCAATAGCAAATATGTACAAACCGATTTCGGTATTTATCCCCTGAAGTTTTTCTTTACAGAAGGGATAGAAACAGAAGACGGCATGGTCTCCAACCGTGAGGTCAAAAAATCTCTCGAAGAGATCATCAATGCTGAAAGCAAGAGAAAACCGCTTTCAGATGATAAAATTGCAGCTATGCTTAAGGATAAAGGCTACAACATCGCAAGACGTACCGTCGCCAAATACCGCGAGCAGCTCGGCATACCCGTAGCACGCCTTCGCAAAGAAGTCTAAAACCCAAAACTCGAAACCCAAAACCCGAAACCCGAAACCCAAAACCCAAAACCCGAAACCCGAAACTCGAAACCCAAAAATGACCTTTCAATTTAAAACAAACATAAACTGTGGGGGCTGCATCGCCAAGGTGACCCCCTTTTTGGACGCCGAAGCCAAAATCAGCAGCTGGGAAGTAGATACCGAAAATCCAGACAAGATTTTGACGGTCGCATCCGATGAGTTATCCAAAGGAGAAATCATAGAAATCGTCCATGCCGCTGGTTTTGAAGCCAGGGAGAAGAAGAAAAAGTTTGGATTATTTTAGTTGAGAGACTGATCAGCCCGAAAGGATTTCCACCAGCTCAAACATAGTAAGGTCCATCTCCTGATGAAGCTTGGTAGCTTTGGTGAAAGAGGTATGCACGATCTTGTTGTTTTTTAGGCCTACAGCAAGGTTGGTCAGGCCTTCCATCAGGGTCTCCACAGCAGCGTGGCCCAGGCGGGAAGCCATCACGCGGTCCTTGCAGGAAGGGATACCGCCACGTTGTACGTGGCCCAGGATTACGACGCGGGTGTCGTACTCAGTGAATTTTTCGTTGATCTTGTCCTTCACCTCCATGGCTCCACCTGAGTCATCACCTTCAGCAACGATGATGATGCTGGAGGTTTTGTGGTGACGCCAACCCGTCTCCAGCTTGGTGATGATTTGATCAATATAGGTGGGTGTTTCAGGGATCAGCACGGCTTCAGCTCCACCGGCTATGCCGGTATTCAGGGCGATGAAACCCGCATCGCGGCCCATGACCTCGACGATGAAGAGTCGGTTATGTGAATCCGCCGTATTGCGGATTTTGTCTATCGCATCTACTGCCGTATTGAGGGCAGTATCATAGCCAATGGTATAATCTGTACCATAGAGGTCGTTATCAATCGTACCCGGAACCCCGACTATAGGCATTTTGGTTTGATGGTAAAAGGCCTGTGCACCTGCATAGGAACCATCGCCTCCGATGACTACCAGGCCCTCTACGCCTGCTTCTTTCAGGCGATTATAAGCCGTTTGCCTCCCTTCTTCTGTGCGAAAGCGAGGGCTGCGGGAAGTTTTGAGGATCGTGCCTCCTCTTTGGATGATATTGCTTACGGAGTGGCGGTCCATTTTCAAAAAGTCCCCATCAATCATCCCCTCATAGCCTCTATATATGCCCACAACTTCCAGGTTGTGGTAAATGGCTGTGCGCACCACCGCCCGAAGGCAGGCATTCATGCCAGGAGCGTCGCCACCAGATGTAAGTACTCCGATTCTTTTCATAACAATGATTTTGTTTGCGGGGGCAAATATCACTAAAGATTTGTAAACATATTGTAATTCCTGCTAACAAAGTGATAGCGAAAAGGATTACGGAGCATCATTTCCGAGATTATTTTTTTCGACTGCTTCATTTTCAGGCTTTTGCAGAGGAATTTTTTCGGAAGGCTTGTCTTTACCCTCCTCATCCATAATGATCTCTATTTTGGGCTTTTGTCCTTCCTTTACAAGTCCAAATGTCATCACCAAACTGCTTACCAGAATCGTCAGCAGGAGGATGCCCGGTTCAAATTTTTCGGAATGGATGCTCAAAGGAATGGCATAAAAAAGCAAAACCGTGATCAGCCCCCGGGGAGCTACCCAGAGCTCTGGAAAAATGTTCTTCTTGAACACCGCACGCAAACCCAGATAGCGAAGGCCATAAATCGCGGCTAATGCAAGGATAGAAATCCCCCAGACTGTCCAGTTGAGCAGGCCGCTGAGCTGGATGGACATGCCAAACACCACAAAGAAGAAAGTGCGGACGACAAAGGCCATTTCCAGCGTAAATGTCTTGAATTCACCCAGGCTTTCATCCAGTTTTTCTTCCTCTATCAGGCGGCTGTATTTTCCCGGGAAAAAGACATGGGTATTATTGATCATCAGCCCAAAGATGAGGATCAGCAGCAAAGGGGAGAGGTGATTCAGTTTGCCCAGGGCATACAAGCCTACGAGCAAAGCGATCAGCAAAAACAGTTTGTTGTGTCCTTTCAAGCTTTGAAAAAGCATGATCAGCACATAACTCGCTATAAGCGCGATGACCAGCGTAAGCAGGAGAGAGCCACATTGTTGAAGGAAAAATGAACCCGCAGAGATGCTTTCCGCTTCCGGGGAAGCTGTAGTAAGGGCAAAATCTGCCAAAGCATAAAACACAATGATGCCGAGTATATCCGAAAAGGCAGATTCAAAAATCAAAAATTCCTTTTTGGCTTCTATCAGGCCCTGGACAGAAGGGATGATGATGGCACTGCTCATGACTGCCAGGGGGATGGCGTAAAGCATGGCTTGCAAAAATGTCATCGAGAGAAAAAGCACAAAGGAGCCCGCGATAAGCAAAGCTGTGCCTACCAGCAACAAGAAGGAAAGCACAAGTGCCCGCCAGAGCAAAGGGCCTTTTTTCTTTTCGAGCTTCAGGTCCAGAGCGGCTTCCAGCACGATCAGGATCACCCCGATAGTACCCAAAACAGAGAGGGGCTTGACAAGGTCCGTGCTGCTTAGACGGTACCCGACAAAAGATTCCAGTCCCACACTGATCAGATAGCCCAATACCATCAGCATGAGTACTGAGGGGATATTGGTTTTTTTCGACAAAAAATTGAAGAAATAGGATGCGATAACGATCAGGCTTGCGCCGAGAATCAAGACGTATGTATCCATATTGATGCGAAAAAGAGGTGCAAACTAGCAAATTACCACATCACTGCCCCGCCCTTATATCGGCTAGCAGCCTGTCGGATAGCATCCAAGCCCGAGGTATTTTGGGTGGTGTGATGCGCTGTGTCGGCTGATGGCAGCGAGAAACTGAGATGCGCTGTGTATTGCCATGGTAAATTTTTTCGGG
>JAUIGE010000058.1 GCA_030430205.1 Bacteroidia bacterium | reverse complement strand
ATTTAAAAGGAAGAGCAGATAGAGAGCCAACATTTCGAACGGTATCAAGCTACCTATGACAGCTCGGCTTTATCTCTATCCGCTAATGAAGTTAGCCTTTTTTCACTTCTTTTTAGCTTTTTAGGATACCTCTGCAACATACGATGACAGCTCCTGGTCAAAATGAAACCTCCGGTTTATTGCCTCATCGTCCTTAATTACATGGATTACCAGACTGATTCCCAATGTTCATCACATCCTTATTATTGCTGCAAGTCTCCCCAAAGGAAACCTCAAAATCGGGCGTGGAGGAGGACTCACCCCATGTCAGATCGGCCTTGATCGAGCCTGTCCAGCAATCGGACGTACAAACGTCCAGGCATACGATCGCAAGCGGATCGATCGGTACGCAGGCCTCATAGCCTACGCCAGCCTGGATGGAGGCGCAGCCTTTCAGGTCAAAATTGCCATTGACTATCTGCGCGCCTATGCCCAGTTCGGCATTCAAAACAAAGAATCCCGTGATGCAAAAGGCACTCACTTCCAGCCCAAAATTGCCATAGCCCAGCACATATAATTCAAAAGCATTTTCACTAAAATCTGCTGAAACCCGCAGGTCAAGCCCTACTTTTGCCGTAGCATAGACAGAAACGACTGCGAGGTCAATGCCGTCATTATCAAAGATTTCATACTCCCATTTTCCATTGAACAGAAAGCCGCTGAAGCCATTTTCAAAACCGGGAGGGATATTGTGGTTGTAGGAGTAATTCTCAAAGGTGCTGCGCATAACTGGCGTAAATTCAGGATAGTCGCCTATCAGCAAAGCCATACCGATGGTCTCAACAATGGGAACTTTCACCTGGGCTCCCAGCAGAAAATAGTAGCCTTTTCTGTCCAACAGGATTTGAAAATCACCAGACTTGATCGCCAGGGCACCCACATCCATTTCATTGACATGCATGGCCCCAAAGAGCGATTGCTCTTTGAAGTTGTAGATCAGTTGTAATCCGCCCAAAGGCGTATTGATGTCGGTAATGGAAATATCCTGATCGGTGGCAGTGATATCGCCTTCCACGACAAAGGTCATTTCCTTATCAGGGTTTTTGCCTCCGCCGATACCTTTAAAGCCTTCCATGCGCGCATCGAAGCTGAACTTCCCCCAATTCCCCGCCGACAGGTCGGCATGAGATTCCCCTTTCAACATGACCATTTTATGGTCGGGATCTCCCAATTCGATTTCCTGATTTTCGCCATTGACCTGAATGGCGCGAAACATACAGCCAGAGGTACTTCGGGTGAGTCGTCCTTTGAGGTTGATTTCTCCATCCGGGCTATAAATCCTGATGGTGCCGGGAGCACTGTAAAGCCCTTTGCTTAGAAATTGATTGTTATTTTCAGCATGAAAAGCCACTTTTCCTTTGGTATCCAACACAAAACTCAGGGGTTCCCATTGGCTTTTGATGCTGCCGTTGGGGCCGTTGGTATAGGTAAATTCGGAACTCAGGTCCGTACTCAGGTTGGGAATTCCCAGGTCGATCCTGCCTCTGAGTTTGAAAAAGCCATTTCCCGTAGCGATCTGATTGAGGTGCATGTTCATGATGTTGTAGAAGCGGACGGTATCGTCCAGACCTCCGACGATCTGCTCTCCATTGCTAAAGAGGCTGATATGGTCCAGGTAAATCTTTTGATTTTCTGCTCCCGGCAAGCCCGTAAACATGCCTGCAGGCTGGCTTCCTTCATTGATCAGGCGCAGTTTCCAATGAGGCTTCAGGTCACTACCACACTTTTTGTCATAGCCAAAAATGAAGTTGCTGGTGTAGACTTCCAGTGGCAGCACGCCACCCAGGCTCAACCCTGATTGCTGCAAATCAGGATCGTCTATATCCAGATCATCCGGCTGCAAGCGGATGTTTTTGACGGGCACGTCGATGACGCCCGTATGCACCATGCCTTTGGCGATCACAATCGCTCCCTGGTTTTTGTTGTAATACCAGGGGCTTTGGGAAGCGATCTTCCATTCCTCCAGGTGGAAAGTCAGGCTTTTTCCGGAGGAAAAAGGCAGGATATCATCGGGCAAAATCACAATCTCACCCGCTTCGATCTTGAGGTCAGCAGGTTTGCTGTCGGGAATATTTGTATGTAGAATCGTAAATAAATGAACACTGTCTCCTTCAATAAAAGACTTGCTGCGGTCAGCCGTAGCCTTAAAATGATGAACCTGAAAGGCAGGATCACGCAGTATGCTGCCTCGCTTATAATCTACCAGATGATAACTTCGGCGTGGGATTTCTCTCGCCCCAAAAACGGGAATAACGGTCTCATCCGGCTTGTCAGCCAGGATCAACCTGCCTTCATACTGATAGGAAAAATTGAAGGAGGAGAGCAAGATCCCCACGTTTCCGTGGATAAGGCCATTTTCTGCCCCGTCATGACCTACGATGATCCGCTCTGCCCCCTTCTCTATTTGGTAATAGTCCCGGCTGTACATCTTGCCGGTATAGTTTTCAAATACTTTTACAACCAAAGAAGTCTGCTCTGTGAGCACTTCTTCCTGCACAGGCCTCACTTTTGCTACGCCCTGGGCGTCTTTTTGAGGCCCTGGCCTGACATCTATCTGGTAAAAGGAAAGGCGTGCCTTTTTATCCTTGACGGAAAAGTTTCCGTTGTCAGCCAAATCCACAAATGCGCCGGTCAATTTGCCGCCTCCCTGGGCAGTGGGAGTGAATGCTTCCACTTCTATCGGCATGCCCCAAATCCGGGTGAGGTTGAGGGTTGAAATGATGTCGAGGTGCAGATGCATCTGCTTTTTTTGCGGCAGCTTGGCAAATCCTTTGGCACCGACATAAGAAATTTGCGGATCAGCTTTGACCGCCAGAATCTCCACAGGAGCCGGAACGGCATTTCCGCCTGCGGTGTATAAGGTATCAACCGGAATCCCTTTCAGCGTAAATTTTCCCTCCGCATCACTTGTGGTTTCCGAAACGGGAAAGCCATTGTTCCAAAAAAGATTGTCTTTGATAAAGACCCTTGCGTTCGCCAATGGCAAACTATCCGCCCCGGCAGTGACGATGCCACTGATGCTGTATCCTTTTCTCAAAACGATCTCAATCGTTTGATAATCAGGAGAAATGGGAATTTCTATTTCCTCATACCAGCTTACAAAATTGCTTTGAGGGTCAGGAATGACTTTCACCAGAAAAAACTGTCCTGGGCTGGCAAAGGCGTATTTCACCGTCCCTTTACCGACATTCAATACCGTATCCTGTATTTCAATTTTGGCACCGGATACAGCATCTCCCTTTTCATCTTTTATGACAAATTTTACCCTATGCAGCTTTTCCTTTAACCGAAATTCTCCCAAAAACTGATAGTCTGCGCTGTTTTTGAAATGCTTATCCAGCTTCATATCTACATCGACCAGCGTATCCAGCGGGAAATATTTATCCGAAAAAGGCTCGATCCGCAAAGGCAGTCCCTGCCCACTCTGGGCTCCAAACATGAATCTATATTTGGCCGTTCCGGTCTGTGTCATCGCTGTTTCAAGCGCATAAGTCCCCGGAGGCGGCATGAAGCGATCTTTTTGAGAAGCTTGCTTTTTCCCTCCAGCGATTACGACATATTTTGTTGGGGAAAAAGGACCTTCCGCCAATTTCACATCCGCAGGAATGGGTTCTCCTTTTTCGTTTGAAACATAGCCATACACTTTGCCATAAGGCACCAATTTGACGATCCCATCATTGGGCGAAAACTGATCGCCCATGAAAAGCTGTTGCACAGGAATTGTTTCCTGGTGGTAGCCAAATTTGTAGAACGTAAGCGTTCCCGAATGATCTGCCGGCAAGTCGGTGAATTCAAAAAAGCCGTCTTTATCTGTAAAAATAAAGTGGTCATTGAAAAGGTCCTTTCCGCCCTGCGTATGCGACAAAACCAGATTCACGCGCACATCGGCGAGCCCGATTTCCCCATTGGGAACGACATGGATTACCTGTCCGGTGATCTTGGGTTTGCCCGCCTGCAAAACGATCTCGGTTTGATAGAGCTTAGGCGTGGATTCGCTATTTGCCAGGCTGCCGGGGCTGCTGTAGGGCAAGGCAGAAAGGCCTTTGAGGCTGGAGGAAAAGGGATAGGGGTTCCATTCAGATTCATAATAATCGAGGGTATTGGATTGGGGGGTATAGGCCCGGATCCGGTATTTGTCATTCGGGCTAAAGTGATCGTGCGAAACGAGATGTGCAAAAAGGAAAAGGCCTTTTAGGTTCGTTTTGCCACGGCTGATGACTTCCCAGCCCTGGCTGCCCGCCTCCCCGACTTCCTGACCTTCGTCAGGAGGAATCTCTGCGGATGCCGCAGTTTGGCGAAGCACTTCGATTTGCACCCCTTGCAGGATGCGGTGTTTGTCCGTATGGCGGTCTGCCGTCGTATCTCCAAAGGCTTTCACCTGAAGATGATAGCTCCGAACTTCTGATACCTGGGTAGGCACTTGTGCCTGTTGGCCGGGCTGTACCAGCATATTGATTTCAGGACTGGCATAATAGGGGCTCTCGACTTCGAGCCGCAGCACACGCACAAGCTGCGTAAATTTGAATTGAGAAAAGTAATCCCCCACATGAGCAACGCCCCCGCCATTTTCCCAGCTCGTTTCCATGTTCATCTGGCCATAATTGCCAGCGGAAGTCGCCGGACTGCTGAAATCCTTCAGGATTTTCATGCTGTCAACCATCGGAAAGGAAAATTGATAATTTCCCTGCGCATCGGTATAGGTGACGGCGACCGTCTTTCCATTATCCGCAGGATGATAGGGATGGCCATCTTTGGGAAGGACGTAGCCATTATAGGATAGCTTGACTTTGTCCGAATTCAGGACTTCATATCCATTGAGGACATAATGGATGACCAGTTTTACTTTCAGATTTGCCAGGGGCGAAGTGTTGTTTGTCGGTTTTAGGTTTTCATCAAAAAACAAAGGCTGTCCATAAGTATTGACCTGATAGAGGCCTGCATCGCCGGGACTACCTTCACCCGAGCTTAAGGTCTGATTATTTAGCTGGGCGATGTCCAGCGCATCCGGTTTTTGCTTCTTCGTTTTTCCTGGAAAATGATAGCGCAATTGACCCGAAAGCTGGGTGATCAGGCCAGTTGGCGCGATGATATCGGTCCTTGTGGGACCGCTTCCCTGCGTACTATTTTGCCGCTCTTCCACATACTGAAAAGTGCAAACCGGGCTTCTCCCGTTATTTTCAAAGAGCAGGCCACCCATCGGGTCCCTGACGACAACCTGCATCACATAGGTGACGCCATGTTCCAAAATAGGGTCAGAGGGGCGATAGACATAGTTATTGGTGGGGATATTTTCGATAATCAGGGGATTACCGGCACGATACTCCACGGCGCGATCCATCGCGATATTGGGGTCCTGACCTTCGGTCAGTTTCATGATATAGAGATCATAGAGGAAGCTGCCGCGACCTGGGTTTCCCACCGGAGGTGACCAGAGAAAAGAAGGTAAGCGGTTGTAAACCGTGGACTCGCAGATGGGATTCATCAGCACCGGGGGCAGCATATAGCTGATCGGAATAAAGGCACAGCCAGCAGGCGCAGGCTGAGAAAGGGGAACAGAAGTGGTATAATCCAATGCCTGTACACAAAAGGTATAATTCCCTTCCGGCAAAATGCCGCTGGCCAGCAGGTCAATCTGCGTGCGTTCCGGAATATTGGTTTCGACTGCATTTTGATCAAAAATGGAAAACTCGGGAGAGCGAGGCGTCAAACTGCGTGTTTCCAGAGGCTCCAATACGATGGGGTTTGGCGGCTGAAAATCCTCTCGGATATTGGCGTAATAGCCATTGTCACCCTGGATGCTTGCCGTGAGTTTGATCTCCTGGCGGCGGTTGCTGGTGTTGACCAGGATCATCACCTGCTGATTTTCAAATTTGAGGTAATCTTCAAAATAAGGACTAAAGGGAGGACTGATGGTGGGGATGATGGTGATCTGTCCCTGGAGGCTGGAAAGGCCTGCCAGGAGGCAGAGGATGAATAAAATTGTATTTTTCATAGCTTTTAATTGAATTGAAATTGATAGCTAAAAGTCCCCTGAGATTCATTGAAGGAAGGACTGGCCCCTCCCTGTGGTGCCTGATGTATCAGCTGCCTGAGCTGAAGCTGGACGCTATGGTTTTTCGCCAATTTCCAGCTGAAACCCAGGCGGATATTTTGAGTCGAGCCATTGGCGCTTTGCTCAAATCGGTTGAGGTAATAGGCGTATTGGCTATTCAGCGCCAGTTTTCCATTGGCACTGCTTTTCGAAAAGCCCACATTTCCGCCTCTGCTTTCCGTACTTCCCTGGCTGAGTTGCACGCGTTGCTCATTGAGGCCGAGTTGGATGCCCCAGCCATTTTGTGGGAAGTGAATATGGTAGTTGGCGGTGGCAAATAAAGAGGTCAACTCTGCGGTATAGGTGATGCCCGTACTCTGGTCTGAAAGGGCGTGATAGCCCAAAACCAGCGAAATCGTCTGCACCTTATGGGGTTTCACAAAACTCCAATGCGGAATGATGGTGAGGTTCTGATTTACCTGCTCCAGGCGCGTGGTGTCGCTGATGCTGCGAGCAACAGGATTTTGGCTCAGGCCATAGTTGGCGTACTGCACATTCATTCCAAAAACAGCCGACGGCTGCCAGGAGAGTTGCCCAGAGCCGATCAGTCGGCGGGTGGTCTGCGCTTTGCTTTTGTTCAGGTTATCTTGCTGAATGCCAATGGTTCCGTTAACTCTCAAACGGTTTTTAGCCAAATTCAAATTCGGCGCAAGAGACCATTCCTCTATGTCCGTCAGGAAATAAAAAGCGCCCATCGACCGGTAGTCCTTATCAATCCGCTTATACTGAAGCTTAAGGCCCATGTATTTGCTTTCCATCGCCAGGCTGCTTTCGATCGCCGTTCTTATTTGGGTGCTGAACCTGGCCGGAAAAAGGTTTTCCACTTGATCACTGAAGGGAAATTCAGGAAGCGGGATCAATTCGGATTCCAGGTTTCGGGTAAAAGCACTCAGACCAGCCTCTGTTTTCCATGTTAAAAAGGAGAAAAAACGAAACTGAAAACCCATGCCCAAAGCCAGATTCTCCTGCGCTTTGATGCTGTCGGAGACAGGGATCAGCGGATCATCCTGCGCATAGAGCATGCTGAGGTCGAAATAATTGTGCACGCTTCCAAAACCGAGTTTGGCAGCATAGCCTTTGCGGTCATAGGCGGGGATGGGAATGGCGGAAAGAAAAGAGGGCCCTACGGGCTGAGTTGGTGCGGACTCCGCTATCGCCCGCTGAAAGCGGCCTTGCACAAAACCCAGCCGGAATTTTCCGGGATTCAGCTCTACGCCCGCGCCCAAAAACCGCCTTCCGGCGAGCGTATAAGGCGAAAACCGCATTTGGTTGTAGCCCAAATATGCTTTTGCCCATTTATAAAAGGGCGTGATGCCCAACTGGTTGAAAGGCTGCTGAAAGCGGCGCTCCTGATTGGACAGCAGCACGAAAAAAGGAATCTGTATGCCATACAGATGCAAGGTGGGCGAACCGCTCAACGCGCCATAAAAGGGTTGTTGGCGGGGATCTATCCCCGAGACCTGGTAGAGCTGCGTTTGCAGGCGAAGGCCGCCTGTCAGGCGGATAGGTTTTTCCGTATGGATCTTGGCCAGATCCTGAGCCGGGAGCTTCCCGATGGAGATGGATAGGATCATCAGGATCAACATCTGTTTCCAGAGGTGCCTGCTATCATATCTCATTTTTGTGAGAAAGAATAAGGTATTTTTCATGGGGCAGAAAAATTGAAAATGTTGTGACAGCAAGCTTACGAAGCTGATTTTCAATTCATTCTATCCTGCCCGTTACGAAAGGGATACAGGGGGGTAACAAAAGGTGAACATGGGGTTGGGGCCATGTGTGGGTCACATTGTAATGTGACCCTACTGGTACGTATTCAGGAATTCGGCAAGCGCTTCGTTTGATTCGATGCCTAATTTCTTCCGGAGCCGATAGCGCGACATTTTGAGGCTTTCGGGAGCGATGCCCATTAGTTCAATCATTTCCTCTTTGGAAAGGCCCATGGCATGCAGGGCCGCCAGGCGGAGGTCTGATTTGCTGAGATCGGGGAAAGCCTGCTTCAGTTTGGGTAAAAAGTCAGGATGTACTTCTTCGAACAACAGTCCTATCTCTTCCCAGTTTCGGTCCTGGTCCAGGCCCAGCTTGACTTCCTGGCGGAGTGTCTGGGCATTGGGCGCAGCTTGTAGCTGTTCATGCAGCTTTTCGAGCCATTCATTTTTTCTGGCGATTTGCAGGGCCTGGCTGCTCAAGAGCCGGTTTTTTAAGGCAATCTCTTCCTGAAGCTGACGCTTCTCATTTGCTGCCTGCAGCAGTTTTTCTGCTGCAAGGGATTCCAGGGCGAGGTTTTTGGCGGTTTTTTCTGCCTGGATGAGGAGCTGCTGCTTCCTGATTTTTTGCGCCTGCAACAGCCAGATAGCAGCCAGCAGGATCAATACAAACAAAAAGCCAAAGGCTGCGAGCTGGTATATTTGGTTGGTGCGGCGGTCCTCCGCCAATAGCGCCAAATCAGCTTCCTGAAGCTGTGCTTCATATTGGCTGCTCAGCTCGGTGAGCTGGGTTTTTAAGTTTGTATTCCACTCTATTTGCTTCTCGCTTTCGATTTTTTGCTGCGCAAATCCATAGGCTTCCTCATATTCGCCCAGCTCCATGGAGATTTTGAAAAGCGTCTCATATATATCTGAAAGATTCTCTGAATTCGCCATTTCTGCTTTTTCCGCCAACAGGGCCAGCGCCAGGCTTTTCGCCTCTTCCCACTGCTTGAGTTTGTACAAAATCTCAATTTTCCCCCAACGGGAAATGAAATCTATTCCCTGATGCTTAAACTGCTCGTTGTATGTCAGGGCTTTGTCATAAGCCGCCAGCGCCAGGTAATGCTTTTTCATGAGAACAAGCAAGGTCCCCAGATTGGTGGCGGTGATGGTCGCACCAAAAAGCTGGTCTGTCTTTTCGAATGCTTCCATTCCTTTTTCCAAAAAATCCCTCGCCTGCTCAAAATGCCCATAAGCCACGACCGAGTCAGGCTGCACTTCTCCCATGACTTTGTAAGCCAGGCCGATATTGACATACTGCCCGGGAACGCCCTGGGGCATATTTTCTATTTGCTGAAAGAGCGCCAGCGCTTTCTCATGCACCGCTATGCTCTTTTCATAATCGGCCATTTCCCGATACAGATTGCCCATTGTCTGGTAGCTGATGGCTTCCCATTTTTTATCGCCTGCCTGGTGAAACAAAGGCTGGGCCTCCAGCAAACAGGCAAGTGCCTTGTCCGGTTCGCCTTTGATGTAAATGGAGGCCAGGTTATTCAGCGCACGCGCTTTGAGCATCGGACGACCCACAGAATCCGCGATCTGTGCAGCCTTTTTGCCATAGATAATGGCTGTTGGCATCTCATTCAAATCCTCAAAATAGGCGCATAGCGCCCGATAACCCATGGAAAGTCCCGCCCCGTATTTCAGAGAATCTGAAATTTCAATCACCCTTTTTCCCAGCAACAACATGCTGTCAGTTCCAGTGCGGCTGTGGGCATAAGCCAGGTTAAAAAGGCTTTCGACATAGAGCGTGTCTATCTGGCGGTGGGTACTTAGCTTATGCTTAAGCGGTTCCATTTTGCTTTGGGCTGGCAGGAAATGTACCAGCAACAACAGCCCGACCAGGCTCAATATGGAAGCTTTTTTATTCATCCTAATGCCATCAGGAAGTCGTTTATTTTTTGCCCTTTTTCGAGACCGAGTTTTTGGGAAAGGCGATAACGAGCCGTTTTCACACTGTCAGGACTCAGCGAAAGCATAGACGCCATTTCTTTGGAGCTGAGTTGCAGGCGCAAGAGCGTACATAATTTGAAGTCATTTTCTGTCAACTGAGGAGCGTGTGCGCGGAGTTGGGGGAAAAAGCCTGGATAAACCGATTCAACGTGTTGGAGAAAGGCCGTCCAATCTTCCCGGGGATTGATCATCTCCTGGATTTCAGCCAGGATTTCCGATATCAGCGCAGGCTGCTCCTGCAGCTTGTTGGCCTTTTGGTTGATCTGAAGCAAAACTTGCTTTTTGTGTAAGAGCTGAAGCATTTGCGAAGAGAGGTGGCGATTTTTCAAATCTATTTTCTGCCGGATACCCGCTTTTTCCAACTCCCATCGCTGGAGTTGCTCTTGTCGAAGCTGCGCTTCTGCCTGCTCCCGAATTTGCATTTCCTGGAAGCGTTCTGCTTCCTTTTGGGTTTTGCTGCGAATACCTTTTCGGACCAAACCCATCGTGAGCAAAAGGAGCAATCCTATGCCCAAAGCGAAAGCGATTTTTCGCATCTGATTTGCATTTTGCGCTTCTTGCAAGGCGATCTCCGCCTCCCGCACATCCCATTGATATTTGGCCTTTGTCTCTTCAATCTTCAGGCTGTCATGCAGAGTATGCCAGCGAAAGCTGATATCGTTGTAGGCAGCAATCGCCTGGGCTGCGCGGTGGAAATCGCCTGTCAAAGCATGCTTTTGGTAAGCCAGCTCCAGGCTGTCTTTCGTATTTGCCAAAACCTTCAGCTCCTGAGCGACAATCTGCGAAGACCCGCATAGCAGAAAAAGTACGATGCCCAAAAGTGCTTTCATAAAGAGAATTTCTTCTTTGAGATTAAGATAGGGATTTTTACCTAAATATGGACAAGCAAAATCCTGAAGAAAGAGAAGAAATACAATATGGCTTCTCGTAGTACTTACATAAAAAAAACCCGACCAATTGGCCGGGTTTTTTAATAGCTGCAAGGCAGCTACCTAATTGTAATCAGCTCTTAGTTGGTGTCACCACCTTTTTTGAGCTCATTGTATTTCTTGTAAAGGTCTGCAAGCTTGCTGTTTGGATAAGCAACAAACTCTGTGCGACGGTTCATTTTCTTACCTTCATCAGTGTCATTAGAAGCAACAGGCTGTGTTTCACCTTTGCCACTAGCGGTCAGACGCTTAGAATCGATACCGGCAGCTTCCAAAGCACGAACCACATTGGTAGCGCGAGCTACACTGAGGCTCCAGTTGTCTTTGTAAGAACCTTTGTGAATTTTCACAGGGTCATTGTCAGTATGACCTTCAACATTGATGTTGAGCTCACCATACTTAGCAAAAACAGTGGCAAGTTTGGAGATGGTCTCTTTAGCATCTTTCTCAACAGCGTCACGGCCAGCTTTGAAAAGAATGCCATTGTTCACTGTGATGTAGAGTTTACCGCCTTCTTCTCTAACGTTCAGGTCGCTTTTATCATAGTCACTGAAAACATTCATGATAGAAGTTTTCAACTCAGCTATACGAGCCTGATTTTTCTTGATCTCCTCGCTGAGCTTCTGAATTTCAGCCTTGCTCATGTTGAGGTTGCTTTCGAGAGTAGCCATTTCGCCTTGGAGTTTCTCCTTGGCAGCACGCTCCTCATCTAACTGCTTTTCAAGTGCAGCTTTTTCTGCGGCAGCGGCGGCCATAGCTTCTTCGTATTTCTTTTTAGAAACACAAGAAGTCATCAAGACACCAATCAGCAGGATAGTAAAAAGTGGGACGAATTTTCTCATAGTATTTACAAATAGGTATGGAAGAATTATATGTTAAAAGTTTGATTACGAGGCGTTTTGATCTGGTTGTTTTGCTTTTTCAAATTATAGTATCTGCCGGTAAAATAAGCAAATCTTCTGTTTGCGTTCAAGCATCTATCCTAATTGTGCCAAACTTTCTCGCAAAAGAGTCAGTTTATTTTCAGCATCTGCATATTTTTTGCGTTCCAAAGCTACAACTTGCTCAGGTGCATTGTTCACAAAACGCTCATTTGAGAGTTTTTTGTTAACCTGCACGAGGAAGCCCTCTGTATATTCTATTTCCTTTTGAAGCTTTTCCCGCTCTGCATCTACATCTACTGCTCCCAAAGGAATATACATTTCATGATTACGAACGCGAATACTCCCCGTATTTTCTACCTGATCACTTACATAACTGATCGCAGAAGTATTCAGGAACTTGCCCATCAGGGCTTCATATTTCTCAAAGGTAGCCTGCTCTTCTGTTTTGATGTACAAGTCGATGGCTTCCTTAAAAGAAATTTGCTTATCAAGACGAAACTTGCGCACAGAAGTCACGGTCTCGTTGATCAATTCCATCTCTTCCAGCACATTTTTATCCGGCTGACCGCTTTCTGGCATATCTGCGATGCAGATATAGTCTCCCGCTTCGCGCTCCTGAAGTCCCTGGTACAATTCTTCAGAGAGGAAAGGCATGAAAGGATGAAGCATCTTCATCAGGGTTTCGAACTGCGCGATAGCGCCCTGATATGTCTCTGAAGCGATCGCTTCGCCAAAAGGCGGCTTGATCATCTCCAGGTACCAGGAGCAGAAGTCATCCCAGATCAGCTTATAGATAGACATCAGGGCATCTGAAAGCCGAAACTTGGAGAAATGGTCTTCCATCTCCAGGCCGATGGCCTGTATGCGGGCATGCATCCATGCCTGAGCCTGCCTGTCCATACCTGAAGCCGCAGCTTCTTTCACCTCCCAGCCTTTGACAAGGCGGAAGGCGTTCCAGATTTTGTTGGCAAAATTGCGGCCCTGCTCTACGAGCGATTCATCAAAGAGCAGGTCATTGCCTGCCGGCGAGCTCAAAAGCATGCCTACACGGACGCCATCGGCGCCGTATTGTGCGATCAGATCCAGTGGATCTGGTGAGTTGCCCAATGACTTGGACATCTTGCGGCGCTGCTTGTCGCGAACGATCCCTGTCAGGTAGACATTCCTAAAAGGAACCTCATTCATATATTCTTTACCCGCGATGATCATGCGCGCCACCCAGAAGAAAAGGATTTCAGGGGCCGTCACCAGGTCATTGGTGGGATAATAATAGTTGATTTCCTCATTGCCGGGCTCACTGATCCCCTTGAAGACGGAAATCGGCCAGAGCCAGCTGGACGCCCAGGTATCGAGTACGTCAGGATCTTGCTCCAGGTCAGCCATGCTGAGGCTGTTGTCCCCCATTTTTGCCCGCGCGCGCTCCAGCGCTTCTTCTTTCGTGGCCGCAACGACAAAGTCGTTTTGGTTGCCGCGAATATAGAAAGCAGGAATCTGCTGACCCCACCAAAGCTGGCGGGACAAGCACCAGTCCCGCACATTCTCCATCCAGTGGCGGTAGGTATTGATGAATTTCTCAGGGATCAATTTGACTTCCCCATTCACTACCGCATCCAGTGCCGGTTGTGAAATGTCTTTCATTTTCAAAAACCACTGAAGCGAAAGGCGTGGCTCAATGACAGCATTTGTTCTTTCGGAATGGCCTACCGAGTGGCGGTAGTTTTCTTTTTTCACCAAATGCCCCTGCGCTTCCAGCTCTTTGCTGATTTTTTTGCGAACGACAAATCTGTCTTCTCCAATATATAGCCCGGCGGCATCGCTCATCGTTCCGTCCGGGTTGAGGACATCTATGGATGGCAGCTTATGGCGCAAGCCGATTTCGTAGTCATTTATATCGTGGGCCGGCGTGACTTTCAGGCAGCCTGTACCGAATTCGCGGTCGACATATTCGTCTGTGATGATGGGAATGGGGCGGTTGAGCAAAGGCACGAGGGCCTTTTTGCCATGCAAATGCATGTATCGCTCATCCTCTGGATGAACGGAGATGGCGGTATCGCCCAATATGGTCTCGGGACGAGTCGTCGCGATGGTCACGTACTCGTCGGCCGTACTTTCTACCAGGTACCTGACATGGTACAGATGACCATCTACGTCTTTATGCAATACTTCTTCATCCGAGACAGCCGTGCCTGCGGCTGGATCCCAGTTGACCATGCGGATGCCCCGATAGATAAAGCCTTTGTCAAAAAGATCACAAAAAACCTGGATTACTTCATCATAATATACAGGGTCCATGGTAAAGCTGGTGCGATCCCAATCGCAGCTTGCGCCCAGTTTGCGTAACTGGCTCAGGATGATGCCGCCATATTTATCTTTCCATTCCATGGCCCGCTCCAGAAATGCCTCTCTGCCAATCTCCTCTTTCTTCACGCCTTCATCGGCGAGCATCTTAACGACCTTTGCTTCTGTAGCAATGGAGGCATGGTCCGTACCCGGCACCCAACAAGCGTTGAAACCCTGCATACGCTTGCGGCGGATGAGGACGTCCTGTATGGTATTGTTGAGCATATGCCCCATATGCAAAACACCCGTCACGTTGGGTGGCGGGATCACAATGGTGTAAGGTGTACGGTCATCGGGAACAGATTTGAAGAGCTTATTTTCAATCCACTCTGCGTACCATTTGTCTTCGATTTCTCCCGGCAAGTAATTCTTCGAAATGTCCATTTAATATTTTTGATTTAGAACAGAGAGTAGAGAATAGAGAGCAGAGATTTTTCCTCATCTCTATTCTCTACTCTCTACTCTCTCTTCTTTCTTCTTCTTCTTCCGCCTGCAAATCTAAAAAAAGACAGGGACGATTACACACAAAATCGTTGTAATCGCCCCTGTTATGAAAATTAATATAAGAACGTGATCCTCTTAGTGGATCAAAATCTTTTGCATGCTTTCAAGGTGGCCGCTGACAAGCTTCACGATATAAAATCCTGAGGCGAGGCCGCTCACTGACATCTTTATGGTTCCGTTGTTTTCGCGCTCACTACCTACACTTTCGGTCCGAATTGTACGGCCATTGGCGTCATATACAGTCAGGGTAGATTTTGCGATCAGGTTATCATACTTGATTTGAATTTGATCGCCATTGGCAGGAGAAGGATAGACCACCAGTCTTATCTGATCATTGATGGATTCGTTTTCCAGGTCATCTTCTTCAAGGAATAGAGAGATATCCTCTCCATAACCGTCATCCACAGTGCTTTGGGCAACTGTTACCAGAGCAAATGAAAAAGAAAAGATGATTGCCAACAGGGTAATTTTTACTAAATTTTTCATAACAGGATATTTTAATAAGGTTGTAAAATTAGGAGAAAGTGAATATTAAGTTTTTTTGATTTTCTATGTCCCAAAACTATATGATAGAAATAAGAATTGCAAATTTGTGGGCAACTTTTTTGAAAAAAATTTTCTTTTTTTCTAGAAAGTGCCTTTTTTGCTTGTTTTTTTCTATTATTAATAGCCAAAAGACTATCCCGCGTTTCGGAATGCCAAGAATTGTGGAAACACCAAATTAGGTTTGCGAATTAGGAGGGAAAAAAATACATTCGCTATATTATGCTAAGGAGAAACTCAAGCCGGATCATTTCTGGTAACATCCGACAAATTTTACCATTTATCTTCCTTTTTTGGGTTGCAATTTCTCCTACTTTCTTACATGCAAAATCGGAGATAGACAGCCTGAAGCAAGTTTTCCCATCTCAGAACCCGCTGGAGCGCTTTGAGACGATGGCAAAGCTTATCAAAAAGCTACGTAGTAGTCATCCTGATGAAGCCGCTGAATATGCTTCTCAAGCCCTGGCTTTATCCCGCATGCTGCCTTATGATTCCCTTACCATCCGCGCCTACCAATATCTGGGCGAGACGACTTTTAAATCAGGTGAGATTTTTCGCTCTATAGAGTATTTTGAAGCGGGACTGACTTTGGCAGAGAAAATTAAAAATGCCAAGTACACAGCCTTTCTGCAAAACAGCCTGGGAATCGCATACCTCAACAAGGGCTATTATGAAAAAGCCCTTCGGCTCCTGATGAGCTCGCTTGACTACTGGAACCTAAATGGCGGGCAGCCTAGCAAAATCATTCCCATCTCGACCAACATAGCTTCTGTTTATAAAAAGATGAAGCAGTATGACCAGGCGCTTTCCATTTACAACCAGGTTCTTCCTATAGCCGAGCAAACTGGCAACGAATACCTTATCTGCGCGCTCAATCACAACATTGGCAATCTCTACCTGGATCTGGAGGATTATGAAAAGGCGCTTCCCTTTTTTAGAAAAGCCCTGCTCATTCAAAATAAGCCTAAATATGTCGTTACCACCATTGGCATTTACTCCAATGTAGGTCGCCTCTTTACTTTGGAAAGAAAACTGGACAGTGCTTTTCTTTACTAT
The DNA here is from genome assembly GCA_030430205.1 of Bacteroidia bacterium. Lineage (GTDB taxonomy): Bacteria > Bacteroidota > Bacteroidia > J057 > J057 > JAUIGE01. Next base: position 12,577 of record JAUIGE010000058.1, on the reverse strand, counting down.
GAAAAAAGCCTTCATCTCGCTGAAAGCATCAAAAGTGACTACCATATACAAAGTGTATACAGGGGTTTTGGTGATTTATATATGGAATCAGGTCTGTTTGATAAGGCCATCGAAAGCTACCGCAAAAGTTTGAGTGGGGCCAACCAGAGCCAAAAAATTGGTGCGATTGCAGATATTCAACAAGAAATGGCTGAGGCATTCCGGGCAAGTGGTCAATTTGATTCCGCTTTTTATTACCTCAAAAATCACCTCCAGCTCAGAGATACGCTATACAATGAAGACTTGAAAAGGCAGATCGCTGAGATGAATGCCATTTTCTCCGATAAAGAAAGAGACCTGGAATACAAAGAGTTGCAAACGCAGGAGAGATTTAGAAGAATTCAATTGATTTTTTCAGTCATTTCCTCTATTCTGCTCATCCTGGGCTTAATCGCTTTGTTTATCAGATTTAGGGAAAAGAAAATTGCCAACACACTCCTGGAGGGGCAAAAAGATGCCATCGCAACCCAAAACCAACTGCTCAAGCAGTCCAACTCTGACTTGCGTCAGTTTGCCTATGTTGCCTCTCACGACTTGCGTGAGCCCCTTCGCACCATCAGGTCCTATCTGCAATTGCTTCGCAAAAGGCTGGGCCCCCAATTTCCAGAGCTAGGTAGTGAATATGTGGATTTTGCCATTGACGGAGCTCTCCGTATGGATCGCCTGCTGCGTGAGCTTTTGCTCTATTCGCGCATAGGAAGGGAAAATCTTCCCTTCGAGAAAGTAGACCTCAACGAGATCGTTGATACAGTGCGGCATAACCTGGGCCAGCAGATTGAAGAAAATGAAGCCATCATTTTGGCAGATCATCTCCCGGTTGTGGAGGCGCAGCACATGCGCATGATTCAGCTTTTCCAAAACCTGATCAGCAACTCTATCAAGTTCAGGGGAGTCGAGACTCCTTTGATTCGTATTTCCTATGAATTTAAAGCCCAAAAGCACACCATAACCATCAAAGACAATGGTATTGGTATAGAGGCAAAGTTCCAGGAGAAGGTGTTTACCATCTTCCAGCGCCTGCATACGCAGGATGAATATGAAGGCACAGGAATCGGTCTTGCGCTTTGCAAACGTATCGTAGAGCAACACGGAGGGGAAATATGGTTTGAGTCCGATGCGGGCTTTGGAACGAGTTTTCACATCACGCTAAGCCTGGACCCTGCGGCTCAGTTTTCTGAACAAATAAAAAAGCAGGCCCTGTTATAGGCCTGCTCGAGGTTAGGTAAGTCATTAAGCTGATGAGCTTCTCATCTTGCTCTGTATTAAGATGAGAAAATTTCAAATAGTCACATATTTTAATTTATGTAACCCAATATCTTCAAAACCTGTTTGCTGTTTTGTTCTTCATGCAGCACACGATAGTTGCGGCTACCATCAGGGTTGTTGTCTATGAGCACATGCTTGGGATCCGGCATCAGGCAGTGATGTAAGCCTCCTACCCCACTCAACATCTCCTGGTAAGCTCCTGTATGAAAGAAGCCCATATACTGCACCTTTCGGCTCTTCGGCATAAAAATAGAGTCTACATGGGCCTCCTGGCTGTAAAAGTCATCACTGTCACAGGTCATGCCTCCAATAATTACTTTCTCATAAGGAGCATCCCAATTGTTGATCGGCATCAGTAAAAAACGGCGATTGAGCGCCCATACATCCGGTAGCATGGAAATGATGCTGCCGTCTATCATATACCACTTTTCGCGGTCATTGAGTTGCTTTTTGCCTAAAACACGGAAAAGCGTGCCACTGCTTTCAGCTACGGTAAAACTGCCAAATTCTGTCAGGATATCCGGTTCAGGAACTTCATGCTCCTGACATACAGATTTGATAGTACGCACGATCTCCTCAATGACATACTCATAGTCATATTCAAACTCCAGCGAGTCCCGAAAGGGCAATCCCCCTCCAATATCCAACATGGTTAGATCGGGGTTGATTTTGCGAAAACGGCAATACAAATTGACAAAACGGCGCAGCTCACTCCAGAAGTAAGGGGAGTCCCTGATCCCTGTATGCACAAAAAAGTGCAGCATTTTTACCTTAAATTGCTTGTTATCCTTAATTTTAGAATTGTACAAGTCAATAATATTTTCCTCTCTCAGGCCGAGTCTACTTGTATAAAAGTAAAAATCCGGAGGCTCTTCGGTTGCCATCCGCATGCCCAGATTGGCGGGAACATCCAATTCACTTTGGTAAAAATTGAATTCTTCCTTGTTATCAAGGATCGGCATGATATTGTGAAAACCATCATGGAGCATATCCACGATATGCTGTTTGTATTCCAAATCTTTATACCCATTACAAACCACCAGTATATCCTTGTCCAGGTTGCCGGAACGGTAAAGGGAAGCGATCATCGGCAGGTCGAATGCCGATGAAGTTTCTAATTGTACTTCATTTTTAAGTACTTCAGCAAGCACATGCTTGAAGTGAGAACTTTTGGTGCAATAACAGTAAGTGTACTTACCCTCGTACCCCACTTTCAGCATAGCCCGCTCAAAATAAAGCCGGGCTTCTCTGATCTTTTTACCGATAAGGGGCATATAGGTAAACCTCAAAGGAGTCTTATATGTCTCAATAAGTTCCATGATATTGATGTTGTGAAAATACAATTCATCATCAATGACCTGAAATCCTTCGGGAGGGAAATCATAACTTTGAGAGAAAAATTCTTGTACGCTTTGCATTCGACTACTTGTCCTTGGAAAATGAATAATAACAGGTGCCAATAATACGAGCTTTGATTGGTATTGACAATAAAAACCTTTGATGGTCACACAACTCTGCTGGTTCAAAATTGTTACTTTTGGAAAAATAGGAGATTTATCATGCTTCCTGACTCCGTAATCAACCTTTTTATCATCTTCGCCTTGTTGGGTGTTGGGCAGGCAATCTTCCTGGTAATGCTCTTGCTTGGCTTTCGCCAGAAAGACCAGCTCCCCAATTTTTTGCTCAGCATCCTGCTGATTGACTTCAGCATTGGCCTACTGGGTACAACGCTGGGTGCTTCCGGCTATTTTGAACGATGGCCCCATTTGATTCGGGTGGCTGAGCCCTTTGTCTTTATGTTTGGCCCTCTTTTGTATCTCTATGTGCGCACCATCACCCAAAAACAGGTCAACTGGCACTCCCTCCTGCATTTTATCCCATTCCTGCTCGCGGTCTTGCTGACAATTCCTTTTTACCTGAAATCAGGAGAGGAAAAAATTGCCTTTGTAGAAAAGTATTTTCAACAAGCGGAACTGGTTCCTGAGGCTCTTGCCTTTGTTACCTTGCGGCTTTTTCATTTGCTTGCCTACATTCTATTTTCATTTTCCCTTTTGAAAAAATACAAGCAGCAATTGCTGAATCAATTCTCCAATGTCGAAAAAATAAGTTTCGACTGGCTGCGAAAACTTCTCCTGGGCTTCGCCATCCTCGTATCAGCCTCCTGGCTGATGTATATCCTGATTCTCGGCGGCTGGCTCAGCCTGCTCGACAGCAACATCATCTCCTCTGCCCTGGTGGCAGTGGTGATCTATACCATAGGGTATATGGGCTTTCGCCAGATGCGTCTGCGCCTCGAAGCGCAGTATATGCCCATCGTGCAAGAAGTTGCACCCAAAGTCCTGGAGAATCCCTTTGATGAGGCGAGCAGTGCCCGCATCCAGCAAAAACTGGATAGCCTGATGAAGGAAGATAAGCTGTTTACACAGCCTGATATTTCCCTCCAATCACTTGCCGGACAAGTGGGCTTACAAGCTTATCAGCTTTCCCAATACCTCAACCGCGAGCTCAATCAAAGCTTTTTTGATTACATCAATCAGTACCGTATCGAGGAAGTCAAACGACTTCTGGCCAGTCCTGCTCAAAAGCAGTTTACCATTTTTTCCATCGCCATGGATGCCGGGTTCAACTCGAAATCGTCATTTAATGACGCTTTTAAGCGATATACCGGGACGACGCCCTCTGCTTACAGGAAGCAGCAGTTGAAGGGGGGGTAGGTTTGGGTTTCGGGTTTTGGGTTTTGGGTTTTGGGTTTTGGGTTTTGGGTTTTGGGTTTTGGGTTTTGGGTTTTGGGTTTTGGGTTTTGGGTTTTGGGTTTTATCCTTTTTGGGCCTGGAGGTAGAGCATGGGAAGTTCCAGCTTGAGTTCGCCTTTTTGTTGGGCGAAAAGATTGAGATTGGATTCCAGTTGGGAAAAGATTTTTACATGTTCAGAAGGCGGAAAAAGGGCCAGCCATGCGGGGAGAAATCCCATGATAATCAGGGGTTGATGCAGGAATGCCGTGCCATTCGCATAGCGCATGTGCTCTGTTTGGGGTATGCTTTTCTCTATGTGAAAGCCATAATTTTCCAACCAGTCCTGTACTTCCGGGATCGTGGGACGGTGATTTTCCTGCTTTTGAAGCGCCGCTACATACTGGCTGAGTTGAAGTTGGTTGAGGCTTTTGTAAAAAAGCTGATAGAATTCGCGGAATGTCCCGTTGAGGTTGGTGACCAGGACAAGCGTAGCGTCTTTTTTCAAAACCCGAACACATTCCTCCAGAACGGCATCTTTTTGATCAAAATTATTGATGCCCAGCTGCGAAACCAGCATGTCAAATTGCCCATCTTCGAAAGGCATATGCGCTGCATCTGCTTCAACGATTTCAATATTTGAAATCTGCATGGCAGCAGCTTTGCGCCGCGCGCGCGCGACCGCCTCACTCCAGGGATCTATCCCATAGACCTTGCTTTCAGGCCCCAGGCGACCCGCCAATTCCAATAAGGGGAAACCAGTCCCAAAGCCTACGTCCAGTACTGTCATGCCCTGCCGTAAAGGCACATGCTGAAAAAACAGATTGCCGAAAGGCGCTCCCCAAAAGGGAAGGCTGTCATAAGCATCTGCTACTTCTGGCTTTTGCCAGTCGATCCGGGTTGTCAGATAGGAGAGAGCAGACATACTGGAAAAATGGTTGTTTTGGGAATGTATTGATAATCATCATGGGGGAAACCATAATTTATCATGATTTTTGCCGCTTAACAAAATTATATCCTATGAATAAGACAACAGATATATTCGATCAACTTAAAGAAAAGTATGATGAAATGGGCCAGGATGTCCATGTACACCTGGAGGGTTTGCTCCATGCCAAACCGATGAATTATTGGGATTATATCCAAACGGATGCCCTACTGAGCCTGCAGGTGCAGCGCACCCAGCATCCAGATGAAATGGTATTCATCATGTACCACCAAATCAATGAACTGCTGTTTAAGATGATTTTGTGGGAAATCAACCAGGTGGCTAATCACCCTGAGTTGACAACTACCTTTTTTGCCAGTCGCCTGATGCGCATCAGCCGCTATTTTGACATGCTGTCCTCCTCCTTTTCCATCATGGCAGAAGGCATGGAAGTAGCGCAATACATGAAATTTCGAAATACGCTGACCCCTGCCAGCGGCTTTCAAAGCGCCCAATACCGCAAGATCGAATTTGCATCAACAGAGTTAATCAACCTCATCGACAACCGCTTCCGGGCGACGATCGATCGCAATACTCCTTTTGAGCATGCTTACAATCATTTGTATTGGCAGGCTGCGGGTAAAAACTATCAGTCGGGAGACAAAACGACCCTGCTGCGCTTATTTGAGCAGCGATATATGGATGATTTTCTGGTTTTCATGAAAACCTATAATACCAAAAACCTGTGGACACGCTTCAAGGAATTACCGGAAGCAAGCCGCATGAATCCCGAACTCGTCGCAGCCATGCGCCACTATGACCACACGGTCAACATCACCTGGGTGATGGCCCACTACAACGCAGCAGCGGCTTATCTAGAAAGCGGCAATACGAAAGTAGAGGCTACAGGCGGCAGCAACTGGAAACGCTATATGCATCCGAGCTTTCAGCGGCGGATATTCTTTCCAGACCTTTGGTCTGCCGAAGAGTTGGCAGATTGGGGAAAGGAGTAGAAGACGTTTCGGGTTTCGGGTTTCGGGTTTCGGGTACCTGAATTTCTCGAAACGCGAAACACAAAACCCGAAACCTTCCCCTATTTCTTAGCCCTCACATCAAACTCCCTGCGGGTAAAAAGCAGGTAGTTTTCCATGCGGGTACGCTGGCGATAGCCCAGGAGGTGGAAGAGGTCAAGCGCCAAAAATTTGGCGATACGCAGATCAACTATCAGTTGATAGTGCTTCTCGGGATCGCGGCGTACGCCGGGTAAGAGGGTCAACATGGCTTCGAAATTGATTTTTCGAAGGGTGGAAGACAATTGTAGCGCGAAGCGCGGGACCTTTCGAATGATGAAGAAGCCATCTTCGCCGGAAGACTGGTAGAGTGGCATAAAAATGCGCCCACTCCTGGGGGCGATGACATCGCCTTTTTCATTGCGGGCGAGTTGCTCGCCTTTTGTCACTTCCTGAAAATTGACATAGCCAGGATTCATGTGGAAGGATTCTTCCTCGGCGATCTTATGCCTATGCTTCAATTCGAAGAAGCCTTGCTCAAATTCACTTCTCAGGATTTCATTCTGCCTGTCTACATCCAGCGGAAAATCCCGGGAAAGGCAGCCTGTATGCTTTAGCATCAGCCAAACAAAGGCTTCGTGTCTGCTTACAGAAGCAGGGTCGTCATGTCTGCCTGACTCGAAACCGATTCCGACATAGCCCAATTTATTCACCCTGCTTAGCAGGGAACCATCGACATATTCCTCTATCCCCAGAATGATCGGCACAGGTAGCTTGGTCGCCAATTCACGATTGATCAACATATCGTTGATGATGACAAAGGGGGCCGACTCAGAGGAGACCGTATGCAGGTCTATGAAGTAAAAAGGGCCTGTATGTGTATCTATAATGTTTTTTAGACAATCATATAACTCATAATGCTCACGCATTTCAGGGTCCACATACTCGGCATCCTCCAGACCATTTTCCACGATGCGGGTTTTGTCACCCGTCCAAATGCGGTTCAAATCCCTGCTCAGGTAGCGCTTTCCTTCGCGAAGTGCCTGAAGATTTCCTACAATCGCGAAAAAATTCCCATCCAGGGCATTTACGTCTTTTTCCAGTTTGGCTACGACCGTTTCAAGCGCTTGCACGCCTGCGGGTTCGTTGCCATGTACGCCCCCTATCACAATTAAGGTAGGGCTTGTAGGTGAGTTGTCAAAAGCGCCTATCAGGCGCTTGTGTTCTGTTATCGTCTGCTCCATAAATTTTCACACACATTGGATTCACCGCTATAAAAGCCCGAAAGATAGATGGTTTTTTTCAATAAAATTCATAAACCCTCCTCTCTCCCCAGGCATCATTGCCATCGGCATGTTCATACATCATCCACACCTGGTGACCGTATTTATCATAGCGGTAGGTATGGGTATAATTCAGGGATTCCTTTCCCTCGTAGATAGAAAAGTTTTCGCTTTTCACTTCCTGCCCTGCTTTATTATAGTGGTAAACTGTTTTTTGTCTTTCTTCTTCCTTCAATCCTATATCTGATATTTCCAGCTCCATGGTCAATCTCCCCTGCTCGTCATAGGTATATTCGGTTCGGCTTCCTGCCACGCCATTATCGGAATAATATTCTTTCACCATAAGCGAGTCCACTGAATTATAGGTATATCCGACATGATACAGCATCAAATCCTCTGAACCATCGCTGTATTTCTCCCATTTTTGTTCCTTTATCACCCGCCCTTTGCGGTCATATCCCAACTCATAGATTCGGGAGAAATCATAAACTCCCGCTGCATCAAAATGTTGGGTCTCCACCAGATCACCGGAGGCATTGTATCGATTTTTACTGCTTGCTCCTTGCCCATTGGGTCGGGACCAGCTTTCCTCCGACAGGCGTCCCTGCTCATCATAGCTGTAGGTAGTGGTAGTCTGGCTGCCATAAGCAATTTCCTGGACCTTTTGGCCCTGGGCATTATATGCAAAGGTAGTGCTGTCTTCTATTTCTCCTGAGCCATAATAATCATAGGAGAAAATCTTGATGACTTGCCCTTTTTCATTGAAAAAGCGGGTTTCGAGCAGGCTTCCCTTCTCATCGGAAGGGTCTATTTTGTAGATGTTGATACGCTTTACCCCACTTGATTTGCAGGAAAGGCTGAGCAGGAAAAAGCTGATCAGGAAAGCGGCGGATATTTTGAAATATGACATAGAATAACGTTTATTTTCTGTTGAATGGAACCAATATGGAAAGGGTCATCTCAACAGAAGTGCAATGTTACGCTAAAAGAGGCATCCAAAGAGATGACTTTTGTAAGTGGAAAAATGCTTTTTAGGGAGCGGCTTTCTTTTTCCCAAAAATAAAAAGCAGCATCATGCCTGTCCCTACCATCACCGATACGTCGGCCATATTGAAGATGCCTGTCCGCATCAGTCACAGGTCTATATGCAGGAAATCAGTCACGGAGCCAAAGGCAATGCGGTCTATCAGGTTGCTATCACTGATCACTTGTATATGCTCATGGTAAGCAATATTTTCCCGTACCACCGATTTGGAAACCCGATCGCAGCCGATATTGATTGCGATCAGGGAGAAGATGAGTAAGATTCGGAGGAGTGGACGGGGTTTTGGGGTGGTCATGATATATAATACTAATTCCTTTCTTAATCCCAAGGCAGAAAAACAGCATTCTCTTTTTCAAATTCCCTAAAAGAGGAATATTTCCAAAGTCCTGGTTCGTCGACAAAACCATGTTTGACAGGATTTTGATGTATGTAATCTAGTATCCTATATACATCCATCTCGGTATCTAGTTTTAGCCTGCGAAACCGTTTTTGAAATAGGCTGCCTGTTCGTTCATGTTCCTTATTAAAGGCTAAGGCAAAACTGGAGAAAAGTCTTTTAAACTGTCCTTCCAGAAAAGTATTGATATCTTTATCTTCTAAGAATTTTTTGGCTTTGAGTGTAGAATCACCTGAAACCGCCAGCAAAAAATCCTCATCCACAGGTCGAATTTTTACCAACCAGTGAAAATGATTTTTCATTAACACCCAGGCCCAACTGTCTACATAAGGACTAAGGTATTCATGAAACTTTTTCAGGAAAAAGTCACAGTTACGATTCGTAAAAAAAATGGATTCTCTGTTGATACTCCGATTAAAGATATGATAGAATCTCTCTTCTTCAAAAGGTGCATGATAAGCCGTAAAAGGGGGACGTTTCATAATGATATGGGGGGTTGGGGGTTGAATAGATACCTGGAATATACTACTAAAAGCAAAATAAGTTTAAACGCTTTACTAAACTTTTAAAGTTTAGTAAAGCGTTTAAACTTATTTTCTCTCTCCTACCTCCTACTCCAGCTGCACCGAATTTCCCTTCGGAAATTTCACCTCATAATCAAACTTCAGCTTCTCGCTTTTGCCTGGAAGGAGTTCCAGCTTCCACTTGAGTTTGCCTGTGACATCGTCCAACTCTGCGCCTTCATACGCCCCTCTGGAAATCTCGATTTCCTCGTTTTGTGACACAGGGAACTGATCCTCGATCGTGATGCGTACAAGCTGCTGCTTCTGGTTGCGGACTTCGATTTCGAAGGTGCGTGATTCGCGGCGTTTGCCGCTGATGATGTTTTTGCTGTCGGCCTGAAGCTTCTCGCGCTTCACCACCAGGTTGCGGTCGCGCCCCAGGGAAATATCCATGGTATCGTTTACCTGTCGCACATTGAGCAGGGTTTTGCCCAGGTAAGTGCCTTCAAAATAGAGGTTGGCTTCGCCTTCCAACAGATTGAGGTCTTCCCAACCGCTTACGCGGGCTGTCAGATAGGCATTGAGGTCCAGTTTTGGCACACAGTAATATTCATATTCTGCATCCATTTCGTACTCGATCATTTCGACCGTATAAGGCCTTCCTTCATTGGGAATGCTGTATTTTTCGCGAATTTCAAATTCTACATTGGTGGCTTTCTGCACAGGATTGACGATCAAAGGGATGGTATTGGTTTGCTTTTTTACCCGCACTTTTTGGATTGCAGGCATCCTCCGAATTTCGTCTACAGAAATGGTGGTACTTTGCATAGGGGCATTTTGTCTCCTTTCCTCCATCCTCATGTCGCTCACCACCACTTCATCCAACAGCTCTTCCTGGCCGCGCAAAGGCACATCTATCCTGTTTCTGTTGGAGATAGGAATGGCCTGATGGGCATAGCCAATATAATTGACAAGTAACACTGTCCCCCCCGGCGGAACCGCCAGGCTATATTCCCCATTCTCATTGACCATGGTTCCCACGGTCGTTCCCTGCACCACCACGGTGGCACCCAGCAGGCCTTCTCCGGTCTGCGCATCGTAGATGCGCCCGCTGACAAGGCCGCCATTGGAGGTGATGCCGGTAGTCGGCACCGGCTGATTTGGGGTCACCGGACGCCGGGGCGTCGGTGTGTAATAATTCAGGTACCAGGTATTCAACCTGGGAGCGAGGCTGCTCTTGCTGGGATCGCCCGTAGAAAGCGTCATGCTGACATTTTTCCAGTCTTCGCCTGTACTTTGAAATACCCGCGCCTTATAGGCCAGTTCCAAAGGCTGGCTTACATCTTTTACCCGCAAATCATAAAACGGCAGCCAGCCTGCGTTTTTCACCTGATAGATCAGGGTAAATTTGCCTGTGGTAGCACTGCCCGCTGTAAGCGTCACGACGATCTCCCGCGTGGCTTCCACGATGGGAAGGGGGGCCTGCCCCTGCTGCTGAAGCTGCGTGATGCGCAGCGTCTTTTCGCCCACTTTTACCCGAAGGTCATTGATCCTTTGCTCAAAATCATAGCGCTCCCGCGTCACCTCCTTATACCGAATCCGGTAAAGGCTTAGCGCCGTTTTGACGCGATCCAGGTCAGTGCCTGTCTCATTTCCCCGGAAGGTCTGATTTTGCGTAAGCATGGCTTCCTCTTTGGCAAAAGCCTCATTGAGGGCCTGCAACATGACCTCTTCCAGCTTCAATTCTTTTTGAATCAGGCTTCGCTCCGCGATCAGTTTGTCGATCTCGGCAGTAGGCACCTCTGGCTGGTCTACTTCGGGATAAAACATCTCGGAGCTCACAGATAGAATACTGAAGCGGCCATCGCCTCTTACCTGCACACTGCCAGGCTCCAACTCGGCGGAGAGGTCTTTGAATTTCAGGGTTTGGGTTCCCGCCACCAGGCTGACGCTGGCTTCTCGGGTGATTTGAGCTCCATTGAGAAAGACAGTGACTTTCTCAATGGTGGAGCTTACTTTTTTGGGTGTATCGGCGGACAAAAGGGAAGGGAATAATAAGCCAGCTGCCATCAAGGCAGTAACAATTAATTTAAACATGCGCATACATGAAATTTTTTAGGATGAAACTTTACCCGGAATGTACATGAAAGATAGACCTTTTCATTTTTTTCCACAAAATCATCCATTTTATTTGATTTCAAAGAAAGCCTATTCCCCTTTTACAAATTTCCCTGCATGCCTGAGTTCCTGATTTTTGGTAAAAATGCCATACAGATAGCTCCCGTTTCGGAGTGGTATTTTTCCCAGAGGAAAATCCTGATTAGGCTGAATTGGCCCTGAATAGACCTTTTTTCCTGTCAAATCAAAAATCACCAACTCCATCGGAAGCTGTATCGCAGTTTCAACTCTCAGGACCGACTGATCGCTGATAGGATTAGGATATAGCTGAACCTGCCCCTTGGGCAGCATATCCTTCTCCAGCCCTACAGCCCGCACCAGGATGGTCCATTCATTGTTAAATGTATTGATACAACCCACGGAATCCTCTATCTCACAGATATAGAGGGTCGAAACATGCGGCCACACAAATGGCGCGACCACTGCTGTATCTGAAATATGATAGTTGGGCGACCAGCTATATTTCAAAGGAGGGATACCTCCATGAACGGTCGAATATATCTGCATGCTATCGCCCTGATCTATCCAAAAGGAGGTCAAATCAGGTATAGCAGCATATTGAGAGAAAAAAACCGACTGGCTATCCGTGCAAACAGCACCATTGGCATCTGTCACCCTGAGGGTAAAAACGGTTGCTTTATCAGCACCTTCATGCAAGGGATTGGAATGAACCAGCAAAGGATTGGCTACGGTGGTATCCGCGAGCATATCGCTGGCCGTCACCTGGTAGGAGCGCCCGACATGCAGAAAAAACTCCCATTTATAGGTAAAAGGGGCTGTTCCGCTCAATATAGTCGGAGAACCGCCCAGGGTATCCTGAGAGATCCAGCCATTTTTATCTACACAAACATACTTCAACGGCCCGGCATCTACTTCACACTGAGCCAGATTAGTTTGAGGAAAAATGAAACAGATCGAAAAAATCAGAGAGAAAAAAAGCGGCTTTTTCATGTGGTAAAGGGGTTGATGAAATAATAAAATTATATTCAGTACAGGACAATTTTTCAGGAAAGTCCCCCAAAGTCCCGAAGGGACGCCATATACAGCATGGGGCGAAGCCCCATGAAGGTAAACGCCTCCAATAGAAGTCCTGAAAGGACGGCATATCTTAGGAAGCCATAGCTAATATATCGCCCTTTCAGGGCTTTAAGACCTGGTGTGAATCGAATGATCGGGCTTTGCCCGATCGTAGTATATAG
>JAUIGE010000013.1 GCA_030430205.1 Bacteroidia bacterium | reverse complement strand
AGCCAAATCAAGAAAAAAAGCTACCTTGAATCTCATGGAAAAGAACGACCGGACAAGCACTTGTCCACTTATTAATAATCCTATTTATTTTCACCAAAGCGGTCAACACTAATCAGGGATTCGCATCTATTCTCTACTCTCTACTCTCTATTCTCTACTCTCTATTCTCTACTCTCTACTCTCTAATCTCTACTCTCTACTCTCTAATCTCTGGTCCCGCTTCCCGCCTCTCGCCTCCTCCTCCCTCTCCCCTCCACAAAAGGATTCAAAAAAACAGCCCCAACAATTATCAGAGCCCCCAGATAGAATCCGTTATTCAACTCCTTGTCTTCCCGAAAGAAAAAATAAGCCATGATAATGGCATAAACCGGCTCCAGGTTGATGGCCAATGCTGCTGAAAAAGCAGATATATCGCGTAGCGAAAAGAGCGTAAGGGTAAACGCCAAAGTAGTACACAAAAGCGCCAATACGATCAGCCACACCCAATCCATGGCGCTGGGAATGATCATCAGATCCGGTTCAAATTGTAAATAAATACCCAGGCCGATGGTCAGGATAGCAACTCCTGCGATAAATTCCAGTGCTGTAATAGCAAATACATCGTACTTCGCGACCAGGCCTTTATTGATCGTACCAAAAATAGCTGCAAGCAGGGCGGAAAAAATAGCCATTCCTATCCCCAGGTTCATTTCTTTTCCAGTAAAGCTAAATATGAATACAAATCCCAAAAGCACCAGCACACCCAAAGCACTCTCATAAACCCGGTAGGGCCTTTTCAAAATCAAAGGCTCCACCAAAGAGGTGAAAAAAGCAGCTGACGCCATACAGCTCAAAGTGATGCTCACATTGGAAAGTTTGATTGCCCCAAAAAAGGTTACCCAATGCAGGGCTACGAGGCAGCCTACGCCCAAAACGCGAATGGCCACCTTTCGGGGTACACTTCTGATCTTTTGGATGATTTTTGGAAAAAATAGCAGGCTGAGCAAGGTAATGACCATGCGATACCATACCATGGAGGCACTTGGCAGCTCTATCAAGCGTCCCAAAATACCCGTAAAACCAAACAAAATAACGGCAATATGCAGGTACAAATAAGCGCGGGAAAGCTTCATATTTTGAACATTCAGACGGCTTTTCCTACTGTTTTCTAAAAAATACAGACAGAAATTTTATGAAAGGGCCAAAGGTATCGAAAAATTGCTAATTTAGAGCGAAATGAGCCGATCTTATGATAACACGTACCATTATTTCAAAGCTGATTTTTTGTCTCTTTCTCTTTCCTTTTCTTCTTTCTGCCCAAACAGAAGTGGACACCTTAATGAATGGAGAAGAAAGCCTGGTTGGTGAGGTTGATATCGCCCCTTTGGTAGACTCCTACGAAGGCAATGTCTTCATCACACCACCCAAAGTACTGATAGGCGACAAAGAAGCGGAATTTCATATAAAAATAACCAATACAGATAAGGCTGTGGGCACGGTGGAAGTCATCATCAATGACACGCTGACCCGCAACGTACAGTTGATTGACAGTGTGGGGACTTTCATGTATAAAGTCGAAAAAGACACGGCGACCCATCGCTATCCCCAATCGGTTAAAATAGCCATTGAAGGCTATGAGCAGGACGTTCCGGTAAAACCCGTACCACTCTGGCTGTCGATTTTGCCGCCTCTTCTGGCCATCCTGCTGGCCTTGATTTTCAGAGAAGTGGTGATCTCTATATTCCTGGGTGTCTTTCTGGGCGCTGCTACCATTGCATATTATGCTGCAGGCGGGGACTGGTGGGGCATTGGCCAGGGTTTTCTGGATGTTATCAGCCACTACATCATCAATGCGCTCGCCCCTGTGGGTGATGGCGGGGCCCCGGATACGGGCCATGCATCGGTCATCGTCTTTACCCTCCTGATAGGAGGTCTGGTGGCCATCATATCCCGCAATGGCGGGATGCAGGGCGTCGTCAATATCATTGCCCGCATGGCCCGCACAGCCCGCTCTGGACAGTTCGCCACCTGGCTCATGGGCATCGCCATCTTTTTTGATGACTATGCCAATTCCCTCGTCGTGGGTAACACCATGCGACCCATCACCGACAAACTGAAAATCTCGCGAGAAAAACTCGCCTATATCGTAGACTCTACTGCTGCTCCGGTGGCTGCGCTCGCATTCATCACTACATGGATAGGCGCGGAGCTGGGCTATATCAGCAAAGCAACGGAGCAGATCGCCTCTTTTCCTGCCGATCAAAGTGCTTATGGCATTTTCCTTAGCTCATTGAGCTATGCCTTCTATCCTGTACTCGCTTTGCTTTTCATCCTGATTTTGATCTGGACAGGAAGAGATTTTGGGCCGATGCTCGGGGCAGAAAGGCGTGCCCGCCTGGGTGGTCAGGTCAGTCGTGACCTGAATGCAGCAGAAGAAAGCCAGACCGGTGGAGAAGACCTTTCTCCTATGCCAGGAGCCCCTACAAGGGCGCTGAACGCTGTGATTCCTATCCTTGTGCTGATAAGTGGAGTGATTCTGGGCCTGTTGTTTACAGGTTGGGATGATGCCGTATGGGCAAGCGACAAAAATATTTTCCAAAAGCTTTCAGATATCATCGGCAATTCTGATTCTTACAAAGCCCTGCTTTGGGCATCTGTTTCAGCGATTATTGTTGCCATTTTCTTATCCCTGATCCAGGGCATCATGGGCCTCCGCACAGCCATTGACACCATGTCTACAGGCTTCAAAGCGATGCTTCCGGCCTTGATCATCCTGGTTCTTGCCTGGGCACTGGCACAGATCACTCAGGATATGGGCACTGCCACCTACCTGGCCAACCAAATTGGCTCGGAACCTTCTGAAAATTTTGTCAGGCTGATGCCTTCCATCACTTTCCTGCTGGCAGCAGCTGTGGCCTTTTCGACGGGTTCTTCATGGGGAACCATGGCTATTCTCTATCCTATTATCCTTTCCCTTACCTGGAAACTCGGTTTGGATGCCGGCATGGATACCGAAAGCCTCATGCCTATCTTCTACAACGCAGTATCTGCCGTCCTCGCGGGTTCTGTTTTTGGTGACCATTGCTCCCCTATTTCCGATACGACGATCCTGAGTTCGTTGGCTTCAGATTGTAACCATGTAGACCATGTACGCACGCAGTTGCCTTATGCAATCGTAGTGGGTGTGGTAGCGACCTTCGTGGGAACCATTCCCGCAGCCTTTGGCTGGCCTGGCTATCTGACCTTTCCACTCGCCATTGCGGTGCTGGTGGGCATTGTCCTCTTGTTAGGAAGAAAGATTGAGGGAAAAGCGGTGAAAGAATAAAGAATGACGAACAAGGAATGATGAATAAAGAAGTAATCGGAAGCTTAAATCCTTGATTTTTTCATGAAAAAATTGGTTGTCCTCACTGGAGCTGGTATCAGCGCAGAAAGCGGCCTGAAGACCTTCAGGGGTGCAGGCGGCCTCTGGGAAGGCCACAATGTGCAGGATGTGGCTACGCCACAGGCTTTCCGCAAAGACCCCGAGCTGGTGCTCCGCTTTTACAATGAGCGCCGCAGGCAGCTCCAGACCGTAGAGCCCAATGCCGGCCATCTCGGCCTGGTAGCACTCGAAAAGCATTTCGATGTACAGGTCATCACCCAAAATGTGGATGACCTGCATGAAAGAGCAGGCTCTTCCAACATCCTGCACCTGCATGGACAGCTTCGCAAGAAGCGAAGCGTCTATGATGAGACCCTCATTGAGGACATTGATGGAGACATTTTGTTAGGTGATCTCGCGCCTGACGGCGGGCAGTGGCGACCACACATCGTGTGGTTTGGAGAGGACGTGCCTCTGCTATACAATGCAGCCCAACTAGCCGCTCAGGCCGATATACTGTTAGTCGTAGGGACCTCCCTCCTCGTTTATCCCGCCAATACCCTGCTGAATTATGCGCCGCCTTATGCGCCGGTCTACATCGTAGATCCCAACCGACCGGAGGGCGTCTGGGGTGACAGGGTCACCTTTATCGAGGAACCCGCCAGCACGGGCGTAGCCCGGGTGATGGGGTTGTTGAATGTCACTTGACAAAAGCCCGCCATACCGCCTCCCCTACCCGCTCGCCATCCATGGCGGCAGAGACGATCCCGCCGGCATAGCCGGCGCCTTCTCCACAAGGGAACAATCCCTTGACACCCGGATGCTCCAGGCTCTCCGCGTCCCGCGGGATAGATACCGGACTGGAAGTCCGGGATTCTACGCCGACCACCACAGCCTCATTGGTGAGGTAACCTTTGAGTTTATGCCCAAATTGATTGAAGCCTGTTTGCAGGCGCCTACGGATAAATTTTGGCAGGACCTCTGCCATATCTACCGCTGCGATGCCCGGCAAATAGGAGCAATCAGGAAGAGTGGAGGAAACCTTATCCCTGACAAAATCATGCAAACGGGAGGCTGGGGCCACTTGTTTGCCCCCGCCAGCCAGCTGAGCCTGTCGCTCAAATTTTTGCTGAAACAGCATCCCGGCAAGCGGGTCACCCGATTTCATGAAATCTTCGAGTCGCAGTTCGACAACTATGCCTGAGTTGGCGTAGCCTGTATTGCGGAGGGCTGGGGACCAGCCGTTGACCACGACTTCGTCGGGGGAAGTTGAAGCAGGGCATATAATGCCCCCCGGGCACATGCAGAAGGAATAGACGCCCTTGCCGTCTACCTGCTGGACGAGGGCGTAATTGGAAGCAGGAAGGCCATCAGGCCGCTCTATGCCACAATTGTATTGTATTTGATCAATCAGGCTTTGAGGATGTTCTACCCGAAGTCCCAGCGCAAAAGGCTTGGGATCTATTTGTACTTTTTCTTGTTGAAGCAGGTAAAAGATGTCTCTTGCAGAATGACCTGTAGCCAGGATTAATGCTTTTACGGGCCATTTTTCATGGCCATTTATTTCAATCCCCTTCAATTCTCCTCCTTCTATCTCCAGGCCACTCAGGCGGCTGTTAAAATGCACTTCTCCCCCACATTCGATGATGGTCTCTCGCATCTTCTCAATGATTTTGGGCAGGCGGTTTGTTCCTATATGAGGATGATTGTCAATCAGGATTTCTTCTGTTGCGCCAAACTGAACCAGTATATCCAGCACGCGCTGGACATCTCCCCGTTTTTTGGAACGGGTGTACAGTTTTCCGTCAGAAAAGGTGCCTGCACCTCCTTCTCCAAAGCAATAGTTGCTTTCGGGATTGACGATTCCCTCGCGGTTGAGGGTTGCGAGGTCGCGCCTGCGATCCCTCACGGCTTTGCCGCGCTCGATGACAACAGGCTTGAGGCCTTGTTCGATAAGCTTTAAAGCTGCAAAAAGGCCCGCAGGGCCCAGGCCTACCACATGCACTTCAGAAGCATTGCTTACGTTTTGAAGGGGCAGCTCCCATGCTGTTTCAGGCTCCGGGATCTCATCGACCCACACTTCCAGTTGTAGCTGATAGCGGATTGCATTGCGCTTCCGCGCATCCAATGAGCGACGGCGAAGCCGTAGCTGGGTGATTTGATTAGGATTGACACCTAGTTGACGCGCAGCGCGCTTGCGCCATTGCACAGGGTCTTCGTGTTGCTGAGGGGGAATCTGTATCTGAATCTTTTTTGGCATGTGACAAAAATACGTAAGTAACCACAAAAGCCTGAGTGAAATCTGCATTTCACTCAGGCAATCCCGGAATCCAAAAGTCGGAAACCGAAATCTTATTTAATTTCTTTCAGCATTTTTTCCAGGCCTCCCAAAAGAATAGCATAATCATTGGGTTTCATATCATTTGTCACTTCCTCAGCCATATCACGGGTATAGGCTTCCAGGTCATGCAACAAGCTGATACCTTTGGCGGTAGGCCTGATGTAAATCACACGGCGATCTTCTTTGGAATTTTTGCGCTTTACCAGCTTATTTTTTTCCAATTTATCAATAGTACTGGTGAGGGTACTTAATTTGATATTGAAGTGTTCTCCGACCTCCTTCATTTTTTGCATTTCTTGCTCCTGAAGGAAAGCAATGATTTCTACTTCCATTTCTGTCACTTTGTAACTATCCAGAATAGAAGTTTTTTTCTTGTGAAGAGATAGAATTAATTTGTTAACAACAGATTCCAGACGAAGAGCATTAGGTGTAGGAAAAATTTGGTTTACAGTACTCATCAAAATTATAGGTTCAATTCAACTTCATAAAACAAAAAATAATTGCGTATTGGATAGGAGGAGCTGAAATAAACCTGTTTATAGGTATGAAGTGCCAGATAAAATTACCCTAAAATAAACAAGTGTTATAGATAATATTCAGTTTAGAAAATTTTCATAAAAAAACAAAGAATTACCTTCATAAAAAAGAATTATCCCTGAAATAAAGGTTTTCCCAAGTCTTTTTACGACAAAATTTATTATCCTCCCCAAAAAATACATCATGCTTTTGCTAAAAAAATAACATTTCAACAAAAAGAAATATTTCTCATGATGCAAATACTCAATCAGTTGCTGTAGATCAAATTCAATGCCATACACAAAATCTTATCTTCCAATCAGGAAAATATTTACTCCTTAAATAAAAAACCGAGACGCTAAATAAGTAAGCATCCCGGGATTTTATATGGAACTTTAAGTGAAGTTTTGCCTTAATCTTTCTCCTGAGAAATTTGGTCAAACATTTCCAGTCCGCTCTCAAGTTGCTCAACCTGATCAGCATCTACATCTAATCCTTTTTTTTCAACCAGGTTGTCTAAAGCGGCCACATACTCCTCGTATAAGCTTCGACCTTTGGAAGTAACATCAAGAAAAACAACTCTTCTATCTGTCTTGGAGTTAACCCGTTTCAACACACGACTCTTTTCGGCCTTGTCAACAATACTTGTGAAAGTACTTAGCTTAATGTAAAAGTATTTTGATACATCTTTCATTTTCTGAGCACCATTGTGCATGATATGCTGAATCAACTGCATTTCAAGTGCTGATATCTTGAAATTTTCTTCGATGTATTCTCTGTGACTCCTAAAAGAATCACTCAAAGCGATTAAACTCTGTTCTAATCTGCTTATGTCATTTATCTGGGATGTTTCGGAATTTTTTGCCATTATTTTCTGTTTACAAATCAATACAATCTTAGTCCTTCATAAGAAGAACGATCAGAAATGCGACAAGTAAGGTGGGAGGGTGCAAGTGGCGCCAGGAACTGCGCTTAGCGACTATAGGAAAGTTCAGACACTTTCTGGATCATACCAAGAAATACATTATATTGGGTTTCATCCATTTTTTCCTGCATAGATTGGGAGACAATTTTGATATAGTTGCTATAGTCGTTGTAGAGTCGATGTCCCTTGCGGGATATTTCTAAAAATACCACTCTTCGATCTTCTCGGGAGTTAACCCGCTTTACCAGTTTTTGTCGTTCTATTTTGTCAATAATACTGGTAAGCGTTGACAATTTGATCTTGAAATGCTCCCCGATTTCTTTCATCTTCTGAGGACCTTCCCGCATGATATATTGGAGAATTTCCATTTCAAGAGAAGTTACATTATACTTCGTTTTAATGTAAGCAGCATGCTTACGGTAGATTTCATTGAGATCTACCATGCTTCGCTCTATCTTGCCAAAAGCAGAGAGTTTTGATTGATTAGCTGTCATTTTCGGGATTTAATTAATGATTTAAACAAGGACAATTATACTTTTCCGTAATTTACTTTCCGAATACACACAATAAACATATAGCTCCAAAAAATATCACTGAATTAACTATTTTTTCTCAGAAAATCCTATAATATTTTTGTTGGAAATTCGGAATGAGTGCTTTCTAAATACTTTTACGTAGTGGATTATTGGTATATCGTCCTCCTTTGATCACAAGATCAAAAGCGACCATAGAGGAACTTTCATATCATGTTAAACGGAACTTTTACACCAATAAATTGCTGAATAAGAATGGAATGATGTTGCTTTTCCTATTCCATGAAGGAATATTTCAGATATAGGCGGCGGGTAATAACAGAGATGTAAGTATTACGAAATACACATGTTGGAATAATAAGATAAAGTCTTTCCCTAATAGTACGCATCAATAACTATTCCAATTCATAAATCTTAAGGCAATTAAAATAACTCCAGTTGAAATTCCAAGATTTGGAAATGATTTCTGAATACTATTTCAACAAACAACTGAAAGAATAGGATAAAAGAATCAGATAATTTCCTTTTTTTGAATCTTGAACCAATCCTATTTTTTTATTTGTCAGTAACCCACAACGAATCAACATGCGAACTCTTATCCTTTTTGGAATTATTTTTTCATTTTGTGCAAATCTTATGGCTCAAAAAGCTGCATATACCCTATTTGATTCAAAAGGGAAAAAGATTTCTTATAACAAAAGCTTGAAAAAAGCTGCCGAAGCCGACCTGATCTGCTTTGGAGAGTTACACAACAATCCTATTGCACATTGGTTGCAGTATGAAATCCTTGTGGACTTAATAGAAAAAAGAGGCGCTTCAAACATAGTCGTTGGCGCTGAAATGTTTGAGACTCATCAGCAAGAGGCTATTTCTCAATACCTAACAGGCGAAATCACAGAAAAGGAGCTCCTGGAGGCTGTCAAAATGTGGCCCAATTACGATACGGATTACAAGCCAGTCGTAGAGCTTTGCAAAGAAAAGGGCATAGCTGTAATCGCTACCAATATCCCCCGGAAATATGCCCGTAAGGTGGCGACAGAAGGGGGGGTAAAAGCCCTGGATACCTTGAGCGAGGCCGAAAAAGGCCTACTCGTCCCGCTTCCTTTTGAAATTGACTATGAATTGCCGGGATATGCCGCCATGAAAGAGATGATGGCTGGCCATGGAGGAGAATTGAAGATTCAGAATTTTATTGCTGCTCAGGCAATCAAGGATGCTACCATGGCTCATTTTCTTTTACAGAATAAAAGCGATTCTCAGTTATTTTATCACCTGAATGGCAGCTACCATTCCGATAATAAAGAAGGAATCCTTTGGTATGTACGACAGGCTCATCCAGAATTGAAGCAATTCAACATCAGTGTAAAAGAGCAGGAAAATGTAAATGCACTTGAGAGTGAGTACCTTGGCGTAGCAGATATTATCATCGTAGTTCCTGCGACTATGACGAAGACCTATTGATACCATGGATGAGCTAAAAAAGAAAATCCTTCAGGATATTACCGGAGATGAAGACATTCGGTTGACTCCTGATCAGGAAGAGGTTCTTGCAAACTTTTTGACATTCTACAATTCACAGGAAGATCGGTCCGGTTTTCTCCTTACTGGCTCAGCTGGTACAGGCAAAACCTTCATGATCAATATTTTTACCCGCTTTTTACAGAAAATGGGTTTCAAGGTTATTTTGCTCGCACCTACCGGCAGGGCAGCAAAAGTAATCAGCAAACGGACCCACCGGGCAGCTTATACCATCCACCATCACATCTACAGCGTCTCTGAGGGCTTCTACGGCGATATTAGCTTTCAAAGGAAGCCCAACAAGGAAAAAACCAAAACCGCTTACATCGTAGATGAGGCCTCTATGGTGGGGGATCAAACAGACGGGAGTACCAGAAGAGGGCTTCTGATGGACCTGCTGGATTTTGTCTTCGATGAAGACCCTTACCGCAAATTGATTCTGGTGGGAGACCCCGTTCAATTACCGCCCATTGGGCATGATACAAGCCCTGCTTTGAATCCAGAGTTCCTTCGGTTCGAAGGTTTGCTGAGCGTTTTTCATTCAGAACTTACAGAAGTGAAGCGGCAGTTGGTAGACTCAGAGGTACTGGAAAATGCCGTTTTAATCAGAGATGCTTTTTTGGAAGAAAATCAGGAAGGTCTTGAGCTGATCCAGGGACGGGATGTGAGCAGCCTCGAAAATGGCTGGGAAGGCCTGGAAAGTTATATGGGATATTTTGAAGAAGGCAATCCCGATAGAGTGGTTTTCATCACTTACTCCAATTTTAGGGCGATGAAAGTCAATATGGCTATTCGCCAAAACCTGCTATACGAAGATGCAGAGCAAATCATCTCTACATCGGACTTGCTGATGGTAGTCAAAAACAACTATGCCTGGGGAGATCCCAAGACTTTGCCTTTCATAGCCAATGGTGAAATGTGCACTGTCAGAGAAGTTTTTCATGATACCTATGAAGAAAAGTATGGCCTCAAATGGATCGATGCCGAGCTGGAATTCCAGGATACGCAACAAAATGCCATTCGGATCACCTGTAAAATCGTGTTGGATTTGCTTCAAAGCAAGCTGCCTCAACTTGATAAGTCCATGCTGTCACAAGTCTCTCATGAGCGTAATCAGGAGTACCTGCAACTATCAAAGACACAAGCCGCTGAAATGCGTCGATCTGACCCATATATCAATGCTCTCCAGGTAAAATACGGCTATGCCATCACGGGTCACAAATCCCAGGGGGGCCAATGGGAAAATGTAATTATTGGCTTTGAACCTGATTATGGACAAAATCCCAAAGCCTATCTCAGGTGGACATATACGGTTTTTACCCGTGCTGAAGAACGCGTTTTTGTGCTGGATTGTCCTTTTGTCCCATCATAATTGGTTATTCATACTTAATCATGTCTTCAAAAATTGTTGTCCGCTGGCTTTTCGTTGCTTTGGGTCTTTTGGCCTTGATCATGACTGGCTGGCTTGCATTACATCAAAAACCTGCCCGGGACATTCAGAGCATAATCACGGAGGAAATTCAGACGCAGCCCCCTCTTGCCATAGACAGCTTAAGCAAACTCGCCTGTAGGCTACTCTTGGGGGGAGAGGCGGAAAAAAGCATCCCGATATTCCTGGATTTATCTTTTAGCGAAAATGATTTTAAGGAAGCTGCAGCTTTTTACCTGGCATTGGCATACCTGGCCAATGGAGAAGTGGAGCCAGGAAAAGGACTCCTCACACATATAGCCCAAAACCGGGAGCATACTTTTTCAGCAAATGCATCTGCTTTGCTTGAAAAGCTCCAGGAAGTGGAGTTCTAATTTTCCTTTTTTCGGTTAAAAAGGCGCCCTAAAATGCCTTTTGATCTATGCGTTGGTGGCGGGGCTTCAATCCCAAAAATCAAGGCAGAACCTGCCCGCTGGATATCTCCTTCGGGCCCTGTCAGGGACCAGGGAAATCCGTCGCCCCAATCGGCATCGCGCATATCTGCGACGAGGTAGTGGAGAGGCAAATCAGCTGCAAATTCGGCAAGCTCCGGATCTTTTTTCCGCATGGCTTGCTCTTTGGACATCAATTTGTCGGGGGATTCCCACACTGCCTTTGCAGCATCCTCCCGGATAAATTGGATCCAATTGGGCTCTTCGCCCTTTGCCAAAGAACCTATCTGGGACAGAAATTGAGCCAGACTATGAGCCTGAAGAACGACTACTGCTGGTTCATGGCAAACATAAAATACCTTACCCCAACTGCCATCTTCCGGATCAATATCGATGATCCAATGGTTATCGAAGGCATCATTTGTCAAATCTATGGGATTTGTAAACGCTCCTTCCAACTCAAATTCCTGCCGGGTAAAATCAATTTTATCAAAAGAGTAAAAATCAAAGCCTCTTGAATAGCTCAACAACTCTTTTATCTCTTCAGGCAATGGGTACGAAAACCTCCGGGCAAATTTGCGAAGTTCAAATCCATTTAAAGCGGGCAGAAGGTCAAAGGAAAACCTTTCACCTTCTGCAAATGGAAAATACGTTTCAAGTATGGAGACCAATACTTCTTTAGGTCGCATGGCATTTATTTAGCATACGCAATCGCTCTCTTTTCCCGAATGACGGTCACTTTGATGTGTCCAGGATATTGCATATCCGTCATGATTTTTTGAGAAATATCAAAAGCGAGTTTTTCTGATTGTTCATCACTGACCTTTTCACTTTCCACTATCACCCGTAGTTCACGACCTGCCTGTATGGCATAAGTCTTCACTACACCGGGATAGGAAACAGCGAGCTCTTCCAGCTCTTTCAATCGTTTGATATAGCTTTCGACGATTTCTCTTCTCGCTCCGGGGCGGGAGCCACTTATGGCGTCGCATGCCTGTATAATCGGAGAGATAAGGCTCGTCATTTCGATTTCATCGTGGTGAGCTCCGATGGCGTTACAGATGTCTTTATCCTCCTGTGCTTTTTCAGCCATCTTCATCCCCAACAGGGCGTGAGGCAATTCAGACTGTTCTTCTGCAACCTTGCCGATGTCGTGCAGCAAGCCGGCACGTTTGGCCTTTTTGACGTCCAAGCCCAGCTCTGCTGCCATAGTTTCACAGAGGTTTGCAACCTCACGGGAGTGCTGTAGCAGGTTTTGGCCATAGGAAGAACGATACCGCATCCGGCCGATCATCCTGAGCATATCGCGGTGCAGGCCATGCACCCCCAGGTCGATGACAGTTCTTTCACCCGTCTCCATGATTTCCTGCTCGATCTGTTTGCTTGTCTTTTTGACAACTTCCTCAATCCTGGCAGGGTGAATACGGCCATCAGTCACCAGTTTGTGAAGTGACAAACGAGCAACTTCTCTCCTCACAGGATCAAATCCTGACAGGATAATTGCTTCAGGGGTATCATCTACGATGATCTCTATACCTGTAGCCATCTCCAGTGCACGGATATTCCGACCTTCCCGACCAATGATCCGACCTTTTATTTGATCATTTTCAAGTGGAAATACGGTTACCGTATTCTCTATTGCATGCTCAGCGGCCGTTCGCTGAATGGTTTCAATAACAATTTTCTTGGCTTGCTTATTCGCTGTTGTGCGAGAATCTTCTACGATCTCTTTGATATAGGCTGAGGCCTGTGTCTTCGCCTCTTCCTTCAGCGCTTCCTCCATTTTGGAAAGCGCTTCTTCGGCAGATAGGCCCGCTATTTTCTCAAGTTCTTTGACTTGTTTTTGGGTTAGGGCATCGAGTTCTTCACGCTTTTTATTAAAAAGGGCAAGCTGTTTTTCCAGATTCTCTTTTAGGGCTTCTGCTTCTTCCTGGCCTTTAAGTAAGCGGCTTTCTTCATTTTTGAGCTTATCAGTTCGGGAAGTAATCTGGCTTTCACGTTGCTTCAACTTGTTTTGAAGGCCATCAAGTTTCTCTTTTTGCTTTTTTGCATTTTGCTCAAACTTGTCTTTGAGTTGCAAATACTTCTGATTAGCCTTGGCTATCTTTTCTTGCTTGATATTTTCTCCGCGAAGCTCGGCTTCTTTGAGCAAGCCTTCAGCCTGAATTCTGGCACTTTCTACCAACCGTTTGTTGGCATTATTTAGCATGGTTTTATTAATAAAATAAACCAATACTGCTCCTATAACTAAGCCTCCAACGGCTCCTATGGCTAATGTTCCTGTGTCCATAAATCTGGGGTTTTCGTAGTTAACATTAAAATCCGGCAAAGAAATAACAATTTATTCCTCTACAGACGAGAACCAGAAAAGAATGGGATACAGAAGAGATTGAGGAACTCAGCTTTCGTTTAACAAATTTGCCAATTGGGCTTGAATAGTATCTATTTTATCTGAAGCTACATTGACAATTTCATCTTCCTGATGTTGTTGACGAACATAATCTGTTGCGATTTTCAGGCAACACATTAATGCAATATTCAGGTCATCCTGGGTGCGATAGGCATTTTTGAATGAACTAATTTGTTCGTTTATCAGACGAGCGGCATCCTGCACAGCGGAGACTTCACTCTCGCTCACTTTCATAGGGAATTTTCGCCCGAAAATATTTATACTTATGGAATGCTGTTCCAAATTCAATTTACTGTATTACCAACTAAATTCTGGTCTCCAAAAATCTTTAGACAAATATCTATATCTTTTAAATAAGTATCTATTTTTTCTTTTATCTCATCGCGATCTGCACTTTCAACGAGGCCTTTTACTAGTTTATTGGCTTCATATTTTTCTTGCAAGACGATCAATTCTTCTTCTTTTTGTTGCTGTTCCTGCTTCAAATCTACTATTTGATTCTGTAAGGCGAGATTTTCAGATTTTAATTTCTGAACATACTTCTCCAGCTTTTGGGTGGTACTTGCCAATAAGGTCAATTGCCGGATCAAATCATCCATTTGTTAGCTATATCAAATTTAAAGATAGATAATAATTGAGCTAAAAACCAAAAAGGAACCGACCTCTCGGCCGATTCCTCACCTCACTATGCACAAAATCACTCTCTGTGAAGAGAGCGAAATTTTTAGTCTTTCGCCATTCGAACAATTTTGGGATGAAACTCCCCCACAATGTCAACCAACTCTTCCTGAAACTTCATCACAGTTTGAATATCTTTATACACCATGGGAGCTTCATCTACTCCTCCTCCTATTAACGAAACATCATGCTTCTTTAATATCTTCTTTAACTCACTTTGGGTAAAATTGTTTCGAGCTTTAATTCGAGACATTTTTCTACCTGCACCATGAGAAGCAGAATTGATAGATTGTTCATTTCCTTTTCCACGAACAATAAACCCAGGTGATGTCATAGAACCAGGGATAATCCCCAAAACTCCTACTGATGCAGGAGTTGCACCTTTTCGATGAACAATAACGGAATTCTTACTGGAAAGTTGTTCTCTCCACGCAAAATTATGGTGGTTTTCTACAATAAACAAAGGTTTTTCACCCAAATCTTTACTCAATCGCTGGTGTATCTGATCATGGCAGGCTGAGGCGTAGTCACCGGCAAGGGTCATAGCCTTCCAGTAAGCAATTCCTTCCTCCGAATCAAGCCCTAGCCACGCCAGATGGCGCGCCTCTTTGGGAAGACGGGTTTTATCCATGGCAAGCTTCGTAAAGTGATTGGCAATACCAGCTCCCAGGCCTCGGGAACCCGAGTGGGACAGAACCCCCAGGTAAGAGCCTGGCTTAAGGCCAAATTCATTTTGAGGGTCACTCAGTTCAACCACCCCAAATTCTACAAAATGATTCCCACCTCCAGATGAGCCAATTTGTTTCCATGCTTTGTCCTTCAATCTGCGAATAACATCTATTTCCTGAAATTCTTTTCTATCAAGCACGGCATGGTCCATGGGTTTGTCAAATCCTTTTCCAGCTCCAAAAACCGTGTTTTCCAATAAGGATTTTTTCAATTGAAAAGTATTCCTTTGGACATAGCTTTCGGGTAAATCATACACCGACAAACACATCCGACACCCAATATCTACTCCTACTGCAAAGGGAATAACTTCATTTTCTGTAGCCAAAACACCTCCTATAGGAAGTCCATACCCACGGTGGGCATCTGGCATTAGAGCGGCTCCTATGGCGATAGGGAGGCGACTGGCAATTTCCATTTGCTGCACGGTAGCAGGTTCTATATCCCGGGCCCCATAAATTTTTAGGGGAAGTCCATTTTCTCTTAATTCTGGAAAAATAGACTTTTTATCAGCTTCTTCATCTGCTTTCAGGGCGTGCGCTGTTTCTCCCAAAATACTATGTTTATAAAAGCCTTCCGGCTTAGCAAGCAAGGATTGCAGAAGCATTTCTTTAGCCTCACGGTCTTTTTTCGCAAAGGCTTCATGCTGCATAGCCTCTAGGGCCAGCTTGAGCGCTTTGCCTTCATCAAAACCTATCCTTAAAAGGTTTTTCTTTTTTATTTTTGCCATAAATATTATTCATCGTTTTACATCAACAAAAAAGGCTTCCATGACTCATGCATTTCACCGGAAAAGCGACTGACAAACATGAGAAAATTGGGCCTGTAGGGCTTATAGGGCAGTTCAAATCCTGCCTCAACGGGTCTCATATTCCCTTTTTGCAGGTTACATTTTAGACAGGCGGTAACCAGGTTTGACCAAAGAGTACGTCCTCCCTGGGCACGGGGAATTACATGATCCATGGTTAAGTTGTCCTGGGTACCACAGTAAACACAAGCATGTCCATCCCTTTTGAAAAGGTTTTGTCGGGTTAAGGATACTTTTTTATAGGGTAAATGAACAAAGTTCCGTAGTCTGATGATGGCCGGGAAAGAAAATTCTTTGCGTACTGATCTGAACTTACGCTCCGGCACCTCAGCAACCATTTCGGCTTTGCTCAAAATCACCAATACAAGTGCCCTTTCGGGAGAACATAAAGTGATTGCCTGGTAGTTTTGGTTGAGTACCAGCACATGTTGCATAATGCATAAAATTAAAAATGATACAGAGGGATGGAGCTGTAACAAAAGCTATGCAGCTCCAGGCTCGATCTCTTGAGCCAATTTCTCAACGACCTCTTTTGCTTCAAAAAGGCGAGCAGTTGTTTGCTCTTTGTAAAGCTTCATAGCAGCAACCCGACCTTTGTAAATCAAAGTTGTCATCATTGCTTCACGTAGTTCCGGACTCATGCTGGGTAATTGTCTTCGATAAATTTTTTCCATGGCTTGTTAAATTTAGAGAGTGAAAACTACGTACTCCAAGGTATTCTCTTATTCGAAAGCGAAGGATCCGCTTGCAGCTACTTTGTTACGGAAAGAGTGTGTAGGAGGATTCGAAATTGAATGAGATCCTATGTTAATTTTTGTTTGGGATCATTTTCGATCCATGCTTTGATTACCCAGAGGATAATTGCAATAATGATAAGTTTCATACTATATAAAGGTTGAGGTTATTGTTGCGGGAGGGGGATTCGAACCCCCGACCTCCAGCTTATGAGGCTGGCGGGCTGACCACTGCCCTAGCCCGCAATAAAAATTTGAGTTTAGGTTTGAGTAAAAGGGCTGTCCGGCAAACCAGAGTCTTTGCAGACCCTGGTGGGATCCGGATCCCCATGCCGTCAGCCGCACCGCGCTTCCAGAAGGATTCGAACCTTCAACCCGCCGCTTAACAGGCGGCCGCTCTGCCATTGAGCTACAGAAGCAGAAAAAATGAAGGGGCCATCGGTCACGATAATCAAAGAACGGTATTGTGTGACCAATGAGCCCACTCCCCTACACAGTGGAATTGGATGGATTCGAACCATCTCCTCCTGGACTTCAATCAGGCGCTCTACCGATTGAGCTACAACTCCAAGCTATTCGCTTTAACACAAAAGTGACATTTAGGCATTGCTCTCCTATTAGGATACCCGCATCCATTATGCCTTTTGGTCAATCATGTATTGCTATTCTTTATTCAGGGCATAGCTCTCCCAGGCTGGATTTAGATATTCCTGCCAAATACAATTTTCTCCTTTAAAAGCCATCTGGTATTCTTAAAATCAAAAGCCTTACCCTAAAAAGGGCACAAGAGATAACGGTATAAACGTCTGTATAACAGAGATTTATTTAACTTTTGATTAAAAAAAGTAATTGAGCTATGTGGATTTCGGGCAAAAAAAAACCCGAACTTTATCAGTTCGGGCGCAAGCGAAAAGTAAAAAAATTACTTCATAAAATGCCTTGCTCTACGCCCGAATAACCACATATCCTCAGTATTACAGCCTTGGAGTCCTCTCGGTTCCGTTGTAAAATTGTGGATATAGTTTTTTACTGTTGAAAACATAATATTCTTTAGTGGTTTGATACAAGTATACAGGCTTTCCTAACAAGGTTTATACATATTCGCGCAAACAGTTCTAAAAAGAGGGCAAATGGTAAGTATTCCAGTTTCAATGGGAACTGTCCATTTCAAATGCAAAAAGGCGCAGCTTGCGCTACGCCTTTTCGTCTTAATAAAGATCTTTCTATCAGATATTTTGATAAGCGTGAAGCTTACTTAGTTACCTTGATAAATCTGTTGATGTAAGATTTGCCTTCAGGACTTACTGTACGGATGTAATAAGTTCCCGCTGCAAAGTCATTTACATTGATTTTGAAAGCGTTTCCGCCATTCTGTACCATTACACCAGTGTAAACAGTTTTGCCGTTTACGTCGCTAACAGTGAACTCATAATCAGCGTCAAGCTGAGCAGTAGTAGCTTTCAAAGTAACCTCAGTAGTAGCAGGAGATGGGAAGGCAATGAAACGATCATTGTCTGCCTCTTTATCAAATCCAACCATAACTACATTGGTATACTGGAAAGTTCCATCAAAATCCACCTGCTTGATGCGGTAGAAGTTTTCGTTGCTCATACCAGACTGATCGAGAAAAGCGTACTCGTTGGTTCCCTGGGCGATGCCCTGAGCCTCTACGCGAGTAAGTGCTTCAAAAGAACCATTGTTCCTTTTCTTCTCGATGATAAAGTGGTCGCTGTTAAACTCATTGGTGGTCTTCCAGATCAACTGTACATCATGCACATTAGCTTTAGTAGCTGTAAAGTCTACAAATCTAACAGGCAGAGAAACAGACTGACCATAAGGAATCTCATGGTTTGAACCTACCAACATGAACTGCTGGCCTTTCATCAAACGTGTATTGAAGTCAAGCTTAGCAGGCTGTGTAGCATCTGCCATGTCGATTTCTACGTGATAAAGCGCAGTCTGTGCTGTAGGAACAGCCGTATGAGCACCTACTGAAGGAGCCACACCCAGGAAGTTGCTTTGCCAGGTCAGAGCGAGATTCACTCCGTTGTCAGCAACATTCACTGTTTGGTACTTTGCACCTAGTGCAGAGGTTTCCGTCAGCAAAGCTGAAGGAGTAACCGTTACGTGGCCATTGGCAGCAACTGCTGGGCCAAAGGCATCTTGGTTGTAAGAGATATAAACTTGTCCGCGGCTATGATAGGTACCATTTTGATCCGCTTTCATGAATACATCGAAGGTATACTTGCTCCCTACTTTCTGCTCGTTGCGGATCTCAAACGTAACAGTCTGAGCAAATGCAACTCCACAGAAAAGCAACGCAAGCATAGTGCTTAATAATGTCTTCTTATTCATGACTTGAATTTTCAGTAATCTAATTAAAAATATAGGTTAAAGTCAAGTACAATAATTATTTGGTTAATCAGCCCTCGGATGGCAAAAGCCATCCGAGGAGCTGAAATCAAATTCTTATTGAGGGATAGCGGTACCTAAACCGGCGTTGCTGATCCAGTAGTATACTTTGTCAGTGTTCTGAACTTGTCCGTCCAGGTCGTAGTCACCAGCCTGGTAACCAGAAGAACCTGTACTTGGAGCCCAGAAGTAAACATCGTCAGTGTTCTGTACCTGGCCGTCGCCGTTAGCATCACCAGCAACCAACGCCTGGAAGCCTGCACCTACGGTAGCGTAAGCGGTAGGTCCACCATAAAGGCTGGTTGTAGTAAAGTCAACAGTTGTTGCGCTAGCACCACTTACCAAAGTAAGTGCATTTCCTGTCATGATACCTACGTGGTTACGGTGTAGAACCGCAACGTGGTAGTCGCCGTCAACAACAGCATTGAACTCAACGGAAGATACACCGTCAACATCAACGATATCGCCATCAGCCTGCATCAGTGCAGAACGAGAAGCTACAATGTTTGCTGGGTTAGCAGACTCACGAAGTTCAACAATTACCCAGTCAACGATAGCGTCCATGCCTGTTACATTCAGAACACTCTGAGCAACAGTTTCACTTCCACCACCACCAACATGTGTGTAACCGAGAGCTGTGTAAGGCTCTGTTGCAGGTACGAGGCTAGCTGAGCGAAGATCATCGCGCATCAAACCAGAAGTACCATCAAATGCACCTTGCAGTACAGCAACAGGACCGAGACGCATGGTTCCGATACAGTTGTTGAAGCGACCAGAAATCTCACCCCATCCGCTGTAAGTACCTGTGTAGTCAAACTGACCGTACATACCGTAATCGGTATTGTGGTTGTTTGCTGCCTGACCAATCTGGAATCCACCATTACCGCCGTTGGCAGCATATGGACGATGAGTCAAGGTTACAGAAGCACCAGCGTAAGAGCCTAATCCAGTCATGGTAGATTTGCTACCGTTGAGTGTGTAATAAGTCCAGGAAGCATAGTTAGTGCCAACGTTTGCGGCAGTACCTGCCCAACCGTTACCAGCACCACCCCATGAACCCCAGAACTGCTTACCAATCAACCAGATGTCAACGCTCCAAGATTTGGTTGGGTCAACTTTATCTGCGATCGTTCCAAAGATATGAACCTCACCAGAAGCGTACTCCTCGTATGTTCCATATCCACCAACCCATACATTGTTTCCATTGCCACCGATTGAACCAGGAGCAAGACGGAACCAAACACCATAAGCATTAGCGTCCCAATCTTTGAGCTCACAAATGCGGGTTACAGGAGGATCGTTGAGTGTTACGCTACCAGTTGAAGTACAACCAGAAACGAGATCAGTTACAGTCACTGTGTAAGTTCCAGCAGTAAGCCCTGTGATCGTGGCAGTAGAACCGCCGTTAGACCAAGCATAACCGAATGAGCCAGAACCGCCAGCAGCAGCAACAGTAGCAGTACCATCAGATGCACCTACCAATGTTGGATCAGTTCCAGACATTGTCAATACAGGTGGATCGTATACATTAACTGTGAAGCTTGCAGAAGCAGATACGCCTGAGCAAATGTTCGTAACAGTCCATGTGAGGGTATAAGAACCAGCACCTGGGAAAGTAACGTTTGTGCTTGCAGCAGTAGCATTAGCAAATACAACACCTGCGCTTGGAGAAGCAGTCCACTGACCGGAGAATCCTGTACCTGGTGTGTTACCAGAAGCAGTGATGCTCGCGCTTGTAGAACAGATGTCCATTGGGTTTGCATTGTTCACAGTAGCAACTGGAGCAACTGGGTTAACAGTTACAGTAGCTGAACATACGTCTGTGTTACCAGCAGGATCGGTAGCTGTGAATGTAACAGTCGTTACACCTAAGCCATAGAAATCGCTGGCATCTGCACCACCTGCATTGTAATCATTGACGATAGTAGCAGAACAGTTGTCTGTTGCAGAAGCAACAAATCCTGTAATGTTTGCACCACAATTCGGGAACAAGCTTAGGTCTTGCGTAACGGTTACGTTAGCAGGACATGTGATAACCGGATCCTCGTTGTCAATTACAGTTACATCGAATGAGCAGTCAGCAGTCAGGCCAGCAGCATCAGTCACTGTGTAAACTACAGTAGTAGTTCCTACAGGGAAGAAGTCGCCAGACTGGTAGTTGCTTGCCAAAGTCTCACCAGGACAGTTGTCAGAAGTAACCAGGTTGTTGGTATTCCATGTTGCAACAGCACCACACTGACCTGGGTCATTGTTGAGGGTGATGTTAGCAGGACATCCACTGATCTGTGGAGCTTCCTGATCTTCAACTGTGATAGTGAAAGAACAAGTAGCTGTATTACCAGCACCGTCAACCACTACATAAGTCTCTGTAGAAGAAGCACCCACAGCTACGCTACCACCGTTTCCTACACCAGCTGTTTGGCTGATTGTGTAAGAACAGTTGTCGGCAGCAGTAATGGTGTACAACAAAGTAGCATCACAATCTCCAGCATCGTTACCGATGGTTGCAGATGTAGGACAAGTAATGGTTGGATCTTCTGTATCCTCAACAGTGATGTCAAAAGATAGAGTAGTCGTGTTACCTGCGGCATCTGTAGCTACATAGGTCTCAGTAGTTGTTCCTACTGGGAACATGCTACCGGTACCCAAGCCAGCAGTTTGAACGAGGGAAACACCAGGACAATTGTCATCAGCGAGCAATGTCGCATAGTTGACAACCGCACCACACTGCCCAGGATCATTTGCTACTGTAGTATTTACAGGAAGAGCAACACCAGGAGTATAATAGTCGATCGAAAGCGACCACTTAGTCAGATTACCTGAGTCACCACCGAAACGGTCAACGATAGTCAATTTCCATACACCCAGGGTAGATTGGCCATCAAAGGCCGCCAGGGTAGTTGGATTGCCACCAATATTCCCGTTAGCTCCGGTAGGATCTTCTCCTGTACCATTGCTTCGCCAGCTTAATCCACCACCTAATGGGGAAGTGCCTAAAGAAATAATCTGAGTAGAAGCTTCATCATCAAATGTCATGTTGAAGTCGTCAAGACTACCTCCAACATTATCCAACAAATGAACTATTGTACCAGTTGGGCTTGTCAGGAATACATCCAGGTCTCCAACCCAAGAGTGGGTTCCTTCCAATGATACATTCACATCAGCAATCGTCTGATTCTGAGGAATTGGAATGAAGAACTCTGAAGTTCCAGAAGTTCCAATTGCAGGAATTGGACCACCTATTGTATTAGCTCCAGACAAATTCTGTGTAGCACCAACAGCAATGATGGTAGGATCTTCAGTATCTGTCACTGTAACAGTAAAGCTACAAGTATCAGCATTGCCAGCGGCATCCCTGATTACCCAGGTCTCTGTGGTTGTTCCGAGTGGGAACTGAGCACCACTACCAAGTCCAGCAATCTGATATAGAGCCGTCTGGCCCAATGGAAGCAGACTAGGATCAGAAATCACAACTGTTGATGTTCCAAAGAATCCGTCTCCAAGGGTAACCCATGTAAAGACATCGCCAGGAGCCAAATTAACAGATACAACATCACTAACAGTGAGACTAGAAGGTCCATTCACAACAGGTGTATAGACACCATTGATTGCATAACCAAATGGATCATATACTGCTGCGACGTCATTCGTGCTGTACAGGTAATTAAAAGTAAGGGTACTTGCACTGGTAGCAGTAAAGCTTACTCCTGAACCATCTACATCAAAGTTGGCATCGTTACCAGTCATGACGATAAATGAAGGAGCATTTGACAAATTAACTGAGCCGTTTCCAGCACCAACTGTTGATGACAACGGAATGCTTGGCTGTACATTAGCAGGAATAGAAGAACCTGCAGCAAACAGTGAATTTACAGCTGTCAAATTAGCTGGGCTCATAACTCCACCAGCAGCAAAACCAGTACAGTTATCTGTCCATGTTGGATCAGGATAGCTTACTGTAGCAGCACACTCACCTGGATCATTGCTAGCAGTGATGTTAGCAGGACAAGTGATAACCGGAGCCTGTGTATCGGCAACGTTTACATCAAATACACAAGTAGTTGTATTTCCAGAACCATCAGCAGCAGTGAAGGTAACTGTAGTTGTACCTAATGGGAAGACGCTACCAGCTGGTACATCATCACTCATCGTTACAATAGGACAGTTATCAATACCTGTGATGTTATTAGGTAGTACAACCTGAGCAGAACAGCTACCTGGGTCAGCAGCTACAGAGATAGCAGCTGTAGGACAATTCAGGATAGTTGGGCTCTCAGTGTCTTCAACGATCACGTCAAATGCACATACTGTGACGTTTGCGTAATCATCAGTAGCAGTATAAGTAACCGTGGTAGTTCCTACTGGGAATAGACCCAAAGTAGTACCAGCGATCATCAACGGCTGTACCGATGGATTAGAAATCGTACGTACCATTGGCTGAGGAGACTTACAGTTATCCCAAGCCGTAGGTGTAGTCCAAGCAAACTGCTGGTAACAGTCGCCTGTTACGTTTGGCAGAGTTACAGAACCACCACAGAGACCTTCAGCCTGTGTGATTACAGGAGCTTCACAGTCATTAACTGTCAGCGTAATGGTTACCTGGTCAGAATTTCCACTCTGGTCAATCACTGTGAAAGTGATTGTAGCAGAACCTACTGGGTAAGTACCACTTGCATCAAGACCTGCGCCGTTGATTGCATAAGGACTTCCGTAGAATGGATTCACAGTACCTGCGTAAGTTCTTGATACGATAGTACAGTTGTCCCACTCAGTAGCTACAATAGAAACAGCAGCCTCGCAAACACCTGCATCATTACATACTGTAATGTCAGAAGCGTCTACATTAGGATCAATGTTATCCTGGACATCAACAGTTGCCTGGCAAGAAGATGAGTTGCCATTGTTGTCAACGATGGTCAAAGTAACAGTGTTGTTACCGAGGTCGCCACAATCATAGTCATAATCACTCAAAGTCAAGCTAGCCAAACCACAAGCATCAGAGCTTCCAGCGTCGATATCGCTTACAGCGATAGAGCCGTTACCTGTGCTGTCCAGTTCAACTACTGTGTTCATACAAAGAGCAGTAGGATCTACATTGTCTTCTACTGTGATAGTAGAGATACATGTTCCTGTATTTCCGTCTGCGTCAACAGCTGTCAGGGTAACTGTGTTGGTTCCCACATCATTACAATCGAAGTCGTAGTCATCGAGGGTAACGCTTACAAGCAGACAGTTATCAACTGTACCGTTGTCAACATCTGCAACAGTGATGCTGGCATCACCATTCGCATCCAACTGGATGGTCAGGTCACGGCATTTAGCTGTTGGAGAAACCTCATCTTTAACCAATACATCAGAAGTACAAGTAGAAACATTACCATTGTTGTCTGTCACCGTCAGGGTAACATTAATGGTCTGATTTCTCTGAGAACAGTCGAATGTGTTAGGACTAACAGTCATGCTGGCAATACCACAAGCATCGCTGCTTCCGTCATCTACCATAGCTGTAGTCAATACACCATTACCATTCACATCAAGCTGAACTGTTGTGTCCTGGCAAAGTGCGATAGGATCAACATTGTCTTCAACAGTGATAGTACAGTTAGCATAGTCAATGTTGCCATTGTTATCAATTACCTGGAGAGTAACTGGGTTCGTACCAACATGTGAGCAATCAAATGCGAGGAGTGGGCCTGCTGTTACAGAGAACAATCCACAAGCATCGCTGCTTCCGTTGTCAATAGCTGCTGCTGTAGTGCTTCCGTTACCGGTAGCGTCCAACTGAACAGTTACATCCTGACAGATAGCTGTAGGATCAACTTCGTCACGAACGGTTACATTACAAGTAGCCTGATCTGTCAATCCAGCACCGTCAGTAACGGTAAGGGTAACAGCAACTACATTGTTGGTATTGAATTGTCCCTGAATATCAGAGCAATCAAAGTCATAATCGTTCAAAGCCAGGCTGAATCCAGGACAGTTGTCATTGCTACCATTGTCTAGATCAGCTGCAGTGATAGAAGCATTACCGGTTGCATCAAGCTGTACGGTGATGTCTTTACAAATAGCATTTGGATCTTCAACGTCGTTTACAACAACATTGATCACACAGTCAGTAGAGTTACCAGCAAAGTCATAAACAGTCCATGTTACTACAGTGGTACCTACAGGGTAGACAGCACTTGCAGAAGGAAGACCTGTATAGTCATTTGTCAAAGTAGTTACCTGACAGTTGTCACCAGCACTAGGTACAGGAACAACTACATAAGCCTCACACAATCCAGGAGCATTGTTTACCGGAGCTGGGCTCAAGCAAGTGATGCTTGGTGGAATGGTATCTTTAACGGTCACCTTAGCAACACACTGAGAAACGTTGCCGGAAGGATCGATATAAGTTACCGTTACATTCACCGGAGGATTCGGGTTGTTACCGCTCAATACAGTCAGGTCAGAGCCATTGAATGTCAATGGTGTCGCTGTTGTACTGACGATAGCACAGTTGTCAGAAGCATTTCCTGCTACATCAGCAGCAGTAATAGAAGCTGTACAAACACCGCTCAAGTAAACAGTGTGGTCCTGACAATCAGGTGTAGGAGGCAGGTTGTCAATAACTGTCACAACAGTAGCACAAGACTCTGTGTTGCCGCTTGCATCAGTGATGGTAGCAGTTACAGTGATGGTGTTACCTGTTACAGCAGTTACTTCTGAACAGTCGAAGCTGTATTTGTCAAGTGCGATTGTAGCACCAGGACAGTTGTCGCTAGAAGCAGTTACAATATCACCATTGGCAATCGTAGCTACCCCCTGATCATCCAGGTACACATCCAATGTGCCTTTGCAAGCAACATAAGGATCCTGGTTGTCTTCAACGTCCAATTGCAGGCTACAGCTTGCGCTGTTTCCACAAGGATCAGTAGCTGTGAATGTGATGGTGTAAGAACCTTTGTAGTAAACACCAGCAGCATCAGAGCCCAAACCACCACCTACAACTTGACCACCGTTATTGTTGTCAGTAACAACATAGCTGTAAGACAAGTTAGCAGTAGCACAGTTATCAGTAGCAGAAGCAGTCAACAGACCAGAACCGATAGTAGCCTCACACTTGTCTACATCTGTGTCAACAGCGTTGCCAGGGATGTTTGAAGTACAAGAGATAACCGGATCAGTTACATCTTCAACATTGATTGTCTGAGTATGTGAAATGGTATTTCCACAGATATCAGTTACAGTAAATGTACGGAAGATAGTATAGGTGTAGTGACCACAGTTTGCTG
Organism: Bacteroidia bacterium; assembly: GCA_030430205.1. GTDB lineage: Bacteria > Bacteroidota > Bacteroidia > J057 > J057 > JAUIGE01. The sequence goes on along the minus strand of JAUIGE010000013.1, from coordinate 142,991 downwards.
GGTTAGCGCTGTAACCTGTAGATGTCTGAGACTCAGCAATGTTGGAAGCACAGTTGTCAGTCCAGGCAGGAACACCTGTACCTACACTTGTGTTATCATCTTCGCAGTTGATAGTTACATCAGCGATAGCTGGATTATTAGTCCATACTGGATCCTGAGAATCATTAATGATGAATGTTACAGTAGCAGTGTCACCATTTCCACAGTTGTCATAGATAGCGTACTTCTCTATGATAGATGGATTAGGATTACAGTTGCCAATGATATTCTGAGAAATGAAGGTGAAGCTTGCGATGTTAAGTCCACAGTTGTCACTAGCTGTACCACCTGCAGCGAGGAAGGCAGCGTAGTCAAAACGAGGTACATTCACAAAGCTACAGTACTCTGTAGGATCATTGAAACCTGTGATAACAGGGTTAGTAGCATCTTCAACAGTGATCACCTGAGAACAGGTAGATATGGTATTTCCATGTCCGTCATCAGCTGTGAAAGTTCTTACAATCGTACCTGTGTTGTTGCACTGAGTCAGGTCAACAACATCGCTATGTGTGATGGTTACTGTAGCAGCACAGTTGTCTGTAGCTGTTGCATTACCCAGGTCAGCGATTGAACGGTTAGGATCGCTACACTCAACTGTCACTGCAGGAGGACAGAAAGTGAACTGAGGATCCTGATCGTCGATCAGTGTCAAAGTAGCTGTACAAGTCACATCATGTGCGTCATCCATTACATGGAAAATAACAAGTGTTTGGTCAAGGTGCTGACCTGAAACTGCACTTGGTCCTGCTGGATCCTGAGAAATAGTCACACACTGTGGGCAGTTGTCTGTCCATGTGAGCTCTCCCAACATGTCAGGAATAATGCTTGCACAGTCATATAGAGCATTGGCACTTGTGTAGATGTCACGGCTAGGAGGACAAGATGTAATTACAGGAGCCTCGTCGTCTTCAACAGTGATCTGGTAAGCACAAGCAGCCTGGTTGCCACTTTGGTCAGTTACTGTCCAGGTAATGATTGTACTACCTTTAGGGAACTGAGCACCAGCCAGAGATGCGTTGGTATAGGTACCGGTCAAGCCTTTGCTTGCGCCATTATGCTCTACAGAAACAACTGTACAGTTGTCAGATGTGAACAATGGGTCAAGCTGAGCATTAGGAACTTCCCAGTAGCATACGCCTGGATCCGTGTTGTAAGGATTGGCTACAGTAGCACAAACGATAGAAGGCTTAATGTTGTCTTCAATCGTCACTTTAGATACACAATAAGCGGTATCATGAGGAGCAGCAGTATTACCATCAAATACTTTGAGGGTTACGTCATTTACACCCAGATCAGCACAAGTGAAGATCGGAGGATAAGCCAGACGAGTCAAAGTGATAGCAGAGTTACAGCCATAACCGCTATTCTCATCGATGTCACCACCGGTGATAGCAGCAAAGCCGTTACCGTCAAGTTGCTCAGTGATATTGCGACAGATTGCAGCAATAGTATTTGGAGCAGCTACATTTACAGAATTTGACTTATATCCTACAGGAGTAGAACAGCCATTTCCATCAAGGATAGAAGTAACCTGGTACATTCCAGGAGTAGAGCCACTACCAGCAATGGTATAAGTAGCAGTACCAATGTTGTTTACAACGATAGGTGTTCCACCATCTATGGTATAGGCAATATCCCAAGGACCTGTAGTAGTGAAAGAAATCACAACATCATTGGTAGAAGTTGCTGGAGGACAGATAGTACCACCACCAGTCAGGATTGCATTTGGCAATGGATTGATGATGAAGGTATAACATACCTGCTCAGAACAACCATTGGCAGCATTGAATGTGTAGCAGTAGGTATCGCCATTGCGAACTGTCTGAGTTGCTAATAAACCATTAGGAACAGGTACACCGTACTTGGTCCATGAACCAGAACCAGCGATAGGACCACCAACAGAGTTGGTAACTGTAGGCTGGTATGTGTTCATGTCAATGATCTTGGCAGCAAGATTCACATTGTCAGCACACAATGGAGGATTAGGAACAGCTGTCATTACAGGTGCATCTTCCAGGTTGACAGTTTCTGTCAAAGAAGAAGTACAGCCATATACAGTAGTACAAGTATAACGGAACTGATCGCCATTGCTCACAGTCTGTACACCAGTAACAGTTACCCAGGTACCAGCTACCCAGCGCTCCCATACACCTGTACAAGGCACACCAGAAGTTTCTGTTGGGGTAACTACATTCAGGTCAACTGTAGGATTGTTAGAACAAAGCAGTGCAGGCCAGTTGCTTGTAAGCACAGGCTCAGGATTGATGCGGATGATAACCGGGAAAGTTAAACTCTCACAGCCATTAGGATTTTTCAGGTTAGCATTCACAGGATCACCCAAAGCTGTTAGGTCAAGGGTAACAAACTGAACTGAACCAGAAGTATTGGTAAATGTCTCCTGAATGAAGATCTGACCAGGAACAGGTACAGGTACATAGACGTAAGAACCAGGATTGGTACCACCGCTACCTGTAGCAGGACCTGTAACACCAGCAGGATATACAGCAGGAACGTCCCACTTATAAGCTACCGCGTCAATGTTGTCAGGAAGGTTAACAGAAAGAGCGATGTTGGTTGTACCACCAGAACAAATGGTATCACCTAATGGGAAGGTAATAACAGGAGCAGGATTGGTAACAACTTTCGCAGTCTCAGGATTACCTTCACAACCAGCAGCAGATACAGGGATGATTGTATATACAGCCTCTTTGTCTCCCAAAGCAACGTTTCTGTAGCTATCAGTGATAGGCGCAGCGCTGGCTACAGGACGACCGTAGTTCGCAAGTGGATTTGGGTATTTAGTGTGATCAGAAGCTGGTCCATCCAATACAGGATTGGGAGCAGCTGGTGAGAATGGGAAGATAGAAGGAAGTGGTTTATCCACCCACTTATAAGTCACACCACCACCAAGTAAATTGTTGGTGTGGCTAAGCACTAAATTAGAAGTATTGTAAGAACAAATGGTGTCAGTCAAACCAGCAGTCATGATAGGCTCTGGATTGATGGTAACAACTACATTGATAGGATCACCAGGACAGTTCTGAGGTAGTGGACCATTAGGTGTAACTGTATAGGTTACATTCAGAGGACCGCTAGTGAAGTTCTCATATACATCTCCAGAGATGGCACCGATAGTCAGCCCCAGACCTGTAGTAGGACCGGAAACAACGTTCAAGCCACCTGCAACATTTACAGAGACATCAACATCATTCACAGTTGCGCTAGGAATAGGGAAACCATTTGCATCCAGGAAGATGATAGAGAAAGGCTCACCAGAACATACAGGAGAGCTTACTACCTGAGCAGTGATAACTGGCTTAGGCAGAACAGTAATGGTAACAGAAGCTACTGCATTACAGTCAGCATTGTAAGGACCATCTTCGTTTACAGCCTCATACCAGAATGTATAGGTACCAGCAGTAGTGAAAGAAGGCTGGAATACGATAGAACCGTCAGGCTCACCATTTGCATCAGCAGGAGAAGAGGAAAGCAATACAGCAGGGCCCGCAGTTGGATCCAGGTCGTAAATGTTCCAAGACTCAGCTGTGTTTTTGGTATCTTCTACCAATGTCCACAGGTCAACTGTCTGACCAATACAGATAGGGTCAGGAGTAGTCACAACAATAACAGGACGTACACGCATGCGCAGACGAAGACCAGCAGGGGCGCTCTCGCAGCCTGTGTTGGGGTCTGTCTGTGTTACATAAACATATTCTGTCTGATTGTTATTCGATGCAGCATTGGCATTAAACCTTGCTACGATGCTAGCGATAGTAACAGGACTGTTACCTGCATCCGCATCAGCATAGGTATCATAATAAGTCAGAACAGCATTAGCTATCACAGGACCATTGATACCGAAGCCATAAGCATCGTTCATTTTAATCTTGTCCTCAACACCTGTGACAGTAAATACGTCATCGGTACAAGAGAACAAACGGATCACCTGCTCGCCATCACCGCCTACACAATTGCCACCATTAGGTGGAGGATTGTTGCCGGCAACACCCTGACAGTTATATCCTGTCAAAGCAGCTGGTGTCTCATATATTTCAAATGCAGAAGGAGCAGACTCACAGCCTGTTACTACACTTGTATAGGTAGCATAGTATGTACCAGGAAGCTGATTGGCGAAGCCCGGAGGGCAAGAACCAATGTCATTTCCTGCACTTACATCAGCCAAAGAAGCATACCAGGTAAGGGTTACTCCAGCAGGATTAGTAGAAGTAACATTACACAGGTCATAGTCTCCACTCACATCATCAGCACAAGCAGAAGTAGCACTCAATACAGGTGCCGCAGGTCTTGGGTTGATGGTGAACTCAAGTGGCATAGAAGCACACTGGAAGAGTGTATGATACACATAGTAAGTACCAGCAGGCACAACACCACCTGTCACAGTTGTCAAAGCAGCATCGGTAGTAAATACGCGACGGTTTACAGGAACGATGATGGTATTTGGAAACCCTGGAGGATAGTTAGGATCTGGCCAGTTAACCCTTACTTCAAGAGTATTGAGGTCAAATGTACCTGTAACAGGATCTACACAGAGTGTACCTACAGGAGCAGTAATGATCGGAGGATAAGGAGCAGGATTGACTGTCAAAACAGCGAGCTCACTCTCACAACCATTAGAGGTGTTGTTGGCATCTACAGAACCGTAGTATGTTCCGGGAGGAACACTCTGGGTGATGACAACAGGAGTGATTCCGGCAGGATCAGTAAACCACTTATCGATTCCGGGAATCTGTGTCAGGTCATATACACCACCGAGGAGGGCTGGCCCCAAACTAGGAGGTGTATTGTCTGCACATACAGTCATTGTTTGGAAAGGAGGCTGAGGTTTCAGCACTACTTCCAAAGTAGCTACAGAGTATGTCGGAGGAAAAATGCCATCCAAACAAGGATTGCCATTGTTATCGACATAAACTGCATAATAGGTCTCAGGTGCTACCTGAATGGTAGTCACCGGGTTGATGGGCAAACCACCGGTAGTGATAGCTGAGAAAAATTTCCAGCCAACTACACCAGCAGCTGCACCCGTACCTTCCTGGGACAAATCGTATGTCCCGGGAATGGAATTGATACAGACTTTAGGCGTCACCGTAGGCACCGTGCCATTCGGGGGACATCCAGGCTGCGCGTAGCTCATACTCCATCCGAGAAGGAAAAGCATGAGAACAGAGCAATTGTAAAAAAGCCTTTTCATGAATTTGTGATTAGAAAGAAATAAGACGTTAAAAAAATTACACATAAATAAAGGCGAAATGCCTTAGAGGGTCCTTGATCATTTCTGAGAAATGATTTCGTGTTCGTTTGTTTGAAATCTGATAGAGGGAGATGTGCTATGCGCTTTCCGGTGGACCCCCGGGTCAGAACGATACAAGAAGCGAAGGGACTTAACGCAGCAAAGTTCGACAACTGAGTTGCCGAATTTGTTATTGAATCGTTCCGGAGCGCTACTTTTTGCATCATCATTTTTATCAGATTTCAATGGGTTAGCTTAGTGACGCGACTTCGTGAGTTTTGCGATCACCTCAAGCTCTTGCTTGCGGCTGATGTACTTAGCTTTGCACTCATCGGAAAGTGCATTGTAGTTGGCCACAGCGTCAACAGCATTGGACAGGGTGTTGCAATAAGCCTGGATATTAGCCAGGGTCTCATTTTGGCACCATGAGTACAATGCAGCCGTCTCATTGGTCAGCCCCTGGTACCCGACATACGCTTTAGCAACCGCAATAGGGTTGACTGCGCAAGGGGTAGCAGTTCTCTGACCATAGGCACTAGTTCCCATTAATAGGAACATTCCACAAGCTAATACCACAAGCTTCAGCTTTGAAAAGCTGCTACTTAATAGCGATTGGGAAGGTAAATGCTTCATGATAAAAAAATTATTGAATGATTGAATCTTAGATACTTTATTGGATAATATAAATATTCCTTGTTCCGCTCACCTATGTATGGCATAGTGAGAGGAAGATTAAGCCTTACGATCAGGGGGAGGAGAGGGTAGGCTAAAGGAAGGTTTATTATATATATAGGTAGGAAAGAAAGTATGGGGCTTAAGGAGGGAATCTATCAGGGTGAAAAAGTGCTGCATATCTGAGCAGCATACATCTATCGCACTAACAACACAGTCAACCAACATGCACAAACAGGCAGCCACCCATGCAAGTGGCTGCTGGAAAATTCCTTTTACCTTATTCTGACTTGTAATTTCAACGGTGCTATGTGGCATCATTGGAGAGTATATGGGTTAATCAGTTAAAGTGTGTGTTAGTAAAAATCTTTAATCTATCTCAGGTTCTCAACAAAAAGGGGTAATCTTTTTATGGCAAGTCCTTTTATTTAGACAACAACCAAATTGGGTGTTTTTTCAATTGTCTATAATAGGACACATTTTATCGTATGCTATTTAAGCATGAATGGAAAAAATAACAAACAATTGCGAAAAAAAAGCTTAAGATTTTCATATTTTTTTGATCCATCAGAGGTAAGAAATGTAAGATCAAAACTTTGGCTTTTCATTCTTCCTGTTGTTTCCCGTGCTAATATTCAAAAGAGACATATGGCTAAACAGCTAATTATCAACTACTTAAATCCTATTTTGTCCGCTCTTGATTTTCGTGTTTTGATAATTTGTGGTCAAAGATCGTGAAAAAGGTGTTCATTTTGTTAATGAGGATAATGAAAGCTTTTTCCAAAAAAACATCAAATAATCTCATTGAAGCCACATTCACATTTTCACCTCCTTACCTTTTATATCCAGGTAAAAAGCAAAAAAAACGCCAAAGTCTACAGGAGATTTCTTTTTATTTTTTCCATTTTATAAAGGTAAGAAAATTCATACCTCTTCCCAAATATTCCCCCCCTTATAGACTTTTTAGCAGGCTCTCCCATTTCATGTGTTCAGGCAACAAATCCGCTGTCCAATTTTGCATACAATCATATATTGTACACAAAACAATACATGCTGGATAAAATCAGCACAAAACTCCTCCTTAAGTGCTCACAATTGACTGTTTTTCAGGCGTATCTATCAAAATACATGCATTCCCCCTTCCCTCCGAATAATGTCCTATTTTGTGAAAAAGGAGCTTATATGACCGTACAACTAAAAAGGACCTCCCTGTATAGGAAGGTCCTCATCAACTCCTTAAATTATCTAGCTCTGGCCTCGAGAGGCGATCATGGTTAATTTTTAAGGGTATTGGTTGTTACTGCTCAACTTTGACAACGCGATTGATAAATGCTCTGCCCAGAGGGCTGACGGTACGGACAAAATACATCCCGTCTGATAAATCAGACAAATCAATGCGCAGACCGCTCGTAGGAGCGTCTTTAGAAAGCACCAGGCTTTTTAGCTGCCGACCGCTCAGGTCCATCACAGAAACCATATAGTCCCCCTCAAGCTCACTGACGGCCTTCAGGAAAGTATGATCCTTTGCAGGCGAAGGATAAACGACAAATTTGTCATTTGCATAGGCATCAAACCCAATCTCTACTACATCAGAGTAGGTTATTGCACCATCTATATCTATTTGCTTGAGGCGATAATAATTCTGGTCAGCAAGACCGCTTTTATCCACATAGCTGTAGTGCTGCATTTCTTCAGTAGTACCAGCTCCCTTCACCTCTCCAATGGCCTCGAAATCCCCATTGTTTTTCTTTTTTTCAATGACAAATTTGTCATTATTTACTTCTGTAACTGTCTCCCAGCTCAGAAGAGCATTTTCGTCTCCAAGCCTCTCCGCCTTAAAATTAAGGAGTTCAACAGGCAAAAATCCGTTCGCATAAGGGACTTCATCAGGATTTCCATCATTGTCCGAATCCGTCAACATAAACTGTTGTCCTGCCATCAGGGTAAAATCATAGCTCACATTGGCAGGCTCCAAAGGGTCAAAAATCTTTAAATAAATCGTGTAGATCAATGTAGCCGAATCCGGAACACTATTGTGAATCGCAGGATTAGGCAAAAAACTGAGGAAATTGCTTTGCCAGGTAAATACTACTTTACTTTGAGAATTGTCAATCACATTGATGGTATTATACTTAGGCGTAGTATCTCCCAAAAAAATGAGTTCTCCACTCAACAAATCCCCATGTTCAAGTTCTACACGACCAGCTGCATGTACGGCACGGCCAAACCTGTTCATATTATAATTAAAATAAATCTGGCCTCTGCTATGATATGTTCCACTAAAACTGGCAGACATGTACAAATCAAAGGCATCGGCAGAGCCCAGGGTGGGATGTGTTACTGTTCTTTCGTTTCGTATTTCAAACATGACACTAGGCTGGCCAAAGAGAACACCTGTATAGGCGAAAGCAAGGAGTAAAAACAAAAAGGCATTTTTTTTCATAGCAAATGACTAAAATAGGGGGTTGACAAAAATCTCGTGTTTTGATTAATTGATTTAGAAAATCATATCTCATTTAGGCAATGACCATACCAAAAAAATGTGTGCCTATCACTTTTTATTCAAGGATATAATAATTTTTCTTAAAAAATATCCATAAAAAAAAGAAAAAAATATGGACAAAATTCTGGCAATCAGTCGTTTACAATAAGCTTGCCGAAACAAATTTCACCCCAAAAAAATTATGGACTACCCTTTTTTTGAGAATGTATATGAGGTTGTAAAGCTTATCCCCCGGGGTAGAGTCAGCTCCTACGGAGCCATCGCCCGCTACCTCGGCGCAGCCAAAAGCGCCAGAGCTGTGGGCTACGCCCTCAACAAGGCCAGCATCATGCCCGATGTGCCCGCCCATCGGGTTGTCAACCGCAACGGCCTGCTGACTGGCAGGCATCATTTTTCCCATCCTGATGCCATGGAGCAGGCATTGGTGGCAGAAGGCATCCCTGTGAGGGAAAACCAGGTCCAGGATTTGGGGAAATACTATTGGGACCCCACACAAGAGCTGACTATTTGATACATTTGAGCGATGAAATTTTTCCCTTACATATTACTCCTTGCCTTTGCGCTTGGCTCCTGTACGGAAAAACTCACTCCTCAATGGGAGCGCATTGCCAATCCTGCTACCAACAAGCTCCAGGTCATCACCTCCGCAGGCGACAGCCTGCTCTGGATCGCAGGAGGCCTGCGCTACGGAGAAGAAAGCCTCATGCAATCTGCTGACGGCGCCTCCCACTGGCAAATAGAGCCTGAAATTTTTGGCCAAAGCTGGTTTGATGCCCACTTTTTAGATAGCCGGACGGGCTTTCTTTGTGGCATCAGCGGCAAATGTGCCCGCACCCTGGATGGCGGTCAGAGCTGGCAACTTCGCCAGTTGGATGGATGGTTGCCGATGCGGAGTATCTCTGCGAAAGAAGGGGTCGTCCTCGCCGTAGGCGGGGTCGCCTATGATGTAGGCATCATCGCCCGGTCGGTAGACCAGGGCAATAGCTGGCGTATTATCGATAGCCTGGAGGTAGAATTGCGCGATGTCCTGTTTGTCGATGATCAAACCGTTTTTGCATGCGGTTTTGGGACCATTCTCAAAAGCACAGACGCAGGGCTGCAGTGGGAGTTACTGCCTGCTGAAGGTGAATTTTTCACCGCAATGGCTTTTCCGACTGCCTCTACCGGCTTCGCCGTGGGACGGAGCGGCAGCATCCTTCGCACGAAGGATGGGGGAAGTAACTGGGAGACGCTTCGCAAGGGCGATGCCCTGGGAAAAGTCAGGCAATTTTATAATGAGGTCGTTTTCTGGGATGAAGAGACAGGCTATATCGTGGGAGATAAAGGGCTTGTGTTGCATACCGGAGATGGCGGTGCCAGCTGGCAAAAACTGGAAAATGATTCAAAAGATGACTTATTCGGCATACGGCTGAGCGGTGCTTCTGAGGGATGGGTTGTAGGAGAAAATGGCTGTCTGCTTCATTTTTCGTTATAATTCGTTTTTTTTCAATTATCTGATTTATGCTCAAAAAAGTTACTTTCATAGCATGTCTTCTTCCTTTATTTTTACTGAATACTGCCTGTCAGTCATTTCGTAACAATTCAGATCGCTATGCCTACCTGCGCAAGGGCAAGGAAAAAGTTATTCCCAAGGGTATTCCAGAGCCTTATAATGTGGTGGATATTGCCGTTTTAGATACCGTTAAAACCCAAGTCCCCGAGCCGCCCAAAGTTGACCCGGATCCCATCCCAAGTACAAGTCTGCCTAACAAGGCGATCATCACAGTCCTTGAAGTAGCACGCTCTTACATCGGGACACCTTATTTATATGGCGGGACAAGCAAAGAAGGGATAGACTGCTCAGGCCTTGTGTTTTCCTCCTTCCTGAGTATAGAAATGACTCTTCCCAGAACATCTCGCGACCTGGCAGAATCCGGCGAAAGTATCAAACCCAAAAAAATTCAGGAAGGCGACCTGGTTTTTTTCAGTTCCCGAAATGATGGCAACATCAATCATGTAGGATTGATCACCCAGGTGGATGGCAGCGAAATCAGCTTCATTCATGCTACTGTCAGCAAGGGAGTGCGTGAAGACAGACTCGATGTGGGCTATTGGAGCACCCGCTTCATAAAAGCAGTCCGGGTTGGCTAGGTCTCGGGAACTCAAAACAATTTTAATTAACTTGCGTCCTCTTTTTCAAAATGCTATGAATGTGATGGATATATCTGTTGTAATTCCTTTATATAATGAAGAGGGCTCCCTTCCACAGCTCATGGAAGAAATCCATGAGAATACACAAAAACATGACTTCAGCTATGAAGTAATCATGATTGATGATGGGAGTACAGACACTTCCTGGGAGGTAGTAAAAAATCTACAGCTGAAATATCCGGCCCTCAAAGGTCTCCGCTTTCAGCGTAACTATGGCAAGTCTGCAGCTTTGCATGTGGGTTTTCAGGCAGCCCAGGGGGACGTGGTCATCACCATGGACGCCGATCTTCAGGATAATCCCACAGAGATCAAAGAGTTGTATGACATGATCATGGTTCAGGGCTTAGATCTGGTGTCAGGCTGGAAAAAAGAGCGCCATGACCCTTTTTCCAAAACATTTCCCTCCAAATTTTTCAATGCCCTAACCCGCAAGGTATCGGGCATCAAATTGAACGACTTCAACTGTGGGCTTAAAGCATACAAGAATGAAGTGGTAAAAAATATAGAGGTATATGGCGAAATGCATCGCTATATCCCTGTGATGGCCCAATATGCTGGATTTAAAAAAATCGGAGAAAAAGTGGTGGCTCACCGCGAGCGCATCCATGGTAAAAGCAAATTTTCAGGCCTCAGCAGAGGCGTTAAAGGCGTTTTGGACCTGATTTCTTTGGTACTTACCCAAAAATACCTGAAGCGGCCGCTTCATTTTTTTGGTTTTTGGGGCATGATTTTCATGCTGATAGGGGGCGTAGCCCTGTTATATCTCTTATTTGTAAAAATCGTCTGGGGAGAAGGCATCTCACATCGCCTACCCGCGATGATCTTTGGCTCAACATCCCTTTTGACTGGGATGGTCCTCTTTAGTATAGGCCTGCTGGGCGAGCTGATTGGCCGCAATTCTTCGATTCGAAACGAATACAAAATCAAAGAAGAAATCGGCGAAGAGCTGGTCAGTTAGCAGTTTTTTAGTAGGCAGTAGGCAGTTGGCAGTAGGCAGTAGGCAGTAGGCAGTAGGCAGTCTCGGTTCTCTCCTCTCTCCTCTCTCCTCTCTCCTCTCTCCTCTCTCCTCTCGCCTCTCGCCTCTCTTCTCTTATCTTCTAAACAAATTCTATTCATGAAATACCATCTTGTATCCGGCGGCTGTGGATTTGTAGGCCGCAATGTTGCAAAATACTTGTATCGCACCACTCAAGACACCATCATCATCGTAGATGATCTTTCGGTAGGCACCAACCCCAGCGAGTGGATCGCTGTCGAGGATACCTTCGGTACCAATCAAGCTAACCGCACAGAAGGCAATATTGAATATTGGGGAGAAGGAGATCGTGTCGTTTTTTGGAAGGGCGACTTCCGCCGTTTCCTGCTCCATGCACTCGAAAAGCCAAGCTGGCTGAAAGACACCTTTGGAGTGACTCGCTTCAGCGATGTCTTTCACTTTGCAGCCATTGTTGGCGGCAGGGCTAAAATTGACGGCGACCCCATGATGGTGGCCCTTGATCTCGCCATAGACGCGGAGTTTTTCTTCTGGGCGGTGCGCCACAAGCCTGAGCGTGTCATGTATCCCAGCTCCAGTGCTGCATATCCTGTTGATTTACAGAAAGAAACAGATCACATCGCGCTTTCAGAAAGCGATATAGACTTCGACCACGGTCGTCTGGGACAGCCTGACATGACCTACGGTTGGTCAAAATTGACAGGCGAGTATCTCGCCCGCATCGCAGCAGCACACTATGACCTATCGGTCACCTGCATCCGCCCCTTCTCCGGCTACGGAGAGGATCAGGACCTGAGTTATCCTGTTCCTGCTATCGCAGCACGTGCCGCCGGAAAGGAAACGCCTTTCGAAGTCTGGGGCACAGGCAAGCAGGGACGCGACTTCGTCCATATCGAAGATTGCATCGAATGCATGCTCTTTGCTATGGACCACATCAAAGATGGCAGTGCTATCAATATCGGTTCAGGAAAGGTTACTTCTTTCCTTGAGATCATTGACATCTTCACCGATTTTGCCGGATATAAACCGCCCATCAAGACCTTGCTGGACAAGCCCGTCGGCGTGCATGCCCGCTATGCCAATATGGACTACGTCTTCAATGAGTTGGGATGGAAGCCACGGATTGGCCTCGTAGAGGGTATGCGTCGGGTCTATGACCAGGCCGTTCGCAACCTTGAAAAGAAATAATACAGGCTATTCAGCATAGCCTCGATAGATACGTTCCGCCTATGCTTCGACATCTATTTCTGCTCTTGCTGTTACCACTCTCAGTTTGGGGACAACAGGCAGATTGCCGCATACAAAAGGAAGATTTAAAGCCGGTTATAGCCGCCTATAATCCCTTTTTCACCGATCATCATTGGGATGATTTCAAAAAGTGGGAACGCGCCCAGTTGGGGCGTGGGCGCAGGCTGGTGATCAGCCAGACAGGCTGCAAGCGACATCATATCTCTATTTTGTTACTCATCAAACCCGAAGAGATCAACCCCAAACCCTCTTTTTGGGTGGAAGAAACGCAAGCTCTTATGCATGCTATATACTTCGAAGATCCTACCTATGCGCTTTACAGGACAGAGTTTGAAGAGGCATTTAAAGAAAATTTTCTCCGAAACGGCACCAACCAGAAATTCAACTTTCCCCTGGGCAGCAGAAATTTCGTTTGTGAGATACTCTATGAACCCGGAGGGGGAGCCAATATCCGCATTGAGCAGGTACAGTATATTTTTGCTGAAAAAATCATGCAGAAGGGCATCCCACGCGCAGAAGATGACGGGTGGAGAAAGAATTAAGAGAATTTGGAAATGAAGATAGGTGTAATTGCAATTTTGTTTGCCTGGCTGAGTTCAGGAATTTTGGCTCAGCAAATTCCTCATCCTGAGGAGATTCTGGGCTTTGAAATGGGAAGCCAGTTTTCCCGTCATCATGAAGTGGTGGATTATTTTGAGGCTGTAGCAGCCGGCAGTCCGCTTGTGAGGCTCCATTCCTATGGCAAAACGCCGGAAGGCAGGCCTTTGATGGCGGCCATCATCACTTCCGAAAAAAACCAGCAACGGCTGGAAGCCATTCGCCTTAACAACCTGCAAAAAGCCAGTTTGATGGCTGGAAAAGCCAAAGAAGAGGACATTGCCATCATTTGGATGAGTTACAATGTACATGGTGACGAAGCGGTATGTAGTGAGTCGGCCATGCTTTTTTTGTATGAATTAACGCAAAATGAAGCCTACCGCCCCTGGCTAGACTCCCTGGTCGTGATCCTCGACCCCTGCCTCAATCCCGATGGTCGGGATCGCTATGTCAACTGGTACCGACAGGTCAGCGGCCTGCAAGGCGACGCCAACCCTCACAGCTGGGAGCACCAGCAAAGCTGGCCTGGAGGCAGATTTAACCATTATCTCTTCGACCTCAACCGCGACTGGGCCTGGCAAAGCCAGCCTGAAAGCCAGCAACGCGTTGCTTTCTACCAGGAATGGATGCCACAATTGCATGTGGATTTTCATGAAATGGGCTATAATTCGCCCTATTTTTTCGCTCCGGCAGCGGAGCCTTACCATCCTCAGATCACCTCCTGGCAGCGCCGCTTCCAGCAACTTATGGGCGCAAACCACGCCCGCTATTTCGATCAAAATCATTGGCTGTACTATACTGGGGAGGTTTTTGACCTCTACTACCCCAGCTACGGAGACACCTGGCCCATCTTCAACGGGGCCCAAGGCTTTACCTATGAGCAGGGCGGATCTGGCAGAGCCGGAAGGCTGGTCAGGCGCGAGCGGGGCGACAGCCTTTATTTAGCAGAAAGGCTTCAGCATCATCTCACCACCAGCATCTCCACTGTAGAGTTGGCTTTTGCCCAGCGCAAGCAGCTCCTTTCATCCTATGAAGACTACTTCAAAATCGCATCTACCCTCCCAACGGGTACCTACAAAAGCTACATCGTCAAGCAGACCAATCAGCCCGGAAATATCCAGGCTCTCTGCCAATTACTTGACCGCCAACAGATTGCATATAGTTTTGTGGCGTCAGATATCAACAAAAATTTTGAAGGCTATTCCTTTTTCAAAAACCGTGAGCAGGAAAAATTTACGGTAGAAAAAGGCGATCTGCTTATCAGCTCCTTCCAGCCTCAGGGCAGGCTTGTACAGGTCTTATTTGAGCCGCATACAGCGCTCAGCGATTCTCTCACTTATGATTTGACAGCCTGGGCGCTGCCTTATGCCTACCAGGTGGAAGCCTATGCCTGCAAGAGCCGCATCAACCTGACGCAGACGGCGGCTGCACCTGGCTTTCAGCCCAATGAATTGCCTGAAAAAAGCCCCTATGCCATTTTTTGCCCCTGGTCAAGTGTGAAGGACCTGCAACTTCTTTCCGCCTTGCTGCAAAAGGGGATACACCTACGCTACGCCAAAGCACCGATTTCCGTTGACGGAAAACAGTTCGGGCGGGGCACCCTCATCATTTCAGCCGCTGAAAATAAGCCAGGCTACGAAAAAGAAGTGGTTTTACTGGCAAACAAAAACCAATGTGAATTGAGCTACATCAGTTCAGGCATGCTGGAAGGAAATGACATAGGCTCTGGCTCTCAGGCGTTTATAGATGCTCCCCGCGTCGCTTTGGTGGGGGGGGAAGAAATAACACCTACCAGTTTTGGGGAGGTATGGCACTATTTTGAGCAGGTGCTCCACTACCCTATCAGCCTGCTGCATACCGACTTTTTGGACGACATTTCCCTGAATGAATATGATGTGATTATTCTTCCTTCCGGAAACCTGGAGGCTTACCGCGATCAATTGCTCAATTTTGCAAATAAGGGCGGCAAACTGCTTGTGATGGAAAAAGCCATTCAGGCCTTCAGTCAATTTGCGGAAGATGATGATAAAAACATTTTCACCCAACTGGCCAAAGACATGCTGGCAGCAGAGAAAATCGCTCAAAAGCGCTCCTTTTCTCTTGATTTCGATTTGAAACTGTCCCGTGCAGATCGCTATGAGGATCAGGAGAGATCCTATCTCAGCAATACGATTGCCGGAAGTATTTACCGCCTGACCCTGGATGAAAGCCATCCCCTGGCCTTTGGTTTTGGCAATGAAACCTATTTGATGAAACGCAACAAAAACACCTACCCTCTTTTGGGAGGCTCAGCCAATTCTCATCAAAATGTGGGCATATTCGGTGAAGAAAGCCATATCATGGGCTTTGTAGGGGCTCGCATCAAGCAAAAAGTAGACAATAGCCTGGCTATAGGCGTGGAAAATTATGGCGACGGA
The DNA here is from genome assembly GCA_030430205.1 of Bacteroidia bacterium. Lineage (GTDB taxonomy): Bacteria > Bacteroidota > Bacteroidia > J057 > J057 > JAUIGE01. The sequence goes on along the minus strand of JAUIGE010000013.1, from coordinate 127,083 downwards.
AAAATCATTTATATGACAGATTCACCCATATTTCGTGCGTTTTGGCATAGCGGCAAGCTTCTTATGGGAAATGCTATTTTCTTTTAACCTAATACATCAAGCTGCATCCGCGCATTTCGCTGTCATCCAATCTTCCCAGGACTTCAAAAGAGCCATCAGGATACATGCGACCGATGTCATCGGTCGAGATGAAAGCGCAGCTATGCACATTGGCGAGGTCAATGAGGTTGATGCGGCCTGATTGGCCGATGGCTTTGGGCAGGCTGCTCAGATGAATATCTGAGATGACGACTTTCGCCCATGGCGGCGCAAAAAAGCGCCCAGCGCTTTTCGCATACATCTGACTGAGCAACTCAGTCATGCCGTATTCAGACCCTATTTGATTGATTTTCAATCCTTTAGTCAGGAGCTGATGCAGCTCATCGCGAATAATTTCTTCTTTGCGGCCTTTCATGCCGCCTGTCTCCAGCACGATGGTATCGGGCGGTAAGGGAGTTGTATTTTGCTCCGCAAAATCCAGCAGCGCAAAAGCGACACCTATCAGCAGGATAGGCTCTCCTGCATCAGCAGCCTCGCTGATGGCCTGCTCCAGCGCCTCAAAATTGTAGAGGTAAAAACCGCTGCCCGGCAGCCCAAATTCATCTATCCAGAGCTTCACCATCTGTACCAAAGAAGAATTTCCTCTTTCCAGATAGGAAGGCAAAAGCGCCAATATGCGGTAGGACTTTCGCTCGAAAAAGTGAAAAAAGCCCTCCAGGGCCGCCTGGCGGTAGATATTCATATCGAGAATATGGTGGCGGGAGGGAATTTGCCCTGTGGTCCCGCTGCTCTCAAAAGTCGCCACGGGCGACCAATCGCCTCCACATTTCATGTCATGCTCTTTGAAAAAAGAGATGGGCATAAAGGTTTTTTCCTCCGTCCCCAGCAGATCCAGGAAGCGCCGCATGATAGGATTTTGCACACGTTGGTACTGCCAAAGTTCATTTGACAGGCTTTCAAAATCAGGATTTGCACCAAAAAGCCGTTGGATAAAGGTATCAGCGGAGAAGGACATGCATACTTTGTTTGTGGGGACGAAATTAGGGAAAAACTGCGTTAAACTTTTGGCCTGATGGCCAGTCTGACTTATGATGAAACTCAAACACGCACAACATCTGTACAATCGCGCAGGCTTTGGCCTCAGCCTGCAGGAATTGATGAATCTGCCCAGAGGAAATATTTCCACCCTGGTATCCAAAATCATGAAAGACTCGAAGAGTAAGGAGGATATCAGGCGGGTTTCGGGCGAATTGCTGACGCTGCCCAAATATATGAGCAAGGAGGAAAAACGCGCTTTTCGCAAGGCAAACAAAGAAACAGTACGAGAACTCAATCATGCCTGGTTGAGCTATATGGCGAAGACTCCTGCATTTTTTCGGGAAAAAATGACCCTTTTCTGGCACGACCATTTCGCCTGCAACCTGCGCAACGGCTTCCTGGCAGAAGTGCAAAACAATACGCTGCGCAAGCATGCGCTGGGAAATTTCGGGGACATGCTGCACGCCATCTCTCAAAACCCGGGCATGCTTCAATTCCTTAATAATCAGCAGAATAAGAAGGCTCAACCCAATGAAAACTTTGCACGTGAGCTGCTGGAACTGTTTACCCTCGGACGAGGTCACTATAGCGAAAAAGACATACAGGAAGCTGCGCGCGCATTCACCGGCTGGGGATTTGATGGAAAAGGCGCATTCGTTTTTCGCAAAAATCAACATGACTTTGGCGAAAAGACCTTTATGGGACATAGCGGCACATTTGATGGCGATGACATCATCGCGATCGTACTTGCGAATCCGCAAACGGCCCGCTACCTGACCGAAAAAATCTACCGATTTTTTGTCAGCCCCCAATTGAATGAAAAGATGGTTTCCATCTGGTCTGAGGCTTTTTACAAAAGCAACTATGATATCGCCGGGCTGATGGAGATGATTTTCACCTCCGACCACTTCTATACAGAAGAGGTGATTGGCAGCCGCATCAAATCGCCCATCGAGTATATAGTGGGCCTTATGCGGCAACTGGACATGGAATTTAAGGAAAAAGAGTCTGCTTTTTTCCTGCAAAAGGCTTTGGGACAAGTACTTTTCTATCCCCCCAATGTGGCGGGCTGGCCTGAAGACAGAGCCTGGATTGATTCGACGACCTTGCTGGCCCGGCTGCGCATTCCACAGGCGCTGATCGTAGCTGATTATCAGCTGGAATTGGGTTTGATAGAAAACTTTGCGGGCAAAGAAGGCCTGGATTTGCTGGGAGGTGATAAGAAGCCTATTGGCAAAAAACTGAAAGCAGATATTGCCTGGAAAAACCTGTCCAGCGCCACAAAAGGGCTTTCTTCTACCGATATGCTGGAATTGTTGAAAACGCTTTTTCTGATCTGTCCGCTGCGCATGGCAGACGCTGAGCTGTTGTCTTTTGTGAAAGAGCGGGACCATGAAACGCGCCTCAAGACGCTTTGTATGCGGATTTTGGGTACGCCGGAGTATCAGCTTTGCTGAGGGGGGAGGGACGCAGATAAGGCTGGTTTCTATGATAGGAAATGTAGGCCTGCTTACATGCTCTACATATTTTTGATCTTTTACTAAAAAAACAAAATGGGTACCCGAAGAGATTTTCTCAAAATATCAGCTTTGGCTTCCGGCTCTCTATTCATGCCGAAGTTTTTGCAGGCTTTGGGCCATGGCGGCCTGAATACGGATGGCAAAAAGCTCATCATCATCCAGCTATCCGGCGGTTGTGACGGCTTAAATGCCTTTGTGCCCTATCGCAATGATATTTACTACAAACTGCGGCCCCGGCTTGCGATGGAGGAAGTACTTCCCCTCAACGACGATATCGGCCTCAATCCCGCTCTGAAGCCCTTGCAGGCACTTTACGATCAGGGGCAGCTTGCCCTCATCAATGGGGTCGGATACCCCAATCCCAACCGTTCTCACTTTCGCTCGATGGATATCTGGCATACGGCCAGCGATGCCAGCGAATACCTGCAAACAGGCTGGCTGGGCCGCTATCTGGACAACAGTTGCGAAGGCTGTGCGGCACCGCACAAGGTCATCGAAATGGCTGATATGCTCAGCCTCGCGCTCAAAGGGCAGAACGCAAACGGCCTTGCCGTGCGGAATCCGCTGCAGATGCATAGGGCTACGCAGGATGCGTATGTGCAAGCTTTGGTGGGAGGCGGGGTGCGGGATGGCGGGATGCGGGATGGGAATCTGGACTTTTTGTATAAAAGCCTGGTACAGACGAGCCAGTCTACGGACTATATTTATGAGGCATCGAAGGTATACCGTTCGACGGAAATCTACCCGCCCCATGCCTTCGGCAAGAGCCTGAAGATGATTTCCGAACTGATTTGTTCGGGGGTTGAGACGGAAGTGTTTTACACTTCGCTTTCGGGTTTTGATACCCATATCAACCAAAAAGGTACGCAGGCGCGCCTTTTCGGGACGTATTCGCAGGGAGTAGCTGCGCTTGTCCGTGATTTGGAGCGAAACGGTCGCATGGAGGATACGCTGATTCTGACTTTTTCGGAGTTTGGCCGCCGGGTCCAACAAAATGCCAGCAATGGCACCGATCATGGCAAAGCCAATAACCTGCTGCTGATAGGCGGAGGTCTCCGCAAGGCGGGAATTTACAACGCTGTGCCTGACCTGGCACAGCTCGATGATGGCGATTTGCCGTGGAGCGTGGATTTTCGCTCCGTCTATGCGGAGGTACTGGACAATTGGATGGGGGTATCTTCGCAGAAGATCCTCGGCAAAGAATTTGATTCTTTGGGGATAGTCTAAGCCCTAAAGTCTTTCGACTTTGCCCAGGCCGCTGAAGCGGCTATCTACTTTGGCTTCGCCTTTGTATCGGATGTTTCCGATACTGGAAGCCCTGATTTTCAGAAACTTATCTACCTGTAGATTTGCATTTCCGATTCCACTGGATTTGATTTTCGCTTCCTGCGCGAGCATGGCGCCAGCGTCTACATTGCCAATGCCCGACATATTTACCTCCAGCATTTCTGCTTTTCCCGACAGCCGGATATCCCCCGTACCGCTCAGGTTTACTTTGACGTATTGAGCGTCCAGATCGAGCTCCATTCGCCCTACCCCGCTGCTGACGAGTTTGATCTCATTGAGGGTAAAAATGCCATCGCTGGTTATTTTTCCCATACCAGAAACCTCTATCCGTTTTACATCCGGCGTCTGCACCACGATTTCCATTTCTCCTTTAGGATAAGGAAAAATGGAGCGCCATCCGCCCATGTAAATTTTGAGCTTTTTACGCCGAACCTTGGTAATCACCTTATCAATCATGCTTTCATTCTCCGCACTTACCTCAACTTTAAAGCTATCCCCCTGCCGGAGCAAGACATTTCCTCCTACATGAAATTTGATGCTTTCAAATGGAGGCAAGTTTCTGTGTTCGGTTATCAATTCTATCAAATCTTCCATGGCAAAACTGTTTTTTGAATTAGGTAAAGACATTTCTCCAGGCATAAGTCAGCAAGTGCGCAAAATTATTACCCTGCTGCATTCGCAAACTTTTCGCATTTTTGCAGTCCCTCCATTTGCCTTAATTGCAGCATACAAGAACTCCAACGGATAAAGCATGAAAAGCCAACAGTTTTTATTTTCTCTATTTCTTCTTCTCAGTATCTCATTATCAAATATTTATAGCCAAAACCTGAAAGTAAATATCACAGGAAAAATCACGGATGATTTTACCGGCGAGCTGATTTCGGGTGCCTCTATTACGATCAAAGACAGTGTAAAAAATATCGTTGGCCTTTCTGACAAGGACGGGAGGTTTAAGATCAATAATGTTCCTGTGGGTCGGCGAGTGGTGACAGTGACCAAAAACGGCTATATGCAGTATTTGCTGTCCGATTTGGAAGTCAAAACGGGCAAAGAGATTTTCCTGGAAATCGCTTTAACCCATAATTATTCCGAAACCGACAGCGTGCTCATCGTTGCGACCAATCAATCCCGCCAGTTGAATGGATTGAGCAAACGCACCTTTACGATGGAAGAGATTCGTCGCTACCCTGCGACCTATTTTGACCCGGCACGGCTCGTGACGGCCTATCCCGGCGTCACCGCGCCGGACGACGGCACGAACCACCTGAGTGTGCGGGGCAACTCCCCCGCCAGCCTGAGCTGGCGGCTCGAAGGGGTTGAAATCGTCAACCCCAACCACCTCAATAACGCTGGTACCATCAGCGACCGCCCCAGCCTCACAGGCGGCGGATTCAACATCCTGAGCGCGCAAATGATGCGCAACTCCTCCTTCCTCAGCGGCGCTTATGAAGCGCAATACGGCAACTCCCTGGGGGGAGTGATGGACATCAATTTTCGCCGGGGTAGCTCTGGCAAGGATGAATACATCCTGCAATTTGGCCTGATAGGCCTCGATATTTCGGCCGAAGGCCCCATCGGCGGAAAAGGAAATGCTTCCTTTTTAGGCAATTACCGCTACTCCACCGTAGGTTTGCTGAGCAAATTGGGGGTGAGTTTCGGTGATGAAACCATCAACTTCCAGGACCTGAGTTTCAACATTGAAATACCCGCTAAAAAGGCAGGTACTTTCCGGGTTTTTGGCATGGGAGGCTCCAGCATCAACAGCTTCAGGGCTGTCCGGGTGGCCAACGATTCCCTTTGGAAAACCCAAAAAGACCGTTCAGATATCACCTTCAAATCCAAAATGGGAGCTGTAGGCTTTAGTCATGAGTTATTGCTGGGTAAAAAGACTTTTTGGCGAACTGTGCTTGTGGGCTCTGGCCTGCAAAGTGAACGCAACTCAGATTATCTGCGGGATACCGTCACGCTGGTGCGTGTGGGAGAAGATTTCTACAGCCAATCCCGCTTGTCCTTTACCAGCGGCATCACCCATCGCTTTAACTCTTCCCTCAAATTGAGGGCGGGAGTTTATGTAAATCAGATCGGATACGACCTGTATTCCCGGGTGAGGCGCATCAGCAGCACAGAAGCGCTGCAGACGCGAGGCGCCAGCAAAGGGAAAACGGGGCTATTGCAGCCCTATGCCCAATTGAGCTATGCGCTCAAAAATAAAGTGCTGCTAGAAGCAGGGGTACATGTCATGCGACTCAGCCTGAATGGCTCGACATCCATAGAACCCCGCGCACGCCTCCGCTATGCGATGAATGAAAAACAAAGTTTCACCCTGGGATATGGCCTGCATAGCCAGATGCAAGCTTTGAGCACCTATTTTTCACCAGTTGACAGCAGCGGAATAGAGGCAAGCTATGTCAATCAGGGATTGGATTTCACCAAGGCACATCATGCCGTGATCAGCTATGCGCATCGCTTCAGCGATCACCTCAGCCTGAAGATTGAGCCTTATGCTCAGGTGATTTTCAATGTGCCCATCAGCACAAATCCCATGAGCAGTTTTTCTGCGCTCAATTTATTTGAAGATGGCTTCATAGGGGAAGCTTTGGTAAATGAAGGCACAGGCCTGAACTATGGCCTGGAAGTGAGCGTGGAGCGCACATTGGATCGGGGGTATTATTTCCTGGCGAGCCTCACCTACTATGAGGCTTTTTATACCGGCGCCGACGGCGAGCAACGGCAGGCGCGCTACGATGGCCAATATGCCAGTTCGCTGACGGCGGGCAAGGAGTTTTATTTTAATAAAGAAGACAAAAGCCGCATACTGGGCATTCATGCCCGTTTTGTATACCAGGGCGGCTATTTTAATACGCCCATAGATGTCGAAGCCTCACGGCTTGCCGAAACGACCGTTTACGCGAACGATCAGGCCTTTTCAGAAAAATTACCTGACTATTCCCGATTGGATATTCGCTTTACTTATACAAATCAGAAAAAAGACGCAAACCGCATTTTGTCCCTTGACCTTCAGAATGTTATGGGACAGGAAAATATCGCATATCGCTATTTTGATCCCCAGGCAGACCAGGTGATTACCAAATACCAATTGGGATTGATTCCGATTCTTACCTATCGGGTGGAATTTTAGCGGAGAAGCGCGTAGATTGGCAAATATATGGCTCCGGAAAAAGAAAAATGGTCGATTTATCGGCTGGCTCGAAACAGACCCTATCTGATGGTATTGGCCTCCGGCCTGATGCTTGTATTGTCCTTTCCCCCTTTTCCTACTTCCTTTTTAGCATACATCGCCTTTGTGCCGCTGTTGTTGCTGATGGACCATACCCCTGATCGGGTGTATGAAGACCGCCTTTGGGGCTTTTTCAAAGCCTTCTTCATCAATATCTGGCGAATGCTAACGCTGCAGTTTATCTGGCGGTTTAAGGGAAAAGCATTTTGGTACAAAAGGGCTACCATCTCGCGCTACGCGCAGATATTTCGCTACGCTTACCTGACATTCCTGATCTGGAATGTAGGCGGTTGCTACTGGATCATGCTGACGGCCCTGGGCGTAGAGTCACCCGATGAAAAAATAGCCGCACTCACCGCGGGTCTGGTCGCCAACCTGATCAATCCGGTCCTGATGACCATTCCGGTCTACCTCTTTGCGCGCCTTAGGAGGGCCTCTACGGCCTTTATTTTCAGTCTGGGCTTCGTTGCCTTCTGGATCACTTTTGAGTGGTTACACTTCAGCTGGGAGCTTTCCTGGTCCTGGATGACCCTGGGACACAGCCAGACGTTCTACCCCTGGTGGATACAATATGCCGAATTCACCGGTACGCTTGGCATTTCGCTGCATATCTTGCTGGTCAATGTGCTGGTGTACCAGATGATCCGGGCGGCTCAGGTGAGCAAATACCGGCGCTATGCCTATGCGACGGGTATAGCCTTGCTGCTGGCTTTTCCTTTTGTGGTAAAGCCCTATATCCTGAATCCGGATCGGGATGTTTTTCAGGAAAAAGGAAGCCTGAATGTGCGGCTGATTCAGCCCAATATTGACCCGTATAACAAATATTCCGGCACGGCCAGGGAACAGATTCTCACTTTTGCGCGCCTTATGCGCCAGCCTGGCGTGGACAGCATAGATCTGGCGGTATTGCCCGAAACGGCTATTCCCAGGATCGTCTGGAACCACAACCTGCGGACGGATATGCTGTTGAGGCCTATTTGGGCTGTGCTGCTTGAGCATCCTGACCTCAGCCTGCTGACAGGGCTGACAGAGGGCAGGATCATAGATTCTACCCGGGAAGTCATTCCCAAATCGGCGCGCTATGCGCCCAGCATAGGCCACTATGAGTATTACAACGCCTCTGCCCTCCTGGGCAATGGCGACAGCATACAGACTTTCCAAAAGGGAAAGCTGGTGCCCATGGTCGAGCGCATGCCCTATCTGGAGTATCTGGCTTTCCTCAAAGACTACAACCTGGATCTGGGAGGGAGTTTTGGCAATTATGGCAAACCGCCCAGCATGCATCCGCTGGTGACGCCTCAAGGCGTCGAGATCGCCTCTCTCGTCTGCTACGAGAGCGAATACGGCAACTATATCAGACCGCTTATCAGCGAGAATCCCGGCCTGCTCTCCATCATCACCAACGACGGTTGGTGGAACTTTGACAACAGCACCAACGAGCGCAAAGGCTCGTCTGGTCATATCCAGCACGCACATTTCGCGACTTTACGCGCCATCGAAACGCGGCGCGAAGTCATTCGCTCCGCCAATACCGGCATTTCCCTTTTTACTGATAATCAGGGAAATATCCTCCAACCCACTCCCTACTGGACGGAAACCTTCAACGACCGCCGCTGCAATGTGTATGGCGGACGGACTTTTTATGTCCGTCATGGAGATTATTTGGGCTGGGTTTGTGGCTTGTTGAGTCTCTTGCTGGTTGGGTTTTTCTGGGTGAAATCCCGGAGGTTAGTTCGCAGTGGGCAGTAGGCAGTGGGCAGTGGGCAGTGGGCAGTGGGCAGTAGGCAGTGGGCAGTGGGTTTCCTGCATACTGCCTACTAAATTACTGCCTACTAAATTACTGCCTACTAAATTACTGCATACTAATCTGCTGCCGCAGCTGCTGGTACAATTCTGCATTCGGATTGAGGCGAATCGCCTCGTTGATGGCTTCAAGCGCCTTTTGGCGGTTGCCGAGTTGCTGGTAGGAAAGCGCTATCGAATGATAGATCGCGGGATCTGCTCCCTGCAATTGCAGAAATTTCTGGTAGGCCTGTATGGAGGCCTGGTGGCGTCCCAATTCATTGTTCAAATAACCTTGTGTCTTGTAGGTAGGTGCATAATTGGGATCAATTTGCAGGGTGCGATCTAGGGATTTGAGGGCATCATCATATTGCTTCGTAAGCACCTGGATGATGGCCATGTTGGACCATACCTCTACATCCTCGGGGGATGAGATCACCACCTGGCGATAATCTGCCAGCGATTGCTGGTAGCGCTGGAGGTCGAAATTGACTTTGGCGCGCAAGCGCAGGGTGCCGGGCTCATTGGGCGAAATCTCAAGGGCTTTGTTAAAGTCCGCGATTGCCTTTTCATATTGCTTTTCCCCTTTGTAAAAATCGCCCCTATTGGTGTAGGCAATGCGCACAGGCGTAGGAGAACGCTCAATCAGATTCGTCCAGAGGGCTTCGCCATCGCGCCAGGTCTCGGCCTGTTGCCAGGTCAAAGCGCCAAAGATCGCCAAAGCGGCAATTCCGCCCACCAACAAAGGTTTTTGCAGATTTTTTCGCTTGGCGATCCAGGCATCTATGCCCATCAGGAGGGCGATCCCCAGCCCTATATAGGGGATATAGGTATAGCGATCAGCCATGAGGGCACCGCCTACGGCAAATAATTGCAAGGTGATGCTGATCACCAGCAGGAAAAAAAGCAGCCCAAACCACAAAAATTTATTTTTTCTCCCCAACCAGATCACCCCTCCCGTGATAGCCAGCGCTACGATAGGCATGCCATAGTACCAGGTGGGAATATCCGAGAGATTGGGATAGGGATAAAATGCGTAGAGCGGATAGGGAAAAAAGAATTTGACGATATACATCACATAGCTGTAGGAGGCGAATACAATTCGCTCCCCAAAGCCCACTTCGGCAAAGGTCCTGACAGCATTGTCAGCCTGAAATGAAACCGTGATCAGGCCAAAAATGATGGCCATGGCAAAGAAAGGAAGCTTTTCCAGCATCACTTTTTGGTCCATCAACTTCCTTCCTTCAAAATAATCTATCAGGAGCAGCACCATCGGCAAAGGAATAGCTGCGGGTTTGGAAAACATGGACAAAAGGCCAAAAATCAGGGCGTATACGTAGAATTGGGATTTTTCCTGCCGCAGATACTTCAGGTAGGAAATCAGCGAAAGCAGAAAAAACAAGCCGTAGAGCACGTCTTTTCGTTCGGTGGCCCAGGCCACAGACTCCACATGCACGGGGTGCAGGCTAAAAAGGAGCGAAACGCCCATGCAGACCCATTGTTTGCCTGTCAGCATCATGACCAAAAAGAAAACCAGCAGCGCATTGATGATGTGCAAAATCAGGCTTGTGATGTGAAAGATGCCTGCATCTCCCCCACCCAGCACCCAGTCGATGGTCTGGGAAATATTGGTGAGCGGATGGTAGTTATCCGAAACCTCTTCGGTGAAAGAAGTAGCCAGGTTTTCGCCACTGAAGCTGTGCACAACCTCATTGTTGACGATGTATTTGGGGTCATCCCAATTGACAAAGCCGTTGTCGAGGGCTGGGAAAAAGGCGATGAAGGTGAGCAACGCGATAAGAGCGAGCTGCCACCAGGGATAGTTTGGGGTTTCGGGTTGGGAGTTTCGGCTTACTTTTTTTGCAGCCTTCCGACTGCCAGCCGCCGACTGCCTCCTGCTTACTTTCTTCTTCTTCTGTGCCATGGTATAAATGAAGTGAATGAAAGTCAATTTAAGGGAAAGAAAAGCTAAAGCCCAAGTTTTCGGGCCATTTGTTCTGCTTCGAGGGCAGGGCCCTCTTGTCCTATGGCGCGCAGGATATTCGCTTTTGTCTGGTAAAAAACGCCGTTTTGGGGTGCAAGGCCGATGGCCTTTTCGATGGTCTGCAAGGCCTCGGCAGGCTGTCCTGCCTTCAGCTGGGCCATGGCCAGGATATTCCATACCTGCAGGTTGGCCTGCCCGCTTTCGGCAGCCAGGTAGGCCTGGTAGGCCTGTGCGGCTTCTGAGAAATTGTTATTCAGATAAGCCATATTGCCTTTCATCATGTGGAGAGGCGCAGGATTGCCGCCTTTTTTGACGGCATTTTCAAGCGCATCGAGCGCTTCTCCTGAGCGTTTGAGCTTTGTCAGGATGATGGCATAATTTTGCCAGTCATTGGGGTCATCATCGTCGATGGCCAGGAGGCGGGTGTAATCCGCCAATGCTTCGGCGGTTTTGCCGGCGTCGAGCTGCATTTTGGCTCGCTGGCGCAGTGCGCCAGTTTCGTTGGGGTTGAGAGAAAGCGCTTTCTCAAAGTCGCGTAATGCTTTCGCATTCAAGCCTTTACGCTTGTAAAACTCTCCCCTATTCGAATAGGGAATGGCGCTTTCGCGGGGGCCATTTTCGATTCTATTTGTCCAAAGGCTCTCGGCATCCTGCCAGACATTGCCCTGCTTCCAGCTCAGCGCTGCCCACAGCAAAACCACGCCTATGCCCACATAGCGCGGAACAGCCATCTTCTTTTCCTTTGCCCAACCCATCTGCTCTATCAGCCATAGGAGGACGATTCCCAGCCCGATATAAGGCACATAGCTGTATCTGTCAGCCATGATGGTAGAGCCTATCGGCACAAATTGCAAGGTCACGCTCAGCATAAAGGCAAAAAACCAAAAGCCCAGTATGAGGTCCTTGTGCTTTCGCCCCCACCAAAAAGAGGCGAGAACCATCAGCAAGGCAATCAGTGGCATGAGGTAAAAGTAAAAGGGAATATCATCAACCGAGGGATAGGGATAGTAGTGGAAAAGCGGAAAAGGAATCAAAAATTTATAGACATACATCACAAAGCCATAGGCAGCAAAAGATATTTGCTCTACCCAATGGATGGAATCCATGGACCGGATGGCATCTTCAGCTTGGATATTGACGGTTATCAACCCAAAAGTGATGGCCAGCGCCAGGAAGGGCAGTTTTTCCAGCCAAACCCTTGCCTCTTTGAGAGACCTTCCCTGATGGTAGTCCAGCAGCAGCAGTACAAAAGGAAGCGGCATGGCCGCTGGTTTGGAGAGAAATGACAGCAGCGCAAAGCCAAAGGCGAGCGCCAAATACTTGAGGTTGGGGCTTTCTTTCACATACCTCAGGTAAGCCAGGAGCGAAAGCAAAAAGAAAAAAGCATAGAGCACATCCTTGCGCTCTGCGGCCCAGGCGACCGACTCCACATGCATCGGATGCACGGCAAAAATCGCTGCCACGAGCAGCGCTGCCCACTCCGCCTTCCCCAATCTTTTGATCAACAAAAAAACCAGCACTACATTCAGCAAATGAAAAAGCAGGCTGGTGAAGTGAAAAGGAAAAGCCTTTCCACCGCCCAGCACCCAATCCAGGGTCTGGGAAAGATTGGTCAGCGGATGGTAGTTGTCGGAGACTTCTCCCGAAAAGCTCTTTTTCAGGTTTTCAGCGCTGAAGCTGTGTACGACTTCATTTTCCTGTATATACCTCATATCATCCCAATTGACAAAGTCATTGTCGAGGATGGAGCTGAAGCTGAGGAGGGTTAAGCCGAGGAGGGCTACCAGCCAGTAGGAGGGTATTTTCGATTTTGCCATGGATGGAGTTTGCTTAAAATAAATCATCAATCGTCAAGGACGTATTAATGAGATCAAGACTAAATTCATTCTTTTTTAAGCCAAAAGTAGAGAGAAAAACCCAGCTAATTTGTTTGGTAGTCTTGGTTATTTCTTCAAAACGCCACATTTTTTGGCGAAGGTCTTCTGCATAAGCTTTCGTCATCGAAAACTCTTTGTTGTAAAATTTGATTTCAAACAGATTGATGACATGATCTTTTCGATCAATCACCAAGTCAATTTGCAAGCCTTTTTGGTCGGCAGTTCCTTTTTTGTAAAAAGAGGAGGACAAAGAATAAATGCCCGAAATGCCTAAGGCTTTTTTGATCTGCGGAATGTGTTTCAGGCAGATACTTTCAAAAGCATAACCGCTCCAACTTTTATAGCTTTGGGTTTGGCTCAAATGGTGCCAAATGTCTTCTCCTTCGAATTCTTTATTTTCAATAAATTTTAAATAGAAAAGAGAGTATTCATCTGTCAAGCGGTATACTTTCCCCTTTTTCTTGTTATATGATTTGTATACAGAGATAAATCCAGCATATGATAATTCATCCAGAACTGTGGTTAAGCCCCCACCATTATTGAGTTGGGTAAGTTTAATGATGTCCTGACGTGTTAATCCTTCCTTTTTTTCAGCTAATGCCCGTATTACCTTGATATGCTTATCAGCATTGGGGAATAAAGATGGATATAACCTTAAAAATTCATCCCTCAATAATCCACTTCTCGAAAAACATATATCATTAATATTTTGAACTGCACTTTTACCCTTTTTTACTTCCTTCAGATAATGAGGAATCCCCCCTAGTGCCATATATAATTGCACGATTTGATATCGCGTGAATTTCAACCCTCTTGCGTGTAAATATACTTCCGTTTCGGACAAGGTAAATGGCTGTAAATAAATGCGCTTCGTAATTCGATTATGCAGGCCGCCTCTATTGTTAACCACCTTTTGGATCATCCATGAAGCAGCTGACCCACAAATGACTACAACCAAATTTTGTTGCCAGGCCCAACTATTCCAGAAGTAGCCGAATGCTTGCAGGAAATTCGATTTATGAGTAGCTAACCACGGAAGTTCATCAAAGAAAACAACTTGTTTTTTGTCTTTGGGAAGAGTTTGTAGGTATTCTTTTAGCAACTTGAACGCTTCAAACCAGTCTTTAGGGCTTGGCAAAGAAAAACTACTTTTTGAATATTCAAGTAGCTTGTCCCGAAACATATTCAATTGATCCTTCAACTCGCCATTTTGAATACCTATGACATCAAAAGCCAGCTCTTTTTCATAAACCGTTTTTATCATAAAAGTTTTACCTACCCTTCGACGCCCCATTACAGCAATCATTTCCGCCTCTTGTGACAGCAAAGCTTCTTTTAGGATTTCCTGTTCTTCTTTTCGGCCAATAAAGGGAATGGGCATATATTTTCAGATTATTTGTTGCTCAAGTAACATAAAAATACACACTTTGAGCAATTAATAAAAACTATTCATTGCTCAAATACATAGGTTGCCAGCACTTCCAGCAGCCAATAATCGAAATTAGAAAGATTCAGGGTTGGGGCTTTAGGCCCTTCAGCCGCATCCGCGCCCTCCGGGCCAGTTCAATATCAGCATCCTGACTGGCCTCAAAATAGCCGTCGGCCTCGACGGTGAGCTTGCCGCGCTTCCGCACGATCACCTGGCTCTCAGCGGCCAGATGCAGCCTTCCCAGGCCTTTGACGAGCAGTTCTGCTCCGGGCTCGATGATGATTTGCGCGCCTTCGCGCAGCTCGAGTATGCTGTGCTGATCGATGATCAGCTTGCTGCCCGCCTGCAGGCGGAGGCTCCGCCCGCCTTCCACGGCCCAGTGGGTCGGGTTGACGCAGATGCCGGTCAGCGGATGCGGCGTGCCGCGGTCGGGGGTGCCTCCCAGATCGAGCAGCAGGCTGGTGCCCGGGCTGATATCGAGGTAGCGATCCTCTGCCGTCACGGGTGATGGCAAAATCAGCTTGCCGCACCAGCGTTTGTCTTCCCGCACTTCCCAATCGTCAAAATCCAGGCTGATTTCGTAGCTCCCATCTTCCTTTTTCTCTCCGATGAGGATGCGCATGCCATTCAGCAAATAGGGACTCAGCCGCTGCTCATTTTTGTCAAAAGAAGGATAATTGAGCACAGGCAGGATGCCGGAAAGGCCGATTTCATCGCCCGTCTGGAAGGCGTCTTCGGCATCGCCCATGACATTGAGGGTGATGTTGGCTTTGCCGTTTACTTCCTCCGCCCAGAGGTCGTCCATCTCTCCTGAACCGCCATCGCGGTTGCCGTGAGTGACGCCTATGCGGATATTTCCGTCATTGTCCTGGTCTGCCCGTATGCTTTGCTGGTCATTTTGACCGGCGATGGGGTTGGGCTTGGCGCGGCGGTAGGCCATGGGCTTGAAGTATTCATTTACATTTTCGCCTGTTTGCTCAAAATCCCAATTGCCTTGCCCGTTGAGGACTTTCATCAGGTTGCAATGTGCCGGATTGTGTGTCTGCAAATACGGCTTGTTGCGGTCCGCTCCCGGCTCGGCAACGACATACATATAGATGCCCGGAGAAGTTTGCGGATGCCCTTTTTCGACATCATTGTAAAAAAGCTTATCATCCCAATGATTGATTTTCTGGTGGTTTTCGATCCACAGATAATCGCGGGTTCCAGGTATCTGAATGCGCATGGCATCGCCTGTGGTCACAAAATCCTTCAAATTATACTTACCGGCCGTGCGCAGCATCTGGGGCTCGGACCATCCCAGCCACCATCGCTCCCAGGCGTTGGCAGTGAAAAAAATCGGGCTCAGGGTGGACATCAGCCCCCAGCCATTTTGCACATAGAGCTTGTTGCCGTCTGTCTTGTTGGCGCCCATATAGTGAGGTGCGCTGAAGAGGTTGTGGGCAAATTCATGCTTGAAGTATTCCCACTGATGCTTTTCGCTGGCGTTGCATTTGATGCCGGTCAGGCCGCTGGTGACCTGATAGGGCGTGCCTGGCACTTTTTGGCGGCCTG
This sequence comes from Bacteroidia bacterium, assembly GCA_030430205.1. Classification (GTDB taxonomy): domain Bacteria; phylum Bacteroidota; class Bacteroidia; order J057; family J057; genus JAUIGE01. The sequence goes on along the minus strand of JAUIGE010000013.1, from coordinate 111,335 downwards.
TGGCCGCCATGCCTGTCTGAAATCCCAGATTTCTGTGAAGAAAGATGACATAATCCAGCAGGCTGTCAGGCTGCGACTCGCTGTTATCCATCCTGAAATTGGGGTGATTCCGGCGATTGTCGTAGCGACTCCAATCGAAGTCCGGGTAGTTTTCGGCGATCCAGTTGATCGCAGCTCCGTTCAATTTGTCCTGCCGGCTGAAAAAGCCTGCGCCCTCTTCAGGAATCCACTTTACCGGTACCTGTACCGGAAAGACATCTGCTGTCAGCAGAAACTTCCCACCCGACATCAGATGGTAAAAATCAGTTAGATTTTTTTTGCTTTCGCCTCTCTGGATGCGCTCGCCATCGGCATCAAACAGCTCATTATAAGGCCCTTGCGCTATGGCAGGCAATTCCTCCGTATTGGGCCAGGCTTTGGCGTTGGGCTTGCAGTCATAGTCTTCATAGCGGATGAAGATGATGAGCATGTGCAGGCGCCCTTTGGGCGTGTGGACGGAGCCAAAGCGGGAGTCGGCCTGCTGAGCCTGAACAGAATGGAGAAAAAAAAGGCAAAAAAGTGAGGCAAATATTTTGAGGAATGTATTCATGGTCTATTTTTTCTAAAAGCATAGAACGTGACGAAGAGGGAATATTGCAAAAAAGTTTCGGGTTTTTACTGTCCACTGTCATTGTCCATTATCCATTATCCACTGTCCATTATCCACTGCCCACTGCCAACTGCCCACTGCCCACTGCCAACTGCCAACTGCCTACTACCTACTCTAACAACGGTCTCTTATTTTTGCGAAAATACTCCAGGCTCCTGAAAGCATGCCTTTCATTTTCCGGCAAAAGCTGCGCCTTTGATTCTGCCAAAAAAAGCGCCTTTTTCACTTCCTGCTGATCCGCCTGCAGTTTTCCCTGAAAGTGATTTGCATAAAATTCAAGGGTAAAATACTGAATCTGATCACCATTGAGATAGCTAACATACTCTCGCTGAGGATGGGATGAAATGCCGATCAATTCCAGAGAAATGATTTCAAGATTTGTTTCTTCTTTTACTTCGCGCCTGATGCACTGCTCGATGGTCTCATTTTCTTCCAGACCTCCGGCGGGAATGCCGAGATAGCCATTGTCAGCTCTTTCGATGAAGAGAAATTCTCCCTGATCGTTTTCGATCAGGATGCGGGCTGCGGGGTGGATGAATTTTTGGTGGCCGATTTTGGCGCGAAGAGAGGAGATGTAGGACATAAGAATGAAATTTTATGAAAAAACTTTTGTCCCAGACTTCAACCTATATGAACTTTACTTTCGCCAAATAAACTGGAGGTTTGGCCACAAGCTGCCGGAGAAATACCTGCTGGGTTCTATATGATAGAACTCATAGCGAAATGGGCTTGTTGATTTCGGTGGATTCATGCTGTTGGCAGATATCAGGTGAGCTGCTTTGCAAGCAGCTCCTTCTTATAGGCTTTATAATCCTCCACCCCTGCAATATCATATAACTCATCTCCTATCAGTAGAGGGATGACATTCTGTGTATCACGGCGCATGGAGTACTTCACATCGTTCTGAAGGTTGAGATGTACCAGGCGGTTGAAGTGGGAAGAGTTGCGGAAGAAATAGCGCTTGCGTGTATTGGCATTTTTGTAAAGGGTGCGCGCCATCAGGGTTGTATCCTGATATGGACGGAAATGCATGCGGATCTTTTGGGCCATGGCTCCTGCGAAGATGGTATCTTCGAGGGTTTCATGCTCGCGCCAGCCTGAGCATAGCAGGCAGACATTTTGGTTTTGCTCGATGAGCCAGTCGCCCAATATCGTGATATTGGGGAAGGCTCCTATGACGATCTCGCGCGCATTGCGCTCCTGTGCGGCTTTGAGGGCGCGGGTACCATTGGTCGTGGTAATAGCGATTTTGGAATCTTTGATGTGCTCTTCCATAAAGGAATAGGGAGAGTTTCCCATATCAAAGCCTTCTACCTGCTCTCCAGAGCGCTCCCCTGCGATGAGGTATCCCCTTTCTTTATAGGAACGACATTCTTCAATATCTTCCAAAGGCACCATAAGCTTGGCCCCATGCCCAAATGCAACACACATGGAAGTAGTAGCCCGAAGAATATCAATTACCACCACTATCGCTTTTGATACATCAAAATGATCTATCAGAGCAGGGGTGTTGCATACATGCATGTAGGGTCTCATAGTCGGAAGAGTTAAGAAGTTAGTTTTGGGGTTTCGGGTTTTGGGTTTCGGGTTTTGTGTACTCGGAACCCGAAACCCAAAACCCGAAACTATCCCCTATTTCTCGATGAAAGGCGTTTTTACAATCTGAGCCTTTACATTTTTGTTACGAATGATGACATCAATCTCCTGGCCTTGCTGCGCAAGCTCAACGGGTACATAACCCAGGCCAATGCCTTCATTGAGCAGGGGACTCATGGTCCCTGAGGTGATGGTACCGATGAGCTTTCCTTCATGAGCAAGCTCATAGCCTGCCCGAGGGATACCTCGCTCTATCATCTTAAAACCTACCAGCTTACGCTTGATGCCATCTTCTTTGAGTTTAGCGATCACTTCGGAGCCGTTAAATGGCCCTTTTTTCAGCTTGGTGATCCAGCCGAGCCCGGCCTCCAGGGGAGAAATCTCGTCATTGATGTCATTGCCATAGAGCATATAGCCCATCTCCAGGCGCAGGGTATCACGCGCTCCCAGTCCCGCCGGAATGATCCCAAACTCTTCGCCTGCGGCCATGATATCGTTCCACATGCGCTCCGCATGCTCTTTGTACATGAAAATTTCGTAGGTGCGCTCGCCGGTATATCCGGTACTTGCTACAACTGTTTTTTCTGCCCCATTAAAGGTATCCTTAAACAACTCATACGTCTTCATAGCGCCCATGTCGCGATCCGTCAGCTTCTGCAAAGTGGCGGCAGCCAGAGGCCCGGAGACAGCCAAAAGCGCTGTTTCCTCCGAAATATCAATCATTTCAGCACCCATATCATTGCTCGCCTGGATCCAATTCCAGTCCTTCTCAATGTTGGAAGCATTTACTACCAGCATATACTGCTCATCGCGGATACAATAAACAATCAGGTCATCTACAATCCCTCCCTCATGGTTAGGCATGCAGGTATACTGGGCTTTACCGGGATAGAGTTTGGAGGCGTCATTGGAAGTGACCTTTTGAATGAGGGTCAACGCCTGAGGGCCACGAATGATGAATTCACCCATATGTGAGACATCAAAAACGCCTACTTTTTCCCTTATCGCCATGTGCTCATGTTTGTCCCCGGAATAGCGGACAGGCATGTCATAGCCTGCAAATGGAATCAGTTTTGCCCCTAATTTTTCATGTATGGGATATAAAACGGTTTTCTTTGACATGTCTTTAATTATTGTTGCTATGAAGTAGATTGGCTGAGCTAACAAGTTGATTTTCACATGATAGGATCAGAAATTTTATCCTTTTGTATAGCTAAAAATCCCGTGCAAGTTAATAAGGAATTGGGAAAAAACTGTATGTTTGGCACAAATGGGAAAGAAAGAAACGGGAAAGAAATTGGGTAAGCAGCTACAAATTGAAAAAGTCTGTGAATACAGTGGGCATAAGGGTTCTATTTTTGCCCTTGCCCTGAGCGAAGATGAGCGCTGGCTCTTCAGTTCGGGAGATGATGGCCTGGTTGTGAGATGGGATTTGCTTTCAGAAGCAAGGCAGGGAGAGGGCATACTGCGTATAGCCGGCTCTGTGTATGCACTGGAACATATAGCAGCCCGTGACATGCTGGTTGCCGGAAGTAGTACAGGGAGTATTTATTTTATTGACCTGAAGGAAAAGAAAATTTTGCACCAATATGCCCGCAGCCAGGATGCCATTTATCAATTTGTTTACCGCAAAAGCAGCCAAAGCCTGTATATCCTCCATGGAGGGGGGTACCTGTCAGAAGTCTCTCTGACTGACTTTTTCGAAAAAAGTTTTCGGAGATTAAGTGAAAGTCACCTTCGGAGCATGGTTTTGGCAGAGGATATCGGAAAAATATTTATTGGAAACAGCGATCATGAGATATGTGTGCTGGATGTGAATACAGGCAAAAAAGAGGAGCAGTGGCACGCCCATGAAAACTCCGTTTTCAGCCTCTTGTATGTGCAGGCAAATGCCCTGCTGCTGAGTGGTGGGCGAGACGCCCACCTGAATATCTGGGATCTCAAAAACAGCCATCAGCTGGTACAGCGCATCCCTGCCCACAACTACACCCTCAATGCGATCGCCCTCTCGCCAGATGGCGATCACTTTGCCACGGCCAGCCGTGACAAGACCCTCAAAATCTGGGATACACACAGCTTTCAGCTGTTGAAAGTCATAGATTTCGCCCGAAATATGGGACATACACATAGTGTTAACCGCATTTTCTGGCTAAAATCGGATAATTCGCTAATTTCGTGCAGCGATGACCGCCGGATTATCCGCTGGAGCATCGCATTTTTATCAAAAGAGCTATGATTACGCCAGTCGAAATACGGAACCATGCGTTTCGTCGTGGCTTTAGAGGCTACGATCCGGAAGAGGTACACGCATTTTTAAACAGCGTGGCTGAAGTCTGGGAACAGCACCTTGCCCGCCAGCAAGAGCTAAACGGCCGCCTGCGGGAGGTGGAAAGCAATTACAAAAACCTGAAAGATATCGAGCATATCTTGCACAAAACCCTGCTCCAGGCGGAGCAATCTTCCAAAAATACGATGGAAAATGCCCGCCAGAAAGCGGAGCTGAAAGTGCGCGAAGCGGAAGCCAAATCGCGCGACATCGTGCGCAAAGGCATAGACGAGCGCAACCGCCTGGAAGGCGAGATCGCCGAACTGCGGCAACGCAAGGAGGAGGTCCTGCTCCAACTCAATCTCTTTCTCAAAACCCAGATCGACCGTCTCAAAAGCTTTGAGCGCAAGGAGCTTTCAGCAGCTCATATTGTACCCAAACAGGAAGCCCAGCTTCCGCCAGCCGATAACCTCTTTGGCATCAAAGAGCCCGAAAAACCCCAAAAACCTCAAAATCCCCATAGCGATGATCATTTTTACGACGATCTCGCTGATGAACTGTAAGGGATCTCTCATTCTCTAATTTTCTCAATCATAATATGATCTTATCAGACGCCAGGATACTGGATGAAATAGAAAAAGGCAGCATCATCATTGAGCCTTTTGACCGCAGTAAACTGGGGAGCAACAGCTACGACGTACACCTCGGCAAGTACCTTGCTGCATATACAGACCGCGAGCTTGACGCCCGCAAGCACAACCGAATCCAGGAATTTGAGATTCCGCCTGAAGGTTTTGTCCTTCAACCCGGCACGCTCTACCTGGGCGTGACAGAAGAGTACACAGAGACACATGCCCATGTGCCCTTTCTCGAAGGCAAGAGTAGCAGTGGCCGCCTCGGCATCCACATACATGCCACAGCAGGCAAGGGAGATGTGGGCTTCTGCAATACCTGGACCCTGGAAATCACAGTGGTGCATCCCGTGCGTGTGTATGCCGGAATGCCCATCGGGCAGCTCATCTACTTTGAAGTAGATGGGGAGGTCATCAATCCCTACAACCTTAAAGACAATGCCAAGTATACTACCCGCAGCATCAAGCCTGTCGAGTCTATGATGTGGAAGAATCAATTTTGATTGCGTATATTTAGGAATGGGACATCCACAAGTAACATCAGATCAACTCTTTAGCTACGCCGACTACCTCAGTTGGCCGGAAGATGAAAGGTGGGAAATCATCGAGGGAAAGGCTTATGCCCTGGCTGCGCCTTCCAGAGAGCATCAAAGGATTTTACGGGAAACCGTGCTTATTATCGGGAATTTTCTGAAAGGAAAACCGTGTGAAGTCTATATGGCCCCATTTGACGTGGTTCTGGATCCGCCTTTTTTAAAAAATGATGACAAAAAAAATGTCGTTCAACCCGATATTTCTGTGATTTGCGATAGCCGCAAACTGACAGAGCAGGGCTGTGAAGGAGCGCCTGACTGGATCATTGAAATAGCCTCTCCGGCGACTTTTCGAAAAGATTTGAATAAAAAGCTTAAACTGTACGAAAAGGCTGGCGTCAAGGAATATTGGATCGTTTTTCCGAAGCAAAAATCTGTTATGGTTTATCTGCTCGGCGATGACGGCAAATATCAAAAGAATCTATTCTTCGAAGTGCCTGATAGCATCCCTGTACAAACGTTTGCAGACTTCCATATCGAGCTATCGGAAATCTTTTCCGAGGAGAGCGGCACAGAGCAAAGCGAATAGTTTTGTAATAAAACCAACCCCATCTCCACACATAACCCGAATCACAAAACTCGAAACACCAATACTAATTTTTTAAAACATGAATAAATCACGCGTAATCAGTACAGCAGCAGTTGTATTCTTTATCTTTATGATCCTGGTCTTTATCAGTTCAGGAGCTTTCATCACCATCGAGCCAGGCGAAAGAGGCGTTCTCTTCCGCAAGTTTGGTGGCGGTCTTGACAAAGAGCATGTATTTGACCAGGGCTTCCATGTGATCGCTCCCTGGAACACTATGCACATCTATGACGTGCGGATCAAGGAGCAATTTGAGAAGATGGATGTACTCGCCAGCAATGGCCTTTCCATCCACATCGACCTATCAGTCCGCTACAAGCTCGTAGCCGACAAAGTCGGCTATATGCACAACGACATTGGAAAAGACTTTTCCAATACGATCATCATCCCGGAGGTACGCTCAGCTACCCGAAAGGCCGTGGGGCAGTACACGCCAGAGGAGTTATACTCCAGCAAACGAGAGTCTATTCAGACTGAAATATTTTCAAGCCTCAAGAAGAGCCTTGAAGAAAAATACCTTGTCCTGGATGTAGTACTCATCCGTACTATTGAGCTTCCCCCTACCATCAAAACCGCTATCGAGACCAAGTTGAAGCAGGAGCAGGAGTCTCAGGAGTATGAGTTCCGTCTGGAAAAAGAAAGCAAGGAAAAAGATCGCAAGAAAATCGAGGCTGAAGGTATCGAGCAATACCAAAACATCGTTTCCCGTAGCCTTTCAGAGAAACTCCTGCAATGGCAGGGTATCGAAGCGACCAAAGAGCTTGCAAATTCTACCAACGCCAAGATCGTTGTCATTGGCGGCGGAAAAAATGGCTTGCCATTGATCCTGAATAACTAAACCAGTGGGCAGTTAGCTGTGACCTTTCCAACTGCATACTGCCAACTACATACTGCCAACTACATACTGCCAACTGGATACTGCATCCTAACATGAAAATACGATCTTCGGATCAAAGACCTTCGCTGCTTGCAGCACATGCCGCCATGCTTTGCGTGGCGGTTTTTTATGCTGCCAACTATTTTATCGCAAAACGAACCGTTTTTACCCACATTGACCCTTTTGGGCTACTTGCCATCCGGTCAATGGCTGCGATACTTGTGTTTGGACCTATCGCATTTTTTGTAATCAAAGAAAAGATCAACCGGCAGGACTGGCCCAGGTTGATCGCTTGTGCACTCTGTGGAGTGGTCATCAACCAATTGTTTTTCCTGTGGGGCTTATCCAAAACCGAGGAGGTCAATGCGGGCGTGATCATGACCCTGACGCCTGTATTTGTTTTTCTGGTTGCCTGGATATTGAAGGAGGAGAAAATCACCCGGATCAAAACTTTCGGCCTGTTACTGGCTTTCGCTGGCGCTTTGATGCTAAGCCTGGGAGGCCGAAGCCTTTCTTTTAACCCCCAAAATTTGCTGGGAGATGCAATGGTAGGTCTCAATGCCATCGTATATGCGCTCTATCTGGTGATACTTCGGCCATTGAGCGTGAAGTACAATACCCTTACGCTGATAGGGTGGATTTTTTTGCTGGGTGGCATGATCAATATTCCTTTGGGTATGCCCTACCTGATCGATCTGCCACTGTCCACACTCCCCCCTTCTGTCTGGCTAGGCACGGTTTATGTAATAGTGTTCGCGACGCTGCTAGCCTACAGCCTGAACGCCTGGGCCATGAAACGGGTGCCTTCTTCACAAGTGGGAATCTATATTTATGTGCAGCCGGTTTTGGTTAGCTGTATAGCAGCCATAGGTTTTAAGGGGAGTATAAATGCGGAAAAACTGGGCTATATATTACTGGTTTTGGTAGGTGTTTTTTTCGTGTCTTTTAAGAGGGGTCTTGTTAAGAAACAAAAGGTTTAGTTATATTTGATTTACAGAAGTCATTAAAGGGATTTGTTACCTCATTTTCGCTTAGGCAAAAAAAGTTTATGCAAAACTTCTACGGTAGCAACTCTGGGGAGGACGATCGCGGCCGTAAAATGGCCAGAGATTTTGAAGAACGGCTCCGCCAGGGTTACCAAACCTACATCGACTTGCTCTCTGTAGAAGAAATTTTCCAATACTATCTTTCTGAACTTAATCTGTTGAAAGCGGCGAAGCTTATTCGCTACGCACAGTTGATTCATGCTGAATCCGCCGAATTGCTCCGCAAGGAAGCATGGCTGGAAATGGAGCTCCGGCAGCATGAGGCGGCCCTGCTGTGTATTGAGCAGGCGTTGAATCTCGATCCCATGGATCCCGAGATCATTTTCCTTAAAACGGAAATCCTCGCCCGACTCGATCGCTATGATGAAGCCATCGAATTGCTTCGAAGCATGCTTTCGATCACCCTGAGTCCCAAAGAGGTGCTCCTCCAGATGGGCAATGTCGCACAGATGTGCGGCAAGGAAAGCCAAAGCGAGCAGTACTACCGCGAAGCACTCAACCATGCACCAGACTTCGAAGAAGCAGTCTATGAACTGGCTTTTCTCCTGGAGTCTCTGGACAAAGAGGAGGAAGCCATCCATGTCTATGAAGACTTTCTCGAAAAACGGCCTTATGCTCCCCATGTCTGGTATGAATTGGGACGCCTGTATGTGCAAAGCGAGTTGCTGGAAAAAGCATTGGAGGCCTATGATTATGCGATCATCGTTCAGGAAACGATAGACAAATCGGCCTATTTCCGGGCTATTTACCAAAAAGGAATCATTCTCCTCGACATGGGACAAGCCCGGGAAGCCATGGCTTGTTTCCTCAAAGCCAATGACTGCCAGCCCAATGATATGCACAACCTTTTTTATATGGGAAGAGCTTATCAGGCGGAGGGTTTGTTAAAAGATGCCATCCGCTATTTTCAGCGGGTCGTAAAACTGGACGCGGACTATATGGAGGCCTGGGCCGAAATCGGAGCTTGCCTGGAGCGCTGCGAAAAGTTTCTTGAAGCGGTCTATTATTACCAGAAAGCCTATCGGCTGGAAGAAGAAAACGAAAAGCTGGCTTTTCGGATCGCTTGCTGTGAGTATAAATTAGGCAACCTCTTTTCTGCTCAGGAACACCTCTGCCAGGCACTGGAACTGCAAGCTGATGCGATTTGTATCTGGAAAGAATGGGCTGCCTTGCTGACAGCAGACGGGCGCCCCGGCGCAGCACTCGCCTTTTTGGAAAAAGGCCTGGAAAGCCATCCCAAAAATCCAGAATGGTATTACCTCTTTGCGGGATACGCCTTCCTCAACAGGCAGCAGGCTCTGGGCATCAATAAGCTCAGAAATGCCCTCCTGATGGATGTCGATCAGGTTCATCTGTTTTTTGATATCGTTCCAGACCTGGAGCAGGATGTGCTCATTCAGGGCCTGATCGCACAGTATACACACTAAAAAAACGGCCCAGCTGGGCCGTTTTCGTTTTTAGAATAATTGTATTTGCTTAATCGGAATTCTTAGCGTTGAATACTTGTTTTTTCATTGAGAAGCTTTTGCAATTGGGTCTTACTCTCCAGGACCTTTTTACTTTGCTCAGTTTTTGCTTCTTCATTTGCCTGGATTGCCTTTTTGTTTTCTGCCAATTTTCCGTTTAAGGAATCAAGCTTCTCCTGGAGCTTTCTGATTTCTTCATTCAATTTCTGTTGCTCCTCTGCTAGCTTTGTTTCTGTTTCTGTGAAAACCAGTTGCTTTTTTTCTTCCTCCTGCAAAACCAGCTGCTGCTGCTTTTCTTCCTCAGCAATTTCTTTCAATCGCTGCCAGGCAAGCATTCTTTGCAGCCAGATACGGCTCGCTTCTATCTCACTGGGATATTTACCAGAATCAAGAAAATTATAATTCCCCAAAGAAACAAAAAAAGTGATGCGGGATTTGGCAGGCCCCTCCTTATCTTTTATTTCCTCTACACGAAAATAATAATCATAGGTATTACCCGAAATGGCTTCCAGGACAGTTCCTTCAAGTCCGTAAATGCCTTTTTTTAAGGCCTTTACTTTGCCGCCTGTTGCCTCCTGTATGCGGTTGGTCATCATCGCAGTGACAGCATCTTCGCTTCCTATAATGTCCATAGAGAGGGCATTGCCAGTAGCTTTTAGCTTTTTGACAAACTCAAAATCGCCTTCCCGTACAGCCAAAGGCACTTTAGGGACCAATGTTTGGGCAAAAAGCGTGGAGCTCAAAATGCCGAAAAACAACAGGATATATGCAGGATATTTTTTCATCATGGTTTAAAACGTTGTAAATGTTTGTGTTTATTATGCGTTGCCGTCATTGGCGTTTGTACAAATTCAGACGAGAAGTATGAACGAAAGGTCACGGATTCAAGCTGGAAAATATTTATACTTTGGCCAAAGCCAAATTATGCGTTATTTCCTGTAAGGAGGAGTCTCTATGAAAGAGATTTATTTTTTACCATTTAATCCGCTAATTTTGTCCATCATTTTTTTGGGCCGTTTGCAGCAATTTAACATATATGAAGAAGGTATTATTGTTTCTCCCCCTTATCATTTTTTCCCTTTTTAGTCAGGCACAACTGCTTGATCCGGTAGACTGGACGATGGAGGTCCGGCAAATATCGGCGGAAGAACATGAACTCGTTTTCAAAGCGACCATAGATCCGGGCTGGCATCTGTATTCGCAATTCATTGCCGAGGGTGGGCCTATCCCAACCAGTTTCAATTTTGAAAATATTGATGGCTATGAAGTCATAGGCAAAGCCACGGAAGTGGACAAACCCGAAACGGAAAACAGCGCCATATTCAATATGGAGCTGCTGTATTTCAGCAAAAAAGCCACTTTTATTCAAAAAGTAAAGCGCCTAAAGGACGGTGCCAAAATAACAGGCTTTATCGAGTATATGGCTTGTGATGATGAGCGCTGCACCCCGCCTACGGCGGAAGATTTTTCTTTCACGCTGAATGCGGAGAAGAGAGAAGAGAGAACAGAGAGCAGAGAGCAGGGAGGCGAGAAGGGGGATGCTGGAAGCGAGAAGGGAGATGCGGGAGGCGAGATGCGAGATGCGGGAGGCGAGAAGGGGGATGCGGGAACTGAGCAGGCAGCTGCCACGGATGATGCGCCACAGGCTGCTGAAAGCGGCATTTTCGAGCCGGTAAAGTGGATTTTTGGTTTTGACAAAATAGATGAGCAGACCTATCAGCTCAATTTTACCGCCAATATAGACCAGGGCTGGAAGATCTATTCTCAGCATATCAAGGAAGGCGGGCCTATCCCCACTTCTTTTACCTTCAAAGAAGGAAATTATACCCTGGTAGGCGATGTCACTGAGAGTGACAATGTTGTCAAAAAACAAGACAAAGTATTCAATATGGAGCTGGCTTTTTTTAATGAAAAAGCCGTTTTCAGCCAGAAAGTATCCTTCCCGGGTGCGCCCGAGAGCATCGCCGGTGAACTCACCTTTATGACTTGCGATGAGGAGCGCTGCCTGCCTCCGGCTTATGTGGACTTTGGTTTTGAGATTGCGGGGAAAGTAGGAGGAGGCGAAGACGTGGCCCTGGACGGAGAGGAGGCCTATTTAAGGGAAGGGATTGACTTAAAAAATCCGGTGTCGGATTGCAAGGATGTGGAGAAATTGGAAAGTGCAAAAGGTTTTTGGGGCAATTTTGTAAAAGGCTTGCTCGGGGGAATGATTGCACTCATTACTCCCTGTGTTTTTCCGATGATTCCTTTAACGGTAAGTTTTTTCACTAAAGGCGGAACCAACAAAAAAGCGGGAATCAAAAATGCCTCTATTTATGGTTTGTCCATCGTTGGACTCTATACCCTGATCAGTGTGCCTTTTCACATCATGGAAAATCTGGATAGAAATATCCTGAATACCATGGCTACAGATCCAATTCTTAATTTTTTCTTTTTCTTCATCTTTATCTTTTTCGCCATATCCTTTTTTGGCTATTTCGACCTTACCCTTCCCAGCGGACTTGTCAATAAAATCAGTTCAAAATCCAGCTCTGGAGGCCTATTAGGCATCTTTTTCATGGCTATCACCCTGACACTGGTTTCCTTTTCATGTACAGGCCCTATCTTAGGATTGCTGCTGGGCGAATCTATCCAGGGCGCCAGTGGAGCCATGAACCTCACCGCAGGTATGCTGGGATTTGGGGTCGCTTTGGGCTTGCCCTTTGCGCTCTTTGCAGCTTTCCCCAGTTGGCTCAATAGCCTGCCTCAATCAGGAGGCTGGATGAATACCGTCAAAGTTGTTTTAGGATTCATTGAAGTAGGCTTAGCCATTAAATTCTTTTCAAATGCGGATTTGGTATTGCATTTAGGTCTGTTGAAAAGGGAATTATTTTTTGGATTATGGGTTGCTACAGCCGTAGGCTTGTCTGCTTATCTCTTAGGATTTATCAAATTCCCTCATGATCCTCCCAAAATTAAATTAACAGCAACGAGGGTAATACCTGCTTTGGCGTCCCTCGCTTTTGCGGTTTACCTCATACCCGGTCTCTACTGTGGCTCAGGCAAAACTTTCAAACTGCTTAGTGGTTTTCCACCACCGACCTATTACAGCTACTGTGAGACAGGAAATTGTCCTTTGGATTTGGCTTGTTTTAAAGATTATGAAGAAGGTATGGCCTATGCAAAAAAAGTAAACAAGCCCGTTATGCTTGATTTTACTGGCTGGGCTTGTGTAAACTGCCGGAAAATGGAGGAGAATGTCTGGGTCGAGCAGGAAATCTTTAAAAGATTGAACAATGATTTTGTTCTGATTTCTCTTTATGTGGATGATAGAGAAAAGTTAGAAAATCCTCACGAAGTGATTATTCCACAGACTGGGCAAATGAAACGCATAAGAACAGTAGGAGATAAATGGGCTACCCTCCAGACATTTACTTTCAATAATAACTCCCAACCTTATTATGCGATCATCAGCCCTGACGAAGTATTATTGAACTCTCCGGTAGGATATACGCCTGACGAAAGCGAGTACCGCAACTTCCTCGATTGCGGACTGGAAGCTTACGAAAAGCTTCAGAATAGCGGGATTTCGCAGAAATAAAAGGTTATTAGCCTAAAATACCCTTGGGGTTCCTTAGTTGAAAAACTTTGGAACCCCATTTTTTTTGTAAAAAGACCTGCTAAGTGGTGAGATAAAAAGCTGGACCTCGTCTCATCTATTAGCAACAGTTATAGAATTCCCCTCTTTTGAGTAAATAAAAAACCAGACAAGTCCCCTTGCCTGGCAAGGAAATTATAGCTTTTGCTTAGCGATAGCCGAAAAGCTACAAAAGAGTAGGCAACCTTTAATTATTCTTCAAGATGCAAAAATTTTTATTGGGAATAACTTGCTTAATGCTTCTGGGGATGGCGCAGGTATTTTCTCAAACACAAGGCGCAAGTCAGGTTTCTACCAGTTTTTTCGGAGCAGATCAGTTTGACTTCGAGCCATCAGAAGTAAAAACACCTGCTCCCAAAGGGACTTATCCCGAAAAGCCCAAACCTCCAACCCAACCCATGGGATGTGATTCGCCAGCCATTGCTTACGTGAGGGTCAATATCAAATGGATGTTAAGAAGTGATGGAACTGGAAACTTTACCGAAGATGGAGACGGAGGCGTGGCTCCGGGTGGCAATATCAATGGTTACAATCGGGCAGAAATGCTCATTGAGCGGATGAATCGCCATTGGCGGACAAATGCACAGATGGCACAACCACCAGGAAATACTACACCTGTATTGGATACACGCATCAGATTTGTCCTGTCGAGTGTGTGCTTTATCAGAGATGATGACTACTATGGAAGCGGTGCTCAAAACGGAGACCTGGATTGGAGCATGGTAGCTGAATATGGGACAAATGTATGGGAGGAAATTAATATTTTTATGGTTGAGTCGGGAGGTAATTTTGGCACTTCAGGGAGAGCCAATCAATTGGGATCTACCAACCTCACTATCCCATTGGCAACCAAAATATATGATGAATGGAGTGGAGCATATCGCCATCCCATTGTAAATAATCAAAACCATGCTGCCCAGCCTTACTACAATGGAGGAAATGATGGGGTTTTACATGGAGGAACTATCAACTCCCGAGTGATTTCTCATGAAATAGGCCATTTATTGAGTTTAAGGCACTTAAGCACCAGTTCATCTGACGGTTGCGATGATACCCCCATGATAAATGGTTGTTGGAGCTGTAACGACCGGACCAACCTGATGTATAACCCAGGTCGAATGATTCCTTATGCCTTCACCCCTTGCCAAATAGATAGAATGCACAACATTCTCAGTTGGGATGCCAGTTCTTATGTGCAAAAATGTGGTGATTGCCTGCCAGCGAATGCTTTCTTTAAAATGCCCGACCTGGTATGTCTGGATAATCATGATCAGATTATTCTGGATGGAAGGGCTAGCTTTAATGAGGCAAAATATACGATTTGGATTTCCCGGGTCAACAATGTGGGAGACTGGCAAGCTATACCAGGGACTGAATGGCAAATGCCATGGACTTCAGGTGAAGTCGGGACTGTAAACATTGAATCTATTTATCCTTTTGCTGGCAATATGGCCAATGGTCATGTTTACCGGGTTTTGCTGGCCGTCCAGAATTATGATGATGAAGGAAAGTTTTGTACCGGTTGGGACCAGTATGTGCGCTGGGTTACCACATATTACTGTGCTGTGGCTCCTCCCGGAGGCAAGAAAAGAATGGCAAATGGCGGTGGAAATCTTTTCCGATTTTCCCCCAACCCAGCAACTGAGGTCGTTACGTTAAGCTACGATTTGGCTTCATTTCAGCAGGCTGAAGTGACGATATTTGACCTGTCGGGGCGAGAGCTTCTCCAGCAACGACTGGATGTGAATGCCCAACAAGCTCGACTGGGCTTGGCAGAGTTACCGAGAGGCACCTATCTCCTCCGCCTGAGAGCGGATGGGCAGGCAATCGCTCATGAGAAGTTGATTATCAGCCAGTAAATGGTATAAAAAGGAAAATTCCCTTTACTAAACTATACAGTTTAGCAAAGGGAATTTTCTTTTATTCAGCTTAAACCAGCTGTGCCAGCAGCTTCCGTCCATCCATATTGGCGAGCATTTCATCTGCTGCGCGCTCTGGATGTGGCATCAGCCCAAATACATTTTTGCCGACATTACAGACACCCGCGATATTATCGAGGCTACCATTAGGATTGGCGGCATCTGTGATGCGGCCATTTTCATCGCAATAGCGAAAGATCACCTGATCGTTGTCCTGGAGCTTTTTCAGCACATCAGGGGTACAGAAGTAATTGCCTTCGCCATGAGCGATGGGAACTTTATAAGCTTTATGCTCCAGGTTTTGCGTAATCAAAGCGCTGCGTGAAGCAGGGACGATGTGTACATTTTTGCAAATAAAACGGGTCGAAGCATTGTGCAACAAAGCCCCATCCAGGAGTCCTGCCTCGGTCAGCATTTGAAAACCATTACAAATGCCCATCACATAGCCGCCTTTGTTGGCGTGAGCGATGACTTCGTCCATGATGGGCGAAAAACGCGCGATAGCGCCCGAGCGAAGGTAATCACCATAAGAAAAGCCCCCAGGCAAAAAGATGAAATCACAGCCCTGCAGATCGTGATCTTTGTGCCAAAGGTGGACGACCTCCTGACCCAGATTTTCACGCATCGCATAAATCAGGTCATGGTCGCAGTTACTGCCAGGAAAAGTTACAACACCAAATTTCATAATTAGAATCGTTTTTCATTTTTGGTTTTCAATCTGCTAATCTTCGAATCTGCAAATCTACTAATTATCTTCCCTTTCTTTCCAAACCGAATAATGACCCACCGCTTCTACTTCATAGCTGCCTAAAAGCGAAGGAAATCGTTTCCTTAATTTGGCAAATCCACCTGTGACATCAATGATGTAATCTGGCTTTTGCTGCTGAAATTGAAGGAAAATATCCTCATCTGAGGCTTTCTTCAAACCTGATTCGTGACCGAAATAGGAGATTTTTTGTACACTGAGTGAAAAATCTATGTATTTATTCACCGCTTTCGCGCCCAGATAGGGGTATAATTCCGGGCGATTGTCCAGAACCCAAATCCCATTGGGGAAGCTTTTTTCCTGAAAATAAGTGCTCAAAGCGGCTTCGTGTATCGGAAGAATAGATTTTATCCCTAATAATTCATCCACTTCTTCTGTCGTCATCGGCCCGATGTTTCGCCCAATATGTGTTGCAACAAAATGCAATCCCATAAATAAGGGCGCGACGATCAGCAAAGCGATCAAACTGCTGCGAACGGCTGGAATCATGCGTAAGTCCCATGTTTTTGCAGCATAAAATGCCAGAGGCGGCGTGATGGTCAGCAAATCAGAAAACTGCAATTTCAGGCCAGAGAAAAGCAAAATAGCTATTCCACTTAACAGCCAAAGAAGCATGGCGAGCTCCACTTTGCGGATCAAAATCACATAATTCAGGATCTTTAGCCGGAAATGAATCAAGCCCAAAATCCCGATTATGATCATAATACCCCAATTGAGGCCCATAGATATGAGGGTAGAATTGCGTGCCGACCTGATGATATCCGCCCCCCCATTCAACCAGTTATAGAAGAAAGAGGAAAAACCTATTTCCCAAAATTCCTTGCCTATGCCATTAAAATAGAGAAATAGCACAAAGAGCAGCAAGCCACCGAATACGCCCAGCAATATCCCAAAAAACTCATCTATCTTCGCCTGACTGATAGTGAAATATGCCAGACATACCCCTACCAAAAACCCCAGAGCATGGTAGTCCGCCAAAATTCCGGCAAAAAGGAGAAATCCGGCAAGAAACAACCGCCGATAATTTCCTGTTTGGCTCATGCTCAGCCGGATAATGCTGTGAAAGGAAAAAATGAGCGGGTATATCATCAACAAAGGGGCGCTCAGTTGCAAGCCATGCCAGGGCGTACAGCACAACAAAATCAGGAAAATAGATGGTGCGAATTGCGTCCGCTTAAAAACGCGGTATTCAACAACCATTCCCTGAAAATACAGGACCGACAGGTACAGATAAATAATAGTTAGGATGCGAACCGCCGTCAAGGCAGCTGTTCCGAAAATACTCACAAAAAAGCTATAAATCCACACCATCAAGGGAGGACCGCCATACCAGGCATCAATATATAAATGCCCGCCCTGTATTTTTTCCGCGCAGGCGAGGTATAGCGACTCTTCTGGCAGGAAAAAACCAGAGAAAAAGACTGGCAGGCGTAAAAAGATGATCAACCCTAAAAAGAGCAGATGCGCCGAAGGGGGAATATTTCTAATTAATTGTAGCAACAGGAGCCAGCGATCACATCACGTATGAGTTGAGCATGATCGGCATGATGAGCATCAGGATGTTTTCACCATCTTCCTGATCATTGGGCAGGATAATGCCTGCACGATTAGGCTCAGAGAGCTCCAATACGCTCTCCTCAGTCTCCAGATTGGAGACTACCTCCAACAGCAAAGCTGCATTGAAACCAATATCAATGTCCTCGCCTTCATAGTGGCACTTGAGGCTCTCCTTTGCCTCATTGGCAAAGTCAGGGTCCTCACAGGAAATCTCCAATTCACTGCCGTGAATGCTGAAGCGCACCTGGTGCGTGCTGCGGTTGGCAAAGATATTGACACGGCGCAAAGTGCCGAGCAGGTCTGATTTGGTGATAAAGAGCTTTTTGGTATTGTTGACCGGGATTACGTTTTCGTAATCGGGATATTTCTGATCGATCAGGCGACAGACCAGCAGCAAATCTTCCGTTTGGAAGAAAGCATTGTTGTCATTATAATGGATGATCAGGTCTTTGGTGGATGAGGCATCCAGCGAACCTTTCAGGAGATTGAGTGCCTTTTGAGGCACGATGAAGTTGGTGGGGTTGGGGACGGTCACGTCCACCCGGCGGTAGCGCACCAATCGGTGCGCATCTGTGGCCACAAAAGTGGCTCCATGCTCTCCCAGGTCAAAATAAATGCCGTTTAAGGCAGCTTTGTCTTCATCGGTTGAAGCCGCAAAAAGCGTCTTATTGATCGCTTTCAGCATCGCATGAAGCGGAATATGAATAGAAGAAGTGCCTTCCGGTAGCGGAATGGCGGGAAAATCTTCCCCTTTTTCACCGCTGATTTTGTATTTCCCATTATCCGAACTGATCTCCACGCCAAAGCTCTCTTCATTGACGATGAAGGTAACCGGCTGCTCAGGCAGCGCTTTGAGGATGTCCAGAAGGATTTTGGCCGGAATAGCCACCTTGATGGGTTCTCCCCGGCTTTCCACCTGCAGGCGGGTTTGCATACTCGTCTCCAGGTTGGTCGTGGAGATGGTCAGCGTATCATTTTCAACCTCAAAAAGGAAGTTTTCGATGATCGGTAATACAGAGCGAGAGGGTATCGCGCCCGATATACGGCTGAGCTGCCGGGACAGCGTGGAGGAAGAAACAATAAAATTCATACGACTTTTTGCTTATTGCAAAGCTAAACAACTTTGTAAAAAGTTTCTAACAAATTAGAAATAGTTCTGGAACTCTCCCCGCTTCTTCAAAAAGGGATCAAACACAAAGTGTTGAATCGTGATGAGTTGGTTTTCGTCTTCTATCCAGGCGAAAAAATTGTTGAGGTTGTCGGGGCGCTCGTAGAGGTGGATGCGCCGGGAGCTACCGTCAAGGTATTGGAGGGAAAAGACCATATCCGCGGTGCGGGTTTTGAGGGAATCGAGCAGGGTGGGGAAATATTTATCAGCGAAAGACTCTGCATAGATTTTCCCCTTAAAAAGCGCCAGATAATCGGAAATAGCTTCCTGGTTTAGCTCGCCTTCTTCTCCACTCATCGTCCATGCATCTCCTTGCCTTATGAGTTGAAAGGTATTTTCAACATCCTGATAATCAAGCTGTATGCTTGCCAACTCCTCTGCCTGAGCATCAAAAATCAGGTTTTCGAGCCATTGCTCAAAGTCCATGGTGAAGCGCGCATTCAGGTAAGCCTGAGCACCCGGCAGGTGTACCACCTGCGGTTCGGCCTTGCACAAAAAAGGCAGATCGCCTGTCATCAACATCACCGTTCCCTTAAAATCTTTGGTCTGTGGCCCTACCTGGTAAGAGCGGATCAGTCCTTCGGACGAAAATATCTCTATCTGCACATGATTTTGTCCCAGCAAAGCGAGGGCTTTTTCGCTGCTGGCATCGCTGAGCGTGCGCCTCACAGAGAGGAGGCGGATAGCATCCATCAGGGTTTCGACCCTGACTTCCAGGGCATTATAGCCGCCATTGAAGGTCCAGTCTCCATTGGCTTGTTTATCCAAAATGATATTTTCTTTTTCTTCCCCATTCACCACGCGGCGCATGCTGATCCGCTCGATGCTGCTCACATCTTTGACAGCAAAATTGATGCTCTCCTTGCACAGGGAGCTGTCCTGGCGCTCAAAGATAAAGAGGAAGTAGATGAGGGCCAGGCCTATCAACAAAGCGAGTAACAGAAGCGTTTTCTTCATACAATCAGGTTAAATACAGTCCCAAAGGTAACAGATATTATCCGGCCGAAAAAAAGACAATTTGAGTCCTGAGTTGCATGTTTTTATCCACTTAGCGAATAATCGTCACACTCCCCACATATTGCCTCCCATCCGGCTCCACAAGCCGGTACACATACACCCCTTCCGGGGCATTTTTCCCATCCCAATCATTCCCATAGCTTGCGCTATCATAGAGCAAGCGCCCCCAGCGGTTCCACACACGGAATACACAGCCTGGCGGCAGATTTGTGATGTAAAACACATCATTGATGCCATCACCATTGGGTGAAAAAGCTGTCGGAAACCAGATCGAATCACAAGGCTGGTGAAGAATGTGCAGCGAGTCATAGCCCACACAAAAAGTGTCTTTCACGACCGTCAGCCGATATATGCGGTCTTCACCGGAAAATACCAGCGGCCGGGCCACCCCAGGATCAGACAAGCCTTCCGGGGGCTCCCAGAGGTATTGGGCATGGGGAAGGGCCGTCGTACCGATGGTATCGCTCATCCCGGGGCGGTCGCAGAGGCGCATATCCGGCCCGGCATCGGCGTAGGGAATTTGTCCGGGCGTCAGCTTTAGCGTGTCATAGGCCACATTGTGGCAGCTGCGGCTGGTGTCTGTCACCTGCAGCAGGATCTGCTGCGAGCTTTGCGGGCGCAGCCACACCCGCGCCTGGCGCGGGTCGCTGAAGAGGGCAGCAGGCTGCCAGAGGTAGCGCAGATGCGCTGATTCGCTGGCTTGCAGCCAGGTTCCACCTCCCGGACAGATCGTCCGGTCTCTACCGGCATAAGCCAGCGGCAGGGGCGGTGGGTCTATATCCACCCAGATGCTGTCCCGCCCAAATCTGCAAAGATTTTGCAAATCATCTCCTGCCTCCAGGTAGTACCATGCAGGTACATGCACCCGGACTTTGGGCCGGGCGGAGTGAGCAGCAGCGATAGGAGCCGTGCTGCTCCAGCGATACCACCAGCCGGGCTGGGCTGCCGTTCCGAGCTTCAGTTCATCCCCCGGACATGCCACGCTGAGGTCTGGCCCGGCATCTATGGTCAGGCCGGGAGCAGGGTGATTCACCGTAACGGTGACGGTATCTGTATTCACATTGCGGCAGGCGTGTTTTGTGTCAAAAACGGTGAGGATGTAGGTGGTCGTGCTTTTCGGACTGGCTACCGGCCGGGCAAGGTTGGGATCGCTCAGACCTGCGGCGGGCTCCCAGCTGTAGAGGTAGTCGGGATGGGCAGGGCTGCCCAGCTGGCTGCTGTCACCGGGACAGGCGTGATGGTGGTCCGGGCCTGCGGCCGCGGCGGGGAGAGGGAGCGGCCCGAGGCCGTAGTGGGGAGGGCTCGGGAGGCCGAGGCCTAAGCGTTTTCCCTGAAGGTCAAAATCGCTGGGACGGAAATCACAGGCCTGGCCTTTTTGGTCGGGTTCAGAGATAACAGATAAGGCTCGGGCTAAAGGGTGATAAAACCAAAGACTGCCAGTTGTTCTTGCTGCAATACAAATATAAATTTTACCATCAGGACCCAATTGGTGCTGCCCCAATACCATAACTGAAGGTCCTATGGTGTAAATAAGGGTTTTGCTCGCTTTTATATCCACTGCCCAAAGATCATATTGAAACAATTCATAATAGGAACTGACATATAAAAACCTGCCCGAAGGGGAAAGGGAACAGCCATAGGCTCTGGCATCATCATTAGGCAAGGGAATAATGGGGTCTTCTTCTCCAATACTTCGCCATCTGGACAATAAGCCCGTACATCTGTCAAAATCAAATGTCTCTATTTTACCATGAAAAGAAACACAGGCAATCATTTCAGACCTGGGGCCTAATGCAAACTCTCCTAGAAATTCATTTTCTAATGCAGGGAGGCCAATCTGCTGAACCAAAGGGCTATCAATTCCTTGAGGAGTGATCAATCTTCGAAAATAAGACTTGGAATAGATAGGATGGGTCAAAATCCACCAATCCCTTCCATTGGCATGTTGAATGGCTATTACTTTCTCCGAAAGGTCATAGGACAGGGAATCAAGCTTTATATTCTTTTGGATTACCTTTCCCAAACCACCATTTAATGACATATCAACTACCCCATAATTAAACTTCCACGGAAAACCCTGGTAAAAAACATAATATTTATCCCCGTTTCCGGGAAAAGGTATAATAGTGGCTCCATTGGTACTACTTCCCGAGATATACATATTCAAACCTCCATCCATAAGTTGATGCTGATGATTATAAATCCGCCCATAGCCACCAGCCAAAGGGCCATTGTATCCAATATAGAAAAGCAAACTTCCGGCTGAATCAGCTATAGAACCGAAGGTTTCTTCTGCCTGAGGGATTGGTGTTACACTTGAGTTAGTAGGAAAAAATACGGGTTGATTATTAGGTCCATTGAAATCCAAACCGCATGAATCTGCAAATATCCAGACATTGCTTTCCTTTTGGGCAAAGGAAGCATTAGCAAAAACTATCATGGTCAATAATAGAATTATCTTTTTCATAAATCTGGAAAGGTTGGGAAGTTTGACTCCCCAACCTGATTTTTGTTATTTCATAATCAATTGCCTATGAGATTTGATGACCATCCCATTTCGTCTCCAGATGCCAATGTATAAGCCCTCTGTCAAATCTGAGGTAGTTACGCTTGCCGTACCCGCACCAATATCCAGCGGCAATTGTAAAACCAATTGCCCTGTTGAAGACCAAAGCTCATAGGTCCACTTGGCATTGTCTACATTCGGGCTAACATTTGAAAACCTGGGTGTATGGGCTGGTAGCAAATACATATTGGGCTGTCAAATTTGTTATTACAATAACAAAAATATTCCCTTCAAAAACAAGTGCCCAAAGGGCCATCCCCATAGAGCATTTCCCAAAAAATCCTTACTTTCCATATCACAAATCTGTTCCCCCATGAAAAAACATTTCCTTTTACTCCTTTCGCTCGCGCTGCTCGCCTCTTCCCTCTCCGCACAAGTGCGGGACACCGCCCAAATCGGATTTGGAAGCAGCTCCAATTACGCTTACGGCCCGATCTATCGGTCTGGCGCTTCGAGTGCTTTCGACTACTCGCGCTATAGCTACCTCTTCACCGCAGCAGAGCTGCGGGCCGCGGGCATCGCCCCGGGCGCTGTGATCCGGGGCATCGCCTGGGATAAAACCTCCACGACTTTCACCACCGGCAATGCCCTTTTTCAGGTGTATATGCAAAATGTCATGAGCTCCGGGCTCGGCACCGCCAGCTGGGCCGCTATCAGCTCAGGAGCTACGCAGGTATATAACAACAGCAGCCAGCTGCTGACAACCCATACAGGTTGGCAATATTTTGCACTTTCCACTCCCTTTGCCTATAGCGGCAATGAACTGCAGCTTTCCACGCATTGGGATATTTCCGCTGTAGTCGGCAATGCTTCCAACGGCGCCATCAACTGGCGCTTTGAAAGCAAAAATGGCAAAGCCATAGGCGCAGCAGGCACATCGGCTACAGATATCGCCAACCTCAGCACCCTCAATTATGGCAACAATCGCCCCAATATCCGCATCATCTTCACCCCGCCTCCCATTGATATGGGGGTGACAGCTATACACGCTCCGGTCAGCGATTGCGGGCTGGGAAATGCAGAAATAGTTAATGTCAGTTTTCGGAATTTTGGCGCAAACTCCTTTGTTGCCATTCCTTTAAAACTGATCGTTGATGGGGTCGTAGTGGGGACCGAAACGGTGAATATTGTGCTTGGCGCGCTGACATCGGCCAGCTATTCTTTTAGCAGCCTGCGTGCAGATTTATCTGCTACAGGAAGGCATGTGATACAGGTGGTCACCACCGTGCCCAATGATGCCAACAGGCTCAATGATACCGCCAGGGCGGTGGTTTACCATTATCCGCCTGAGGCGGATTTTGAAAATGGCCTGCCCATCGGCTGGATTAACGATCCCAATGACAAAGGTAAAGACTGGCTTTTTGATAAGGCGGCCATTTCGGGTCCCAAAAGGGACCATACAGGAGGCGGCCTTTTCGCCTGGGTGGACGACAATGGCCCTCATGTGGATAGCACAAACCTGATTTCCAGCTGTGTGGACCTCAGCGGATTGAGCAATCCCATACTGGAATTTTGGTTCTACAGCGATCAGCCCGACAGCACGACCTTGCTGTATGTAGATGTGGAAAGCGGCGGGAGTTGGACCCAGATTTTGGGGCCTTTGGGCGCACGGGGGGAAGATTGGGTAAAAATACAATCCTGCCTGGCGATCAGCGATCCCCAAACGCGTGTGCGCTTTCGCGCGCAGGAAGTGGGTTCGGGTATCAAAAGCGACATCGCTATAGACGACTTCCGCATCTATGATGCGCCCCAGGAGGATATAGGCCTGGTGGAGGTGCTTTTGCCCAGGCAGATGGGCTGCTTCTATGGCGCGGCAGAGCCGCTGGTGCTGGCTTTCAGCAATTTTGCTGCGAATGCAGCGAATGGGGTAGCTGTCAGCTACCAGGTAGATGGCGGAGCCATCGTGAGAGATACCTTCAACATGAATTTTAACCGCTGTGGCTATGATACACTGGGCTTGCCAGTAAGCCTGGATTTTTCTGTTTTGGGTTTAAAACAAATTAATATATGGGCTGATCTGGCGGGAGATGCCTTGCAGACAAATGACAGTTTGATCCTCCTGATTGGAAATTATCCTGCCAGCTTGCCTGTAGATGCAGGCTATCAGGCGGAATACTGTGAAGGAGACAGCATGGTCCTTCCACGCACGGAGCCATCAGGCGGGCTTTTCATGGGAAATGCCAATCCCAACAGCCTTACAGGCGCTGTGGACCTGAGCAGCCTGACGCCCGGACGCTTTTACAGCTATTCCTACACCTACTATCCCGCAACTTTTTACGATGTACGCCCCATCCCTTTCGGGCTGCTTCCCCTACAAAATCCCGATAGTCTTCCCTTGTCAGATGATGACGCCATAGAAGTGGATCTGGGATTCAACTTTGTATTTTTTGACAAAGTCTATAGCTCCTGTCAGGTGGTAGGAAATGGCTACCTGATTTTTGGAAATGAAGAATTTACCAATGACGCTACCTCCATTCCTCTTCCTGGCAGCCCCAATAATTTCATCGCGCTTGCGATGGCAGACCTCAATCCCTCGGACAGAGCGACTGGCAGAGGGGTGTTTACAGAAACACAAGGCATAGCGCCCAACCGCCGGTTTGTTGTCCATTATGACAGCGTTGTGCATTTTGGCGGCATTGGCTATGTAAATGGCCAGCTTATCCTGCATGAAGGGACCCATATCATTGATATGCAGATCGACCTGATCCAGGCAGGTCCGGGCAATATACTGATGACGCAAGGCATCGAAAACCAAGCTGGAGACAATGGCTTTATCAGCCGCATAGGTACCAACAATCAGGTTTTTAGCATGCAAAATGAAGCTTTTCGCTATACGCCTACCCCCTGCCCTATCACGGTCCGGGATAGCTTTTTGTTACGAGCTGATCCTCTCGTTGATTTGGGAAAAGACACCTTGATCTGCGATGGCAGCGATCTGGTACTGGATGCGGGCATGTTCAGTGGCTATCTGTGGAATGACGGCAGCAACAGCCGCAGCCTGACGGCTATGCAA
This sequence comes from Bacteroidia bacterium, assembly GCA_030430205.1. Lineage (GTDB taxonomy): Bacteria > Bacteroidota > Bacteroidia > J057 > J057 > JAUIGE01. Next base: position 85,981 of record JAUIGE010000013.1, on the reverse strand, counting down.
AGCGGCACCTATAGTGTCACCGTTACCGATATGTTTGGCTGTCAGGACAGCGATACGCTGCTATTTGAGCAGCCGGAGGCGCTTGCCTGGACCTTGCTCGGCAAGGGTGATATGCCTTGTCCAGGCGATAGCCTGGGGTATATATTTGCCAGTACCAGCGGCGGCAGGCCGCCTTTCACCTACAGCTGGAGCAATGGCGACAGCACGCCCTCCCTTCAAATGCTGCCGCCCGGCAGCTACAGCCAGCAGATCACAGACGCCAACGGCTGCAAATTGAATAGCCCGGCTATTCAGATACAGGCCCTCGACAGCCTGCCGGCGGCAGCCTTCAGCTATACCACCTCCGGTGGGCAGATCACCTTCAGCAATCTTTCCGTCAACGGAAATCTCTACGCCTGGAGCTTCGGCGATGGTTCGCCGGTGGTATTGGCTGACAGCAGCAGCCATGTTTATGCAGCCAACGGAAGCTACCAGGTTTCGCTCATCGCCTACAATGATTGCGGCAGCGATACTGCCGTGCAGACCATCATGATGGGAAGCGTCAGCATCGCAGATGTGTTAACAAGCCAGATTCAGCTTTTTCCCAATCCAAATCAGGGGCAATTTTACCTGCAATTTGGAGAGTTGACTTTGCATGATGTGAAGGTGGAAATACTTGACTTGCAGGGGAGGAAGGTCTATGAGAATCGCCTGGGACTCATTACAGGAGGGCAAAAACTGGAGATGGGTTTGGCGGAAAATGTGGCCAATGGCTTGTATGTGCTTCGCTTGAAAAGCCGGGAAGGCGAGGCGAATTGGAAGGTGGAGTTGAATGACGAGTGACGAACAAGGAAATACGAATGACGAAGTGAGGATTATTAGGATTTCCCTTCCGTGCTCGTCAATCCTTGTTCGTCATTCGTATTTCTCCCGTGCTCGTCAATCCTTGTTCGTCATTCGTATTTCTCCCGTGCTCGTCAATCCTTGTTCGTCATTCGTATTTCTCCCGTGCTCGTCAATCCTTGTTCGTCATTCGTATTTCTCCCTAAAAAATCGACCGCCCAGTCTTAGTCGTAAGCAGTTCAAGAACTGCCATGCCTTTGGCAGAATTGCCTTTGGGATTGAGGCGCGGGCTCCATACAGCGATGCTGTATTCTCCGGGATGCACGGCGGCGATGCCGCCGCCGACACCGCTCTTGCCGGGCAGGCCTACCCGGAAGCTGAATTCGCCCGCTTCATCGTAGAAGCCGCAGGTCTGCATGATCGCATTGATGCGCTTGGTCTTGCTGGACGTCAGCAGGCGCTCGCCTGTGTGCAGCAGTTTGCCATGGTTGGCAAAGAGCAGGAAGGTATTCGCCAATTCCTTACAGGACATGCTGAGCGAACAGGTATGGAAATAGAAGTCCAGGACTTCGTCTATATCATTGTGAATATTGCCAAATGATTTCATCAGATTGGCCAGGGCAGCATTTCGGAAACCGGATTGCCTTTCGGATTCGGCTACTTTTTCATCAAAGGAAATGGTGGAAAAGCCTGAAATTTTGCGAATAAAAGCCAGAAAATCCGCTCTGGGATCCTCCAATAAGCTAATCAGGATGTCACAAACAACCAGAGCACCCGAATTGATCAGCGGATTTCGGGGGATACCATTTTCATATTCCAATTGTAGCAAAGAGTTGAAAGGATTGCCAGATGGCTCCACATCGACCCTTTCGAAGATTTTTTCCCCCTCCAGTTGGTAGGCCAGCGCCAGTCCCAGCACTTTGGAAATAGATTGAATGGAAAACTTTTCCTCATTATCTCCCAGGAAATAGTCATTTCCCTCCAAAGAGCAGAGATGCACCCCAAATTTGTTGGGATCAACTTTGGCGAGCTCGGGGATGTAGGTGGCGATTTCGCCGCTGAAGGATTGGCTGGCGAGCTCTTGCTCGATTTCCTTAAGGATGTGTTGGTAGTCCATGGGGGAAGGTAGAAAATAAGTAGCTCCGTTAAAAAAAGAGGATAGACACAGATTCTTACTGATTTGACTGATTTTCACTGTTAAAGAGGATTCCTTGGGATTTTACCATTTTCTTTCCATTGTATATCAGTTTAATTTGTGCAAATCAGTGTCAACTCTTCATCTTCAAATGGGCGGCACTTATCTTTGATCATTTCCTTTGCATTTTCTCAAGCTTTTCCGCCAATCCCGCCGCCACCACCCGATGCCCTTCCGGGCTCCAATGCACCCCATCCCGATGAAAAGGCGCCTGCCCGGCCTCCACCGCTTCTCTGAGCGCATGTATATGCGCATCCACATAAGCAACCTCCTGATCGGCAGCCAACTGCCGGATCGTTTCGAGCTGCGGCTCGTAGGCATCCGCGCAAAAGATGAGCATGCGCGTTTGCGCGGGTAGGCGGTCTTGGATCTTTTGTAGCAAAAGGGCTGTTCTTGCTACTGCCTCCGCAAAAAGCGGATACTCCAGTCTCTGGGAAGCGATTTTGCTTTCGCCTACTTCGATCAGGTTCAGCCTGAGCAGGATGCGCCGCAGGCGCAGGTAGACAAATTCGGGGAATTTTACATACTGTAAAAACCGACGGAAACCGCTCAGCGGGATGAGCTGGACGATTTTGTCATCTGCTTGCAGATAAGGGCGTTTTTCACGCATCTCATACATGCAGTCCAGCGCCAGCCCGTGGTGATTGTCAATGAAGTCATTGGTACACATCTGCAGAACAAGCAAGTCTGGCTGTATGCTGTCAATATGTTGTTGGAGGAAAAGCAGTTCCTGCAGCGTGCCAAAGCCGGACATGCCGTAGGCAAAGACTTCGATATCCAGCCTTTTGCCCAAAAGATGGTAAAATGCAGAAGTATCTGAAACTTCTGCCGCCTGCGTAAAGGAATCTCCTAAAAAGAAGAGCTTTTTGCGTTCCGATCGGGGATCGCCATAGCTACGAAATCCGTGCTTAACGGTCTGATAATGAACAGCATACTTTTGCTTGAGCTGATCTTTTGTTTCAAAAGTGCTTTCAAAATACTCCCTGGGCTTCCAGCCCAGCAAATCGTCTTTTGCGGCCGTGGCCTGGTGGATGTCATTCGCTGAAAGCGCGTAGAAGATGCGAATGGCGATTTCGCCTGCGAGGAGGAAGATGAGGAGGGAAATGCTGCTGCGTTTGAGGACAGGGATGGGATTTTTCACTGGTGTTAAACTCTATTTGTTTTCATTCTTTAGGATGTATCGGGTGGTCTTTCTTTCACCTATTTTAATCAGGACACCTTCCGTTACTAAATATTTTAAGTCTTTCTTAAGTGTATTAATGGGTATTTCACTCATAAATTCGGCTACATCACTGATTTTTGTAGGTCCCTTTTCTTTGATAAAAGAAAGAATCTGTTCATGCTTGAGTTCCAGGTAAGGACCCTTTTGCCTAAAGTAGTCATACTTTGCATCTAGCTTGGATATTAAGATTTCAAGACTTCCCAAAAAGAAAAGCATCCATTCCGAAATTACTTCCTTCTCAGTATAGCGATGTTTTTGACCAGCCATCAATGCTTTATAATATTCCTTTTTCCGCTCTTCTATTAGATGCTCAAAGGAAATATATTGGATGAAATCATATTTTGATCTTAGCAATAAGAGCGTTGTCAAAAGTCGGGAAAGCCTCCCATTTCCATCCTGAAAGGGATGAATGGACAAAAACTCATATACAAAAGTGCCAATCAGGATGAGAGGATGAATCGTATTTTCTTCAAAATGAAGTGTACACCAATGCAACAAATCTTCCATTTCCTTTCTTGTCAGAAAGGGGGCTGTGGTATTAAATACCACCTTCGTTGTCCCATCAGGATATGTGGCGACGACTTTGTTGCTATGTTGTTTGTATTGGCCTCGGTGACTCTGGTCCTTTACACTTTCTTTTAAAAGAAGACCATGAAGGGTAAAAATATTTCGCTCCGTAAGATCCATGTCAGAATAATTATCAAAAATCACCTCTAACGCTTCAAAATACCCCACAACTTCTTGTTCATCACGGGTTTCCAATTTATTGATTTTTAAATCTTTCAGGAGATTCTGAATTTCTTCATCTGTCATCGTAGAACCTTCAATACGTGTGGAGGAACCGATACTTTGCAGCGTCGCAAGCTTCTTCAATTCCTTTAAGTAGATATTTTCTTCTCTTTCAATCAAGTGCCATTTGCCCTTAAAATTATCAATTCGACCGATGACCTGAAGGATCAAATGAGTGGTTTTAAAGTCAAAGTTTATTTTTGAATTCATAAAATGAGTTTTTAACACCTAAAAATAATAAAATATTCATAATCTATCCATAAATGATTCATAAAATACAACTTTGATACATCCATATTTATAAAATATCTATAATGTATCCATAAATGGTCTATAAAATAAAAAGGAGGCACCTATAATAAGCCCTCCTTAACTTTTTACTAAATCACTCACAATAGCTCTCCAGCAGTTCCTGCCGAATTTCCTTCTTCTCCGCTCGCCTGGCGAGCAGGGAGATCACCGGATCCAATAGCCCCAGGGGGCCTGGCAAACTCAATTCCCCGATTTCTGCCAAAACGGCCAGGTGATACAGCGAATGGGGGCGGCTGTTTTTGTTGGTTTTGCCATCGCGGGCAAGGCCGTAGACGATACGGAGGGATTTTTCGAATCCGCTATGGCCAGGCTCCAGTTTGATGTTGAAGCGAATGTCGCTTTTGCCGGGATTGAAGTAGTGGTGGGCCATACCGATAGGCACGGTGAAGGATTCTCCCGGCTGCAGCAAAATCGTTTTTGTATTCGGATAGCCCGCCCGAAGGCCCAAAACGCCCTCCACTGCCGTAAATGTTTCCTCAAATGTCTTATGGATGTGCAGTGTATTACCTCCGTCAGGGCCCAAAAGGATTTCGATTTCTGTGAGTCTATTTTGGGTTTCTTCTGCTGTTTGCAGGAAGGTGGCGGTATCGTTGACGATGGGATTTGTGATCGTATTTGTCATGATTATTGTCTTTTTAAAAATTCTTTCACCACTTCATTTACCTCCTCCGGCGCTTCCTCATGGCAAAAGTGCCCAGCTTCGATAAATGCAACGCTGGAAGTCGGGACCGTCTCATGAATCCTGGCATATTCCTCAGGATGCTGTCCGGGATCATATTTGCCTTGCACCTGCAAGACGGGCATCGTCATATAGGCAAAGAGGCGCTCGTGTCGATCTTCCAGTTCTTTGGCAAAACTGGTCGTTTTGAAACTCAGGGGCATGGAGGCAGGGATGCCTTCAAATTTGAATTCGCGATCCAGGCGCTGCGCCAATTTCGAATCTATGGGCAAATAGTAGTAGCCCGTTTTCTGCAAAACCTTGTGTGCAAAACGAACCTTATAGAGCACAGAGGCCCAAAAGGTACGCATCAGGTGATGCGGAGGGACAGGGTCTCCATGCGGCTCGACAAAGGATTGCTGCATGCGGACATACTTTTGGACGCGCGTACTCATGCCATCTTTGCTCAGCAAATGATCCGTCGCAATCACTCCCCTGTCGTGAGACATCAGGCTGACTTTGTCTATGCCCAGGGCATCCAATAATGCCTTCAACTCATCCGCTATGCGGCTGTAGCTGTGATCGCCCCCAAGGTCATTGTCAGTCTGCCCGTAAGGCTTCATATCTACAGCGATGATGTAGTTTTTCTGTGAAAGGGCAATGATTTGGTAAATCCATGAATACCAGCTTTCCGGCGCGCCGTGAACCATCAGCAAGGCGGGATGAGCGGGATTTCCCGCTGTGACATAGTGGTATTTCACCCCCAAAACTTCCCTGAAACGGTGTGTAACCGCAACCTCCTCGTTCAGGTATTCGATTTCGCCTTCCTGATTGGGAGGCGTGGAGGGATAGGCAAACAGGCTGAAAGCTAGCAACAAGATGACCGCCTGTATGGCAAGCAGTACAATGCTCACCGTAGCAAATGGTGCCAGGCTCCACAGCAGCCCGCTGCTCAACAGAAGCAATGCCCCCGGCAGCAAAACCTGCCTGTATTTGCTCATGACCAGGAGCAAAGCGATGGCACCTGTCATCAGCAGGGAGCTGATAGCGAGCCCCGCAAACTGCGCAGCAGGAAGGAGAAGGGAAGCTGCTGTCAGCACTTCTGCCCCACCGATCAGGTACATGGCCCATGGAGGCAGATTCCAATGCTTAAAATGGGTTCTGTGCATTTTCAGCCCCAACAATTTGCTGCTTCCTGCAGCAAATAAGACAGCTCCAAGGAGATAGATAAGATAGATTTTCATGGGTTAGCCTGTTAGACTTTTTTGTTAAACATTTTTGTTTGTTTTGTTGTACTCAAAAACAAACAAAAATGTTTAATAATGGCAAAAAATAATGCTAACTGATTTTTATTCCACTCATAATCAACTCCTTAACCATGTCTTTTCGCTCTTCTATAAACCGATTGTAGTCTGCTTCGGACCAGTTTTCTTTGAATAGAAGATAGGGTTTTAGCAAAAATGGGCTTGTGCATAAGCCTGCGATGTGCATGAGCAAATGGATACCATTGATTTTGGGGGAAATGCTATGGGGATTCAGGGCTCTTTCCTGATCCAAAAATTGATCGAGCTGCTCGCGTATATCTACCTTGCTAGCAAGGGGAGAATGAAGGACGATTTGCGGGTTTTCTTTGAGGAGATTGAGGATAAATCCTGCCAGATGAGGGCTCGCTTCCAGCGAACCGATAAGGATATCAACCATGACCGAAATCATTTCTTCCAGGTTCTGAGGCTTTGCCTGCTCCTGGCTGAAATACATGAGCGGCATTTTGAAAACCTCCAAAATCGTCTCCTGAAAGAGCGCTTCTTTTGTGCTGTAGTGATAGTGCAACATGGTGCGACTGATGCCTGCCTTCTGTGCAATCAGGGTCGTACGGGCTCCTTTGAGGCCGTATTCCCCAAATACTTCAAGGGCTGCCTGCAGGATTTTTTCTTTGGTTTGATCTCCGGATTTTGCCATGATATGGTTTGGGTTGGGATTTGTTGAGGTGTTACATTAAAAAAAGCATATTCACCTCACCTTCAGGTACTCATCTGAAGTGACTTCCTGCTTACAGCCTTCATTGGCAAAAAGCGTCAGTTTGACGCGGTACATGCCGGGCAGGTGAAAAGCCTTGAGTGGCTTTTCCTCCTCGGAGTCGGTGCCGTCACCGAAGTCCCAGAGGAAGCGTTCGCTGTATTTGTGCATCGCTTTGAAGCGTATGCGGGTATCGCGGGTGATTTCGAAATCTTCGTTGGTACGGATAAAAATGGTGGATTGCAGCGAGTCGCAGGGCTTTTCTTCTATCCGCAGCAGCCAGAAGTCCTTGCGGCGCTCTCCGGCGGATTCGCCGAAGTCGTTGACTTTTTCGCCCAGGGCGAAGATGAGACCGGGCCGGTATTCGAGCAGGTCTGCGCAACGCTCATCGTTGGGACCTCCAAAGGTTTTTCGCCAAATGATATGGCCCATGCTATCTGTGCGAAATATCCAGAAGTCATCTCCTCCCTTGGCATAGGGATGGCCTGTGCTGTTGCGGGAATAGCCTCCAAGCAGGTAGCCACCATCATGGCAGCCACTGATGGATGTCAGGTGGTCGTCTGTATGCGGCCCAAAGCTTTTCTCGGACAGCACTTCTCCATCATCTGCCAGTTTCATAAACCAAAATTGGCGGCTGCTCTCCTGCTTTTTGCCTACCAAAACCAGATTCCCCCTTTCATCTTCTATCAAATCCGTAAAATAGCCTCCCCCTTCTACCGGAAAAACCTTGCTCCAACGGGTAATGCCCGAGGAGGAAATCCTCACTACCAAGCCATTACCAAATCGGTGAACGGGGCCATCGCTGACCTCCGGCGAGTTGCTGAAGCCAGCGAAGACGTAGTCTCCGTTTTTGCAGGAAACCAGGCAACTTGCCCAATCGCTGCGGCTACCGCCCATCTGCTTGCTGAAGCGTTTGTTGCCTCGGGTATCTACCTTGAGGAGCCAGACATCTGACATACCGTAATTGCTTTCGACATCGCCAGCCTCCGAATGGCTGCCGCCTGCCAGCAGGTACTCCCGATAAGGCCCTCTCGCTATCGCAAAGGCCTGATCCAACTGCTGCCCGCCAAAGGTACGGGACCAGGCGAGTTGTCCCATGGAGTCTATTTTCCCTACAAAAAAATCACCGGCATACTCTATACTGCCTCGCTCCGGATGGTCTGTGGGCGCGCTTACGCCTGCAAAAACTACCCCTCCATCATAGGAGGCGACCATGTCTCGGAGTTCCTGCTCATTGGGCAAAAACAATTCACGCTCCCAGTACAGGTCTCCGACAGTATCGATCTTCATGATCCATACATTGCGGTGTGTGGTGCCGTCGGGATTTTGCACCTCTGAGTTGCCTCCAACGATGAGGAAGCCATCGGCGGTTTTGATGAGTTTTTGGGGGATATCATCCCCGTATTTGCCATAAAATTTTTGGTATGACAACAAGGGAAAGTATTGTGCCTGAGCTCCTGAAGCTAGCAGGAATAGGCTGATTGTGATCAGGAGTAGACGCATGAGGGCGAATTTAGCGCTTTTCCTGAACGATTTTCAAGGGAAAACGGAAAGTCGTGCCTGCTCCCAACTTACTTTCGACTTCAATCCTGGAGCCATGAGCCTCCAGGAAGTGCTTGACGATGGCCAGGCCGAGGCCTGTACCGCCGGTATCGCGGGAGCGGCTTTTGTCCACGCGGTAGAAGCGCCTGAAAATTTTGTCGAGATGTGCCTGCTCTATCCCCGGCCCATTGTCAGTCACTGCGACAAAAAGCTGATCGCCCTCATCTTCCAGGGAGATAATGATATCGCCACTTTGGTCGCCATATTTGATAGAATTATCAACCAGGTTGATCAGTACCTGTGTGATCCGCTCACGGTCTGCCAGGACCAGGGTTTTTCTGTTGCCGTTGTCGATGATACGGCAGGTGATATCCCGTTTTTTCTTGGTAAATTTTTGATCCAGGGAGTCTACGACTTCGGTGACCACCTCATAGATAGGAAAGGGTCGTATGCGAATATGCACTTCGCCGGATTCTACCTGGGTGATCGTCAGGAGGTCATTGACAAGACTGGAGAGGCGATCGGCATTTTTACCTGCTTTTTTCAAAAACTTAATCCGCACTTTTTCATCCTCCATGGCCCCATCAAGCAGGGTATCAATAAAACCTTGAATGGCAAAAATAGGCGTTTTGAGCTCATGGGAGACCTCTCCTAAAAACTCCCTGCGGTAGGCTTCCAACTCTGTGAGTTTTTTGATTTCGCGCTCGCTTATGACCTTGATGGTTTTAAGTTTTCGGTAAACAAAAAACTCAAGTGTGACGACGAGGACAATAAAGCTTAGCAGAAAAAACAGGATGATGCTATAAACACCCGAACCATCAGATGGGGTTACCAGCTGGCTCCAAAGTTGATGCAAAAAGGATAGTCCCAACGCCAGATAAAGAGATATCTGAATGGAGGAAGGTACTTTGAAATTCATTCTGATAGAAACTTATAGCCTACGCCTTTGACGGTGACAATATAGTCGTCACCGAGTTTTTCGCGCAATTTGCGCACATGCACATCTATGGTCCGGTCAACGACAAAGACGTCGCCCCAGACTTTTTCGAGCAGTTTTTCTCTGCGAAAAACTTTCCCGGGTTTGGAAGCCAGAAAAAACAGCAGGTCAAATTCTTTTCGGGGAAGCGCGATCTCTTCATTTCCTCTTTTGACGATGTATTCGTCTTTCATGATTTCAAGGTCATGGACCTTGAGGACTTGCACATCAGACTTATCTGAGCCGGATTTGCGGCGCATCAGCGCCTTGAGACGACTCAAGAGAACCCTCGGCCTGATCGGCTTGGAGATATAATCATCCGCTCCGGCTTCAAAGCCCGCCAATTCCGAATACTCCTCAGCACGAGCTGTAAGAAAAACGATGTAGGTGCTTTCGAGCCCTTTTATGGCTCTGATCTTGCGACATGCCTCGATGCCATCGAGCTTGGGCATCATGATGTCAAGCAGGATCATATCCGGCTTCTCGACCCGCGCTTTGCGCAGGGCCTCTTCCCCATCGGAGGCTTTGACTACGTCATAGCCTTCTTTCTCCAGATTGTAACTCAACATCTCCAGGATGTCGGCTTCATCGTCTACTACAAGGATTTTTATTTTTGACATGTTTTTTGTTTTGGGTTTTGAGTTTCGGGTTTCGGGTTTCGGGTTTCGCATTCCGTCTCGCCTCTCTACTCTCGCCTCTCTACTCTCCACTAACTCTCCTCAAAAACCTCTCTCAATTTCTGCTCTAAAGAGGCCCCTCTGAGGCCCCGGCCGATGATACGGCCTTCTCTATCCAGCAGAAAAGTCTGCGGAATGGAGCTTACCTGATATGCCTGTGCGGCCACAGATTGCCACTTTTTGAGGTCGCTCACGTGCACCCATTCGAGGCCATCCTCATCGATGGCCTGCAGCCATCTGCCGCGGTCATTATCGAGGCTTACGCCAAATATTTCAAAGCCTTTGCTTTTGTATTGGGCATAGAGCTTCTTCACATGGGGATTTTCGCGGCGGCAGGGGCCGCACCAGCTGGCCCAAAAGTCAATCATGACTATTTTTCCTTTGAGATCACTCAAGCTGATTTCCTTCCCTTTGGGGGAAGGCAAAGTGATGTCAGGAGGCGTATTGCCTTCGGCAAAAAGGGCATCGGCGGCAGCCTTTTGCCTGATGTATTGGGTGATGGCAGGGATCACCTGCTGCATGCGCTGGCTGTTGCGGTCAGCAGGATAAGCAGCGATATAGGGTTGGGCATATTTTGCATAAGATGCAGAGCGTGCCTGCTCCAGCATGCCGATGACTCGCGCAGTCACATTGCGGTGAGTGACTGTATTCCCGGGAATTCTCTGTAAGAATTTATCCAGGTAAGTTTCAAACTTACTTTGATCTTCAGGAAATGCCTGTGAGAGCAGCAGGGTAAACTGACCCGCATGCTCACCAAGCATGGGAATATGCGCATAAATGGGATTTTTCAATTGTGCAAGCGGCAAATACTCAGCAACATAATGCTCCAAAGGGCTGCTGTAAAGTGAATTCGCAGGATCGAAAGGCGAACTGCTGATATTGAGTGCCAGCGCATGTCCTATCGGAGAATCCGCTTTTTGCAGGGAGTCTATAACGCCCTTCATCTTACCATAAAGCTGCTGGCTTTGTCCTGACATATTCTCATCCACATAGCCAGTGGTCATCATTTGGCGGTACATACCGTCATAGCGTTGCTGATCGAGCTGCATTTGCTGGGACAGCCTGGCGTAGAGGTCATTGCTCACAGATTGCACTTCTGCCTGCTGCAAGGCACCACATTGGCCGTCCAGCTTTACTTTTTCGCCTGCCACCAAAACAGCGGAGCGAATGTCCCTTTGGCTGACGCCTATCCAATAGAAGCCATCAGAAGGGAGTTTGGCGTCAAAAGAAAAACTGCCGCCATTCAGTGGGCCAGCCGAGACCTGCACCAGATCGCTGCCGACCAGGGTATACACCCGCAGGCTGTCATCGGTACAGTTGGCAAGAGAGCCTTCGAGGCTCACACTTTTTTCTTTGGAACAGGCAGATAAAAGCAAAAATCCAATGAGGAGGGGAAAAAGAAATTTTATGTTTGTCATGGTTAAAAGGAATTCGAGTCTGTTTTTCTGCAAATCCTAACGATTTTCTCTACAAATATAATCTAGCCGAGGATGGAACGGAAACCCTGAGCGGGAAGATGTATAGAACCGCCCAAAACAGCCTCGCTGCTTCCCGTGGCTGCGGCCAGGGTATTGGGCTTTCCCAGGAGGGTAAAGAGGCCCAAAAAGCCAAAAATAATGGCTTCCTTGAAGTCTATCGTCTCATCATCGGTGGCAGCAAAGCTGCCCCCCAGAGGCGAAATACATTCGCTGATCCGCTCCATCAGGAAGGCATTATGCCTTCCGCCCCCCGTGACCAGCATCTGCTGGCCTGTGGTGTTGAGGCGCTGCAGCGCCAGACCGATCTGCTGAGCGATATGCTCCACAGCAGTGCGGAGGGCGTCTTGTGGCTGGAGTTCAAAAGCGCCAAGCGTTTTGAAAAAAGGGTCATAGACCCATTCAGCGCCCAGGCTTTTGGGCGGCTTGCGGCGGTAGTAGGGAAGGCTGTTGAGTGCTTGAAGCAGCTCTGGGTGGACGTCGCCGGAGGCGGCGATTTCTCCGCCTTCATCATAGGCCATGCCGTATGCTGCGACCAGCTGGTTGAGGACCAGGTTGCAGGGCGAGACATCGAAGGCGCGCTGCTTCCAGCTGATATTGGCGATGCCGCCCAGGTTGAGGAAGAGCTGATGCTCGGGCCAGAGATATTGCTCGCCAAAAGGCACCAGCGGTGCGCCTTCTCCTCCTTTTGCAACATTTTTGTTGCGGAAATTGCTGACCAGCGGGCAGCTCAGGTAGCTGACGAGCGTCTCCCCATCGCCGATCTGGGCGGTATAGTTTTTTTCAGGTCGATGAAAAATGGTTTGGCCATGAGACGCGACGAAGTCGGGGTTCAGGCCTTTTCCCTCAATAAATCCCTGAATATGTTTCCCTAAATAATGCGCAAAATAGACATCTGTCTTGGCGTATACCTCCGCAGACTGGCTACCGAGATTGGCCAGGCGAGCCCTCCATATATCATCCAATGGCAGGCTTTCTACTGCCACCACCTCAAAGCGCCAGCTTTTGCCCTTCGACACAAAATCGCAGCATGCGAGGTCTATGCCATCCATCGATGTCCCTGTCATGACGCCTATGCCTCTGTATTTTTTCATAGGGCAAAGATAGGAGAATTTGCTGATGTGCTGATTGACCGATGTGCAGATGGAGAATATTATTCTGTGAGCTTTTTCAACTCTTTTGTGAGCTTTTTCATTCTTCCCGGGGAATATCCCAGGTGGAGCTGTTCAATCACACCATCAGGATTAATGATGAAAAAAGTGGGATAGCTTTCCACGCAAAACGAAGAGGCAATTTCCTCTTGTTTTTTGGCCAGCAGGGTTTCATAAAAAGCTCCTTTTTCCGCCATAAATTTCCTTACCTTTTCTGGGTCCATGTGATACACTTCTATTCCGATGATCTTCACCTTTTCGGGATCGAGTTCCTCGGACAATTTTTGGATTTCAGGCAGCGCAAATACGCAAGGGCCACAGCCGATGTACCAAAAATCCAGCAAAACGTATTTTCCATGAAAGTCAGAAAGGCTGATGCTATCGCCGTCCAGATTGGGCAAGGTGAAGTTGGGGGCTTTTTGCCCAATCAATGAATCAGCTCTTTGTCTGTTTTCATCACGCTTGTACCTTGTCAGGTTATTGCTCAGGGAATCAGGATTAAAAGGAAAGATTTTTTGAGGAAAAACCAGACCATATTCCTGCTCGATTATATCGATCCGCTTGTAAAAATCGCCGATTTTGTCATGGTAATCGAATTCGATTCGTGTTATCAGGCTGTCTTCCTTCCGAATACACAACTGATACTCTTTGCCTTTCATGATCCAATAATCCTTCGTTTCATCCTTTAGAGAAAGCTTGTCTCCTGACATCGTGGCAAAAAAAAGCAGACTTTCCATGACAGGCAATTCTCTTACCTGGTCTTTTATATCTTCTTTATCCTGGGAACTGATATGTGATTTGGTATATAAAATGGAGTCGGAGTAATAGTAAATGGAATCTCCACATAATAAACTGCTATTCTGATAGCCTTTCCCAACTATGTGGAAATAAACATCATAGCCTTTATAGCTTTTTGTTTTTCTTTCATTTTTTCGAAAGCACAATTCGACTCTTTTTGAAGAAGAATCGGTTACAAAACTGCTGCTGGTCGTTTGGGTAAAAACGATTTTGCCGGAAGTTATTTGCTTGTATTTTGAAAGCAAATCCAGCATCTCAGGCGGTGCTTGCTGAGCAAAAGCGGAAAGGGAAAAAAGCAGACAGGCAAAAAGGGGCAGGAGAAAACGGAGCATAATATCAATACTTTGGGGTAAAAATGAATGTGTTTGCCCGGATTTCCCTACTTTAACGGCACAATTCCCAACCGGTTCCACCAATCCACTCATCTGCTCATCCTCTCATCCTCTCATCTGCAAATCTGCAAATCATGTCCATCTCCCCCATCGCCATGCCTGGCACCCACGAACGCTTCCTGAAGCATTTTGAAAAGACGGAAGGCGCTTCCGGCAAGGGCATCAAAGTCCTCGACATAGGCGCAGGCCATGGTGCTTTTTCCCAAAAGCTCTACCAAATGGGCTATGAGGTGCACGCCTGTGACCTCTTTCCTGAGTTATTTGAATTCGATCAGATCGAATGCAAGAAGGTGGACATCACCCGCGATTTTCCCTATGAAAAGGAGAGCTTTGACATGCTGATCGCCATCGAAGTGATGGAGCATTTTAGCGGGCATGACCGCTTTTTTGAAGAGGCGAGCCGGATTTTGAAGCCGGGTGGAAAGCTATTCATCTCAACCCCTAATATTCTCTCCCTCAAATCGCGCTGGCGGTTTTTGCTGGGTGGCTTTTACTACGCCTTTGGGCCACTGGACCATGAGCGCCATGATGGCTTGCAGCACGTCAGCTCGCTGACTTTCGATCAATTCAATTATTGGGGGGCGAAACACGGTTTTGATGCTGCTGAGCTGGCGATAGATAAAAAACAGAAGTCCTCCCGCTGGTTGAGCTTTTTGATACCACTACAATGGATTTACCTGAAAATCAAGAGAGTAAAACCCATCCACAACCAGGCTCAACTCCTGATGGGGCGCCTTCTGTTTCTAACCTTTCAAAAAAGCTAATGCTTCATAGCCCATTTATCTGCTTTTTTACATATTTTGAATTCTCACAATGAATTTTGGGATCATCTCAATGCATCAAATCTTACCCTCATGAAACGATATTTACTCCTCCTTCCAGCCCTGATATGCAGTTTTTTTCTCTCAGCACAACCCGGATTTATGGGTACCGCGCTGACGGATGGTTCTTATATTGAACCGGCGCTGAATGATCTGGGAGCTTTTCGGCAGGTTCAGTTGCTGGCCTTAACCAGTGGCGTTGCGCGGCAATGGAATTTTATTCAGAATAGTGGTGATTATTCCACTAACTGGCGCCCCTATACAGTAGGGCAGACGCTGGTTGGATACAATACTATTATTGATCCCGTAAGCCAGACTGCATCGGCACGTTATAATAGTTCGACCGGAGGTCAGCCCGGCCTACTACCATCCGTTCAGGCCGGGAATTACTATACCGTAAATATCACGGAGTTCGCCACAACTGCGGGACCCGGAATTCCGGGTCAGTATATGGCCATTTTGGAGGCAAACTGGTGCAACAGCTGCAGGCCGATCAATTCCGTTTCCGGAACGGGCTGTATAAGTGAATGCGGCTATGAAGTGACGGTTAGCATGGCCTCTCCGCCAGCGGCAAATGAGTATGTCTATGTGCGCTATAGTACGGATGGCTTTGCGACTTCCTCTCTGGCAGCATTTAGTTTTTCAGGTACAACCGGAACGGCGACGATTCCCGGACAGGGAGCAGGTGTGGGGGTAACCTATTATGTCTATTCTTCCAACAGAACACTGGCACAAATCCAGTCAGAGGTCAGTACGTATGGGCAATTCGCTCATGATATGATGACCGTTAATTTGAATAATAATGGGGGAAGTAATTATGCAGCATCTGCCTGCATCCCCTATTCCGACCCGATTGCAGTATGCCAAAGCACTATCGTCAGCCTGGACGCTTCCGGCAATGCTGTCCTGCTGGCAGCAGATATTGATGGTGGCTCTACAGATTACTGCAGCGCAGTGACCCTCACCGCCAGCCCCAACAGCTTCACCTGCGCCGATATCGGCGCCAATCCCGTCACCCTGACGGTGACGGATGGCAACAGTAATACGGCGGCCTGTACGGCCAGCGTGGATGTGCAGGATAACATGGCCCCAACAGGTGTTACCTGTCAAAACGTCACCGTCTCTTTGGATGCCAGTGGGGTTTTTAATCTAAGCGTGGGATTTGTTACCAGTAATATCCTTACTTCCTTTACTGATAATTGTAAACCATTTCCTACCACTATTGGAGTAGGAAGTCCCTCTCTGGTGCAATACACCTGTGCCAATTTCGGGACTTTCCCGGCGACCTTTTCCTTTAAAGATGGCAATGGCAATGAGACTCCTTGTACCATCAACATGACGGTGGCGGATCCGCTGAATGTATGCTGCGTGCCGACTGCCGTTTGCCAAAGCCTGACTGTCGCCCTGGATGGCAGCGGCAACTACAGCCTGGTGGCTTCAGAGGTTGATAATGGCAGTTCTTCTGCCTGCGGAATCAGTTCGCTTTCAGTGAGCCCCAACAGCTTCACCTGCGCCGATGTCGGCGCCAATCCCGTCACCCTGACGGTGACAGATGGCAACAGTAATACGGCGGCCTGTACGGCAAGTATCACGGTTTCAGACCCGCTGAATGCATGTTGTTCAGCGATTACGCCTACGCTTACTTTCTCCAGTACTTTCTCCAACACGACCATTTGCAGTGGAAATACACCCTACTTCTCACCTGATGGCGTGATTGCTCCTACAGGCAATACGCAGGCTATCAAGGTGGATATCACCGCGCCAGGCGTCTCTGCAAGTAGTAGTTACATCACCACGGTACCCCGATCGCTGGAAATCAATTCCCTCAATGGAGCGGGCACAGCTACTTATGTGGTGACAGCTTATTCCTTTGGATTAAATGGAAGCAACGAAAACGGAGGAGGAGACGACTGTCTGGGTCAGACGGAAACTTATGTGGTGACAGTCAACGCACTCCCAACAGCTACCATCAGTGGCGGAGGCACTGTCTGTCCAGGCTCCAACGCGCCTAACCTCTTGTTTAATTTTACGGGTAAAAACCCATGGACCTTTTCGGTATTCAATGGGACTACTTCCACTACCTACGGACCTGCTAATAGCAACCCCTTTCAAATCGGCAATCCGCTTGATGGTAGCTATACCGTTACCTCTATTACAGATGATAATAATTGTACCAATAATGTCAATTCCAATACGGTTGTCGTAGCGAGGGTGGACAATACACCGCCTACGGCTACCTGCAGTCCCCACACCGTGGCTCTCGACGCTGTCGGCAACTACAGCCTGGTCGCTTCCGACGAAAATGCCATCGGCAGCGGCTCCACAGACAACTGTGGTTCGGTGAGCCTGGCAGTTAGTCCCAATACTTTTGACTGCGCCGATATCGGCCCCAATACCGTCACCCTGACGGTGACGGATGGCAGCAGCAATACGGCGGCCTGTACGGCCAGCGTAACAGTCGAAGACAAGCAGGCACCTATCGTAGGTTGCCTTCTGGACTACGGAAATGGTTCAGACGGTGCATTCCATGCGACTTCCAATATGACATTGCCTGGAGGTGTCTATAACTATACTTCGTTCACCATAGATGCCGGTGTTACGGTACAGGCTGCTGGTGGAGATTCGCTGGTAATTAAATGTACAGGACCTGTAACCATCAATGGCACATTGAGTGTGGATGGAGATGCAGGTAATCCAGGGCAGACCTTTGTAACCTTTGGAACAGGGGGAATCGGTCATGCTGGTGGGTATAATGGCGGGAATGGAGTATTTCATCCTTCGACTGGTCAAATTCCCGGGAACCCTGGAATGGGACCGGGGGGAGGCCAGGGTGGACTTTCCTGGGGCGGTGGCTCAGGAGCAGGCCATGCGACTACAGGTGTAAGTGCAACAGGTGGAAATGGAGGCGCAGCTTATGGAACAGCTACCTTATCGCCTCCTTTGGGAGGTTCAGGTGGTGGGGGAGGTTCCGGAGGTAATAATTGTGGTTCCGGAGGTGGAGGTGCTGGAGGTGGTATAATCGCCATTCGCACATCTTCAACTCTAACTCTTGGCTTATCTGGTGCGATTACCAGTAATGGTGGCGATGGAGGAAGTGACGGAACAGGAAACTGTGGAGCTGGAGGAGGAGGATCAGGGGGCTCCATCTGGATACAGGTAGGTTCTCTTGTGAATAATGGTATTATAAGTGCTCAAGGTGGTACCGGAGGTTCTTCGACGGCAGGTGCCCAATTCAATAGTACAGGGGGAGCTGGTGCAGATGGAAGAATCCGATTAGGTTATCAAACCATAGCTGGTAATGGTACGGTGAATCCTTCAGCAGGCTCTACGGTAGTATGCCTGGCAGGATGCATGAATGCTACCCTTAACCTAGATCCTTCTGGAAATGCAACCCTCGCTTCTAGTGCGGTAAACGGAGGAGGTTGGACAGATAATTGTGGTATCAGCAGTTATGATGTTAGCCCAAATACCTTTAGTTGTGGTGACCTCGGTTCTCAAACCGTAACGCTTACCGCACAGGATCAGGCTGGCAATACAGCCGCCTGTACAGCCAACGTTTTGGTCCAGGACCTGATTTTGCCTTCTATCCAATTCCTGGATTGCGAGCAAAGTAATGCCGAAGGCACTGCCTATGCTGATGGCTGGCATTCAGGAGATAATGATGGCAGTGGTTTTGGCCCCTGGGCTTTGACACTCTCTAACCCTGGAAATGGAAGCCAAAATGGTCATTTCAGAGGCGATTCCCGCCTCAATGGCGGCAGCGGTGGCCTCAATGACCCCAATGGTGATGGCGACATCAACTCCGGAGGCTTTGCCCTCGGCCTCTATGCCAACTCAGCCCAGGGGGCTGATGCTGTGCGCCCGATTTTGGGCACCTTCACGCTCCTGAGTACGCTGACGGTTGATTTTGACAATGGCAACATTGACCCCGGCCAAATACAGGGCTTCCAGATACAAAACAGCAGTGGCTCCAGCCTGGGAGAAGTGCGCTTACGTGGTGGTCAAAGCACCTATGAATTGGTAGATGCAAATGGCATCACGCCTTTCAATCTGATCGGATTCACCGATCAGGGACTCACGATCCGGGTTCAATCTTTGAACGCGACACAGGCGGAGTTCAGGCTTACCCGTCGGATCGATGGCGTTTCTCAAACCCTGGTTTCGGATCTGTTTCCCGGGGGCGGCAATCAGGTGATCGGCCGTTTCAAGGTATTTAATTCCAATGCAGGTTCGGGAAGTACAAATGATCTGTACATCAACAATATGGAAGTCTGCCTGGCCACGCCCGGCTGTCCTCCCAATATGACCGTCAACAATGATCCGGGTCAATGCCAGGCCGTGGTCCGCTATCCCTTCCTTGTAGCAAGTGATAATTGCAGTGCCATCATTACACCGGTATCCGGTTTGCCAACCGGGGCTATCTTTCCGGTAGGAACTACCGTCAATGCATTCTCTGTGACGGATGCCGCTGGCAATACCGCTAGTTGTAGCTTTGATTTGGAGGTCGTTGACAATGAGCCCATTACGGCGATTTGCCAGGATGTAACCGTAGAGTTGGATGGGAATGGAAACGCTACGATAGCGGTGAGCGATGTTGACAATGGCTCTACGGACAATTGTGGTATTTCTACGATAACGCTGGCCCCCAATTCATTCGATTGTGCTGATGTGGCAGGCAATCCCAATGTGGTGACCCTGACAGTGACCAATAATAACTCTGTGCAAAGCACTTGTACAGCGAATGTAACCGTGGAGGATAATGAAGCGCCCGTATTGATTTGCCAAAATATAACCGTAAACCTCGATGCTAATGGGGAAGGAACTGCCAGTGTATTTACAACAGGTGCATTGGTTAGTCAATCCGATAATTGTAGCACCGTTGGTGGAGTAGGGGTAACGGGGCCGAATTTACTTCGATGTGCACAGCTTGGCACATTCAGCAGGAATATCATTCAGGATGATCCAAGTGGCAATAAGGGAAGTTGCTCTTTCCTGACCACTGTCATAGATGCTTTACCACCAACTGCCAATTGTCAGGATGCAACCGTATCCATCAATGCGGGCTCGACTGCTACTGTGGCGCCTTCAGACATCGATAATAGCTCATCAGATAATTGCGGTATCGCAAGTTTGAGCACCAGCCCGAGTACTTTTGGATGCAGTGATCTTGGAAATCACACAATCACCTTAGGATTGGCAGATGGAAGTGGCAATACATCCAGTTGTACAGCTACTGTGATGATTGTGGATAATACTGCACCTACAGCTGTTTGTCAGTCAGCGACAATCACGCTGGACGCAGGGGGCAATGCAAGCCTCGCCCTGAGTGATATCGATGGCGGATCTTTTACGGGTTGCAGTCTGCCTACCTTAAGTGCATCGCAAAGTACATTCGATTGTTCCCATGTAGGAGCCAATACCGTTACCCTCACGGCTTCAAATGGTGGCAATTCGGGTAGCTGTACGGCAAATGTATGGGTTCAGGATAATGCACCTGTAGCCCTTTGCAAGAATGCTGTAGCTGTACTGGGAGTCGGAAGTGTCACGATTCCTGCCTCTCTGGTAGATAATGGCTCAAGTGATGATTGCGGGGCTGTAAGTTTAAGCGTTTCTCCGAATAACTTTACCTGTGGCCAGGAAGGTCAAAATCAAACCGTTACCCTAACTATAACAGATAATAACAACAATGTTTCTACTTGTACGGCGACTGTAAATGTCGATGACCAGACGCTACCGACAGCTATCTGTAAAAATATCACGGTACAACTAGACGCAAATGGACAGAAAACAATAGCCATGGGAGATGTCAACAATGGATCGACTGATAATTGTGGTTTTACAAACCCATTGAGCGTAACCCCCAATTCATTTACCTGTTCCGATATCGGAAATAATACTGTCACGTTGATAGTCGGGGATGGTAATGGCAATCAAAATAGCTGTACGGCTACTGTCACAGTTGAAGAAACTGCTCCAACAGCCAGCTGTAAGAATGTGACCGTAAATCTTGATAATTCAGGAATGGCCTCCATTGTTGGAAGTGATGTGGATGCAGGGTCTACGGATGATTGTGGCATTGCCAGCATGAGTGTGAGTCCCTCTACATTTGATTGTAATAGCCTGGGAGCAAATACGGTGACACTGACAGTTACCGATCCAAGCGGGAATACAGCTTCCTGTACGGCCACTGTAACAATCGATGACCCGCTCTCAGCATGTTGTGCAGGTCCCGTGGCCGTCTGTCAGGATGTGACCGTCAGTCTGGATGCCAATGGCCAAGCCAATGTTCCTGCTGCTATGGTAGACAATAGCAGCTCCGCAGATTGTGGATTGCAAAGCTTAAGCGTTTCGCCCGATTTATTCCTCTGTGGAAATGTTGGCCTCCAGCAAACCGTCACCCTGACGGTGACGGATATAAATAGCAGCACGGATCAATGTACCGCCCATGTAACGGTAGAGGACAACAGGCCTCCGACCTTCTTCACCCGGGCCTGCTCCACCAGCAACGCCACCGGAACGGATTATGCCGATGGCTGGGATAGTGGGGATAATGATGGAAATGGATTTTCTGCCTGGGGCATTGTGATGTCTCCTACGGATGCCGGCACGTTCCTGGGTGATTCCAGATTGAACGGAACGCCCGGAGGCAGCATCAATGACCCCAACCTGGATGGAGATATCAATACAAATGGTTTTGCACTGGGCATGTATGCGAACTCAGGCAGCGCAGTAGATGCCAAACGTACCCTACAAAACAACCTACCTGTCGAGGGTAAATTTTCAATTGCGTTTGATAATGGAAATATTGATCCAAATGAGTCGGTCAGCGTGGTATGCTTAACCAGCACGGCTCAGAGGCTATTTTCGGTAAGTTTTGTAGGTGGACAAACCTATTATCAGTTAGATGATAATAACGGAACGGCCTATTTTACCTCAGTTGGTTTCACGGATCAGGGATTGTTGATAGAAGTGGAAATCCTGAGCCGATTCCATGCAAATGTAACCCTTACACGGCTGACAGATGGTGTTTCCCAAAGCCTTATTGCTAATTATGAAACGCCTAATAAACTGTTGGGTCAGGTACGGATACTTAATCAAGATGCTGGAAATGGATCAAGTAATGATTTGTTTATCAATAGCTTAGCTGCCTGTTATCCTGTGTCGGGCTGTCCTGGAAATGTGAGTGTAAATACCGATCCTGGCCAATGTGGTACTACTGTAGCCTATGAGGAAATACTGGCTTCAGATAATTGTCCTGGCAGCTTAACCGTCATGCAAACTTCAGGGCAAGCAAGTGGTACCTTCTTCCCGATAGGCACAACCACCAATACCTTCTCTGTAACTGATGCCAACGGAAACACTGCAAGTTGTAGCTTCGATGTTACCGTAAATGAAAATGAACCCCCAACGATAAGCTGTCAGGATGTGACAGTTTCACTGGACGCCAATGGCCAGGTCAGTGTACCCGTAAGTAATACACCCATTGCGAATTCTGTCACCGATTTCAACGGCACACAAGGAACCAACGGCTGGGAATATGGAATGCACAGTGCTTTTGACTATGCAGGATTTACCCGTCTACCCAACTTCACTGGTTTTGTATGGAATAACCCGGGTACAACGCTGGACTTCCCGCAAATAGATGCTCAGGGAGGTCATCCGGATTTAGACAATCTACAATGGGCTGTTCGTCGTTGGACGAGTAATATCACGGGCAGTATTCGCATTACAGGAGATTTCTTCGATCGTGATGGGAATTGTGGAGATGGGGCCCACGTTAGGATTTTTAAGAATGGAACGGAGATGTATCAATATCTGAATGTGCCTACCTCTTATGAGTCTTATGATCTGACAATCCCCGTCAACGCTGGTGATCACATCGATTTTGTAATTGACCCGAAATTCAATGCCAGTTGTGATGATACGCATTTTACTGCTCAGATAAGTGAGTTAGGAAATACCTCCAGCTATGATGATAACTGTGGGGTTGCCAGTGTAAGTGCTTCCAGAAGCACCTTTAGCTGTACAGACATCGGCAGCCATACGGTTACGATGACGGTAACAGATGTCAATAACAATACAGCTACCTGTACCTCAGAAGTCACCGTGGTGGATGCCCTGGCACCTGTCGCCAAATGTCAGGACGTAACCGTCCAACTCGATGCCAACGGCCAATATCAATTCGCGGCCAGCGAAGCAGATAATGGGTCCTCTGATAATTGTCAGTTGGCTTCTGTTGTGGTGAATGGCTTCCCAAGCATCACCCTAAGTTGTCTACATGCCAACGGACCATCTAGCGTCTCCCTTCGGGCAACCGATGCCTCAGGCAATTTTTCAGACTGTCAACTTACGATCACAACCCAGGATGTGACACCGCCGACGGCGATATGTCAGCCAGCTACTGTAGTTCTCAGCGCAATAGATGGCACGGGCTCGATTACCGCTTCAGATGTGGATGGTGGTTCTTCGGATGCTTGTACAATTAGCAGCTTGAGTGTGTCTCCTTCTACCTTTGACTGCTCCACAGTTGGAGCCAATACGGTAGTTTTGACTGTGACGGATGTGAACAACAACACGGCCAATTGCACCGCCACCGTCACCGTAGACGACAGCCAATCCAAACCGGCCACCCTCGCCCAGCAAAACTGCGGCAACTGCGGAGAAATTCGCCTTTTCTACTGCCAGTTTGATCCCAACCCGGCAAGTCTCAAAGACTTTATAGATGGCACGGTAGAAACCAATGCCAACTATGTGGCTGGAAATAGCCTTCATTGGTATGATGACAACAATGGCTCTCTGGGCGGTGCCCATGCCGGAACCGGACAGGAACCAGCTGTGCCCAACTTGTCTACCGGCAATGCCAATTATTTCTATTGGGTAGCGCAAATTGATCAGAATACGGGCTGCTTCAGCGATCCGATTCAGGTGCGCATCCGCGTGCGCAAGACGCCCACACCTGTGTTCAACTCGCCCCCTACCCCCTTCTGCGAAGGTGGTCAGCTCAATCTGGCTGCTTTGGTCGATGACCCCAACAACGTAGCCGATCGTTTCGACTTCTACGATGGCGACCCCAATAATGGCGGCAGCCTGATCGGCAGCGCCACGGCGACCAATGGCTCGGTGAACAACGGCCAGGTAGTAGTCGCGACACCGGTGGTCGGTTCCAATACCTATTGGGTAGTGGCAACCAATACAGGAGGAAATAATTCCATTAGCTGCCCTGCTACCAGCAGCATGAGCTTTGTGGTTTCACCTACACCGCTTATCGCACCCATTAGCAATATCACGGTCTGTCCGGGTGATCCTGTGAATGTCAACATCCTGGCTACGCCATCATCCGGCGCAGCCTATGTCTGGACCAACAGCAATACCGCCATCGGCCTCGGGCCATTCAGCTATAGCTTCAGCAACAACATCAGCTTCACAGCTGCTGCCAACAGCAGCGGCACGCCGCTGGTCGGAACCATCGCGGTACGTGTCCTGGTCAATGGCTGTGCCTCCGGCATCGAAACCTTCGATGTCAGCATCAACAGCCATGCTGTTGTAAATCCGGTGGGCAGTGGGGCAGTTTGCAGTGGGCAGGCTACGGGATTGGTACTCAGTACGGTAGTAGGCAGTCCGCAGGTAACCAGTTATAGACTGGTATCTGTGAATCTGGCGCCCGGCCTGACGGCCAATGGCGGCAATCAGAGCCCCGGCAGCGGCCTGTCTGCCAATGCTCTGGCAAATGATGTATTTACCAATACCACTTCCGCTCCGCTGACAGCGACCTATCGCCTGCGCACAGTCACGGCAGCGAATTGTACCTCTGCGGTGCAGTTGGTCACTGCCACCATTTTGCCGGAACCTGTCATCCTATCCGGCCAGAAAGATACCGTTTGCAGCGGCCAACCCGCCAACTTAGCCCTGCAAACTGCCAACTCCCTACTGGGTACTGTCTTCAGCTGGACGCCACAAAACCTGCCCGCAGGCATCAGCCTGGTGAGCAGCAGCAGTCCGGGAGCAGTGATCACGGATGTATTGGTGAACAATACTGCTTCAGCTGTCGATGTGATCTATGATGTGACAGCAACTGCTGGAAACTGTGGCAGCGTGGTGGTGCCTTGCAACATCCGTGTGGTGCCATTCCCATTGGTGCCGCCGACGGCGACGCTCTCTGCTTGTGAGGAACTACTGACGCCTGGTCAGGCGACCTTCGACCTGACGAGCCTCGATGCCGGCATCGGCAGCGGATTGCCGGTGAACTACTTCAGCGATCCCAATCTGTTGAACCCGATTCCAACGCCTGCGGCCTATGTCAGCGGTTCTACCACCGTCTACGCCTCCGTCGTCAGTCCGAATAACACTTGTCCGAATCGGACAGATGTGAGCCTGAATCTGGTCAGTCTTGCGCTACCGCAGGTCAGCAGCAGCACTTTCCCCTGCAGCAATACTTCGCAGGAGATCATTCCGACACCGGTGGTGGGCATCAGTTTCCATTTTTATGATGGCGATCCCGATCAGGGAGGCCTGCTGCTCGGCTCGGGTTCATCCTATGATCCGATGTTGACGACGGGACAAAGCCAGACCATCTGGGTCACAGCTACCGATGGCAGTTGCGAAAGTGATGCCGTAGCTACGACAGTGACGGTCAATCCGGCACCCACGGCGAGCATCAGCTCGAATCTCAATAATGGCGGCATCTGTATCGGAGATACACTGGAATTGTATGGTGCTGGCAACGGCAGCTTCAGCTGGCGTGGACCGAATGGCTTTACTTCAAGCCTGCAAAATCCTCGCATTGAGGGCTTTAGCGCTTTGGACAGCGGCAACTTTATCCTGACCGTCACCAATGCATTTAGCTGTAGCACCGAGGATACCCTCTACATCGTGGGTAACAGGGCGAAAAATCCGGGCCAGAACGGCACGCTCACCATCGCTGCCAATGCACCTGCTGTGGACCTCTTCAATTACCTGCTGGGTACGCCCGAGCAGGGCGGTGTATGGGCAGGGCCCAGCGCGCCATACAATGGCTATCATGGCACCTTCAACCCGAACTTCATGCTGCCGGGCCTCTATACCTACACCCTGACCAATCCGGCGGCTTGTATTGACTCAATCTCTTTTGCGACGGTTTTGGTCAATGTGACGCCGGTCACAGCAGCCAAAGTACGGGCGAGGGTCTACCTCGAAGGTGTACTGGATACCACCAACCTCAGGATGATCGACAGCCTTAGAAGCAGGGCATTTCTGCCGACAGCGGAGCCCTACTCCGCCCTGGGCTACGCCCATGTCAATGGCGGCGGAAGCGAGTCCTTCCCGCACGCTCAGTTGGCTCTCACAGGGCCCAATGCCCTGGTGGACTGGGTCTACCTGGAGCTGAGAAGCTCCTCCGATCCGACGCATATCGTTGCGACCCGCTCGGCGCTCTTGCAGCGCGATGGCGATATCGTAGATCTCGACGGCGCTTCGCCGGTATGCTTCAACCGGGTGTCACCCGGATTCTACTATGTGGTTGTGGGTCACCGGAACCATGTTCCGGTCATGACGGGCATAGCCGTATTCATCAACAGCACAGGTAGTGTGAATCTTGATTTCACGACTTCTTCGCTGCCGATTTACGGCACCAACCCGATGAATGTCACGGCGAAATCCATCGTCGCGGGAGGTGTTCGCGTATTGATCGGAGGTGATGCCGACTTCAATGGACAAATCCAGAATACAGATGATGTGCTGTATTGGATACCCTTTGTGGGTGGATCGGGCTACCGCAGGGCGGATTACAATTGTGATGGAGAAGTACAGAACAATGACCGCGTCTATCTCTGGGCACCCAATGTGGGCAAGGGGACGGCGGTGCCGGCGAGGTCGAATTGATAGACCTTAATTAAAGATGAAAGGGCGGATGAATTTTTCATTCGCCCTTTTTTATTTGTTTTGCCCCCCCATTTGAAATGAAATATCAGAGGGATTAAACGTTTATCCCATAATCACTCAAAATCTTTCAACGCATAAAAACAAACTCTATGAAAACATTATTTGCAAGCCTGCTGCTTGCCATTTCTATCGGAATAGGTAGTATTCAGGCTCAGGATTTTAGCCAGGCGATAGGCGTTCGTGGCGGTCTTGCCAATGGAATTACCTACAAAGCTTCTCTTGATGGGACCAATGCAGTGGACCTGATTTTGTCTTCCCGGTGGCGGGGATTCAACTTCACAGCTTTATATGAAAGACATAGCTACCCCTTTAGCGTAGATGGACTGTACGCCTATTATGGTGGTGGGGGGCATGTTGGCTTTTATGATGGAAAATATTCGCCCTGGTTTGAAGCAAGCGCTTCAGGCATGGTCATTGGCGTGGATGGTGTATTAGGGATCGAATATACCTTTGAGGATTTCCCCTTTTGCCTTTCTTTTGACTGGAAACCCGTTATCAACCTGATCGGCCATAATGGGTTTTATGGTGGAGGATTTGGCCTCTCAGCCAGGTTTGTGGTAGACTAGGGAGGGTTTTGGGTTCCGGGTTTTGGGTTTCGGGTTTCGAGATAATTCCCGAAACTCGAAACTCCAAACCCGAAACTTTTCCCCTAAGCTCTGATCCACTTCCACAGCTCCTTGAAGGAAGCTTTTTTACCATACATGAGAATCCCTGTACGGTAGACTTTGGCGGCAACCCAGACACAGCCCAGGAAACCCGCGCCCAGCGAAAGCAGGGAAAGGATGATTTCCCACCAGGCGACATCCGTGGCGGCCATCCGCACCGGCATGATCATAGGTGAGAAAAAGGGAATATAGGAACAGACAATAGCTAGTGTGCTATTGGGATTTTGAATGACATTCATCCCGATAAGGATGGAAAGGATGAGCGGTATCATGACCGGAAATACCAATTGCTGTGCATCCTGCACATTGTCTACGGCAGAGCCGACGGCGGCGTAGAGGGAGCCGTAGATGAAGAAGCCACCAATGAAGAAGAGAGGCAGGAACCACAGGATGGACCAGTCAAAAAGTCCCACTTCCAGCTGGATTTGATAAGCCATATCCTGAGCGCTTGTCAGGTCCATTTCTGCTACCTGCGCAGGTGCCATCCCTTGCACGCTATCCAGCAAAAAGGGCATTGCCGCCAGATAAATAAAGAAAATAGCTACGCTCCAGATCAGCAGCTGCGTCATCGCAACGCCTACCAAAGCCATGATTTTGCCCAGCAAAAGTTCAAAGGGCTTTACCGAAGAAACGATGATCTCAACGATTCGATTCGTTTTTTCTTCAATCACCGACTGCATCAGAATTGATCCATAAATGGCCAAAAGCATATAAATGGCAAAGCCCATCACTATGCCAATGCCTTTGCTGAGAATTTCAATCCCCTGGGTTTCTTCTCCTTTTTTAACCTTTTTGGTTTCAAGGTCCAGGTCAAATTCAATTGCTTTTAATTTATCTTCGCTCAAGCCTTCAGCATTCATCCGATAGGCGCGAATACGCTTATCTATCTGTTTGCGAATGGTTGATTTGGTAGACTCACTTACCGTTTTTTTGCTGTAAACATACACCTTCCCTATCGCATAATCCGAAATTTGGCTTTCTGCGGGAGGTTTGATGAAAATCTCGTTTTCAGCTGTATCCTGACGATGTTTTAGCTCGTCTATCGTCAAATCGACAACTTCAAACTTCAGGTTAGTGGTATTGGTAAACTGATAGGCCTCCTGGGCAAAGATGGAAGCATCTTCCTGAGGTATCAGGACCGTCAGGTCTTCTTTCTCAACGGTGGAGATCGCGGCGATCTCCAGAGCCATGAAGCCTACAAAGGCTATCGGCAGTAAAAAAGTCGCGATCAAAAAAGTCTTTTTGGTGACTATATTCAAGAACTCGCGACGGATAATGATCCAGAGTTTATTGGACATGAGGCAAATGTTTTTTGAGAGTTTCGAGTTTCGAGTTTCGAGTTTCGGGTTTCGGGTTTTATTTCATTTGCGCAGCTACGGGCGCATCTTTTCCTACCAATTCGATGAATATTTCATGTAGACGTGGCAGGTGCAATTCCACCTTAAGCAACTCAAGGGGAGTATTGAGCAACTTTTGCATAATACTCTTGACACCCTGACCATCAGGCAGTTTCACTTTGGCACTACGGTCTGACATTTCCAATATCTCGACATTGTCGATCCCCTTAATCACGGAGCCATCGCCGATGAAGTCGATAAGGTAGACATTGTGCTGAAAGCGCTTGCGCACGGTGTTGATGTCATCTCCCAGGATGAGTCTGCCCCGATTGATGAGGCCGATAGAATCACAGAGTTCTTCTACCTGCTCCATGCGGTGGGTGGAAAAAATGATGGTTGCGCCTGCATTTTTCATGCGCATCAGCTCATCTTCGATCACCTGGGCATTGACGGGGTCAAGGCCTGAAAAGGGCTCATCCAGAATCAGCAAAGGCGGCTCATGTGCCACAGTGGAGATAAACTGCACCTTTTGCTGCATTCCCTTAGACAGGTCCGTCGTCTTACGCTCCGTCCAGTCGCCCAGGCCCAGCTTTTCGAGCCACTCTGCGCGCTTGACTTTTGCTTCTTTCTGCGAAAGTCCTTTGAGCGTGAGCAGGTATTCAATCTGGTCTTTGACCTTCATTTTTTTGTACAATCCGCGTTCTTCGGGCATATAACCGATGCGGTTGACATCTTCGGGTTTGAGCGGGTGGCCGTCGAAAATGATTTCGCCACTATCCGGATAAGTGATCTGGGTGATCATGCGGATGGTGGAGGTTTTTCCGGCGCCATTGGGGCCGAGCAGGCCATAAATCTTGCCACGAGGCACAGTCATGCTGACGTCATTGACAGCGATGTGTTGATCGTAGCGCTTGGTTACATGTTTAAGTTCGAGGAAATTATCAGCCATTGGAAAAAAAATAAGGTGTTTTTCAATTGAGAGATAAGTAGGCAGCGTGCCGTTTTTCTTACAAAAATCATCCATCATACCCACAAACGCCTGTTCTGGGAGAGTTGACCAAAGGTAAGAAGTATTCTTCCCCTTCACAGGTCTCAGCATGTTTCTCCATGCAATTTTCACAGAAATAAGGTTCGTCAGCTTCATAATAGCAAGCCGTGCAAATTTCTGTTGCCACCTCTTTTTTGCAGGCAAAGCATACAAATAAGGGAGCCTCGTTTCGGGCCAAAATCTTGATCGGCCCATCTTCTTTGGACAAAGTAGGCAAAACAAATGCTCCCTGCACTTTGCCTTTCAACTCAGTAGAAGTGCCAAAGTCATAGGTGTGAGAAAAAGTAGTTCCCTCATCGAGATATTTACTTAGCTTCGAATACATAATCTCATCTTCCTCTTCCTCATCAATCCAACCCCATCCTCTCGAAAGTCCATCTATTTCAAATGCGCTCAGATGCCCACAGCATTCCAACCAAATTTTTCGCAGGAATCTGTCCAACTCTTCAAAAGATGTTTTTTGTTCAACCAGAAGATTCAACCAATAAATGGGATCATATTTACCTTGTATCCGAAGGTGAAAATAAGCTTTCCCCTTAGAAAGCTGTATCGCCTTGAGGTGATTATTTAGATGTCGAGTGATCCCGGACCCTGAGTATTCGTTTCCACAAAAACTACAATTCCCTTTTGTTTTCATAAAAATTAATTTGGGGCAAATTTAGGCATCTTTTTGTTTTCTTTGCACGAGATTGGGCGTGGATTCGATCAGGTAGAAAACAGCAATAATTTTATGTTATCAAATATAAATCCTACACAGACAGCCGCCTGGAAGCATTTGCAGGCACATTTTGAAGAGATCAAAGACCATCAGATGCGTGATTGGTTTGCGGCGGATGCGCAGCGTTTTGAAAAATTTTCTATTCGCTTCGAAGACATCATACTGGACTATGCTAAAAACAGAGTAGATGAAAAAGGCATGCGATTGCTGGTGGAACTGGCAGAAGCCTGCCAGGTAGAAGAAGCCCGTGAGCAGATGTTTTCGGGCGAAATCATCAATAGCACCGAAGGCCGCGCTGTGCTGCACACCGCGCTGAGAAACCGAAGCAATAGCCCCGTCATCGTAGATGGCGAAGACGTCATGCCGGACATAAACGCCGTTTTGGCACAAATGAAGACTTTTTCGGATCGCCTGCTTTCGGGTGAATGGAAAGGCTATACCGGCAAACGCATCACCGATATCGTCAATATCGGCATCGGCGGCTCGGACCTCGGTCCGGCTATGGTCAACCACGCCCTGATGGCTTATCGCCAGCAGGATATGCGCGCCCACTACGTCTCCAACGTAGACGCCAACCACATCGCAGAGGTGCTCAAATCGGTCAATCCCGAGACAACGCTCTTTATGATCGCGTCGAAGACTTTCACCACCCAGGAGACGATGACCAACGCGCACACGGCGCGCGACTGGTTTTTGGCAACGGCCAAAGAGGCTTCGCACATCAAAAAGCACTTTGTAGCGCTTTCCACCAACACCGAAAAGGTAGAAGCCTTTGGTATAGATCCGGCGAATATGTTTCGCTTCTGGGACTGGGTCGGCGGGCGCTATTCGGTCTGGTCAGCCATCGGGCTGTCGGTGGCCTGTACGATCGGCTTCGAAAATTTCGAAGCATTTCTGGCGGGTGCCCACGCCATGGACAATCACTTCCTCCATGCGCCTCTGGCGCATAATATGCCCGTTGTCCTGGCCCTATTGGGCATTTGGTACAACAACTTCTTCGAAGCAGAATCCCATGCCATTTTGCCCTACGACCAATATCTCTACCATTTTGCCTTCTATTTTCAGCAGGGAGATATGGAAAGCAATGGCAAATATGTGGATAGAGGCGGCATGCCCGTCGATTATCAGACCGGTCCTATCATCTGGGGCATGCCCGGCACCAATGGGCAGCATGCCTTTTACCAACTGATCCATCAGGGAACGAAGCTGATCCCGGCGGATTTTCTCGCCGCCGCTCAAAGCCACAATCCCATCGGCGACCATTTGCCGAAACTCCTCGCGAATTTTTTCGCGCAGCCCGAAGCCCTGATGAAGGGCAAGACTTATGAGGAAGTGACAGCTGAGCTGAAGAAAACCGATATGTCTCCTCTGGAAATCGAAAAGCTCGCGCCTTTCAAAATCTTTGAAGGCAATCGCCCGACCAACTCTATTTTGTTCAAAAAGCTGGATCCCCATACGCTGGGAGCGCTGGTCGCCATGTATGAGCACAAAATCTTTGTGCAGGGGGTGATCTGGAACATCCTGAGCTTTGATCAGTGGGGCGTGGAGCTGGGTAAGCAGCTTGCCTCTCAGATCCTGCCGGAATTGCAGGATGAAAGCGAAGTGACTTCGCATGATGGATCGACTAATGGGTTGATTAATGCGTGGAAGGGGATGAGGTAGGGAGCAGAGAGCAGAGAGCAGGGAGCAGGGAGCAGAGAGCAGAGAGCAGAGAGCAGAGAAGCGAGAGTAGAGACTGGAAACTGGAGACTGGAGACTGTAGACTGGAAACTGGAAACTGGAAACTGGAAACTATCTCAGGGATTTTACGAAATCTACTGATACAGAAAACATTGTAGCGATTTCTTGATCTGACATACTGTTGAGCAGTAGCAGATTTTGAATTGCTGTTTTCATTTTGCCTTCCAGCTCTTCCTTTTCCTGAGAAAGGGCTTCCTTTTCCTGAGAAAGGGCTTCCTTTTCCTGAGAAAGGGCTTCCTTTTCCTGGGAAAGGGCTTCCTTTTCCTGTTCTAATTCGTGGATTTTCCCCTGCTTTTCGCCGATTGACATGTTATACTCCAATTCAATTTCCTGTTCTAACTCCAATTGTTCCTGCACGGAGCTATCTCCGGTCACTTTTTGCAATCGCTTGAGGATGGGAGACATTTCGGTGGAAATAGCCATTTTTAGTTTTGATTTTTAACTACAAAATCCATTTGGGCTATAATCTTGGCATCCCTTCGGGATTGAAAACCCTTAGGTTTTACAAAACCAGTTTCCCGTAATCCAGAAGGGATGTTCTGATTATCACAAAGATAGGTGTTTTCTCATCATTCTACCACAAGCTTTGTCAGGCCGATCCCCTTCCGGGTGCGGTACTGCAGGAAATAATAGCCTGGCTTCAGGCTGCTCACATCCAATTGGACTTTGCTTTTGAACAAAGCGTCTTTTTCCAGAACCTGCTGCCCGAGCAGGTTGTACAGGCTTACTGCTTCGATGAACTCGTCTGAGGATGAGAGGGTCAACTCGTCGTGTGCCGGGTTTGGAAATACTTGTACGAAAGCCTTTGGCTGAGGCGGGATACCCGTATTCATCCCGAAAGGGAAGATGACGAGGGCGGGATCGCCTTGCAGGTTCATCTGACGGGCGTGGTTGAGGTATTGGAAACCAGGAAGAGAATCTACCATTTTCTGGTAAGTGTGGCGGACGATTTCGCCTAGTGGGCGATTGGGTTTGAGGCTGAGTTGTTGGCAAAAGAAGATTTGTCCGAAGGGGTATAAGCTATCAACAAAACCGTAACTAGCATTCGCCAGGAGAGCGATTGCCCCTCTTCGAGGTTCTTTTATCCATCTTTCTCCGAAACTTTCTCTTCCAGACCAATCTCCCCAATAACCTCCTAAAGACATCAAAAAAGTCGGTTTATCGAAATTTTGGTATTCGAATGCTTCTAAAAAAGGGAAAATACCGAGATTGCTGGAAAAATAAATCCAGTTAAAAAACAAGCCTATACCAGAATCTACTTTTGAGTGGTAATTAATAGGATTTGTAATACTTGAATCCTGATCATCGACAATAGCAGGATTACCATTGCTTGCCTCAGAAGAAGCAAAGCAAGAGGAAAATTCACTTAGGCTCAATGAAATTGTTGAAGATTGGGCAGGAAATTCCCCCCTTCCTATCATCACCGCCTCCTTTCGCCAAGCCTCCTCTCCGGTTCGCTCAAAGTGTTTTACCTTCTCCAAATAAGCCATCCCTTCCCGATTATCATAAATATTCAGCCGTCCTATCGCCACCTGCGAAGTCCTATCCCCGCCCCAGGGCGTCGTAAAGCGAACATCGTTCGCAGGATAGCCATAACTCGGAACAACGGGTTCCGAACTTCCTCGCAGCCACAATTTTCCTTTTCCCCAAAGGAAAAGATACTTCGGCTTCACCGTCCAATTGTCCAAAGCGCAATTGACAAATTGCTGGATCGCCTGAGGCGTAGGTGCCCCATAGCTGAACTCATCATAGATTTCATCTATAAAAACTACCTTGGCAGAAAGTGGCTCATGGCCTGCCGTGGTCGTATCGCGGTATGCCGCGTAGGCGAGCGCAGATGTATCGACTTTTCGATGAGCGATGATGACAAATTGAACGCCCGAATCGGGATGGCAAAGATTACGCAAATGCGTTTGCTGAGCGATAACAGGCTTTTGAAAGCCCTGATCAGTGACCATTTCCAGGCTTTTTCCATAAAAGCGACCGTTGAGCAGCACATGCGCTTTTCCTCCTGAAATCTGTCCTTCGTAGCGGATGTGATTTTCAGGATCATATACCCACAGCTGATCCTGGCCGAGTGGATTTTCGAATTGGAAATAGGTGGTCGTATTGCGCGTCCATTCCCTGATTTGGGTGTGGCCCGTATTCTTCAAATCTGGCCTTCGCTGGTAGCGTATTTTGATGGTCGTCAGATGGCTTAAAGGGCTATCTTCAAAAGAAAAAGTCAAATCTTTAAAAATCAGGTCCGTTTGAGCTGATAAGCGCAAAGGGAGTGTTCGGCTATAGCGTTTAACCCGAATAATCTGATAAGGATAAAGCGTATCCAAAATGACCACGGAAGGGTCTTTGGCCAGTGAGACTGACGGGTGATGTTTCGTTTTTGAACGATGAAAAAGACCTATCTGAAAGCGCACATCATGCATACCCGAAATCGGGTCGGGCGTATACAAAAAGTTTGTCCTCAATGGCGCCTCATTTCCAAATCCGATATCACTCACATAGCCTTCTCCTGTTCCAAAATCACAATTGATACTATGTGAAGTACTATAGGGATTGCCGCCACCAACTACAGCTCTGGCGTAGTTTGAGGTATTCCGTCCAGAATCTGGATGCGGTTCCCAGCTCATTTCATATGGATAAGACACCTCCGGTGAATATTGCGCATAGTTTGTATCCAAAAGCGTCTGATAGCGCTTCCCTACATCACTTCCCCAGCTCAAAAAGTAGGCAGCCGTATCCGAATACAGGCTAAAATCGGGATTGGGCTGCTGGCTGGGATCTGGCGCATGAGTGATCGGATTGCGATACATCTGCGCCTCCACAGCGCCATCATTTCTCCTCCCGTAGAAGGTCAAAGACGCAAAATTCTCCAGGGAATCCCGCTCCACGGTCAGGGGAATTTCTTCCCCTCTGTAATACAATTGGATCGAATCAGGCTGTGCCTGAGAGAGATCATGGCCTGCGGCCATGAGGTCGGCGACGGTCACTTCGTAGACAGCGTCTTCGCTGACAAGCAGCTTCACAAAAGGGCGATCGGGATCGCTGGCGTACCATTCGTTGAAGTAGGGAGACTGCGCAAAGGAAAAGGTCAGAGAAAGAATGAATAGAAAAAGAGTAGTGCTTTTCTTCATAGCTCGGTTGTTAGGGTGAATAAATATAATATACAAATATCCTGACCCAAGATCACTACTGCCAGTCCAAAATTTTCCCCCTTGCCCTTTATAGCCGTTTCTTCGTTTATAGTTCTTCGCGCTCTATATGTCAAGCCTAAATAAAGGAAACCCTGACAGGGTTTTATTTAGCCCTGTCAGGGTTTACGATCCCACCTATAGTCGATCTTTACCGAGAAATAACAATCCGTTCAGATTGATATCCCCGCTCTCCTTGCAGTGTTATAATATAGGTGCCATTGGGAATGGAAGAAACATCAAGACGGGCTTCTAAGGCCGAACCCATCACATTTTTCTCCATAATT
Source organism: Bacteroidia bacterium (assembly GCA_030430205.1). GTDB lineage: Bacteria > Bacteroidota > Bacteroidia > J057 > J057 > JAUIGE01. The sequence continues at coordinate 50,236 of JAUIGE010000013.1, read as the reverse complement.
TTTCTACCATCCATACCATAGACAGTGATCAAATTAACATGCTTCATGTTCTTGAAATGTAATATGTCGGTAGCGGGAACGGGATATATTAAGGCTTGGGTTGGAAGCTCATTTGGATCAATGGAAACTGTTTTTACTCCGTAAAATTCTATCTCACCCACAGCACTCCAGACACTGGTCCGGGTATCGCCGGCAGTATTAAATCTGCCATAGCCTAGTAGTTTCACATAACGCGCTGCTACTTTGTTCACTTCATATTGATTGAAAGCGGTAGAGTTGGTTGCTGTTAATATCAAATCTCCTGAAGTGGGTAGGATCATGGAAAAATCGGAAGAATCCGTTCCGGTGGTCGAAACGAGAATTTGAAATCCAAAAGGGTCTGATTTATCCGTGGTACAAAACTGGATTAAACCCAGATCATGGATGCCACCCAAATCATAAATAATATATTCTCCATCACCTTTATAGTCTCCTGCCAGCACAGGGCCATCGTCAGCCGCCCAAACCGTGCTTTTGTCTTTGTCTAAGGTGTTGTTGGCATAATTAAACTTAGAAACCCCGTCTACTTCTTCTTTTGAAAAAGAGTGTAGCGTAACCTTATCGGTAGGCTGTCCTGTGCCTGTATTGATCAGGTCATACAAACTGGTTAATGCTGCGCCTTCCTGGGTAATCGTTAATGTTTTTACAATATCATTGCCTCCAGGCTCCTGGGTAAATGTTACCGTACCCATTCTGCTATTTACGTCTGTATTTTTAGTCACCATGACCGAAACGGTTGCACTACCCGTACCCGATTTCGGATCAATCGTTATCCAGGGATCGTTGGAAGCGGCAGTCCAGCTTACATTCGCATTAACGGTAACATCGTTGCTGTCCGCAGTAGCACGAAAAGGCGCTAAACTACTGATAGTCAAATATTCGCCTACTACAACCGTACAATTCCCATTCATTATGTTTGTCCCTAAATTATTTAAAAAACAAGCGCCGATTCCGTAACCAACCATGCTATCAGCGATTGGTGTATAGGTACCCATATCAGCCCCTTTACCGGCAGACCCTGTTCCTGAAAAAGTGAAAATTTCACCCTCAGCAGTAGCCGTAATTCCTGTTTCTAAGGAAAAACCGGTGTTCGTTACGCCTAAAACAGTTCCCGTAAAAACGTTTCCAGAGTAAGTTAAGGCCGTACCCAAATTAGCATAAGAAGCAGGTGTATCCCCCGAAATAACGTCGGTTGTATTAGGGTCATTGGTAGCAAAATAAATTAAGTTATCTGAAACGGTTCCCGTGGGATCGGTTGATCCTTTATCTGTATTATAAAACAAAGGAGCGTTGGTATTTACAATCGAATTATTGGAGATGTCAATATTTTCAGATTTCTGATATCCATTGGAAGTATTGGTAGAGGTACAAGCAACTGCGGGATTATCGCCGCCTCCTAAAAAGGTGATGCCATTATTCCATTTAGCCTGACTCATCACGGTAATACAATCCTGGATGTAATTATTGGTAATGGCATGCTCACTATCGGTAATTCTAATGCCTCCGGTACCGTCTACATCTTCCCCTAAAAAGTAATTTCTGTCAACGACAGCGTGAGAACCATGACGAAGTACCAATGATCCTCTACAGCGTCTGAAAGTGTTGTTTGTATATATGTTACCTTTACTTTTGTTGGTGATGATTTCATTTTCGCCATCAGCTTCAACAAAGTAGTTGTTGCTAACTGTCACATTGCTATTTACATTTTGATATTCGCTTGTCCCGATCCGTATCGTTTCACTATCGCCGGAATTACTGAGCGTATCAGGAATTTTTTCATACTTATAGAAATAATTATTGCTAATCGTATGCCCCACTGTTTTACAGGGATCATCTTCCGCATTGTACTGATACTCCGCTAAGATCAAAGCGCCGGCGCTTGCCTTATTCATGAATGAACAGTTGATGACCGTATTGTAAGTTCCGTACAATACAATCCATCTGTGCTTGGTTCTCGAACCATTCGCGAGATCGTCTGCCACATCATCGGGATGTATGGCTAAGCCATCAATCGCACAATTTTGAATGGTACTATGATTGGCATAGTCAGTACCATTTCTGAATTGAATAAAATTGCTGGCGCCATAGCCACCTTGCCAATGAAATCCATCCACGACTACATAATCTCCACCGATATTCATTTGTAAACCACCCGTAAACTTAACGCCTCCAGGACTTGCTGCTCTAAAAGTAATAGGAGCGCTTGCTGTTCCATTACCCACAAAGTCTATTCGCTCATCGGTAGTGTATGTACCATTTGCCAATATAATTTCATCCCCAGCCACATACGTCTGATTCTCTAAATCCTTGGGATCAGAAATATTATACACTGTTTGAGAAAAAACAGAGCCTGTAAATAGGAATAAGGCTAATGATGTAAAAAATAATTGAATTTTTAGGGAGTAGAAAATTTTCATAATTACAATATTGATAATTGACAGTTTGAGAAAAGTTCAGGCTAAAATAGGAACATAAAATTGGTCAACCAATTTTTAATTGAAACATTTTCTCTCTCTTCAGCTGTAGCCTGTCAGCAAATAAAAAAGGCGTAGCCATAAACTACGCCTGTTGTTGGATTGGGTCGGTTCCGATCTTATTGGGAGAAGTGCCGACCAACTTCTTTAGAATATTTTCGATCAATATGCTATATTTGCGCCCTTATATTTCTCGTCCACCATGACCGAGCTTTCGGTTATTAAATACCTAAAACATGCCGTCTAAGATTTATTATACACATACTGATGAAGCACCTGCTTTGGCTACCAGGTCTCTTTTGCCCATTGTTCAGGGATTTGCCAGGCAATGTGGAGTCGAAATGGGAATAAAGGATATTTCTCTCGCAGGCAGAATCCTCGCGAGCTTTCCTACTTACTTAAAGCCAGAACAAAGGGTAGCCGATGCCCTGGCTGAGTTGGGAGAATTGGTTAAACAGCCAGAGGCAAACATCATCAAATTGCCCAATATTTCTGCTTCTATTCCTCAACTTAAAAATGCCATTGAAGAGCTGCAGGGGGATGGATTTGCTGTACCAAATTATCCGGACGCCCCTGCCAGCGATGAAGAAAAAAGCATAAAAGCCATTTATGACAAGATAAAAGGGAGCGCTGTAAATCCTGTCCTCAGAGAAGGAAACTCAGACAGAAGAGCCCCTAAGCCTGTAAAGGCTTATGCCAGGCAAAACCCCCATTCCATGGGGAAATGGTCTGCAGACTCTGCTTCTCATGTATCTACCATGGGATCGGGAGATTTTGCATCCAATGAAAAATCAGTCACCCTGGCTCAGGCGGGAAATGTCAAAATACAATTGGTTAGTGCGGATGGAACAACCGTCTTAAAAAAGGCGGTGGCAGTGCTGGAAGGGGAGATTATTGATGGGACGGTGATGAGCAAAAAAGCATTGGTTGCTTTTCTTGACGCACAAATCGCAGATGCGAAAGCCAAGGGAGTTTTGTTCTCCCTTCACATGAAGGCTACCATGATGAAGGTTTCTGATCCCATCATTTTTGGTCATGCTGTGAAAGTATTTTTCAAGCCTGTTTTCGAAAAATTCGGAAAAGACCTGGACAAAGCGGGTGTGAATGTAAACAATGGCCTGGATAGCTTATTGTCTAACCTGGACAAGCTTGCTCCTACAGTAAAGGCAGCAGTTGAAGCTGAAATAAAGAAGTGTCTTGCAGAAGGGCCGGATTTAGCCATGGTTAATTCTGACAAGGGGATCACCAACCTGCATGTACCCAGTGATGTGATCATTGATGCTTCCATGCCTGCCATGATCAGAAACTCTGGTCAAATGTGGAACAAGGACGGCAAGTCTCAGGATACCAAAGCTGTTATTCCGGACAGCTCTTACGCCGGTATCTACCAGGCGACCATCGACTTCTGCAAAGAAAACGGCGCTTTTGACCCCAAGACCATGGGTACGGTTCCCAATGTGGGCTTGATGGCCCAACAAGCCGAGGAATATGGTTCGCATGACAAGACATTCGAAATTCCTGCTTCTGGCAAAGTGCAGGTAGTTGATGATGCTGGTTCCGTATTGATTGAGCATGAAGTAGAAGCAGGCGATATCTGGAGAATGTGTCAGACAAAAGACCTGCCTGTTCAGGACTGGGTGAAGCTGGCTGTCAACAGAGCAAAAGCCACAGGTGTTCCTACCATCTTTTGGTTGGATGAAAAAAGAGCACATGACGCGCAGGTGATTCAAAAAGTCAAGACTTACCTGCCCCATCATGATACGAGCGGTTTAGACATCAGAATCCTTTCTCCGGTTGAGGCTACCAAAATTTCCCTTAAGCGAATGAAAGAGGGACAAGATACCATCTCTGTTACAGGCAATGTGCTGAGAGATTACAACACAGACCTTTTCCCGATCCTGGAGCTGGGAACCAGTGCCAAAATGTTGTCTATTGTTCCTTTGATGAATGGAGGGGGATTATTTGAGACCGGTGCAGGTGGTTCTGCGCCTAAGCATGTTCAGCAGTTCAACCAGGAGAATCACTTAAGATGGGATTCTTTAGGCGAATTCCTGGCTTTAGCCGTTTCTTTGGAACACGAAGCCGAGGCAAATAATAATCCTAAAGCGCAAGTCATAGCTGACGCATTGGACAATGCTACCGTTTCATTACTTCAGAATGGGAAGTCCCCATCCAGAAAAGTAAATGAGCTAGACAACAGAGGCAGCCATTTTTACCTGGCTATGTATTGGGCAAAAGAATTGGCCAATCAAACCGCTGACGCGGAATTACAGGCTAAATTTGCACCTATTGCCGATGTTTTGATGAGCAATGAAGCAAAAATTGTGGCGGAGTTAAACGCTGTACAGGGAGCGCCTGTAGACATCGAAGGCTACTATTCTCCCAGCCCTTCGAAAGCGACAGAGGCGATGAGACCCAGTGCTACTTTGAATGCTATAATAGACGCGATTTAAAAACAAATGAGAGAATTTGAGGATGAGAGAATTAACAAATTGACACATCGCATTTCACATGCTGTGAAACGATATAGTTCCCTCATTCTCTCATCCTCTCATTCCCTCATCCTCACATTCTCTTATCTCCTCATCTTCCCATCCTCTTTCGCCCAATCTCTTTCCAGCCAGGACATCTACAATGTCCAGAACTTTACGACCCGTGACGGCCTTATCCAATCGCAGGTGCGATCTATACTCGAAGATAGCCGTGGCTATCTCTGGTTTGGAACACATCGCGGCGCCAGCCGCTTTGATGGCAGCCTGTTTACCAATTATGAGCCCGATGTGCTGGGTGGCAGCTTTGTAGCTGCCATGCGCGAAAGCAAACGGGACAACCGGATATGGTTTGCCACAGATCAGGGCGTCAGTTACTATGAGCACAACCACTTTCGGGGTGAATACCAGGACAGCCTGCAAAAAGTCCTTTCTATCCAGGAAGACAAGCAAGGGCACGTTTGGTTTGGCACCCTTCATCGCGGATTAACGGTCTACCACCCCCAACTTTCCGGGCCGGAGTCTTCACGCTACCGCAACAAACCCTTCAAATGGGATGGCCCTGCTCCTAAAAGGACTGTACATGCCCTGTTGGAAGATCATACTGGAAAAATGTGGCTCGGCAGGGATGAAGGGCTCTATTATCAGGATACAGATGGCATCATAAAAAAGGCATTTGCTGATATTTTGCCAGAAACCCTGGAAGTATACAGCCTCTTTGAGGACCATGACCACCGCCTGTGGCTGGGGACAGACCAGGGTGCTTTTGTAAAAAAAGGCGATAGTTTCCACCGTTTTACCATGAAAGATGGACTGCCCGATGCCACGGTTTTTTGCATCGTAGAAGATGCGGACCAGGTCATCTGGCTGGGAACCCGCAAAGGCCTGGTACGCGTTGTGGCTGACGAAGTGAGCTCTTTCAGTACGGCCGGAGCCAACAGCCTGCCGGGAACCTACAGCGTGCGCTCCGCCATCATGGACCGCGAGGGAAATCTCTGGTTTGGAACAGAAGGTTTTGGGGTATTTAAAGTAACCCGAAGCCTTTTTATGGTTTTTGGGCTCACCCAGGGCCTAAGTAGCAACCTAACCAAATCTTTTTTGGAGGACGACAGAGGCCGAATATGGATAAGCACCTATGACCAGGGGATCAATGTATTGGAAGGGGAAAATATTGTCGAAATCTACCGCAAGTCCGATGGCCTGGCAGGTGAGGATATCGGCTATAGCTACCGCGCCCAAAATGGTGACTTTTGGTTTACTTCCTACACCCAGGGCGTAAGCCACTTTCACAGGGGACGTTTTGAGGCTTATACCGTGGAAGAAGGGCTTCCTATCAACCGCACTTTTTGCATAGGGGAAGATGGTCAAAACCGCATTTGGATAGGGACAGATTTTGGCATCGCCATCTGGGAAGATGGTGAGATTGTCCATCATTTCACCGTAGACTCCGGCCTCATAGACAACACCATCTATGCCATCAAAAAGGATAACAAAGGGGCCATCTGGATCGGAACGCCCAATGGCGTCAGTATCTACCGCGACGGAAAATTTGAAAATTTTCCAGACCTGGGAAAATACATCCTTGCCTTTTATGAAGACCGGCAGGATCGCATGTGGCTCGCCACCAACAAAGGGCTCGTGGTTTCTGAAGCTGACAGCTTCCGTACCATCCGCCTCGGGGCTTTGTCCCGTACCAACAATGTCGTGGCACTTGCCTCGGATGACTCCACCTATCTGTGGATAGGGACCGATGGAGGCGTTTTTCGCCTCAATATGCTCTCCTACGAAAACGACAGCTTACAGCTTTCGCACTTTACCCGCACCGACGGGCTTCCCAACCTGGAAGCCAACGCCAATGCCCTCTTTGCCGACAGCAAAGGCAATGTTTGGATCGGAACGACAGAGGGCGCGGCACGTACGCGCCTGCAGGTTCGCAAAAACTCCTCGCGGGTACGCCCGCGTACCAATATCGTCGAGGTGGGAACCTCGATAGGACAGGACTGGAGCGAGCTCGGTTTCGGTACCGATGCCCTGAGTGGCTTGCCGGTGGGCCTGGACGTCCCTTATCAAAGAAACAGAATGTCCTTTAGTTTCAACGGCATCAGCCTCAGTGATCCCAATAGCGTGCGCTACCGCTACAAATTGGAAGGCTATGATGCCGATTGGTCAGAGCCCACCCACACCACCAATGCATCCTACAACAAACTTTCGCAAGGTTCTTATACTTTTTTGGTGAAATCTGCCAATGAACTGGACGATTGGGATACAGAAGCCTCGCAATTTTCATTTAGCATCAAGCCGGCTTTTTACCAGACTGTCTGGTTTCGGATCAGTGTATTTGTTGCCATTTTCCTGCTGATCTATACTTCCTTTAAAATTATCTCTGAGCAGAATAAGCGGAAAAGGGAAGAGGAGCAAATGAAATTTAAAGCCGAAAAACTCGCCCTGGAGCATCAGGCGCTTTATGCCATGATGAATCCGCATTTCACCTTCAATGCCCTGCAATCCATTCAGTATTTTATCCATAGACAGGATAAAGCGGCTGCCAGCAAGTTTCTTTCCCAATTTGCCAAACTCGTCCGCAAAAACCTGGAAAGCACACGCTCCGATTTCATCAGCCTGGAAGAGGAAGTCAGTCGCCTGGATTTGTATCTTTCATTGGAGAAAATGCGATTTAAGGACAAATTTGACTATGAAGTCATCGTTGATCCCGAAGTCGAAATCCACGATACCATGCTGCCGCCTATGGTTTTTCAACCTTATGTAGAGAACTCCATCAAGCACGGCATCAACCCCCTTCCGGAGGGAGGCAAAATCATCGTCAGCATCCGCAAAAGGGATGAGGATCACCTGCTTGTGAGTATCCGTGACAACGGTATCGGCATCGAAGCCAGCAAGGCAAAACGAGCCAACAGGCCTCAGGATCACGTTTCACGGGGCATGCAGATCACCCAGGACCGCCTGGGGCTTTTTGCCAAGATGAATGGCAAAGACTATGATGTACAGACTGTCGAAGTCAAAAATCCCGACGGCAGCGTCGGCGGGACAGAGGTAATTATGCTGCTGCCTTTGCAGTATTAGGGTAATTGAAGCCCAAAAGTCTCTACAATCTGACAGGGCTGTTGTACCAAAAAACGGGGTTTGGCCTTTTCAAGCAATTCACTGGCGTTAAAGCCCCAATTTACCGCAATCATATCCACCTTGCACTTGTGTGCCGCCTTGATATCGCGCATTTCGTCCCCTATCATAATGGCCTGCTCCGGTTTGAGGCGATAGCGTTTGAGAATGTCTTTCAAAGCACCTGATTTGCCAAAAATAGAGCCGGGCGCGATGATAAACTCAAAATGGTTGATGTCAAATTTTTCCAAAAAATGCAGTACATTCTCCTCCGTATTGGATGTCAGGATACCCATCCTGTATTCTTGCTGATGCAACTGACGGATAACCTCTTCCATGCCCTCTATGGGCTTTACTTCCTCCCTGCGTGTTTTAAACTCCTCCCGTACACGCTTGATAAACATCGGCAACTGCACCCATGAAAGCCCCGCCAAATCCATAAGTTCATGGATGCGCTTTTGCTTTAGCTCCGCCAACTGTCCGGCATGCATCTGAGGTAAGCTAAATTCACATCCCACCTTGTTGAAAACCTCCACCGCTATCGCCATGGTATTGGCAATCGTACCGTCAAAATCGAAAATGATAAGCTGCTTTTTCATTGCTAAGGGTTTCACGCATACAAATCTCCACATTTTCATGTTGTATTTGCTAATTCAAGCATGACTTCCTTAAAAAAAGCCGCATTTACCCTATATTGAACATTTATTTTTTCGCATGTATTTATATCAACCCAAACGCGATTATGAAGAAAATCACTACTATTCTTTTGTGTAGTTTGTTCTTACTAGCCACAAGCAACACACTTTTTGCACAAAAAAAGAAAGACAAGAAAGAAGACAGCAAGACAGAGTCTGCTGAAGAAAAGGAAAAAGATCCTTTCAATGCAGGCACATTCAGCGGGCTGAAATGGCGCGCCATCGGCCCCGCCACGACCTCCGGTCGTGTCGCAGACTTTGCGGTCAATCCGCAAAAACCCTCTGAATACTACGTAGCCGTAGCTTCCGGCGGGGTTTTTAAAACCACCAACGCTGGCACCACCTACGAGCCCATCTTTGATGGGGAAGGCTCCTACTCCATCGGCTGCGTCACCCTCGACCCCAACAACAGCAGCACGGTCTGGGTAGGGACCGGCGAAAACAATGGCCAGCGCTCCGTCGCCTACGGCGACGGCGTCTACAAATCCACCAACGGTGGCAGGAGTTGGAAAAACATGGGACTCAAAACGTCCGAGCATATCGGTCGCATCCTGGTGGATCCCCGCAACTCAGATGTCGTATTTGTGGCGGCTCATGGGCCGCTTTGGAGTGAAGGCGGCGAGCGCGGCCTCTACAAGTCCACCGATGGTGGGGAAAATTGGAAAGCCGTGCTTACAGTCGACGCACATACCGGCGTCAATGAGGTGATCTGCGATCCCCGAAATCCCGATGTGATGTATGCTACCACCTGGCAGCGCGCCCGGCGCGTGTGGACATTCCTGGGCGGAGGCCCCGGATCTGCCATTTACAAGTCTACCGACGGAGGAGAGACCTGGGCGAAAAGCCAGTCAGGAATCCCGGGCGGTGACCTCGGCCGTATCGCCATCGCCATTTCGCCTGCCAATCCTGATATCATTTACGCTATCCTGGAAGCCGGTGAAGAGGGAAAAAGCGGTGTCTATCGCTCGACCAATCGCGGAGCGACCTGGGAGAAGCGCAGCGGCTATGTGACCAGCGGTAACTACTACCAGGAGATTTTTTGCCATCCCCATAATCCGGATGTGCTCTTTTTTATGGATACCTATGCTCACTGGTCTGAGGATGGTGGAAAAACCTGCAAGCGCCTCGGCAATGAGCGCTATAAGCACGTCGACAACCACTGCATGTGGATCAATCCTGCCGATACCGATCATTGGCTTATGGGCTGTGATGGCGGTATCTATGAGACTTGGGATGCAGGTGAAAACTGGCAGTATAAGACCAATCTGTCTATTACCCAGTTTTACAAAGTCACTACCGACAATGCCGAGCCATTTTACTATGTATATGGTGGTACACAGGACAACAATACCCTGGGCGGGCCTTCCCGCACCATCAAGCGCAGTGGCATAGACAACTCCGATTGGTTTATCACCAATGGCGGGGACGGCTTCGAAGCACAGGTAGATCCTACCGACCCCAATACCGTTTACGCCCAGTCGCAGCACGGTTTCCTATGGCGTTTTGACAAAGCAAGTGGTGAAAAAATCAGCATCCAGCCTCAGGAAGGCAAAGACGAGGCTCCCTATGTCTGGAACTGGGATGCACCCCTGCTGATCAGCCGCCACAAGCCTACGCGCTTGTATTTTGCAGCCGACAAACTCTTCAAAAGTGAAGACCGCGGCAACTCATGGACCGCTATCAGCGGTGACATGACCCGCGATATAGACCGCAACAAATTGCCCATCATGGGCAGAGTTTGGGGGCCGGATGCCGTCAACTACCACATGTCTACTTCTATCTATGGCAACATCGTTGCCCTCGATGAATCTCCCAAAAAAGAAGGGCTGCTCTACATCGGCACAGATGACGGACTTGTGCATGTATCCGATAATATGGGAGCAAACTGGCGCAAAATCGCTACTTTCCCAAGCGTCCCTGAGACTACCTATGTGAATATGCTGCTGGCATCCAAGCATGACGAAAATGTCGTCTATGCCGCTTTCAACAACCACAAAAGAGGCGATTTCAAACCTTATCTCCTGAAATCAGCAGACAAAGGCCAGACCTGGACTTCTATCGCCAACAACCTGCCAGAGCGTGGCTCTGTCTATTGCATTGAAGAAGATCATGTCGATCCGAACCTCTTGTTTGCAGGAACTGAATTTGGTGTCTTTTTCAGCTCCGATGGCGGCGCAAAATGGACCCAACTGAAAGCAGGTCTTCCCACCATTGCGGTACGGGATATGGAAATCCAGAAGCGTGAAAACGATCTGGTGATCGCTACCTTTGGTCGGGGATTCTATGTACTGGATGATTACACCCCGCTACGCGGCATGAGTGATGCAACTTTGGCGAAAGAGGCTGCCATCTTCCCCATCAAAGATGGGTTGATGTTTGTGGAGTCGAGCCCTCTGGGCTATAGAGGGAAAGGCTTCCAGGGCGAATCCTTTTTCGCTACGCCCAATCCGGATGTGGGAGCTGTTTTCACCTATTACCTCAAAGAATCGCCAAAGATGCTCAAAGATGAGCGCCTGAAAGCACAAGCTAAAATCGACAAAGAGGGAGGCAATGTGACCTGGCCTACTTTGGAGGAGCTGCGCAAAGAGGAAGAGCAGGAAAAAGCCTTTTTGCTTTTTACCGTTTATGATAAAGCGGGCAATGTGGTTCGCCGCATCGAGCAGCCGGCAAAGAGCGGCCTTCAGCGCGTGGTATGGGATTTCCACTACCCTTCTCCTTCGCCTGTGAGCCTGCGGCAGCGTGGCGGAGCTTATAGCCCCTATTCTTCAGAGCCTACGGGTCACCGGGCTGCTCCTGGCCAGTATGATGTAGATCTGCAGATCAGCGTAGATGGTGAGTTAAAAACACTGGTTAGCAAGCAACGTTTCCTTATCAAACCGCTGGAGAACCTCACGATTCCTCCTCGTGACCGCAAAAAAGTGGAGGCCTTTGCTGCGCAGGCATTTGAGCTCAACCGGGCCATCCAGGGCGCAGGACGCCTGGGCAGAGAGCTTGATGACAAGCTCAAGCACATGGCTGAAGCCATTCAGGCTACGCCTAAAGCACCGCTTTCAGTAGAAAGGGATATCAAAGCCCTTCAGGACAAATTGAAGCAGCTGAATATCGACCTGTATGGCGATCCCCTTCCCGGCAAGTACTATATGCCGACAGGGCCTTCCATTTCAGGCCGGGCAGGTCTGGTAGCCTATGGCATTTCCGGCACCACCATGGAGCCTACCGAGACCATGAAGGAGCAACTGAAGATCGCCACTGAAGGATTCGAGCCTATCCTGGATGGCTTGAAAAAATTGGTCAAAGAAATTCAGGAAGTAGAAGACAAGCTGGAAGATTATGGCGCGCCTTATACGCCGGGACGTATTCCCAATTGGGAAAGAGAGTAATCTATCGCTGATATTAGCATAATGAAAAAGCTTTACGGAACTTGCGAAGGTTTCGTAAAGCTTTTTCTGTTATATTTAGGAAACGAATATTGTATATGAGACATCCGTTTGTAAACCTGGTTTTTGTTTGTTTTTTGTTTGTCTGCTGTGATAATACGCCCGATAGAGCAAGTGTAAATGATCCCATCTCCTGGCTTAAGATGACTGAAAACCAGGTCATTCAGGCAAAAGGAGGAGAAGTAGAAAAAGGATTTAGCAATGACAAAGATGGAACCCTGCTTGCACATCTTGCTTATGAAGAGCCCTGGTTCGATTTAGCAAGCAATACAGCCTACCTTATTGACGACAGAGACAAAAATGTCGTTCAGATCAACCTGACATTGGAAGGAGGGCAAAAGCAAAGAGAGCATATCATTGCATCTGTATCCAATTATATAGGAGAGCCAGAGGCTCAGGGAGTGGCGGGAAATAATGCCCCCTCCCGATATTTTGCCTACTGGCAAAGGGTGGGATATACAGGTGTATATCAGGAATATAGCGACCGCACAGAAATTTATTTTATCCCCGTAAATGATGAACTGGATAAAGCCTTGCCCACAGCATCTCCTGCAAATGACAGCACGGCAGATGACGTAACAGATAGTATTACATCTAAATAGGCAAACGCAATTTCCAACCATTTATAAATTCACAAGAGCATGCCGATTCGAATGGACCAGGACCCCAATCAGGGGAATCAAAATCAAAGACCATCAGGCCCCGGAGGGGGAAACAGAGGTGGAGGTTTGTTAAAAACCATTCTGCCTTTTCTCATCATGTTTTTGTTCAAACGCCCCAAGCTGATTATTCCGGTATTGGTCATTGGCGCCATACTTTATTTTACCGGAGCCTTAAACTACTTCACTGGTGGCAATCAAACAGCACCTGCTTTTGAAGATACAGGCTACTCTGTAGGAGCGGATTTGGATGAAAAAGTATATGACCAGGCAGAAGTATTTGAGCCTCTGGCCTCCGGCCGCAACAGCATGCCTACGAGCATGTCCCTGCTCCAATATGCGCCTACGCGCCGCCACCAGGGCCAGCAAGGCTCTTGCGTGGGTTGGGCATCATCTTATGCTGCCCGCACCATCCTGCAAAGCCAGGCCACAGGCCAGCCAGCAGATCAGGTGGCTTTCAGCCCTTCCTTTCTGTACAACCACATCGCCCTCCGTGGCTGCGATGGCGCTTACATGGTCGAGGCCATGAAGTTTATGCAGGACAAAGGCGATTTGCCTTTGCGTGAGTTTCCCTACAATGAAAACTCCTGCCAAAAACGGGCGACCCAGCAAGACGCCAGCCGGGCTGCCCAATACAAAATCCGCGGATTTCAGCGCCTTACAGTAGGTGCCAACCAATATGGCCCTGACATAGCCGCCATCCGCCAGCACCTGGCCCAGGGTGGCCCCGTCACCATCGGTATGATGGTCGGGGGGTCTTTCATGAGAAATATGGTCGGTAGGGACCGCTGGCAACCCACGCAGTCGGACTACAATATGCGCGGCTTTGGTGGACACGCCATGTGCGTCATCGGTTTTGACGACAACAAATATGGCGGTGCCTTTCAGATCATGAATTCCTGGGGCCGCGAGTGGGGCCGCGATGGCGTCGCATGGGTCTCTTACAGAGACTTCCAGCATTTCGTCAAGGAGGCCTACGGCCTCTATCCGATGGGCAAAGCCGTGACCGAAAACAGCAACCGCATGGCGGTGCGCTTTGGCCTTGTCAACAATGCCAACAACCAGAATGTGGACCTCCGCCCCGCAGGCGGCAATATCTTCCGCACAGCTTCTGCTGTGAAGAAGGGAGATCGCTTCAAAATCGAAGTGACCAACTCCATCGAGTGTTATACCTATGTCTTCGGACAGGAAACCGATGGCTCCAGCTATGTGCTTTTTCCCTATACAGAAAAGCATTCGGCATACTGCGGCATCACAGGCACACGCCTTTTCCCCAAAGACTACTCGCTCGTACCTGACCAGATCGGCGAAACCGATGTCATGGCTGTGGTCGTCTCCAAAAAGGCTTTGGATTACCAGCAGATCAACCAGCGCATCAACCAGGCAAGCGGCAATTACGCCCAAAAACTCAACAGCGCTTTAGGCAACCGCCTCGCCAGCGATGTGAAATTTTCCGCAGGAAAAAACATTGAGTTTGCCACCGAGATACAAGGCAGCAAGGATGCCGTGGCTCTCATCCTGGCGATTGACAAGAAATAAAAATTGTTTCGGGTTTCGGGTTTCGGGTTTCGAGTTGCAACCCAAAACCCGAAACCCAAAACCCGAAACTACCTACAATGAACGAAATCCTCAGCCCCCAGCTGCAAGCTGCCCGCATCGAAGTGGATGAACTGGTCAAAGACCTGCACCAATTGACCATTGACATTCATCACACAGAATTGGCACATACGGTAAGTGAATTGCGCAGCCGCATTCATGAGCCTTTTTTATTTGTGGTCGTGGGCGAGGTAAAGGCGGGCAAAAGCAGTTTTGTCAATGCCTTGCTGGAAAGCGAAAAGGAGATTTGCAAAGTAGCGGCCGATCCCTGCACGGATACCATACAGGAGATCATTTATGGCGAAAGCGAGCAAACGATTGTGATCAATGATCACCTGAAAAAAATCCTGCTCCCGGTAGATATTCTCAAGGAAATCGCCATTGTAGATACACCCGGTACCAATACCATCATCAAGAATCACCAGCAGATCACGGAAAATTTCATTCCGGGCAGCGACCTGATTGTTTTCGTTTTTGAAGCCAAAAACCCCTACCGGCAGTCTGCCTGGGAGTTTTTTGATTACATCCACGATCAGTGGCGGAAGAAAGTCGTCTTTGTACTGCAACAGGCAGATTTGATGGAGCCTGATGATTTGCAAGTGAATATTCAGGGTGTGCATAAATACGCCAAAGAGCGAAATATCTCAGACCCCAAGGTCTTTGCTGTCAGCGCAAAGCTTGAGCTGAAAGGCGATAAAACCACCAGCGGATTTGCCAAAATCCGTTCCTACATCCGTGACAACATCACCGGCGGGCAGGCGCCCCGCCTCAAAATGCTCAACAACCTGGAAACGGCTGCAACCATCAGCGAAAAAATTCGCCAGGGACTGGCCCTGCGCCGCGCGCAGTTTGAAGCCGACCAACGCTTCCGTCAGGAAGTGCGTGACTCCCTCGATGAGCAGGAGTTACGCTCCAATAAGAAGATTGAGGTCATGATCGAAAACCTGCTCGCGAGTTACGACCGTACCTCTCAGGAAAGCAAAAAAGAATTGGGAGACGGCCTGCGTTTCCTTTCGCTTGCGAAACGCTCCCTGGCCTCCACCTTTTCCTCCAAAAAACCCTCTGTCAAGAACTGGCTGGGAGATTTGGCGAAACAATTGGAAGATAAAATGAATGGCGAACTCGACAAAAAATTGCGCGAAGGCGTCAATGATGTCGCAGACTCCATCCAGCAAATGGCCAAAATCATTGACCTGAAGATCAAGGGCAGCGAGACCATTTTGAAAAATGACCACAGCATTTTTGGTCAGATCGCGGATCGCCGCGCAGAGGTATTCAAAGAACTGCAAGAGCAGTTTCAGGACTTTATCGGCAAGAGCGAAAACTTCGCCGCTCGTCACGCCTTTGAGCAGGACCCCAATTTCTCTCCTAATGTGCTGGCAGGTTCTGGCATCGCCACCGTCGGGGTGGTACTCACGGCTGTGGGCACCACAGCGACCCTGGACATCACGGGCGGTATCATCACCGCCGTGGGCCTGATATTCGCAGGTGCGACAGTCAGCTTCAAACGGATGAGTATCCTCAAGGCCTACGAAAAAGAAATCGTTGAAGGCCGGAGCCGCCTTCAGACCCAGCTCAGTGAGCGCCTCGAAAACTATGTCGGCGATATCAAAAAGCGCCTGGACGATACTTTCGACAATTTCGATCTGATGATCGAAAGGGAAGGCGCGCAGCTTGCTGCGCTGGAAGCGCAGTATCAGGCGCTGCATGAGCGGCAGGAAGGCATTCGTGAACGACTGGCGTAGGGCCCATCATGTGGACCTACCTACCCAATCAATGTACTCAGGCAATTTATTTACCAAATAATAGGGTAAACTCAGCAAGCTAAATTCCTTCCCATTTGATGTTTTGACTTCTTCAAGATGTACTTCTCTTGGGTAAAAACGAATAGCTAAGGTATTGGAAGATTCATCCATGTAGCTATGCAACGATTTTAAATGGCCACTTGATCCTGACTTCACTTCTATGGGGTACAACTTCCCTTTATAAGGAAAAACAAAATCTACTTCAGCTGAGCTGGTGTTTTTTTCTCTTACCCAAAAATGTAACCCATTAAGAACCCTGAAACTCATACTTAATAATTCCTGACCTACCAGGTGTTCGGTTATTCGTCCTTTATACAAACTATTCAAATCTTCTATTCCCAAAATTTCAGATTGCATACTTGAAAAATAATTCAGCATGCCCGTATCCAAAACCTGTAGCTTCGGAGATTTTTTGTAGTTGGGAGAGATTGGGAATTCCGCTTGTGTAATGGGGTGAAAAAGATGGATAAGCATGGCTTGTTCCAGCGTTTGCAAGGCTTCTTTTATTTCTTTTGAGCCATAGTTTGATCGGCCAAAACCCGCAAATAATTAATGATTCATACACAAAATTAGGGTAAATAACCGTCCATTTATACACAAAATTAGGGTAAATGATTTCTTGTGAATATAATTTTTGCAAAAAAGATTTCTTTAACCTATTTTGGTTTACAACATAAACAAGTTTACATTCAACCTAAAATTAAAACATCATGAAATCAAAAAAACAATTAGGCGGGTTAATTTTCGTGGGCTGCATGTTTGCAGGCATGGGATTCGGTTATTTTATGGACCAGATGTTGGGCGGCATGTTTATCGGGATGGGGGTAGGATTTATTGGGCGGGCTATCTTGCTTTTGTCTGACAGAGAAAAGGAAGTTACAGACTACCAGGATCATGGCGAAGGATAATTTTACAGAACAGGACAGCCTGCAACTCATCTATCGGATGATAGAAGATGCTCGCGGCGACCTAAAAAGCAACCGCTTTTTCTATCTCCTTTGGGGATGGGCTGTGCTGGCAGCCTGTCTGCTGCATTATGGCCTGCTGCAGGCAGGGGTTCACTGGGCAAAAGCCTCGCTGGCCTGGCCCATCCTGATGGGTGGAGCGGGGATTATGAGTGTCTTCGCCGCGAGGCGACTCAGCCGTGAGGCGCGGGTGCGCTCCCATATCAGCCGGGCGATTGTATATCTCTGGCTGGGCGTGACGGGAGCCTTGCTCACGCTTGTTATAGCAATATTGCTGGGCTCGCTCAGCTTCCCGCAGGCCTATCCTATTTTCATCATGATCTATGGTCTGGCGACATTTGCATCCGGGGGCATTATCCGGTTTCGGCCTTTGCTGATCGGGGGAGCACTCTGCTGGCCTATCGCACTGATCGCAACTCAGGCTGATTTTATGAATCAGCTATTGCTCATGGCACTAGCCATTATCTGTTCGTATCTTGTGCCGGGGTATTTGCTGGGGAGGCGGGAGTAGAGAGTAGAGAGTAGAGAGTAGAGAGTAGAGAGTAGAGAGTAGAGAGTAGAGAGTAGAACGAAAAAGGGTTTCTCCTTTATGTATAAAAACCTTGATCCTTTGATTCACCAACCGCTACGGCTGGCCATTATGTCGATTTTGGTCAGCGTGGCTTCTGCTGAGTTCAATTACCTCAAGGAAAAAACCGCTTCTACGCAGGGCAACCTCAGCATTCAGCTCAAAAAGCTGAAGGAAGCAGGCTATATCGAGATTGAGAAGTCCTTTCGGGATAATTATCCCCTGACGACCTGCAGGATCACGCCTGAGGGCGTGACTGCATTTGAAGCCTATGCAGATGCGATTTCTGCTTTGCTGGATAAAAAATAGCCTTACGACAGATCAATAATCCAACGCCATATCATAGCGATGCAAATCCTTCTTATGGTAGCCCTCCTGGATTCTCACCACCTTAAAGCCCAGTTTTTCGAAAAACTCATAGGTCTGCTGGGTGGTATCGAGGGTTACGATCTTGCCATGAGCCATGCGTTTTTTGATTTCGTTGATCCGAAACTCCAGTAACTCAAGGCCATAGCCTTTTTTCTGATGATCGGGATGCACCATCCCCCAGGCTACAATCGCCTCGGATACATCTTCCCTGATGATGAAACCACCACAACCTACCATTTCACCCTCATCTTCCACCACATAGTAGAAATGATTGTCAGTATTCAACGACCGTAAGATCCACCTGCGAAAGTCATCGGCATTGAGCTGGGCGAAAAAATCGTCATCTATGCTGTTGAATATGGCCACACAGCCAGCCTCGTCGGATTCTTTAAATGTACGAATGTTCATTGTATTCCAAATTATTGCTAGCGCTGAAATTAGGATTTTGCCAGATGGAAATCAATTTATGCTTGTTAAGCTTTTGTTCTCAGCTTGCAGGAAAAAACCATATCTTGCAGAATGGAATTCAGATTTATCGGTACAGGTGGTGCTTTTGACTTTGAATATGGAAATTCTGCTGCCTGGATTCAGTTCAGAGGAAAAAATATCCTGTTGGACTGCGGACATGCCGCCTACCGCCGATTGAGGGAGATAGGCATCGCGGGGAAAATTGACTATATGCTCATCACCCACTTTCACGATGACCACATCGGAAGTTTGTCTACTGCTATTCTCCACCAAAAACACCTCCGAAAACCTCCCGAAAAAGTTCAAATACTGATTCCTCCCGGCCCTGTAGGTGCCCAATTTCAAGATCAACTGTATGCTTTTCTTGCCCATTCCCTTATCCAGCCTGAAAAATACCTCGATTTTGTCCCTTTAGATACCCTCGATGGCATACACGCCATAGATACATCCGGCAAGCATGTAAAAGATATGCTTTCGTTTGGGTTTGCCTTTGAGGATGAACAAGAAAACGTTTTGTTTTCCGGTGATCTGGGTGATCCCGGATTGATCTTTCGGTACGCAGAAAGTCTGCCTCAAAACAAAAAAATTCGTATTTTCCATGAAGTCAGTTTTTGGCGCACAGACGGGGTGCATTCTTTTTATAAAGACCTGGAAAAGTATGTGAATAAATGGGAATTTTATGGATATCACTGCAATCCAACCTACGCTCCGGAAGACAGCATCATCCCGCTGGTGGCCAATCATCCGGAATTCCTTTTTCTTTAATCCTTTAATCCACAAACGATGACAGCAAAAGTCTCTCAAATGGCCGAAACCCTCATCGGTTCTGAAATCATAAAACTAGCTGGCGAAATAAAAGAGCGCATCGCTCAGGGGGAGCAGATCTACAACCTCACCATCGGTGACTTTGATCCTGCGATTTTTCCCATACCCGAAACCTTCACCCAGGCTATAGAAACTGCCTACCAGCAGCATGAGACCAACTACCCCGCTGCCAACGGCATGATGCCCCTGCGCAAGCAGGTATCGGCTTTTCTCCAAAGAAAAGGCAACCTCAGCTACAGCCCCGAAGAGATCATCATCTCTTCAGGTGCGCGCCCCTTGATCTACGCGCTCTATATGTGCCTGCTCGATCCGGGTGACAAAGTCATCTATCCCATTCCTTCCTGGAACAACAACCACTACACCCACCTGGGCCGTGGGGAGCGACAGGAAATCGAGGCTACCGCCGAAAACAACTTCATGCCTCTGGCAGAAGATATCGCCCCGCATATACAGGATGCGAGCCTGATAGCCGTTTGCTCTCCGCTCAATCCTACCGGTACCATCTTCAGCAAAGAGCAGCTTTCAGCTATCTGTGAGTTGATTTTGGCGGAAAATAAAAGAAGAGGTCCGAATAAAAAGCCTGTTTACCTGCTCTATGATCAGATCTACTGGCAACTGGTATATGGCGAAAATGAGCATTACAATCCGGTGGATTTGTATCCTGAGATGCGTGCCTATTCCGTCTGTATAGATGGCATGTCCAAGGCATTTTGCGCCACGGGCGTCCGGGTCGGCTGGGCCTTTGGCCCTCGCTACCTGATCGATAAGATGGTGTCCATCTGCTCCCACATAGGCGCCTGGGCGCCCAAGGCAGAGCAAATGGCCGCTGCGGCCTACCTGGCACAGGAGGATAAAGTCGATCAGTATTTGATCGAAACGAAAGAAAAACTCAGCCAGCGGCTGAATGCTTTCTATGCCGGCCTTCAAAAATTGAAGGCGAAGGGCTTCGCTCTCGACGCTATCGCGCCGCAGGCGGCGCTCTACCTCACCGTCAAATTTGACCTGCAAGGCCACGCCACAGCAGATGGCAAGCTGCTGAAAAACAACCATCAGGTCCATCGCTATATACTCGACGAGGCGAAGGTCGCCCTCGTTCCCTTCGGTGCCTTTGGCACCGATGACTCCCCCTGGTACCGTCTTTCCGTCGGCACCACGGCGATGGAAGACATACCGCAGATCATTAGCCGCCTGGAGGCGGCTTTGGCGAAGTTGCAGCTTGCGGTGAAGAAAGTTTGAGTTTGAGTTTGGGTTTGAGTTTGGGTTTGAGTTTAAGTACAAGAAATAAGACATACATGGCCAAAGAAAAAATATTCCTTTTAGACGCATTTGCCCTGCTTTACCGGGCACATTTCGCTTTTATCCGCGCTCCGCGCATCACCTCCAAGGGGCTCGATACCTCTGCCCTCTTTGGGTTTACCAATACCCTGATGGAGATCATCACGAAGGAAAACCCTTCGCATCTGGTGGTAGTTTTTGATACTTCTGCGCCCACTTTTCGACATATCCAGTACGAGCCCTACAAAGCTCAAAGGGAAGCTATGCCCGAAGGCCTGAGAACTGCCATTCCTTATGTCCATAAGCTGCTGGAAGCTCTGGGCATTCACACCCTTTCGATGGATGGTTTTGAAGCTGACGACATCATCGGCACATTGAGCGTAGAATTGGATTCGGAGAAGTATGACGTCTATATGGTGACGCCCGATAAGGACTATGCACAATTGGTGAAGGAGAATGTCTTCATGTACAAGCCCGCCTACAAAGGTGGCGGATTTGATGTGCTCGGCCCTGCCGAAGTCAATGAAAAATTTGGCATTCCCCCCGAGAAAATCATAGATTTTCTGGGCCTCAAGGGAGATGCCGTGGACAATATCCCCGGCATTCCCAAAATAGGTGACAAAACTGCTGTTTCGCTGCTTCTTGAGTTTGGGTCTATGGAAGAGATCATCGCCAGAGCCGATGAGATCACCAAAAAAAGCATACAAGCCTCCGTCAAGGAGCATGCAGAGCAAGGCCTTTTGTCCAAAGACCTGGCCACTATCAAATGTGATGTGCCCATCAAATGGAGCATGAAGCAGCTCGAAGTCGAGCATGCCAAGCTGGAAGCCCTTGCCCCACTTATGCATGAGCTGGAATTTAAAAATGTAGCCAATCGCATCCTCAACAGCAAGCTTAATCCCATGTACAAGCCCCAAATGGACCTTTTTGGCCAGCCTACCGGGGAGGGAGTAGACAGTGGGCAGTTGGCAGTGGACAGTGGCCTGATCGATTCCATTGAGGGGATCAAGCATGACTACCAACTGCTGGATACACCCGCAAAGCGGGCGGTGCTGATTGAACGCATGAAAAAGGCGGGCGAAATCTGTTTTGATACGGAGACCACGGGTCTCGATCCCATGCAAGCGGAGCTTGTGGGGATGTCCTTTGCGGTCAAGGCCAAAGAGGCCTTTTATGTCCCCTGTCCGGAGGACAGGGCCGAAACACAGAAAATCGTTGACGAGTTTAAGCCGCTGATCGAGGATGAAAACATCCTGAAGATCGGTCAAAACCTGAAATATGACCTGCTCATCCTGCGCAATTATGGCGTCGTAGGCAAAGGCCCGATGTTTGACACCATGCTTGCGCATTATGTGCTGAGCCCGGAAGGCAAGCACGGCATGGACGCCATGTCGGAAGAATTGCTCAATTATAAGCCCGTCTCCATCGAAGAATTGATCGGTAAAAAAGGGAAAAATCAAAAGAGCATGCGGGAGGTTCCCGTGGAAGAAGTCAAGGAATACGCCGCAGAGGATGCCGACATCACCCTGCAACTCAAAGAAAAACTGGCTCCAGGCGTAAAGGGCAATAAAGTTTTTGAAGAAATTGAAATGCCTTTGATGCCCGTGCTGACCGCTATGGAGTTTGAAGGCATCAACCTGGATGAAAAGGCTTTGGAGGAATATTCCGTTGAACTCGGCCAGCGTCTGGTCATTTTGGAAAAAAGCATTTATGAGCTGGCGGGCGAGGAATTCAATATCAATTCACCCAGGCAGTTGGGCACCATCCTCTTTGAAAAACTGGAATTAGGGAAAGGCAGGAGTGCCAAAAAGACCAAAACCGGCCAATATCAAACGAATGAGGATATTCTCACAGGTCTTGCAGCTCAGCATGAGCTTCCGGCGACGATCCTCTCCTACCGTGGTCTGAATAAATTGAAATCTACCTATGTAGATGCCCTGCCCAAAATGGTCAACCCAAAGACGGGTCGTATCCATAGCACATTCAGTCAATCTGTGGCAGTCACAGGCCGTCTGGCCTCCTCTGATCCCAACCTGCAAAATATCCCCATCCGCTCGCAGGACGGACGGGAAGTTCGGAAGGGATTTATCCCTCGAAATGAAGAGTTTCTCCTGCTATCAGCCGACTACTCGCAGGTGGAGCTGCGCATCATGGCCGCGCTCAGCGGGGACGAATCCATGATCGAGGCTTTCCGTGCGGGTGAAGATATTCACCGCGCTTCCGCTTCGCGGGTCTTCGGCATACCGCCGGAGGAGGTCACCTCAGAGCAGCGCTCACGCGCCAAGACCGTCAACTTTGGGATCATTTACGGCATATCAGCCTTTGGGCTGAGTCAGCGCATGGGCATCAGCCGCACCGAGGCCAAAGACATCATTGACACCTATTTTGAAAAATACCCGAAGGTCAAAGAGCACATGGACAACAGCATACAGCTGGCTCGGGAAAATGGCTATGTAGAGACGCTCTTCGGCCGTCGCCGCAATCTGCCCGACATACGTTCGGGCAATGCCACCGTGCGCGGCTTCGCCGAGCGCAACGCCATCAACTCGCCGATCCAGGGATCGGCCGCCGATATCATCAAGCTCGCCATGCTCAAGGTGCATGGAGAAATGCAAAAACGTGACCTCAGGTCACGCATGCTCCTACAGGTACATGACGAACTTGTGTTCGATCTTCACCGCGACGAAGTCGCGGAGATGCAGGAGCTCGTGCGTAGCTGCATGACAGGCGCTGTCAAGCTGGATGTGCCACTGGAAGTGGAGATGGGGATGGGGGAGAATTGGCTGGAAGCGCATTGAGAAAAAATTCAAATAAATACTGCAAACTGCCAACTCATAAACTGCCAACTAAAAAATGTCTTCAACATTCAAATACGGCCTCATCGCAGCCTTTGGCTATATCGCCTACGAACTCATCGCCTGGGCCACAGGCCTCAACAGCCATAGCATAGGTCTGGGATATCCGCTGGGATATGCCACGATCCTGATCCCAATAGGGGTGATTTTTTGGGCGATAAAAGAAAGGCGTAGAGTACAGGAAGGCTGGCTCGCCTTGCGGGAAGGCATAGCCACGAGCTTCCGGATTGGGTTGGTGATGACGGTCTTTACGACTTTGTTTATGTCCATTTACATCACGCAAATCCAGCCAGACTATGCAAAGCTCAGGCTGGAGCATGAGCGCAGCATGTATTTTGACACACTCAAATCACAAAACCCCAATTGGACAGACCAGCATGCCCGTGATATCGCTGTCGCTCAGTTTCCTGAGGCCAGCCAAAGCAGAATGCTTGTCTCCTACGGTCTGTTAAAAATCAGTACAGCTCTGCTAATAGGACTTGTCCTGACCCTCCTCCTCAGGAAAGAGAAGCCTCTTCAGCTTGCTGAAGCAAGCACGACAGAATCGCCAGAGGCAGAGCCTCTCCAGGAAGAAAGCAACCTTCCAAAGGAATAGTCCCTACTGCCTACTGCAAACTGCCTACTGCCTACTGCAAACTGCCTACTGCAAACTGCCTACTGCAAACTGCCTACTGCACACTCTCCAAAGGAACCCCAATCAGCTCTTCGAGCTGAGCTTTGGCTATGCGAAGCTCGCCTTCGCTTTCGAGCTTACGTTCTGTAGACTGGTTATAAACCAGCGCCGTATTGGTGTATTCATTCAGGTTGGCACGGCCTTCTTTAAATTTTCGGGTAATGTCCAGAAAAGCATTATTTGTCTGCTCCTGGATCTGGATATGGACTTTGAGCAACTCCAACTGCATCAGGTATTTCTGATGGCGGCGGATCACTTCGGC
Organism: Bacteroidia bacterium; assembly: GCA_030430205.1. Lineage (GTDB taxonomy): Bacteria > Bacteroidota > Bacteroidia > J057 > J057 > JAUIGE01. The sequence continues at coordinate 25,665 of JAUIGE010000013.1, read as the reverse complement.
GCGGATAAAATGCTTCTGTGTATGCAGATTGGCTGTAGCTATATTTACCTCCTCTTCTTTCTCCCGAATGCGGCTCGGAGTGGTCAGTATCTCGCCTATATTGACATTGACTCCCAGATTATAGCGAGGGAAAAAGGTTGAGTTAAAGTCAGGATTGATATGTGGCTCTCCATAATATAACTGGATGCTGACAGGCTTGAGCCAGCCAAGTTTGCTTTGCAGAACCTGCTCCTCAGCCTGAATGGTTCTGTGCTCCCAAATTTTGTTTTGCGGATAGTTTTTCCAGGCGAGCCGCACGAGTTTTTCTTCGAATGTCAGGCCTACGGCAGAGTCGGTAGGTATGACCTGATCGTAATTTACCTCCTGCGCATAGCAGGAAAAAAGGGCAAGCATAAAGATAAAGAGGGTAGCTGTTTTCATGTTCGCAGATTTGTTTCTTTTTTTAAATTCAAATAATCCGGCATATACCCGAGGTGCTTGAGGGTACGTTGCCAAAAAGCTTTTCTGTAGCCTCCGTCTATCATAAGACGGCGGTCGCTGGTCCATACGCGCGCAGCATTGCTGCGGACGAGGTGTATCTTTCCTTTTTCTGTCAAAGCCAGAACCATCAGGCCATCCTCCCAACGATGCTTCGCATCGACCTGAAAGCCGCCCAGGGCGACAGCATCCGCTTTGCGAAACCCAAAGCTGAAGCCCATCACATTGACGGGGTCGGCATGTCGCCGCCTGATGGAAAAAAGACCTGAAGCAAAGGCTTCATGTATGCGCAGAAGAAGGCGGGCCGCAAAAAAAGTGCGGCTGGGAATAAAGCTATAGCGGCTGTATACCGTGTTGACCTCGGCGATCTCCAATAGCGGCTTTGCCATGGCTTCGCTCCAGCCGGGCGGATAGATGGAATCGGCATCGCCGTTGATGATGATGCTGCCACGGGCAGCTTCCAGTCCCGCCTGCCGCGCCCAGCCGATACCCTGACGGCTTTCCGTCACGGACTTTACGCCGCATTTATCCAAAATCTCCTGGGTGCGATCGGTAGAATTGTTGTTCACCACGATCAACTCGGTAGGCATTTCACTCTCCGTATCAGCAAGTGATGAGAGGGTGCGCAGGATGTCCTTTTCCTCATTGTGAGCAATGATGACAATGGATACCAGGGGACGCTCCGGCCTCAAGGCCTGCATCTTCTTGCGAATCTGTCCATATACGACAGGAGACACCTCTTCAGGCTCTTCCGGCAAGCTGTTATGTTTTGTCACCCAAACGGGCGTTCTCAGTCTTAACATCCTCAAATAGGCTGAGTTATCTTAGCTGTTGTGTCAAAATCTTTTAACCGAACAAGTAGTGCTATGATAATATAAAATAAGAAGTTGGTCGGTAACTGGGTGATGGCTTCCTGGGGATAGTTGGCCACCATCAGGGCAAAGAGAAAGGTCAGACAGACCTGGTAGTAGGATTTGACCTGGGGGTCTTTCACCTTAAAATAGTTTTTTATCCCCACCCTGAATATCACAAACATCATGGCACAATATAACAAGAGGCCCAGCCACCCCTGCTCTACTGCTATCCTGATAAAGCCGGAATCCGGCGGAAAATTTGCCAAAAAGGTACCCGGTGAAAATCGTCTTCCCCAGGCTCCTACGCTACCCAAACCACCGCCCATAGGGTGGCTTTGGATAAAAGGCTGGATGCGCTTTTGGTTTTCGAGGCGTATCTCGAAAGAGGCATCGCGAGCCCCTTTGTCGCCGGTAAATACGCTGAAAGCGGTTTTCACCCGATAATGGTCTGCATTGACCGTGGGAATCGCCAGCACAGCGACCATCAATCCCATAAAAACGACAGCCATCAGCAATACCTCTCTTTTCATCGAAAGCAGGGTATAAAAGAAAAAAGCCGCCGGCAGGATCACGTAGGCTGTCCGAGTACCGGAATAGACCATGGCGAGCAGCATCACGAGCCCTGCTATGAGCAAGCCGATTTTTCGCTGAACCGAATAAGGCCCCATAAGCAAAACAAAGCAGATCATGCTGCCATAGGCCATGACGATGCCGAGGACCACGGGATTGGAGAAAAAGGAAAATTTCCGAATTTTGCCTGCCTGAAAAAGCAGACCGAAGAGCTCCTCATCGGAGCGCACCCAGTATTCTTCTATTTGCGTAAGTCCAAATATTTCCTGAAAAATGGCGTATATCCCGCCTAGCAGGCAGAGGCCAATCGTCAGCTTGAGTACGCGGCTGGCCATCTTCAGGCTGTCTATCGCATAAAGGGCGATAAAGAAAACCACCATAACACCCGCCATGGAGCGGATGGTATAGAGCCAGGCCAGGCGCGAAGTAGCGGCCGGATTGGCGACTTCCAATAGGTTGTAGGCGATCCATATCAGGATCATGATACTGATAGGGCCTTTCGCAAATTTCCAATCACGCGTGCGTATCTGCTTGATCATCAGGCCAAAAAACAATACGCTCACGAAAATATCCATGATCAATCCCAGCGGTATGTCGTAGCCATACACTTCGAGGTACCTTTTGGCCCCCAAAATGAAAAAGCTCACCGTGAGCACAAATACGATCCCAAAACGCAAATTGAACAGGCTGCCCATCATCATAGGCACGCCTATCACCCCTGCCAGTACAAGCAGCGCGAAAGCTGTGCCCTGGGTCCCAATCAGATAAGCCAGAAATATGGCCACCGCTGCCAGCAGCACAAACCCTATGGGGTTATTCAATTTCTGTAGTAATAACTGCTGCTCCAGCCAGCGTTTGACATGGTTCATGTCTAAGCTGCGCTTCAGGTCTACTTTGATATGTTCAAATCGGTTTAACATCAATGCAAGGATATGACGGATTCTCTACTAAAATGCCACTGTATGGTCTCTTTGTACACTTGGCGTTGGGTTTTGGCCTCTTCGCTTCCTTTGGCAGAAAAATACATATACCAAAAGAATAAATACAGACAAGCCCTGCTTCTATATAGCCAATAGGAAAAGCGACCGTAGTGCTTTCGGAGAAACAGATAGAAGCTTTTATAATTTTGGATAAACATGGCCGAGCGGCGCTGTCGCGCGCTGGAACTGCCAAAATGAACGATTTCTATATCGGGAAGGAAGACAGAATGATAGCCTGCTTTTTTTGCCCGCATATAATAATCCACCTCTTCAGCATAGATATAAAAGCGGTCGTCCAGTATGCCGATTTCATCCATCAGATCGCGGTGAAAAAGCATCACTGCGCCAAAGGCCCAGTCAATCTCGCGCTCACTATCATGCTCCCAATAGGACATAAAAAGGCTGGTTTTCAGCCCTAGTTTTCCGAAAAGGCCAGCGAAAAAACGATTTTCGATAAATGACCGCCAAAAGGAATAAAAGCGATTGACAGATCGCTGGAGGCTGCCATCGCCATTGAGCAATTTGCAGGTAAGGATGCCGAGGCGCTTGCCTTTGTTTTGGGCGGCATAGTCCAGCATTTTGTCTATGGCTCCATCCTGGACCAGGGTATCGGGATTGAGCAGCATGACATAGCTGCCTGTTGCCTGTTCGAGGGCCTGGTTATTTGCCGGGGCAAATCCTTTGTTGTCTGTATTGGCTATCAGTTTCACTTCGGGAAACTCATGAGCCACCATCTCGGCCGAGCCGTCGGGAGAGTGGTTGTCAACCACGAAAATCTCAAAACTGTGTTTTGAGGTCTGATCGTAGATGGAACGCAAGCAGTCGCGAAGCAAGGATAAGGTATTCCAACTAACAATTACAATGGAAATGTCTGGTCTCACAGAAATACGATTTTAATGAAAATGGCACAACAAACTGCAAAAATGAAAGCAGTCACAACCCACTGATGCAGGCGTCCCATCCGGGATTGGATTTCTTCACGAGGTGAAGGGATGTGCTGAGTTTTCGGTTTTTTCATAACAAAAAATTTAAACTAACTGCCTACTGCAAACTGCCTACTGCAAACTGCCTACTGCAAACTACTCACAGCCAGCGCTTTATTCTGACTGATCTTTTCCCATTCAGCAGATTCAGGATTGTACTGCTTGACTACCCGGGCCGGATTGCCTACGGCAATCGAATAAGGAGGGACATCCCTCGTCACCACGCTGCCTCCCGCCACTACGCTATGCTTGCCAACGCGCACGCCGGCGGTGATCACCACATTGGCGCCGATCCAGCATTCGTCCTCCAGGACGATCTCTGAAGTGCTGCAGGGCTGCCGCCATATCGGCTGCTTCACATTTTCATAGCTATGATTCAAACCCGAAGCCACGACATTTTGCGCCAAAATCACCTCATCCCCTATCGTCACAGGCCCGATGATCACATCATTGATACCGATAAAGGTATTGCTGCCAATCTTGACCGGCCCCATGCCGTTGTTGACGACCGCATAGCGCTCGATGGTAGACTCCGCCCCAATTTCAAAAAAATTGAAAGGCATCACATCCATCATCGCTTTGCGGGATATGCGCGTATGCTTGCCTTTTTTATGGAAAAAAGGATTCATCAGGTAGCGCACCCACAAGCGTGGCCGCATCGAATTGCGCGGAGACAACAGCCTCAAAACAAGGCGCTTAAGACGCGGACTACTTTTTATTTTATCTTGGATAGACATCTTTTTCGTTTTTCGTTCTTCGTTCTCTACTCTCTGATCTCTGATCTCTGATCTCTACTCTCTGATCTCTGATCTCTGATCTCTACTCTCTGATCTCTGATCTCTGATCTCCCCTCCATCACCCCATAAATCTCAGCAACATTATTCTCCCAGCTATGGGAAGCGGCAAAGGCTTTTCGCGCTTTCCTTTTCTCCTCGCTGTCCTCTTCGAGTGCCTGACGAATCAGGTCCACATAATCGGTGGCTTTTTCAGCCAGGTAAGTATATTCAGCAAATACCTCCATGGCTTTCGTAGCCGTAGCTACTGTGGGTTTTCCCATGGCGAGGTACTCATCTATTTTGCGCGGATAGTTGCCGATGGTCACAGGATTGATGGCTTGCGGATTGATGCATATATCAAATGATTTGACATAGGCTGGCAATTCGGAAGGGTCCTTGGAGCCGAGAAAAACGACGTTTTTGACCTGGTGCAGTCGGCTGGCCTGAAAGGCCTCATCCTCGGGTCCTACGAGCACGATGCTCCAATCCGGGCGGGCAATAGCGATATGCGCTATCAGGTCTATGTCCAGCCGGTGGCTGTTCAGGGCGCCTACATAGCCGATGATCGGCCCGGGTATGGTGCGCATATCGGCAGGTATTTCATTAACGAGCAACTCGTCCCAGGCCGAGAGCTCGCAACCCTGGCCTACATAGTAGGCATGAGGATTGTATTGGCGGCCATAGTCCGCCAGGTAGGTAGAGTTGGCGGTGATGGCGTCAGCCTTCGCTATATGCCTGGGTTCCAGGCGCTTACCGTGCTTTGCCCAATAGGGCACCGCTGTCAGCTGGTCGCGGATGTAGTAGATATACATCGCTGGATCCAGCATCTCTTTCAGGTGAAAACACCTGAAGATATCGTTGTCGTTGAAAAGGATAAAATCCTTGAATCCGAGGCGCGCCGTGGCGCGCTGGATGGCCTGCGCCAACTTGCGGTTATTTCTTTTATTCAAAAAATCGAAGACCAGACGACTCGGAATCCAATTGATAGATTCAAGCAGGGTATCGGGATACAATGTCCAGAGGTTTTCTGCCACCTCTTCCAGTCCATCCCTTTTGCCCGCCAAAACATCCAGGCGCTTTTGGATTTTGGGTTGGTCTTTTTCCCGCACAGCGGTCACCCGATCCAGGGGGGGATTGACATAGAGAACTCTATTATGCTTTGCAATTTCAAGAGCAATGTTGCAGCAGTTGTTGCCAAACTCAAAGTCCCAGGGGGTGAGGTTAACAATAACGAAGTCTCTGTTTCGAATCATTTTTTATGCTTCAATTTTCTCGATCAATGCTCTGGCATAGAATGCGGTCTGAGCTTTTGTTGAATCAGGTTTTTGCCGATCTGGTATATTTCAGGGTAAAATTTCCAGGCATAAGAAAACACCTTCAGGGTATTTACATTCAACTCCCGTTTAAGCAAAATCTGTGTACCGATAAAGGTCACGATATAGGTGCCTAAAGTCCCTAAAGCGGCTCCTTCTACGGAGTTGAGGCCGGTTATGAAAATATAGTTAAGAACGACATTCAATCCTGCACTAAACAGTATAAAATAAAAGTTGATTTTCGGTTTTCCTATAGAGTCCAGAATGATGCCAAACTGCCTTCCAAAAGGCATCAATAAACCATAAAGCATGGTGATCTGCAATACAGGCACCGCATCGAGGTATTCATTTCCAGCGATCACGCGGATAATGAAGGTGGGCATGAGCAACACTATGGCTATTCCGGGGATAATCATGGCGAGCAGTACGCCCACAGATTTTTCGTAGAGAAACTTTGCGCCGGCTTTGCCTTCTGTCTCAATGCGCTTGGCGCTTTGGGGAAAAACCATCTGTGCGGCAGCATTGGTAGGAACCTGTACCAGGTTGGTGACACGTAGGGCTGCATTATAGGTCGCTACGGCCTGCTGGCCGCGGGTGATGCTGGTCCCGCCCAGCAGAGCGGCGATCATCCAGGAGTCAATGCTATTGAGAATCATGGAACTGATGCCCGTTCCAAAAACATATTTACCGAAATTGAAAAGCTTTTTCACCCAGGCCCAGTCTATAGTAGCTGAATAGGCCATATATCTTTTGGCAAAATAACTGAGGGTGATCGCTCCGCCTATGGCGGAGAAGAGATGCGCCCAAACGAGATTTTCAATCAGCAGTTGATTGCCTGCGATAAAGCAAAAAGCGATATAGGCAAATAAGCTCCCCAGGCGGACAAAATGTCCGAAAAAGACACCTCGAAAATCGAAGTTGGCCTGATGCACAAATTCACTCTGTGAAAAAGGAATCAGGATCAGGGTGGTGAAGACATACACCCGAAGCAGATAGGCCAGCTCCGGCGAGTTGAGCCATTCACTCAGGGGAATGGAAAGCAACAACAGCAGCACGATACTGCCGAGAGACAAGATCAGGTTGATCACCAGCGAAGCGGTGTTGATGCGCGCATGCTCCTCCTCTTTGGAGGAGATGAGGTGCTTGACAAGCGCATTTTGGATCAGAGCATTTCGTGCGACTTCTATCAGACCTGTGATGGTCAAAAAAAGCACCCAGGCGCCAAAATCAGCCTTATCCAGAGAACGCGTGAGGATCATGAAGCCTCCCAGGCCAAAGAGCATAGCGGCTACCTGTATAAGTAGCGTATAGGCACCTGACTTTAACCAATAACTATTTTTTTTCACTATGCTTTTGCTCCCTTTATATTTTTACAAATGTCCTGCCCTGCCTTTTTCATCATTTTTTACTCCTAAATGAAATTTTCTCACCCCCAAAATTAATCTCTGTTAAAATGTTTTTTTTTCATTCCTTGAAATGCAATTATCAGACCACTTTTCCCTGATGGTACACTTCTTGCAAACAAGGAATTCCAGATAATTCCTCTTTCATACTATCAACATTCTTTTTTAGCATAAGAAAAGGCTAACATGAAATTACGCAATCCCAAATCCCGCCACCATATCCATCCGCCCCGCAATGGGCGTGTGCTGGAAGTAGGCGGAGGGCATGACCCACACCCCAAAGCAAACCTTGTCGTCGACAAGTTTATCGATAGCAATTTCCATCGCAGCGGCGACATCAAAACGCTTAAGCATCAGGAGTTTATGCAGGCAGATGGCGAAAATTTACCTTTCGCAGACAACGAATTTGACTATGTGATCTGCTGCCATGTACTGGAGCATGTAGATGATCCGGTAAAATTCATGAAAGAACAATGCCGTGTGGCCAAACGCGGCTACCTGGAGACGCCCAACCTCATGGGCGAGTACCTCGCTCCGAAAGAGTCGCACCGCTGGCTTATCCTGGAGATCGACCAAAAGATCGTGATGTATGAGAAGGAGAAGCTGGGATTTAAGCCCGGCCATGACTTTGGCGACATCTTTTTGGAGTATTTGCCCCAAAACTCTATCGGCTTCAAGATCCTCCAGCGTACCCATGCCGACATCATGACGATGCGCTATGAGTGGCAGGACAATATCGAAGTCATCGTCAATCCGATGGAAAATGAAGAGTGGGTACAACTCTTCACCTCGCCCTGGCGGGCGGATATCTACAACAAATTCCTTCCTCAGCGCACGCTGGGAGCTGAAGCAAAAGCAGCGGCCGGTGCCATGGGCGAAGTTTTTCGCTCGGTATTCAAGTCGAAAGTCCTTTCGAAAGTCGGGCTGTAGGAACTCGTTTTGGGTTTTGGGTTTCGGGTTTTGAGTTTCGGGTTTTGAGTTTCGGGTTTCGGGTTTTGAGTTTCGGGTTTTGAGTTTCGGGTTTCGGGAAATCATATAGGGTCCTGAGTTCTTTTGAACTCGGGACCTTTTTGCTTAAAGGGTTTTTGTGCCTGGCGGCACACTTTGTTATTTCTCATCATGCCTCAGCATGACAACCGGATCCATCGAAACCCGGAACCCAGAACCCGAAACCAAAAACCGGCTAACCTCAAAAGAGATTAACCGGCCTCGAAAATATTGGGGGAACGACAGCTTTCGCTGTTTTTCCCCGCCCCTTGTTCGTCTGAGTTGGCGAGTCTGCCGACTTCCCACTGCTTACTATATGTTATACTGCTTCTTTTTGCACCAGTGCTGGAAGAGTCTTGAGCATGATCTTGAGATCATACCAGAAAGAGTATTCCCGGGCGTAGGTGACATCGAGCTCGATGCGCTCACTGGTTGACATATTGGCCTGGCCCCGGCGGGTAACTTGCCACAGGCCTGTACAGCCTGCAGGTGCAAGAAATCTCTTGGACCATTGATCCGTGGTCAGTTTCTCTGCTTCATATAAAGGCAGAGGCCTGTTTCCAACAATCGACATATCTCCTATCAACACATTGAGAAGTTGAGGCAACTCATCGATACTGGTTTTGCGAATAAATCGCCCCAGCGGAGTCACACGCGGGTCATTCTCAAATTTTACAAAAGTAGAACTGTTGTCTTCTTTCTTTTTGAGGTTGCGCAAATATTGGTTTTCACATATCTCTTCTCCGTCCACAACACGCAAAGGTGAACAGGGCTCCTCTCCCATCAGGCAATCTATGCAGGAGTCTTCGGTGATTTTTGGAGAAACATCATCACTTTCGGGTCCCCTCTCATACTGATTCAGGTGCATCAGCCTAGACAATTCGCGGTCAGCTCCCACGCGCATGGATCGAAATTTGAAAAAATTGAAAATTTGGTAGCCCGTGCCTACACGTTTAGAAATATAAAAAATGGGTCCTTTGGAATCTAATTTTATCATGATCGCAATGAGAATCAGCAAAGGGCTCAATGCCAGCAAAGCCGTAGAAGCGATCAGAATATCGAAAAGCCTTTTTCCCAGAGGCACTTTACATTCTTCTACTGTACAGCCCTGCGCAGTCTGAAACCTGATCTCAGGCTTATACCGGCGTAGAAAGCTGATTCTGCCATCCAATTTCTTGGCAGTGATATGGGTATCGTAATAATCATCTATGCCTGCCTTGAGGCAGCGGATTTTCCCTTCCTGAGTAGGATTTTTACTCAGCACGATAAAGGGAATATTCTCAGCTTCAGGAATATGCATCAGTCGTTCGCAAAGCGTAACGGCATCTCCATCGGGCAAAAATTCATCACAAATAATCGCATCAAGAGAGTGAGCCTGTTCTTCCAATTGCTCTTTTATATAGCAATAAGCTTTGAAAGCTCCATTCAGGGGCAGTCCTTCATATCTTAGGTTTGTCAGGTCCAGACATACGGATTTTGCGTTATTCCCAACATACAAGACATTTCTGGCAAGTCGCTGGGAAGCAACTTTCTCTGAACTGAGGTGACGTTCTGGTTTGAGCAAAGATTGGTCATAGGTAAGTAAGAAGTCTCGATTCACTTTCTTCTTTGAGATTATTAGCCAAACATTTCGACAAGCGGTAAAAAAAACATCTAAACAAGCGCCTCTTCATCCAATGCATTAAACCATTGCGCGCTTATTTTGCTCAAGGACTTTTTCAATCGTCTCTATAATTTCTTCGGGATTGAAGGGTTTGACAAGAAATGCGCTGGCACCATTGCTGAGGCAACGCGTTTTTATTTCTTCCTGATCCATTCCTGAAAGCATGATAATAGGGATATGCCCGAAGAATCCACTGTAATGAACGTTTTTCAAAAACTCATAACCATTGAGCTTGGGCATGTCTATATCTACTATTATCAGATCAGGCAAATTGCCTTGATATAGCCAGGACATCCCTGCAAGACCGTCTTCCAGCGCAACTATATTATAGTTACGTCCTAAAAAAGCACACAGCAACAAGCGGATGTTTTCATCATCATCCAATGTAAGAATCTGCGCTCTTTCTTCCGGATTACGTACTGTATCGTTCAGGTTGTTGTATATGTGTTCCATATAGTCCTGTGTGTCTAAACCCTTGGGTTGAATTGTTTTCTACCCTAATGAATCAAAAACAATGCCTAAAAATCTTTTTTTCGAACACCTTTGAAATGAATCTCTATATCTTATTTGGGAATGGGTCGGCTAAAACGGATTTCCATGCACCTTATGGACAATATACAAAGATAATTCGCAAATAGAAAATACTTTCCGACTAAACATTTTTCCCCTCAAAATGCGACTTTGATAAAATAATTATATCAAAATGGCCCAAAAAAGTGCAATAATTTCAATTTTTTTCAGCCATTAATAACAATTCAATAAAATTAGAGATGCCGCCAATTTCGTTAAAATCAGGTGAATAATATTCCATTTATTAAAATAAATTTCTCCCACTGTCCTGAATACAGGTCACAAAATCCAACTTTGGGGAGCAAAACCTTCTTTCACAGAAGTAGGAATATTCGAAATATAATGTGTAAGAAAAATGCTTTTTATGCCAAAAATAAATATACCCAAATCAAAAATTTTCATTACCCTGTCAGTAACATTTCATCTGAAATAAATAATTAGGATAAACACTGCCAGAAACAACCCATAACACACTAAATGTCAACCACTTATCCATTTAAAACCCCCTCCAACCCATTCATTTAGTATGATTTAAAAAACATTTAATCTAATTAAACAAAATACCATCAATATAAACATCCAATATCAATACTTTCTATTCAGATTCAATCATCACCTTTTTCACACCAAAATTGAAGGTGCATATTTTCACAAAAAAAAGGCGAGATACGTAAATTCCCCTAACAACTCTCCGTAAATTCCCATAATTGGGCATAGCTTGGTCGGATTAGACAAAAAATTCACCGTTGTCTATCAAAGAGGACACCTCAAAATTCAGTGGGTAAATTTTTCTCCAAATTCTTTACTATTGAAAACAAAGATAATAACTTCCCCTTCATCAAAATTTAACAGAAAATAAGATTAATCATGGGGCATATAAAAAAGCTGTTGGTTGCAAATCGGGCGGAAATAGCGCTTCGGATCATGCGCACGGCCAAAGAAATAGGAATCGAAACGGTTGCAGTATATTCAGAAGCAGACAGAAATGCTCCGCATGTGCATTATGCAGATCAGGCCTTTTGCCTCGGCCCTGCGGCATCTGCCCAATCATATCTATTAGGCGATAAAATCATCGCGCTTTGTCTGGAGCATCAGATAGATGCCATACACCCAGGCTATGGATTTCTCTCTGAGAATGCCGATTTTGCCCGTAAGGTAGCCCAGGCAGGGATTACTTTTGTTGGCCCCAGTGCGGAGTCCATGGAATTGATGGGTGACAAGCTTTCTGCCAAGCAAACGGTCAAGCAGTACGATGTGCCCCTGGTTCCGGGACTGGATGAAGCCATCACAGATATAGAACTGGCAAAGAAAGTCGCCAACGAGATTGGATTTCCCGTGCTTATCAAAGCCTCCGCCGGCGGCGGGGGAAAAGGCATGCGGATCGTGGAGGAAGCCTCTGAATTTGAAAGCCAAATGGCACGGGCAGTCAGCGAGGCTGAAAAATCTTTTGGCAATGGCGCTGTTTTCGTCGAAAAATTTGTCGGCTCTCCGCGCCATGTAGAGATACAGGTACTCGCAGACCATCATGGCAATGTGGTGTATCTGTTTGAGCGGGAATGCTCCATCCAGCGCAGACACCAAAAGGTGATCGAAGAAGCACCTTCCTCAGTCCTGAGTGAAGCTTTGCGCAAGCAGATGGGAGAAGCTGCCGTCAATGTCTGCAAAGCCTGCGGCTACCAGAATGCGGGAACTGTGGAGTTTTTGCTGGATGAAAAACATGATTTTTATTTTCTCGAAATCAATACCCGCCTCCAGGTGGAGCATCCTGTGACAGAGATGATCACAGGCCTGGACCTTGTGCGGGAACAGATTCGCGTGGCGGAAGGGCATCCCCTCAGCTTCAGGCAGGAAGACCTGCGCATTCATGGGCATGCGATAGAGGTGCGCGTGTATGCGGAGGACCCAGCCAACAATTTTTTGCCCAATGTGGGCAAATTGGCGGTATATCGCCGCCCGCAAGGACCAGGCATACGTGTAGACGATGGCTATGAAGAAGGCATGGATATACCCATTTATTACGATCCGATGATCGCCAAGCTGATCGTGCATGCCCAGGACCGGGAGTGCGCGCTGGCACGGATGATACGAGCAATAGACGATTTTGAAATTGTAGGGGTGGAAACAACCCTGGGCTTTTGCCGCTTCGTGATGGGCCATGAGGCCTTTGTTAGTGGGAATTTCGATACCCATTTTGTGAATCAGTATTTCCAACCTGCTTCCCTCCAGCCAGAACTTGCTGCTGAAGAGCGGTTGATTGCGGGCACCCTGACAGACAAAGTCTTGCAGGAAAGCAGCCCACAGCCTTCTGTTACATCAAGCAATGGCCGCCCTTCTTCCAATTGGAAGAGAAATCGCATCAACTGATGTCCCGGCAAAAACACAGAGGCCAGCATGAAAAAGATGCTGAGCTATTTTCTGCTTCATGGCTTCCCATTCTTAATGAAGCAGTGAAGGACCTTGCCTTTTTGTTCAACAGAAATTATGCTGAAAATGCCAGCCTGGCCATCGTTGGAGACCGCTACCAACTCCGCAAAAGGCAAAGACTTGCCTTATTGCGCGCTTGCTGTACGAATGCTGCACAGCACAAAAGACAGGAAAGCCTCATAGCCCCCGGGGCCCTACGGGATGAAATCGTCCTGATTGATGGATACAATTTATTGATTGGGGTCGAATGTATGCTGGCCGGCGGCATAGTGATCCATTGCAGAGATGGTTGTTATAGAGACATATCCAGTGTGCATGGCACCTACCGCCGGGTAGAGGAGACGTATCATGCCCTTTTTTTACTGGGAAAGTCTCTTCAGGAATTGGGGGTAAAAGAAGCCATTTGGTACCTGGATGCACCCGTCTCCAATAGCGGGCGATTAAAAACCCTCATGCATGAGTTGGCCGGGGACAATGCCTTTCCTTGGAAAATCGAGCTTGTTAACAACCCTGACCAGGAACTGGCCAGACACCCGGAACATATCCTGATCAGCTCTGATCGCTGGATATTGGATCAGGCAGAACGTTGGTTCAACCTGGCTGCCTACATTTTACAGGAACTTCCCCAAACAGCTATCACCGACCTGAGGGGCCAGTAAAGAAAAAGCCCGGAGGCAAAAGCCTCCGGGCAGTCATGTATCTTCCAGATAAACAGGACTATTACTTCCGCACGACTCTGCGTGCAAGTCTGTGCTCTCCCATTTTGAAGATCAGGGTATAAACCCCTTCAGCTTCATCAGAGAGATCGAAAGTGGTTGTTCTGGCCTGCTCGAAGCGCGTGATCACATCCTTGTAAAGGATACGACCTGTCACATCAGAAACCATCACTTCCACATCTTCATTCAGACCTGTAAAGTCAATGTTGATCTTATCCGTAGTGGGGTTAGGATAAAGGCTAATGCTGTTGGCCAGCAATTCATCCTCTATGCCTACGCCATGTGTCTGTACCTCTACACAATCGGTGATTGTATCACAGGCATTGCTGATGGTCAGGCATGCCTGATAAATACCCGGTGTAGCATAAGTATGCATAGCATCCCGGGTATTGACTGTTGCGCTGCCATCTCCAAAGTCCCAACTGTAGGTAATATTTTCCCCACTTGAACTATTGGTGAATGTGTAGTCACTTAAGTTCACAGGGTCACGGGTTTCAGTGAAACCTATCACCGGCTGATCCACAATGTTCACTGTGATGGTGTCTTTCCCTTGACATCCATTGAGGTCAGTAACTATAGTAGAGATAGTTCCCTCCGTGGTACTGGTAATAATGACCGTCTGGGACAGGTCACCTGTAGACCAATTGAAAAGGGAGCCAGGATTACCCGCATCCAAAACCAGGATGTCGCAATAATCTCCGTCAGGACCGAGGTCTACGACAGGAGAAGTATTGATCGTCAGGTTGACGGTATCTATGGCTTCGCAAGTGGTCGTCGGATCAGTGACAGAAACCCAGTAAGAGCCAGAAGCAGTAACGCTTAAGGTCTGGCTGGTAGAGCCTGTGGACCAAAGAGTAGGCAGACCTACATTCATGGCATCCAGGAGTACGCTATCGCACTCTACACGATCCACTCCCAAATCTACCGGCGGCAAGGCGTTGATAGTCACATTGATAGTATCGCGGGTTTCACAACCGTTTTGGTCTACTACATTCACGAAATAGTCGCGTGTTGTAGCAGCGAGATAGGTTTGAGAAACTGTCGCATCATGCCAGGTCCAGGTAGCACCTGGGTTATCTGCATCCAGGAGGATGCTACCACAGACCGTGGTATCAGGACCGAGATCCACAACAGGATTCGGGTTGATAATCAGGTTGATGGTATCAGATCCTGTACAGCCATTGATATCGGACACAAGGACATTATATGTACCAGACAGATCTACAAAAGCTGATTGTGTTGAATCTGAAGTACTCCACTGGTATTTGGCATAGCCAGGACCTGCATCGAGGAGCACACCACCGCAGACAACATTGTCTGGGCCCAGGTTGGGAGAAGCGATAGGAGAGATGATCACCTGCACAGGTACCCTGGCGCTTGAGCAACCTTGCCCACCGCTGAAGGTTGGCGATATTTGACTATTCAGGATACCCTCATTGGCACTGATTTGATCCGTCCAGTCGGTAATATCATCATTATCGGAACTTCCGATCCTGTCAAAACTGTTCGTAACAGAAGGTGCCTGAGCAAGGCCATTTCCAGTCCATGGGATATCTGCCGCTGTGATGGTAAAGCCATTGATCGTAGTATTGAAATTGGCAATGTCTGAAGCCGACCAGTTATAGAAAACAGCATCAACAACAACACCGTTATTATCAATAATCAAGACCCAACTTTGACCTGTACCCTCGTTCCAAAACAGATTATTTCCCCAGTAATTGTTCGAGGTATTATCCGTTTTATAGTCCACCTGACCGGCCGACATAGAGCCTAATTGCCATAGGATGGTGTTGACCAGGTTGATATCCGAATAGCTGGAGCTAGTGGCTACTACCCATCCGGTAGCATCTACGGTTCGCCCAGAAAGATTTGCAATCTCAATCATATCCGTACCACCCAGGTTCCACTCTGTAAATAGAATAGGATTGCCACCATCACTGCCTACTTTCTGTACCCAATAGGTAGTCGATTGCGTCAGAAAGGGGGTCTGATACTGGAAAGTATCTTCAGCAATTGCTACAGATGAGGTATCCGTTGCATACCAGTTATAGGTAAAGTTGGTATCAGGATTAACTATCTGTAGAATCCCTGAATCCGCCTCACAGAAGATCAGATCGTTTACAACAGGAGGTGCTGGTATAGGATTAATATCAATCGGCCCGGCAATGGTTGTATCATTGCTTCGATCAAAATCACCTGTCAGGTTGGTGTAACCTACAAAGGTGAAAGAACCTCCTGCAGAGCTGTTGAATGTTCCTATAAAGACAGTGTCTGTCTGGCCAGGATAGATTGTATCAGGAGATACAACTGTTAGGGTTCCGATGGATACAGCTGGCGTATCTGTGATCCCAACAGAGATAGGATAGTTGTACTTCTCCAATGAACCGTTGTTTTTCACTACTACACTCACGGCCATGCTGCTGTCACCACAAGCACCAGAATTGGGCTCCAGGATTTGGATCACACTCAGGTCATTAGGCGGTACATCAGCGATCTCGATATCATCTACGGCAAAACCGTCATAGCCTGTGTTCACAGAACCGTCAGAACCGAAGAAGAAGCGGAAACGGATATCTGGCTGATTGGCAAATGGTTGCAGAGAAATCTCTGCCTGTATCCAGCCACCGCTGTTATTGGTCCAACCTTCCTGTAGGTTCAGACAGGTACCCAAACCTGAAATAGTGTTGTCATTGTACCAGTTGATCGGATTACCCACTGTGCTATTGAAAGCACCAACTTGCGTCCAGGTGGCGCCACTGTCTGTACTTGCCTGTAGCTGTACACCATCCCAACTGTTCTCTGAGTCATAGTTGATATACATCTTAATAAACGGCAGGTTCAGGTTGGTGAAGTCATAACACGGACTCAGCAACCAGCTACACTGGCCGTTTTGGTAGTCAGCTGTCGTATCTGTCATCCAGGCTTTTACCCCGGAAGCAGCTGTGTCGATGTCTGTACCGCGAGGCAAGCCCCACTGCCATTCACCCTGACCACTTATGCCACCCGCTCTCCAGCCACCAGGACCTGCTTCAAAATCCTCGAAATATGGGAAGGTATTCACATTCAGGTCATGCCATACTTCAAAGCCCGTCAGGGAGTCATTGAGGCTAAGGTTATCCCCCATCAGATTAACCCAACCATCCAGTGTGTAAAGACCTGGCGTCAGGAGGTTCGCTGTGGTTGTAAAAGTGTAGATACCCGTAGCTCCCGAAAGAATGCCGGGGTTGAATGTAGCCGTTTCAGTAACAATGGTGCCACCATTTACACGGTAAGACAATTCAATGGTATCTATCGGCTCCAAACCCGCATTCTGAAATTCTACTGTCACACTAGAGGCAGCGCTGTATCCACAAGCCGAAACAGGCTCAATGAAGGCATTAAAGCCAGCCTCATGCGCAGGTGGGCGGAACTCATCCGCTCCGATATCCACGATAAAGCTGTCAGGACGTACATCGCCGTCGATGTCATCAATCACCCCTACCTGGTTGTTACCGGCATTCCACAGCTGTGCTGAAAGCACGTGCAGGTTTTCATCGTTATCGATATATCCCGGATCACCAAAGCGTGAAGCGATGTTCCATGTACCCGCACCACGATAATTGGTATTATCGAAGAGGGTATTGTTCATATAGACGGCACTGCCATCTGGGCTGTAGAAATTGTTATAGTTCATTTCTGATACCTGCATAGAGTCAATCAGGTAAACAGGATAACTACCATTGTCAAATACAGCGAAGCTGTTGTTGACAAGGCTGATGCTGTCTACCTGGGTAGAGGAAAGCAGGCGGAAGGCATAAGCATTGCTATATGGAATGGATACACTGTTATGGTAAACATTTACCTTTCTACAGTAGCTGGACATGGCAATACCATAGCGAGTAGTACTCGAATAGTAGCCTGAAATCATGTTGTTTTCTACTTTTCCAAAGGTACTGCCAGTATTGTAGCGGTTAGCAGCATAGAAATAAATACCATACAGCTTGGGTCCGATAATGGTATTCTTGGCAACGGTGAAACTATCACAGTAATAGTTATAGATACCATAGCCTGAAGTGGTACCAGCCCGGCGCAATTCTACCCGATTGCCTTCAATCTCTGAACCATCCTGACCATAGGAATAGATACCCATATAGTATTGGCCTCTGACGTCATTATTGAGTATCCGGTTATTTACCTTGTGATCTACAGATGAAACACCCATCTGGGTGATACCATAATAGCCACCATGTACCTGGTTATTCGAGAAGGTGTTATGTTCCCCCGTCTGGCCAGTAGAAGTAGGTGATGTAAAAGAACCGGTCAGGACAATACCTGCACGGAAACTACTCGATGAAACTTCAGCGGAGTCTACATCTACCACACAACCATCGATGGTATTGTGGTCAGCATTGTTGATCAATTGCACACCGTAGCTGTACCAGGTACCTGTAGCTGGCGCATGGTTATTGATCGTCAGGTTTTTGAATACGATCCAATCCCCTCCATCGATGATAATAACCGCACGCTGGTTGGAGGTATTCACCGAGTCGGCGAAGATTTCCTCTTTGGTAGCCCCACCATCAAAGGTGATGGTAGAAGTTGAAGAGGTACCTACGACTTCACCCAAAATGATCTGCTCCTCATAAGGACCTGTACCAGGTGCAACAGCAAAGACTACCGAACCACAAATGCCAAAGTTGTTCAAATCATCAATCGCATCCTGGAAGCTATTGTAGTTGATACCTGCTGTAGGCAGGTTCTTATTGATGGTATAATTACCTGCTGGCAAGCCCGTACGCAGGCCATATAAGCCCAGGGTGTCATTGCGTGGATCTTCATCCACCCCATTATTGGGCCCTGAAGTGACAAAAACGATGTCATAAGGCTGGTTACCAACTATGGTGAGATTACCCAAAGAAACCGTGGTACCCGTATTGGTAGCCATGTTGGCAGAAGTAACCGTGAAGGGTGTCTGGGCTGTACCATTGACAAACCAGTTTACCGTAAAGGTGTCAATCGTGGCCTGTCCCAGATTCTGAACGTCAATTATCACATTGAAAGAGCCCGGACAAATAGGCAGGGTTGGATTCAACATAGCCGAAGGCGAGATGTCCAACTGCGGAGGCTGGAATTCATCACAGCCTATATCCGGAATCGTGCCCCCAAAACCTGGACGAAGGTCTCCGTCGATGTCCTCGGAGATACCCAGGGTGTCATTTCCTCTATCCCAAAGCTGTGTGCCTTTGCTATGAAGGTCTGTATAGATATCCAGGTACTGAGGATCACCAAAATAAGAGTTTGTATTATAGCCACCAGCACCCTGAAAAGAGCCCACACTCTGTGCCCCACTCATATAGAGTACTCTTGTGGTATCCGGGTGGAAAAAGTTGTTGTTGTCCAGAGCGAAGAAGTTGTTGTTTCCTCCATAAAGGGCATATCCTACACTGGTATTGAATACCGCAAAGCTGTTGTTCTGCACATCCAGCCCATTGTTGGTCGTCGTAGTAGAGACATACATACCTGAATTATTCGTACCTGTTCCAGCTGTAAGGCTGACACTGTTGTGGTAGAATCTTGCATTCTCGGTATTACCTGCCACATAGATACCATAAGCTGTGGTATTGTAATATCCACTGATGCAGTTATTGACAATATAAGCAGGTCCAGAGGGAGGAGATGTATTACCAGGCGCTTTGTTACCGACGGATGTATAAATACCATAAGCAATCGGGTCAATGATCGTATTGCCAATGATCTTCATGCTATCCTGATACAACAGGTACATACCATAGCCAGCTGTGTTAAAAGGACTCCTGTGCTGCAGGTGGTTTCCTTCAATATGCAAACCACTCTGGTAGTAGCAGTACATATTGTAGTAGCGCTGCCCTGTGATTTCGTTATTCTCTACCCGGTTATTTACCTCAAAAGTAGAGGAGTTGGTTCCCATAACGGTTACCCCATAGTATCCACCATGAATCTTATTGTTGCGGATGATGTTGTTGCTGCCATTGGTACCGGAGGAGGTGGCGGCAAGACCGGAAATGGTAATACCCGCGAAGTTGCCCCCCGTCTGCTGCTCAGCCGAGTCTACCTCGACGATACAGCCATCTACGATGTTATGGTTGGCACCATTGGTGAGGTGCACGCCAAAGCCGTACTGGGTACCTGAACCCGAGGCAGCATGGTTGCTGATGGTCAGGTTTTGAATTCTGATAAAATCAGCTCCATCCAACTTGATCACGTGGCGGTTGGAAGTGTTTGTCATACCTGCATCCACCCAGATTTCTTCCTTGGTAAGGCCTCCGTCAAAGGTAATGGTAGAAGTAGGAGAAACACCTACGACTTCTTCTAAGCTGATTTGCTCCTTATAAGGCCCTGAGCCCGGTGCTACATTGAAGACGACAGACCCACAAATGCCATTGGCATTTATATCATTGATGGCATCCTGGAAGCTATTGTAGTTACTGCCTGCAGTAGCCATGTTTTTGTTGATGGTATAGTTACCCGCAGGCAAGCCTGTTCTGAGACCATAGAATCCCAATGTATCATTGGCTGCATCCTCATCTATGCCATTGTTGGGCATAGAAGTCACAAAAACAATATCATAAGGCTGACCACCTGTAATGTTGAGGGTACCCACAGAGATAGCTCCGCTGGCACTGGTCGCGATATTGGCAGAGGTAGCCACAAAGGGTGCCTGAGCTACCCCATTGACCCACCAATTCACTGTCAGTGTATCGATGGTCATTTGACCGTAATTTGTTACATCCAGTACGATATTAAAGGTACCGGGACAAATGGGCAGCGTAGGGCTTACCAAAGCTGTAGGTGCAATATCCAATTGAGGTACCTGGTACTCATCACTTCCAATATCTGAAAGTAAGGAGCCCATACCTGGACGTACATCTCCATCAATATCCTCTACAACACCCAGGCCCAGTCCGCCTCTGTTCCATAGTTGAGTACCTTTGGAGTGCAGGTCTGTATAATTATTCAAATATTGAGGATCACCATGATAAGAAGCCTGGTTAAAGCCACCTGCGCCATTCAATGCTGACAAACTGACAACGCCACTCAAATAGATCACCCGCGTGGTATCTCCATCATTGTAGTAGTTATTGTAATTCAGTTGAGATGGATTGGATGATCCACTGTAGTAGGCATAACCCGAATTGGTATTGAACACCGCAAAGCTGTTATTGCGGATATCCAGGTTATTATTCGTAGTCGAAGTACCAATATATAAAGCGGCACAAGAGGTACTTGTACCCGAAGTAACACTCACACTGTTATGATAGACCTTTACATTCTGCACATAACTTGCAAAATACATCCCTCTTGTAGTAGCTGCAGTATAGTCTCCACTTACACTGTTATTGATGATATGTGCTGTACCTGAAGGGGTCGTGCTACCAGGAGCTCTGTTGCCACTTGTCAGGTAAATACCATAGGTCAAAGGATCAATAACGGTATTTTTCTCAACCCGAACCGTATCATTATAACCTATCAGGATTCCATAGCCTGCGGTATTGGATGGTTTTCTGTGCTCGACATAGTTACCGATTACCTGAAGGCCCGTCTGGTAATAGCAATACATATTGTAGTACCATGTACCTGTGACTTCGTTATTCTCAATGCGGTTGTTTTCGCCATAAGAAGAAGTATTCACCCCCATGGCAGTAATGCCATAATATCCACCATGAACTTTGTTATTGCGGATGATATTGTGGTTACCATTTGAACCCGCTGAAGTAGCTGCAAGGCCTGAGATGGTAATTCCTGCAAAATTGCTGCTGGTCTGTACACCTGCGGAGTCTACCTCTACCAAACAACCATCTACGATATTGTAGTCAGCATCATTGGTCAGGTGAATACCAAAGCCATATTGAGTTCCAGAGCCCGAGGCGGCTTTGTTGGTAACAGTCAGGTTTTGAAGGCGGACATAATCCGCACCATTGAGCTTAATAACATGTCGATCATTCGAGCTGGTCATCGAGCCATCTACCCAAATTTCTTCCTTTGTAAGGCCTCCCTCAAAAGTGATGGTATTGACAGAAGAGGCTCCTGCAATCTCACCGATTGTAATTTGCTCATGGTAGGGGCCTGAGTTTGCCACCACTGCAAAGGTAGTGGGTCCACAGACGCCATAGGTATTCAAGGCATCTACAGCTTCAGTAAAACTACTGAAGTTTGAGCCACTGGTGGCTGCACCCGAATTGATGGTATACAAGCCTTGTAAAGAGGCGGCCAATTGGGTGTGAATGGTATCATTGTAATTGGAGGTATCCGCAACTCCGTTGGGATTGGAAGTCCATACCGACAGGTTGTAAATCTGGCCTGCTGCCAGGTTCTGTGTTGCCAGGAATACAGGGGCAGTAGTTGAGCCCATGCCTCCAAAAGTATCCAAGAGAGTGATCAACTGAATAGGCGTTTGAAGGGTACCATTCCATGACCAATTGACGGTTACGGAGTCAATCTGGTTCGCGCCATAGTTCCCGATAGTGGCCCATATATTTTGGTTACCTGGACAGGCAGCACTTACAGAGTCAATAGAAACGACCCCGGCATCATTGCCGCCCGACTGTACGAAATAGTCTACCCGACCATTGTAGATACGGGGGAAGTTCACAGGTGAAGGCACAGATCCCCCCCAGCCATTACAGTTAATCGAGATATTCCCATCAGAATATACCAGGGGAAGTGTACCTGTATTGGAATACGCAACTGTGGTGCTACTTCCAACATAGAAACCGTAGGTCTGCCCAGCTGGAAGAATAATATTCAGGTCCACTGGAATCTGTACAGGGTTACCGACTGAAACAGGAATACTCACATTAGAAGCGAGTTGGGTCCAGCCATTGCTTATGGTGATGTTGTTGTTCATTCCACCTGGGCGGCCCCAAATCTCCGCAGTGGTTGTGCCCGATCCTGAATTATGCTGTATCCAGACCCGATGCAGACGCACATTGCGCGTGGCAGTCACCTCAAAAGTGACACCTCCAGAACCATTACCGGCTGCGTTAGTTGTAGATAAGGATAATTGCCCAAATATGTCCAAAGGCAATACCGCTAACCCCCCCAGAAGGAGTAAGTAGAAAAGTTTTCTCATGGTAAAAAAGTTTGATTGGATAGAATATACAAAAACGAATAAAAAATAAATCCCTCAATAGAGTCCTCAAATTTACAAAAATATAAGCCCTATTCAAAAAAAAGCCCAGTGGAGGTTCCACTGGGCTTTACTTATTCCAAGATAATGAAGTAATATTTACTTCCGAACAACCCTACGTGCAAGTCTGCGTTCTCCCATTTTGAAGAGCAGGGTGTAAACACCTTCCGCTTCATCAGAGAGGTCAAAAGTAGTTGTATTGGCCTGCTCAAAGCGGGTGATCACATCCTTATAAAGGATACGACCCGTCACATCAGAAACCGTTACTTCTACGTCTGCATTCAGACCTGTAAAGTCAATGTTGATCTTATCTGTAGTCGGGTTAGGATAGAGACGGATGCTGTTTGCCAGCAGTTGATCTTCTATACCTACCCCATGTGCCTGTACTTCCATACAATCTTTAACCGTATCACATGCATTACTGATAGTCAGACATGCCTGGTAAGTACCTGGTGCATAACTATGTGTGGCATCACGGGTAGTAGCTGTATTGCCATCACCAAAGTCCCAGAGATATGTCAGGTTTTCACCTGAAGAGCTGTTGGTAAAGGTGAAGTCACTCAAGTTGACCTGATCGCGTGTACCGGCAAATCCAATCACAGGCTGATCCACAATATTGACTGTAATGGTATCAATACCGGCACAACCGTTGATGTCGGTTACCTCTACCCAACGAACTCCCTCGTTGCTCGCTGTTACAATAACAGTCTGAGAGAGGTCACCTGTAGACCAGTTGTAAAGTGAACCGGGGTTTTGGGCATCCAAAACCAGGATGTCACAATAGTCTCCGTCTGGACCGAGATCTACAACAGGCGAAGCATTGATCGTCAGGTTGACGGTATCTCTGGCTTCACAAGCAGTAGTAGGATCAGTAACAGATACCCAGTAGGCACCGGAAGCTTTAACGCTCCGCATTTGGTTGGTTGTACCATTATCCCATACTGTAGGCAAGCCTGCGTTCATGGCATCCAGCAGCACGCTATCACACTCCACACGATCCAGACCCAGGTCTACCGGAGGCAGGGCATTGACAGTCACATTGACTGTATCGCGGGTTTCACAACCGTTTTGATCTACCACATTCACGAAGTAATCGCGGGAAGTGGTAGCCAGGTAGGTTTGAGAAACCGTCGCATCATGCCAGGTCCAGGTTGCGCCTGGATTCTCCGCATCCAGAAGAATGCTACCACAAACAATGGTGTCAGGACCGAGATCAACAATAGGATTGGGGTTGATCTGGAGGATGATGGTATCAGAACTGACACAACCATCATTATTCATAACGGTTACGGTATAGGTACCAGAGATATCCACCAGGTTCTGCTGAGTCGTGACGCTATTGTTCCATGTATAGCTGGCATATCCGGCACCAGCATCCAATAAGACGCCACCACAGACAACATTGTCAGGTCCCAGATTAGGTGGAGCGATAGGAGCGATGGTTGCTGTCACTTTGGCCAAATCACTTGGACAACCCCCACCTGAGTAGTGAAGTTCACCATTCCAACCGCGAGGACTGAATGAGCCTGAAAACGGATACCCGATCCCCAGACCTACTTCAATTTCCAGGTTGGCATCTGCATAGATTTGGTTAGTTGTCAGCGTGGTATAGTCAATATTTGTAGACTGAACCGTTACGTAGATACCAATGGTCTCTCCCGGATTGATGGTCAAACCACCAATAGGTACAGGAGTAGAATTTCCAACACCACGTGCTGTCACATTCGCTGTTCCCAAAAGTGTCCAAAGTGCAGAGTTCGCATTTTTACCGACATAGGTTGTACGATTGGTTACATAGTATATCTCAACTGTCTCCGGGCCAGTAGAACCAATATGTTGGCCGATGGAGTCAATTGTCCATGGCAATCCAGAGATATTCGTCACATCAAACATATTACCTGACTGTCCATTTCCTCCGGCAAAGGTCGTAGTCAGACTACCACCAACGGCAGAATAAGTACCGACCCAATAGTCACGGGATGCCGTCAGGAAGGGTGTCTTGAACGTATCACTGATCGCCAATGGTGCATTGCCAATGGTATCATACCAGGCATAAAGCGCCGATGTATCAGGATTAAGTATCCGCAACAGGAATGAATCAGCCTCACAGGCGATAGCAGGCGCAACAACAGGAGATGCTGGAATGGCCTGGATGTTAACCTGGGTGACAATGGTCGTATCATTGCTGCGATCGGTATCACTTGACAGGCTGGTATAGCCTACCATGGTGTAAGAACCACCCGCATGGCTGTTGAAGGTTCCCATAAAGATGGTATCTGTCTGCCCGGGATAGATGGTATCAGGAGATACAATTGTCAGGGTTCCGATAGAGACGGCAGGTGTATCTGTGATCACAACAGTGATCGGATAGTTGAACTGCTCCAGTGAACCGTTGTTTTTTACAATTGCATAAACTGCCATGCTGCTGTCACCACATGAGCCAGAACTGGGTTCATGTATTTGGATCACACCCAGATCATTAGGTGGCACATCTGCGATCTCGATATCATCTACTGCAAAACCATCGTAGCCGATGTTCACAGAACCGTCAGAACCGAAGAAGAAGCGGAAACGCACATCTGGCTGGTTGGCAAAAGGAAGGAGAGACATCTCTGCCTGTATCCAGCCTGAGCTACGGCCCTGCCAGCTATCTGAAGCGCCTCCCAAACAAGTAGCTAAACCGTTAGTGTTGGCGCCGGTATACCAGTTAATCTGTGTACCGCTGGTATTGGCAAAGTCACCCACCATGGTCCAGGTACGGCCACTGTCTGTGGTAGCCTGAAGTTGCACACCGTCCCAGTTGG
>JAUIGE010000057.1 GCA_030430205.1 Bacteroidia bacterium | reverse complement strand
ATCAAATCCAGCAATTCTTTGACTCCGATATTGTGGCCTCCACTGCTTAAAGGCTTTTTCTGGGAGATTTTCATCGACAATTACAGTTTTGATTAATAATACGACTTTTGAATGAACACGACTAATTTTCCATTTTCAATTGTCCATTGTCTTCATTTTCTTCATTTTCCCTTGTCAAGAAACCTTGTTCCAAGTCAGACAAAGCTTAGAGCCTCTTCATCAGTATAAAAAAATATTTCGGAATATTGATGCAATTACCCTGGATTTCCACGGCATTTTATGGTAAGATTATGTTTTCTATGTGCATCTTTAAGCAGTGTAAATCATACTAATCATAGTTTATCTGCGTCCACTCTTCATACATTTACAAATTCATGATGCGAATTCTATTCCTCTTCTTCATCTTTCCATTTTTCCTCTCCGCCCAGCCGGTCTTCAATGTCAAAGACTTTGGCGCTACAGGCCAAAAGTCAGATCTGGCGACAGCCGCCATTCAATCTGCCATAGATGCAGCCGCAGCCGCAGGAGGTGGACAGGTCTACCTGCCGCCGGGAGACTACCTTTCCGGCACCCTTATACTGAAAAGCAATATCACCTTTTGGGTGGAGGCCGGTGCTACCCTTTTCGCAAGTCATCAGGAAGAAGCCTACTCTCCCGACCACCGGGATCTTTTTGGCAATCCTATTTTGCTCTATGCAAAAGGGGCAAATCACCTCAGCTTGCGTGGTAAGGGAGTGATAGATGGCCAGGCCATCAGAGAATATCGGGAATTGGAAAAAGTAGACAGATTTATTGAGCGGGAGACAGAAATAGCGCGGGAAGCTGGCGTGGAAATGAAGATGTATTACAAGGTGAAACCTATTACAGGATTGCTTTTTTTTACCGGATGCAAAGACGTCACCCTGGAAGACCTTTCCTTTGTGGAATCAACCTTTTGGACGGTTCACATAGAGCGTAGTCAGCGGATCTATATCCGGGGACTTTATGTTTATTCAGATCTTGAAAAGGGGGTTAATGCAGATGGGATTGATATCACAGCTTGCCAGGATGTGGTTATTTCTGACTGCATCGTCATCACCGGAGATGATGCTATTTGTCTGAAAAGCAAATATAAAGATGGGCCTGTGGAGAATGTAACTGTCAGCAATTGTGTGCTCAGTTCCTCCAGCACCGCGCTAAAAATCGGTACGGAGACCAGCGGCGATTTTCGCCATATTGTATTCAGCAATTGTGTAGTGCGCAACAGCAACCGCGGCCTCAGCATCGTTGTACGCGATGGTGCGACGGTCAGCGATGTGCTGTTCAGCGATATCACCATTGAGTGCAATCGCAGGCATTTTAACTGGTGGGGAGATGGTGATCCCATCTGGGTGGTTATGCTCAAGCGATACGAAAGATCGCCTGTAGGCAAGATCGAAAACGTACGTTTTCAAAACATCCTCGCCACCGGCGTGGGCACCAGCCGGATCGAGAGCCGCGTAGGACGCGGCATCAAGGGCATCAGCCTGACCGATGTCAGCATCCACATGCTGCCCGAAGATGCGCCCGACAAGCGCGCCACCAACGCTTTCGAAGCCCTTCATGTCGATGATATCAACATCCAAAATATGCGCATCAGCTGGGCCTCAGACAGCACCGAAGCTCAATGGAAACATGCACTATACCTCGATGAGGTACATGGTTTTGAGCTTGACGGCTTCGCAGGCCGCCAGGGCCTATTGACTCAGGATGAGCCTGTTATCCAGCTGCACCAGGTGCAGGATGCCCTTATCAGCGAAGTAGAAGGCACCGCAGGTGCCTCGACCCTGATACATGTCTCCGGCGCTGAAAGCGCCGAT
Source organism: Bacteroidia bacterium (assembly GCA_030430205.1). GTDB lineage: Bacteria > Bacteroidota > Bacteroidia > J057 > J057 > JAUIGE01. The sequence goes on along the minus strand of JAUIGE010000057.1, from coordinate 27,340 downwards.
ATACGCATCGGGCGATCCAATCGCCGGGAGAAGGGGAAGAAGCTCTTCAGCAAGGGAGCTGAAGTGGGGAAAAAGCAAGTTTTATTTGTGAAGTGATATTTTCATTCAAGGTTTTCCTTGTAGCTACAAGCGGCGGATCCGCCAATTGACCGGAAGCTGATTTTTCAGCCTGGGTCCTACCAGTTTGGCCCATCCCAGGGGGATGTTTTGGTACGTGGGCAGGAGCCAGTTGGCAGTGGGCAGGTGGGTAGCTGGCAGGTGAAAGTCGGCAGCAGGCAGGTCTTCTTTTTGTAAATACCGCAAAGCGGCTTCTTTTTCCAGCGCGCAGCGTGGCACTGTCTCACTCAGCAAACTGCTGAGTGCCAGCTCATGCGCAGGCGCAAGACCCTTGCGGTGCAGCTTGCCGGCAAGCACACCTTTGCGCAGCATGCGCAAGCGCCCTGTCAACAGAGGCATCACCTCTGCAACGGCTTTTGGATACAAAAAGACCCTGTCGTCCGCTAACTCCTGATGCAAATCAGGATCATCTGCGATAAAAGGAGCTACCAGCTCCCTCCACTCCTCACTTCCCCCTTTTCCCTTCTTTATTCCTTGTTCCTTATTTTTCCTTTTCTTCCTCTCCTCCCTTCTCAAATCCTTGTTCCCCTCGAATCCTCTCGGGACAGGCGTTATTCCTTGTTCTTCATTCCCCTCCCCTTTCCTCCGAAAGCGACAAATAAAAAGCCCTTCTCCCCGCACGCGATGCGGCCAGGCCCGATGCGCAGCATCTTTCACCCCTGCCAGCCTCAGGCTGTCCCAGCCCCAACCTTCCTGCAGCGCAAAAGGCGCCAGCTCAAAATCATCGCCCAGCTCCGATAACAGCCAGGAAACCATTTCCTCATCTTCCTGCGGAGCAAAGGTGCAGGTGCTGTACACCAGCATCCCCCCTGGCCGCACCACAGGCGCGATATCGCGCAGGATACGCTGCTGCCGCAGGGCGCAGTTCTCCACATTGTCCGGCGACCACTCGGCGATAGCCGCAGGGTCTTTGCGAAACATGCCCTCGCCCGAGCAGGGCGCATCCACGACCACCAGGTCGAAGAAGCCTTCGAGGAAGGCGAAGTCTTTGGGGTCATTTTGGGTGACGATCACCCCCGGGTGGCCCCATCGGGCCATGTTTTCCGCGAGGATCGCCGCCCGGCTGGCAATGACTTCATTGCTGATGAGCAGGCTTCCCGGCGGCATCGCGCCGGCGAGCAGGCTGCTTTTGCCGCCAGGGGCGGCGCACAAATCCAATATTCGCAGCGGCCTCCCTTCTTTATTCGTATCTCCTTGCTCGTCAATCGTCATTCCTATCATCATCGAACTCGCCTCCTGTACATAATACGCCCCGGCATGATAAAGCGGGTCCGCCACAAAGGAAGGTCGCTCCGGCAAATACAATCCCTGCGCGCACCAGGGCACCGCTTCGCCTGCTATTTCAGCCCCCTTAAAGGGGTTCAACCGTATCGATGTTTCGCTCGTTAGCGCTAACGATTGTAAGAATAATGGGGCCTCAGCCCCTAATTGTTGCTGGATACGAGATAAAAAGGGGGCGGGAAGTGAATTTTTTTCCATGCTGCAAAATATAGACTAAAATCGCTTAATCGTAGATTTTACACGAATATTCGCAGAATATACACACTTACTCATCCGGAAAATCCAATTATTTCTTTTTTAGGCCTAACCCTGAAGAAAAAACATCCGTAATATCACCTACATTGAAACACCATCTAACACATTAAAAGCACATCATGTAGTTACTGTTTTCCCTTTTCATGTTTCGGGTTCCGAGTTTCGGGTTTCGGGTTCCGAGTTTCGAGTTTCGAGTTTCGAGTTTCGGGTGCTGATATCCTTTTGCCTCAAGCAAAAGACCATCCCGAAACCCAAAACCCAAAACCCGAAACCTAAAACGGTTTCCCCTCCGGAACCCTCAGCCTAAACAAGCATTGAGTCGGACGATCTGTCATACATTTGACAGATTGCTTCCGCTCCTCAAATCCGGAGGATTTGTATTATCTTGGCACTTTATGGACAATTAACCTTTTAACTTTGCCCCTTATGACAGAGTTTTTCAATTTTGCTTTTGCCCCCGCCAACCTGTTTTACAGCCTTCTCCTGTGTATGGTCCTTTTTTACTGGCTGACCGTTGTTTTGGGTGCATTGGACCTGGATTTCCTGGATTTTGATATTGATACGGAGGTGGACATGGATGTCGACGTGGATGTAGATATCGATGCCGATATGGAGGTGGATAGCGAAGTAGAGACGGAAGTCGGCGCTGGTGGTGCAGGATGGGCTTTATCAACTTTGTCCTTCTTCAACATCGGACAAGTGCCTTTCATGATCTTTGTCAGCATATTTGTGATCGTGATGTGGGGAACGGCAATGTTGTTTAATAATGCGATGGGAAATGAAACCCATTTTGGTCTCTGGGTAGTTCCTATCCTGCTTGTCGGTCTCTTTATCAGCAAAGTGTTGACGACTCCTTTCAAAGCCATGCACAAGCAGATGACGAAAGGCGGGGTACAGAAAAAAGACCTCGTCGGCAAAATCGCCAAAGTAACCCTTGACATCAGCGCGGGGCGTCCCGGCCAGGCTGAAATAGAGTTCGACGACCAGCATTTTCTCCTGACCGTTCGCTCTGAAGATGAGGATAATATCCCCAAAGGATCGCAGGTCCTTTTGACGGAATACCGCAAAGAGCGGGGCGATTTCCTGGTGAATTCTTTTGAAATATAATATGACCCTTTTCACATAAAACAAACCCTTAATCCTTCATCACCTATGATTCAATTATTAGAAATGAGTATGGTTCAGACTATCGGCATTGTTATCGCAGCCTTGTTAGGCGGTTCAGTCGTGCTGTATATCTTGCTGATCTCACTTTTTTTCCGAAAGGTAAAGCAAGGCAAAGCCCTGGTCCGCACAGGTTTTGGCAAAACCACAGTGACCCTCAAAGGCATGTGGGTGGTCCCCCTTCTGCATGAAGCCGAGACCATGGACATTTCCCTGAAACAAATCATGGTCAACCGCGAAGGCAAAGACGGCCTGATCTGTAAAGACAACCTGAGGGCGGATATCCGCGTGGTCTTTTTCGTCAGGGTAAATCCCGAAGATGGCGATATCAGGAGGGTAGCCCAAACGATCGGCTGTGCCCGGGCTTCAGACCCCGAAATGTTGAATACGCTTTTCGAAGCGAAATTTTCAGAAGGTCTGAAGACGGTGGGAAAAGGCTTCGAATTTGTGGAGCTCTATAACTCCCGCAAGGAGTTGAAGCAGGCGATCCTCGATGTCATCGGTGATGACCTCAACGGCTACGTCCTTGACGATGCCGCCATCGACTACCTGGAGCAGACGCCCGTCGAGTTTCTCGACGAAGACAATATCCTCGATGCCGAAGGCATCAAGAAGATCCGCGACCTGACGGCTCACCAGATCACCCAGGCCAATAAAATCCAGCGCGAGAAGGAGAAAGTCATCAAAAAGCAGGATGTAGAAGCCCGCGAAGCGATATTGGAGCTGGAAAAGCAGCAGATCGAAAAGGAAGAAATCCAAAAGCGCGAAGTCGCGACCATCCGCTCACGTGAATTGGCTGAAGCCAAAAAAGTGGCCGAAGAAGAGCAGCTCAAGTCTGATGCGGCCCGCATCGCCCGCGAGCGCGACATCATGATCCAGGAAGAAAACAAACTCCGCGACGTCATCGTCGCCAAGAAGAATAAAGAGCGCACCGACGCTGTCGAGACCGAGCGCGTCCAGAAGGACCGCGACCTGGAGGCTACCGAGCGCGAGCGCGTGGTGACCATCGCCCAGATCGAGAAAGAGAAAGCGGTCGAAGAAGAGCGCAAAAACATACAGGATGTGATCCGTGACCGCGTAGCGGTAGAGCGCGAGGTGGTTGAGGAGCAGGAGCGCATCAAGGATACGCAGGCCGATGCAGAAGCAAACCGTAACAAGCGCGTAGCCATCACGGCTGCCGAGCAGCTGGCGGAGGAGTCGCTGGTACAGCGCCTCAAGGGAGCAGAAGCAGAGGCACAGGCCGCAGAGATGGAGTCCAAAAGGCGCATCATCATGGCCAATGCCGAGCGTGAGGCGGTGGACAAAGAGGCCGAAGGCAAGAAAATCATGGCTGACGCCCTCGCTGAAGAGCACGCAGCGCTCGGATTGGCAGAAGCCCGTGTCATGGAGGCCAAAGCGGGTGCCCGCGAGAAAGAAGGACAGGCAGAAGCCCACGTCCTGGAGCAGCAGGCAGAAGCCGAAGCCAAAGGCATACAGATGAAAGGCGAAGCCCAGTCTGACGCCAACAGGAAGTTGGGTATGGTCGAAGCAGAAGTGAGCGTGAAGCGTGGCCTCGCAGAGGCTCAGGTGATAGACGTCACCGCTGACGCGGTCAAGAAGAGAGGCCTCGCAGAGGCAGAAGTCATCGCTCAGAAAGGCATCGCAGATGCCAAAGGCACAGCCGAGAAGGCCAAAGCCATGAAAGAGCTGGACGGTGTAGGCAAAGAGCACGAAGAGTTCAAGTTGAGGTTGGAAGTCGAAAAAGCCGTCGAATTGGCGAAAATCGACATCCAGCGCGACATCGCTGCCGCACAGGCTACTGTTCTTGCTGAGGCTTTGAAAGCCGCCAATATCGACATCGTCGGTGGCGAGCAGCAGTTCTTCGACCGCATCAGCCAGGCCATCACTCAGGGCAAATATGTCGATCGCCTCGTCAGCAACAGCAATACGCTGAACGATATCAAGGACAACCTGATGGAAAATGGCAACGGCAATCTCGTGGATAAATTCCGCAAGCTGATTCAGCAGACGGGCATGGATACCGAGGACGTCAAAAACATGACCCTCTCTGCCTTGATCTTCCAACTGATGGATAAAAGCAAAGATGCCGGGCAGAAGAATATGTTGCAGAATCTCCTGGGGACAGTAACCCAGATGGGTCTGGCCGACAAGACGGCGGGAGCCGTTGGCTTGAAGTAAGAACGGAAAGTTCCGGGTTTGGAGTTTCGTGTTTCGAGTACCAAGCCACACGAAACCCAAAACCCGGAACTCCTCATGATCTGGGCAATAGGCAGCATATTATATGGCTTGTTCATGGCAAAATTTGTTCACAAACCTCAACCCAAGGCAAAAACATAATGAAAAAAATACTTTATGTCACTTTCTTCACCCTTTTTCTTTCCGCCTGCAACGGTCCCATGGACCTGCCCTCAGACGGAGAACTGGAAGACCTGATCGCCGAGTCGATCGAGAAGGAGGTAGCTCCGATAGGCTTCATAAACCTTTTTTCCAATAAAAAGAGCGGAGAAAACAGCAAAATATGCGAATTCAAAAAGCTGGAAAACCTCAAACGTGCGGATTGGCAAGATGATAAGCAGAAGTTCAAGGCAGATGTAAGCCTGCACTTTTTTAAGGGGATGAATTTCCCTTCCATTGACTTCAAAGGCTTGTTTGACGATGGAGACATCAAAGTAGAAACGAATGAAAAAGAAAGAGAAATGACCGTTGAAGTACAGGGCTATCTCTTCAAAGATGAATTTGATGAATGGGTCGTAGAGTTTGTTGATTAACTTGCATCCATGCGAAAATCAACTGTGCTACATATACCCATCAGTCTCTTTTGTCTCACGCTCCTCCTGGCTTGTCAGCCAGAAAATCAAAAGCAGTACGATGCTCCTTTGGAGGAAGTCATACACGTAGCGCCTGCTCATGCAGAGCAGATATTTGGCGGCTTGAAGATAGGCTTGCTGAAACAAGAGGAGGACCGAAGGGCGTATATTATGCAAACAGGAGATGCCGGTTTTGGACAAACACATTTTGTTCAGACGACAGATGAGAAAGGAGTCTTTCACTTTCGTGAGATCTACAATATCTACCACGATACGAGCATGGCTCAGCTGGAAGTATATGTCACAGAATTTCGTTTTCATCCCGACAGCCTCAACAGGCTCTACCAGCAAGACGACTACCGCATCGTGCTCAAAGGCGATACCGCCTTCCTGCAGGAGGAAAGCTTTTCCTATATCAATCCCTGGCGCAAAAAGCAGGTGAAAGTAGGCGAAAAAACCTACCCTATTTTTCAAATAGAAGGCTACTCCCCTATGCACCTGCAAACAGATTTGCCCACAAGAGATCAGGCCTCGGACTACCTCAAATTCTGGAATCCCGAGATCGGCACCATCCTGATCTACTTCGGCGAAGGCGATGATGACCAGATGTTTGAGCTACAAGAGGTGGGAGCTATTGAAAATCAGGACTTTGTGGCGGACTTGAGGCGAAAGATTGTAAAAGCTTTCCGGGAATGAGGAAAAAATACAGGTATTGACACTGATTTACGCAGATTTAACTGATAAAAACTGAAAAGTATTCCGGTTACAATTTTAACGGTGAAAATCATTTCCATCAGCGAAAATCAGCGTCCCCTCTTCAACCCAAAACACGAAACCCGAAACCCGAAACTCAAAACCCGAAACTCAAAACCCAAAACCCAAAAACCATCCCTCTACATGGCAGAAAATCAGCAAATAGCAGGAGGATCATACGAAATCATACGCAAGCGACTGCTTGCCCAGAGCGAAGAGCTTCGCACGAGACTCAGCAAGCTCAACGTCCTCCGCAAGGACGTCTTTGGAGCGCTGGAAACGCGCCTGCTCGCCAATGACCGCATCACCACCAGCAACAATTGTATCCCCCGGGACATGGTCCCCGTGGACCACCACTTCATCTTTGGGTACAATGTACACATCGGTCTGCGGCAGGAAGTCCAGTTGGACGATGTCTTCAGCATGTATCGATTTGATCCTTCGGATCATTCTTTTCATCAGGAAGGAATCGAAATGCTGGAAGACAAGCAGTTTGTCGAAGACTTTCACAACCTCTACAAATACTACAAAAACACCGTTTTTACGAAGTTTGCGGTCATCGGACCGCATTTATACATGGTCTTTCAGGTCGGTAAAAATGTCACCGACATCAAGACTTTTAAGTGGGCGATCAAGGAAAAGGAAGTCATCTACCTCGGCAATCGCTTTGACCACGAATTCAAATATCCTGCCCAGCATGAGTTTCGCTGGCAACGCACCAACCGCGATATGCACCGCCGGGGGAGCTCTCCGCATATCTCTATTTTGGACCGTGTTTTTGTTGAAAATCTAAATAAAACCCTGACCCTCAAGGTCGAAGACAATACCGACCACGGCAAAGGCATCTATGAAGAAGCGCTGGAGCATGGCGACCAGAACCTGGATGATGCAGAATTTTACTTTGCAGATCTGGGAAAATTGATTTTGCTCAAAGTAAAACCCTACCAGGAAGAGGCCTACCGCTACCTCGTTTTTAATGAAAAACTACAGCAGGTCACGCGCATAGATACGCTGGCAGATGCCGGCATCCTCCTGCCAGACGGCCATGGCCTTATCTTCTCCAATGGCTATTACCTCGAGCGAGGCGACTACAAAGTCTTCGACAACAAGCTCCAGGACATGCACTTCGAGAAGCGCATTCCTTCGCCCAATGGGGAGGATACCCTCTTCGTTTTTTACAACCAGGAAAGCGGCACCTATGTGCTCATGCCTTACAACCTCGTGGAACAGCAGGTCGCGACGCCCATCATCTGCAATGGATATTCCATTTTCCCTAATGGCGAATTGTGCTACTTCAAGGCAGAAGATACGCCCGGCAAGCACCACGTCGTGCAGGTCTGGCAGACGCCTTATACCACCTCTGAATTTGTCAAATCGGCCAGGTCCGACAGCTACCTCTACAAGGTAGGCAACAAAGACCTGGTGCGTGGCATGGCCGAGTCCAATGAGCTGCTTGCCATCATCCAGAAGGGCGAAAGCTACAACGACCTCTACATCGACCTGGTCAAGCAAGCCAACGACATCCTCGACTCATACTATTGGATCAAGCATCCCGATACGCAAAAGCTCCATGAGCCGCTCGAAGGCATCCGGGATGCCGCTGCTTCCGCCATAGATGAGTATGAAAAAGTGCGCCGCATGCGCGCCCATACCCAAAGCGAGATGAAACGGGTAGGCGAAGCCGTGGACATGCTTTTTGAAAAAATACGCCGCTACAAAGCCCAGGCTGTCGACAAATTTGTGGCCTATCTGGCCGAATTGAGGCATTTGCGCGGAGAAGCCATTGAGCTAAAGGAATTGCGCTATGTAGACCTGGAGTGGATCGAAAGCAAGGAAAAGGAGATCATTGAAAAAACGGACAGCCTGTCTCAGGACTGTGTAAAATTCCTTTTGAAAAAAGATGCGCTTCAGCCCTATGAGCAAAAGGTAGCGGATGACAAATCGCAGGTCAGCAGCTTCAAGACCGTCGCCGAAGGCGACAAAATAGGTCAAAACATTGACCAGACCGCAAAGGAGCTGGAGCTCCTGATACAGACCGTCAGCAACCTCAAAATTGAGGATGCCACCCAGACGACCCAGATCATAGACCGCATATCGGCGGTCTACACCCAGCTCAACCAGCTGCGCGCTTTGCTCAAAAAGCGCCGGAAAGAGCTGCTCAGCACCGAGGCTGTCGCCGAATTCAACGCCCAGCTCAAGCTGCTCAATCAGGGTGTCATCAACTACCTCGACCTCTGCGATACGCCCGAAAAGACCGAAGAATACCTCACCAAACTCATGGTGCAGGTGGAGGAGTTGGAGGGCAAATTCAGTGAATTTGACGACTTCATCGGCGAACTCGCCGGGAAGCGCGAAGAGATATACAACGCCTTCGAGACCCGCAAGCTCGGCTTGCTCGAAACCCGCAACAAACGCGCAGCGGCCCTTCAGGCAGCGGCAGAGCGCATTTTGAAGGGCATCCAAAACCGGACGCGTCAATTTGAAGAGATCGCAGATCTCAACGCATACCTGGCAGGCGACCTCATGGTCGAAAAAGTGCGCGACATCATCGCCCAGCTCCGTCAACTCAACGACTCCGTCAAGGCCGGAGACCTGGAAGCACGCATCAAAAGCGTGCGGGAAGACGCTGTCCGCCAGCTCAAAGACCGCAAAGAGCTCTTTGTCGGTGGCGAAAACGTCATCAAAATGGGCCGCCACAACTTCTCCGTCAACATACAGGAACTCGATCTCACCATCGTTCCCAAAGAGGACGATATGTACTTCCACCTGACAGGAACCAATTTTTTCGAAAAAATCCAAAACGAGGCTTTCGACAAAACCCGCCCTGTCTGGAACCAAAGCCTGGTTTCTGAAAATAGCGATGTCTACCGCGCTGAATACCTCGCCTTTCAGATATTGCAGCATCTGCGCAAGCCGGAGAGCATCAGTCTGGAAGAATTTCAGACTTATACAGACGGGCAAGTCCTCGTCTATGTACAGGACTTCATGGCACCTCGCTACCACGAGGGCTATGTGAAAGGCGTGCACGATCAGGACGCTGCAAAAATTTTGCAGGCCTTGAGCGGCCTTGCCGCTGAGATTGATTTGCTGCGCTACGCGCCGGAGGCGCGGGCTTTGGCTGCCACCTGGTGGCATGGCTTCATCGGTGAGACCGAGAAGAATCTTCTCCTACACCGCCTGAAAGGCGCGGGGGTAGTGCTGCAGCTTTTCCCCAACTCCCAGGAGTTTGGAGACTTGCTTGAAGATATACAAGCGATGATGGAGGCGTTTCGGGTTTCGGGTTTTGCGTTTCGGGAGGAACTGGTGCCAGTTGCCGCGGAGTACCTATTCTACGAACTGGCCCTGGGCGATCACTTTGTGATCAGCGGACAGGCAGCCGATTTGTATCAGGCCTTTTTAGCCTATTTGAAAAAGAAGAAATTTTCCCAAAAATTCAAAGACTCAATAGCCAAAATCGAAGAAGCGCCCGAGCAGCGCTACGAGCTCACTTTGACCTGGGTCAAAGCTTTCCTGAAAGAAACCCGAAACCCGGAACTCGAAACCCGAAACCCGGAACTCGAAACCCGAAACTCTTATGCCACTGAAGTGGCTAGTATGTTGTTTGCGGATCGTTTTGACGAAAAGCATATCGTGCGGGCTGAGCTGGTCGTTCCGATCGAAGGGCTGATCGGGGAGCACAGGCTGATCGGGAATGGCACCTATGTGCTGGATTACCTTGCTTTTATGCAAAAGATGCAGCGGTTTGTTGATCTGACCCTGCCCGCTTATGAAGGCTTTGTTGCTTTGAAAAAAACGCTCACGGAGCAGTACCGCAAAGAGCTTCGCCTGGAAGAATTCAAACCTCGCGTCCTGACTTCTTTCGTGCGAAACAAACTGATAGACGAGCTCTATCTGCCCCTGATCGGCGATAACCTCGCCAAGCAAATCGGCACTGTGGGTGAAAACACCCGCACCGACCGCATGGGCATGCTTCTGTTGATTTCGCCTCCGGGCTATGGCAAAACCACCCTGATGGAGTACATCGCCAACCGCCTGGGCCTGATCTTCATGAAGATCAACGGACCGGCCCTCGGCCACCATGTCACCTCCCTCGACCCGGTCGAGGCTCCCAATGCCGCGGCACGCGAGGAGCTCAAAAAACTCAACCTCGCCCTCGAAATGGGCGATAACGTCATGCTATACCTGGATGACATCCAGCATTGCCATACCGAATTTTTACAAAAATTCATCTCCCTCGCCGACGGCACACGCAAGATCGAAGGCGTCTACAAAGGCCATACACGCACCTATGATTTGCGGGGCAAAAAGGTCTGTGTGGTCATGGCGGGGAACCCCTATACCGAGACGGGCGAGAAGTTCCAGATTCCCGATATGCTCGCCAACCGCGCCGATACCTATAACCTCGGCGACATCATCGGCGACAGCGCCGAAGCCTTCAAATTGTCTTATCTGGAGAACTCTTTGACCTCCAACCAGGTGCTCAACCACCTCGCGACGCATCCGCGCAAGGACATTTACAACCTCATCCATATCGCCCGCACCGGCGAGAGGGAAGGCATGGAATTCGAATCGAATTTCTCCGCCGATGAGCTACAGGAGTATGTGAGTGTATTGAAAAAACTCTTGCTGATACAGGAGATCATCCTCGAAGTCAACCAGCAATATATCGCTTCTGCCGGGCAGGAAGACGCCTACCGCACGGAGCCTTCTTTCCAGCTCCAGGGTTCTTACCGCAACATGAACAAGCTGGCTGAGAAGGTCCAGCCGATCATGAACGATCAGGAGCTCAAGACGCTCATCCTCTCGCATTATGAAAACGAGAGTCAGACACTGACCACGGGGGCAGAAGCCAATCTGCTCAAATTCAAGGAATTGACAGGCTGGGCATCCAAGGGTGATGCCGGGCGCTGGGCCGACATCAAGGCGACCTTCATGCGCAACAAATTGTTGCAGGGGGATCGCCTGGGACAGCTGGTACAGCAGATGGGCGCGTTTGCGGAGGGATTGGAGGGGATCAGGAAGGCCCTGGGAGGGAAGGAGGAAGAATAAAAACGCTTCAGTGGGCATCACAACAAAAGCGGGAAGACATTGTCCGGCCGGGGCTTCTATTTTTCAGAGAAAAAAATCGTATCTTAGGTAACACCACAATCGTTACCCATGAATACACATTACCCCAGCTTCCGACTCCAATGGCGCTTGCTGCTGCTTATAGCAGCTTTTATAAGCGTGTCCGCCCAGGCCCAGATCCCCCTCTATACCGAGAATTTCAACTTCAGCCCTACCGGCTTCCCCAACGGCTGGACTACGTCCAGCCTACAGGACAACGGCCCCTCCGCCGCCCCGGGGGCGGCGCTTTGGACCATGACCCCCAACGGCAAAGCCGATCAGGGGGCTTATTGGGAAGGGAGAGATGCCCTCTTCTCCCCTACTTCCGCCACAGGGGCGGCGGTATTCAACTCCGACTACCTCGACAACCATGGCGTGGCCGCCAATAGCTGCGGTACAGGCGCGACTTCCTGCGCGCCACATGAAGGCGTGCTGACATCGCCTAAGCTGACCATTTTTTCCAGCAGCCCCATTGGAGTGGAGTTTTTCCAGTATTTTCGCGGCTTTGATAGCCGTACCTACCTGGAAGTGTCTACCGACAGCATCAACTGGACCCCTTTTCAGGTCAACCCGGAAACTTCCCAAAAGCTGTTCGGGGGAGAGACACTGCCCTTTGACAAGCAACTGGTTAATATCACAGCCGCAACGGGCGGAGCCATTGATTTTTGGATTCGCTTTCGCTTTGAAGGCAGCTACTATTTCTGGATCATAGATGATGTGCAGGTGGTGACCATGCCCCAGGAAGACCTGGCCATCGCCGAAGTCGTCTGGCCCAAAAGGGGCCAGATCTGTATCCTCGGCCCGGAGGAGCAGATCCAGGTAAAAGTCCATAACTATGGGCTGATGCCCCGTACCAACTTCAAAATGCATTTTACCTTAGACGGCTTAACTTTTGTGACAGATAGCTTCCCTGGCTTACTCGATCCCAACCAGAGCGCCATTTTCACTTTTGACAGCATCGTGGATCTTAGAAATTACGCTTATCTCGAAGTCCATGTGGACTCCATGCTGGATAACAATTGGAACAACAACGTAATTTACCCGGAATACCAGCCATGCCCCAAAGGCATGGACACACTGGGAGGGGTTTTTGTCTGGAATCAGGGCATAGTTCATTATACACCAGGCACCACAAATGCGGAAAAAGACAGCCTGCGGGACGAATTCAAAGCCATACCGCTGAAGGTTTGCTCCTGCGACAGCATTGAGCTGTGGGACCTGAGCTTCCCGATTGAACGGGTAAGTGACACGATTTTTACGCCAGAGCAATGGGTACCCCAGGCAGGTGCCAAGACCAAGATCAAGGATGCCGGGCTGAATTATCTCGTTGACCTGAAAGTGGAAAAAGCGCCATCGGCGATTCCAGCCTACAGCGCGCCCAAAGACAGCGTGGCAGATGATACGGTGGTAGTAGCCATTCCGGATACGGGATTTGACTTTCTGCACGATTCAGTTACTTATTTTTGGAAAAATACCCGGGAACTCGCCGACCCTTATGGATCTGACAATGGCAACAACTGCCAGATACAGGACAATTGGGGCTACAATTTCATAGATGAAGGGGAGGTCCCCTTCGATGACCAAAGCCACGGCACCCATGTGGGTGGCATCATCGACAACTACCTGCCGCACTGCCTGCGGATAGAGCTCATGGTCATGAAGGTCATGGCCAAAAATGGCCGGGGAACCCTCTATGAGACGCTTTGCGGCTTGAAGTACGCCATAGATGGCGGTGCCAACCTCGTCAATTTTAGCATGGGCTATATCGGCAATCCTTCCACCCTGCTGGACAGCATGATCGGTCTGGCGGCAGCCTCCAATATGCTCATCATCGCTTCCGCTGGCAATGAAGCCAGCAACAACGACAGCTTCCCGCACTGGCCTTCCAATTTCAACCAACATCACCCCAATGTGATTTCCGTAGGCGCAGTGGAGTACAGCGATGAATATGCTGCATTTTCCAATACAGGCGTCACCACTGTAGATATCGCCGCGCCGGGCGTGGACATCCAGAGCCTGATTCCCGGTCCGGGCGGCCCCATGGAAAAGAAGTCCGGGACTTCCATGGCGGCGGGCTGGGTGTCGCGTGCGGCGGCCTTGTATATCGCCAGCCAGCGGCCACGGGCCGCACCTTTTATGGAAGTCAAAGACTTCCTCCTCAACGGGGCAGACAGCCTGCCGGAATTGGTCGGCAAGGTTGCAGGCGCGCGCCGCCTGAATCTGGACGACACCTTCTATTATTATGTATTGTGTACCAATACTGCCTTTGAGGACCCTCTTGTGAGCGAATTGCTCAGTTTTCCCAATCCATTCCATGAACAGGTAAACCTCCGCTTCCTCTCCACAGAAGCGCAACATCTGGAGTTCCGCGTCTTCAACAATATGGGCCAAATGATCTTTCGGGATGAAAAAGATGTCGTGCCCGGACAAGCCTATTTTAGGTGGAATGCTGCCGGACAGCCTGGAGGAATTTATCATTTTCAACTGCTGAAGCAGCAGAATTTGTTATCTTCCGGCAAATGGCTGAAGTATTGATTTTGTTGAGAATTAATTTGAATAGCTTTACTAAACTTTATAAGTTTAGTAAAGCTATTCAAATTTTTTTCTTCCTCCTCCCAATAAGCCTCCAGGCCCAAATCCCGGATCCCTGTCTTTCCCAATGGGAAGAACTTCCCTACCAAAGCGACTCATTGATATATGAGGCTTTCCCGGATTTTCTGGCCTGCTGCGGCGATGGCTGTCTGGCGAAAAAAGACTCTTTGCTTGCGCGTGCCTTTCACATCAAAGCTATCCTGCAGCTTCAGGATAATGAACTGCTCCAGGCAGTTGCCACCAACCGCAAAGCACTGGCTATCAGACAGAAGGCTAAACCTTTAGATGTAACTGACATTGGCCATAGCCACCTGAATCTCGGTTTTATTTTCAGCCATGAGCTACATCGCTACCAGCAGGCAAAGCAGCAACTGGATTCCGCATGGATGTATCTTTCTCAAGGGAAAAATGCTGAATTGAAAGGCGATTGCATGCTGGAAAGAGCCATTTTGATGCAAAAGCAGGGAGATTTCAGGCAAGGTTTTTTGATGATCGATCAGGCCATAGAAAATTACCAACAGCTAAGCGGCCCTGACCGCCCCTTTCTTCTGGCAAATGCTGCCCTTGCGAGAGGCGAGTTGCATACTTTGCTGCGGGACTATGACAAAGCTTCACAGTCTTTTCGGGAAGCGCTTAGGATTTATGAAGATGCGGGCGATTTATTTGAAATGGCAAAAGTATTGCACGACCTGGGGCATCTTGAGATGCAACAGCAACATTGGGCCACTGCCCTGGATTTTTTTCAGCAAGGCGAAAGCGTTTATACAAAATTAAAAAAGGAATATAGCGGAATAGAAGAAGCCCTGGCCTATATCAATGAGCAATCGATCAAAACCATCATAGGGTTGGGTTCCTGCCTGATTCAACTCGGTGCCTATGCGCAGGCAGAAAAAGTGCTGGCTCAGGCGATGGAAAGCACTTTGCCATCCCAGATTGAATTGAAAGCGAGCATCGCTGACAACCAGGGAGATCTGTATCTCTCTCAGCAGCAATTTGAGCCACAGGCCTTTTCGGCCTTCAATACAGGTCTGGGCTATCTGTTTCCCGCTTTTCACGCTCGAAGTCCACTGGATTACCCCAAACTAACGGATTCCATGCTGGTTCAGGGACAGGCCGACCTGGTGCTTACCCTGGTTCAGGACAAAGCAAAAGCGCTGAAAAAGGCGGCAGACAGCCGCCCCGACAAAGGCAAAAAAGCCTACCTCCAGGCAGCTTTGCAGCACTACCAACTCGCCGATCAGCTCAGCTTTCGCTTTCGCCAAAACCAACAGGCAGAAGGCTCCCGCCTCTTCTGGCAGCAGAAAAACCGGGCCATGTATGAAGCCGCTCTGGAGCTGTGTTATGAGTTGGATGAGCCTGAAAAAGCTTTTCAACTTATGGAAAACAGCAAAGCGCTGGTGCTGCTCGAAGCCATAAAAGATGCCGTTGCCAAGGCTTCGGCAGGCATTTCGGAGAAAGACCTGCTGGCAGAGCAGCTACTCAAAGGCGAGATTGCCCAGTTGGAGGTAAAGCTTGCGGGTTTAGGGAAAAACGAAGAAAGAGAAGCTCTGCAAAAAAGGCTCAACGAGCTTTTCCTCCAACAAAATGAATTGATCGAAAACTTCAAAAACCGTTATCCGCAATACTTCACCTATAAATATGGCCAATGGACAAAAAGTGCTGCGGAGATACAACAGCTATTGGGAAAAACGGCTTTGATAGAATTTTTCGAAGGAAAAGAGGCGATTTACCTTTGCTACCTCGACAGGGAAAAGCTTCAGTTGGCAAAAATGGACAAAGCTGACGCAGCCATTGAATCCTTCATGCAGGCGGTCAAAAATCCGCTGCTCAATGCCGGCATGGCCCAGCAGGGCTACAAATTGTATGAACGGCTGTTCCAGCCTCTCTTTTCCGTCGATCTGCCGGAAAAACTCTACATCGTGCCCGATGGGCAGCTGACGCGCATCCCCTTTGATGCGCTGTGTACCGGTCCGGCTTTGGTGGAAGGCAGACCTGCCTTTCTGCTGCTCCGCCACACCATCAGCTATGCTTATTCAGCTTCTGTTTTGTTCCAAAAAAATGCTCCGCGTTCAGTCCCGCGCCACAAATTGCTGGCGATGGCTCCCGGCCAGTTTGAAAGCCTCCAATTGCCTCCACTCCCGCACAGCGAGCAGGAAGTGAAAAACATCGTGAAGATGTTGGGCGGAAAAGCCTTGCTGGCTGAGCATGCGAGCAAAGCCGCTTTTATGGCTGACAGCAAAAATTATTTGCTCCTGCATCTTTCTACCCACGCCTCTGCGGACTCTCTGGGCAGTCCCTGGATTGCCTTTCGGGATTCCTTTTTGTACCTGCCTGCCATCTATGGCCTTCAGACGCAGGCCCGCATGGTGGTACTCTCGGCATGCCAGACCAATCAGGGTAGATTGGCCGTAGGCGAAGGCGTGATGAGCCTGGCGAGAGCCTTTCGCTATGCGGGCGTGCCCAGTGTACTGGCCAGCATGTGGGAGGCAGAAGATGCCTCGGCAGCCTATATCATGGAAGTTTTTTACAAAAAACTGAAGGCCGGCCTGCCCAAAGATGCCGCGCTGAGCGAGGCCAAACGCGCCTATCTGGCAGAAGCCGACCACTATTCCTTTCGCTCGCCTTTCTTCTGGTCCAATTTTGTGCTGGTAGGAGATGTCGACAAACTGGAGGAATTGCAAGGCAAAAAGCTTGGAAAAAACGAAGTCCAGCTCATCCTGGGTATTTTCCTGACAATCCTTGTTTACCTGTTTTTTCGTACCAAAAACCGGCGTAAGTATGCTTCAAATAGATAAAGCCCTTGCGATTTTCCTCGGATCGCTCTTGCTCTCCACCTCTCTTTTTAGCCAAAAAGAATTTCCTTACCAACTCAGCCCGGCTGATAGATGGCTTGCAGCCAGCAGTTTTGTCACAGGATTGGGCAGCCAACTTTGGCTCAATCAGCGCAAGGGATTCAGTTCGGAAGAATTGATCAGCCTGCCTTTTCCTGAAGGAATGAACCGGCTGGACAGGGGGTTTATAGGAAGCTATGATGCGCGCATCAACCGGAATAGCTACTACACCTTCGCCGCTGGCGGGGCGGCAGCGATGGGCACAGCGCTGATTCCTTTGCTTGAAAATAAAGCAAAAGGCTGGCAGCAAGTCGGCACACTCGTCCTCATGGCCGCCGAAAACAACCTGCTCACCCTTACCGGCACCAACCTCGCCAAAGGCCTTGTTCACCGAACGCGCCCATTCGTTTTCAGCCAGGAAGCGCCTTTTTCCAAAAAGTTGAAGCCCGACGCCCGCTATTCCTTTTTTTCAGGCCATACTTCCCTGACTGCTGCAAACAGCATTTTTGCTGCGAAGGTATTTTCGGATTATTATCCCGAAAGCAAGCTGAGGCCGCTGGTGTGGGGGGCAGCTCTGGCGCTGCCTACGCTGGTCGCCAGCCAGCGCGTGCGCGGGGGCAAACATTATCCGACCGATACGGCCGTAGGCTTTTTGTTTGGGGCGGCTTGCGGCTACCTGGTGCCGCATAGGCATCTGGTGGAGCGGCGCTTGCCGCAGGGCTATATCATTCCGGTCTGGGGACCGGAGGTCCGGGGAATGGGGGTTTTGCTTCGATTTTGAAGGAAGGTCCTGATCGAGAATTAGTAGATCCATAATTTGGAAGAGTGGAGGCAGATAATATGAGGTGATTGCATCAAATGGCCGTAATACTTTGGGGTCTCTTTTTCAGTAGAAATGGGTTTAGATCCTTTGAATGGAGAATGGAGAATGGAGAATGGAGAATGGACAATGGATAATGGACAATGGATAATGGATAATGGATAATGGATAATGGAGGGAATGGTCTTACATTGTCAATTTTCCATTTTCAATTGTCCATTTTCTTCATTTTCTTCATTTTCTTCATTTTCTTCATTTTCTTCATTTTCTTCATTTTCTTCATTTTCTTCATTTTCCCTTGTCAAAAAACTGTGTTCCAAGTCAGGCAAAGCTTAGAGCATCTTCATCAGTATAAAATACTATTTCGAAATATTGATGCAATCACCCTATCAGATCACACTGATTTTTATGGTTAAAGATGTTTTATGCCGTGCAGATCATATAAGCAGGCATATTCCTGAAATCCAGCATTTAATTTAAACTCTCTGTAATAATCAGGGTTAATTATGCACCTACATGCTATTTAACTTTTTGAATTACAATGAGAACCCATACAATAAAGACTTTTTCTATCGCCCTCACTCTCCTGATAAGCTTCTTCCTGACACAAGCCCAACCCCCACAAGGTAACTGGAGCGGCAAACAGCAAGGGCCAACCATCACTGGCCGCATCACAGGAACCCTGCTCGACTCTCTCACCAATGAGCCATTGGAGTATGCGAGTGTGGCGCTCTTTAGCTCCAAATCAGACAAGGCCGTCAATGGCACCATCACAGATGATCAGGGTCGTTTTCGCTTGTTGGAAGTAAATGTGGGAACCTATGAATTGCGGATTACTTTTTTGGGCTACGAAAATCGCCGCATAGCCAATATTGAAACTACCAAACAAAAGCCAGATGCTGACCTGGGTAATATACTGATGGTTGGGCAGGCTGTAGAGCTGGCAGAAGTTGAGATCACCACAGAGAAGGCGCTGGTGGAGAATAAAATTGACAGGATCGTCTATAACGCCAGTCAGGACGTGACCAATATAGGTGGAGATGCCGCTGATGTGCTGCGCAAAGTACCGCTGCTTTCCGTTGATTTGGAGGGCAATGTATCTCTTCGCGGAAGTTCCAACCTGCAAATCCTTATCAACAACAAGCCTTCGGGCATGTTTTCGAGCAGCGTAGCCGATGCCCTGAAGATGATTCCGGCAGAGGAGATAAAAAGCGTAGAGGTCATCACCGTGCCCGGTGCCAAATTTGATGGCGAGGGCAGTGGAGGCATCATCAACATCATCACCAAAAAGCGCAATGTGGAAGGCATAAGCGGCTCGGTGAGTGCCTCTGGAGGCAGCCGTAATGGTAATGGAAATGCCAGCCTGGCCTATGCGCGCGGTCGTTTTGGGATCAATGGCAGCGGTTCTTACCGCGCCAGCTGGCCGCGGGCAGGCTACAATACCTTCTTCCGGGCAGATACCCTCGAAGGAGGAGAAATACGCCTGCTGGAACAGGAAGGTGAGACCTTCTCCGATTGGAATGGATTTGGGGGGCGCCTGGGCGCTTTTTATGACTTCAATGCCTATAACAGCATCATCTCCAGTTTTAACTACCGCGGACAATTCAATGGCCGTGATGCCAAAAACAACGCTTCATTCATCGACCCCGCTGCTTTGATCAACCAACAATACCTGCAAACCCAGGAGACTTTTGGCTTGTTCAGTGGATATGACTGGAATACCGATTATATCAAGACTTTTGAGAAAAAGGACCAGGAATTTTCAATCGGTGTTCAGGTGAGTGGAAATGTCAATAAGCAGGATTATACCTTGCTGCGCGAAGGCATCGAAAACAGCCTTAACGATCCGGATCTGTTTATAGATGAGCAAAGTGACAACAAAGGCAACAACCTGGAAATCACCTTCCAGAGTGATTATATCCATCCTTTTAGCGAAAAAGTCAAACTGGAAACGGGCGCAAAGGCCATCCTGCGCACCATCGATTCAGATTATGATTACAGCCAGCGCTTCCTGGGAAGCAGTTCCTATGTGGTAGATGATTTTCGCTCCAATGTATTCAATTACGAACAGGACGTCTACGCCGGGTATGGACAGCTCAGCTGGAACATAAACAAAAAGTGGAGTACCGTTTTTGGCGCGCGCTATGAGCATACCTCTATTGCAGGCAGCTTCGAAGAAGAGAATGAACCCTTTGAAAATCAGTACGATAACCTGCTTCCCAGCTTCATCCTATCGCGTAAGCTCAAAGGCTTCAGCAATGTCAAGGTGAGTTATTCGAAGCGGATACAGCGCCCTAGTCTGCGCTTTATCAACCCCTTTGTCAACTCCGCAGACCCGCGAAATATTACCGTAGGTAACCCGGAGCTGGACCCCGAACTAACAGATCAGGTAGAGCTTGCATATACCACCATCCTGAAAGGAGGGATCACCCTCAACACAGCCGTCTTCTACCGGCGGACCACTGACGTGATCGAAAACGTCCTCCGGGTCAACAAGGAAGGAGTTACCGAGACAAGCTACCTCAACATCAGCGACAACCAATCCTTTGGGGTGGACTTTTTTGGATCGATCCAATTGTTTAAAATATGGGCCATCCGTGGCGGAGCCAGTGTGTACTCCTATGATGCTCAGGGGCAGATCAATGGCAATCTCGTCAGCAATACAGGCATGGTTTACCGCCTGAATGGCAACTCTACCCTGACCTTACCCAAAGACTTTCAGGTTGAATTCTTTGCCTTTTACCGCTCTCCCCAGATCAGCCTTCAGGGAACACAAACTTCCTTTTACATCTATAATTTTGGCGCGAAAAAGCTTTTATTCAAAAAGAATGGCAGCCTGGGCCTGAATGTTATTCAACCCTTCCAGAAAAACATGGTTTTTGACTCCGACTTTAGCGGCAATGGTTTTTACCAAAACACCTCTTTTATCCTTCCCTTCAGATCTTATAATGTCAACTTTAGCTACCGTTTCGGAAACAGCAAGAAACAGCGGAGCCGCCGTAGCAAAATCGGAAATGATGACCAGAAGGAAGGAAGTACACAGGAATTTTAGGGAAGTTTATCCAACAGCACCCCTATTTCCATAGCAAAAACAAGAGGATCCTTGGGCATATTATGTGTGATCACATAGGTATAGGTGCCCGTTTCCTCATATTTTTTGTTGGGCTCGACCAGGTGCTCGCTGTCCCAGATATCGAAGCCTGCATCTCCGATGTAGTTGTCGTTTTCATCCCGAACTTTTAGTTCGTATTCCTTGACGGCAACCTTGCCGCTGGGGCTGGTTTCGGTGACTTGCACCCTCGCTATGCGGTAGGGGTAGCCATTGGCAAAGCGAAAGGAAAGGCTGAAATTATAGGCCATGTCCTTATTTTCGATAGGAACCTTAAACTCGCGGGTGTCTTTCTTTAGCCACTCGTAGTCAGGGGACAGTTTTTGATGTTTTTTGTAAATGCGGCCTTCAGGCTGACAGGCGCTTAGGATCAGGAGGAAGGAAAAGGCAAGCAATAGTTTATTCATTTTGAGAAAATTTTTGTGAGTTTGTTTCTGGTGGAAAGATAAGCCTTATTCATCCAGCAAGCGCCGGTGATAATTCAGCTGCCCCAGATGATAGGCAAGGTGGGTTGACAGATGCATAAGCATATATTCCAAAGAGGTCTTTTCTGCGAAAACCTTGAGCGGGAATTCTCCCTTCCACTCTTCAGCTGTAAGCTGATGGAGGGATTGCTCTACGATCAGGATCGTCTCATCGATCATCTTCACTAATTCAGAACGGGGAACATCTTTGTCCGAAAACTCGCGATCCCGCTGCCTGACATAGCCTGTATTGCCAATCGCTGCGCCGATAAAGGCATTGAGGTTGCCGATGAGATGCAGGCAAAGGTTGCCTCCTGAGTTGAGGATGCTTTTGTCAACTTTCCAGAGATTTGCCTCATCTCTGTATAATTCGATCTCTTGCTTCAATTTTTGGAGATCACGCTTGAAGAGTTTTTGCAAAACTTCGATGGTAGAGGGGATCATATTTTGTGCTTATTTTTTAGAAGGGTCATGAAGGACTTCTAAGCCATTTACTGCGTAAAACATCTAAAACCATAAAAATCAGCGAAAATCTGAGTCCACTCTTCCCAGCCGCTCTTTCGCTTTCTCCATATTTTCCAAAATGTCATCCCGCAAACCCAGCAGCCGGGATTTCATTTCAGCCTTCATAAAAAGGTAAAAATGCAGTATCCGACGAAATCTTTTGAACTCTGTATAGAAGTACATCGCCAGAAATCCGGCGATGGGAAAACTCAGGAGCAGCAACAGACTATGCCCCCAATCATCGCTGATATAATGCCTGAAAAACCAGAGTTCCAGCGCATAAAAAAGCGGAAAACTCAACAAGCCCACGATCATCTGAACAGGTGCCTTGTATTCTATATCCGTTTTTAAGGCCTTAAAAACATTGACAGGCAGGATGTAAGGGATATAATTGACATAGAGGCCAAAGAGGTATATCGGAAAAAGCAGGAGCAGCCCTGTGGCATAAGCCAGGCAAAGCCATATAGCTTTCTTTTTCAGAAATGAATCCGTGAAAAAGCCTGCTGTCAGGCCTTCGCTTTTCAGCAAAGCAAATAAGCTTTGCAGCTTGATTTGCGTCTCCTCATACAGAGCGGAATCATTTTCCTGAATATATTTCAGCGCTTTTGAAAGCTGATTTCTCAGGTTTAAAGACTTTTTAGGATCCTGATGCAAAGCCGCCTCCGGCTCATGAAAAGTCGTGTAAAAGCGATGCGCATGGACCAAAAATGCTTCCTGCTCCTTGCCTGAAGTCTGCGGTATATGTTGAGCCAGTTCTTTCCGGATGGCTTCGGTTAAAGCCACAACGGCCTGAGGCTCATCCTGCTGATAGCTTTCCTGGTAGGCTTTGATGGAAAAAGGCGGGTTGATCGTGACAGAAAGCATGCTTCTGAACTGGATCGAATCGGAATAATCCAGCGCTATGGGCAGGATTTGAAGACCGCCTTCAAAATCCTTCAACTCCTCATAACTCAGGGCTATTCTGGCGGTGCCTGTTTTGATTTCCCGCAGATTTAGCTCGTAAAAACTACTTCCCTCCGGGAAGATGAGAAAGGTGCCTCTCTGCTC
This sequence comes from Bacteroidia bacterium, assembly GCA_030430205.1. Classification (GTDB taxonomy): domain Bacteria; phylum Bacteroidota; class Bacteroidia; order J057; family J057; genus JAUIGE01. The sequence goes on along the minus strand of JAUIGE010000057.1, from coordinate 4,490 downwards.
CAGGTACTCATGGCATTTGATAAATGCGCTCCTGTTGTCAGGCTTTTGGCCTGGGGGGATGTCTTTTTTCCGATAGATCGGAATGACCTGAAAGTAGGCCCAGATTTTGGCTGCTATTTTATTGGAAAAAATACCTGCATTGCCCACAAAGCCTATCCTTTGCCTGCAAAGAAGGGCAATAAGGATGGGGTCCATCAGCGTATTGGGATGATTGGCCACGATGATCAAAGGGCCTGTGGCAGGGATATGCTCTTTGCCGGTGACGATTATTTTTTTGAAAAAAACCGAAAGGGAAATCCTGAGAATACGCTTGAGCAGCTGGTAGATCATGCCATATTTTTCTTGAGGTTGGCCAATTGCAGAAAGAGAAAACCGCCCACAAAAAATACAGTCATGAAAAGCATGCTGTTGCGCATACTGCCCGTCAGTTGGTCTATGAATCCATAAGAGAAGGTGCCAATCACGATGGCCAGTTTTTCGGTAATATCATAAAAACTGAAAAAGGAGGCGGTATCATGGGTATCGGCTGGAATCAGCTTGGAATAGGTAGACCGGGCCATGGACTGCACGCCGCCCATCACAAATCCGAGAAAGGCAGCCAGGCGAAAAAGTAGGCACCTATGATGGCTACGACTTGCAGGATGAGGACGATATAGATCATCTCGTCGGCACCCATCCCGATTATTTTATCGGCAAATAAAGGTGCCAGGAGCATCACGGTTTGCACGCCCATGCTAAAAAGGAAAAAAGCAGTGAGGTAGCGCTTCATCACCATCCTGGCACTTACCTGCTTAAATACTTTTTTCAATTCCTCGATTCCTTTGCCTAAAATATCCAGGCTGAATTTTTTGCCGGTAGACCTGTCTTTCAGGTAAAAAAAGGAAATTTGGGAAAATCCCAGCCACCAGACACCCACCAGGATAAAGCCAAATCGGGTAGCGGCTGTCCCGCTTTCGAAACCAAAGGTTTCGGATTGCTGATAGAGCACCAGGTTGATAATCAACAGAATAACGCTGCCAATATAGCCCAGGGCATAGCCTTTGGCGCTGACCCTATCCATCCTGTCGGGCGAAGCGACTTCCGGCAAAAAACCATTATAAAACACCAGAGAGCCGGCATAGCCTACACTGGCAAAGACGGAACAAGCGATGCCGTATTCAACATTTTCCCCTGTGAAAAAATAAAGCCCTATACAGGCGAGCGAGCCCAAATAGGTAAAAAACTGCATGAAGCGTTTTTTCATGCCGCCATAGTCTGCAATCCCCGAAAGCACGGGGGAAATAAAGACAATCAGCAAAAAGGAAAAAGCTATCGCATAAGAATAGAGCACCGAGTTTTTGATAGAAAAACCCCAAAACTCTACCATTTCGCCTCCAAAAGCCTCTTTCGTCATGGCCAAATAGTAAATCGGAAAAATGGCCGTGGTCACTATCAGGTTGTAGACAGAATTTGACCAGTCAAAAGAAGCCCAGGCATTGATGAGGCGTTTGTTATTTTTTTCCAGCATGAAGGTGGCGAGTTAGTTTGGGTAAAAGTATCTATTTTTTTTTCAACTCATACTTATACTTCTCCTGGTAGCGCTCATTAAATTTTTCCCACTCGCTTTTACCTCCAAAAAGGGAAAAAAATATGTTTTTATAGGCTGTCAACTCCGCGTCTCCATCTTCATCAAATGTCTTTACCAACTCATAGAGTTCCTGGCGAGCGACCCTTCCGTCCTTGTTTCCGGCTGCATCAGCATCAGTGAAAAGCAGGCCACGGGATTCCGTCTTGATGACGATCTGCTGATCCGGATCATCCGGGTCATTGGGCATTTCTCTCCGCAGGAAAGAGTCGCCCGCCACATCCAGGATGCTATCCTGGTTCTGATCGTATTTTCGGATGATGTCATCCGTGAGCTGACCGACGGCGATTCCATTATTGGAAAAGCTTTGAGCATGAGCTGAGATGCTGCCTATGAGCAGAAATACGACGCTCAGGGATAAAGAGATGACAGAGAATGTCTTTTGCATTTTATGGGTCTTTTCATTCCGTAATAGGGTTTTCCTATTAAACCAAATAAGGAATATAAGGGCATATAAGGACAACTCAAAATACGCTTATATGATCTTTTATGGCCTTATATGGTTCCACAAACGGGAGAATTATAGACCTACAAGTTTTTATAGGAAAACCGACAGGATAACAGGATTCACAAGATTTACAGGAAAATAAGGGCTTCATTTTAACCATAGAAGTCATAGAAGATCACCACATTGTCAGAAGGCTTCTATGAACTTAAAGCCCTTATATAGTTCACGTATAGCCCTAATTGAAAAACCTGTTAATCCTGAAAATCCTGTTATCCTGTCAAAAAACGGCCAGGGAAAGGGAGATATGTATTTTTATCCTTTTGCTTAGTATTTTACCAGCTTGATGGTTTTGCTTGAATGATGGGTTCTCAAAACTGCAAAGTAAAAACCCGGCCCGAAATCTGTTGCAACCCAAAGCAACTTATGCTTTCCCGTGCCTTTTATTTCTCCATCCAATAGGCGAATTACTTCTTGCCCTAATTGGTTGACTATGGTAAGGGTAACAGGCCCGGAATCAGGTAATTCAAAAGAGAATTGAAGATTTTTTTCAAAAGGGTTAGGATATGCCTTGAAATTCAATTGAAAATCCTCTTTTTGAGGGGGATTAATAGGAGCCTCTCGCAATAGAACAGGATAATATTTTTCAGGGTCCTGACAAAAAGTTCGGATTTGGTCTTCCGATAAGGCAGGTACCACCCGCTCACAACCGGCGGGAGAGCCAATCTCTGCAATCACATTTGGTAGTAAATTATTCGAGGCGATTTCTATTTTTTTGCCAGAAAGTACATGCAGTTGATGACCATTGGTAACAATTTCTTTTCCCAAATACACCGAATCCCAGGCGTAAACCAGACTATCCTTTGTTAAAGAAACACTATCAATTACCACAACTTCTGGTATGTTGGTCAGGGGGCTTACAAGGAGGTTGTTTGTGGTTTCCTCAATTTTTACATGATATTTTCCCAGAAAAATCGCCTTTTGCTCATCAATTGCATTGGGGTCAGCTTTTTTCAGGATAACGCGTATTTTGAGGTACATTTCGACGGATTTGTTTTCAAGCCAGTTTGGGGGGTACATGGTCTCAATTAATTCATCTCCCTTTACCATCAGGGAAAAGGAATAATCTGGTAAACATCCCAATGGCAAATAAGGCGTTCGAAATACCGGGGAATTAATTTGACCGCTATCCAAATAAGATAGAATTAGGCCTTTTGTATCCCCATTAACTATTGAGACCTTGGGGTGGATGAAAATGGCAGCCTGGATTTCATAGGGTTCACTGGAAAAACCAGATGCTGGATTGATGACATATTGAATGTCATCTTTTAGCTTGATGGTATATTCCTGATCAACATACCAGGGCGGATCCCATTGAGGGGACGAATACCCATCATAAAAGTGATCTGTAGAAAATTCTATGGAAGGCTGTTTCAGCAGGTTGAAATGCCCAAGGACATTGTCATAAACAGGATTGTAAGCCATATCCAGGCCTGTTTTATCAGCACCGGGCGTATTGATAGTTGCTGGTGCATAGGCAATCTGTAAGGTTTCCAGGCCCGTAGCCTTAAATGACAAATCGGTTTCAAAACGCATCGGTTTAGGAGCGGATTTCTCTTTTCCTCCTCCCATAAATAAATCCAACACAGCGATTGCTTCCCCTACTTTGGGTAATTGTTTGGCCCATTCCGGAAACTTAATGATGGGAACCTGTTCTTTTATTCGTTTGACCTGGGTCAATGAATTCCCATTGATGTCATAAACAGAGGTATCCAATTTTTCAACAGTTTCGGTAAAACCGATTAGGGCTTTATATGCTTTTACCCCCTTGGAGGTCGTTTCACTTATCGTATGGATACCCGAGACGAATTTACTGTTTGATTTGGATGCTCCCGAAGAGTTATCAAGAACCTGATCCATTGAGCCTCCTCCATCTATTTTTAACTCAATCTGAGATACTTTCAGCAATATTGGGGTAATGTCTATTCGCGAAGGATACTCGCAGGTACAAGGATCATAGGCTACCGGAATATCTGCAAATAACCAGGTATAACCTGCACTTTGGTACTCATTGGGGACAGAAGTTGTGACATTATTTGTCAATACCTCAACTGCATTTAGCGGCGTTTTGGTGTACTCAAGCAATGCACTTTGAAAAGGAGTAGGAAATCCTTGTACGTTAGTATGGTTAAATTCAAACTTTATGGCCGCACCATTAAACCCATCATCATCATATTTGAAAAGGAAAAAAGCCCTCAGTTTTGCCTCAAATTTGTTATAAAGTAACAAAAATGGTGCATTCACTTTTTCCTGTGCTGTGCCAAAGTTTTTGGCGATTAATTCCCAACCGTCCTCTACATAATTATCCTTGTCTGTATTTCCCTGAAGAAAAAATACATTGGATTGATTGATAAAAGGGAC
>JAUIGE010000056.1 GCA_030430205.1 Bacteroidia bacterium | reverse complement strand
GAGCAAAAACTTTGCTTTACGGGCCAGGCTGCCGCTTTGGCATCCCCCACAGCTTTCGGCGCTTTGATGCGTAGCCTCTTTGTCAAACCCTGGGTGATCCACGCCAAAAAGCCTTTTGCCGGGCCCCAACAGGTCGTCCGATATCTCGGTCGCTACACCCACCGGATCGCCATCTCCAACCATCGCATCAAAGCCATCAAGGATGGCAAGGTCACTTTCGGGTGGAAGGATTACCGCAAAAACGGCAAAAAGAGCGTGATGAGCCTGGCGGCGAGTGAGTTCTTGCGCAGGTTTTGCCTGCACATCCTGCCGCCAGGCTTTGTCAGGCTGCGCCATTACGGCTTGCTGGCAAGCCGCAGCAAGACGGCTGCATTGCAGCAGGCCCGAAGCAGCCTGGGCGTTCAGCCGCCGCCCCCGCCGCCAGAGGCGGACTGGAAAGAACTGCTCTTCAAAACCACAGGCATCGACCTCGACGCTTGCCCCTGCTGCAAAACGGGCCGCATGCAGACCATTCGCACCTTCCACAAGGCCCGGAGTCCGCCCACGCTACCGCTTGCTGTATAAGTTCTCCCGCCAGGCCCGCAAGAGGCCATGGGATAGCTATGCTTTGCACACCGATTTTTACCCCAAAAAAGCTGGAAATGAACCCAAAATGAAGTTTTTCGCTGTTACCAAACTGCTGATCCCGCCCGTTTTTTACCTGCCGCCCAGGCAGACAAGCCCACCAAATACCCCCTCCTTTTTTTCTATACCCATAGCGTAAGGCCCGCCCAGAAGCCCGAAGGGCATCGCACAACAAAGCATTAAAGGCCGGAACGCGCCCTGCGGTCCCAGCCTTTAATGCTTTAGTGTTGTGAGACTTTCTATTTTATATTTCCCAATATGGGCTGCAAGTTTTTAATTTCATTTGGCCAATCCTTTTCCCATGGATAGATTCCTTTAACTGTGGGATAAATACATTGAAGCACGGGGAAGTCTTTATTTTGTCTTTTATAATACCAATTCGCATATCCCATATAATCGGAATAATATTTCTTTTCCATTTTAAGCATTAAGCAATTAAAATCATCTAAGATTTCTGCATAAAACTTTCCAGGTGTGTATTGCTTCCCATTTCGGATTTCTTCTCCAATATTATTAATCAGTAAATGCAAAAGGTCAAATTTTAATCCTACCATTATTATCTCTGGGTGGCCAAAGGAATCATATAATCCAACAGAGTAAGCAAATCTAGGGTTTTCCCCTTCCTCCATTACCTTAACAACATGCCATCCGAATTCGGTAATATCGGTTAATAGTTTTTGATCACTTACTGTAATTTTTTCCATCGACTTGGTTTTTATTCTGTCTCACAACATTTAAAAATACACGCCACCCATGACGCATACATCCCTAATGTACGCAGCATTCTCTTTAGGGTCAAGGTAGCAAATGCGAAGCATTCTTGAGTTTTTATAAATCAAAAATATTGCAAGTGGCATTGCTCAAAAAGGAAAAAAGCCCAGCATTAACACAATGTTGGAGTAGTTACAGGACGCATATAATCCATAACCAGAAACAAGATCACCTAAAAAGGTCCCCTTCTATCAGGTTCCCATGCAAATACCATCTAAATCCATTGTGATGGGTTCAAATCCATCCATTTAACCATTAATAGGCGCATATATTGAACTTATATACCCCCAAACCCCACGATCCAACCCATCGTGCCAAGTTCAAAAATTAAAAGCCTTTTTATGACAAATGGAACCCCCCAGCTTATGACGCCCACCATCACACCGGGCAATTCCAACACTTCTGTTGGAACAGGCGGAAGCCTGAACAATTCATTTTTGGCGCATGTTGACCCCAATGCGGGTGAGAAATTCCGGATGCGCATCACCAATGGTGGCGCTGATGACTACGCGAATTTGCCTGTTATTCCCGGTTTTATCGGGCTGAATGCGGAATTTGACCTGAATGCCTTTTTTGACAGCATTGTTGTGTCCTTGCCGGATGTTTCTATGAACATTGATTTTGGTGGGGGCAATGTTTACAGTCCCAAGTCAAGTTCTGACGGAGCTTATTCTCAGATTTCTGCGCGCTTTGCGCACACCCCTACGCGCCTGGGCCGCATGGCTGTTCGCACCAATAATGAGGACAACATGGTGGGCAACCGCTTGCTGCAATATTCGCAGAAGCCGAGCCTGGAGCTGCAGATCATCAAGCGCATCAACCTGGATGACGGCTGGGATCACCCGAATGGTTCCCCTTCCACCTTCAACCATGTTGTAGAGGACTCGGAACTGCTTTTTGTGGCAGAGCAGCAGGCCCTGGTTCTGGAGACCCTGAAGGCGGGCAGTTACATTGAATTCGAATTCTCTGTGCCTTTCTTTGCCCAGTCGGCCTGGTACGATCCGAATAACCAGGGCTAGGGGAGTCGGCAGAATCAAGTTAGCAGTTGGTAGTTGGCAGGTAACAGTTGATAGCTAACTGTCTGCCAACTGCCGACTCATTACTTTAACCTAAACAAAATGGACCAAGCCAGTTCTCTCTTATCGTTTATCTCGACTTATGCCAGCAATTGGAGCTATGCCTACATTCAGGAGGGCTATGCCCAGGCGCGGATTAAGGGCGCTGTATTGCCAAATGTCCCGAAGCAGGCCGCTTCTATGCTCGAAGCCCTGGAGCGCTCCGCGAATCTCTGGCCACAGGGCCGCATGGCTTATGCGCGCAGCCTGGCAGATGCCGCCCAGCTGGACAGAGATATCAGCCTGAAGGCTGCAAACAGCGCCGAGCTGCGCAGGGCTGCTACTGCCGTGGGCGCGAAACTTGCGCTTTTGCCTGAAAAACAGCTCAATAGCCTTCTGGGCTATGTCGATGAGGCCCGAACTCCTACGACCAACCTTGCCCGGCAAGGCTTCGGTTTTGAAGGGGATGCAGGCGTCATTGTGGCTGATAATGGCAAAAGCTCCACTTCGCCTGGAGGGGGTTTCTGGGATGGATTTGACGCTCAATCTGTCTCTGATTTGTTATTGGGATTGGGCAATATCGCTACGGCGATTGTCAATGGCCAGGCTTCCCCCGGTTCCACCCAGCCGGCGAACATTCAAAACCCGCCCCCGCCTTCAAGCTCCTCATCGGGTAAATACATCCAAATCGCCCTGCTCGTCGCGGGGCTCGTGGCCATGAGCCTGATGGGCATCATCCTTTACAAACGCCTCAAATAACATGAAAAAGTTACTTAGCAATAGAAAAGTATGGATAGGCCTCGCCATGCTGGCGGGGTTTATTATCCTGTTTTTGCTTATCCGAAAAAAGAATCCCGATGGAACCATGGGCCTGAGCATGAAAGACCCGGAGACACCTGCGCCAGCGGATCCCTGGGCGGGCTTGCGGGAAAGCCTCGGGGATTGGTCCCGGAAGGCTGATGATGACAAAATGTGGACAGCGGCAGGCAATCTCTTTCTCCCCCACATAGACAGCCCCGAGCAGAAAAATGCCCAGATTCCGCCCTATTGGCGAGCCATGTATGCCTGGTTCAAAGGCTACAATATCAGGCCGGATGGCTATCAGGTGATTATCAACCAATCCCTGCGCAAGGCCATTATCGCCTTTGTAGAAGCCAATCCTGGTGTGACGCAGGCTACGGTAAGTGTGGGCCAATTTATCGGAGCCTAAGACCATCAATGCTCAACCCATGAACATACTTCAAGACATTGTAGACAGCCTGGTTCCCAGCGAAGCAATCAAAACCGAGGTTGACCTCTTGCTGGACAATCGGCAGATAGTCCTGATTGCGGTTTTTGCCGCTGTGCTGATCCTCTTGTATTTCACCCTCAAATTTGTACTCAAATGAAAAAATGGATATGGCTTATCATAGGTGCCTCCTTTCTCCTGACAGGAATAGGCGCCTTTATATGGTACCGAAAAAGGAGTAATGCGGGCCCGATACTGCCCGGAGAGCAGGGAGCTGCCAGCGATTCGCTACTCACATCATCAGGATCAACCGGATCCCATTCCACGACTCAGTCACTGGATGGAGAAAAGAACCTGAAGCAGAGTTGCATCAGTACGATTTGCCCCTATAGCAATGAAGCCGAAGACTTGCAACGGCGGCTGAATGCATACCTGCCGAAGATGAATAAGATTCTCGCCAATGATATAGAGCCTGTGCTGGAACGGGAAAAAGGCATCAAAAAGCGCTTTGACAAATTGTTCATTGATGGCAAGATGGTGCTGAAATTCCAAACCGGCACCAATCAAGTCGAAGCCCTCAAAGTGGATGGGAAGTTTGGGAAAAAGACAGAGCAGATGCTGTATCTGGCGATCGGCAAAACCGAGACTTCCCTGAACTCGCTGGTCCTCACCCTTGATAAGGACAGCAACCAGCAGCAATTGTATTCTTTGACCTAAGGCAGCGAAACCTGATCCAACATTTTACCCAGAAATATCAATCCAATGAAAAAATCTCAAATCATTTCCTTTTTCATCAGCCTTGCAGGCCTGGTGATCAGCGCATTTATCCTGTACCGGAAAAAAGCCTCAAAACTGACCTATGTCTTAGCCCTTGCCGCTGCGCTTATTCTCTTTTTTGCGATCAACTACGTCATTGTGAGTTTGTCCAGAGAGAATTCCGGACAGGGCAAAGAGGTCGATGCACATGCTGCCGGAACAATTATCTCAGCCGGAAATATCCCTGCTCCGCCAGATGTGGTTTCGGCAGAGCCGATTGATGTAAGTGAAGCCCAAACGCTGGGCCATCCCTCCAAAAATGCCACAGGATCCACCATTATACATCGCGACAATGCCGAGTTGATTTCCCCCGTAATGAGGCTGGTCCGATAATGCCCAGATTCCTGTTATATGTGGGAGGATTGCTTCTTGCCGCAGTGCTTCTACTGGCCTCGCGGGCTTTGTGGCAACTGTTCCAAAAAGAGGGATCCTCCCGCATATATGTCTATGACTACGATTGGGAATTAAAGAATCACCCGGAACCCTAAGCATCATTGCATGATTTTATCAAAAAACCCTTCGCCTTCCTGCCAATTTATGTCATCGGGCCAGTTTTCGGGCGCTGGTGGAACGGATCTTTTGACCGAAACAGAAAAGGCACTTCCCGAAAATACGGTCATCATCAGCGATGGTGGACCCAACGATCCCATTTCATGGGCTTTTTCGGATGAATCCGATCCGGCAAGTGTTGACCCCAGCTATTTGCCGGCCAGCGATCAGTATGCCTTGAATATGCATGTGATTGGCGGAGCGAGCGCTGCCACTTATAACCTGACTGTTGCTCCAGGCTTTGCTGAGATAGATGTATCCATTCTTCCACCTGCCCTGCAGGCAGTTTTTAGCAATGCAGGAAATGTGATTGCTGCCAGCCATCTGATTGATCTGCTCAATTTAGAGATCACGGAGATTCAGATGCAGCTGAATATCATTCATCATTATGCCGATGGCTCCCGTGTCGAAAAGGAAAGCCTTGATAGCTATTTTCCTGATCCGGAAAAGTTGTATAGCGATGCAGGCACAAACATTTTCGACATTGTCGAAGGCGTGGCATCAGCCTCCTTGACAGAGTTGAAATTGAGTTGGGATAATTTTGGTATTTATCCTTTTAATGGGGCAAGTATGCTCGCTGCAATCCCGAAAATTGATGTACTGGAAAGGCCAGCAAATGGCGATCCCGACATCCTGATTTATGCCAATTTCCCTTTCAACATTTCAAATGACCCTGGCAATGGGACGGTTACGCTGAGCAAGGCATCTCCTACAACTTTCCAAACAGCGGCGGCAGGGAATGAATTGATTTACAGGATAAGTGAGTTGTCTCTTGCCAAAAGTGTTGGCAGTCCCTATGTGGTTACAACGGCGCTTGACTTGAGGGTAAATCAATATGTTGTGCTGCAAACCAAGCTTCAGGGCTTGATAAATGATGCCATCAGGATGGGTCATGGCGGCCAAAGCTTTTACCTGACGAACCACCCTGCCATAAATGCTTACACCGACATTAATCTATACAAAGGGGATGAAACAGGTACGCTGCTTTATAACAGCCCCTCGGCTCTTCCCCCAGATACAGCATATCCAGGCCCATTCAATAACATTTGCCGGGGAGACATCGAGATTGCCTTCAAGAGCCTCAAAAGCTGGAGGCATGGCTTCAAGGAAAGTATGCAAATGGATGGGGTTTCGCTGCAATTCAATCAGCGTGCAGGAAATACATTTCAGGTAAATGTTCAAACATACAACCTGTCAGGCTCCCTTAACATCAGTGGCAATGTTGATTATTATGCAATCAATGAAGATACATCAGATGTCCTTGCCTCTGGCTCATTTACCGCCGCTCAGGTGAATAGCCCTACGGGTAGTTTTAAGGATCGTACAGAATTGAATTTTTCCTTTACCGCGCCCATTGCTGCGAAGGTAAAAGTGGGGATTGCTTGTGTACGCTCAGATTACGGAGGCGCAGAAGCCGTCCATATGGGCGAGGAAATTCAGCTTGTTGTCTTTTAAGCCAAACAACATGAGAATCGAAAAAACGATTGAAATAGTTCAGCGAAAGGGTCAGAATGCAAATCAGCCTTTCAGAAGGATGATAAGTCGCCAGTTGGGCGAGGAAGACAAAGTTTACGGAATGGCTATCATAGATCAGGATGATCTTGAATACCGAAAGGCGCAGGAGGTCTTAATTCGGCGAATGAAAGGGGATATTCTTCTTTCTGGCCCTATCGGTTTTGGCTACCTGCTGCTTTCCGCTCTCAATCAGCCAGGGGTCACATCTGTGTCGATCAATATGTCTCCCAACCATCCTGAAGAAGAGCGGATCCTCGCCATGGCTTCAACTCACCCTAAATTCAAAGGACTAAGAGAGGATACCGAAGGACTGAGCAGTTACAGCCACAATAGTGTCCGGGAGCTGTATCTCAAACAGCTTCAAAACAGCCTGAAGCCCAAAAAGAAGCTGGGCAAATTCATTTAACCAAACCCTAACGAAATGAAATTCCCTAGATATTTCAAGCCCCTTTCGCCTTCCTGCATCATGATGAGCTTTCAGGGAACAGTAGCCCGGCTGCTTGTGACGGATGAAAGTGCAGTGATACCAGGAATCTTTGGCCTATCGGCTGATGGGAGCCATGTGAGTGGTAAAAAAATCACCGCAGCGACCACGGAAGCCGAAGCCCTGCTTCGCTATAGTTTTTTTCTGGGAAGCAGCTCCAGTTCCCAGGGAACAGAATTGCTCTATACAGGAACAATCGCCCCGGATGAAGACCCAACCAATCCTGCAAATTGGACAATAACGGCAGGCACACGATCGGCAATTGATTTTGAGAATGAAATTGTTGCAGCGGTCCTTGCAGGTGGAAAAGGCCTGTTTTTTGGCATAAACAAACGGGTTTGGGCAGGCGCTTCCGGCTATATTGATGATGGCCTCACAGGCTGTGAATCCAAACGGCTGGACGTGGTGCTTAGCGTAATCAATGCAGCCTTGCCGCTGATCAGCGCAACAACAGTCTTTGAGAGCCCCAAACACCGCATGATAGAGGTAAAAGAAGATGTGGCATTTGCATCCTCTTTTTATCCGGTGGTACTCAACGATGGCAGCTATTTTATTGCTGATCTCAATGGCCGGGTAACAACGCATGTGTTTCCCCATACAAGGCCGGAGTTTGGCTGGGTAGCCCGCGCTATCCAGGGCAGCAATTTCAATGCTTCTGTTTTTCCAGGCACCCCTGCGGCAGGCCTTACTGTGACCGGAGATCTCTCTGGAGGCACCGGCTATTCCGAAGGCAGGAGCACCGATCCGGCAGAGGGAAATGTCAATGGCTATCCGCCGCTATGGGCGGTGCTGGATTCCTATTCTGACAACAACGTTTTCCGGATTACAAAAAATGGCGACAATGCCGATTGTGATTACCGCAAACGCTGGGATGTGCAGTCTCTTGACATAGAACTGCCAAATATCGGCGGAGACGGGCAGGGCAGGTATTACTTCGACCATGTCCGGGATGGCTATAATGGAGAAAAGGTTATCTGGACGGTGGAAGAAGATTTTGATCTGGCCGTCAGATATGACAATGGAGGCGGGATCGTGCAAACAAAGGTGATTGACCGCTCCCTGGGGGGAGTGACGAACTATCCCTTCAGGGATTTGAAAATCACAAATGATGGCGACTTACTGACCTATATAGGCCAATTGGGAACCAACCACAAGGAAATCACCCTATTTCGCCATGATGGCGGAGCCTCCTTCTGGGCAGAAGCGGATTATACGCCATGGCAAATAGATCTATTTGACACAGAATCCGCAGGCAGCTTTGTTCGCTTGATTTCCCTTGAAATCATCGGATATGATGCCACCCACAACATGCCAATTATAGCAACTGTCAGCGCCCAGGGGAACGTCTATAAATACACCTACAATGGCGGTGTCACAGAGACATCCGCCGATTGGGACAAAAGCCTTTGGTTTACCATTCCTGATGTAGACTTCTCGGACATCGACCTCGGTGGTGGCCTTACGGGAATTACCATGGGCATCAACCCAACGGCCAATGTGGCCATTGTAGCTACTCCCAGCACACACTTTCGGGTAAACCTCAGCAGCCTGGCCATTGAGCGGATCATTGGTGATTTGAGCCTGAATCCCCTTTACCAAAACTCTATCATCTACTAAGCCCCAAAACATGAATCCCTATTTTCTCTTATCTCAGACACAGCTACAAGACCTGGCGGCATTTGCTGCGAGCTGCCGTTACTGTATGCGCGGGATTGCCATGGTGAGCCAGGACGCTGAAGGCGACTGGTTTGAAACAAAGCACAAACTGCCTGCCCTGGCAGCCCATGATCCCTTTGAAGGCATGGTGCTATGCTTTATTGATGGAGCTTTTGATATTCCTGCAGTGCAGGAAGAAGAGCCTGTCTCGGTAGATGCCGAGGGCATCACCCAGATCGGGGAAGCCTTAGGGGCTTCTCCCTATGCAGATATGGATGAAGTGGCCGCTGGCGGCATGCTCCTTTTGCGCAAACTCTAAAACCTGATTCATGCCCACATTCTTGTTAAAACTAATCGCAAACCGCAAGCTGATGATAGCCATAGGCATCCTCATTGGCTTATTGATCCTCTACTTTGTGCTCCGCAAGCTCTTCAAAAAGGACCCTGAAGAAGGGGCCCGGGAATCGCTGGAAAACAACGCCATCGAGCTGGGGATTGAGCCGGATGAATTGCTTGAAGATGCCAAATCCCTCTTTGTCGAAATGGGCTATGATGGCCTCTTGGGTGTGCCATGGCCATGGGAGAATGAGGGGGCTGTTATCAGAATTGTCCGGAAATATGACAGGCTGAGCTATCCGCTGCTTTCAAAGATGTATAATCGGCTGTATAAGCGAAATCTCAAGGATGATATCCGGGATGCCCTGACAGCTGCGGACTTCGGAGATTTAGCCCATATCATAGCCTAAGCCTGATGTATTACACGACTATCCGGAAAAACAGCACTAGGAAGCTCACGACTCATTTTTTGGAAAGTGAGTTTCACTCTTCCTCGCCCGATGCGCCAGAGGCCCACAAGCTGGATGCCCGGCTGATAGATGTCGCCCAACTTGCGCGCGATGTGGCAGGCGTTCCGGTATATGTGACCTCAACGGCTCGATTTCCAAAGGACAGCAACTATTCGCCCAGCTCACAGCATCATTTTGAGATAGCCGCTGCCATTGACCTGGGGGCGGCCAGGGCAAATGGAGAGGCGCTTCGGGTAGCCCAACTTTTCCATCGGGAAATCCTCAGCCAGGGCCCTGTCTTCCGCCAGCTCTGGGAGCTGGGGGTGCGGGGCTTTGGGCTGTATGATACCTTCATGCACTTCGATGTGCGGGAAGATGGCTCGGGCAAAGAGTCCTTCCAGGGGCAGCCCTATGCCCTTTGGGACCACAGGTCTGTCAAGACCAGCTATTCCAGTAGTACCAGCACTTCGGGAGAGGTAGATTATGTAGCATCTGTCCAAAGCCGGGTCCTCAATTCCTTCAGGCGCTATGAGGATGAAGAAGATCGCAGCTTCTTCAGGGCTGTGCTGCTTCCGGTTTTTCTGGGAACAGGCCTCTTTGTCCTCTTTTTCCAAATCTTCCAACGATTCCAAAACCAGCCTATGGCTGGCTGAGAATATGCTTTTAACCCTAAATGTAGCCTTTGCTCAATTTACCTAAGTCCCATTTCTATGATGAAAAACAAATTCCTTCTTCTCGCCTTTATGCTGTTCAGCGCGGCCTCATTCTCCCAGGGCTGGCAACAGTACAACGTTTTTGCTCCGGGAGACACCGGCCCCACGGGCAAGAGAAATACCGCCTGTTTGTCAAAATCAGGCAACCTGATCCTCGCCACAGAAGTGGCCCTCCCAGCCAATGATCCCGCCCCTTTTCCGCTGGTGAACTACCTCCTGTTGCAGGAACTGGAAAAAACCAATGGCTCCCTCCTGAAAGAGAAAGTTGCTTATGTTCCCTACTATCCCGGGATGGAAGCCAAGGGCATGGTTCGGTATATGAATGCCCTCGGGCAGGATGAATACCATATTCTCACATCCACAGGAGCCGAAAACACACATTATGCTGATTGCAGCGTGGCTGTCTTTGATGAGCAATTTCAGCTTAAATATGTGAAACTCTTGTCTGCGGCTCTCAACTTCAACCGCGTGCTTTTCAATACCGGTGAGGCCATCGCCCAGACCTATTCCTGCTTTTTTCGCAGGGAAGTCGTTTGCGTAATCGGAGAGTCAGGCATGGGGCAAAATGCGCCCCAGAGGCAGGATATCGTCTACATGATCTATGATCCTGTGGATTTTACCATCCTGGCCTCCAACAAGCTATCCATTCTGCCCTACGATGCAGATGGCCAGCATGAAATCCATATATCGGCAATCAGCCCGACCGATGATGGCGCTTTCGTGTTTTCTGGCAGCGTAACGGGAGCATCCGATCAGATTCCATTTGTGGGGAAAATAGGCCCAGATGGATCGACAGAGTGGGTAAATCTCTATAAGACAGGTACCAAAACCCATGCCCTCTCCCAGGAAATCCTCGCAACAAGGGACACCCTCTACCTACACACAGACCAGTGGATGGCCAGTCTTGATTATCAGGGCCTGGTCATTGCAGCCTACCGCATGGAGGACCCCATGGGCAATCCAGCAGCGATCCATTCGATGGATTCTCATGGATCACAACTGATACTGGCAGGCTCATCAGCCATTGCTTTCAATCCCTTCAATTCCCTGATCTCCTGGGCCTACAGCTATCCTTCACAGGATTTGTGGGAGGCCTTTTCACCGGATGGGGATATGATTTTTTTAACTGGACAAGACACAGCACATACAACAGCCCAGGCAGTTGATTTTACCTCTGGCGTGACAAATGGCTGTTTTGAGGCAATTGACTATGTGGTAAGCAGCCAGTCGGTAATTCCCCGATCCTGGGAATTTCTCGATAGCAGCCTGCTTGTTACGGTGGCTAGCACCTATGGAGATTTTCCCTATGCCAGCACCCAGGCCGACTGCTATGAAAGTCAGGCCCGAAAGGCTGCGCAAACTACAGTAGAGACAACTCGCAGTGTTGTGCACATTTCCGGGGAAGCATTTGAGTTGATCAACATGAATGGGCAGGTCCTTTTCACAGGAACCGAAAGCGGCGATAAAGCCGGGGGCCAAAACCTCGAATTTCAGAAGGTCGTCAGCATGCTTCCCTCGGGTCTGTATATCCTTCGCTATCCTTCGGAATCTCTTCTGATTAGCCTATAAATTACATTCACCCAAGCCCATAGCCATGAAAACCAACCCCCACCAACTCAACCAACAAATCCTGGAACTGATCGCCTCGAAGCAAAACGGCTACACAGCCGATGAACTCCGCTTGATGTCCCAGTATGAAGGAGGTGGGGGCATGGCTAAATTTGGAGGCACTTTTGATCAATACGGCCAGGGCCTGTTAAGTGAATTCTATACGCCTTTGTCTCTTGTCAAAAAGATGGTTGGCCTGGCCATTCATCATGGTTTTAATGATGGGCCTGTACTTGAACCCAGTTGTGGTACAGGCCGCTTTTTGCGTTTCTTCTCTCCGCTGATCGAGGTGGATGCCTTCGAGATTGATCCGACCTCCTTTCACATCGCCAGGCAGACCTTTCCTCACGCCAACATTCAGCAAGCGCCTTTCGAAAGCATCTTTACGGATCGCAGAAAGGCGGTGCCTTTTTTACCAAAATACCGCCTGGTGATCGGCAATCCGCCCTACGGGCAGTTCAAAGGGCGCTATGCGCCTTTGGAGAAGAAGGCGACAGGCGCCCAAAAAGTAGAAGAATATTTCATCACCCGAGGCCTGGATCTGTTGCTGCCGGGAGGCTTGCTCATCTATGTGATTGGCACAGAACCCAAAAATGGCGGTGTTCCTTTTTTGAGGCAAAAGGATTCACCCGTCAAAAATCGCATCGCCAAACAGGCGGATCTGATTGACGCTTATCGTCTTCCTGCGAAGATGTTCCCAAATACCGAGGTCCTTACTGAAATCGTGGTTTTCCGGAGAAAATAGAAGACCTAAAATCTTTCCCAATCATGACAGACAAACAAAAACTCTACGCCATCATCGACACCGAACTCAGCAATCCTTGCGAGGATACTTATCCTTCGATTTGTACCTACCTGAAAGGCGAGCAAGGCCGCCAATATATCCGCCAGACGGTTTTTGAGCTGGCGGTTCGGGAAGGCCTGAGTGTAGGCCAGGCCATGGCCCAGGTGGAAAGCGATTTGCCCTCTTTTGAATAAAGCCCGAAATAACCCCCCAAGCCCTAATATCTATGTCTGTCTTGAGCAATGACGATTTTTTTGCGAAGCATCCTGAAAAGGTGTTGGGAGAAGAAACGACCGTTTCCAACCGGTTTGGGCGCGATAGCTATACCGTGCTCCTGCAAGCCGAACGGCACAAAGCCCTGGAAACCATCAAGGTTCCCATGCCTAAAGATCATTTTCTGACCTCTTTTAATTCCCCTAAGCCAAGCCCTTCTAAGATGAAAACGAAACAAACCCCCAAGCCTGAAAACGTAGCCCATGTCATTGAGAAAAGCAGAATGGAAAAAGTGGATCACGAGCTGGGCTTACATGCAGGTTGTGGTAAGGATATGCATTGCTTCGATGATGTCTTTCAGAAATACAATTCCGGTATCACCGAAGCCGAGGTGCGCGCCTGGGTTTGGTACCAAACGCAATCAGGTGGGATCATGGATCCGGCTATCGTTTCCCGGCCTGAAAATGGGTGGTCACGATTCTACGAAAAAAAGCCAGATCTCAATGGCCTGGTAAAAGCGGGTGCTTTGGTTTTTGACGGGCAGGAATATGTGCCATCCGCTATTTACTTTTCAGGCAATATCTATGAGAAGATTCAGCGCGTCCGGAGGAAAAAAGAGCTGTTGATCCAAAAGCTGGGTATGGCGGCTTATGAGCAATTGCTCAAAGAGCTTGAAGCGGCCAAGCCGCGAACGCTCTCCATCACAGGCGATGAATCCCGCAGGCTCTACATTGACCCCAAAAGTGAACTGGCAGAATCCTTTATGATCGGAGGCCTGCGCGACACCTCTCCTTTTGAGGAACCCAAAAGCCTGCAAGCGGCTTTTATGCAGGATTACATCTACGACCTGGACACAGCAGAAATCAAACAGCGATTTGGTGCCAACCGCAGGGATATTATCGGTCAATATTTTGACTCACGCCCCATTCGCAATGCTTCGGACTCCGAAAAGCTCCAGCGTAGACGTTCGGCTGAAGAAGCGGCCAAGGCGCTCTTTGCGGAGTTTTTGGAACAGGAACTCTTGCGAGAAGATCAGCAGAAAATCGACTACCTCTGGAATTCCACCTACAATCATTTCAAGCCTTACGACTACAATAAGATTCCTGTCGGATTTGAGGTGTCTGCCTATTTCAAAAAAAGCCCTTTGCAGATACGCCCCGCCCAGCGTGAGGGCGTTGCCTTTTTGACCGTAACCGGTTCTGGCCATGTGGCTTATGATGTTGGGTTGGGGAAAACGATGACCTCCATTCTCTACCTGGCGCAGGGCTTTTACTGCGGTATGTTCAAGCGGCCCATTGTGGCTGTTCCCAAAAACGTCTACCACAAATGGCTGGCGGAGATCTCTGGCAAAGTGGACAAAGCAGGCAATAAAATAGCAGGCATCCTGCCGCAAGTAAAGGTCTATGACCTGCACAATCTGGGGGATAGTTACCTCAAACAAATCACCAATGATGATGGACAGATCGAGATTCCGGAAGAACAGGCAATTCTATTGATGACCAAAGAGGGGCTCAGGCGCATGGGTTTTGGGGAAGAAACCGAAAAGACCTTGGTGCAAGAAGTAAAAGTGATCCTTTCACAAAATGAAGGCGCAGTTTCGGAACGCAAACAAGCTCTGGTTGAAAACGACATAGAAGACATCGTTTCGAGAGCTTTGATAGACACCAAAGTAGATATTGAAGAGCTGGGCGCAGATTGCCTGATTACGGATGAAACGCATTTTTTCAAAAACATTTTCTCCGATGTAAAAGGAGAACTAAAAGATCCGGAAGCTGAAGGCCGTGGCCGTCGGACAGAACGGACGTTTCAGATTCAGGGAGCCAAGCCTTCACAGGTGGGCGTGAAAGCCTTTATGCTTTCTCAATACATCCTCAAAAACAACCATCTTCGCAATGTGGTGGGCCTTACGGCAACGCCTTTTACCAACAATCCCCTGGAGATCTACTCCATGCTTTCGCTGGTCGCCTACCGCGATATGCAGCAGATGGGCATCCGCAATATCTCCACCTTTTTCTCCAATTTCGTGAACGAAACCTGGGAGGAAGCCTTTACCTCAAAGGGAAGGTATTCTCCGAAAAAGGTGATCAAATCCTTCAATAACCTGCCTGTCCTGCAGGAGTTGATTTACAAATACATCAACTATAAACTGGGTGAAGAAGTAGGTATTGAGCGGCCGGAGAAGATTGTCCTGCCGATGCTGACGGACGAAAATGGCGTCATCCTGCCTGCCGAAAAGCAGATTTCCACCTTTCTCCAACCTACCCAATTGCAAAAGGACTGGTTTGGAGAAATCTCCATGCTGGCATCTCCCAACCGCCAGGTACAGGAAAACTCACGCCTCTGGCCCTATATCGAGCTGGATGATAAGGGAAGGCCCATGGGCCTGGATTTACTGATTATCACCTTCGGGCGAACTTGCGCCCTTTCACCCTATCTGCTGCGTGCCCAGGGCGACCCGGTCGTGACGCGTCCTCCCGCTTTTTCCCCCAAGGTATTCGTAGAATCCGCTCCCAAAATCTACTATGCCATCAAGTGCATGGAAAGTGTGGTGAATTACCACCGCGCCAATAAAGAGCCGATTTCCGGCCAGGTGCTGTTTATGTCCATCGGCACGCAGGCCTTCGAGATGATCCGCGATTATATCGCCGAGCGAGGCTGGCTGAAAGCCGATGAAATCGGCATCATTGACGGAAAAACCACCGAATCCAAGCGCGAGAAGATCAAAAATGATTTTCTCAATCCCCAGGGGACGATCAAATTGATCCTTGGCTCATCTGCTATCCTGGTTGGTGTTGATTTGCAAAATCAATCATCGGTTCTCTATAACCTGACCTTGCCATGGAATCCTACAGATGTGCGCCAATTAGAAGGACGGATTTGGCGCTTTGGCAATATCTTCGAGCATATTCGCATCGTCAATCCGCTGGTCGAAAACTCCGTGGATGCCTTCCTCTTTCAATTGCTCTACGAAAAGACCGCACGCATCAACAATATCTGGCAGCGCGGCCAGAGCAGTTCTGCCCTCAATATTGATGAATTCAATCCACAGGAGCTGCGCGACCTGGTTATCACCGATCCGGTCATTCGTGCCGATCGTGAGATCAGCAACCAGCTCCAACTGGTAGAAGCGGAAATCGCAGCCATGAACATCCGCAAGGAGAGCATGCGCTCGGGGGCTGATGTTTTGCGAAAACTTTCCGCACATGAGGAGAGTTTTGAAAAACACCTCCAAAAAGGATTAGAGGTAGCCGATCGTGATTGGCTACAAGGAAAAGACACAAATGATGTGCGCATCCAGTACCAGCTTGTCCGGAAGTTTGCCAGCCGTATCGGCTACGAGTGGGGCGTGCGCGTAGCTGTCGACAACGTCATCTCTTCCCGCAAGCGCTCCAAAGCTTTGCTCAAAAGCCTGGCCGGCAAACTCGATGATGGAGCCGATACTGAAACCATACTCCAGCAGGAGGCCGACAGGCTCAATAACGAAATTGAGGCAGCCGAAGAAAGACAGCGAAAGCTGAAAAGCGACAAATACAGGGCGCTATTGGTAGCCCGCTACCAGCAGGAAATTGACGAGCGGGAAGTTCAGTCTCGCGGCATGGCCGATGTGGTGAAGGAATTTACCAGCCTTAACTACCTGCTTTCCTGCAATAAACTCACGGGTAAGTCTTGTGATACGGATGGCATTGTACATGCTCCAAAGATGTCGCCAGTAGAGATTTCGGTTCCCATCCCTGAGATTGATGACAGTTTCAAAAACGAGGTTCGGCATATTACCAGAGAAGCCTACCCCTTTCTCCATAAACTGATGCCTGCGCATCAGCGATCCATCGTCAGGAATGAGATGTTTGACGAATTGAGCATTTCTGTCCTGCCGGAGCTGGAAGCGCAACTGGCTTCCATCCCCCGATTTAGCCCGAGAGCAGGCCTGGGCGAAGAAGAACCGTTGATGGCTTATGCCCATTATTTCTATGGCGGAAGCGATTGGTTTATCACCGAGTATGATCCCACAGAAAAGGTGTTTTTTGGTCAGGTCATTCTCAATCAGGATAGCATCAATTCTGAATTGGGCTATATCTCTACCGAAGAATTGGTGAAAAATGGAAAAATCGAACTGGATTTCTATTGGGAACCAATAAACCTGGCCGCTGCACTTCATCGTGCGGATTCTTCCTTTTTTCCAAAACCGGAAAAGAAGGTTCAACAGAAAGTTGTAGGAAAGCTACAATATCAGGAGGCCATTCAGGCAATCACCCTTGGGATGGGCTTTATTGATAACAAAAAACCTTACCAGGAGGCGATCCAAACCCTTGAATTGGCGATGCAATTCGCAGCATAAGTATGGCAGAAATAGATTATCAAAAAGAAAAAAGCTGGAAGATAGAAGAGGCGCTTCCCATTCCTGCCATCGCCAAAAAGAATAGGCATGGCGATTATGAATTGCTTATCCCTCCCATGTCTGTGCGATATGAGACTTTCTGGGAAATCTACTCATCCCTGGCCCATGGGGAAAGCTATGGCTTTAGCTATGACTACACCCATGGTGTCGCAAAATTGTCGGTAACGGAAAACGGATTGGCAGAATTAAGGCAAAATCATTCAGATAAATTAAACGTTATGGATCAAAAGGATTACCCCCAATCCCTACACGATTTTGCGCACCATTGGCGCTTTGAATTGCTCACCGCAGGCGAGGCGAGATCCGACACGGATGAGCTAAGCCGGTATCTTAAAATCGATGGCGCCATTCATCATCTGCTTATTACCATCAAGGAGTCAGGCAAAAACCATGATGTATGGATTGGGCATAGAAAAGCAGGTTCAAAAGGGCAAGCCCATACGCGGATTTCTGCCTGGCCAGGTATCTCTGAAGGAAAGCTGCAGGCCTTATTGGATAGCGGAGACATCATGAAAGTGGGCGTTTTGGAAAATGCCGATTATGACTACCATGAGTCAGATGTGACTGGTGATACGAAACCGCCTCAAAAAACATCAGTTCCACATAAGCCCATGCCCGAAATCGTAGATTTTGCCCACAAATGGGGATTTGAAATCCTGAAGCAGGCAGAAGCTGTAAAAGCGGAATGGGATGAGTTAACCAGAATTATCAATCCTGCCGGCATCGCCAAACAAATCCGCCTTTGGATGGGAAAAGGAGAAGAATCGGGAAAATATGAGATCTGGCTCGGATGGCGGGTTTTTCGGCATGAAATGGAGAAGGAGATAGCATTTACCAAAATAGCAGGCTGGGAAAAGCTTTCTCAAGCTGCATTCTTTGATTTAATGCAATCAGGCGACATCATGACAAAGTTGCTGCAAACAGCAGCAAGTTCTATCAAAAAGTACGAAGAAGAGCGATGGTCAGAAGTCGTCCAGTGGGCAGCGAGATATGAGAAGCAAAAAGACAAAGTGAGTCTGAATATCTTCGAAATGAACCTTTCCCGTTGGGCTGATGAGTTTCTCTTGTTTTTCCCGGAGCGCCTGGCTGATTACTTTCGTTTCAATGCCCTGCTCCCGGCAAGGCAGCGCATTGCGATATCGGAAGAACTGGAAATCCTGATAAGCTTACAGACTATTAGCGGCAAAGATGTCCTGGCCGGGCTGGAGCCTGCCCCAAAACGCTATGCAAAATCCTTTAATAAACCGCTCGCTGAGCTGGATGAAAAGCAGCTTCATAAGCTATTGAGGCCTTTTGTGATCAGCAGTAAAGACATTTCGCAGCTTGCATTGCTGGGCGTCATGTTTAACGAGCAAGGCACCGTGGCCACGGATTTACACAAACTGATTTATTTGCCTTACATCCATAAGCAAAAAGGCATATACTGTCTGCACAAAAACTGCTTTGAGCAGCATGGAGATGCCGAAATCACGGAATACAAATTTCCCAATATTCAAGCTGCAATTCCAGCAGGAAAAGACCTGAGCCATCATGTTACTTTCGAGATACAGCCATTGCTCGATCACATTTCCTTGCTGGAAAAGTATGGGCTGTATAAATCGGCTGATTTGATCAGGGCTTATGGAATGATTGACTTTCCGGGAGACAACGGCAAGCCTGTGCAAGTTGCAGTCAATCTGGACATGGTAAAGGATTGCCTACAAACCATGCTCCTGCTTGGCTATAAAGAAGCTGTTTGGGGCGCTCAATCAGCAGGCAAAGCGACCATGCTGACACCCAAAATAGCATCGACGGCAAAAAAGAACCTGGTGCAGGCGGGCAATATGAAGCAGCTAATGATGTTGGTCATGCCTTTACTTTCAGGCGGTGCCATGGGCGACAGCCATGTTGATAGTCTCTCAGCGGCAAACCATTTCTACCATATCCGCAGAGGCTTCAGCTACAACCTGAAAGCCAATGCCCATCGGCTCTTAGGCCTTTCGCCCAACACTTTCAACCCCTATATAGAAGCCATTCAAAGCATGGAGCTGGCGATGAGCTTCGCCACAGATAAATCCCTTTATCAGGAAACCATAGAAACCCTAAAATTGGCCATGAGCCTTTCATCATGAGAACAAAACCCCAAATCCAGGCCGATATTGATAAGATCAAAGCAGGCCTTGAAAATGAATTGATCCCTGAGCCAATCAAGGCGGATATGCGGAAGAATGCTTTGCCGAAGCTGGAACAAGAGTTAAAAGAGGCGGAAGCCAGCGTGGAGCCGAAGGCTGAGAAATCAGAGAAGCCTGACAGGCAAAAGAAGACTCCTGAGAAAAAAACAGTTGAGCCCAAAAAGGAGGAACCGGTGGCCGTTCCGAAACCTATACCGGAATCTGCACCCAAGCCTGCCCAGAGGGCTGAACCCAAGAAAAAGGCGATTCCGCTCTACATTTCCGGAAAAGTCTATAAAGATGTCACATGGGAAGATAAAGGCGGGAAGCTTTACCTGGGCACGAATGTAGAGCATCCCTTCGAAGTGGAGTTCAATGGAGTCGTGATCCCTTCCAAGAACGGACAGAAGATGGCAGCATTGGGAGACTACAAAGGCCAATTGGTGATCCTCGATGCTGCCTCTCCCTTGCTTTCCGGACTCGCCGTCCTAAACCGATACATATCCAGGCTGAAAAACCAGCAGGCAAAACCGAAAACCAAAACGCCTGAAAAAACAGCACCGAAACCAGCAACTCCGGCAAAGCCTCTTGAAGCCGTTCCGGAGAAAGTAAAAGCGCTGGACAAGGCCGATCGCCCCGATCGCAATATGACAGACAAACAAGCGAAATGTGTCGCAGGCATGATCGAAGACTATCGGAGCAAAGGCTCCGGCAGGAAAGTAGAGCAGGTAGTTATCATGAAGGATGATGCAGCCTCCGGTGATGTAGTGCTTTTTCTGCATGACACCACGGAGCTTTTCTTCCCTAAATTTTACCTATCTGTAAAGCGTGATGGCAGCAAAGGCCAGGCAATGCGAAACCAGCCAAAGGGCAGCTACCGCATCGTCATGGGCAAGAAGTCATTTCGGGAATTGTATTCCACCAAACTGAATACGGAAGAATGTGCCATATCTGCAAGGAAACTTTTTGCTGGTGATGGCGATTCCCGAAAGCTCGGGCAATATCTACACACCTGTGGAGATCTGCATGAACGAAAAGCAAAGGTTGCCAATCTCCACCAGGCAAGCGCAGCCAGGTATGCCCAGCTCAAAGAAGCTGGATTGGCCTACGCCAAAGAAAATACCGATGGCATCACCTACGCACAGGTGCTCTCAATCACCTCGGGGGATTTCCTTCAGGATGAAAAGATCACCACCCAGATAGACCCGAAAAAATTCATCACACGCATCGCCTAATCCCATCCCATCATGAAGAAGATTCCTACATGGTTTTGGCTGTCTCTCTCACTTGTCGCAATTGCTGCAGGAGTTTTGCTTTTTCTTGAAAAAAGCAAAAGCGCCTGCCCTTGCGGCTGTGATGGGGGTTGCCCGGACAAGTAATAACCCCAAATCCCTACTATCATGGCAATACAATCCCTATTCTGTGGCAAAGAATGCCAATGCAAAAACCGATGTGAGGGTTTTTTTCCGCAGTCAAAAGAGCTACAAAAGGGCTGTAAAAATGCCTGTAAATCAGGCTACGATGTGCAGTCGAAAGAGGACTACCTGCTCAACTTCGTTGGAGAAACCGAGGCGATTGACAATTTCAATATTGACCCCGACCCAACGAATAACACCAGCCGCTGTTCTCTCCCAGGCGCAGAGCTGGATCCTGTATGCAATCCCAGCCTGCTCAAGGCGAAAAACTATACATGGGCTTATCTGGCAGGTGGCATTATCATCATTTCTTTGGTGGTGGTCTTAATCAGGAGGAAGCGCTAATGGAATTGATTATCAGTAGCCTAATTAGCGTAGCAGGTGCCATTGTCCCGCTGGTTTCCAACCGAAAACAAAAGACGCAACCTGGAACACGGGAGGATGGATTGCTCCTTACAGAAGAGCAGGATCCTACGCCTGGTTACATCATCCTTGGGATGGTAATCCTGATTATTATCCTCATTATGGTAGTCGCCCTTAAAAATCGCAAGAAGTGATTGTTCCCAGCCTCATCCTTATCGCCATCGTCGCGTTGGCCATGCTTGAAGGTGTATTTGAAGCCTTCAAAGACATGATAGGCATACCAGACAAATGGCAATTGTCGCACATGGCTCGATGGAGTAGGGGAGAGGGGCATTTTTCGCGCTTCCTGCTGTACTTCACTGGTCCCGATAGCTGGCGTAATAAATACCGGAACCGCGATCCTGGGCAAGGCCCATCATTCCCTGGATCCACAACATGGCTTGTGTGGTTAACGGATGGCTGGCATCTGTGCAAAATAGCTGCAATCGCATGTAGCCAACTGGTTTCGGGCTTACTCTTCAGCCTGGTATATCCCGGACCAGCCTGGCAAGCTGTCATACTCGCCTTTCTTGTTTTATATGCTGCCAGAAGCGCAACTTTCAACCCTGTTTACAGACTGTTACACCTAAACCCTTTTAACATGAAATCATTCCTAAAATCCCTCTTCAGCAATGCCTGGATAGGCTTCGCTTTTTTCGCAGCACTCGTCATTTTTGGCGTTTTCATTGGTCAATTTCTGAACCCCTTCATTGATCCCTCTTACAGTCCGGAGACGGCCACAACCGCATTCACCTACGGGGATTGGGTATCGGTCATCTTGCCCTTTGTATTCATCCTTGCTTATCGGGCATTCCTGAAATGGATTCGCTCTGAGGATAAGCCAGAACCAGCCCATGATAGCCCTTCTGAGTTAGATTATTTCGAAGAAAACTAAGCAAGCCATGAAAAAAATCATTTCTATTCTGGTCATCCTATTGGCCGTCACACTTTCTGTTGTTAAAAGCCACAGCAGTGGACCTGCTGCTACAGCTCGGGTTTTCGCCACTGGCGCGCCTGGAGAGGGAACTTGTTCGAATTGCCACACCGGAGGGACCTATTCCGGAGATGTTATCATTCGGGAGCTATTCCAGCAGGCCCAGGTGAATGGCTACATAAGGGGAGCGACGCATGCTATTATGGTAGAGCTGCTATCTCCCGACAGCTTTATAAACGGAGGCATACAATTCGTTGTGCTGGATACGGCCGGAAATCAGGCTGGTTGGCTACTTCCCCCCAACACCCCTAACTCGCCTATTGCGACAAGGTTTAGCTGGTTTGGAAGGCTATACCTTGAGCATGATGTGCCGATTCTCCCGGCAAGGATAGGAACGACCAATCGGGTATATATGATCGCAACCTGGTTTCCATCGCCTTTCTATGAGGGACCTGTAACCATATATGCAAGTGTGGCCGCCTGTAACGGAAATGGGGCGATTACGGGCGATAGGGGATTTCAGAACCAACTGACCCTCTATGCAAACAGGCCGCTCGATGCAGCGACAGATTCAACTCAACTGATTAGCGATTTTGTAGACAATCTTCCAGACCGCTTATCTGGCACAGTAGGTTATCAGGATGGCAATTTGACCCTACGGGTGGATATTCCAGAATCCTCCATGCTGGAAATAGATGTATGCAATGCAACTGGCCAGCGGATAGCTCAGGAAACGCTTACTACGACAAAAGGCCACAATAGCATTTCCTTTCAACTAACATCCTTATCTGCTGGCATGTATTGGGTTCTAATACAGGATAAGGAAGGAAAATACCCAGGTTCTAATCTGTCTTTTATTGTGCGTTAAACCGTTGAATTAGCCATCTCCCAGCCCTCTTCGCATGGAACATATAAACACGATAATTGGTGCCATCGTTGGCCTGCTTTCAGGGGGCGGGATATTCGCAGCTATATCTGCCATTCGCAAATCGAAGCGGGATGACTTTGTAACCATCCTGGCGGAGTACAAAGAACAAGTCCGCGTTCTGAGCGAGAAGGTAAAGGTTTTAGAGTCAAAGCTATTGCTCTCCTCATTCAGCTCACAACTGCCATTCCCCTTTTGGATAAAAGACCCCTCTGGCAAGATGCTCTACATCAACAATGCCTATGCAAAAGCATTTGATGTGATTCCCGAAGAGTATGTCGGCAAAACCGACGAAGAATATTGGGGTGAACATGGCAAGCGATATAGAGCTGGAGATATAAAGGGCATGGCAATAGAGGGAAAGGTATGGATTGGTGAAGAGCCGATTATAATCAATGGCACGGACATATCTGACGAATGGTTTGTTGCTAAATATGGTATTTGGACAGGCGGCGATCATGGACCTCGTATCTGTGTGGCAAACCCAGGACTTGCTTTCCCTCACTTAGAAAAAGTGTCAAAAGAAGGCGGTTAAATCATCTAAAATTCCTATAATTGAAGTGTGGCCACCTGGCCACTGATATTAGGGCTTGGGGGCATCTTCATAAAAATGAAGATGCCTTTTTTAGTTTTAAAAAACAGACTGTGTGCCTTTGTGGGCTAGTGGGGGCATTTGCGCAGTTACTCCACTCCCAAATTATGCGCTAAATACTGGCTGATTTCGGGAAAGAAAAATCATTGCTGTGTATTGAAAATCAGACAGTTATAGCAAAATGCGTGGGTAAATTCGCCCTTTTGGCGAGCTAGGGCCCTTCAAGTACATCAGCATAAATTCCAGTTTGCGCTCTGATCCCAAAAGACTGCTGTTAGCTTGCTCTTTAAAGCCCAAACGCTGTCGGGGCTTTCCCTTGAGGGTGTAATTTGCCAATTTTCGCTCAGCCAACTCGCCAAAAATTGGCAAGAGAGCGGCATATTCTATTTGGTTTAGACTCGTCAGAGACCTAATTTTAGTATCGGTCCCCTTGGTCGTGGTTTTTTGTTTCACACCATAAAGCTAAACCTTGGGGGCCAAATTTCTTAAAGCTATATAGGCAGTCGTGATAATCCCTACTATTTATGACTTTTTTATGACGAAAGCCCTGGTCATAATCAAGTCATAACCGTCATAAAAAGTCAGCGTCAAAAAAATGTCCAGCAGTATAAGCCCACTTAGTCTGAGTAAGGAAAGTCATTTCTCAATCATGATCTTTCGCTCATTACTGCCATCCATATCCAGGCTCACCAGAAACCAGTCATGAAGTAAAAGATTATTTCCCGTTTTTGTCAAATACCTTTGCTCAAAAATCATCTGATCCATATTGGGGGAGATTGAAAAAACTACATAGCTTTTGTTACTTTCACAGCGTTTGAGCAATGGATGGGTTTTTCTGGTTTCCAGGTTTGTTTTATAGATTCCTGAACGATCTGACCAATAAATGTCCTTCCCCACAGGATGCCATGCAAGTGATGATAAAGCCGGGGATATGTCAGGAAATGAATCTACCAACTCGCCCTCAATATTTCCAATTCTAATATCGGAGTAAAAACTAAGTAAAAAACGATTACCATCAGGTGACCAGGAATAGTTTAGAGAAGATCCTAAATCAGGTTTATACTGTTTAATCAATTCTCCATCTTCATTCATAAGAACGGTCTTTCCAAGACTTGGTCCATCTACCAAATAATGTAAAAAGAATTTCCCATCAGGTGACCATTTGGGGCAATTATGCTGATGCTGAAAAGTAAGCTGAGTCAAGCTATCTCCATTGCTTTTGATCTTCCAGAGCTGAAAGCCGGGATCCTCAAAAATAATCCAGTCCTTTACACTCCAGTCAGGATTGTACTCCGCCTTGTCTGTGATCAACCGATCTTCGCCTGTGCAGAGGTTGAATATCCGCAATTCTGTATAAAAGCGGGTAAATGGATCCGTATTGATATGTAGATAAAGGATTTCATTGGGATTGGTTGGATTAAAAACGGGTCTTCTTTGGTCAAAGGCTGTAACTTCTGCATCATACCCAAAAACACTTGAAGATGGAGGAATAACAATACAAGTATCTCCTGAGGCATATATGTCCCCTTCGCAGCGAATAGGAATCTCGATGGGATCATGGCGACAGGCAAGGAGAAGCAAGGAAAGTAGTATATATAAAATGGAAGATTTCATGATGTTTGATTTTTGTAATATAGAGTAGGGTCACATTAAAATGTAACCCTACAAGTTTTTTAGTGAATAACTAACTGTTTGCTGACTGAGAAATGATTGCTGCTCGCTCTTAGATAGTAAAGTCCTGCGGGTAAATGAGATAAAGATAAACGATCTCTATATGTGCCCGAACTTCTAAACGCGATATTTTGCTCATAGGCTTTTCGACCTGTCACGTCAAAAAGGGCATACTGTACCGAACTGGATTGCGATTGAGGCAGTTGGATAAACACTTCTTTATCTGTAGGATTGGGGAAGATCGTCCAATCAATGGGATAGTCCTTATCTGAGGCGATGGCGACACTTGGGTCATAGGTTAGTATGGAGATGGAGATTTTTGGGGGAAAGGAATCCACAATTTCTAAAGGAAAATTTTGTTGAATACTTGTGCCAAAATTGTCTTCATGCACATAAAAGTAATAACCCGTTACTTCAAATTCGCTGCCACTGGCACCTATGCGTTGTAACTGAGGGCGGTCTACAGGTATAACATCCGTTCCTAAAGACACAAAATTCCACGCTGATGAAGTACTGGGTCTTGTCCAGTAATCGACAACCAGAGCATTGCCGATATTAGCACTAATGGTATCTTTAAATTGAATAATATCTACCCGAAAATTTCCTACCGGAAAATGTTGATAAGGATGATTGATTTCGATCAGGGTATCTGTAAAAAGCGTATCGGTATGAAAGTTTGTTGTTTCAAAATGCTGAATATCATAGGGATAAGAGATTTGAGTTAGTGCTGCTCCCGCATATAATAAGCCATATCCAGTATATGAGTCATGGCCCGGGGCTCCTTTATCTGTAGCTGTGCGTTGTAAGATATGCTCAACATCTGCAGGTGCCAGATATTTACTCCCTGAAGTAAAATCGTTAAAATAACTTAACATTAAGCCTACAGTACCTGATACATGAGGTGCAGCTGCGGATGTACCATTAAAGTATCTATACCCTGCTCCTTTATGTGTAGTAATCACTAATCCCAAGGTAGCCGGGGCAGCTACATCAATCAATGTATTGCTATTGGAAGGCCAATCACCTGGTTTCCCATTGTTCTCTCCCAAATATCTCCCATTTGTTCCAGTACCCCCAACACATACTACCCATTCATCAAATAACATCCCAGGATAGCTATAGAAAGCATTGGAAAATAAAGTACTATGATTGCCACTGGATGCGACTGTTGTTACTTCATTTTTTAATGCAAATTCTACGGCTTCTCCCAACATTCTTACATAGGGAGGGGTTGCAGGTTGTAGAAAACTATATCCCCAACTATGATTCATAATATGTAGCCCCAGACCTCCGGAAGCTGTATCTCTTGCTCCTGCCTCAAGAGCAGCACATACCATAGATAAAGGTATTTGTCCATTTGCATTGCCAATTTTCATGGCAAATAAACTAACTCCTCTTAGACCTATGAGATCATCTCCACCAGCGATACCTGCTATCCCAAATGAATCATTTCGTACAGCTCCAATAATTCCTGCTACAGAAGTGCCATGTCCGGTAGTATCGTTATTTGGCAGATTACTGATGGGAACTGAACTGAATAAGTTAAATCCTCCTTTAATAACAGAGCTATTCATAGTAATTCCATCTCCTCCAAAATCGGGGTGGGTCCATTCTATTCCAGAATCAAATACGCCAACTCTTACTTCTGGCCTTCCAGTTGTTTTGTCCCAAGCGGATTCGACCCTGATACTTACAGTATCGGTACTTACAAGATCATTTGGATATACATTCAGTGACGTCTGAAAAGTGTCAGCATAATATGGATCGTTAGCACCTTGGGTCAAGCTCCCCAACCTGTTGTAATGAGCATACCAAATATCTGGCTTCATAGTATTGAGGCTATCAATAGCCTCCGGTGCATTGTCTTCCACGCTTTCATTTCCTGTCTCAGGTAACTTGATAAGCAATGCCGCCCATAAGGAAGGAATTGGGACTGAATTTCCCCCACGAGAGATAGAAGTTGTATGATTAGAAGTAAGGTTTCTAAAAATTTTGATGACAGGAGAGTTTGCTAATTGCCCATTTGTCCCCAACTTCGTCTCCATTTGACTCAGAATAGCAGGTTTGACAAATTGGTCAACTCGCCCAAATTGTATTTTGGGATTGTTGATTTGGGTTAAAATCAAGGCAGATGGATCAAAACGAACAATGACTTCATTACCGAGGTGGGTTGGATTATTGGCAGTATCTCTTTCTACCTGCCAGACATGGTGGTAAGTACTATACTTCAAAGCCAAATAAGCATAATTCCCATTCGCAAAAGACCTGCCCGTCACAAACACATTCCCATACAAATCAGCCTGCACATCCTCAGCTTCTTCCTCTTCATCGGTAAATTGTTGCCATACTTTTTCACCTTCCTGATTGTAGCATACCGTGTAAACGCTGTTCGTGGAGCCAACCGACCGGCTGCCCGTAAC
Organism: Bacteroidia bacterium; assembly: GCA_030430205.1. Lineage (GTDB taxonomy): Bacteria > Bacteroidota > Bacteroidia > J057 > J057 > JAUIGE01. The sequence continues at coordinate 1,506 of JAUIGE010000056.1, read as the reverse complement.
ATAGATTTTGTCATCCAGCGTAATCTGTAAGTCTGTAGCCTCGGCGCTTCCGGTGCCACTGCCACTGCTTTCTATCTGAACCCAGTCTACTTCCCCAGCTGAATCATATTTGATGGTGACAAACTGCTTGCCGTTGTCATCTTCCGTATAGCCTGTCACAAATACGTTACCTGCCGTATCAACGCCAATGGCGTTGGGTTCATCGTTCAGGCTATCGCCATTGTATGTGACTTCCCAATCTATTTGAAGGCTGTCATCCAGTTTGGCGGTATACATATCGTAATGGGTCCCATCGGAGACACTTCCTGTGATGTAAAAATTGCCGTAGTTATCCTGTGCAATGGCGGCGGGTTTCTCCAGGGCAATGCCTGGAAGGTTTTTTCTTTCTTCAATCAGGGTGGAGCCATCGCTCTCATCATATTGTAAATAAGCATATTGGTTGTTGCCAGTGCTATCCATGCTGATGCCCACCACAACAATCTCTCCTGTCGGAGCCACTTCCAGACCGCCGGCGCGGTCATCGCCTCCTGCATAGTTGTATCTCGATGTCCACAGATTCGTGCCGCCGGGATCGTAGCAAAGCGTGGCATAATCCATATCCAGATTCGTTCCGGCACTCATGCCCGTTACCATGACGGATCAAAACTGGCTCCTGTCACATAGACATTGCCGTTACCATCCACAGCGATCGCAGCACCATAATCTCTGTCATTGTCATAGTTATATTCCTTGGACCATAACAAATCCCCACCTGAATCATACTTGCTAGTGAGGATGTTTGGACCTTGTCCGCTCACAACTGTATTGCCCACAATGTAAAGATTACTTTCATTATCCAGTGTTGATGCCGTCCAGTCGATGCTGTCAGGCAGGCCATAGTTCGTTTCCCATTCCGTATTGATATAGGTTTGGGCAAACAGGGAAAATGAATTAAGGCAAAGCGAAACGGAGAAAATCAGGCACATCATAGCCATAATTCTCCCATTAGAAAGATTTTTCATAGAGTTTTGGATTGGTTAATGTAGAAAAAACAAGGGCATTCATGGGCTTTTAAGTATGTGGCTTTTAAGACTAACGTAGAGCTTCTAAAGAAGCTCTACCTATTTAGACGCAGCAGACCAAAAAATATAAATGGATATGATTTTTTTTTCTAAAGCCACAATTGTCCCAGCTTTAGCATATACCCTAATCATGGCACATTTTTTCGCTAATCCATAGCTCCTGTATTGCTTTCGGGAGCTATTTTTGCGTAAACCTATTTTTGGTACAGAATAAAGAAGAAATCAAGCTGAAAACTATCCTCTACATACGTGTATCAACCCTCGATCAAAACACTGATCGCCAGGAAGAAGAATTGGTGCAGTGGGCCAGGCAACAGGGCATCACTGACTATGATATTATCTCAGAGAAGGTTAGCGGAAGTGTGCCAGCTCGCGATCGCGCGCTGGCACAGGTTTTCACAAAGAAAAACGTGGACTTATTGGTGGTAAAAGAGCTTGATCGACT
>JAUIGE010000012.1 GCA_030430205.1 Bacteroidia bacterium | reverse complement strand
GTTAATCAAAAAATCCTGCTTCATATTGGGCTATTTTAGGAATGGTTTTGGCGCAACTTTTGGCGCAAAATAACAAAAACGCTCCATACGTTACGTAAAGAGCGATTTGTACCCCCGACAAGAATCGAACTTGTATCTAGAGTTTAGGAAACTCCTATTCTATCCATTGAACTACAGGGGCAGTAGATTCAGGCTGCAAAATACGTAAAACTTGAGCGGAAGTTCAAAGGGTTTTTCGGGAGATTGAATATAGCTTTGGCTAGGCACCCTATTTAACATAATATAAATTATGGTTGACAATTTATTCCAGTGCGATTCCGCCCATATTCTCAAATTCTGCGACTATTCCTCAACCACCAATGGTATCAGAATCTATGACCAGCTTTAACAAAGCCGTCTTAGTACAGGACAAAAAATGAAAGTCAAGAATTATAAACATCCTCAAAGTCCTGGGCGATATATTAGCTATGGCTTCCTAAGATATGCCGTCCTTTCAGGACTTCTATTGGGGGCGTTTACCTTCATGGGGCTTCGCCCCATGCTGAATATGGCGTCCCTTCGGGACTTTGGGGGACTTTCCTGAAAAATTGTCCTGTACTGAACAAAGCCGTATTAAGCGAGTCCTTTTTTAGTACAAATTTGGAAATATTAGGCCACCAGACTCTGTTGTACAGCTTTTAAATACCAGATTATCAGGCTTTTCTATCCAAAAAGACTCTTTTTCCACAATTGGCCCCGCAACGGACCACTCCCCTACCCGATTTTCATCCCTTTTTTCAGGGGCCGAAAAAGTAGACATTAATGGTACCTGATCCATTAAGCTATGGCTAAAATTAGCGAAATAAACATCTGACAATGAGGCTCTTATGATAGCCCTTGACCTCAATTTTGACGGTTGGCAAAATCTTCAATTGGAAATCATAGATCGCAACATTCAGGTATATTTGAATGGAGAAAATGCCCTCTCTCATAGCTATGAGGAACACGCCGGAAAAGTTGTAGGTTTGCGTGTGAGATTTGTGGGCTCAGGTGAATTGCATTGGGTGAAAATGTGGGACGGAAAAGGAAAGCTATTTTTTGACGAGGATTTTTTGGATAACAGATGAGTGGATTCGCCTCATTTTGATCTTCATTTTGTAAATTGAAAAAAAATATAGACACACGATGGATACGCATAAAACACTGAGAATCAACGGACATTCACACGTTCTCCCATACCCTGAGGAGATTCCCCAATTTATGCGGGATAAGGAAATCTTCTGGGTAGACAAAGATCGTAAATACATGCTCCAGAAAAACTGGAAGCGGCCCATCACCGATTCCAGCTTTTTCCTGGAGGAAAAACTGGCCTGGATGGAGAAAAACCGCCTCGATCATGCGGTGGTACTCAATCTTTCTCAATTATATGGAAATGGTCTCCGCTGGGAAGAAATGAAACTCGCATTGCGATTTCAAAATGACTTTAATGCCCGTGTTCAGCACGATCATCCGGATAAATTTACCTGCGGTTTTGTGGTGCATTCAGGCTATGTCAATGGTGCCCTCTGGGAGATAGAGCGCTGCGTAGAGCAGCTGGGACTCAGGGTGTTATGCCTCCCAACTCATTATATGGACTCCATTGGCACCTGGCGCACCATCTTCGATCAGGATATAGAGCCCATCCTGGAGCTCGCAAATCACTACAAACTCGCCATTGAAGTACATCCTTACGATGGGGAAAAATTCATTAAACTTGAAAATACAGCCTGGCGTTTTCACCTGGTGTGGATGCTGGCACAGTGTGCGGATGCCTATCACTTCTTTACCCTGAATGGTTACCAATTGAAATACCCGGATATCCGGGTTTGCTTCGCCCATGGCGGTCAACTTGCCCAGGTAAACCTGGGAAGGCGCATCATGGGATTTGATGGTCGACCCGACCTCTTCGAGGGGAAAATCCACCCCCGCAAGGCGGTAGGCCATCCCAATATTTTCTTTGATACCCTCGTCCATGATACTGACTCCCTGCAATTGATGATCAAACGTCAGGGCATCAGGCAGATCATTATGGGGCTGGATGACCCCTACCCTCTCGGTGAAATGGAAAGTGAGCCTCAGTCTTCCTATCCTGGCAAATTACTCGATCTCGCCCTCGAACGGAATATCATCACAGATGCTGAATACAAGGACATTTGGTGTGATAATGTCCTGAAATGGCTGGGGGAGGATTATTCGGAAAAATTGCTGGAGCGATTGGGGCAGAGGCAGGTAAGTAAATAAGATAAAGATCTAATCCCAAGCCTGCGCCAGAAAATCAGCCACGGGCTTCCCGATTTTAAATCGCTCCAAAACGATCTCCACCAAATCATCCTTCAGGATAGTTTCCGCAGGCAACTCCGTGAAGTAATAAAACTGCTTATTATAGATAAGTGGCTGTTTTTCAGCTGCTTCCTGCAATTCTTTGGGGATGCGTTTGTTCTTTTCACCACGAATCTCCCCAAAGGTTTTTTTAAAGGTCTTCTCCCCTATCAGGCTTGCGAAAGTATCTGCCTTTTCCACAATCAGCTCCCTGAGACGCTGCAAGGGTTCTTTGTCAAGCTGATAAGCCCCCTGGTAAATCCTCAAATGATCTGCAGCAAGCTCCACATAAAATCCCCCTGGGCGGCCCTTTTCGCTTTTCCCATCAGTTGATATGATAGCAGAATTGAACAGTTTATAAGGACTTTTGTCCTGGGAGAAACGAATATCCCGGTTGATGCGAAAGATGGCATCTTTGGGGTCGATCTGGATATCCGGATCAATCTCTCCTGCACGATCTATCAAAATTTGCACAAAAGCTTTAAAAGGCCCTTTTACTTCCTTTTCATAGGTTTTTTTATTGGCCTGAAACCAGTCCCGGTGGTTGTTCTGGGCGAGTTCTTTGAAGAAGGTGAGGTATTGGGGGGTGAAATGTGCCATGGTGATTTTATATTAGAATTTAAAATTAGTAAAAAATACGTGCATTGCTAATATAATTTGCTATCTGGTTTTTCTTCTAAAACCTTTCTGCAATGATGGTTTTTCGCTTACCTTTATTCCTGCATGAAAAATCTGAATCTCCTTCTTTACACCCTCCTCCTCTCACTCATCCTCTTCACCGCCTGCACCCAGCCCAAACTTCCGGCTCGGAAAACTTTTTTTGTCCTTTCTCCTGAAACCCTGGAAGCACCTCCCGATGAGCCCAAATTCCTGCAAATCGAAGCCGCAAGCGACATCACCATCGGTAACTGGTTTGAATTTTGGGATGAGGTGGTGGCCCATTTTGATACGGTCCTCTCCTACCCTATTACGGAGCATCTATTGGTGCGCAGCAATCCCTGGCTGATCGATAGTCTGGCTGCTTCAGATTATTATCGGCGGATGGAAAATGGCATTTTCACCTATGATCCTCAAGCCGTTCAGATCATTCCTAAAGGAAAGAAACTGCTGATCCCTGATTCTTTGCAGGTGGAATCTCTCATGGAGATGCAGGGCCTGGTATTGCTGGATGTCAATATCCCGGAATTCAAATTGAGAATCTGGCATTATGATTCCCTTTTGTACACTTTTCCTGTGCGGGTTGGGCAAAATACAGAGAGATACCTGGCGATGGTCAATCGGAATGTGGATCTGAGAACCTATACGGGCAATGGCTGCATCGTTCGTATCAATAAAAATCCCATTTTCGTCAATCCGAGGGATAATAAAAGATACGAAGTCACACGTAGGGATGATGAAAAAGTAACTTTACTCCCGCGTATCCCCTGGATCGAGCCGGAGTTGGATGGCATGCGGTATGGCCATTTGATCCACCCCACTACCAATCCCAAAACCCTGGGGAAGGCCTACTCAAATGGATGTGTGGGGGTAAGAGAGGGCGATATGTGGATTATCTACTATTATGCGCCATTGGGAACAAGCGTTTCTATCCGCTATGAGCGGGAAATTGTGGGTCCCGATGGAGGCAGGATTCTCCTGGAGGATATTTATCCGGATTTTGAGTCAGAAATGAAAAAAAGGTGGAAGAAAGAGAATCAATGCGTTTGCAGCATGATTGAGTAAATCATTTAATCCGCATCCTCTTCGCCTTCATAGAAGTCGCACATCAACTCCCATGGACTGAAATAGCGGCGCATATTGTCGCGGTTGGAGAGGACTATGATGGTCCTGCCGTGGGTTATATCTTTGATATAAGCGCTGCGATAGCCCCGCCACCAGCCAAAGTGGTAAACCACCTGGTCTACCTGCTTGCGCATGCGCCATCCATAGCCATAATTGCTGTACAGCCGGTTGGGGCTTCCCGGGCAGAAAGCCGATTCACGCGTATCCAGGCTGATTAGCCTACCTTCATCCAGTGCCATATCAAATCGCAACAAATCTATGACATTGCTAAATATTCCTTTGTCTCCCACTACCCCATCCAGCATATCAAAAGGAATCTGCCGATAGCCTCTTCTCATTCTGCTATGGCCAATGGCCACATTGCGGGGAAGTTCCTTCGCAGGATCCAAAACAAAACTGTTTTTCATACCCGCAGGGATGAAAATATGCTCCTTTACATAGTTACCAAAGGATTGGCCGCTGAGTCGCTCTACCAGCAAAGCCAGGAAGGCATAGTTGGTGTTGAGGTAATTGAAGCCACCACCGGCGGAAAAATAGGGCTGTTGGCTGTCAGTAGCCATGAGCTGAAGCATGTCCTCATTACTGAGCATATTTTCGGGATTCCATCGCGCTTCTGCGATGGGCATGTAGCGAGGGATGCCCGAGCGGTGAATCAGCATGTGGTGGATGGTGACATCCGGATAAGGGAAATCAGGCATATATGCCTGTATGGGATCGTGGAGATCGCGAATATCGCCTGCGTCGTAGAGCTGTAGCACGGCCGTGGCCGTGATGACTTTGCTGACAGAAGCCAGTTGGAATGTGGTATGCAAATCCAGGGCTTCTCCCCCACTCCCTTGCTTATAACCATAAGCACCTGCATGAATGATCTCATGTCCTTCGGCAACCAAAACGGTGCCGTTGAAACCCATCCTGTTTTTCAGGTATTGAAAACGTTGTTCCAATTGGCTGTCTGTATGGACAAGCAGCTTCTCAGGGGCTGCAAAAGCAATGCGGCTGGCATTTAGTGAATAAGCTGTCGCAAGGGTTTCTTTACCGGAAACGAACTGAAACTGTGCCCATATAGGAAGTATGGTACAGACTAGTAAAATGATGTAGGCTCTGCGTTTCATGCTGAGCGATAGTGATGAGGGGTTAATAAAATTACTTGCAAGGGTTATTCATTTATTGTGCCAAATATTCCAATCAAAATAATAGTATGCCGAAAAACTTTTGTAGTACAGAAAGCAAAAATACTGTTCCCAAAGCTAAAGGACAAATATAGGAAATCATAAAATTCAGGAATTTCTCCCAGATAGATCCTTTATACTTTTCAAATCCGCTCAGGATTTCTTCAGTCATAGACTTTGTCCGCCATCGGAGTGCAATAAAAATGCTGAACAAAAATCCTCCCAGAGGCAAGCCGATCGTGCTGAAAATATCTTCAATCATATCAAAGAAAGACCTGCTCTTAGGGGCAAAAATCAATACCTCGCCTGTCTCCTCGTCCAGGCTTTTGACCTGCACTTTATCGGGATTGTACCAATCATTTTCCTGGTAGGCCAGGTAATCTTCAGCGCTCAGACTTTGGGTCTCATAGGTGCGGATCATGTGGGTAAAAGTTTCACTTCCTCCCTGAGAATACATACTGGGCACGCCCACCAAAAAAATAATGGCAGCCATGATAAGCACGGCAGTCTTGCGTGGCAATTTCTTTTCATCTACCAGATATGCCACGGGCACCTCCAACAGAGACACAGTCGATGTCAGAGCAGCTACACACAACAGGAGGAAAAAGCCTCCTCCCACGATCCGTCCCAAAAGCGGGCCCATGCTGTGAAAAATACCCGGTAAAGATACAAATACCAATCCCGGGCCAGCACCAGGTTCCATACCCTGGGAAAATACAAGCGGAAAAATCAAGAGCCCTGCCAAAAAGGCCACCAGGCTATCGGCAAGGGTAACTACGCCAGCGGCGCTGACGATATTTTCTTTTTTACTGATATAGGAACCGTAGGTAATTAAAGCCCCCATCCCCAATGACAGGGAGAAGAAAGCCTGCCCCATGGCAGAGTAGACGGTTCCCAGGCTGATTTTGCTAAAATCAGGAATCAGGTAAAAGGCCACCCCCTTCCCTGCCCCATCCAGTGTCAGGGCATATACGATCAAGCCAATCAGAATGATAAAAAGGGTCGGCATCAGGATTTTGGAAGCTGCTTCTATCCCTTGTTGCACCCCTCGTGCTACAATGAATGCCGTCAGTGCCATAAATATGAAAGAAAAGGTGATCAGTTCAGCGCCAACATTTCCAATATAATTTCCAAAATAGGCACCAAAATTACCTTTCTTTAAAAGTCCGCCGAAAGAGGTTTCAATAAAATAACTGAAAGCCCAGCCAGCAACCACATTATAGAAGGAGAGGATCATCACGCCACACAAAACGCCCCATAAGCCTACCCAGGCCCAGTTTTTTCCTCCCAGTTTTTTGTAAGCACCAAAAGGATTGGATTGTGTATTGCGCCCTACGGCGATTTCTCCAACCATAAGAGGAAACCCTATAAGGAAAATACATATCAGGTAAATCATCAAAAAAGCGGCTCCGCCATTTTCGCCTGTTTCGTAGGGGAATTTCCAAATATTGCCGAGTCCGACTGCTGAGCCTGCTGCGGCTGCTACAAAGCCGATTCTGCTTGAAAAACCTGAACGAGATGCTGACATGTGCTTTTGCTTTTAGTTAAGTGTGAGATTCAAAATTGTAAAACATCCCCATGATTAGCAAAAATTCAAGAAAACGTATGAATCTTTTAGCCTTTCTGGTTAGTTTTCCAGCAAATTGGCTATCTCATTCATGGAAAAGAAGAAAAATATTGCCATTCTGGGGTCCACGGGCTCTATAGGCACACAGACACTTGATATTATAGAACAACAGGCTGACAGCTTTGAAGTGAGTGTACTTACAGCCAACAACAATGCTGAATTGCTGATCGAGCAAGCCCGTAAATTCAAGCCCCAATACGTAGTAATTGCCAATAAGAGGCATTATAAGCAGGTCAAAAACGCGCTGGCGGATTTAAGGATCATTGTTCATGCAGGTGACGATCCCCTCGAAGAGATCATTTGTCAGCCAACGGTAGATATGGTCATGACTGCATTGGTGGGCTTTGCCGGCCTTAAACCCACAGTCGCGGCGATACGTGCGGGAAAGGAAATTGCTTTGGCAAATAAAGAAACACTGGTGGTAGCGGGTGAATTGATCATGGAGCTATGTGCCTTGCACAAGACTTCGATTATTCCGGTAGATAGCGAGCATTCGGCTCTTTTTCAATGTTTGGTTGGGGAAAAGGAAAACCCCATCGAGAAGATATACCTCACCGCCTCCGGCGGCCCTTTCCGAGGCTACAGCCTCGACCAGCTAAGAGCCGTCACGCCCCAACAGGCGCTGAAGCATCCCAATTGGGAGATGGGCGCAAAAATCACCATTGATTCAGCCAGCATGATGAACAAAGGCCTGGAAGTGATTGAAGCCAAATGGCTTTTTGACCTGACCGCCGGGCAGATAGATGTCATCGTTCATCCCCAATCTATTATTCATTCTATTGTACAATTTCAGGATAGCAGCATGAAAGCCCAGATGGGGCTGCCGGATATGCGTGTTCCTATTCAATACGCAATGAATTATCCGGAAAGATTGCAGAATGATATTCCCCGCTTTAACTTTCTGGATTATCCTGAGTTGACATTTGAGCAGGTAGATACGGATGTTTTCAAAAACCTCAAACTGGCTTATCAGGCTATGGAAAAAGGCGGAAATGCAGCCTGTGTGCTGAATGCTGCAAATGAAATTACAAATAAGCTATTTCGCGACGGTAAGATCAGTTTTCTGGAAATTGCCGATCTAAATGAAGCCGCATTGGCAAATGTTCCGTACAACCCCCAGCCCGGCTTGAAAGCGCTGTTTGAATCAGATGCGCAGGCAAGAGCATGGGTAAAGAGAGAAATTAAGTGATCAGGAAATTGGATTAGCCAGAATTAAACAGAATAATAGGAAGTAATGAGTAAACAGCCTTCGAAGAAAAAGAACATAATAGGATTAATCATAGCTGCGGTTTTGGTTTTAGCAGCCCTGGGGATCGGATATGCTACTGACAATGAGCAGTTTGTATTGGATTTTTTACTGGCTATCGGTTTGATATTTTTAGCTATCACGATCCTGGTTACCATACATGAGTTGGGGCATTTCCTTACCGCCCGTATGTTCGGCATGCGGGTAGAAACCTTTTCCATTGGCTTTCCTCCACGGATTTTTGGTGTGAAAAGAGGTGATACAGAGTACCAGATAGGAGCTACTCCTCTCGGAGGATATGTGAAAATATCCGGAATGATAGATGAGTCTCTGGATACCGACTATGTCGACAAAGAGCCTCAGCCCTATGAATTTCGCTCAAAACCTGTCTGGCAGCGCCTTATCGTAATGCTTGGCGGTGTGGTAATGAATGTGATACTGGGCATTTTGATTTTTTCAACTGCAAAATATATCACGGGAGATGTGTTTTTGCCTGTCGAGGCAGTCAACAGGCTAGGGATAGAAGTGGCTCCCCAAACCATTGGTGATTCTTTGGGGTTCCAAACCGGCGACAGGCTACTGAGCTACAATGGCGAATCTTATCCCTATTTCAGTGACTTTCAGGATATGTCTTCCCTTCAAAGGGAAGGTTATTATGAGGTTTTGAGAGAGGGTAAGGAAATAAAAATTCCCATTTCAAAAAAAGCGATTAATCTCTTTGCCGAAGATGGCTTACAGAAATACCTCTTTGATCCTTTTATTCCGGCCATTATCAGTTTGGATACTTCCAGAAAGGAAGCTAAGCTGAGCCCGGCAATGATAGCCGGATTGCGCTCGGGCGATCAAATCGTCCAGCTGGATTCTCAATCCATCAGTAATTGGACTGACTTGTCCACCTACGTAAGCCAGCTTCCTGCAGAAAGGAATACACTTTCTGTTAAATACCTGAGAGACAAAGAGGAAGGCCAGCTTATCGTGAATCTGGATACTTTCCCTGACGGGCGCAAGCGCATGGGGGTCGGCTCAATCCGGGCAATAGATTATTTTGCAGATGATTTGATTCGGGAGGAATACGGCTTCTTTCAGGCCTTTGGGCCAGGAACCCGCATGGCCTTTGGTATTGTAAAAAACCAGGCTGAGGGGCTATCCCGCCTTTCTGAATCCGGTGTCAAAACCGGAAAATTAATCAATGGCCCCATTGAGATTGCAAAAGTCTATGTGGATATTTTCAAAAGAGGAGGCTGGCCCGGATTCCTGAGGCTTACGGGAACGCTGAGCATGATTCTCGCGCTCATGAATATCCTCCCTATCCCTGCCCTCGATGGCGGCCATGTCATTTTCCTTTTGTTTGAAATGGTAACAGGAAAGGAACCTTCCACCAAAGTCAAAATCATCGCCCAGCAAATCGGCCTGGTGATTGTCTTTAGCCTGATGGCTTATTTGATCCTGAATGGGGTTTTTAAGCAGTTTTAAGAAATGGCACTAATAGATGAATTACAGAAAAAACGAGTCAGTCTTTCTGATTTCAAATCCCTGACTGTTTTAATTTTAGGGTATTTACCTAATGTGATAAGCCATACTGAAGTATTCAAACAGTATTTAATACATCAGTCTAATATCGCTGGGACCCAGAAGTTTGTCAGGCCCATTAATTCTGATCTTTTTTTATCAGATGTAGCCATTTTTTCCACAAGTTTTGATGAGTTTTCCAAACTGCTATTAGAAATAAGTAATGGAAAAAGGAATCTTTCAGATTATGAAGAAAGTCTTATTAACAAAACTGCATATACCATTCAGCAAGCGATAGGAGCTGGATTTGATTTGTTGAGCAAACCGAATAGTGCTCGAAAACATGTAGGTAATAGATTCGAAGAGCTAACAAGAAGCATTTTTAGTGAGGCTGGGATTGCAAACCATCGAACGATTTTAAAAATACCCTATCCTGCCGAAAGTGGAGCCAAATATTATAGTTCGGAGAATGATATTATTCTGTCACCATTCCAAAAAGTAAGGTCTAATAGTACAAAAATTGACCCTGCGGAGGTTATTGTTTCTGTAAAAACATCTTCAAAAGACAGAATGGGAAAGATGTTTCTCGATAAAATGTTATTGGAAGGCTTTACAAATCAGCCCTTAAAAATCATTGGAATATTTCAGAATGATGTTCAAAGAAAAGAGGAAAAGAATATTAGTTTCACACTCGTTTCGGGTCTTTTTCTAGTCTATTCCAATTTCCTGACTGAGCTTTCCGGCGTTTATTATTTAGATTTGCCTCCCATTGCTGAGAAAGAGCCCTACAATCAATACATTAAACCATTTTCAAAACTCCTCTCCACTGATATTTGGCGGCTGTTTGGATCTTAATTTAGCTCTCCTCTCCTTAGCTTCTTTTTCGTCTTTTGCCGTTGCAATTCGGGCAATATGCTTTTCATCAGATACTCTTTCTGATATTAACTCACAAAAAGTTGTCGAAATATCGTTTCCTATCCAATTTCTTTTATAAGCTTCTGCCACTGCATAAGTTGTTCCCGACCCCCCGAAAGGATCTAAAATAAGACTATCGCTATTTGACGAGGCTAAAATCAACTTGCGTAATAATTCAACGGGTTTTTGAGTTTTATGCGCACACCTTTCCCAGGAACTATTTGAAATAGTTGGAATCTCTAAAACATCTTTAGGCTTTGCTCCATTGGGGTGCGGTGTCCATATATATTCTTTTTTTTGCTTTCGATTAGCATATTGTGAGCTTTCTGCCTGGGGTCGCACAGGGTATTTTAGGGTATGGTCATTGTAAGGGATTCTCACTTCATCAATATTAAATATAAAGGTTTTCGATTTTCTGAAATGCAAAATGCTTTCGTGAGATCTGCCCCAGTCTTTACCTAGGTTTGCTTTGTTTCGATAAAACCAAACTAGCCATTTGCATCCTTTAAATAAGTGCGATGCGGACCATTTTATGTCTGCCAGAATTTCAGAAAACCCGCAAATGTACAATGAGCCACGAGGACTTAAGACCCTATAAGCTTCTTCAATCCATTTTATGCTCCATTCAACATATTCTTTTTGAGAAGAAAATGTGTCCCATTCGGCTTTTTTAATATTATAAGGAGGGTCTGCAAATATAAGGTCAATAGACGCAGATTCTATTTGGGAGAAAAAGTCTAATACATCCAAATTGTAAAGTTTCCCTCTTTCTGTATAAAAGAATGGGTTCTGAACAACAAGCTTTCGGCCCTGTTTATTCTCAATCTGTTCATCAACAAATTCAAAAGAAAGCTGAAGCTCCTCTTTTAGTGCATGTATTTGGCTTTCGGAATAAACCCGATAGTTATTGATCGGATGCCTGGTACTTTCAAATTTACCGCTTTTATCCCACCTTCTAATAGTTTCAGGATTTACCCCAATTTTTTTGGCAACTTCTGAAACTGTATATAATTTATGCTCATTCATTTATATAAAAGATTATACAACCTTATACACAAAGCTAAAAAATGTACATTTAATTAGCAAACAGTAAATCAAAGTTCCTCTTAAAATTATCCAATCCCCGTCCCACCTCTGAACATATCGTTCCTGACAGCATTGGGCAACAGACCAGAGAGCTGATTGATGTGAAGCTTTAAGCGATCCCAATCTTCATCGTCTATGGCATCATAGCCTTGATCTATGAGCTCGCCTCCGCGCTGGGGATTGCTGAACTCATCCTGGCGGGACGCCAGGTAGGCAAAGATCATCCGCAGGTACTGCGGGTCCCGGGTGCGGATGCGCCAGCCCAGATCTGCAAAGAAATCAATGATTTCTTTGATTCGCAGGCGACTATTTGTCGCCAGGAACTCTTTTTCCTGCTTCAGCATACGCTGCAATTCCCGCTCTTCAGATTCTGTAGGACTGTAGTGCTGCATGGTGTACTCGATATCTCGTTTTGCATCGAAATACTCCATTTTCACTTTGGTGATGTGTTTTTCACGGGTCAGGCTGTCTATTTGGATCGCGAATTTGCGCTTTTGGTCTTCGATCTGAAATTTGTCATCTGTCACATCATCTTCTGACATGGCCTTCACCTGGTCAATCAGCTCCAGCAGATTTTGCTCTACGTCCAATAGCTCACGGGCTGTCTCGTAATTTTCAAGTTCCTGTGCTTCCTCTACTTCTTTTCCCAGTTTATCTACAAGCATCTCCAGCTCTTCCAATAAGCGATGCACGCTTACATGGCGTTCTGAAGGGGTGAAAACGTTTTCATATTCCTGATCGGTCATGAGCAGGTAAGCCGTGATTTTCAGATCCCTGGATTCTGACATTTCAAGCTCTACTTCAATATCTGATCCTTTTAAAAGGTCGCGCTGAAGTTCCGTACCTGAAATAGAAATATAGCCAATGGGCTGATTGGCAGCCGGTAAGGCTGAAACCGGGCCCTCCAAAACATGGATGGTCAGGCGTTGTGAACTGCCTTTGGCGATGGTGCGTGTGACGTGTTTGGTCAGTGTCTTTTTGAGGGGGAGAATGGCATTTTTGGGGAAAACCAATTCAAGGGCTGTGCTTCCCAACTCAAAGTTGTCAACTTCGAGGCAGATGTCATTGGGTAGCGGCTGGCCCGCAACGCTGTAGCGTCCCTGGGTGATGCCTATCTCTCCTACATCGGTAGGGACTTCATTGCCGAGGATGTCATAAATATGGAAATCAAAGAGGTTAAAGCTGTCTTTGAGCAGCGGGAGATACTCGCTGATTTGTGCTTTCAGCGGTTTCAATCCGCTGTCATAGCCGCCATCCTGGCGGGTGATACGGTAAGAAAGTGTTTGCCAGGCTCCTTCAAATTTGGCTGTAAAATATTCCTCCTCTTCCTGACTTGCCTTTTGATAGGCCGTCTTTACCTGTAGCCCGATCTCTTCGCTGGATTTTTCAGCTTGTTTTTTCGATTTGTCCCGTTGGCTACCGGCATAAAATGCCGCCCCCACAGCTACCGCTGTAGTAGGGTCAATATTTGTATTGATAGGCACTTCCAGCTTTTCCCCCACCCTGCTCCGCACGAATGGTATATAAGTAGAGCCCCCCACCATCAGCACATAACTCAAAGCAGTTTTTTCGATGCCATTTCTATCCAAAATCGCCTGGCTCATTTCAATTGTCCTGTCAATCTGAGGCTGAATAAGCGCCTCAAACTGCGATTTGCTGATTGTCAAAAGGGCTTCGATCTCCTTTCCTGCATCATCTATGGTTTCAAACTCCAACTCTGCTTCCTCTTTTCCGGACAACTGCATTTTGACCTCTTCAGCCAACAGCCTGAGGCGATGGTACAATCGATTATACCGCCCTTTGGCGCTTTTCATCTCTGTATGCAGCTTGTTGAAAGTACCCACTTTTTCCAGGTAGGGGATGATGAGCTGTTCGACCATCAATTGGTCAAAATCATTTCCTCCCAGGAAATTATCTCCTTCATGGTCCAGGACCTTCATTTCGCCTTCGCGAATCTGCACCAGCGCCACGTCAAAGGTACCTCCTCCCAGGTCGTAGACCAGCCATTGGCCTTCTTTAAACAGAGCCTCATCATCTTCTTTGTTGGCATAGGCCAAACTCGCTGCGATGGGCTCCTGTAGCAATACCACTTGCTCAAAGCCTGCGAGTTGGCCTGCCTGCTTGGTGGCATTGGATTGGATGGTATCAAAAGAAGCCGGAATGGTGATCACTGCGGAAGTGGGCTTTTCGCCTGTGTGGATGAAGTTTTTCAATTCTTTGAGTACCAAAGAGGAAAGTTCGGCAGGGCTCTTTTTTTCATCCAACTCAGAAATATAATAGCTTTCGCTGGTCCCCATTTTTCGCTTAAAGCCTCCAAAAACACTATCAGTAGCTTTTAGAAGCAGTTCGCGGGCTTTTTCTCCCACAATGATTTTACCTTTGCGGAAAGCTACCACTGAGGGAAGGCTTTCTTTCAATCCTATCGGATTTTTAAACACCTCTACCCTTCCCTTATCAAATTTTGCGATGGATGAATTGGTGGTTCCCAGGTCTATACCGAAATTTATCATGATCATTTAAAGTTTGACGCGTTGTGCTTAGTTTGCTTCCGCAATCACTACGCCTCGCTGAACAATTTGTTTTATTCCATCCCTTTCCTGGTAAATAATGGGCTTGATGACTTCCCTGATAAAAAGGTTTTCTACCCCCTCTCCGGCAATGGAGGCCTCACAATCGGTGCGTGTTTCGTCATAGCTTTCTCCAATGGGAACCTCCATAAATAGACCAAGTTCCTCGAATCCCGTTTTGATTCGTTTCAGGTTTCGATTCAGGCTCTTCGCTTCTGGCGAAGTGGCCAATTTCTTTTCCAGCTCATAGCACTGATTGATTATCCGAAGGAGGATTTCTAAGGAAGCATTGTCTTTCATTAGAACAGGATTTATATGCTTAATTTACCTGAAAGTGTGTAATCTTACTCCTTTTGCTAAGAAAAAAAGCCCAAAGCCCTCAAAATTGGCAAAATTTTTGGCGATTAAGCGAAAAAAATCTTTTCTTGAAGTACATTTGTGAGTAGATATTTTAATTGATCAAATATTCGATTGATTTAGCCTGACCTCAAATTGACTTCCAAATTCAAGACGATCCATGAAAATCCGCATCCAGCAAAACAGCGCCTTACATGAAAAAGGCGGCAGATTTAAGAATGAGGACTTTATCTATCCTCTTCTTGACAATGCACAGATTGACAGCACTGTCGCTGAGTCTATTCCCAACCTCCCCGGCCTATACATGATATGCGACGGCGTGGGTGGAGAGCAAAAAGGTGAAATCGCCTCTCAGTTGGCTGTCGCTCAATTTGCCAAGTATATTGACACCTTCCCGCCCAGCGGACAAGTCACCTACGGCTACCTCAGCGCAGCGCTGATCCGTGTGGAAGAGGCTTTTTCCAACTACCTGAAGGCACATCCTGACAGCCGGGGCATGGGCACTACCCTTGCATTGCTTTATCTGGATGATCATGGTGCCATGATCGCCTGGATTGGCGATACACGGGTGTATCACTTCCGCAAAGGAGAGATCCTTTACAAGACACGTGACCACTCACTCGTCAATGACCTCATTGAGCAGGGCGAGATCACGGAGGCTGCTGCCCGCTATCATCCCAGACGAAATGTCGTTTTGCGGGTGATTAAAGGAACCGAGGAAGCTACCGATTTGGATGTGCATTTTATTCCCGCAGATGATATAGAATCCGGAGACTTTTTCATGCTGTGTTCAGATGGTGTGTTGGAAGAAGTGAATGACAATGAATTGCAAACGCTTTTTAGCGGTGAATTCAATGCAGAGGACATCAGCCAGGAGATTTATTCTCTTTGCAAAGGGAATAGCAATGATAATTTCTCAGCCTATGTCGTTCAATTGGGCGAAAAAAGCCAGGAAGCCGTCCCAGGCTTTGAGCAGGCAAGTATCGCTTCTGCTACCATGATAGAAGAAGACGATGACTATCTTTTGGTAGATGATGTAGAAGAACCACCGATGGAGGTGGATGCAGAAGAAAATACGGTTTTTGCCCAAATTGAAGACAGCCAGATGGAGGAGCACTCTGTTTTGGATCAATTAGGAAAATTGCATGTTCACGAAAGTGAAAAGGAGGAGGATGTAGATGCCACGCCTACTACCCAGACTGTTTTCGACAGGTTGAATAAACACGCCAGAGAAGAAAAAATGAATCAACAAGAAGAATATACCGAAGAAGAACCTGCCGCAAGTGTTCCTCCGCCCCCTGCAAGAGAAGAGAAAGACAGAAATGCCATTCTCGTACCTGCGGTTCTGGTTTCTATAGTTCTGCTGGCCTTTGTGGCTATTATCTGGCTTTTTCAAAGCGATAGGGATTTCCAGTTATTCAGTAGTTCCAATTCCTGGAAAACTACCTATCAGCAGTACCTGACAGATGCCCAGGGGGATCTGGATGCAGGCAATTACCAACAGGCCATTCAGGCTGCTGATAGTGCGATGAAACTGGCTCAAATAGAGAAATCTGATGGAGAAATAGCCGAAGCCCAAAGATTACGCTCACTGGCTGAAGAAAAAATTGAAGGACTGAAAGAACAGAAAATGCTCAGTCTTATGGCTATGGCAGAACAAGAAATGAGGAATCAAGGACAGTACCCTAGCCATTGGAGAGCAAAAGAATATTTAAGGAATATCCTGCTCAATTATGGTGAATTGGTAGACTCGCTTGGAACTACAGAGATCAATAAAAAGATCATCCTTTGCGAGGAAGTTATGAATAATACACCAGCACCGCAGGCCTTCGAGCAACTATTGGCTAAAGCACAGGAACTGTGTAATACAGGCGCTACTGCGGAAGCAGAGCTATTCTTCACAGAAGCCTCAGGCTTCGCCAGCCAATTGCAAAAAGATGATGTGCTGTTCGCAGCACAAACCAAATGTTTTGAGCCAGTGGTGGCAACCACAGAAACCCAGCCTGAGGATGCTGCCACCTCCGAAGGTGCAGAAACTGCAAGCCGGGGCCTCCAGCCTGCGAATGCCCGCACAGCGGAGCCCATTGCCAGCAACAGTACGGCTGTTCCGGCAAACACTGCCCCAGCGACTGACGCAGCCTCCAGCCAGCGCACTTCTGCGCCCAACTCTACTCCCGCCCTCGCTGCCAATAGCGGCAAGCAAACGGGTCCTGGTGGCTCCTTCCTGGCGGAAACAGCCGTTCCGGTAAGTGCTACCACGCCTACGCGTGGCGGAGTGAGTGCCCGCATGGCGGGCGGAGGTACCGCAGTTTTCTCCAGCATGGAGGCCCAGCAAAAATCGCTTGAAAGCGGAAAAAACCTTTTCCGTAAGGCAGCCAAAAGCGGATCGGCATTTGAATCACAGCGCGCCATAGAGTATATAGAGCAGGCAGGCCCATCTATCGATGGAGAAGGGTATTATATGCTTGCGGTCTTGTATCACAATGGAAAAGCCATGGAAAAGGACCTGGAAAAAGCATTGGAATATGCCAGCCTTTCCAAGAAAAATGAATACACAGGTGGGTATTATCTATATGGGGTTTATCTGCTGGAAACCAATAATCCAATAGATCGTAACAATGCTATTGCTGCCATAAAGATCGCCGCCAAAAGATCCTACCAACCAGCAATTCAGAAATTGCAGGATATGGGGATTTAACATAATTGATACACATCCAATCCTTTATGCGCCAGGCTTCGGTCTGGCGCTTTTTTTTCAATAAATAAATTTACGGACAATTGGGATTAGCCGAAAAGTGGTAAAGATTTTGCGTAGTGAGGGCAAAGCACTAAAAGCTGGATAGAATCATGTCAAATCCCCTTATTGTCAAAGCAGAATCTCAGGTAGATCGCCTTCTCTCTCAATTGTCTCTTGAACAAAAAGTGGGTCAAATGACCCAAATCACCATTACTTCCCTGCTCGAAACAGATCAGCAAGGTAAAGCCCTTCGACCTTTTCGAATCAAAAGGCCAGAATACCTGAGCCGCTACCAGATCGGTTCTGTCCTAAATACACCCCAGGATGATATTACGGTGAGGGAGTGGCGCGATCTTGTTAGCTCCCTTCAGGAACTTTCTAGCCAGGGAAAGACCAAAATCCCGATTTTATATGGCATTGACTCCATACATGGAGCCAATTATGTCTACGGAGCCACTTTATTTCCTCAGCCTATCGCCCAGGCGGCGAGCTGGAACCGCGAGCTGGTCCATAAAATAGCCCAAATCAGTGCAAGTGAAACCCGGGCTGCAGGCATTCCCTGGAATTTTTCCCCCTCCCTCGATATAGCGAGAAACCCCTTATGGCCCCGCCATTGGGAGACATTTGGAGAGGATGTGCAGCTCGCCAGCGAGATGGGGAAGGCGACGGTGAAAGGCTATCAGGGAGAATCCCTTCATGGCCCCCAGCAGGCTGCCGCCTGCCTCAAACACTTTGTGGGCTATGGAGCGCCGCTGAGCGGCAAAGACAGGACGCCAGCCTGGATACCGGAGCGGCAGCTCCGGGAGATCTTCCTGCCGCCTTTTCAGGCGGCTATAGAGGCTGGCACAGCCAGCATCATGGTCAATTCAGGCCAGATCAACGGAATCCCGGTTCATTCAGATCCCTATCTGCTCACAGAGGTGCTGCGGGGAGAAATGGGATTCAAAGGCGTAGTCCTGAGTGACTGGAAGGATATTCAGTATTTGCACGAATACCATCGGGTAGCGAAAAACCAGGAAGATGCTGTGAAAATGGCTATAGAGGCTGGAATTGATATGAGTATGGTGCCGGATGATCTGTCTTTTTACGAAAAGCTGCTTTCTCTGGTCCGCAGCGGACAGATAAGCGAAGCTCGCATAGATGAGTCCGTGAAAAGGATTCTCAACATGAAATTTCAATTGGGGCTGTTTAAACAAACGATGTTTGAGGAGAGCCATTATTTGTCATTTGGCAGTGAGGAAAGAGCTGAAGTCAGCCGCCAGGCGGTGCGGGAATCCATTACCCTGCTCAAAAACGAGGGAGATATTCTCCCTCTTCCGAAGAATGCGCGCATTCTGCTCACAGGCATGGCTGCCCATGCCCAGCATATCCTCAATGGTGGCTGGACCCACAGTTGGCAAAATGACAACCTCAGCGTAGCCACGCCACGCAAAAAGACCATCCTGACAGCTGTGTCTGAAATGATAGGGGATGATCTGGTGTCTTACTCTCTGGGAACCAATTTTGATACCAACCTCAGTACGCACGAAGCGGTAAGCCTTGCCGGGGAGGCTGATTATGTGGTCGTATGTCTGGGAGAAAAACCCTATACGGAGTTTTATGGCAATATTGACAATTTGAGCCTGCCCGAAGCACAGCTTCGGCTTGTAGAAGCCCTTGCCGAAACCGGCAAGCCTATTATAGCGGTTATGGTTCAGGGGCGCCCACGCCTTTTCAGCAGGATAGAGCCCTTGTTGGATGGCATTATATATGCCTATCTGCCAGGCGACGAAGGCGCAGAGGTTATTGCAGAAACCCTTTTTGGGTTTTGTAATCCCGGCGGGAAATTGCCATTTAGCTACCCCAAACATCCGCACAACCTCCTCCCCTACGACCATGTGTTTGCAGATACCCAAAGCCCCTTTGGGCATGTCTATGAAGGACCGCTTTATCCTTTTGGATTTGGCCTGAGCTACACTTCCTTTGCTTACAGCAATCTGAAACTGAGCACAGCGAAACTCAGACAAGGGCAGGAATTAAAGATTCGGGTTCAGGTTAAAAATACCGGAGAGCGGGCCGGGACAGAGGTTGTGCAGTTGTATCTGCATGACAAAATCGCCAGCATAGCCCCTGCATTGCGCAAGCTCAAAGATTTCCAAAAAATCTACCTGGAAGCGGGAGAGGAAAAGACGGTTCATTTTAGCCTGACGGAAAAAGACTTGTCCTTTGTCGGCAGAGACTACAAGTGGATCACTGAAACAGGAGCATTTGAAGTTATGCTTGGAGACTTAAGCGAACAGTTTGAATTTTGTGGGTAATACCCGAAACTGTTCCCATCCCACCACCATTAGGAAAGCAAATCCCACCTTTCATCCTTATAATCAAACGGTTAATGAGGGCTGGCTTCAAAGCTGCCTGGAATATTGATACATTGGGCCATGCAAACAGGCTTAGTGGCAATTTTTTCCATATCTACAACCCACACAATATGACAAAACAAATTTTATTTACCCTTTCCCTCCTCCTCTGTTTTCCTTTCATGTCTAAGGCAACCCACCTCATGGGAGGCGAAATCACCGCGAGGCAACTTACGGGAGCCGATTATGAAGTTACCCTGACGACCTATAGGGACACATTTGGCATTCCGATGGCGACTTCCGTGATTTTTGAGCTGAAAGGAGTTGCAGGTAACCTGATCGGAACCTATACACAGCCACAGGATACCACTTCTGGTGCATTACTTGCGGGCTACCCTTATGGTGTAGAGGTTTATACCTTTACAGATACCATTACCCTACCGGGTATAGGTACCTATCATGTTTCTTTTTCGAACTGTTGCCGGAATGGAGCCATCCAGAACCTGGCCAACCCTCTGGGTGAAAACATGTATCTGGAGACTCAGCTTACCTATTTTGGTAATATTGCGGCCAACTCCACTCCTGTCTTCCTGGTAGAGCCGGTTATCTTCCTTCCTGTCCGTACTGCCTGGCAGTACAATCCCCTTCCTTTTGATTCGGATGGAGACTCTTTGGTTTGGAGCCTGGATACTTCTCTGACAGCTTTTGGCCAGAATGTGGCTGGGTACACAACACCTCCTGATTCAGTGGCTTCTCCTTTTAGCATTGACCCCAATACCGGCACGATCTCCTGGATTGCAACGCAGATTGGCAATTTCAATGCTTCTGTGCTGGTAGAAGAATACCGAAATGGCAGCAAAATCGGCGAGATTCGCCGTGACATGCAGTTCATCGTGGTCAACCCCGGTGCCAACCGTATGCCTCAGTTTGGCAATTTTGGCAACCTCCCCAGAGACCCGAACGGGTATGTTTCTCTCGTTGTAAACTCCGCTCAGGGGATTACATTGAGCCTGTTGGGCAGTGACCCGAATCCGCAGGATGTCGTAAATATGTTTGCCTATGGAGAAGCGCTGCTTTTGCCCCAAAATGCTGCAACATTTGAGACTACACCTACAGGTAATGGCAACGAAGTAGAAGGTGTCTTCAGCTGGTGGCCAGATGTAACCCAGGCCCGCGAAAAACCTTATCTGACGGTATTCCGCGTTTGGGATAACGAATTTGCTTTTGATGAAACAGTCTTTCTGAATGTCAGAAACAATACTGCCGTTGATGAGCCTGCTTTTCTAAGGATCAATCAGGTTTATCCCAATCCTGCGAGCCATGCTCTCTATCTATCTGTAAATGTGGAAAAAGCTTCATCGCTTTCATTCACAGTCTATACCTATGCAGGTATGCAGGTTCAAAAATTGGGTGGTGGCCAATATGCTGCAGGTCA
Organism: Bacteroidia bacterium; assembly: GCA_030430205.1. Taxonomy (GTDB): domain Bacteria; phylum Bacteroidota; class Bacteroidia; order J057; family J057; genus JAUIGE01. The sequence continues at coordinate 151,993 of JAUIGE010000012.1, read as the reverse complement.
GCATGTTATCAGAACTGACATCAGCGATCTCGCTGCGGGTGCTTACTTCCTGGCTATTGAGCAGGATGGACGCATGCTGCGTGCGCAGAAGTTCGTTGTTGCCAGATAATTTGAACTAATAGAATCCAAATTAGCATATCGAGGCTTTGGGAGATTTTTCCCAGAGCCTCTTTTCTTTTACAAAAAGTCTGAAGTTGTCAAAATCCCTACAATTTTATCCCCTTCCACTACAGGAAGGCAGCCCACTTTATGTTGAAGCATGATGCTTTTAGCATATTCAATCGTTTCGCCTGGTCCCATGGTGATGACATCTTTTACCATAACATCCTTTGCCAGCAATTTTTCAGAAAGCTGTTTCTCCTTGAAAAAAGAAGAGGAAAGCATGCCCACCAGGTCTCCGTTTTTGTCTTCAACCGGCAAATGATTAAAACCCTGCCAGATCATCATGCTTTTGATTACTTCCAGGCTTACATTTTCTTTTACGGTGATCACTTCCTGATTCATGATGTCTTCAACCAATTCTTTTGCGTCTTTTATTTGAGGTAAAATGTGCAGATCGTTGTTGATCATATTGGGATCCCACTCATGAACCGGAATATCTTCTTTTTGGTAGAGCAAAGACTGTTGAACCAGCAAGCGAAGGGCTACAGAGGGCTTGTACTTTTGGTGTAAAAGCCTATAATTGTGGGTAAGCCACTCAGAGCCTGTTTGGCCAGAAGTGACGCGACGAGCGATTATATCCAGGTAATAGGCGATGTCTTTTTCAGAGATTTGCATCTTTTGCAGGCCCTTCTCTGCCATGGGCAGCAACTTATCCAGAATCAATCCTTTGGCAGAAAAATTCTCGCCAAACCACTGCTGGCCAGAATGGATGCCGTAACGGGCAGCGTGGATAAAATTGTTTTTTGCTATACGAAAATCCGTTTTCTCCCAGAAGTTATATTTCTCTTCCGGCATCCCTTTCATCAGGCCGATCCAAAAGGCAAAATTTGCCATTTCATCTACCATCGTAGGGCCGGCAGGCAGATAGCGGCATTCGATACGAATGTGGGGGGAATTGTCAACTACGCCATAACAGAGGCGATTCCAGGTATATGTGGTGCCATTGTGTAGGCGGACGGATTTCAATTTGGGAATGATGCCCTTTTTCAATAGATCCATGGGATCCTCCTCTCCGTAGCCACGAAGCAAGACTGGAAAGCGTGTTACATCTTTCTGCCAAATGTCAAGGGGCGATTTTCTCAACCAGTCATTTCCAAAATAAACGCGTGGAAACTTGACCCGGGAATGGTTGAGTTTTCGGCGGGTATCGAGGCTTTGTTTAAAAAGGGAAATGCGGTTTTCGGCCCACAATTCTTTTCCAAATAAAAGAGGTGAATTGGTGCAGGCGGCCAGGACAGGTCCGGAGATCATCTGGGCCCAATTGTGCATCCGCATGAACTCCCGGGGCGCGATTTGTAAATGCAGCTGAAAGCTGGTGTTACAGGCCTCAAAGAGGACACTGTCAAGGGAAGTGCGAAAGTCGTCTACGCCTTCCAGGAATATCTCAAAGTTGCGGCCCCTCAATTCCAGCAGCTCCCTGCTAAGGGTTTTATAACGCTCTTCGGGCGTCATAAAATCGAAAAGCAAATGACGAAATTTCAAGGTGGGCAGGTTTCCGGTAAGCAGGAGTTGGCTGCCATGGCGGGCAGCGATGTCCTCTCCATGACGCATGGCTTCACGCAATTCCCCTGCTATTTTGCTGAAACACTCATCCTGGAGATGCTGCGGACTGAGGTTTACCTCCAGGTTATATAAAGCCAATTCGTTGGTAAAAAGGGGTGAATCAATATCTTTTAGGATACCCAAAGCCCTGGGGGCAGGATTTCCAATATTGTCTACAAGGCAGATCTCCTGCTCTGCTCCTATCATGTCAGATTTTTGTTCGATCATGTTATGCTCTAGCATATACTCAAATGCTTCGAGGTCCCTGAGAATGGCATGATAGAATTCAGCGCGCTGCTGATCAGATTCAATCGGCTTAATATTAAAATCACCCATAATTTTTTGATGGGTGATTTCGCGGAAAAATCGAAGAATCGAGATGACAAAAGTCACTTTGTGAGCTGGAATTTGTCACACGGAGATTAAAGCAGGTTGTAAATACCAAATAGAAATCCCCTACATTTAACTTAAAACCCATTACTTTTTTACCTAAATTTCAAATATCACATTGTCTCCTTTAAATTTCGAATTTCGTTGCAAAAAAGTTTAAGAAATGAAAGCAAATAAAAACACCCTTCTTTTATTCTCACTTTTGATGTGTTTTAGCCTCTTAGGCCGCTCCCAAAGCCCAGGCGTTTTTGTTGATAAAGAAGGAGTTATGCGATGGACTGAAAGCAAAAAAGAGGTTCAGGGATTTGGGGTCAATTATACCCTTCCCTTTGCACATGCCTATCGCTCCGCGAAAAAATTGGGCGTAGATCCGCTGAAAGCGATAGACGAAGACGTCTATCATTTTGCCCGCCTGGGCTTTGATTTATACCGTGTACATGTATGGGATACGGAGATCAGCGATACGCTCGGGAATCTGATTTTCAATGAAAATCTGCACGCTTTCGATTATTTGATACAAAAATTGAGAGAGCGAAATATCAATTATGTGATTACGCCGATCGCATTTTGGGGAGGGGGCTGGCCGGAGCCCGACCAGAAGACGCCAGGATTTTCCCATAAATATGGAAAAGACAAGTGTCTGACCGATCCCATGGCCATCAAAGCGCAGGAAAATTATCTGTTTCAATTTCTAAATCACATCAATCCTTACACAGGCTTTGCATACAAAAACGATCCCCGCCTACTGGCTGTGGAGATCAGCAATGAACCCCATCACAGAGAATCACCTGAGCAGGTGACTGCCTTTGTCTCCAGGATGGTGAAATCTGTTCGCAAAACAGGCTACAAAAACCCTGTTTTTTATAACATCAGCCACAGTGTGCATTTGGTGGATGCCTATTTTGATGCGGGTATTGATGGCGGTACTTTTCAGTGGTATCCCACCGGGCTGGGGTATCAGCAGGAACTGCCAACCAACGTCCTGCCTCATGTCGACAGCTACCTTATTCCGTTTAATAATGCCATCAAAAAGCACAAAGGCGCGAAGCTGGTATATGAATTTGATGCAGCAGATATCGCCAAATCCTACCCCTATCCCGCCATGGCGCGCTCTTTTCGCACTGCGGGTATTCAAATTGCGACGCATTTTTCCTATGATCCCATGTTCATGGCTCATCTCAACACAGAGTACAATACACATCACATGAATTTGGCCTATACGCCTCACAAGGCGCTTGCCTTGATGATATGCTCAGAGATATTCCATCAGCTTCCTTTGTACAAAGACTATGGCAGCTATCCGCAAAATACATCTTTTGACAGTTTTATAGTCAAATATGAAGGTGATCTGGCGATGCTCAATCAGGCGGATAAATATTATTACAGCAACAGCACTTCCATCCCAGCTGTCAATCCATCGGCTCTGGAGCATATAGCCGGCCATGGAAATTCGCCTGTGATCCAGTATGATGGGGCAGGCGCTTATTTTTTGGATAAAATAGAAGAGGGAAGCTGGCGGCTGGAAGTCATGCCCGATCCTGTGATCGTCAGCAATCCCTACGGCCGCAATAGCCTGGACAAGACCGTGGCGCGGATTCAGTGGAATGAAAGGACCATCGCTATTGAGTTGGGGGATTTGGGGAAATCCTTTTTTGTGCATCCCCTCAATCAGGGGAATACATATTCCTGTGAAGTGAAAAAGGGAGCTTTTCCCATCAGGCCAGGCGTTTATATTTTGAGTAAAAAAGCCGAAAAAGGCTGGTCCGCGGATGAGCCGCTGGGCAAAATTCGCCTGGGCGAATTTCATGCACCTGCCAACAGCATCAGCCAGGACTTCCTGATCCACAAGCAGCCACAACTGGCGGTAGAAGGAAAAGCTCTTTTGCTGGAAGTTGAATTTGCTTCGCCTTACCCTGATACAGACTTGGAAATCATGGCCCTGGATGGCTGGAAGCCCCGGGTGTTGAAAATGGAAAAGCAAAGTGGTTTTCGCTATACTGTCAGTATTCCTGCCGACATCCTCCAAAAAGGGCAATTGAATTATTATATCCTTGTCCACCAGGGTGAGCAAGTCACCACCTACCCTGCCGGCAAGCCGGGGCGTCCTTTCGACTGGGATTTCTATGATCGCCAGGCTTACAGCATTTCAGTCAGAGGTACTGATCAGCCGATCACCCTGTTTGACGCAGCCAAAGATGCAGAGCTGCTTTCCAGCAGCCGCTGGCTGCCCGGGCAAAAGCTCCTACCCCTGGACCATCCGGGAGAGGCTGAATTCCAACAGCCTGTAGATCAGCTTTTTAGACCTGATAATGAGAACCTGAATGGCCCCAAAATCTATGAATACAACCTGAAACATTTTCTCAATCCAGTGATTGACCCGCTTCGGGAGCATCTTACAGATAAAACAACAATTGTTTTCAAGGGTCGTGCTCTTTACAGCGCGACAGCAACTCTCCAGCTGGCGCTGGTGATGCGAAATGGCGCAGCCTTTGGTGCAAGCATCCCACTCAGTCAGGAAATGGCAGAATATGAAATTCCATTGGCTGAGCTACAACTCCTCCCCAACGTGCCCATGCCGCGCCCCTACCCTACTTTTTTGCCGTATTATTTTAACCCGGCAGGAAACACGGTCTTTGATATATCCGAGGCCGAAGGCCTGCTGATCTCGCTCGGACCGGGCATCCCGCAGGGATTGTTGGGCGAAAAGCATGGCTTTTCGCTGGTATGGGTGCAGCTGCGCTAGCCTACTGGCGGAGTACTTTTTTCGTCAAAAGCTCTCCCTCAGCCGTCAGCAAACGAACAAAATACAGCCCATCCATCAGCTGATGGACAGCTATCTGATGCTGGTATTCGCCACCCTGATACAGGAATGAAGTGGCATATACCTGCCTTCCCAACGCATCTGTCAGCTGGAGCTTGATCTGCCCGGGCGGTAGTTTATCCATGCGGATATTCAGGAGATCATGGGCAGGGTTGGGGAAAAGGCTTAGTTTTGCTGAAAACAAATCTTCAGCACCATTCACAGGCAACTCCAGCACCCAGAGCTCCTGCCCGGTGCTGCCATCATGGGCCTGGAAAAACAGTTGGTTGCCGGAAACCGTGAGGCTGGAAGGCTCAGCACTTCCCGTAGGATGGATTTGTGCGAGCATCATGGTGGTTGTATCTGTTCCTTCAGAAGTCCAGATTTCGCGTCCCGAAGAGCCGTCAGAAGCGGCAAAATACAATTTGCCCACATAGGCCGTGATAAAATCCGGATTAGAAGAGGCATCGCCCTGTGGGTTGATGTCTTTGACGATTTTTGTGCCTGCGGCGGTGCCGTCAGACACCCAGAGTTCCTTGCCATGGGCGCTGTCTGTGGCGCTGAAATAGAGCAAGCCATTGAGCGCTGTCAGTTGGGAAGGATTGGAAGCCATATTGGGATGGATGTCCTTTACGAGGACCGTACCATTGGCAGTGCCATCGCTTTTCCAGAGCTCAGTATTATTGGAACCGCCATCGGCGGCGAAGAAAAGGGTGCCATTCACATCTGTAAGCAGGGTGGGATTTCCATTACCCCCCAGGTTGATGTCCTTGACCTGGACTGTACCCTGGCTTGTACCATCGGACTTCCAGAGTTCCAGGCCATCGCCATCCAGTGCCGCGAAGAAAAGCAGGCCATTGGAAACGGTAAAGCCTCTCGGTTTGGAGCTGAAGCCTGGTCCCGGATCTATGTCCTTCAGCATACCCGTAGAACCTGGACTGCCGCTGCCATCTGTGGTCCACAATTCGATGCCGTTGACGCCATCGTTTGCTGTGAAATAAAGAGAGCCATTGTACAGGCTCAGGTGTTCGGGATCGCTACCCCCATTCGGATTGATGTCCATCACCATGCGCGTACCTTCGGGCGTCCCGTCCGACCTCCAAAGCTCAACGCCATTGGTGTCATTGTTGGCCACAAAAAACATGATTCCATTGAGGTAATTGTACAAAAAGGAATGCGGATCACTGCTGCCGGTAGGGTGAATGTTTTTTAGCAAAAAAGTGCCAGGCGTGGTCCCGTCAGAGACCCATACTTCCTGCCCCCGGGAAGCATCGGAAGCCCGGAAAAAGACCATTTCCTTAGCCGCGGTAATCTCGGAAGGATCACCTGAGCCGACAGGGTTGATGTCCGCAACGATCTGTGTTCCCGCATCAGTACCATCTGATTTCCACAGTTCCTTGCCGATAGCGCCATCATCGGCTTTGAAGAAAAGCGTCCCGTTCAGGTTGGTGAGTTCCGTCGGAAAAGAGCCAGCCGTAGGGTGGATATTTCTGACCAGTGTGGGGGTTTGAGCCTGAAGGAAAAGGGGGAAAAACAATAATCCAATCAAAAGGGGAGTAATCAGTCTTCTCATGTTGTTACTTTTTAAAGAATTAAATTCTTTAAAAATAAAGAAAGTTGGAGAGATAATTCGCAAACGAACTGCCAACAAAGAATCCTTTTCCCAAAAATATCTTTATATTTGCAGCCGCTGCCCGCGTAGCTCAGCTGGATAGAGCGTCGGTCTCCGGAACCGAAGGTCTCAGGTTCGAATCCTGTCGCGGGTACAAATCGCCCCATACATAAAGTATGGGGCGATTTTGTCGTTTTGCGCCAAAAGTGTCGCCAAAATAGCTTATCGAGAATTTTCAGTGATGTCACTAAAAATCTCGATGAACAATGATAATTTAATCCTTATGAAAAACAGCTTCTTTATTAAAAATCGCTGTCAACAGGTAATAGAAAGTGGTTCTATGTTTTTTGTTGTTTGACTCGCCTAAAGCGTGGCAAATCTCTTTGATGGCCTCATCCAGTCTTGGGCTATCTTCCAGACCTAATTTACCGATAAGGAAGCTTGTTTTAATGGTTTCCAGCTCTTTGGGATCAGAACAGGCCACTAAAGAGGCATCTGCATCATAGATGGATGGGCCTAAATAATCGACAATTCCATCATAAATTTCTTCGTGGAAATGTAGGCCCATGTTGTTCATCTCCTCTTTGAAGACAGTTGAAAATTCCTGTTTTTTTGACATTCTTTTATTTTTAATGATTTACTATTGGATTGCCAATATATAATAACATGTCTATATGTGAAAATATAACCTCCTGTTAATGCTCACAGTTTCTCCTCAATAGGATATTTCAACAAAAATCAAGCAAAGCCTCCGGGCTAGCCCTGGACAGTGCCTGGCTCATAGGGGTTCAGACTCTGGTAATAATGGCTTATGCACTTTCTCAGAGGGTGCTTGTGGGAGTGAAATTCGACTTTCTAACAACTACAACCGCTGCTGTTACAGCCCCCGCTGTTACAATCGCCACACCCCCCACTGCTACATCCGGGGCTTGTGTTTGGAGAGCCACAGCTTAGCCCGCTTAGTGAAACCAGTGAGGAAATCAGCCCGATCACGCACAAAGCGCCACATCCAATCAGGACCCATCCCCACCATTTGATTTTCCCTTCTTTGAGGGCGGCTCTCCTCTCGGCGCGTTGGAGCCGTCGTTTAAGCCTTTTTTCCTGGCGCCTCAGTTTCATGTCGATCCATGCCCTGTTTTTGGAAATGCCTTTGGCGGCGAGGTATATGCCCAGGGGAGCAGCGACCAACGCCGCCAGGAGGCCATAGTCAAGTGAAAAGGAATCACCAGCTCCACGATCCGCTGCGGCAAACAATTGCTGGTGAAATACCAGCAGCATGAAAGCGATATAGCTGGCTGCAAATCGGGCAGGCTTCAGCGGATTTGTCCATGCAGCAACTCCTTGCTGCACCCGTCCAATCGTCCGGGCGATGGTGGGCACTGTCGCCTTTTCGATGCCGCTTTGCGGCGTGCAAACATGAGGAGATTCTCCCAGGGTCGCAGCCAGATTGAGCATCAGCCTGGAATTCAAAGAAGCTTTAACTTCCGCAGGGAAATCTGCTTTCTGGATCATCTCCTGGATGCTTTCCGCCTTATTCCAGAGCCAATCCGTGGTGAGTTGTTTGGACACTTCCAGCGGGCGATCCGGGTGAAGCAGCAAGGGGTTAAAAGAACCCGATTCTTCGTCTTGCTCCACATCCTTCCATGCGTCGAGACCATAAACCAATTCGCCAAAAGCCGCACCAACTTCGGCAGTCGCTTCCTTCCAGTTAGGTTTTTGAACAGCATCTGCCCCTTTGGAAAAGAGGTAGCTCGTTATGGCGCCCGATGGTGCGGCATACCAATCCAATAAGCCATGGATTTCGTATGTCGGAGGCACGGCTGTTTCACGATCTGTATCTTCAGCCTGATGCTTCAGGAGCAGCTGATAGTCTATACCCCAGACAGTCAATCGGTCTGCCACCTGATGAAAGGGCTTTTTGAGAAATCGCTGGGCCATTTTCCATACAAACTTCACATCATCCTGCAGATTGTCCCGAACCTTCATCTCTGCAAGAATCAGGTTCATATCCGCTGCAAACTGAAGGCTAATGGGCAGGGCATCTGTTTCAGGCACAGAGAAACAATTGTTCACGGACAGCTTAGGATCCCATTGGTTGGTTTCTGCTTCCTGTATCAAACTGAGCAGTTCCGCCAAAAATACACAATCAAAATTGAGCAGAATTCGGCTTCGTTGGCCGTATATGCTTCCGATAGATTTACACGTTCCACAATAATGCATGCGGTACCAATCATGTTGATCCGCCTTCATACAGCCCGTGTTTTTCATTAATCCAAACATAATGGTAGGGTTAAAGGGGTTATAGGATATTCAATTTATCTCTTTTTTTTCAACTTTCTATTTTACATAGACTTTGGACAAAAAGTCAAAGGGTAGTTTCCCTGATTTTTTTCATCTCCCCTCCTGCGATATCTCATCTCAAATTAGGGTAAGAAAAGGTAATTTCACTTGTTTTTAAATATTAAGACATTGTAATATTATGAAATTATACAAAATATACATTTCGCTTGTTTTGCTGCTTCTCGCAACGCTGGGCCAGGCACAGATTCCGATGCTGGTCAAAAACATCCACCCCATCGGTGGGTCAGATCCGGAAGAGTTGACAGATTTACATGGCACCCTATTCTTTCGTGCCAATGATGGCTCCTCGGGAGAAGAACTCTGGCGATCTGACGGGACGCTGACAGGGACATATATGGTCGCAAATATCAACCGCATGGGCGCGAGTGAACCGACCCACCTGACCGTGGGAGACAGTGTGCTGTTTTTCAAAGCAAACGATGGCACCAACGGCCATGAACTCTGGATGACAGATGGGACCGAATTGGGAACAGTTATGCTGAAGGATATCCACCCCACGGGGAGCAGTGAACCCGAGCAGCTGTATTATGCCAATGGCCTGCTCTTTTTCGCTGCGAACAATGACAGCCAGGGCGTGGAATTGTGGAAATCTGATGGAACGCCGGCGGGAACGGAAATGATAAAGGATATCTATGTGAATGGAAATGGTGCTCCCTCAGGTTTTATCGCATATAAGGGGGAAATCTATTTTGCCGCTGAGGACAGCGCGCATGGCCGGGAGCTGTGGAAGACAGACGGCACGGAAGCAGGCACCTACATGCTGGCAGATATCCTGCAAACAGGCAAAGAGGATTCCGATCCTGCTGGATTTGCGATTTCAAATGGGATGCTGTTTTTTCAGGCAAGAAGTATAGATGGCGTTGAATTGTGGAAAACGGATGGCACAGAGGCGGGCACCCAACAGGTGAAAAACATCAGTCCCAATGGGAATAGCGATCCCGCCCATCTGACAGATGTGAATGGAACGCTTTTCTTTGCTGCATCCGAAGGCCCCGCCAATACAGAACTTTGGAAAAGCGATGGCACGGCAAGTGGGACCGTTCTTGTCAAAGACATCCATCCCTCCATCAGTTCCAATCCCTCTGAATTGACAGCCTTGAATGGAATCCTCTACTTCAGCGCCACAGATGAGCTGCACGGCTATGAACTATGGAAGTCTGATGGGACGGAGATGGGAACCCTGCTGGTCAAAGACATCAATCCCCTGGGTAGCTCAAACGCTACACCCGATTTCATCACCGTCTATCAGGACAAAATCTATTTTGCCTCCACCGATGGTCCCCATGGCAAGGAATTATGGGTTTCTGACGGCACCGAGGCACAGACCCTCATGGTAGATGACATCAACCCTGTGGGAAATGGCGATCCCTTACACCTAAGGGTTGTGGGTGAGCGGCTCTTCTTCCAGGCCAATGATGGCGTCACAGGCCATGAGCTATGGATGCTCGATTTGTCAACAGCTATTTCTTCAATGGAATGGCAAGGGTATGTCAAATTATTTCCCAATCCGGCTTCTGATCTGGTCCATGTCCAATTTACGATGAAGCAACTCCAAACATGCGATATGCAAATCCTGGATGCCCGCGGCCGGCTGATGGATAGCTATTCAGCCTATCCGACAAGCAATCCGGTACAATTGACATGGGATGTCACAGGCCTGCATGATGGGCTTTATTTTATCCGGATTTTGACAGCTGACGGAATGCTTTTGACAAAGAAACTGGTTAAGTGGTAAAATGCTACTTTCCTTTACGTCCTTTCTGCTGCTTTTCTATTTCATCTCGGAAATCATCTTCTGCAGCTGGCTTTTCAACTTAGGCCAAAAAATGGTTTATACAATTGTTGTCGTCCGCCTGCTACTTGGGGTAGCGATAGGTGTTGGGACTGTCCTGGCCATGAACTTTTCGGTATTCAAACTGGAAAGCTTTGGTATCCTGTTCATCCTGGTGGGTGCGAATATCATGCTCTACGTTCCTGTCATGAAAGAGAAAAAATGGAGTGAAGTACAATATACTTTTGATGAGCCATCTTAGGCTAAAACTGCGATACTATATGAAATATGCTATTCTGCTTTTACTGGTAATATTGGCTGGCTGCGGATCCGAGCAGGATACGATCAAGCCTGTCATTCAAAACATAACCGAATCGGTCTATGCCTCGGGCGTGATAAAAAGCGACAATCAATACCAGCTTTTTGCCAGCGTGAGCGGCATCGTCGATGAGGTTTTTGTTGACGATGGCGCAGCGGTAGAAATCGGCTCGCCTATTCTGTCGATTGTAAATGATGCCCAAAAATTGATGGTGGACAATGCCAAATTGTCCGCTGAGTTCAATGCTTTGCGCGTTAATCGCGGCAAACTCGATGAAGCCCGGGCGCTTGTCGAATTGACGAAGAGCCAGATGAAAAACGACTCTTCCCTACTGGAAAGACAAAAGAGGCTTTGGGCCCAGAACATTGGCGCACAGGTAACATTGGAGCAAAGAGAACTGGCATACAAAAGCGCAAGCGCCAGTTATCGATCGGCCAGAGAAAAGTTAGCGGAGCTCGAAAGGCAATTGAATTATCTCTCCAAACAAGCCCAAAACAATTATTTGATCAGCAGCAAAACCTCCAACGACTACCTGCTGACAAGCAATGTAAAAGGTAAGGTGTACCAAATGAAGCTCGCTAAGGGGGAAATTGTGACGCCTCAAATTCCTGTAGCGATCATCGGGGATGACAAAAAATTCCTGCTCGAAATGCAGATCGACGAATATGATATTGTGACCATCCGCCTGGGCATGCCCGTCATGGTCGTATTGAACAGCTATCGGGATTCCGTTTTTAAGGCCGTGGTGTCGAAGATCAATCCCATCATGAATTTGCAAAGCAAAACCTTCACCATAGAAGCGGAATTTGAACATCCGCCGAAGGTATTATATCCGAATATTTCCTTTGAAGGCAATGTGGTGATCAGCACCAAAAAGGACGCCTTGCTCATCCCGAGAAGCTACCTGCTCAACGACTCGACCGTGGTGAATAAATCCGGGAAACGGATGCTTGTCAGGACAGGCCTGAAGGATTACCAAATGGTGGAAATCCTATCCGGATTAGATGTTAATGAAGAACTTATTCTTCCAGAGTAATGAAAATGAAAGTCAAACTCATCACGCGGATTTCAGTGGCTTTGCTCACTGCCCGGCTTAAACAAACCATGGTAGCCGCCTTTGGCGTCACCTTCAGCATTACCATGTTCATTACCCTCCTCAGTTTTATGGCGGGTTTGAACGACCTGCTTGACAACCTGATCTTAAACCGAACGCCTCATATACGACTCTACAATGAAATTTTACCCTCCCCTATCCAGCCCATTGCCAGATCGACTGCCTATCCCGGGGCCTACCATTTTGTATGGCATGTAAAGCCCAAAAACGAACTGCTGGAGATTCGGGACAGTGAGGCCATCATCCAGGCATTGAAAAATGACCCCCAGGTACGGGGAGTTGCGCCCAAAACCACCGTTCCTATATTTTACAATGTAGGTGCCATCAATTTAACGGGGGTGATCAACGGCATTGACGTAGAAGCGGAAAACAGGCTTTTCACCTTTCAGGATTATGTGGTGGAAGGCAAAACCATCGACCTCAAAAACACCCCCAACAGCATCATATTGGGCATAGGTGCCGCGCGAAAAATGCTCGTGCAATTGGGGGAAAACATCCAGATAACAGCAAGCAATGGCACCCGGTTTCCGCTGAAAGTAGTTGGCTTTTTTCAATCCGGGATAGAGGAAATAGACAAAGTCCAGAGTTATACGACCCTGGCTACTACACAAAAAATACTGGGAAAGCCGGCCAGTTATGTCACGGATATTCAGATCAAAATTAAGGATATAGCTATGGCGCCAGCGCTTGCGAAAAGATATAATAAGCTCTTCGAAACAGAAGCGATCGACATTCAAACAGCCAATGCCCAATTTGATACGGGGAGTTCCATTCGGACACTCATATCGTATGCCGTGGGCATCACCTTGCTTATTGTAGCTGGATTTGGGATTTACAATATCCTGAACATGATGATCTATGAAAAAATGGATTCCATTGCCATTCTGAAAGCCACGGGCTTTTCCGGCAAGGATGTCAATGCCATCTTTATCACCATTGCGCTTACGATTGGCCTGGTAGGCGGTGCCCTGGGCTTGATCCTGGGCCTGGGGCTTTCTGCCATTATTGGTGAAATCCCCTTCAATACCGCTTCGCTCCCTACTGTGGAAACTTATCCTATCGACTACAACCCGAAGTTCTATATTATAGGGGCTGTTTTTTCCATCATTACCACCTATCTCGCAGGCTACTTCCCATCTAAAAAAGCAAGCAAAATAGACCCTGTGGATATCATTCGGGGGAAATAGGCATGAAAAAAAAGAAAGTCATAGAAGCCATAGGCATCAGCAAATCATTTCATGACCCGATCACCGTGAAGGTGCTCAGCAATGTAAATTTCGCTATTCATGCGGGGGAATTTGTCTCTATCGTGGGAAAATCGGGTTGTGGCAAATCGACCCTCCTCTATATTTTGTCCACCATGGACACGAGCTATGAAGGAGAGCTATTGCTGGATGGCGTGAGTATGAAAAACAAAAAGGACATGGAATTGGCCAGGGTACGAAATGAAAAAATCGGTTTTGTTTTTCAATTTCACTACCTACTCAATGAATTCAACAACCTCCAAAACGTTATGCTACCCGGACTCAAACTCGGAAAGCTCACTACCCAGGAAGTGGAAAACAACGCTTACGAGAAACTGAAAATCCTCGGCATAGAAAAAGAGGCAAAGAAATATCCCAACCAGCTCAGTGGCGGCCAAAAACAGCGCGTGGCAATCGCCCGGGCATTGATCAATGAACCCCTCATCATCATGGGAGACGAACCTACTGGTAACCTGGACAAAAAGAATAGCGATGTGGTGTTCCATATTTTCAAAGAGCTGGCCGAGGAATATCAACAGTCTTTATTGATTGTGACCCATGACATGGATTTCGCAGCGAATACCCAACGAACGATTACCATGGAAGACGGGAAAATAATCGGCAGCGGTTTACCCCAAAATGAGGGGAGGTAATGGAATTTTTGCGGACCCAGGTAGTGCAACATAAACTCAAATCTCAACCCTCAGCCGCGTATTCTCCAAACTTTCGAGGGAGCCTACCAAAGTTACCACATCTCCCAGCCTCAGGCGTGTGTACCCATGGGAGAGGATGACTTGATTTTTGCGCCTACCACACCCAAACCTTCCCACCGAACACCTCCCCACCACCCACGACAAAGGAAAAGTTCCTTTGCTGTAAGGCGTTTGGATCAATATCGTTGGGAAGCTGTCGGTATTGTTGGGCAAATACAGATCTGCTGCCAGATTTTTGCCATCCCGCATCGGGATGGAGATGGTGGTTCGATTTAGTTGGGCAAAGCAGGAAAGCGAAAGGCTGAGGAGAAGGAAAAGGGTAGCAGTTGTTTTCATGGTAGGGATTATGATTGGTTTGGATGGATAAGGTGCTGGGAGGGGGAAATCATCTGTATTTATGAATGAAAATGAGGCTGAGTCTGTAGGCCCCGTGTCATTGAAATAAGAATAAATCATCAGAAATCTGCCATTACATCAGCCCCTCCCCTTCCAGTTCAGCCCGCATCTGCCGATGCTGATCCCAAAACTTTTTCTTGATGCGCGCGATAATCCTTGCATAGGCAGGATCATCAGCCAGGGCATTCATACCAGGGTCTTCCTCAATGAACATAACAAACCAATACTGGTAGCCATCCTGCTCGGAAAAGACTTCTAAGGAGGCAATGGCCCGATCTACTTGCCCCTGGGAGGCATAATAGACGGCATAGCCCAGGTCCCGATAGATCGATTCGTCCTTCTCCAGATAGCTATGGTAGGCTTCCCAGTACAGGCTGGCTTCTTCGGGCTGGCCAAGTTGCTCCAGGATATAAGCAATATTGATATCTGCGCCTGGATAAACATCCATTCCAGCAGCTTGCTCAAGTTCCAAAAAGCGACGATAGTAGCCCCAGGCTGCCTCATAATCGCCCCGATAAAAGGCGATCTTTCCTATCTCCTGCAAGGTCGCCAGAAATGTAGTGTCCTTTGCGAGTAAGCTTTGCAATCGCTCGTAGACCAAATCCAGGTCTTTGGTTTTCCCCATTTGTGTATAGATAGACAACATCTCCGCAAAGAGGTTGTCGGGTTGGTAGCGCAGGGATTTTTCCACGTAGGATTCGGCCTCCGCCAAAAAACCGTTTTGTGCCAGGGCATTGCCCACATGCAGGTAAGCAAAACTGATCGTGGCAGAATCCTGCCCTGCCACCGCGTAGGGAATACCCTGGATAGCGTGGCGCAGATACTCCTGTGCATTAGGCAAGTGCATGCTATAGATCGCGGAAAGCAAATTGTGGGTCCAACCCGAGCCGGGGCTTTGAGCCAGCACCTTCTGAAAAAATTGAATGGCCAGCTCATATTGTCCCGCTTGCATGTAGTAAAGCGCTTTACCAATGAGGCTTTCATTGAGGTCGGGATCGAGCAGTAAGGCCTTGTCTGCATAGGTGTTGATGTCCTCCAGGTGGCTTTGATCGGCCTGAAACAGGTCCAGAAAGTAGTAGGAAATGGCCAGATAGGCATGGGGCTGTGCAAATTGTGGGTCCTCGGCAATGGCTTGTTGAAACGAGGAAATGCCAGCAATCAGCCCTTCACGGTTTTCTTCTTTGATCTGCTCTAAGCCTTTCAGGTAGTGGTCATAGGCTAGGAGGTTTTGTGTGGGGGGCAGCTTGAGGCGTTCCTGCTCCTCCGGTGTGATGAAAACTTCTATTTCCCGTGCAATCGAAGTAGAAACTTCTGTCTGCAGTTGAAAGATGTCCGTGGTTTCTTGCTGGTATCGGCGAGACCAGATGAGAGTATCAGCTTGCGCATCAATCAGGCGAAGGGTAAGGAGAATCTGATCCCCTATTTTCTGCCCGCTCCCCTCCACAAAGTAGCTGACTCCTAACTCTGCCGCCAGTTCCGGAACTGTCCGTGAGCCCCCACGATACCGCTCTACGGTGGTGCGGCTGGTGACTTGTAACCCTTTGATCTGGTGTAGGTTGTCGATGATCGCTACCATCAGCCCATTGATGAGATAGACATTGCTACTATCCTGGCTGTCATTTTGAAAAGGTAACACTGCAATGGTTTTGGGAACAACTGTGGACTTCGTATCCGAGGGCCACCAAATGAAGAACCCGATTGCCGCTACCAAAAAAATCCCCCCCAACAGGGCTATCGTCCGCCAATTGGCAGAAGCAGCAGAAAGAAGTGGAGATTCGAGGGGAGATTCAAGGGAGGAAGCAGCCGGAATCTCAGCTGTTTGCTGATTGCCTTCTTCACCAGGCGGGTAGCCGTACTCCTCCCGAAAGCATTTGGTAAAGTAGGAACTGCTGCTGAAACCGACCTGATAAGCTACCTCTGAGATCGTAAGAGAAGAATCTCTGAGCATCTCTTTGGCATGGCGCAGGCGCTGCCGCCGGATAAAGAGCGCTACGGATAGGCCGGTACCGGCTTTAACCCGACGCAGGAGGGTTGAGCGATTCAAGCTCATTTCTTCAGCCAACTCGGCTACGCCGAAGGCTTCATCCTCCAGATGGGCTTCAATCGCCGCAATGACACGGCTCATAAAGGGGTCAATACGGGTATCCAGGTCTGACATACAAGTGAGCGATTTTTTCTCCATGACAATATGCGATTCTTTGTCTTTCACCACAAGTTATGCTGGCGTTTAGGCCCTGATTGCTCCCGCTGCATCATGGTTGATAGCCTTGCATCATAGTTGTTAAAGCTTGCTTCATCCCTGTTTCGTGTGCCTCAGGCCCCCGGCCTACCTTTGTTGCATCCCCATCAGGGATCACTTAATCATTTTAATACACATGAAAACACTACGCAATTTCCTACCCCTACTAAGCTTCATGTTAGCTATCCTGATCATCGCAAGCCTGACTGCATGTGGCTCAGCTGGCTCGCCATCGACCGATCAGACAAGCAGCGCGCCCAGGCCTCCCAAGCGAACCATCCAGGAGGCAGCTTTTATGGGCGATCTCAATCTCCTGCAAGCCCACATTGCCGCTGGCTCAGACCTCAACCAGAAGGATGACTATGGCTCAACGCCACTGATCATCGCCACAACTTTTGGCAAGACAGCTGTCGCCAGACAATTGATCGAGGCAGGAGCTGACCTGAATGCTACCGGAGGAGACGGTGGCACCGCCTTACATGGCGCAGCATTTTATTGCCGCATTGAGATTGTTGAAGCCCTCCTGGCCAGGGGAGTCGACCTGAGTATCCGCAACAAATTTGGATCCACTGCGCTGGAGTCGGTCGATGTGCCTTTTGAAAGTGTCAAAATGGTCTATGACCAGATCAGCAAGGACCTGGGGCCACTTGGCTTCAAGCTTGATTATGACTACCTCAAGGTTACGCGTCCTCAAATTGCGGAGATGATCCGAAAAGCATTGTAGGACACCCCAAAAAATCGTTCATGATAACAACAAGAAGATACGACATCGACTGGTTACGGGTAATCGCCATTTGGCTCTTGCTGTTCTACCACGTAGCGATTGGCTTTCAGCCCTGGGGTACGCTTATCGGCTTCATTCAACATGGAAGTTCCCTGAAAGCTTTAGAGATACCCATGTCCATCCTGAGTATATGGAGGATTCCCCTGCTGTTTTTTGTCTCGGGTATGGGCGTGTGTTTTGCCATGCGTAAGCGCAACTGGAAAGAACTGTGGATGGAGCGGGCCCAACGTATTTTGTTACCCTATGTCTTTGGTATTTTAGTCATCGTACCTATCCATATATGGCTCTGGCGTGACTATTACCATCAGGATGCACTTTACGATCCGAATCCCGCCCACTTGTGGTTCCTCGGCAACATCCTGATCTATGTATTGGTGCTGACGCCCTTGTTCTGGTATCTGAAGCGACAGCAGGACAAGCCCATTGGAAAAGCCATCAGTAAGGTCATGGGGCATCCATTGGGGCTGATCCTGCTGATCCTGCCCTTCGTGCTGGAAGCCGTTCTGGTTGCTCCCGAGTTATTTACCCTCTACGCCACGACGGCACATGGATTTTGGCTGGGCCTACTTGCTTTTCTGGTGGGTTACCTGATGGTATATGCGGGCAATTCCTTTTGGGAACTGGTGGAGCGTTGGAAGTGGGCTTTGCTGGGAGCAGCTGTTTTGCTTTTCTTGCTGCGCTTGTTCTACTTTGAGCTCGTGGCTCCTAACCCACTCCTGGCGATCGAATCCAATCTATGGGTGTTTGCTTTTTTGGGACTGGGCTATCGCTACCTCAACCGCCCCCATCCCGCCCTGAGATACCTGAGTCAGGCTGCCTATCCTGTCTACATTTTACACATGCTCTTTTTGTACCTGACATCCTTTGTGCTTTTTCCCACTCAGCTCTCTGCGTGGTGGGCATTCACACTGGTATTGATTCTGACTTTTGCGGGCTGCTATGGGACTTTTGAGTTGATTCGTCGGGTCAGGTGGCTACGCCCGTTCTTTGGTTTGAAGCCATAAGTGATGTACACAAATCAGACTATTTCCTGTATGCGCTTAAATCTGTGGACAATAAAAAAACTGAATATATAACCTGAACAAATAATGAAATCCCCTAAACAAATTCGCGAAATCATTGCGCCCATTATCGTCCTGATTTTCTCCCTCATTTTTCTCTCTGGATGTAAAACCGGGCTAAAACCTTTACCCGAAACCGTCGATATAGAAGTAGAAAATGCTCTCGACCGTGGTCTGGATGGCATCATCGTCTGTGTCAATCAAGCAGGCAAAACGACATTTCATGCTGCTGGCTGGAAGAACAGAGAAAATGAGATCCCGGCAGACCCACATGCCTTATTTAAAATAGCCAGTATCAGTAAGTTGTACATGGCCGTTGCTGTCACCAAATTGGTTACCGATCAATCCCTGTCCCTGGATCAAACGCTTGCTGTACTAATGCCTGACCTGGCAGGAAGGGTTGAACATGCAGATGAAATCACCCTGAGCATGATGGTGCAGCATCGGAGCGGTATTCCTGACTTCATTGACCATCCTGATTTCCCCTGGGATGATTTGCCTATTGGGAATAGGGAAGCTTTGGAGTTGGTGCTGGATAAGGCAGCTGAATTTAAGCCTGATGCAAGATATAAATACTCAAATACAAATTATGTATTGCTTGGTGAAATCATGGATAGCACCCTGGGATACAGCCATCACGAGTATATCAAGACGGAAATATTGGAGCCCCTTAAGCTAAATAACACTTTTAGCTTATTGACTGAAGTAAATCCAGATGATGTGATGAGTGGCTATCATAAAGGCTGGGAGCCAGATGTGAAGGCTAATGACTATACTTTACCTGGAGGATCCATGGTGGCTACGGCAGAGGATGTGGCGATATTCCTGAGGGCATTAAACGATGGCTCTTTGCTGACTGATGAAGAACAGACCCTCTATTCCTCCATCTATAAATACGAACATACCGGTCTCCTGCCAGGCTATCAGAGTATTGCACGATATCATGAAGACATGGACGCCGTTGTGGTCCAGTTTGTCAATACAAGTGGAGGTCTTGCATGGAGTAAAATGGAAAAAGTGTATAATAGGGTTGTTAAAATCGTGGAGGAGAAAAATTAGATAAGCACCCTATAAGGTATATTATCCTCAAAAATAATCGCATGCAGAAGAAAAAAAGTAAAAGAATAATCAGAATAGCATTGGCTATTGGCACCATCATCTCTCTTTTTTTCGTGCCCTGGCTTTTGGTAAAAGCCTGGATATTGCCCCTGCCTGATACGGTTCAGAAACAAGCGGATGAAGCCATTGGACATGGATTTGACGGAATGGTTGTGTACATAGATCAGGCAGGCAAGCCACCGATGTATGCTGCTTCCGGCTGGCATGACCGGGAATCTAAGATTCCGGCCAAACCCCAGGCCCTCTTTAAGATCGCCAGCATCAGTAAGCTATATGATGTAGTGGCTGTCACCAAACTGGTAAGTGAGGGTCGTATTTCTTTGGATAAAAGCATCGCCGATTATCTACCGGAACTTGTAGGGAGAATTGAAAACGCGGAGAAAATCACCCTGAGCCTGATGATACAGCACAGAAGTGGCATCCCCAATTTTACCGACGCTCCGAATTTTTGGGCAAACCCAACAGGGACCTATGAAGAAAGCCTTGCCCTGATTCTGGACAAGCCCGCCAATTTTGAGCCCGGTGAAGACTACGAATATTGTAATACCAATTACCTGCTAATCAATAAGATCATGGATGATGTGCTCGGATATGGGAACTTCCAGTTCATTCAGGAAGAAATTCTAAGGCCACTCAAGCTGAAGCATACATTCGGTTCACTCAGTGATGTGAATATGGACGAAGTGATGAGTGGCTATCATGTTGGACATCCTTTTGATTTAAAGGCAGACGAACATGGCATGCTAGCCACAGCAGAAGATGTAGGCACTTTCCTGAGGGCATTGAACGATGGATCTGTATTTGAACCGGGAGAAAAGGAAATTTATGATTCTATTTATAAGTATGAACATGGCGGTTGGGTGCCGGGATACCAGAGTTTCGCCAAATATGACAAAGACCTGGATGCGGTTATCATTGCATTCTACAGCACCACCGATTCTAAACTGTACAATTGGAACTTGTCCGAAATCATCAATAATAGAATTGTCAAAATACTGAAAAGGCAAAAATTGTAATTTCACCCCATGATCCCAAAACCACATCCAGAGCTTATCATTCATGGCGCAAGAACCAACAACCTCAAGAATATTTCCCTGCGAATTCCCCACAATAAATTCATCGTGGTGACGGGCATATCGGGCTCGGGAAAATCGAGCCTTGTTTTTGATATCATTGCCCAGGAAGGGCAGCGCAGGTATTTTGAAACGCTACCTTCCTTTGCCCGACAGTTTATGGGCAAACTGAACCGCCCTGAGGTAGATGAAATAAAGGGGCTTTCCCCCGTCATTGCCATAGGGCAACGCACGACGGGTATGCATGCCCGCTCTACCGTGGGCACGCTGTCGGACATCTATGATTTGCTGCGATTGTTGTATGCCCGGACAGGGACCACTGTCAGAGATATTTCGCTTTCCCGGGCGCTTTTTTCCTTCAATTCGGAAGTGGGGAAATGTCCCTCTTGCCAGGGGATCGGCAAGGAAGAAAAAATAGACCTGAACCGCCTTATCGCCTTTCCCGAAAGGTCCATCAGAGAAGGCGCCCTGGCCCCTACCCTGCCCAATGGCTATATCATGTACTCACAGGTGACCATGGATGTGCTGAATCAGGTATGCGAAGCCGAAGGCTTTCATGTGGATATTCCGTGGAAGGAACTGACAGCCGCCCAGCGCAAGGTGATTTTGTATGGAAGCGAGCGCATCAAAGTGCCTTTTGGCAAGCACAGCCTGGAATCGCGCCTGAAGTGGACAGGCATTAAGGCCAAACCCCGGGAAGAAGGATACTACAAAGGTATGATTCCGATTATGTCGGATATTCTGAGGAGAGATCGAAATGCCAATATTCTCAAATATGTGCATGCGGTGAGCTGCCAGGCCTGTCATGGAGCTCGTTTGAATGAGGATGCCCTGAGCGTAAGGGTCCACAGAAAGTCCATCGCAGAGATAGGACATTTTGAATTGAACGAACTGAAATCCTGGATTCAGTCGAATGAATGGGGAGCTGTGGCGCAGGAAATCATCCATAAAATGGAATCTCAGCTTGAGTTGCTACAGGATTTGGGACTGGGTCATTTGACCCTGAATCGTTCATCTCAATCGCTTCGGGTAAGCGAGATTCAGCGGATTCGCGTAGCCAACCAACTCTTGCTTCCTCTGAGTGATGTGCTGTATGTTTTTGATGAACCAAGTATAGGTCTGCATCGGGAAGAGAATAAAAGGCTCATTTATCACCTGAAACAACTCGTCCAAAAAGGAAATACAGTGATTGTGGTGGAGCATGACCTGGACACCATCAGACATGCCGATCATATCATAGAATTGGGACCAGGAGCTGGAGCTGATGGCGGAGAGCTTATTTTTAATGGTGCGTTCACAAGTAGGTTTACTAAACCTTTAATTAATAGCTTTACTAATCCTTCAAGGTTTAGTAAAGCTATTAATAACAACCCCATCCGCCTGATCGGATGCCACGAAAGAAACCTTCAACATATTGATGTTGAATTTCAGCGGGGAAAACTCAATGTGGTCAGCGGAAGATCAGGTAGCGGGAAATCCAGTTTGGTAAAAGGGACCTTGCTCAAAGCCGTGCAACAGCACTTAGGGATGGAAACAGGTGAAGCCGCCAGACTCATCCGCCACGAAAATCTTGACGCGATCGATAAACAGATCTTTGTAGATCATTCCCCCATCGGAAAAACAGCCCGCAGCAATCCGGCAACCTACCTGGGGCTGTCAGATCACATTCGTGATATCTATGCGAGCCTGCCCGAGTCAAAAAAGCGAGGATACACCAAATCCCGCTTTTCATTCAATAACAAAGGCGGAAGATGCGAAAGCTGCCAGGGAGCAGGAAAAACGCAGATCGGCATGCACTTTTTGGGAAATGTAGACCTGCTTTGCGGAACCTGCGGTGGAGATCGGTTCAACAAAGAAAGCCTTCAGGTTAAGTACAAAGGCTTGTCAATTGCGGATTGTTATAAACTATCCATCCAGGAAGCCACGACCTTTTTTGCAGACCAGCAAAAGGTCATGAAAGGACTCAGCATTTTACAGGAAATAGGTCTCGGATACCTCAGCCTTGGCCAATCCTCCACCACCCTTTCGGGTGGAGAAGCGCAGCGCATCAAAATTGCCAATCAACTTCAGAAAAAGGATACAGGAGATACCCTCTATGTGATCATCGAACCCAGTATTGGCTTACACCAGGATGACATCCATACCCTACTCCTGCTATTTGACAGGATTAAGCAAAAAGGCAATACCATCGTTTGTATCGAGCAGAATGAAGCTGTGATTGGCTGGAGCGATTGGCATATTGAACTTGGCCCGCTGGGCGGTGGAGGTGGAGGAAGGGTTGTGTATCAGGGAGTCCCTAGAGCAGATCACAAGAGCGCAAGCAGTGAAGTCAAGACAGAAGCTCCGAATACTGCTGTTCATCATGAGATTCTTTTGAATGGAGTCACAACCCATGGGCTCAAAAACATAGATGTTCGCATTCCCAAAAATCAGTTGACCGTAGTGACAGGCCTTTCAGGTAGTGGCAAGTCATCCCTGGTCTACGACACCCTCTTTGCGGAATCCAATGCCCGTTTTACGGAGTCCCTATCAACCTACCACAGGAGTTTTCTACAGCAAAACAGTGAAGCCAAAATAGCTTCTTTCTCCGGTTTGGGCCCAGCTATTGGGATCAACAGAAAGGGGGGATCGCCTTCAAAGCGATCAACGGCAGGCACACTTTCAGGCGTCTATGATGCCTTTCGCTTGTTGTATTCCCGGATTGCTCAGCATGAAGGAGAAAGCTATACGGCTCAGCACTTCTCTTTCAACCATCACCTGGGCGCATGCCCCCTATGTGAAGGCCTCGGCCTGAAACGGGTATGCGATCCGGATCGGGTGATAGTTCAACCGGAGAAATCCATCTGGGATGGTGCTATCTCGGCAAATAAGGCTATGGCTTATTATGCAGATCCCCATGGCCAATTTATGGCAACGCTGAAGGAAGTTGCCCAGCAAAAGAACTGGCATATAGAAGGTCCCTGGCAATACCTGGAACAAGAAATCAAGGATGTCATCCTGTTTGGAACGGGCGATGCAATCTGGGATGTCACATGGACATTTCAAACCAAATCAAGAAGGGGGACACAAGCTTTGCAGGCAAAATGGCTGGGCCTCTGTCACTATATCAATGATGAATATCAGCGAAAACGCCATAATAAAAACACCAGGGCGTTGGAAGAGCTATTGCATGATGTGGTATGCCCTGTCTGCGAGGGGAGCCGGTTGAAAGCAGAGTTGTTGGAGGCAAGATTTTTGGGGAAAAATATTTGGGAGCTTTCCCGGATGGGAATTGGTGACTGTCTTGAATGGTTGGAAGAGGATGCTCAGGCAGATCCGGTTATTCTGGCAATCAGCAAAGTGGTATTACCGGGAGTCAAGGCGTCTTTGCAGACAATAGTCGATCTGGGATTGGGGTATTTAAGCCTGGATAGGGCTGTGAGCACACTTTCCGGGGGCGAAAGGCAGCGACTTACGCTCGCTGGACAATTGTCTACGCAGCTGTTTGGGGTGATCTATGTCCTGGATGAACCTAGCATCGGCCTGGATGCAGCGCAGGTGGATGTTTTGTCAAAAGCCTTACAAAGGCTCGTAGAAAATGGCAATACCGTGGTGGTCGTGGAACATGATCCCGCATTTATCCAAAATGCCGATTACCTGATTGAAATGGGACCCGGTGCCGGTAGGCTGGGGGGCGAAGTGATCTTTCAGGGGAAAGTCAGGGATATCGCTAAGGCAAAGCATTCCGTTACCTACCAGTTGCTTCAGGAAGATCGCCTGCCTGCCGTAAAAAAACAAAGAAAAAAAGGGGATGTATTTGGGGTAAAAGGCGCATGTGCCCATAACCTGAAGCATATAGATGTCAACTTCTACTCCCGACAAATAACTGCCATCAGAGGTGTGTCAGGAAGTGGAAAATCCAGTTTGATGAAAAACGTATTGTATCGTTCCTGGCAGCAACAGCGGCCAGTGGGTTGTACATCCGTACATGGCCTGGGTCAATTCGAAGAAGTCCTACTTATCGACCAGGAGCCACTTACGCAAAACAGATTGCGGACGCCGGTCACCTATACAGGCGTGATTGAAGAGATAAAAACGCTTTTCTCAAAAACAGCATCTGCCAGAGAATTGGGCCTGAAGAAAGCGGATTTCTCCTATCAAAGCAAAAACGGTAAGTGTTCTGCATGCGGGGGGCATGGCAAACAAAAAACCAGCATGGATTTCATGAGCGATATCTGGCTTACTTGCGAGATCTGTCATGGCATGCGCTACCATGATCAGGTGCTGGCCTGTAAACTGGATGGGCGTTCCATCGGTGAGGTGCTGCACATGACCGTGCAAGAGGCGATAGCCTTTTTTGAAACAGGATCTATCGTAAAAAAATTGAATGTCCTCCAGAAGGTAGGCGTCGGCCATTTGTTGCTGGGGCAATCTGCCAACACCGTATCGGGCGGAGAAGCCCAACGGCTAAAACTGGCCAGGTCTATGATGCAAAAGCAAAAAGCTGCAACCCTATATCTTTTCGACGAACCCAGTACCGGGCTTCATTATTTTGATATTCTACCCTTACTTAGCGTTTTTCAATCGCTTGTGGATCGCGGTGATACCGTGCTTTTTATTGAGCACAATAGCACCATGATAGCATCTGCCGATCAGGTGATTAGCCTGGGACCAGGTAGTGGAGAGAGAGGTGGAGAAATCATAGATTGAGGTATTTTTGCTCATTCATTTTTGGAAATCTACAATTACCCTTTGAAATATAAACTCCTGATAATCAATCTTAAAATTGCTGAATAGCTTCAAAATGACAGCTTCCTTTAGGAAAAATTCATGGAATCGAATACATAATCTATCAAAAGAATGGGTACTTTTCCGAAAGTATGAACCTCACGAAGTAGATAAAGAAAACCAGGACAGCCTGGCCCGGATCGTCAAATATGTGCAGACCAAAGTGGACCAATCATAAGTAATTAACGCATGCCTTTTAATCCTTTCAAATTAATCTATCCAAAAAAGCGTGATAATTTTGTCGTCATAGGTCTGGGGAGGACCAAAACAAACTTATTGGTGTCCCTTCTGAATCAGCATCCGGAGATATACTGTCATGGGGAATTATTCAATCCCCATTTTATTGGATACCGGGGAAACCCCAAGCCTATTACAGCGCCTGAACTGCAATTTATTGTTGATAAAGAATTTCAAACATCTCAACCGATTCAATATATCAAGCAGGTTTTTCAGGATACCAAAAAGGAGCGAAACCAAAGGATTATTGGCTATAAACATCTGTATGAGCAACAAGAAATCGTAAGAGCTTATATTTCCTCGACTAAAAAAATTAAAAAAATTATCCCCGTTCGCAATCCCCTGTTTACTTATACTTCATGGAAGATTGCTGAGGCCAGCGAGCAATGGGTCCTCCCCAAAGGGGTTGATAAAATGGATGCAAAAATAAGCTTAGATCCCCTGTCATTTCTCAACAACTACCGTTATCAGTTCAAATCCTTGACTGGCTACATTCGGGAACTCCAGCTTACCAGGCAAAAGTATCATATTGTATTTTCAGAAGATTTACCGTCCTGGCAAGCTATGGAAGATATATTTGATTTTCTGGGTGTTAGCACTGAAAAATTCCCTTTGAAAATAAGGCTACAGAAGCAAAATTCTTCCCATTTCTATGATCGTCTTCTCAATCCAGAAGAGATCCAACAATTATTTTCAGGGACAATATTAGAAACACTTAGCAGGGAGGATAAGGTGATTGACCGAGATTTTTGGATAAAAACCCCATTAGATAAAAATCTAATAGAACAAAAACTCAGGGAGATTCTCTCTTTACATAAAAAGGTAAGCCAGGAGATATAATATGCCCTCTATTCAACACTTTTTCGATCAAATATATGTGCTTTGTCCCCATGAAGAGAAGTATCGCAAACTGATGATGTTGCAGAAACTTCAGCGGCTGCAGATCCATGCCAAATGGGTAGAAGGCAAGGGACAGATTTCTCTCAAAAAACTATACCAACACATCCTCCTGCATGCTCAGTATTCCAATCACCACAATATCCTGATTCTCAGGGATGATGTGTATTTCCACAAGGATTTTCACCAGCAATTTGAGGCTCAAATCGAGCATATACCCGAGGACTGGAAATTGCTCTATTTGGGTGCCCATCAATTGGAAGGCATGACTGGAGATGGGCAGCCTGCAAAAAAGCTAGGCGCTTTTGCTATTGGTATCCATCAAAAAGCCTTTCGCCAATTGCTCAAAAACCTGGAGAATATCCAGGGCACGATTGATGCTATCCATTTTCAGCAAATCATCCATAAAGAACCGGAAGCTTGTTTCTCATTCCAACCTCAGCTGCTTGTAAGCAGCCTTATAGAAGATTTTTTCCAAAATCCTGCCCTCTACCAACATCATCAAAAAGCACTTCAGTGGGATATTTCATCTTATGATTTTCCCTTTCAAGCTGAGCTGGTCAGTGTGATCATGCCCGCTTACAATCGGGCCGGGATCATCCGAAAAGCCATCGCTTCCACCTTGAGGCAAAGCTATTCTGCTCTGGAAATCATCGTTGTGGATGATGCCAGTACAGATCAGACTACAGAGGTAGTGGAAGAATTGATGAAAGAAGACCCACGCATCAGGCTGGTTCGCAGGCAAGTGAATGGCGGAGTAGGTTTGGCAAGAAACGATGCCATCAGGCATGCTCAGGGCAGGTTTATTGCCTTTCATGATTCTGACGATCTCATGTTTCGCGACCGGTTGGTCAAACAATTGCTGCCTTTCTATGAGCAGGCCGTTTTGTTTACGCTGGCTCGTGTCATCCGCAGCTATTGTGAAATGGAGGAGCTCCAGATGGACCTGGAATACTACAACCTGGAGCTTGCCAGAAGCAGAACCCGAACCCATGCGTATGGCTGGCCACCGGGCCATGACCGGGAGCGGATTTATCCCGCAACGATTATTTTTCGAAGGGAAGTATTCTCAAGATGGGGCCTGTATTGGGATTTGCGTTACGCAGAAGACGCTGAGATGATCGAGCGGATTTTGTACCACCAGGTGGGGGTTCATTTTGCAGGGAGAGAAGAGACCGCTCTTCAGTATATTGAAAATCTGGGATTTATTCCCAGGACAGTTGCCGTCATTCCTGAAGTACTTGCGATAGCAAGCCAATGCCATGAGGACAACCTGATCATTGAGTATTTAGAAAAGCAGGATAAAATCCAGGCTATAAAAAAGGAATACAGAGACCGCCTACTTGGCAAAGGAAGCTATGAATATCCTCAGCTTGAGTCTGCTTCTGATTCCGCATTGACTGAATGGAAGGCCATAGACA
The DNA here is from genome assembly GCA_030430205.1 of Bacteroidia bacterium. GTDB lineage: Bacteria > Bacteroidota > Bacteroidia > J057 > J057 > JAUIGE01. Next base: position 123,971 of record JAUIGE010000012.1, on the reverse strand, counting down.
GCCTGCCCTTATTTTTTTCCCATGAGGCAAATGAAGGAAAGCCCAAAACGGTGCAGGCACTTGGTTTGGAGGACTATTTTCGTTTGGAAAAGGAAATCGAGGAGTTGAAAAAACAATATATTGCCATTCAAAAATCGCTAAGTTGGCGATTGACACTACCTTTGCGATTTTTGGGCAAGCTTTTCACAAAGAAATGACATCTTCTATCAACAAAATTTTTGGCATTGGCCTGAGCCGGACGGGCACCACGAGTCTCACCCATGCCTTGCGCATGCTGGGGTATAAAGCTTCCCACTGGGAAGACCATGACATCATCAATAAGCATCTGATTCAAAATCAGTTTAAAATCAGCTTGCTGGAGCATTATGATGCCCTTTTGGACAACCCGATTCCCTCCATTTACCAGGAACTTGACAAAGTCTATCCCGGTAGCAAATTTATCCTTAGCATCAGAGATTTTGATAGCTGGCTCAAAAGCGTCAAACACCACTTCCTCATCAATGTAGGGCCCCAAAACCCCTCTTTTAATACCGCTCTCTGCTATGGAAGCTGGTATTTTGATGAGGAAAAATTTACCCGTACTTATTACGAGCACGAACAGGAAGTTCGGGAATACTTCAAGGACAGGCCTGAAGATTTACTCATCATCAATATTTGTGAAGGCGAAGGCTGGGAAAAGTTATGCCCATTTTTGGATAGGGAGATTCCAGAGGAAGCTTTTCCGCACAGTAACTCACTCAATTATCAAAAGAATACTCCACCAGCCATTCACCCTGAGCAGCAATGGAAAAACGCTCTCCCTGGCCCACAGACCGATTTGAACCGGGAACTCGCCTTGCTGCAATCTCAGCTACAGGAATTCAAAAAGAAATATTGGATGGAAAACCATCACCATCAACGACTGCAAAAAGAGTTGCAGGATGTGTATCAAAGTAAATCCTGGCGTTTGATTCGCCTGCTGCTAAGTCCGGTGCGTTTTTTTCAGAAAAGAGTAAAGGACTGACAATCAGTCACTCTCTGGTAAATATGCGGTTTTTCACCCCTCATTCAGAGAATCAATCCCTTTTTCTTTCAGCTTTGCCAGGCCCTCTTTCATGGCCATGACTTGCTCTGCCGGGTGCCCCTGCCAGATGGCAACTTCTCCGACAACCCTAAAAGGCTGTGTGGAACGATAAGACTTCGTCGGATTGCCCGGAAATTTTCTATCAGTCAAATCAGGGTCATCTTCAATTTCTCCGGTTGGCTCCACCAAATAAATCCTCTCGCGCCCTTCTCCCTGGGCGAGTTCAGCGCCCCAAATCGCAGCATCCAAAGTCGCAGTCAGGAAAATGTATTTTGCATCTTTCCTTTGCCCAAAGTTGGAGGTAAAACCGACCTCGATTAAGTCGCCCACTTTCAGATCAGCCTTTGTCCCATGAAAATAGGTCTGGGCAAAGGGACTTGGAAAAGGGTTGTTTGGTTTCATTGTTCAATTTTATTTGGAGGAGGACAGCTTCAAGCAACAAAAAAAGCACTTACAGAGACTACTCCATAAATGCTTAATTTTCAGGTTTTTAAACCTCGTGGGCCCACCCGGACTTAACCCATAGGGATTATCTTATTGATTGTCAGTATTTTAGGCTGTTTTATATAAGTCTGTGTGCAGTATTTGTGCAATAGTTTTTCCCAAAAAAAGAAAAAGGGCACCCATCGGGGTGCCCTTTTTTAAGTTTGTGAAACGGGGAAAAACAACTACGAATCATTGCCATCATCTATAAGCCTTTGTTGCAAATCCATGACTTGCTTCTGAAGGGCAATGATTTGGTCTTTTAGTAGACCGGGATCAACTTCCTCTTTTTTGGGAGAGAAATCAGCCGGAACAAAATAGGTGATTGGCGTATCAAGCACCTCGCAGATAATTAGCAGATCTTTAACATCGCAACTATCTCGCTTTGTCATTGATCCAATTACCTGTCTGGTTTTACCTAAATGTTCTCCAAGCCAAGCTTGCGAACGTTCTTGCTCCCTAAGTTTGTGGGCGATCTTTTCGCCAATGTTAAGATTTTTTGACATCCTTTGTTAAAAATACTTGCTATTGTTAAAAAAACGCGCTAGGTTTGTTTTCATCATTAACAAAATACTTAATTTTTTCTCAAAATGACAAGAATAGAAAGCTATCGGTATCAAATAAGAGGCAAAATAGCCCAGATACCGTCCATTACAACCAGGAAAGAAGCCCGTGCACAGATGGCTGCACGACTCGAGATAAGTGAGAATACACTCAATCAGAAAATAGCCGGTCTTCTTTCTGATAGGAGTCCCAGTTCATATTTAAAGAGGATCGAGCTGGAGGCTATTTGCGAAGTACTGAACTCCTACATGGATGAATATAGTCAGGTCACAGTACTGGGTTTATTACATCCATCTATCAAGGAAGAAAGCTTTGCTTTCCCCCCAGTTATTTCCTAATTTTTCACAAGCAGTTACTCTTCAATCTGGCCTGATTATTCATATTTCTTGCTCAAGATAAAATCAGGTCAGATCATTTTCACAAAACTTATTAGCCATTAGGCAGAACATACTCAGCATTGCTTGCTGTGCATGTAGATTTAGATGATTTTATCTAACCAATAAACATTTCTATATATGCTATCTGTACCCACACACAACACAAGCTTTGTCATTTCGATGGCAAGTGTGACTGGTATAGGACAGGGCAGTGTTCTTGAAGCGATGGCACCCACCGGTGGCCCGTCCAACCCATGCCATGTCCGGGTTTTAGATGCAATTATGTTTACCGGATCAGAGTTACGAGCCAGCAGATTTCTACAGATGCAAATCCTCCTTTATCACGGGCATCTCAGCGCGGCTGTAATTGATCTGTACCACGAGGAGAAAACTTATTGGCTCCTTTATGTCACACTCGACTTGAAAAGCGAATAGTTCTTTCCGTTTATACAATCCCAAGAAGACCGGGCACCATGTCCGGGCTTTTTTATCAAAAAATCATGACATACTTAGAAAAGCGACTATCAGAATATGGAATGAATGCGGAAGGGGAGCTGAATTGGTTTTCATGGAAAGAAAGCCATTATGACTTCATCCCGAAACAATCTAAATACTTTGATGAGCATCCAGAGGGCATCCAGATTTTCACACCAACCTGGGAAGGTGGCGTTCATCATTTAATTAAGGACAAAAAGAAGTTTGAGATTGTATACCGGATAAGGTATACAGTGCCCCATATAGACCTGAACGGTAAAGAAGCGAAATATAAACCATCCAGCACTGGCTATGGCTCTATCTTATTTATCCCTCATAATACCTACAAAAAGCTCACATCCGAGCAAAGGATCAAAACGCTGTGGGTCACTGAAGGTGAATTCAAGGCAGCTGTAGCAGATCGGTGGGGGTTAGATGTGGTCAGTGTGCCCGGCATCCACAATCTGAGATTTGAAGGAAAATTTAATGAAGGCATCCTGCATATCATCAACAAGTGTATGGTAGAGCAGGTGGTTTTTCTGTATGACAATGACCTCTTCGACTTGTCTTCCAAGTTGGGCAAGGATGGGAAAAACCACGACGCCCGCCCCCGCCATTTCTTAAAGGCAGCTGAGAAATTTGCTACTCTGGTTAAAAACCAGCACAGGCCGGATCAACTCCCCGATGTAAACGTCTTAATAGCTCATCCAACCCCCACCTCTGCAAAGGCTGGGATTGATGACTTGCTGAAAGTACAGTCCGCACTAAACCCAGAGTGGGCAAAGATACTAGGGGTCCAGAAAGAAAGCAGGGCCAAGTTCAAAGAACGCTGTGAAACCATCATATCTGACCTGGAGAAAGTGGCTGCACTAGCCATGGAAAAGGGGGTCACTGAAGGTGAGTGGTTTTCTTGCTATGATATCACTAAAGCAAAGCGGTGGGACAAGAAAAATGAAAAATCATACTTTGTTTTGCCACACTTATTTCATCTGGATTCCGCAAAGTCATTTTGGGATTACCACAAAACCCGCCAACTGAAGGGATTTACCCACTTTTCTTTCAAATACAAGCAGTATAAAGTAGAGAACGATATACCCATCTATGACGATTCTAATTACAAAATATCCTTGCCGATATGGCGGGAAGGGAATTGTTACTTCAAGCGGTCTTCTGATGAGAGTCCACAGCCTATAAGCACATTTGCATTAGACCTTCACTATGTCATACAGGTTAGCCAGGGCCGGACGGTCCGCATCGCCACGATGACAGATGTTGGCAACCGTCCCAAATTTGTCGTACTGGAAAAAGAAGACATCAATAGCCTTGGGAGGTTCCGGTCCATAATGGAGGACTGGACAGGCTTTCATTTCTTGGGCACGGAAAAAGACTGGCTTTACATCAAAATGCTCATAGAGCGTGAAAGCCAGGTGAAGGAGGCGCGGCAAATGCCGTTCCTGGGGTATAACAAGGATAACAACACATGGGTTCTTGCCAATGGGGCCTTTAGTAACAAGACAAAGAGTTTTCACAAAGTAGATCAGTATGGAATCGTAAACCTGGACTCTCCTATCTTTCTCCCTTATGACTCAGGAAATACGACGAAACTGGGCATTGAAGATGATTCTGGTGATGACTGGATAAAGTATTCAGATAAGAGTAAAATGGACCTCAATGAGTGGTTCAAATTGCATAGGCAGGTTTTTGACACAGAAACAAGCCCGAATGGACTATTAGGATTTTTGTATGCCGTAATGTGTATGTTTAGTGACATTGTCTTTAAACATGTGCGCAGTGTCCCAATTTTGGCTGTATCTGGCCCCCCTCTCACAGGCAAAACAACCTTCTGTCAGGGTATCCTATGCCTGTTTGGAGAGATTCAATCAACCCCGCTTTCGATCCAATCAATCTCGGGTAGTGCGGCAAATCGCATAGCTAGTAGATTTTGTAATGTCCCTATATGGCTGGATGAGTGGAAAAACAGCCTCCCGGATTGGAAGCAGGCCTTTATCAAAGATTCATATAACCGATCTGGCAAAACTTTGTCAAAGTTTACGAACAATAAAGAGACCAAGCGAGTACAGTACCATTCGGCGTTTATGTTATCCGGGCAAGATGTGCCCGGGATGGGAGCCTCTGACCCGGCTATATTCAGCAGGTGTATACACATCTCCTTGACAAAGGGGCAGCATGATGACAAAATAAGGAGATTGGAAGATGATGTGTGGCCTTCGGGGATAAGCAATTTAGGTGTCATGATAGCATCACACAGAGATAAGATGAGCGAATTTGGCACCCACTACAGAAAAATCTTTGACGCGATTAAGGCACTATCCCGTGGCGCCGACACGCGAATGATAACAAATATTGCAAGCCTGATAACCCCCTCAATCATATTGATGGAGTCAAATATTATTAAGATAAAGGAGTCCAGAGAGGAACTCATAGATATGGCCGCAAAGATGGTAATGGATCAGCATAGCCGCCATAACACAACCAACGAGGTGGCGATATTCTGGTCTATCCTGGATGAGCTTTTTCATCATCCAGAAACAAAGGATCAAATCCAGGCGGATCATCATTTCCGAATCAAGGGAGATTTACTCTTCCTGAATTTGGGGAAATTATATGATAGGTATGCAAGATATGGCAAACTGAATAACAAGCGGGTGCTGGATAAGGAGACGCTAAAGGAGTATCTTAGAGGGCTTGACTTTTATAAAGAGATGGAGACGGCATCCAAATCTCAAATCTTTATGCCAAAAATCAGAAGCAAGCAACGATGCCTTGTTTTCGATAGGAAGGAGCTTATTGAGGCCACACAACTAGATACCTTTATGACACCACTCGAGCGTGAGTGTCTGGCAGACCCCCCAGAATACTACCAAACCCAAAGCCAACTGGAAATTGGCTTGCCGGCACATTCTGGGAAACCAAAGTCAAGAGCCTACGACGATATCTATGTAACCCCTAACTAATATGCACATCCAGACAAAAATGATTTGGATCCAGGGCGATGACATCATCGAGATGACAAAGACTGGTCTACACTTGAAGCACCTACTTACAGGTGACCCTATCAATGATCGGCTGTCTGATGGCCCAAGTTTCTGGAAATGGTTTGGGCGAAGAGGCTTGACAGGCATGGTATATTTCATACCCGCCATCAATGCCGATCTGATCCTACACCAGTGGAGCTTATTCAGTGCATTAACCAACATGGGCATACGGCTTATATTCAGCTCATTCGAATACCCACCACAAAAATTTCAAAACAATTTTCTGGTATACCCTGAGGGGGCATCCAGAGCAGTATCATTAAACTAAATATCATGATTCATTTAACCTTTGAAGGACACTGCGGATTTGATGCCGTACAAAAACAAGAGAATGGCGGCTCACCCTACATTCGGTTTTCCGTGGCAGTAAATGACAAAAGAAAAGGGATCGAATCCACACAGTGGATAAATGTCTTTTCCCGAAACTTAGCCCTGGCACAATACCTCACTAAGGGAACCAGAGTGATGGTACTTGGCCGGGCATCAATGAAGTCATTCTTCCATGAGCGAAGCAATTCATATCAGGTTGATATTTCCGTAAATGCCTCAATCATTCAACTTTTGGGTTCGCCGAAAGAAACCCCGCAGCCCGCGCCTATGTCAATGGCCCAGGCAACCGAAAAGATATATGCCCCAGCCCCCCCATCTACGCCGCCAGCCGATGGCCAGCAAGTACTGCCTGGCATGCCCTCCGTAACAACTCAAAAAATGAAAGATGATGATGATTTGCCATTTTAGCGAAAATAGGCCCATGTCTCAGATGTCGTTTTTTTACGACATTTTGAAGACAAATGAAGCACAAATGCGGGGCCCATCGAGGAGTAAATACCTTGTGATGAAAAGAAAATTCGTGGCGTACTTTCTACGCCACGAATTTTCGTGGACCTTTGAGTCAATAGGCATTTATCTAAACAGGGACAAAGGGACAACCCGACAATACATCCTCGCACTGGACGAAATGATCAAGCAGGACTCAGGAACCCTGAGTGACTATGCAGAATTCAAGGACCTGGTCATGGAACGAGCAAATCCCCGGACAATCAATCCCTTATTCAGGGAAATTGCTTAGTTGACGAGTGAAATTAGGGCACTTTAAAATGATAACAGAACTAGAATATCATGCAAAATAAACAATCTCCGATGACAGATCGGATTCAGTACATTCAACGCCATCCAAATCTCTATGAGGGGAATAAAAATCTGGTTTGTTTTCCTGAGATAGAACTGACCCGAGATCAGGTAATAAAACTTAATCAGGGTCTGTTAGGCGACTCGCTGGATAGTCCATGGGAATATTATAGAGGCAAATGCCACAATAGTATTTTATTGTCGGGGGGCCCCTGGACAAATCGCGAAGAGCAACCAGATTTTCAAGCCCTGATTGTTTATGCTATTAATAAGTTGGCCCAACTCGCCCTGGAAAATGATCCAGGCAACCCCATTCTGCCGCAATTCTACTCTAACCAGGTGCTACCCTTTGCTGAATAATCTCATACAGTAACCTTTTAATTTTTAGATATATGAAAATCCAATTAACATTTGGTGCAGCTCTTGAAGCGTTGAAAGATGGGGCAAAGATTGCCCGTGAAGGCTGGAATGGCAAAGGCATGTTTTTGTTTTTGCTGCCCGCCGGAACTATCCCGAAAACAGCTATCCACGACCCCGCGCTGAAGGAGGTTCTTGAAAACAATGGCAAAGACCATTTTGAGGCCTTAGGATCAATTAGAATGAAGACGGCGGATGATAAAATTCTGACGGGATGGCTTGCAAGTCAAACCGATATGCTTGCTGAGGATTGGGTGATCGTTTAATCATTTAATCATTAAAGGTCGTAGGGTTTCCGCCCTATGACCTTCCTGAAATCATACAATCATGCAACTAACAATACAGCAAAAAGAAAGAAAGCAGCTAATTGAAACAGCTATCTCCGGAATCGATTATCTGAATCCTTATATCCTTCAAAACAAGCTTAGGAGGCTTTGTAATATCCATGTAGATATAGCAACTCTCAACGCATATATTAAAAAGCAAAAAGCCTCTTAGGGCTTCCTTAAATAAGAACATCATGGAGAAATATCAGATAGAAATATTAAAAAAAGCAATTGCCCACTTTGGCAGAGAAGTGCAAATAAACAAGATACAAGAGGAAGCACTAGAGCAGACGTAAAAATCATGATGGCTCAGGCTGAAATACTTTTTGATGCTGACAGGATCAATACTCATGTGCAGGGCAAATTGGCGCTTCTTAATTCGAAGTATTTATCATAGGGCTTCCCATAAATCAAAACAGCAAATGGAAAAATCACACCATCAGATGCTAGACAGTGAATACGATTTCCTTCACAATTACGAGGAAGATTATACAGATACCTGGGGGGAAGAGGATGATTTCGACGACTACGATGAAACGACTTGTTGTCATGAGTGGGGGTATAAGTATGGTAATTACTGTCATTGCGCAGCCGCACAAAAGCAATGGGAGTTAGAGCAAAAATGGTGGTACTGTGTAGGTCAATGGTTTGCCCGTAAATGGTTTTCATTACTCAGACTACCCTCAACGATTCAATACAAGCTACAGCGCAAAGGCGTGGTCAATATAGTAGATGACGATGATGAATTACCTTTTTGAGCTTGGCTAATAACAGAATGCTATGAAAATAATAGACTTATTTGGTGGCATTGGCGGATTCAGTTTAGCAGCCCATTGGGCTGGGCTTGAAACCGTTGCTTTCGTTGAGAAAGATGATTATTGCCAGCGTTTATTCAAGAAAAATTTTGGTACAAAAATTCCGATCTATGGAGATATTAGAGATTTCAACGGAGAAAGGCATTCAGCAGACATTGTTTGCGGTGGCCCCCCCTGTCAACCATACAGCAAAGCGGGGAAGAAAAGAGGAAAAGAAGATGATAGGCACTTATGGCCGCAAATGTTTCGAGTTGTACGGGATGTTCAGCCATTTGCCGCAATTGTCGAAAATGTTGTTGGTTTCGTCAAAATGGCACTCGATGAAGTCATTACTAACTTGGAGGGTGAAGGCTACGCCTGCCAAGCGTTTATTATTCCAGCTTACGCGGTTGGAGCGTGGCACAATAGAGATCGAGTTTGGGTCATTGCCATTAAAGGCGACTCATATGATACCAACGCCAACGGCTTCCGACCACATAGAGAGGAAAAGTACAAGCAAAGAGAAACTGAATTTCAACACGAACAAATCAGTCTCCCTGGATCGCTGGTTTCGGAGTCGGTACGAAACGGAACTAACCCCAGAATTTTCAGAGCTTCTAATGGGATACCCAATAGGGTGGACAGAATTAGAGGATTAGGAAATGCCATCGTGCCCCAAATCGCATTTCAGATATTTCAAACAATCAAGCAACTAGATCCAGGATCTTAAACCTTCCTAATACTACAACATGAAAGCATCAGCCGAAATAAGAATAAGAATCAAAGAGACAATACCAATTCATCAGGATTTTAAAATCCGAGACATTGCCGATCAAGTCTTCCCAAACTTGATTTTATCAGATACGGATGGCAGAACCTTTAATCGAGGTAGTGCCGTCATTGCGCGAACTCTTAGGAAAATGCCTGGAATAATAGAGGGTCCGCACCTTGTCTTCTGGGCCGATGATTACGCGAAAGAATAACTTTTAACAGCTTGAACACCTAATAAAACAAAACGATTAAACTAGGCATCGGCGCTGGGCTGTTACCCCAAGTTGCAAAAACGTGAAAGCGTTAGCCGCTCTGCCTAGTCTTTTAACAGCTTGCTCAAAAACAAAAACGCCCTGCACTCACCATGCAGGGCGTTTTGCATTTTATTTTCAACTTTTTTACAAAAAATAAACTAAAAAGGTTGCATGTTAGCTAAAAAGGTTGCATATTTGTATTGTTGCAACGGAGCAACGGATTAAAAACAAGATTATGAAAACATCAGACAAAGTAAAGCAAACCAATTTCTACAGAACAATTTCTGAAATCATTAAGAGCGAAAGGCTTGTGAAAAACAGGGCGGAAAGAATTGAAAACGAGCTTGGGTATCAGGTAGAAACCCTCCCAATGGGGAGCGGTGGAGTTGGCCAGGTTAAGGAGATGGCTAATGGAATGGTTAGAATTCAAATAGGATATGGTGTATCTAACCACAACTACGCGGCAGCTATAGAGATAGACCCTTATGCTATCGCCTAATCGAATCACACAACAACAAGAAATCATGCAAGCAAAAATCAAAGAAAAAACCCCGTTTAGAGTTGCATCCGCAAATAAACTCTACGCCAAAATGGCCACCGACAGCGATGTCTACGAGTACGGGATAGACACAAATGGCAATATTTATTTTGCCTATTTAAACGGCATAATAAAAAGATACTCCCGCAGATCATTCATTCAAATGTCAAGATCATGACCGAACAAGAAAAAAAAGAACTACAAGAGCAGTTTAAGGACTCAAAGATAAAGCTGTCTTTCGGGGAATATGAAGCCCCAAAATTGACAGCAGAAAATGACGAATACCTGAGTGAAAGCGAAGTATTTGAGTTAGCGAAGGAGTTGATAAAAGGGTCGAATGTCACCCAGCAACAGGTCGTGGACCTGTTGAAAATGAACGGTCACCACAAGGTGAGCAGACAAGCTATAAGCAAGATGATGAAAGGGAGCCGATCTATGTTGAGCCTTGCCCTTGCGGTTATCACCCACTTATACCCGAATAATGTGGAGTTTGCAGAAGAAAAATACTTTCTTCTTATAGGGCCCGAGAGCCCGAAGCACAGCATGAATATCCATTTAAAAAAGGAGTAGAATATTTAATACAAAGATTAGAGTAACACCCTTTCACACGAAAGGGTTAATAAAATATTGACTAAAATGTCGAATACAAAAGGTCTTAAATTCCACCAAATAATAGAGGACGTGGATCAGGATTCGCGCCCTGTATATGAGCCCGATTCTATAACGGAGTGGGTTTTAAAAAAGAAAACGATGCAGGCAATCCATCGCCTGTATCATGACCTGGACCTAACCGTTCGAGACATTTGTCATCTGTACGGGTTTGAGTATAAGTCCGAATACCAAAAACTGTTTTACAAAATTTTCGGTCCAAAGGGAAAATCCCACGGCGGATCAAGACGGGCAAAATCAAAATTTTAACATTTAAAAAAAAAATCATGAAAATCTATCAAGAAAGACTGCCAAATTGCCTTGTTAAGGCAAAAAACGGGTTCTACATAGTAGAGGGATACTGGGGTACTTGCTTCTTGAAAAGAACAGGCTCCCCAAAAAGGCAAACAGAAATCAAAATGTTTTATAGGAGATTGCCCAATTGCTTTCACACGTATACCACTTATCCTGCATCAATACAGGATAATATGTGGTTTGTATATTGCAACTACCTAGCAGATCAATCAGTTGCAATTCATCAACTCCCAGGCCTGCGGGTTGTCGGATTCGATCAACCCCAAAAGTCGGGGGAATTTTTAAACAGGAGTTTTTTGATTTATTGCCCCTCTGGCGAAGAGCCGGAGGTAACAATAAGGGATATAGAATCCCAGGGAGAACATTTTTTTCTAGAAAACCACGAAACAAAGGAACTGGTCCCCTTCGGGATTAGGGATATGTTTCGATCCCGCCAAATTCAGGTGATTCGCCTGAACAATGACGGGTATCAGGCTCGGCAGCCATCCGAGCCCAGCACGATTGAGAGATCTATTAAATCTGATCTAAAATATCAGGAATTTGAACCAACAAACCCTGCTCGGAAAAGGAGCAGGCGCTGATACAAAGAAAAATATCAAAATGCTAAAGAAACAATCCGTACTCCAAATTTTAAAGGATTTGGAGTGCGGAGTTAAAATAAAAGAAGTGGCAAAAAGCCACAGAGTAGGCATATCCACAGTTACCCATATACTATCTGGGAGAACATGGAGCAATGCAACCAAATATCAGGACATTTGCTCACAAAGGGAGAGAACCCTCTTGGCGAGGGAAAGGAATCCTTCCCCCGTCAACATGTGGGGCGAATCCCACCATGCCTCAAAACTGAGTGAGAAAGATATTTGTGATATCTTTCTACTTCTGTTAAGTGATACCCCTCATGAAGACATTGCAAGTAAGTACGGCCTAAAAAATAAAGGGTCTTTGGGATCGATTATCTCGGGGAATACCTGGAATGATCCTTCCATGAAGGAAATAAAAAAACTTAGGCAAGAATACCTATCCACTCGCCCACCTCGGAAGAAGCAAAAACCGAGGAGACTACTCAATATTGAAGAGGTGAAGAAAATCCTTATGATGATTGCGGACGGATACACGCATGCAGAAATATCCACGCAGTTTAAAATGTCTAGCTCTAGTGTCGGAGCTATATCAAAGGGTAAGACATGGCCTAATGAAAAATACCCTGAGCTAAAAAGATTGCGTAAGATTGCAGCACACATGGGCAAGTAGCGTTGCTCAAAAGACAAAACAAATATGAAATGCAATTACCTGGGAATAGGTATTTCCCACCAACAGTTTGAACCTATTGATTTCCCAATTGTTAAAGAGACTGTTCTTCAGGTGCTGGGCTTTGGAACTGATATTCTGATTGAAGTCATTTCTGTTTCTCAATGGCCTCAGGACATGGGAAGCAGAATGATTCTGAAGAAGAGAGTTGAATTCAATATGCCTGTTTTCACCTTCTACAAGAAGCGGCCTGAATACAAAAGGCCCGAACGCCTGGATAGGGAATTTTTAATTACAAATGAAGTCAGGGCTATAATTTACTATGACTACGCAGGGGGCGAAAACTATAATGGTCCGATCAAGGACTTCATGAAGATAATCAGGAAGAAGCATAATGTTGAAGAACGGGTTGACAATAAAATAAGAGAATATGAAGCTGGCATTCACCGCTCAAAGGACCTATTTGAAAAGTCAATCATTCAAACGAAGCATGGATTCACCAACCTGTATTCCTTTGAAAGGAATACCTTTAAAATAGAGTACGAACGGGAAGAAGAGCTGAAAGCCTATATTGAACAATACTGTTTAGAAAGAAAGGAAATTTAAAATGGATAAATTATTAAAAACTGATGCCCCACAAATCAAAATCGGGGAGTTGACTTTTTGTATTCAATCATACCGGCCATTTACATTTGTTAGGCTACACGATATTTTAGATTCAAGACTTAAATTTGAAGTATCTCTCAGGTGGCCGTATTTAAACATACCACTGACAAAAGGCCGTGTTAACAGCAAAACGGCGGCCTTCCTGGAGGGGATAGATGGGCAAGGACTGGCAGGCCAACTTTCCGAACTGATAACCCTCCCATTTTTGCGGAAATATAAGCATAGAACCATTTTTTCGTGCAAAATTCAAACTTGTGGATGGCAGGGAACAATTAGAGAGATGGAGAAATGCGAGATGCCTCGATCTTACCGCTGCCCTATGTGTCGCCAGCCGATTATAGATGAAAACACATCCTTCAACAATCTATCTAGCCCCAACGACCATATTGTATTCTTTGAGGTTTAAGAACTCGCAATACAGGTTCCTTTACCATTTTCCTTACCAGTTTCCTTACCAGTTTCCTTACCAATCGGACTACCAGTTTCCTTACCAATCGCCACCAGTTTCCTGTCCTATCCAAAAGCTGAGTATCCCGCCATCTTGCGGGCATGCATAGTATAAAACTCGGACTATTTCCTTGCAGCCACCCAGCCTCTTGGGCTGAAATTCCACCAGAAGGCTATCAGAAGGCCTGGCGACTTAGCCTGTTGGGCCCGAGAGATCAAGTCCGATTTCAATTGTTTTGTAGCCTAATACAACCTCAGCAAAAGAAAATCTCAAAAAAAGCAATCCTTAAGCTCTTGAAACGGGCAGACCCGATTGCGATCCTGAGCGCGGCAAAAGCGTGTACGGAATTCATCTTTGATGATGTTACTTTGAAGGACCAGGATGGCAAGCTAAAGCCACTTATAGCCCGAATCCCGCATTTTGAGTACAGGGGCAAGACCTGGCATCTGCCCGCAAAAGATATGTCGGATATGTGCATAGATGAGTGGCGATGGGCTGATCACTATCTGAGAAAGGCTACCTCTTGCCAGGTCACTGAGGAGCAATTGGAGTGGACAAATAAGCTGGTGGCATGTTTATGTCGGCCCTACCGTACACATCAGGAGCGGGAAGCAGATGACTTTAATGGTTTTCCTCGGATCGCTTTCAATGCGGATGTCATGGAGCGAAGGGCGGTAGAGTTGGCGGATGTTCCGGACGCGATCAAGGATGCATGCATCGTCTACACCCGCATGGGCATGGGATGGCTCAATGAGCGCTATGGGAAGGCATTTGAGGGTGGTGGAGAAGATCCTTTCGGATGGACAGGGCTGATACTGTCCGTGGCAAAGTCGTCGGTCTTTGGTACAGAGCGAGAGGTGGGCAAGACGCTGATCCACCACATCATGCTGCATGCCGTCCGTGAAAAGATACAAGCAGACAAGCAAGAAGAGCAACTTGAAAAATTAAGAAGCCGATGAGAAACGCATTAGAAAGTTATAATGGTGTAGTAGCCTTCATAAAGGCATATTTTTATGCTGATCCACGTGTAAAAAGTGTATTGATAGGGCCATCCAGCCGGGTCATAGATGAGCAAAGAAGTAATATTAGCTATCCATATTGCTGGATAGAGTCCCTTACTCCTGACTATGTGGCCGATGAGTCGGGCCATGGAGTACATAAAATGTGGGATATCGTGCTGTCTGTGAAGGGCAATGCTCCACTGGATCATGAGGAGAGACAGGAGCAGCAGTTACAACTTACCGAAGAGATCATAGACGATTTCCTGTCATTTCTTAGGCGGCAGCAGTTGGCTAGTGTCTTGCTATTCAGTCACAATCCTGTGGCAATAGACGAGCGGACAATATTTGAAGCTGACGACAATTGGGGGTGGTCAGTTGGGTTTAGACTGGGATCCATGACGGCTTGCGCTGGATCAGGAACTGAGATCTCGCGGAGCCGTATCCTACAAGCAAAGTTTTCGGCTTATGAATTTGACCTGGCAATTGACATAGACGGGAATGTGTTTTCCACTCTGTGGAAAACAGGGGAGGACGTCAGGCTGGTACTCCACAGGCTCAAAACATTTATAAATGAAGCGCAGCTGAGCTTTTCGGCACAAAGTAGCCATGATCATTTGATTATACTTTCAAGTGACATCATCGTAATAGATTTTAATCCGGTGGCAAATGAACAAGCCCCATGGACCGAACCCATAACATTCGCATAAAATGGCACTTACTATATTAAAAGGGCTGGAAACCATCCATGCTGTAAAAAACAATATGGCCTTTAAGGTCCGCGCATCAGGGGGATGGCAGGCCGTAGAATATGAAGTGAGCTGTAGTGTTTACAGAGAACTTGGGTACAGAACAACTCTTTGGGAGGAAGTTGATACGATGATCCAAAACCCCAATGCCAATGCGGGCAATGAAATCATCTTCGATTTTCACCGATTATTGGCTGGTTTTGTGAAACATGATCCGCCTTATTTGAATGCGGCATCAGGTATCAAAAAATGTCAACTGATGAATCAGCGTGCGATGGTCGTCGTTTCCGAAAAAATAAACGGGATAATTGGATATACAAACAAATGGCCCAACATACATTTCATAAAAGCGGGGATAGATAAAAGAGCTTATGCCAAGGGGCAACGCCTTTCAGACTGGCAACAAAAAGGGCTTTTTCTTACCCACCAGCCACGCCGCAAGGTAGTTACAGACTACCAGCCAGAGTGGTTGTACTGGTGTATGAATGCTGGGAGTCAGCACATCAAGCTAAATGGCCAGGTAGAATACAAGGATGGGTCAGTAGGCAACCTGCCGAATACTTATACCATACTGAATGTGGAAGGGCAGGATGTGGTCATGTATTCAACGGGCTTTCGTCAGCTCGGGCTAGAGCTGGATCCGCTTGCTGCGGAGATAAAAAAATGGCGGGTATGGATAGAGCAGGACAGTGACGGTACCAGGCTATCCGAAATAATGGAATATGAGCTGGCATGCTGTGACATGAGCCAACAAGATCGCTACTATGTTTTTGAAAACTCATTGGGGGGGTATGATAGCCTACATACTATAGGAGAGCTTACGGTAGGCGGTGCCATCGAAAAACAATCTGCCCAGCGGGTGCTGGGACCCTATGCAGAGGCCTATGATAGAGAACTTATCAGCTTTGATATCCAACATCGGCACACCTTCAAGCAGCATATTAGCTACAAAAACAGGGTAGAATACGACTGGATACTTGATCTTCTAAGAAGTGAAGATGTATACCGATTGGGTGACCTATATCCCAACCCGACAGTTGATATGGATTGGGTGCCGATTGACATCGAGAAAGGGACTTTTGAGCATTATAAAGACAGGCAGTTTATGCAACCCCTCCAGTTTGCCTATGCAGAAGCACTCCAACATCAGGGATTATGATAGATATTAAGATAGGAAACGAAAGCCTGGATTTATTTGATAACACGTCCATAAGGCTAGTCCAAGTAAATCCTCTTTTCACGGATGACATAGATTACCCCAGCCATTCGTATCAATTTCAAATCCCACATTCACCACGAAATAGCAGAATATTGGAAAGGCCGGATGTGCTATTAAAGAGAGGTACCCGGTATGAGTTTGATGCTGAAATGTATTTTGATGGAGTGCGGATGTTTGTTTGTGTACTCAATATAAAAGATGCTGGGCCTTACTCGCCATTTGTGGGCTCTTTGGCAATAAACGAGGGCCCGCTGGCAATCGCAGCAAAGGAGAAAAACCTACGGGAATTTAACTACGGGGGGATTCGAAACATATCCAATCCACTAAACAAAGGCCAGGTAGCCAATACCACCATGTTGACACACGCCAAATCGACCACTTTGTCCAGTGGATTTGATTATGTGTTCTTTCCCGTACAGAATAGCCTGTTTTACCCTCAAGGGCTGAAGAGCATCTTCCTGGACCCGCTAGATATTGTCAACTATTACTATGACAATGCATTTGTCAACTATTATGTATACATAAATGCCTCGTTAGCGGACTCCAATTGCCAACTGGTACCTTTTCTTTATCTGAACTTTGTCCTCAGAAGTATTTTTGAGGAGTTGGGGTTTCCATTGGAGGACACCACATGGCTGACTGACCCTGAAATAAAAACCTGCGTGCTTTACAATACCTATTCCCTTGAATTGAGTGGCTCGCTGGTAGATTATGTATACGCAATAGACCCTTCCAAACATGTCCCTGACATCAATAGCGCGGCATTCTTGAAGGGATTATTCAAATTTTTCGGGTTAGAGCCTTTCATCAACAAGAATAAGCGTGTCCGACTTTTGAGTAAAAATGATGTTTTGGATAATCTTGAGCAGGTGGATTGGACACAAAAGGTACTACAACCATATACACGAAACTTTGAGGCACCGGTGGGCTGGGCTTTCTTCTCGGATCAGGATGGGGCTGACGAGTTGAATGGTGGGGACTATCTGAAAAACGAAGCACCCGAAACCATTACAGGGGAAGTCTGGGATTTTGCTTCATTGCCAACAGCTTCCGGTTCTGGAGACTTTTTCCTGGTACAAAGAGAAAATAAGATATATCAGGATCAGGACTCTGTCTGGGTGGAATATGGCTTTTACCTCTATCCTGTGAAATATGGAGATGGTAAAAGCCCCTATCAAAGCGAATTCAGTACGCTTCAGCACAAAATCTGGGATGGGGCAAAAACATACGGCAAAGTAAGTGGAAGAATCCCCTGGGCAGAGCAAGCGGGCGCGGCTGATGCATGGCCACCATTCAGGAATGATTACACCCCCCGGCTGATGTTCTACAGGGGGATGGTGACAGACGTGGTGGGCTATGGTCCCTATCCACAAGGTGGAATAGATGACAGGGATGGTGACTTTAAATACAGCCTGTATTGGCATGGCGAAAAAGGTGTCTACAATACCTGGCATAAGCGCTGGATGGAAGCAGTGCTGAGCAACCAGCCCGCTACTTTCAATAGTGCATTGGACCTGGTGGATTTAAGAACTCTTAAGTTTGAATTAAGGCATAGATTCAGAACTCTGGAGGGTGACCTGATTGGCTTTATAAGACAAATAGAAACCGTTTTCACTATGAAGGGCATCAGCCCAAGCGTACTGGAGGTGCAGCAAGTATGGCAATAAGTAAATTTAGCGAAGAGCAGAAGGCTCAATATATCAATGAAGTGTTGACAGAGTGGGTCGAAATCGCGGATGAGGCACTGGCCATGGCCATCAAAAAAAAAGGAAAACGAATCCCGACAGGCACACAAGAGAAGATCCGCTTCCAGGTACTACAGCAAAGTGCGGGATATGTGGGGAAAGTCTTGCTGGCTTTTAATGACTCTGCACGCCATGTAGACATGAAAAATATTGAATGGGGCAAGGCACCGATACAAGAGGGTGACCACTTTATCTATGAATGGGTAAAAAAGAATTCTCGGCGATTCAAAAAGGGGGTGCCAGGCTATACGAACAATGCGCCCAGGCTGACAGAAGATCAGAAATTGATGCGGATCGCAAATGCCATTGTGCAGGCAAAAAGGCAATCCCGCACACGAAAACGAAGGGGGAAATGGTTTTCTAAAACCTTTTATGGGCAAGTCAATGACATGGTGATCCTGTTGGTGAAAAAACAACATCAGTGGTGGGAGGATAATATAGCACAGCAAATAGAGGACGTTTTCAACGCTTGATGTCCTACATCAGGGATGCCAATTAGCGCTTTTTGCACAAAAAAGCTTATATGGCACGCACCGTAAGAGTCGATAAAATCCAGGTTGACATAGAGGTCAATGGCAACAAGGTAAAGAATGAGTACAAATCCCTCCGAAAGGAAGCCTCCATTTTGGCCAATAAGATCCAGGAGATGGAGATTGGGACAAAAGAATGGATAGAGGCAAACAAAAAGCTAAATGAAATCAATGCCCGCATGCGGGAGGCCCGCCAGATAGCACGAGGGATCGGACAGGAGCAAAGCCTGCTGACTCGAATTACAAGTAGATTTGGTGATGTAGCCAAGAAGGTGTTTTCGCCTTTGGGGGCATTGATGGCGGGTATGTCGCTGGGGCACTTCGTGAATGAATTGTTTTTGAGTGCCGTCGAGCTGGAGACATTTCAGAAAAAATCCAAGACTGTATTTGGAGAGGCGTTGGTAGATGTCGAACGATTTGCCGCAAAAAACGCGACGGCCATGGGGCTGACTCGAAATGAATATATTGCTACGGCCACCCAAGCGGGGGACCTCCTAATCCCGATGGGATTCCAGAGAGAAGAAGCAGCAAAACTTTCAAATGATCTGGTAGGGCTGTCTGGGGCATTAGCTGAATGGAACAATGTACAAGGGGGGGCCAAAGCCACGTCCGAAATCCTGACCAAGGCACTCCTTGGAGAAAGGGAACAATTGAAAAGCCTTGGTATATCTATCCAAGAGGCAGATGTCAAGACAAGATTGGCGGCGAAGGGGCAAGATGAGCTGAAGGGAAGTGCCTTACAACAAGCCAAAGCACTAGCCACGCTTGAGCTTATTTATGAGAAGTCATCTGATGCTCAGGAAGCATATAGCAATAATGCGGGCAGCTTGGCCAGACAAATGTCTACCCTCAGGGCCACCTTTCAGGATGTTTGGCAGAGCCTGGCTCAGCGACTTATACCCGCATTTGGGAAAGCGCTGGGCTTTCTTGGAGATTTGATTGGTACAAATCAGAGCTATTCGGATGTATTAGAAGAAGAGAGAATCGAGATGAATCTGCTTGTAGGGCAGATTTTGAGGACCAATGAAGGGACTGATGCACACAAAAAGTTGATAGATGAACTCAATGCCAGGTATCCTGAATTCTTGAAAAATCTAGACCAATCAAAAATAACAAATGCTGCAATCGCAAAGCAACTAAAAGAGGTAAATGAGGAGATGGTCAATCAAATCGTGCTACAACAAAAGCAAGAGGAGATACAGTCTACCCTTCAAAAGGCTGGGGAAACCAGGAGCGCACAAATAAAAAATGAGAAAGTCATAGGGGAATCTCTACTGAAGATAACAGAGAAATATAATTTAGAAGTTGATAACACAAGGCCACTTTTGGAGCAGACACAGAAGGCTATTTCTGAGTTGGATAAGCTAAGCTATCTAAACTTTAGTAATCTGTTTGATAGGAAAGGGTATAATGAAGCGCGAAATAACCTGGAGCGCCTGGTGCAATCTGCCACCGGCCTCGAGCGCCAAAACAACATCTATCTTGAGCAATTAAATTCCCTGCAGGAAGAAAAGAATGAATTGGTTACTCGATTTGGGCTACAGGTTCAGGAGGAAGAAGAAACAAAAGAAACCAATACGAAAACATCAGACAATGAGGTCATTTCTGCGGCGGATAGAAAAAGAAGAGAAAAATCCAGAGAAAAGGCAATCAAAAAGGAGTTCAAGGCAGAATCGGACGCACAAATAGCCATCAAGCGCCTGCGACTCGAGGTGCAAGAGGATGGAATAAGTAAAGAGATCGCCCTGGTTGAGCTGCATGCCGAAGAAAAGAAGGCGAAGCTAATTGGTACTGAGGCGCAGATAAGGGAGCAATCATTATTAATCGAGCAGCAAAAGCAGCGCGATATCCAGCGCCTACAGACAAACTATACCCAAACACAAATTGATGAGCTTCGCAAGAATAGTCTAGAAAAAGTAAAGGCCCTGGAAGAAGGCGCCGAGGCAATAGAGGCGGTAAGTGAAAAGGCTGCAACCGAAATAAGGCAAATAGAAGTTGACCTACAGGAAGAAATATCAATCATCCAAGCGCAAACCATCTCTGAGGCTAAAAAGGCCAATTTGATCCAAAAGGCCACAGATACAGCAGAGGCGAAAAAGATAGCAGCCCAAAAGATTGCTCTCGAAAAAAAACTACAGGAGGATATAAATACCATCATTGTCCGGGGCCAAAGCGAACAAATAGAAGTAGCAAAAAGTATCGCATCTGTAAGGCGGGAAATAGCAACATCTGTAGACCAGGTTACAGAAGATAAGCTGACACAGGAGCTTGTGGCCATCGAGGTGGATCGGCAGAATAAACTGGCCGAAATAGATGTCAAAACATCAAATACAAGGGCTGTTGAAGAACAAATCAAATCAATCAATCAGGAGGCCACACAAAAGCGGCTAATCCTGATCAGCCAGGAAAGTGAAACTGCAAATGCATTGGTAGAGATTGAACGGCTGAAGCAAGAGCGAATAAAGGCTATTCAGGAAAGTGATATAAATCAGGTAGAGAAGGACAGCCAGATTCAAATAATAAACACCCTGGCAATAGAAGAGCAGTTGGCTGTGATTTCAGTAGCCACAGAAACCGCTTCAAAGCGGACACAGGTGGAAACCGACTTGGCAAATGACCTGATCAGGATCAAGCGGGAATCTGTCACCCTTCAGGCAACTATTGAAAAGCAAACTCAGGAAGCTTCGCTTACTGAGTCTGAGAGATTGTTTCAGCAGAGGATTACCCAGTTGGAAGCCTATATCCAAAAAAAGGCTATATCCGCAACCCAAGAGGCAATACAGGCAGGTTTACGGGGTGAAGAGCTGGCTGTAGTAGAAGTAACTCTGAGGAAGAAATTACTTCAGATTCAATTAGAGTTTCTTCAGCAAAAAAAGGCGCTAGAAGAATCATTTGGGCTGAGTAGCATCAAGACTTCCCAGGAAATTGCTGACCTACAGCGACAAATTCAAACTGGAATTGGTGAGGATAACAATCAAATCCAAAACACCATCAAAAGCCTGTTGGATTTAGGATTTACCATCGAGCAAATAGCTGCTAAAACGGGTTTGTCTGTCGAAGAGATAAATGCGGCATTGGGGGCTATTCAGGCCGGTGAGCAAATTGACAAAATCGTAAATCTCTCCCAAACAGCAAGCCAAGCTCTGAACCAGCTGTTGACCATCCAATCTAACAACATAAAAAAGAGCCTTGACGAGCAATTATCCCTGACCCAAACCCAAAAAAATGCGGAAATTAAGGCGGCAGGCGATAATAGCAAGAAAAAAGAGGCAATTGAAAAAAAATACGCCAAGATTGAAGAGAATATCCGGACAGAGTCGGCCAGAAGGGAACAACAAATAGCCCTGAAGAGGGCTTTTATTGACTTATCTCTTGGCATATTGAAGGCCATTGCCTCAGCGCCTTTTCCTAAAAATTTGCCAGCAATTGCACAGGCGGGAATTTTAGGCGGCATTCAAGTAGCAACTATTGCGAGTAATGGTTTCTTTGATGGAGGTCTAACAGGGAAAGCGCCAAATGGCATCAAGGCCGATGCCTCAGGACACAAACCAGTGGGGGTAGTCCATGAAGGTGAGTGGGTAGCCAATGCGGATATGGTGCAGGATCCCTTGATAGGGCCGATCATCCACAGATTAGAGCAAATCAGGACAAAACGTTTCTCACATGGTGTCGGGACCGCTTCCATGGCGGGATTGCCTGCTGCTTTACCTGGCTTTGCGATCGGTGGGTTTGCTGATTATTCTGGCAATACACCTTCCCCACAAGTCATTGATCTTGTCCAACAGCCACCTAATTCCGCAAAGACTGACGCTTTACTTGAAAAACTTATTGTGGCGGTGACTCAGGTGCAGCTACATATTGGTGAGTATGAGGCAGACAAAATACGTGACCTACAGGAGAATCTGACAAAAAGACGGTCAAGCCAAAGGCTGTCTTGATGTCCTAATCCATTTTTCCTGACAAAATCAACTTGCATACATGAAACCAAAAGAATTTATCAAAAATGCATTTGAAGTAGATGATAATGCATACGAGAAGCTTGCCAAGGCCTTCAACAAGATAAGCAGGAATGTGAACCTGAAAAGGATGTTTACGCTGCCTGAAAATGCCTATAGAAAGCAAAAACTTCAATATGAATTTATTAAGATACTGAATGACCCCGCGGCGCTTCGCAAGATGACCAAACCCGAATTTTATATGGATTTGGACATGTCTCATACTCCAACAAAACGAAAAAGATTGGAATTAGAGAAGCAGGTATCTCCTATAGATCAGGCCATGGCTCAGCAGAAAGGTAAATTCAAAGAGGCCTATACAAAGCGGATGGCTTTGGGCGATAAATTGACTGAAACGAAGGGTGACGAGAAGAAGGTCCAACAGAACCAGCATATTTTGGAAGATATGGATCAGGGCCTGGCTCAGATGAAGGAGGCAAAACAGAAAATGAGAGATTTGGCAGTAAATGGACTGGATGAGAATGTTTATTTGGTCGAACACAATGGAGAGAGATATACCCGAAATGGGCTGCTTGAATTGAGTGATCTGGCCTTTAAGGACCTGAGAGAGCGGGTTTATCAAACGAAATTTCAGGCCAGCAAGCGGGCACTGAACAAAAAGACAAAGGAGTCTACGAGAAGGACAAATGCGGAAAAAGCTGCGATCAAGACTGAAGAGCTGAAAATAATTGATGAATTGAAAAGGGAACGTGATGGCAGCGGGCAATAACAAGGTCACAAGACCCGCAAAGCGAATCCCGCGGTTCACGTCAAATGATGATCTGACAAACGCCTTCCTGAAGGGCGGTGATCTGACTGAAGAGCAGCAGCGAAAATATGATCGTAACATCACAATTTGGACTTGGATCTTGGAGCAGCCACGGTCTGTAGTTCGAGACTTGGTTATGAAAGAATTTTGCGTGGCCAGAGCGCAAGCCTACCGCCTGATTGACCAGGCAGAAGAATTTTTTGGGGAGATCCAAGTAGTCAGGGTTGAAGCCGAAAGGCTAAAACAAATGGCGTGGCTGGAAGCGCTAATAAATGATCCTAATACCAAGCCCGTCGATAAGAACCGAGCAATAAAAACACATTCAGAGATAACAGGCACAAATAGGCACTCAGACACGGCAGAGAAACCAGCTGAAATGCCTGTTTTCTGGGAGTTCACTGATGATCCCATGGTGCTGATGATAGAAGAAGCCGATCTTGTAGAATTCGAAGAGGATGATTGATAAGAAACCAATATATCTCAACACAAAACAACTTGAATTCCTTCGATCAGATAAGAAGTTCAAGCTTTTTATTGGGGGACGAGGAAGTGGCAAGTCCCGTGTAAATGGCAATGAGGAATATCAATGTGTCACCACCATGCCACGAGGGAAAGGAATGTTGGGAGCCGCAACGCTTGATATCATTTACAATAAGGCATTGCCATCGATGCAAGAGGCTTGGGAAAAGTTGGGGCTCAGAAAGCACACTACTCGTATGCCTGGGCACTATGTGATTGGAAAGAAACCACCAACACATTGGCCTACCCCTTACAATCCACCTGAACTATTCGACAATGTTATTAGCTGGTCAAATGGCTCCTGTACAGAGCTTATTTCCTTGTACAATAAAAATGCTGGCCGCGGGGGGAATTATCAATGGGTAAGTATAGATGAAGCTGCGCTGATTGATCAGGACATATTCAGCAAGTCGATCATGCCGGCACGAAGGGGATCATATCACAAGGTTGCCCGGATCAAGGTCCCAACCCGGGTCAAAGTCCCATGGGGTAAATGTGTGAACCAAGGGGGGCAATGGTATTGGCTGGCTCCTTTCAAAGACAATCCCAGGTACAACAGTGTCAGGTTATATACAACGATGCCGTGGCTCAGGTCTGCCTACTGGCTATTTGACCTGAAAGAGAGCGAGAAATGGAAATACATGGAGAGTACCGCCTATGACAATATAGAGGCGCTTGGACCAGACTATATTCCCGAACTACGTGAGACGCTCACGGACCTCGTATTTCGGGTCGAGGTAATGAATGAACGGATCGATTCTGTTGAAAATAGTTTTTACCCCTATTTTGATGAAGGTACCCATACCTTTATTGAAGAAATGAAAAGAAGCAATGAACCACTAGACATCGGACTAGACTTCCAAGCCGGGTTTATCTGCATGGTTGTTGGGCAAATGATTAATGGAACCTACTATATATTTGATGTGCTATATGTGAAAGGAAATCTGTTGGTTGAAGACCTCATAGCGAAGTTCGCGACAAAATATAAGAGACATGACCACAAGTTGGTCAACATATATGGCGATCAATCTGGCAAGAACCGATCTGTGACGAGCAAAGAAACTGCCTATGAGGTCATGGAGAAGATTTTGAATAAACTCGGATGGCAATACTATAGACCTGATACAGGATTGAATCCCAATCACAAAGAGAAGCACGAAGTAATAAATAATGGATTGAAAGAAAGTATTGGCTCTCCCCTACCCCGCCTGAGAATACACAAGCACAAGTGCAAATCCCTAATCATGTCAATACATGCAAGTGGCATAACCATGGATTTTCGGAAGGATAAATCTTCTGAAAATAAGAAGTCAATACCTGCGGAGCAGGCCACACACCTATCAGATGCCTTTGATTACCTATACTACCATAAGTTTAAGCATCTAGGAATTTATGGATCAAGTGAAGGTGAGTATTACATAGGCTGACAATTATCTGACAATTATAAAAATGCGACGATTAATGGCTGACAATTCGGCCATCATATTTCACTATTTTAAGTGTCATACTCCATAAGCGTCAAAGGGCGCCCCTCTACCCTACTGAGAGAGGGTTGTCAAAAAGGGTGGAATTGGGGCCTTAATTACCTGACTGATAGATAAATATTTAAACAATGATGGTACAGCATTTCTGTCCTAATTCGCCGATTGCGGCGGTTTTTCCTTTGTTTTATGAAAAAGGTCATCACCGTAAATGAGATGCTCGTCGAAATTCTTCAGGATGAAGACAACCAAACTTTCCAGTTAGTCTTTGTTCGTAGGAGCAAGAAAACCAACCCGCAATTGAGGGGAATAGAGAAAACGGTGTGGGTCCAAAGAAACATCAATCCAAACTTCCCAGACGATGGGGTATTACACAATGAATTTCCTTCCATCATGGACTTGATTGAAACGGAAACGGGCAAGCCATTCAGGGCCGATCTGGCAACCGTACTCAAATACAATGGGATGAAAGTTATCAAAAGGCAGGAAGCATGAGTGAAAATCAAGACTTTGTTACAATTGTTCTGGCAGGAAATGAGCGCCCCATGGCATCAGACGCCAACAGGGATTTAGTAATAAATAGGGGTTTACAAAGTAGCCTCACTAAGTTAAAGCCCAACTATATTCCACAAGAATTAGAATTAGCACCGTGGTTCGATCACAAAAACAATGAAGTAGAATACTTGATGGCTTTGCTGACAAACAACAGCTTGGCTCCTGGCCTAATTTCAACAAAATGTAGCATTTTAGGGGGACAGGGATTGGGCCTTTTCCGGGAATATAAAGAGGGAAACAAGATCATTAGAGAGCCTGTTTTATTTAGTGAGGTCCCTGAGATTGAGGACTTTTATGAATACAATGAGCTACCTCAATGGACGCATGAATGTTTCTATTTCAGGGAATGCGTTGGTAATTTCTTTTCAGAAATGATTTTTAGCAAGAACAAGCAGAAAGTAACCCAAATTGAAAACTTGCTACCTGAGTTTGTGAGGGCGTATATCCCGTCGGATGGCATGGGAAGGGTCCACAAATATAGGGTTTCTGGGGCCTGGTCAGCACTTCAAGAGACAAACAATGGAGTTGATCTTACAGCCTGGGACAAATCTATTTTCTATAATTCTAACCGGAAATTGATTAAAAATAATGCGCCCAAAAAAGTACTATTCCACGGGAAATTTAGAATGCCCAACCACCCTTTCTATTCGGTGCCCAACTGGTATGGAGCGAGGAAGTGGCTGGAGCTAAACAATGAGGTCCCCTATTGGCACCTCGCCAATTTAGCCAATCTGTTTGGGGTAAGGGTACAGATATTGATCAGCCGGGCAAATCTTGAGAGGATGAAACAAGGCACCAATCCAGCGACAGCCAAGCCATATACTGAAAAAGAAATCAAACAGCGGGTTGCAAAAGAGCTGACTGACTACCTTACCAATCCAGCTAATGCTGGCAAGGCGCTGGTAAATGGATACACCAAGGACCACCAGGGAAAGCCCGTTCCCGAGTTTGTCATTAACCCCGTCAATATTGACCAAAAGGATGAGGCTTACGTCAAACTAAATCCCCTTATGAATGGGGCCGTGACCAGCTCAATGGGGGTTGACGCATCGCTTGCCGGAATGATCATGGATGGGAAACTATCATCCGGATCGGAGAAGAGGAATGCCTGGAATATTGAAGTGATGAAGGCCGCAAATATCAGGAACCTGGTATTAAAGCCATTGAGATTCATACATCAATACAATGGCTGGGATAAGACTATTAAGTGGGGATTCAAAGATGCCACCCTTGATACAACCGATAACGAACCTTCAGGGATGAAAACAGGCGAAGACCAAGCTAACAACGATAACCAATTATAACCATGGCATTTTTCAAATACATATCTGATGAGGCATTCCCTGATGATAGTCTAAAGCGCTATGTTTCTACTTTTCATGGAGGCATGCAATGGGCTTCTGTTTTGCCAATTATAGAAAATGTCGAGTTGACATTTATTGAAAAAGCCATCGGTACGGATCTATATGAAGAGCTATCAACCGCATATACTGGAAATACGCTTACCGCTGACCAGGCTATATTGGTCAAAAAGCTGCAACGCTCTATCGCCTACTTTACAGCATTTCAGGCGGGATATGATTTGTTGATTTTGCTGGCAGATTCGGGACAAAAGGAAGCGGCTTCAGCCGATGGCACAGCCGTGCCAGTCAGGCAATGGGTCCACAAAAAGACTTTACAAACAAACTTCCGAGAAGGGCATAAGTTTTTGGAAATGGCGCTGACCTGGCTAGAAGCAAATTCCACAAAATTCCCTACATGGGAAGGCTCTAAGGCATATCTGAAATCAAAAGAATTATTCTTTAACAATAGTGAAGAGCTGGGGGCATTCCTTCCGCTATGGAATGGTAGGCTTGTGTATTTGCAGCTGAGGCCATTTATATCAGAGGCTGAGAAGCGGTATATAAAGCCTGTCATTGGAATAGCTCTTTGGGATGAATTAAAAACAAGTATCCGGGACAATCTCCCAGACGATCTGACTGATGACCAAAAGGAGTTATTGGACTACATTAGGAGGGCATTGACCAAATGGGCCCTCCTTTGTGCAATACCCTTTTTGAGATTGGTAATTAATGAGAATGGACTGGTAGAAATCCCATTTGACTCAGACCTGGGCAACAGAACCACAAGTGAAGAGGTTGTACGGTCCATGTGGGTAAACCTACAGGAAGCTGGCCAGCTATTTCTGCTTGAGTTAAAAACATATTTGGATACCTCTGGTAAGTTCACAACCTATAATGATTCTTCTAGTAAAGATGATGCCGCTGTCCATGTAGGAATGATACTACCCTATGAAGATGGAGAAGGGAATAACCCAGTCATAGCCTTCTAACAACACACCCAGCCCCTATCTTTTTCTAAATGCTCATGATAGCCCATACCCCTGGTGTGGGTTTTTTTTGTTTCGAAAAGTAAGTTGCCCGCCCGAGCGGCAAAAAGTCTCAGAAAACCCTGCACCACTTGCACCACTTGCACCACTTAGTGATATTATATATATAAATTATTGATTATTAATATATTATATAGTAGTACGTGCTTTCGTACAAGTGGTGCAACCGTGGTGCAAGTGGTGCAAAGGCACCCGTTTTTGGTGCAAGCCGCAGATGGGCAGATAGGCCTGATCAAGCACACATTTGCAATAAGTGTGTAACAGAGACGTGTTTTTTGGCGCTGTTACGAAAATTCGAAGTTTGTAAAAAAGCACGAGCTACGCCATAAGTAACCGTCTGTGTAATTTCGGCTGCACCACTTGCACCACAAAAAGACACCTTTGCACCACGGTTGCACCACAAAAAAAAGGGCTTAAATATCTGTTTATTAGTTACTTATCTAAAAGTGGTGCAAGTGGTGCAAGCTTTTCCGGAAAAACCCCTCAGTACTTTTACCCTAAATAAAACCCTGAAATATGGTGCGAAAAAGTGGGTAATAGAATCGTTCATTGGTGCAACTATTGAGTATTTTGATTTATGCTTAATGAATTGGTCGAAATACCTGTTACGCCATACGTATATAAGTATCTGGTACATACCTATGGTCAGCCCCCATTTGATTTGGCATTCAACCGGCACAATGCACTTCGGATGGCATTTCAGTTCATGGCCCTCTCTGCTACCCCTATGCAGAAGACCACAGACTCCCCCACTACTCTTGTCTACCTGCAACTCAACCTGGGAGAAAGTGAGCAGCTAGCCACACAATACAAACGTATCCTGTTGATTGCAAAGGCTGGTTTGTTCTTTCATCAACAGTTTGTCGATGCAATGTTGAAGTGGATAAACTACCAGGAGATTCTAGCAAGTAGTCTATGCCTGGATAAAAAACAATGGAATAGAGAAATCGCATTGGCCAACTTCCTACAGCACTATGATATAAATGAGGACGAGTATTCCTTTGACAGTGCCAGCCGACAATTGAGGCGTCAGATACGATTTTCTCCAGAAATAGAGCAAATAAGGTCTAAAGTGTACCGTAAATGTAACTTTTGTACCCAACAGGCACATGCATATAAATTTGCAAAATTGATCCGTCAGGGGGACGGATACCGGATCAGATTTTCCGCATTCTCTCTTTCAAGAGGCTCCCTATTCGCAAAAGACATAAGGATTCCGAGGAATGTCATACAAAGCGGAACTCTCGAAGACTACGCAGATAAATGGATAAGCACCATCAACGATTATTTACTCAAGGGATATTGCTTCCCTTGAGTATCCTACCCTTCGACCCGCTATCCCCTCATCTTTGAATAAAAACGTTCAAATGAAAAATCTTCTAATCCTGTTGCTCATGTCAGTAATATTTCCTGATCTGCACCCACAGCCCGCTGCATGCAAGGTCGTAGTGGGGTCTGTAAAAGAGTTGATGGTCATCCCAACTCAGAAAGTACTGGTAGACCCATCTGCCTGCTGTGACGAAAAGATATCACTACCCTTCCTCCTGGCCGGTGGGGCTGGATTCACATCCTACAGCTTCCCACCCAATACTGTTTTGTTGAAAGAAAGCCAAAATGATTCCCCTGGGGGCAATTATTATGACTATCAGATATCAGCAAAAAATGACTTGTCATTTGAAACCGTTACCGAGCTTTGCAAGCTCCGCAATGGTAAATACATAGTCATTGCCTTTTTATATGAAGGGTATGTAAGGAAATTGGGCACAAAGGAACGCCCCATGTTATTCAAGGGAGGCTCAAGCTCTGGCCACAACCTCAAAAACTGGTCAATAACTGAGTGGGAATTCATCGGGTCAGGACTTTGCCCGGCACCCTATCTTGATGAAAATCTAAGCCAGCCATTTACCTCGGATTTGCTATCGGCTGCCTTGGGATTAAGTCAGGGTGATCCCTACAGTCCAATCGTTGTTTCTGCACAAGGCTCATCTCTGCTGGATGGCTCAGCACTCAGTGCCACCACTGCTGGTAGTGTACGCCTATATTATAGCTTTGGCCCCAGCAAAAACCCCTATTTTAAGGCATGGATCGCACCCAATGCGAATCCAGCAAATATATCCAACTGGAACTGGGTAGGCGGCACAGAGAGCTTTGGGGATTTTGAGGAGCAAATAGTAGATGAAATAACGGGTGGTACTGGCTACACCTTTTCATTTTACCCACAGGTATATCTTGATGAACTTGAGCCATCCAGCATCAATGTATCTCTTTATATACAGGAAGGCGGCATTGACAGCATGTCAGTTAGCCGATCTCTCATTGCCCGGACGCCCCCACCTGCTTATAAAGGGCAATTATCAGGGTCATCTATTAGCATAAATCATGAGTTGAAGGCCGCCAACTTGCGCGTAGAGTGGGGAGATGGTAACAAAGCGAGATATAGCAATATATCGGGCGCACAAAACCTCTCGCATAGCTACTCTGGATCAGGCACATACAACTTTGCCGTCTATGTGTTACCAGATCAGGTTACCAGCCTGGAAATAGCCTCCCAGGGGCTGACAGGAGATATTGATGCAGCGGCCTTGACCAATCTACGTTCTTTGGATTTGAGTGACAATAACCTTGCTTCAATCAACCTGGCTGCTCATCCCCAACTGGAATCCCTGTTGCTCAATGACAATACGGCCCTGGCTTCTCCACTTGTGGCCGTGAAGTGGGTCAGTCTTACCCAGCTGAATATAGAGAATACAGCTATACCCTCTCTCTCTGTGACAGGATTTATGCCCGTGACAGAACTTCGGGCAAGAAATACGGGCCTTACAGGCACAATCAACCTATGTGGATATACAAATCTCACCGTGCTGGACATCGCATTAAATCCGGGACTTTCGGGCACACTGGACCTTAGCTGTGTGCCTACCCTGGAAGAAGTGTATGCTTTTTCGTGTGGATTTGATAGCCTCATTGTAGGGTCCCAGCCATCCCTCACAATTCTGGAAATAGAAGGCAACGCCAGCCTGACAGGTACCCTTGACATATCCGGTGCCTTGAATCTTGAGCATGTGTATGCTCATCTATGTGATTTTGACACCCTGATTACGGGTGTTCAGGCTTCTATGACTGAGTTTCTTGTCTGGAATAACTTTAATCTGACCGGTCATTTGGACTGCACGGGCTGGTTTGCGCTGGAAGATTTGTCCGCCAATGACACCGGATTGACCACGTTTACCTTGGATAGTCCTATAAATCTGGATGTTTTACAGCTGCACAATTCGCAGCTCACAAATATCAGCGCAATTGTCAATGAACTGCACCTATACAGAACCTCAGGCATAAAGGGGATAAACCTCACCAACAATGCATCCAGTCCGGATGCCACAGCACTGGCCCAAATTAATGGTACCGGTGCCTATGCCGGTGAGGGGCTAATCCCAGATTATGGCTGGACGGTCTATTATTGATATGTCCTAAAAATAAGCCTCATATCAGCCCAATTTGGGACCTGATATGAGGCAATTTTATCAATTCATAGCGAGTAATGAAAGGTGGGCATTGACGCCTGCTGCTGCACTTTCCCTCTGGGATACAGTTCAGATGGTTTTGGATCGGGATGTCCCCTTTGATCCAAAACTATTTGGCATTATCCCAAAGGAGGAGTATCCACAACCCCAAAAGATCACTGCCACCATCATCGTGGCAGATGCTGCTACCAAGTCGGGCGGTAGGCCTACAAGCAATAAGAAAACGGGCGTAGTAGCCCTTATTCCTATTAAGGGCCTCCTGATGAAAGATGACGGCCTCTGCTCCTATGGCATGGCCACACTGGGGAAATGGGTAATGGCAGCAGATGAGGATCCTGAGGTAGATGCAGTCGTGTTGGTCACGGACACACCCGGTGGCACGGTGGCTGGTACCGAAAACTTTGCGCGGATCATTGCAAATGCCAATAAGCCTATCGTCTCTTTTGTTGAAGATCAGTCTGGAAGTGCAGGTGTATGGCTCAATTCTCAGTCGGATCACATCATGCTATCGGGTCAGACCACACAGGTGGGCAGCATCGGTGTCATGATATCCTACTTGGATATGAGCCGCGCACTCAAGGAGAAGGGGTATGAGAGGCGCTTGCTTCGATCATCCCTGAGCCCCGACAAAAACAAGTACAATCTGGATCAGCCCACAGAGGATGATCTGGCACTGATCCAGACAGAAATGTTGGACCCTATCGCAAAGCATTTTCAGGAAACTGTAAAAGCGGGCCGCCATGATGTTTCGGAAGATGCATTAACCGGAAACATGTACTTCGCTCAGGAGGCTATTGCCCTGGGCCTGGCAGACTCTGTAGGCAGTCTTGAAGATGCAGTCAGCTATGCACTTGACCTGGCACATGGCCAGGAAAATCACGCCTCGAAAAAAGCAACTCAAGAAAACTCAACTATGAAAACTTATTCTGAAGACGAATTCGCCGCTATCCAGGCATCTCATGCCACGGCATTGGAAGACAAGGACCTGGTCATTGCCGGACTGAAAGCCCAGTTGGCTACAAAGGCCAAGCTGATAGAATCTCAGGCTACCAGGATCGGAGAACTGGAGAAGGAAAATGAGGAGCTGGGAGACCAGACAGCCTCAGCAGCCACTGAGGTAGATATGGCAGACAAGGTCAAGGATCCCTTCTCTGGTATAGACCAAAAGCATGTGACCCACTGGGACCGCAAGCTCATGGAAATCAGACAGGGCAGGAAGTAGAATCTGCCTGTCAGTTCAATGTTTTAAATCAATTTTTTCAATCAACAAAAACAACTAATAATGGCCGACAGTACCAATACCGTTGATTTGGATGCGATACAGGATTATTCCCGTGTTCATGGTCAGCGCATCATGATGGAGCTTTTGCAGGAAGAAGAAGACAGGGAGTTTCTCACCCCTATCGACTTCAAGGACGAGTACGTCCACCACACCAGCTCTGTCACGGAGATCGTACAGTCTTACCAGCCGGGTCATCACCCCAAAGGCGAAGTAGGATTGAAGCCCCGTGTCCAGCGCCACAGTGGCTGGAAAGCGGACCTGCTCCTTACCCCTCGCGAATATTCAGGCAGGCATTTCCTTGCCCAATTCGCCAAGCCGGGCTCAAACCCCTATGACATGCCCCTCCTGAATGAGTGGGTAGTAAAAAACATCTACCGCCGGGCTATCCATGACCAAAACCGCTCGATCCTCTGGAAAGGTGTCAACCAGGGCGGGGCGATTATTGGCTACCCCAATGCCGCTCAGGATGTCAGTGACGGATTCAATGAACTCGTCTCTCAGGACATCATCAAGGGGGACATAGACCCCTTCAATACAGGTGTACTGACCAAGGTCAATATACTGGATAAAATCACCCGCTATTTGGAGATGATCCATGAGGATCCCAAGTGGGAAGGGGTGCCACTTGTCACCAATATGAGCTCTGTGCTCCTGCGCTGGTTGCGCCAGGCATACCGTGAAGAGCATGGTGGCAATACCCATGCTACTGAGTTCAATTTCTTCACACTGGAAGATTTCCCCAATGTGACCTTCAAAGCTCGCCCAGGCATGCGCACATCCCAGCGCCTTATCACCAGCCGTATCGGCAACCTGCACCGCGGGTTTGATGGGGAGTTGGAAAGCCGCAATGGACAGCCCGCCGGTGGCCCGATGTCTCTGGTTATGGAGTACCAGGATCGCTATCTGAAGGTACTCTGTGATGGGGAGATCAGCGTCCAGTATGCCCTGGCAAGTGAAGTATTTGTAAACGATCAGTACTAAGGCCAACTGACCCTTGATGAACTGATTATTTTTCACCAAAAAATCAAAAAAAAATACCTGATATGGCCACGACAACCCATAATGCCGAAACCGTGACCCTTGACTTCAAAAGGATCACTATCTATGATGAAGACAGCGGCGAATTCGTCAAGCTGACAGCTGATGAGTTGGTACATGTAGACAATGCAGATCTGCTGACACAGTTCCTGGATTCTCAGCCAACCGCCAAGCGCCAGGTCCGTCGCAAGCTCAATGAGACAGATGACTCTGGCGGCTACCTTCTGGATGGCGATGGCGACATCGTCAACCGTGCGGGCTCCAAATTCAAGCTGAATTGGGCAGCCACAAAGTCCCTTCCGGACTACAACTATGTGGAATACTATGGGCCGCTGAAGGCACCTGTCGCATAGCATCACCCCTGACAGATTCTCTTTTTCAATCAAATCAATTCAACCAAAAAACACCATGTGTGAAATTCTGGACATAGATATGAAAGTAGACCCCTGCTTTGCAGGGGCACCGGGCACGGGCAGCACATTCCGCTGGGTTCGTGCAGAGTACCTCGATGGCTTCCCGGCATTGCAGGACTACGCCGCTGACCAGGTGGCCAATAAGCCATACACCCTGGATGGCAACATCGCCCTGGATACGACCGGCTACCCTTCCGCTGTATGGAATACCTTGACTGTGCCTCCTGGCAAGCACAAGTTTGACGATGCTGACGAGGGAGACTATGGCCAGGCTGGCACGATCAGCAGGCTGAAGATCGAAGTCCCTGGCAATGATCCGAAGTGGGTAGACTTCCGGGACCGCAACCGCAACGTCCCGATGGTAGTCCAGTGGTCCGACAAGCTCGGCCAGGATCGGGTCATGGGTAATAACCTGGTACCCTGTCTCATGAAGGCAAAGCAGGACCTGGGAGAAAAAATAGGGGATGCAAATGCGATCACCCTTGAGTTTGAATGTGCGAGCGGACGCCCGGCGCCATTCTATGAAGGAACCTACTAGTTCTTTCCACTGCTGTAGCTCATATAGGTGGGGATAGTATCCCCACCATTTTCCTTTTCCACCTTAAAATAGCATTCATGAAAAAGTATCAATTGACACCATTTGGCCGGGCTGAGCTGGCCCGCAAACTCAAAGCCAAGCAGAAGCCCACCGTATCCACGGCCTTCCAAACCACCTACAACCTCGAGACCCTCACGGATGAGCAGGCTGCGAAGTTTCTGAAGCAAGGCGGCGGACAGCACGTAGAGCTGGCACCCATCCCCAAAGAGCCAGTCAAGGAGGCCCCTAAGGCCCCCCCTACCCCATTCTCCAAGACAAGCCAAACCGGAAAAAACTAAGCTATGCCTTGGGACCTTATACTCTGGACAGCATTTGCCGCAAGCAACGGCCTCGCCCATGGGGCTGTATTTGCACATGGCAACAACCGACATCCTTATGATGTGCATTGGTTTTTTGCACCTACGCGGGCTATCGTGCTTGCGCTATGCATCTGTCTGAATCCCGGTATAGGCGGCCTCTCAGCGATCATATTGATGATATCCCTCCTTCTGATGTTTAGTTTTTGGCACAATGGCGTCTACTATGAGACTCGCAGGCGCTTAGACTTCCCGGCATACCGATTTTGGAGCCAGAGCAGCACTACCACCAGCCAGCTACAATACAGCTTCACCAATAGATCCATACAGCTTCTTCTTGGGATTTTTTTCTATTTCGTTTCACATGAAAACATCTTTTCCCTATGAAAACTAACATCAAAATCAACTGGATGTTCCTCTTTGACTTGTTCTTCATCGGCTTGGGGATCTCAGGCCACATCATCGTATCAAACTTCCACTACACGGTAGCCTGGCATGAGATAGTGGGCTTTCTGGCTGCCTCTGTGGCCCTCTTTTTTGGGCTGGTTACAGCCGTGGCCCGCCTGAGAAAGTATCTTTCTTATAGATATTATTACCTTCCCAATATCGGAATATTTGGAATTTTTATGGTGCATATTGCCGAGATTGGCACAAAGTTTGAACTTGGAAACAACTACCAATACTGGTCAACAGCCACCGGAAATGTATGGACAGAAAGAATCCTGATCACCATTTTTGCACTTGCCATACTCTTCTCTATATTGAATAGCATGGGCATGATCTCCCAAAAGGACCTCGATTGACAATATAAGTTTGTGAAACTGTGAGTAACACAGTTCTTTGAGGCTTCAACAGACAGTTGAAGCCTTTTTTAAATATTAACTTTTGCTACCTTTGTGTATGTGACATCCGTTATATATATGTTAATATGATTTTAAATCTTGCTCCAAAGGCAAGATTTTTTTTTACTTTCGAAAAAATCATTTAACATATAAAAATGACTAATCTCATCAGATTCCAATCTTATGATCTCCCTTATGTCAAGGTAGAAGATCAAATATTTATCCCTATTCGTCCGATTTGCCAAGCGCTGGGGCTAGACCCAAAGTGGCACACAGAGTCAATTAAAAATGACGAAGATTTAAGCTTGGTGTCCGGTGTACACAGTATACCAGACTCTCGTGGCCACCTTCAAAAAATGGTATGTCTTCCCGAAAGATATATCTATGGCTGGTTGTTTGGGATCAAGAAGACTAACACCATGTCAGAAGAAACAAAGGAGAATCTTAGAGAATATAGATTGGAATGTTACGATGTGATGTATTCCTATTTTCACGGCAAGTTGATCAAAAGAAAAAATAAGCTTCAGGAACGAGTCGCCAAAACCGACAAAATCCATACTCTTCGATTGAAACTGGAAAGCGAGCTTAAGGAATCCCCTACCTATAAGGAAATTATACAGATAGAAACTGACATTAAGGGGATTAACAAGGTACTCAAGCAACTGGATATTGACATTGCTGGTGAACAATTGTCTCTTTTTAATGAAGAGGCAGCACCCACAGACTAAAAAACACCAAAATTGAAGCCCACACCCTTCCATCCCTGTCAAAAAAAGATTACATTTACACATCCTATCCAGGCATGGGAAATGAAGTTAAAAATCTTGCACATTTGAAGAGGAAGCCCCAAAACTTCCTCTTTTTGCTGTTTTAGGAAGACATTGGAAGTAGCTCCACATACTTGGCTGCTTTTAAGGGCCCCACCAATAGGAATATTGGTGGGTTTTTTTGTGCAATGGGTTAAAATATATTGCCGATTAGGATTAACTTTTATACATTGCTAATGTTTTTTGCTATGGATACAAAAAAAGCCATACCTTTGACATGCAAACATATTTACAAACCATTCGTCTCAATCCTGGCTGCACCGCAGCAATACAGGCTTGGGGCCTGAGAGGTTTAGAGCCTTACTTTTCCCAAAGTGATTTGTGAATGTGTTTGCAGCAGGCCCCACGCCTGTATTTTTTCTTTTTTTTAACCCTTAATTGAAATGTTATGCAAACACATTCACAAGACAAAGAGGCCCCAAAAGATGGCCAAAAGTCTCCCCTCTCCCCTACCGCTACTGAGCAGCAAGCCAGTATGATGGCGATCAATGACAAGCTCCTGGCCGCCAATGAGGCCTTCCGGCTTCAAAATGAGCTGCTGCACAAGCAGCTCACACAGGAGATGGCATCTACCACCGACCTAGAAGAGGATCTTGAAGGTAAGCTGGGGCTGATTACCGAGCAGCAGTTGGATATATCTGATCTCTCCGAGATCATCGCCTTCCTCCAGATCAAGCAGAAGATCATGGATGCCGCTGTAGACTTGCTGCTACCCTCTGACCAGCGAGCCCGCTACAGTTGCTTCGTCAACGGTAACACCATGGAGACATTCAAAAATTGGATGAATGCACCATGGGACCTTCCCGAGGCAAAAATTCCGGACTGGATGTCTTAATCTTTCACCCTTAAACTATTACAAGTATGTCTGAGTTAAAAAACGACGCATCAAACGTCATCAGCGCACTTAAAAAGGTGCGAGATGGCAGCCAGCTAGGCAGCGCCCTCACAAGTGTCTGCATCATCTGGATCATTGCTTACAACAAAGCGCTGGAATTCCTGCCCTATCTGGGCGCGGTATTCTTTGCGGTCTTCATGGTAGGTTTGGGGCTGTTTATCCTGGAGGGAGGTCTTCGGACCTTCCTCCCTTTTGTATTTGATGAGATATTTTCCTTCCGATTCAGGAGAGAAAATCAGCAGTACAAGAAAGTGTATCGTGGCGTATTCTGGGTCGTGCTCCTGGGGCTGTGTGGCCTGCTTGCCATGGGCACCGGTGGCACCAGCTGGCTTGGTAGGGTAGATATGGTGGAAGCGGCCACCCCACCCCCTACCCCCACTGACCTGGACAAGGTTCGGACAGATCAGGAATCCAACCTCGCCGCTATCCGCACCGACTTCGATGCCCGGATAGAGGACGCCCGCCGCACCGAGCGTGACCGTGTGAAGGCGGCCCTTGCCCAGTCCCGCCAACTGCTCGAAGATGCAAAGAATAGCAAAGGAGCCACCATGCGCGGGTTGTACCAGCAGGGCAATGGCTGGGCAGAGAAGCAGCTGAGTAAGTCTATCGCGAAGGCAAAGGCAGATGGGGATCACCTACTCAATGCCGCCAAGCACAAAGTAGACAACCTCATGGCCGAGAAGGATGCTGCACTTACAGCAGAGAAAACAGGTCAAACGCTGGTATTTACAGAAATCTCTGAGCAGAATAAGACCCGCCAGGAGAGCTATGGAGAAAAGTTTCAGCGAAATACCCTGATGTTGGGCGTATTTGGCGTGGGTTGCCTGGTCGTGTTCATCCTCGTCAATCTGCTGCTGTCCTTCTACAGGATTATCAGCGACGAGCCCACATTCCAGCGCAAGGAGGGAACCCCATTTCGCCTCCCTCGCATCAAGATGCCACAGGTAGCATTTGGTGGTGCTGGCTATCAGCCGCCGCCACAACCCGCCACCATGGGATACCCCACCGGCGGGCCAAGTGGCAACTTAAGCCCGAATGTTGCCGCATTTAGTGGCAAGATACGGCAGGAAGTTGCCACTTCCATGGCAGGTGGTGGCCCCACTCCACCGCCCGACACCACTGGCATGAGCTATCAAAAGCGGGCCGATCGCATCGCAAATGAGAATCTCGTCCGGGCAGCCTGGTCCCAGTTCGAGCTCTACAAGGTCAAGCCCAACATGCGTTTGATAGCAGAGCAGACAGGGCTGTCATACCGGACTGTCCGGTATATCGTGGCGGATCTCGGACTGATGGAGTAGGCCCGCATCCGCATAAAATTTAGAGTTCAGGCTTAATGTCCTATCCGAAAGGGTAGGGCATTTTTTATTTGCTTAAAAAGTAAATATGGCTGAAGAGTTAGTTTTATATAGCATCGCAGAGGTCAACATGAAGATTCGCAAGGGTGACACCCTGGGACCTGTTGGATTTAGCCTCAACTGGAATGGATTTGATTGGACGGGGACAGTCTTGTC
Organism: Bacteroidia bacterium; assembly: GCA_030430205.1. GTDB lineage: Bacteria > Bacteroidota > Bacteroidia > J057 > J057 > JAUIGE01. Next base: position 84,229 of record JAUIGE010000012.1, on the reverse strand, counting down.
TTGTGAAATCAAAAAAATACAGACAGGGAACCCACTTATCACCGTGGATTTGAATACAGGCCTTGTCATCACCACCACCACCACCACCAATGACACCATCACCTTCACATTTGAGGTAGATAAGGCACAGACGAAGACTTTGGCCGCTGGTATATACTTCTATGATATCCAGTTTACAATGCCCGATAGCCGTGACCGCACCCTCTATGAAGGCAAGATTACCGTCATCCAGGACACAACCGAGTCAATCTGATGCCCAGCCAAACTATCGTAAATACCACAATAGTGAATGGTGACCCTATCACCACGGTCATCCAGGCGGATAGCCCTACCATTCAGAGTCCAGTCACTCCTCAATTTCCAAATGTGGATGGATCGGTGACGGCCCCAGGCCCACAGGGGCCTGTGGGCCCACAAGGTCCAGCTGGTACACAAATTCTATATGGCACTGGTGCGCCCAGTGATGGGGTAGGGGCAGATGGGGACACCTTTATAGATACCGTCGGCTATCTGATCTATTACCCAAAAGGCACACCTACACCCGGCTCATGGGCAGGCATCACGCCCGTCAGCCTTGTGGGCCCACCCGGCGCTGATGGAGATGATGGAGATGATGGTGCTGACGGATTTAGCCTGCTAAATGGTAGCAGCGATCCCACCACACAGGGGGTAGATGGCGATTTCTTTATCAATACGACCTCCAACAATATATTTGGTCCCAAGTCAGGCGGCTCTTGGGGTAGTGGCACCTCCATTGTCGGACCGGCGGGCGCCACAGGGGCAGCGGGTGCAGCGGGCTCAGATGGGGCCGATGGAGCCGATGGGGATGATGGAGCAGATGGCAATACCCTAATTTATGGCACCGTAGCACCCACCACAGAGGGTGTAGATGGGGATAGCTATATCAATACCACCACCCATGAGGTGTATTACAACAAGGGGAGTGATACTCCTGGCAGCTGGACCAATACGGGTCCATTTCAACTGGCACCCAACCCGAATGGGTGTAGAATCCGGACGAATGACTCTGCTACAGATGTGAATGCAAGTGGTGGAAACCCTATAAAATGGAATGTCTTTACGGGCAGTGAGTTTAAGGATAGCGGCATCACCCATGACACTGTCACAAACAACACGAAAATATATATTGCTGCCGGATTTTCTGGTAGATATAGCCTAACTGCATATATCAATTATGCATCTTCCAGCGCACAGCGGCTAACGCCCCGTGCATTTGTGAAAATAGACGGAGTCGCAAAAGATGGAGAAAGTTTTAATAGCTATTCCCGCTCGTCTGGGACCCCTACAGTAGACCGGAGTACGATGATAATAAGCTGGACGGGCTATATTGCTGCTGGGTCATACATCGAAGTGTGGACCGAACAAGGGCAGCAGGCTGGCACAGGCTACATTTTCGGTTCAGGTAGCTTCGTGGACATTGAGCAAAAAAGCTTGCTGTCTTTGTTGCCAGGGGTGGCTGCTGGAAATGTGTCTGTTGATGACTCAAGCCTGAGTTATACCGCAGCGAATGCCCAGGAGGCTTTTGAAGCAATTGATCCGTTGCTGAGCGGATACGACCCGGGTAGTTTTTCGAATGCAACCCCAAACGGCTCTGGCTGGTCAGGCACCACAAAGTCAAGGAAGGCATCGACAGGCACTGTCTATGTGACTGGAGACATGACAGCAGGTACAGCAGCGACGCTCTCTACCCTTGTTGCGGGCCATCGGCCAGCATCCACAATCTCCCGTGTAATCCTAAATGAGACAACGCAAACGCCCATCATCTGCTATATATATTCCACGGGCAATCTTACCCTGGTAGGAGGAAGCTTTTCAGCAGGAAATACAATCAGGATCAGCTTCCAATTTGAGACGTAACCCTTTAATCAATTTTATATATGAAGTTTAAAACCCTTTTTTTGTCGCTTATGCTTGTGTGTGTAAGCCTCAGCGCCCTCAATTTTGATGTGCTGGGCGCGGCTGTAGCCAATCCCGCACAAATCGGAAACCTGGTGTCGGATACTGTCAGCTATGCTGATGGAGCAGCGTTTGACTCATTCAGCTATCTGAATGAGTTCGCTTGTGGTACCAACGAGGCACTGGTGAAGATTACCAACCCTGCTCTGGGTAACAATGGCAGTGAGGCTGGGCTAATGATCAGGGAAAGCCTCTTGGCTGGTTCTCCCTACCTGGCTGTATTCGTGTCAGGCAACCGCTACCTACAAATCGAAGAAAGGCAAACAACCGGCGGGCTTTCCGTCACCCGCCTTGTGAAGATCAGCAGGAAGGCCGCAGGCTTTTGGTTGAAAATAATCAAGACTGGCCAGCTAAACACTATCGCTGTCAAGTACTCCAATAGTGGGTCCTGGGAAGTATTGGATAATGGCGTCTATATGCCCGGCGGATGCTACCATGTAGGCATTATGAGTGCGGGTGGCCCAGGAAGCGATGCGACAGTATTTGAATACAAGCATTTTGCTGTGAATCCTATCCCGGCACGGTTGGCAGGTCAGGTATCCTATCCGATAGCCTATCCTAATCCAGCCACTCACACGCTGAGTGTGAATGTCCCCGCAGATTTGGCGAGATGTTTCTCGGTGGAAGGGAAGGAGGTCCAGATGGAGCAGCTTTCAGAAAGCTCTTTTGATGTATCTGACCTGGCTCCTGGATCTTATTATCTCCGTACGAATTCAGGCATTGTAGTCAGATTTGTGAAGATAGAATAACCCCTGTAGGGTGGTGTATTTGCAATGATGACAATGAAAATGGCAGGTATCCCACATAACCTGCCATTTTTCATTGTCCTAAAATAAATTATACAAAAGCACAATTTTTGGAACATGAACAATGAAGCAATTGTAGCTATCGTAACGCCACTTGCTCTGGCATTAGGATATGGGATAAAAGCCCTTATTGATTGGCGGTCCCGCAAGACCACAACACTCGCTCAGGAGGCAGATACAGACATCAAACAGTACCATGCCTGGCGGGCCGCCTATGAGGAGATAGCAGCTGATTGGAAGACATCCCTCGCAACTATCGTTTCTCTGAAGAAGGAGGTCATGGAGGCAAATGACGAAATAGACAAGTTACGATCCGACTTAAATAAATTTAGCCATCGAATCAGTGTACTCGAGGCCGAACTCAGTAAGCATCACCAGTCCTAAAAAGAACCCCAGGCCCGATCCATGCCCGTATCCAGGGTGTCCCGTGTGATGTGTACATATACCATCACAGTTTCCAACTTTGTGACTCCCATCAAGTCCTTCAGCTCTTCTATCTTACCACCCCGTGTGAGATAGAGCGTAGCAAATGTATGCCTACCTATGTGGCTATGTAGCTGGAATGGCAAACCCAAGATGTCGCCCAATTCTTTCAGGTGCTTATTGTACTTGCTGTTGGGTAGGGGATAGGCTATTTGGTTATCTTTTATCGGCCTGAAGACATCGTAGTGGATAGGATTGAGCTTCATCCTTACCTTCACCGTTTTCTGGGTTGTGTTTTTTGTCTTGATGGGCACAAATTGCAGTCGATCATCAATCACATTATCAAACCAGGTGACAGCCTGCAGGTCCGAATACCTCATGCCTGTGAAGCATTGTATCAGGAAATTGGTGGCTATCCGCTTGACCCTCCTTATTCCTATTTCATTAGCATATTGTTCAATATTCCAGTCAAACATGCTTATCTTTTTAGCCCTGGCCAATAAGCCTTCCATGATCCGGTCATCATTTTGCCTGAGGTCTATCAGGTCTCTTAGCATTTCTTCTGTGAGGAAGTTGATTTCTTCCATCACCTGTGGCCACTTGAAATTAGTAAATGGGTAGACAAATATTTTACCATCCTGCTTGGCGCGGTTCAGGTATTTCCGGATGTGCTTGAGGGCATGTGATCTTTCCCCATTTCCCACATAACCCTTTTTGACAAGTTGCTTTGTGTGCCACACATCAAACTTCTCAATCCACTTTCGATTGATAAAAGAAAACAAGATAATAGGCTGATAGCTCTTCAGCTTTCTGAGGGTCCTTTGCTCCATGTCGTAGGTTGCAGGTGCGATCAGCCGCCGGTTGTAGTCGTCTTCACATGCCTCCTGATAGTACACCAAAAAATCTGTCTTGCTGGCAGGCTGCTTGAATTCTTTGATAAATAATTCAGGGCTTAAATCTATTCCATCCAACAATTCATAATATGTCAGGATTTGGTTGGCAAGCGCCAACTTTTTCGCAAGAAGTAGGTTGAGCCGATTGACATCCTGGCCTGATCCCTTTACACACTGCCTCCTTTCGTCCCATTTTTCGGGCTTGATATATTTCTTGAGGCTCAGGCGGACGTGCTTTGAAGGGAAACTTAGCCCAATCATAATAGCATGTGTGCCATTCTGATTGGCACTTTGTCTGAGGTACAAATAGGGGATAGCCATTCTTGTGTGTAGCTTTTGTGTAGTAAACCAAGAAGATCAATCCCAGGAAGAAAAACAGACGGTTTCGCTTATCAAGCCCAAAAGTCAGGAAGTTGTGATTGGTTAAATCTTTTGCAACTTCCTGTCTTTCAGCTTCTTGTGGCCCCGGCAGGACTCGAACCTGCGACTCTCTGATTATGAGTCAGGCACTCTAACCAACTGAGTTACGGGGCCTTTTTACTCTGTGTACTTCGAGCCACCCGGGCTCGAACCAGGGACCTACTGATTATGAGTCAGTTGCTCTAACCAACTGAGCTATAGGCCCAATAGGACCGCAAATATAAGCGTTTTATCCTGTTATTAACCAAATAAATGGGAATTTTTTGCGAGGAAAAATCTGCCTCCTCTCCCCTACTCTCTACGGTGCACTTAACTTGGATTCCCCGCAAAAAATCATTTTTAAATTCGAAGAAGCCTTAATTCCAGGGAATAACACTGTTAGATTTATTCTCTTAGATACTTACCAGAAAATTTCCGTTAATTCGCGCAAATTTGTGAACCAACGCTTTCTTTGTCAGTTCGTTTAAGACTTTCATACTATTGTCAATCTATCAACCGACTTTAACATCATATCTTTAATTCAAAACCATGAATTCACGCTTTACCTTCCTTTTATTTCTCTTCCTTTCTTCCACCCTCCTATCCTTCGCCCAAAAGCCCACCAGCATCTCAGGATATGTGCGCGACGCCGACAATGGCGAGACCCTGATCGGGGCTTCTGTCTACTCTGTTGAGTACAAAGTAGGTACGCTGACCAATGAATACGGCTATTATTCTTTGGGGATCCGCAGCACGGATTCCGTGGAGATCACCTTTGCCTATTCTGGCTTTAGCCCACGGGTATTCAAGGTATCCTTGAAGGAAGATGTGAAACTGGATGTTTCCATGTCGGACGCCAATACCACCCTGGAGGACGTGGTGATCACTGCGAATAAAACCTTCAAGGAGGAAATGAACTCCACCCAGATGAGTGTCAACACGGTTGACATTAAGGAGGCAAAGGTGATTCCAGCTCTCTTTGGAGAGGTGGACATCATCAAGACGCTTCAGTTGAAGCCGGGGGTGCAGTCGGGTGGCGAAGGCACCACGGGCCTCTATGTGCGCGGTGGAGGGCCTGATCAGAACCTGATCGTGCTCGACGAGGCTACCGTCTACAATGCCAGCCATTTATTCGGTTTGTTCTCTACCTTTAATTCCGATGCGGTGAAGGACGTCACGCTCTATAAAGGCGGTTTTCCGGCTCAGTTTGGAGGAAGGCTCTCTTCCGTGGTGGATATTCGCCTGAAGGAAGGAAACAAGCAGCGCTTTGCAGGATCGGGGGGAATAGGAACTATTTCTTCGCGCCTGACGCTGGAGGCTCCCATTAATAAGGGAAAAGGCTCTTTTATCGTGGCGGGTCGCAGAACCTATTTTGACGTGATCACACGTCAGATCAACCGCATACAGGCGGATAAGCCCGATTTTAACCCGATTCCGGATTATTATTTTTATGATTTGAATGCGAAGGCCAATTATCAATTGGGGGAAAACGACCGCGTTTACCTCAGTGGCTATTTTGGCAGAGACCTTTTTGGCTTCAATAGCGACAATTTCAATTTCAATTTTGATTGGGGAAATATCACCACGACAGCCCGTTGGAATCACCTCTTCAATCCCAAATTGTTTTTGAATACCACTGCTACTTTTTCAGATTACAAATATGAAATCAACAACAGCTTTGCGGACCTCTTTGAGTTCAAATTAGGATCGCAGATTCGCGATGTCAACCTCAAAACGGATTTTTATTTTACGCCCAATAACAAGCATACCATCCGTTTTGGCGCGGCCTGGACCTACCACAGATTTACCATTGGCCGGGCGGAAGTCAATTCTTCCGACAGCAGCTTCAATTTCAAGTCGGGCACCGACCTTTTTGCCCAGGAGGGCGGGATCTACATCTCCGACGACTACATCGCCAGCAAGCGGCTGACCGTGAATGCAGGCCTGCGCCTGACAGGCTTCCTCAATGCCGATGGCGCCTTTTATAAGGGCATTGAGCCTCGCGCTTCGGCCAAGTACAGCATCAGCGAAAAAGTATCCATCAAGGGCAGTTTCGCCCGTATGAACCAATACATTCACCTGGTATCCAATTCTGGCGCATCCTTGCCGACGGACCTCTGGTTTCCCTCCAACAATGTGGTCAAGCCCCAAAATGCCACCCAGGTGGCCACAGGAATCAGTATTTTATTAGGAGATAAATACCTGCTTAGCAATGAGTATTATTATAAATGGCTGGGCAATCAGGTAGATTTCCGGGACAATGCAAACCTTTTTGTAAATGAAAACCTGACAGGAGAATTTCTTTTTGGAAAGGGCTGGACCTATGGCACAGAGCTTTATTTACAGAAAAAACAAGGCAAACTGACAGGCTGGATAGGCTATACCCTTTCCTGGGCATGGCGCAAATTTGACGGCAGCCTCATGGGCCCCGAGCCGGGCATATTGGATATGATCAACGATGGCCAACCTTTTCACCCCCGCTATGACCGCAGGCATGACATCTCGGTAGTAATGATATATGAATTGGCAAAAAAATGGTCTTTGACGGGTACCTGGATTTATGGTACCGGCAATGCGACCTCCCTGCCCGTGGGAAGGGGCTTTATTTCGGATTATGTCACGACGCTCAATCCCACACCGGGAGCCATCAATTTTGATGTTTTTGGGGTAGATCCCCGGGTGGTGCCTTTTTACACCGAGCGAAATGGGTTTCGCATGCCCGCCTACAACCGCATGGATCTGGGATTGGTCTATACCATGTTTCCCAAATGGGGAGAAGCAGATTTGACATTAAGTGTGTACAACGCTTATAACCGCAGGAATGCCTTTTTCATCTTCTTCGAGCAGGAAGACAACCGCATAGCGGCCAATCAGGTGACCCTCTTCCCGATTCTCCCTTCTATCACTTTTAACTTCAAGTTTTAATCCATCTCCTGACATCATTTCAAATTGCTATTTGAACCATGAAAAATACATTCTCTTTTTCCTCCCCCCTATTTCGCCCGATCCTATTCATCGCTGTGATTTCCCTTTTTGCTGCCTGCTCAAATCTCAGCAAAGAAATAGACCTGAAGCTCCCTGACTATGAGCGCGAACTCAATGTGGAAGGCTATCTGCTTCCCGGTTTACCGCTTTACTTTCTTTCCCTTACGGAAACGGTCGGATACTTTGAGGAATTTGACCTCCCAGTCATCAACGATGCCACCGTCATCATCAAATACGGCAATGAAATAGATACCCTGATACCGGTGAACCTCGCAGAGGGATTTGTGATTCCAGGCATCACAACCGATACGATCAGGCTATTCCTGCCGGGTGTAAATGAAGTATACCTTGGTCTAAGGTTTAGTCCGGATAACCTGTCCCAGCAGTTTGAGCTGACCATCATTGATGAAAAAGGCGGCAGGCAGGCATCTGCTACCACCCGTCTGGTAGAGACCATTCGCCACGACAGCATGACCTACGATTTTGACGCCAAAGGCAAAGCCTTTGTCCTGTCCTACTTCACCGACCCGGCGGGCCAGCGCAATTATTACAGAAGGGTTTTGAAAGTCAGAAAGCCTTTCCGAATCACAGGAAGCCAGGATTCCATCTGGCTCAGCGATGTGGATCAGGCCTTTATTTTTGATGATGAAGCATCAGATGGCGAGCAGTTTATCCTCGGAACAGGCTTTGAGTTTGAAGAAGGTGACACCCTTATTTCCTATCTCTACCATATTCCCAAGGAATATTACGACTACCTGGAGAGTTCAGACGGCGCCATTCAGGCCAATTTCAACCCCTTTGCCCAGCCCACGCGGATATTGGACAATATCATTGGCGGAACGGGGATCTTTACAGGTATGGCGCTACATGTGGATACTTTGATTATAGGGAAATAGATGGAGTGGAATAGCTTCTGGAATTTCCTAAATTGCCATGAAGCAAATCCACTCAATATGAAAAATATATTTTTCCTCCTGGCACTCCTCCCCTGCCTGCTTTCGGCACAAGACCGCCTGACCGGCAAAGCTTTCGCTACGCGATCAGAGGTCATCGCCCAGCACGGCATGGCGGCTACGAGTCAGCCTCTGGCGACACAAGTCGCCCTGGACATCCTGAAGAAAGGCGGTTCCGCCATAGACGCCGCCATCGCCGCCAATGCGGTGCTGGGGTTGGTAGAACCCACCGGCAACGGTATCGGAGGCGATATTTTCGCTATTGTATGGAGTGCAGAAGAGCAAAAACTCTATGGTCTGAATGGCAGTGGCCGCTCGCCGCAAAGTCTTAGTTTTGAACAATTGCAAAAGATGCTGAAGGATCAGGGAAGGGATAAAATCCCCTCTTTGGGACCGCTGCCCATATCTGTGCCAGGCTGTGTTGATGGCTGGTTTACACTCCATGGCAAATTTGGAAAATTGAGCATGGAAGAGATCCTGGCGCCAGCCATTGGCTATGCAAATGAGGGATTTCCCCTCACAGAATTGATCGCCTACTACTGGGGTCGCTCCGCGACCTTCCTCCATCAATACCCCGGTTTCACAGAAACCTATATGCCCAATGGGCATGCGCCCGTAAAAGGAGAGATTTTCAAAAATCCCCGCCTCGCCAATACCCTCTCGCGCATCGCGAAGGAAGGGCGAAATGTCTTCTACGAAGGCGATATCGCCTATACCATCGCAAAAACAGTACAGGAACAGGGCGGTTTCCTGGACGTAAAAGACCTTTCGCGGCATCGCTCCGAGTGGGTGGAGCCTGTCTCCACCAATTACAGAGGCTATGACGTCTGGGAGTTGCCTCCCAACGGGCAGGGCATCGCTGCCCTGCAAATGCTCAACATCCTGGAGGGCTATGACCTCCGGAGCATGGGATTTGGCAGTGCAGCATATCTGCACACACTAACCGAGGCCAAGAAACTGGCCTTTGAAGATCGGGCGAAGTACTATGCCGACCCGGCATTCAATGCCCTGCCGGTAGACTGGCTGATCTCCAAAGCCTATGCGGATGAAAGACGCAAGCTTATCAGCGCGAGGCGCGCTGGCAGAAGTTATCCCGCCGGGGAGTTGGAAGAGGGTGATACCATCTACCTGACGGTAGCTGATGGGGAGGGAAATATGATTTCCCTGATCCAAAGCAATTACCGGGGCATGGGCTCGGGTGTGATCCCCAAAGATTTGGGCTTTATCCTGCAGGACAGAGGCGAATTGTTTAGCATGGAAAAAGGGCATTTCAATCAATATGAGCCGGGAAAAAGGCCTTTCCACACCATCATCCCCGCTTTTGTCACCAAAGACGGACAGCCCTTTATGGGCTTTGGCGTGATGGGCGGCGCCATGCAGCCGCAGGGCCATGTGCAGATCATCGTCAATATGATTGACTTCGGCATGAACCTGCAGGAAGCAGGAGATGCGGCGCGCATGCGCCATGAAGGCTCCTCACAGCCCACCGATGAGGTGATGGAAGACGGAGGAATCCTGTACCTGGAAAGCGGCTTTTCCGCTGAAACCCTACGCGAACTCCGCCAGAAAGGGCATCGCATTCAATTTTCTGTCGGCGGGTATGGCGGCTACCAGGCGATCATGTATGATCCAGTTCAAAAGGTCTTCTATGGCGCTTCCGAATCGCGGAAGGATGGGCAGGCGGCAGGGTATTGATTAGCAGATTAGCAGATTTGAGGATTAGCAGATGGTATGATTATGCAAAAGATTTTTGCTTATTTTTAAAGGTTTTTCCATCTGCGAATCTACTAATCTGCTAATTTGCTAATCAAATGAAAAGCTACCCCTTTCTGTTTCTCTTGCTGGCGTTTTCTTCTTTGTTTGCCCAACCGACGATTTCATTCCAGATCCGCAATGAGGTGCGAACTGGAAATATATATGCATTTGATATCTATGCCCGGGGCGACAGCAATTATACGTTTCACAACCGGGGCCAACTTTACCTGAATTATTCATCGCAGGCATTTGGGGATTCTATCGTAGCAAAAAGGCGGATTAAGCGGCCCAAACATTTGTTTTTGCTGAATGAAATCTCATTCATTGGTCCCAAATATGTCACACTCAACTATGTTGACAATACCTCCAACCGGATCAGCATCACCTGGGAAAGCAATTTTTCAGGCATCCCTCCCCTTCCCGGCGCACATACGGAAGTTCCGCCTAAATGGACATCACTGTACCACCTGGAATTTACCATGGTGGATACCACGGCAGAAGCGGGCATTTCCTTCGAACAAAATCTGATGAAAGCCCAGCAATTTTACCTGTTTGATGTCAATGATGAACGGCCCTACAAATTTTTGTCTACCTATCCCACCTATCTAAAGCGGGCCCTTGGGCGGGCATTTTTTGATCAAAATAAGGATTCCGTTTTTAATCAGCAGGATATCCCGCTTGCGCACTGGATAGTAAAAGCGACGCCAGGACCCTATTATGGAATGACCGACAGTTTGGGTATGTACAAACTGCTTTTGGATACAGGAAATTTTCAAATCAGCCTTCATCCGCCGAAAGGCCAGTCAGGCTATAGCGTTTTCCCGGCTTCACATCAGCAAGCTTTTGCAAAAAACACCCTGGACCGTGGCGGATTGAATTTTGCTGTTCAACTGGACGCCTGCCCCCTGGCGGAGGTGCGGATTTTTGCCAAAGAACATCGTTTGTGTGACAGCAGCAGCTTTTACCTGCAATACGCCAATAGAGGTATTTTGCCTATCCCTTCCCCTCAGATAGAGCTAAAAATGCCAGTCCAGATAAAACTGCTGCAAGGCAGTATGCCCTTTTCGAGCCCGGAGCCGGGGCTTTATCGCTTTCAATTGCCTACCCTGCCACCTTTGAAAAGTGGCTTGATACAACTTTGGGATTCCAGTAGCTGCGATCAGCTTTTGGCGGAAAAAGCCATCTGCCTGGAGGCTCGGATGAGCCCTGATAATTTTTGCACACAAAAAGACACAGCCTGGTCCGGAGCCGAATTATCGGCCGTCTCCTATTGTGATCCGGGTCAGAAGGAGGTCTTTTTTGTCATTCACAATACCGGTCTGGGCGATATGAAAGCTGCAAGCAGCTATTACCTCATCGCCGATGACAGCCTGATTTATTCAGACCAACTGCAGCTGATGCAGGCTGACAGCCTCCGGCTGAAAGTAAAGGCCCAGGGCCAACACATGCAGTTGATCGTCCGGCAGGAGCAGGATCATCCTACCCATTCCTGGTTTAAAATCTACCAGGAAGCTTGTGGAAATCCTGCGCGCAAAAGCCTTTTGGCGGGTTTTCAGGCTTCTGACCCGGACTTCCTGACTTTCGACAGGCTGTGCCTTGAATTGACAAAAACGCGCGATAGCAGCGCCACTTTCGCCACGCCCTACGGGCTGGATGCCCCGCATTTTATCGGTGACAGCACCGAGCTTAGCACGGGCGTCCGTTTTCTCAACGGACTCCCCAATGCAGCCACAGGCTGGATCAATATTGACAGCCTCTCAGCGAATACAGATCCGCTGACTTTTCGGCCTGGGCCGGTCAGTCATCCGGCCCGGCTGGATGTGTACGGAAAGGGGAATATGATCCTGGATCATTACGGATTTCAACTTCCCCGAAACGCAGAATTGCATTTCTTTTACCGGATAAGTCCCCAAAAAGGCCTGCCTTCCGGCACCGAAATCAACAATAGCGCAGGCAGTTGTTTGGATACTTTTCCTCCCATCATGAGCGATACCTTGCTCCGAACGATTGGAAAAGGCTTAAAGCTGGCCTTAAACCCTGGCCGTGTCACCCTGAATCCACCAGGGGCCGGGATAGGGCATGAACTGCCTGCAGGCTGGAAAATATTCCCCAATCCTGCCCGGGAATCCGTTTGGATTACTTCTGAAAACAGAGCCTTCGACAAGGTCGAATTGTGGGACATGATGGGCCATCGCATCCTGCAGCAGGCATTCGCCCGACCGGAATTCAGCTTTCAGCTTGCGCTGCCCAAACTCCCATCGGGCGTTTATTTGCTTCGTGTGTATGCTTCTGAAAAGTCGTTGGTCTATCGACTGGTGGTGGAATAAACACCCTGATCATTATTTCTCTTTCTCTTTCTCTTTACCAAAGCCGGATAGACTTTGGCCAATAAATCCTTGGGGAAAGTTCTCGTCTCCGGGGAATCCAATTTCAATTGTCCCGCTGTCCTCGGGGATATAATTGGTCCTGAAGATATAATCCCATAGGCTGAGGCTTATCCCATAGTTTACGCCAAATTTACCTTCCGGCAAATGGTAGGCATGGTGGTATAAATGCATAACAGGGTTATTGAAAATATACTTTAGAGGCCCCCAACTGATTTTAATATTTGCATGGTTTAGGTGGCCGATTGCTATTGCAGCAAAATGGACCATATAGGCCTGCTCGGGTTCAAATCCCCCAATGATCATTACCCCAAATGTCTTCAGTGGCTTATACAGGATGTTCTCCATCCAATGGTACCTCAGGTGAGCGGCAAAGCCCATTTCCTTCACACTGTGATGCACTTTGTGAAACCTCCACAGGAAGGGGTACTTATGAAGCAATACATGGGTAAACCATTGTACAAAGTCCAGGATAACAAAGAATACCAACAATTGTACCCACATCGGCCAGGCAGAAATATCCATAATTGCCAGGCTTTTGGCTGTGATGTTGATTTCTCCAAACAAAAGACCAATGACCTGATAGACGCCACTGATTACAATAGCGAAAATGAAGAAGTTAAAAAACATGTAGAAAGCATCCAGCCAGAAATCCCGTCTGATTATTTTCTGATTTTTTCTCCAGGGAAAAGCTATTTCCAAAAGCCAGACAGCCACCGATATGGCTATCAATCCCCAGAAATAGTTGGTGTACCAGGGCACATCAAAGAGTATGGACCTCCAGGTCCAGTCCAGGGTGCCAGTGAATGCATTTGCAAATGCGTCTAGATATTTATTCATTTTACTTTACTGATTATTCGATCACATACCATTCCTCAACCACCAAAGGCGCCCGTCTCCCCTTCTTTTCGGGTCCATAATAAGTCGCGAGGTAATCCAGGATTTTATCCTCCTGTGGCCCCAGGTCCCACAGTTTCTGTGTTTTCTGCATCCAGCGGATCATATCCAGCCAGCCTTCCCTGCTGGCTCTGTTTTGGGTAACCAGCTTGCCTGAGTGGCAGGCTGTGCAGTTTTGCCTGACGATCAGATACTCACCCTCTGCCACCAAGCCCGAAGCCACATCCAGCCCATTTTCGATTTTGTCTTCAACCACTGCAATAGCAGTTTCTGTCGCAGGCACTTCCTCCAAAGGGAAAATCCCGGGATACTGTAGCATCAGGACAACCAACAGGCCCAGCATAAGAGCCACCACAGCGATGAGATTGCTGAGCAAGGCAATGCGAACCAATTGATTTTCCTGATTCATCCCTTAGCTGACTTTAAGTGCAATGCGGTGGCAGGCATTGTTGAGGTATCCTTTGGGATTCCAGCCCGGAACGACCATGGGCTGCATATTTCCTTCGCTGTCTGTAGCCCGCGCCCAGACTTCGTAGTACCCCTGTTGGGGCAGCCTGATCCTGCTTTTCCAGCCTTGCCATGCAAGGCGATTGGAGGCAGGACTGAGCTGTGCAGCCTGCCAGTTGGCACCAAAATCTACAGAAATATGCACCGCTTTCACCGAAAGATCTCCAGCCCAGGCTTTACCCCGTATTTCCACTTCCTGCCCTGCTTTGAGGATTCCCCCTGTTTTGGGGTAGGTAATCAGGGATTTTACCGGCATGGATTCGATGATGCACATATCCTCATCAGCGACCTTGCTGCCGGGGGCTACGGGATTGCAGGGCACACGGTAGGCATCGCCTTCCATTTTAGGGCCATCATGCACTTTGTTGCGCACCACAATTTTTGTGAGCCACTTGCCTGAGGTGGATGCGGGCCATCCCCCAAAAACCAGCCTGAGCGGGTAACCATTTAGCCGGGGAAGTGCTTCCCCATTCATTGCCCAGGCAATCAGAGACTCCTCCTCCATCGCCTTGGCGATGGGTACTCCCCGCGAAATCACGACTTTGTCGGGATCACCACTCAGGTGGCTGTCGCTGCCATAATAGCCGATATAGACCGCATCAGCTTTGATGCCGACATCTTCCAGCACATCCTTCAGGCGTACGCCTGTCCAGAGAGGGGCCCCGACGGCCCCGGTGGTCCATTGGTTGCCTTTGGCAGCCGGGTTGAATTCGGCGCGGCCATTGCCGCCACATTCCAGCGTCAGCTGGTAGCTGTGATGGGAGAATTTTTCCTTTAATTCTGCCAGCGTGTAGGTTTTTTCCTGCCTGGCAGACTCGCCTCCTATTGTCAGGGTCCAGCTGGCGATGTCCACTTTTTCGGGAGGAAAGCCATTATTCCTCACAAACAGCACATCGGCCGGGGTTATTTTTTCATCCAGCAAATGTGCCGGTGTCTCCGCATTGAGTGGGCGGTCATTCAGGATGACGAGCTCTGGGTGTTTGCCTGGGATCGGGATTTGGACTTTTTTAGCAAAAACGAATTTGCCTCCCCATGCACTCCCCAGTAGCAGTGCTATTCCACTTTTTAAAAAACCTCTTCTGGAGCCCGCCATTTTTTTGCCCTTCATTATATTTTAAAAAATATCGGAACAATATTATAATATTATTATATTAATTCAAATTACTTTTGTCATTATCCCTCAATTTTTCTGACCTTTTGGAAAGAAGTGGCAGCGTCCACCATGCGGGTAAAATTGACTCGCTTGCCTGTCTCCAGCGAGACATAATCGAAACCTACCTCCCCTTCCACTATTTCACAAATCCCCATATCGTAACGGAGACATTCTACCTTATCTCCCACACCTATCGGCTGGCCGTCCAAATCAGACATGCGTATTTGATTCTGGGAGTTGTGGCCATTTTTACCGTTTGAATTTTGCTTAAAAAACTTGAACATGATATCAGAATCTTTTCAAACCACAGAATTGATGGTTTTTTGTTAAAATTGAATAATCTTTTTATCGTTCACAACTCATGAAATATTTTTATCTCTTCCTCTTCTGCTATGCCTGCTGTATTCCTTTTGCTCGCGCACAGCAAATACATTGTACCCCAACAAACAAAGCACTTTGCATGGCTCATCTGAACAGCCTGGCTGATCACCAACTGGGTGATCTGAAAATCACAGACATTGCACTTGAAGTGGGAACGCGCTTTTTAGCGACCCCTTACGAGGCAGGCACTTTGGAAAAAGAGGGAGACGAAAAACTGGTGATTCACCTCAATGGCCTGGATTGCACGACATTTTTGGAAAATGTGGTGGTCATGTCACGCCTCGCGCGCATAGATCAATGCGAGTTTGAGGACTTCCTGGCTGAACTGGAGCACATCAGGTACAGGAATGGCGAAATGAATGGCTATGCCTCCCGCCTGCATTATTTCAGCGAATGGCTGTGGGACAATGAGCAAAAAGGGATTTTGGAGGATATTACGGAAGATATCGGCGGGCAGCTGTATGATAAAAAAATTGATTTTATGTCCACGCATCGCTCTGCCTATCCGGCCCTGTCAAACGATAGCTTTTACCAAAAAATACAGCAGGTTGAGGAAAAGTTAAACCAGCAAAAGAGGTATTTTATTCCCAAAAACAAAGTAGCTGACCTGGAGAAAAATATCCAATCTGGCGATCTTATTGCTATCACCACCAGCATCGGCGGTCTGGATGTTTCACATACGGGTATGGCCATCCTCGAAAATGGAAGAATCCATTTGCTACATGCCTCCTCTTCTTCCAAAAAGGTAGAAGTCAGCAGCAAACCTCTGTCAGATTATCTGATGGGAAATAAAAGCCAAAGTGGCATCATGGTGGCCCGCTTAAAGTAGCTTAGCGAAGCATGGTGACATTCCCCCGTATGACCTTTGCGCCGATGGAAAGTGCATAATAATACACCCCTTCAGGTGCCTGATCACCATTGGGAGTGGTTCCATTCCAGAGGTCGAGGGGACTATCTGAAGCGAAAAATCCTTTGCCCCAGCGATCAAATATCTCCAGCCGGAAATTTTCTACCCCTGTGTACACAATCTCAAAGCGGTCATTGATATTGTCACCATTGGGAGAGAATACGTTAGGGATAAACAAATCGGGTTCAAATACCACATAGGGGCCGTAGGTAATGGAGCTCACGCAGCCATTGGAATCTGTGACGGTAAGCGTCACATCAAACTCTCCCGGCTCATAATAGCTGTGAACAGGGTTCACATCCGTGGAGCTTTCGCCATCTCCAAATTCCCACAGCCAATTCAGCGCATGGCGCGATTTATCCAGGAACATGACCAGGGCATCAGGCAGCGTCAATTGACTGCCGGGTACCGGCTCTGAGTCAAAATCAGCGAATATACTTTCCCCTACCTTCACTGTAACAAGGGAAGCTGTGCTCTCGCATCCGCCGGCACCGACCACGGTAAGCGTAACCGGATATTCGCCTACCTGGTTGTATTCATGTATCGGATTGGGTTCATTGTTGATAGGAGATCCATCCCCAAAGTCCCAGGTATATGCAATGGCATCTTCAGAAGTAGCGAGAAAACTCACCGAAAGTCCCACGCAGCCTTCCGGCTGGGAATACAGGAACTCAGCCTCGGGCTGAGGATACACAACGATGGTGATGCTATCCTGGGAGCTACAAGCACCCTCCCGAATCGTCAGGGTGTAAGTGGTTTGGGTGTCAGGCGTGGCAATGGGGTCAATGATAGTCGGATCACTCAGGCCTTTAGCCGGAGACCAATTGTATTGGCTGTTGCCAAAACCTCCCTGCGCCATCAGGTTGATCATTTCACCGCTACAAATCACCGTGGTAGAAGCAGATATCTTTGCCTCAGGTTGTGGACTTACATTGACATTGACCTGATCTGTGGTCGAGCAGCCTGCATATATCGTCTCGACGGTAAAGGTGGTAGAAACCAGGGGTTTCACCCGGGCAGTGGTTCCAAAGGTATTGCCAATGATGGCGCTGGCAGGACTCCAGCGATAAACCACAGGCGACGCCTGGGCTGTTTTCTTAAAGTTGTGCGTTGCCCGCAGGACGATTTCATCCCCAATACAAATCAGCGTATCAGGTGTCACTATCCTGGCGATAGGGGTACTCTTCACTGTGAGCAACATATCATCTGTGGCAGAGCCACATCCCTGGTTCGAAATGGCAGTAAGCTGATAGCGCGTGCTGGTATCAGGAGATGCAAATGGATTGCGGATAAAGGGGTCGCTCAGGCCGCGGGTAGGCGACCAGCGATAGGTATAAGCCGCCCCCGCCGGAAGCGGCGATCCACTTGCCTGACCAATCAGGCGAACAGTATCACCCTGACAGATGGAAAGGTTATTTCCTGCAGCTACAGTAGGGATATTCTCCACACTTACTGTGATCTGATCACCGGGACTTGCACATTCTTTGGTTGATACAACCAGCGTATAGGTAGTCGTTTGAAGGGGACTTACCCGAGGATCAGGGCGACTGGGATCATCAAAAAAACCTGTACCCGTCGGCGTCCACGAATATTGATAGGGGCCTGCGCCTCCATAGCCAAATCCATTCAGCCTTATGGTGTCACCATAACAAATCAGCGTATCTGATCCAGCCTGTGAGAACAGGGAGTCCCGCACCAAAATCACAGCCGTACTGATGGGGTTAACGGTTGTGGGCTGGCTGCTACAGCCCGTACTCACATCAGTTGCAAGCAAAACATAAATGGTTGTTTTGGGAGGCCGGGTGTAAGCAATCGGTTGTTTATCGTTGGGGGGTAAAATGCCGGGAGGAGGCACATTGCCTGAACTATCAGTCCACTGCCAGCTAAAAGGGCCTACGGCCCGGTTATTGGCGGCAAGGCCGCCTTGCAATATGACACCGGGGCCCTGAGCGCAGAGCGTGTCATCAGGTCCGGCATTAACTTTCGGTTTGGCATGTACCACTACATTTGCCCAATCCAGGTTGCTTTTGCAGCCCCGGGCATCAGTTACCTGGACATTGTACCTGACCGTGTCAGGAGCATTTGCAAGGGGATTTACAAAAGGATCTTCAGCCGTCGTGCTGCTGATTCCACAACCTCCGCTATTACACCACCAGGTGTAGGTATAGGGCATCAAGCCAGCTGTGGTGGTAGCATCCAGTTGCACGCCTCCATCTCCTTCACAGTAGGATTTGTCAGGACCGGCACTCAGAACAGGGCTTTCCTCCGCCCTAAAAGAAAAGATCGTATCATCTATACACCCTCTGTAGTTGGTCGTAAGTCGAATGATTTTGAATCCACCGGAAGTATAAAATACCGGACCGGGATTGGGAAGGCTGGAAGTTGCAGGCGCTGCATTGGTGCCAAAATTCCATAAGTATGTCTGCGATGGCCCTACGGGTGTACCCGCC
Organism: Bacteroidia bacterium; assembly: GCA_030430205.1. Taxonomy (GTDB): domain Bacteria; phylum Bacteroidota; class Bacteroidia; order J057; family J057; genus JAUIGE01. The sequence goes on along the minus strand of JAUIGE010000012.1, from coordinate 65,359 downwards.
AGGCTAAATGTCACAGTATCATTGGAACAAACTGTCCCACCGGGACTATTAAAAATAAAGGCAGCAGTCGGCTCCTGCACCACCTCAAAAAAAACAGTGGTGGGGTCACTGATGCAGCCATTTTCGGTTATTCTAAGGGTAGCGCTTTTCAGGCCTGTTGTTGAATAGTGAATCCCCATGGGGTTTGCCTGGGTACTGGTCGGCGGATTGGCTGCACCGAAGTTCCAGATGTAGTTATAATTACCCGCAGGCCCCGTAAAATTGAAGCTGTTTCCGCTATAACACTGGTTGCTAACAGGGGCTATCTGAGCCACTGGATTATCATAAACCTGCACATGGATGGTAGCGATATTCGAAAAGCAGCCATTGTCCTGTATGGTAAGCGAGACAGGCTTTAACCCGCCATTGGGCCAGGCAACGCGAACAGGCCCAGGGCCTGGATTGGCTGAAGAAGCCCCGCCACCACCAAAATTCCAGGAATAAAAAGCCGTTGGAGAAGCCGTACCGGTACTTACAAGCTGAATTGAATCCCCTTCGCAGACGGCACCCGGATTGCTGATGGCTGCTACAGGGATGGCAAATACGGTCACCGTATCTCTCCCAAGTGGACCCACACAGCCATTTTCTTCCAAAAATAAAGAGATGACTTTTTGCCCGGGGGTGGACCAAACGACGGTATAAGGTCCAATACCCGAACCTGAGGTAACCATTCCCCCATCAAAGCTCCAATGAGCAATTGCCTGGGATCCACCAGAACCAAAATAATTGATAGCGGTTTGCTGCCCCTGGCATATAGGACTTACCACATTAAAATCTGGCGATGGCAGTCTCTGGACATATACATTTTTGGCATTTGCCAGGGAGGTACAGCCATTTAAAGTGGTGGTTAGGGAAATGGTTTGCAAGCCATAAAATGGCGCCTGCCATCGCACCTGAAGCGGACCGCTTTGGTTGGAGGAAGATGCCCCTGCCGCATCGCGGCCGGAACCAAAATTCCAGTTGTATAACAAACCCGGAGTTGCCGGTCCGACATAGACCATGCTGGCATAATCTCCCAGACAAACGGAATCGTCAATGTTGAAGCTATTGGGCGGCTCGGGAGCTATAGTCACACAAGCTGTGTCAAGAGCGACACAAAGGCCCGTATCCTGAACTGTCAGTTCATAGCAGAAGGTCTGTGGACTGGCAGAAGTATTGGAGTAAATTATTTGCACCTGGGACATCTGCCTGCCGGGGCCGGCAGGAGGCAGGCCAAAATTAAGCGGCAGGCCGCGCCAGCTATAACTCATTCCCGGCTGTGCCGGGACACCCAGCAAGGCAACCTGCCTTGAACAGATGGAATGATCCGGCCCTGCATTGGCAAAAGCAATGCTCTGTAGTCGAAGGCTGTCAGAAATAGTAAAGGACAAATTGCCGGAAGTAACCGTCACACTGTAGGCATATACACCCGGCCCGCCATAATTTTTACGGACAGTATCTGCATTTCCACTCAGACCTGCACTCCCCGACCAACTGAAGGTATAGGGAGCCTGGCCAGAAAAAGGCGTAACCTGGTAGCGTACTTCATAGCAGCTCAGTCGGGTGACCGTTACTACAGGTGGGCAAGTGTCCACTTGGATGGTAGTTGAATCCGCCCGGATATCTCCGCAACTATCAGTAATTGCCACGAAGTATGTCGTAGTGACTCCCGGAAATGCAATAGGATTGGCGATGGTGTCAGATGAAAGGCCAGCAGAAGGCGTCCATTGGTAACTGACTCCGTTCATGGCGAAAAGGGGCACACTATCACCCAGACATATCGTGCTATCTGAGAGAGATTGGGTAAAAGAGCTAAAACGAAGACAAACCTCATGGCGATTGGAAAATGCACCAGTTGCAGCCGTAAATCCCCAATATACATTCGGATTAGTACCAAAAATATCCTGTACAATATTTCCGGTATAGGTTAAGCGTAAGTTACAGTCAAAATACGCTTTGAAAGTATTCATAGAAGGATTCCAGGTAAATCGAACGGAGTGATATTGCCCATCTTCGGTATTGCCACCGGAAGGCAGCATACTTACCGGGCCGGCCAGATTATCCAGCGATGTATGGTTGTTATTACCATTTCGCATGATGGACATATGGTCGGCGGTGGGGTCACCCCAGTTGGCATTGGTGTAGGTATCAAATTCCACAACAAAAGAGGGCGTAATACCCTGGTAACCCAGTCCTCCTCCACCTGTACCGGCAGAAGTCCCTACCTGCTGTAACCCAAAAGCCATCCCATCAGCTCCTCCATCATTGTTACCTAAAAATATTTCAGCATAAATATCAAAGGGTTGAGTCAGGTCAATGGTTTGAGTATTCCATACCCTGCCGGATTGAGTAGCCATATCAGGCGTAAGCAAAAAACAGTCATTGCCCAAAGCAGCGGCATTGCCATTGATTTGAAACTGAGCTGACAACTCCCACGTCATCAGTAAGCATGCCAGCAGCAGGCTCAGACGCTTAGGAAAAATAAAGGGCGAATCAACTGTTTTATCCATCTGGTATTATCTCAGCTATTAGCAGGCGTAAACTACAAAAAAGCTAAAGGAAACGCATAAAAGCCAATTTTTTATCCATTATCCTTATCATTTCAACAATAATTTTCCTCTCCTAAACTCTTCTCCTACTTGCAGGTAATAAAAATACAATCCCTTTGGCAAATCTTTTAAATCTATCTGCCAATTTACCACTCCTGCTTCCAGTTCGGTTTGAAGAGATTTAAGTTGTTGGCCTTTCAGGTTAAATAACTCCCATTGCGCCCCAAGAGATGCCTCTTGCCAACCCCTAATTCGAATCAAGCCTTCTGAAGGGTTAGGAAGAATGTCTAAAGAAAGCGTGTTTTTTTCCTCTCCCGGCAATTCGTTTGCATCAATATCCAGCGGAGTTATACTGATATAAACAGAATCTGTGAGAATACAATTGCCATCATCACGTGTCACATAATACCAGGTATCTACTGTCGGAGAGACGGTCGGATCTTCAAGGGTAGGATCATTGATATGTGTATTGGGAGTCCAGGTGTAAACGACATTTGCGGGTTGGGGTTCAAAGCGAAGACCTTCATTTGAACTTGTCCAGCCCATGGCATTATTTCTCCCTGCGATAGCGACCCCATTGCTCCCCGTGGGCCCTTCTATCCCCTGCGCCATATTGCTAAACCAACTCGCAGCTATCTGGCTAGTATGGATTTCTATTTCCCCTGTTTCAAACAAGACAAGCTGCACATTCACAGGATCACCATTGGGAGGATTTACGAGGTTCGAAAACCAGTGGGAAGCAGCTATATTTACCACAAATCTGCGATTGGGGGCAGTGCCTTGGGACTCATAAGAGATACTCATTGAATCCAAACTTGACCAGCAATAAGCAATCAAATTATTGGGAAAGGCTAAAGTTGGGATACTGGTTGGAGTGGTATTGGAAGCTCCATTGGTGAATGTCAAATAGCCGCCGGTGGCAAAATAAGCCTGCGAATAGCTATTGCAATAAAAATCAAAATTGAAACCCAAAGGAATAGCGCCGGAAAAATCAGTCGCGCCGACAGCCAGGTTAAAGGAAGAAGGTGCATTGAGCGCATAAGGTGCAAAAGGAACGGTATTCTCCGTATATACCAGGCAATTTCCCACAGAAGGAGGGCCGTTATAACTGCTATTTATTACGGTATTTTGTCCAAAACCAATCATCTGATTGGGCCCAGCATCTACAGTGGCGACAGAAACAGTCACAGAATCCTGCCAGTTAAAGCCACAGAGGTCGGTAATTGTGACCTGGTAGGTCGTGGTAGAATTGGGAGTCAGGACCGGTGTGCCACTGACAGGATTGCTCACTCCGGCCGTTGGTGTCCAGTTATATGAAATACCGGGGGTAACATCTACCATCAGGTTATCTCCCTGACACATGCTTTCATCCTGTAGGCGGGAATATCCTGGCACAAACTGCACACAAACGCGGTGATCGTTGTCGAGGGCTCCCGTACTGGCCGTAAAACCAAAAAAGACATCGGGATTGTTGCCAAAAATATTGCTGACAATATTTCCGGTATAACTGAGCCGCAAATTGCAATCCACCAAAACCTGTAGATTATGGGTAACTGCATTCCAGGAGACATGGACTTCATGGTAGTTACAATCTTCTGCATCTCCTCCTGATGCCAGGATCGTGACAGGGCCAGCCAGGCTATTTGCGGAGGTATGGTCGTTGCTACCGTTACTCAAGATACCTATGTGATCAGCCACCAGGTCACCAGAGGTGCTGTTTTCATATGTATCAAACTCTATGACAACAGAAGGCGAGATCCCGCCAATGCCCATGGAGCCACCTGTTGTTCCCAGGGCACCAGAACCCATCTGCTGAAAAACGAAGGCCATACCATCGGCCCCTCCATCAGAGCACCCAAACTGCATTTGAATATAAAAATCAAAGGACTGGTTCAGGTTGATTGGCTGAGTTGCCCAGACGGCGCCTCCCTGGTTGTTCTGGGCAGGAGTCAACTGAAAGCAATCATTCCCCAATGAACTGGCAGAGCCATTTACCTGAAACTGGGCAGAAATGTGAAGAGCAAGAGCAATCCAAAATACTGTTAATAAAAATGTTTTCTTCAATGCCATGATAACCGTTAAGAATGCGTCAACCTAATCTCTTAGAAATACGGACTTCGGTAAGGCACAAATTACCCGAGGACTAATCTACAAAATTTATTTACCTTTGTTTAAGCAGCACAAACCAGAAGTTATGCCAGACTATGAAATGCTAAAGTATGATGAAATGTTTTTTGAGGCAGAAAATCTCATTGACCAGCAGCAAGTCGCACAGGCTGTAAGTTTGCTGGAAACGATCATTGAGGAACAACCGGATTATGGCAAAGCCCACAATCATCTTGCCTGGATTTACGAACATAACTACAAGGACTTTCCAAGATCTGAAAAACATTATAAAGCCGCTTTATCCTTCTGTCCCTCCTACCCTTCCACTTATATCAATTATTGTTACCTGCTTTCCCGCTTAGGCCATTTGGATGAATTGGAAAAGCTGTTGGAGAAAGCCGCTCAGGTAGTGGGGATAAAAAAATCTGTAATCATCCACGAATACGGCATTTTGAATGAAATGCGCGGCAACTACCTGGCGGCAGCCCAGCACTATCAGGACGCGATCCTGCATTCCTTAAAAAACACCGATATTGAAAAATACCAGGCATCACTCGAAAGATGTTTGCTGAAACTTGAATTGACATCCGGAGAAAAAGGACAAGAACCCGAAGCATGATGAAGTGTTTTTTTGCCTTTTGTTTTATTTCTCTTCAAATACTATGCGGCCTGAACCTCTTCGCTCAGCAAGCTGAGCGGGCTTTCAGCAAAACCCTCCTTTTGATGGGATCAAAATTTGAAATCACGGCTGTCTCAGCCGATGAGGGGCTGGCCTGGAGGGCCATTGAAAGCGCCATCGGCGAGATTCAGCAAATCGAAAAATCCATCTCCTCCTGGGATCCCCACTCCCAGACCAGCAAGGTCAACAGATTTGCAGGCATATCAGCCGTCAAGGTGGATTCCGCTCTTTTTTACCTGATTTACAGAAGCAAAAAAATATCCCAACTTACGGGCGGAGCCTTCGATATCAGTTTTGCCTCCATCGACAAGCTTTGGCAATTTGATGGCAGCATGCAAAAGCTTCCTGATTCTATGCAGGTAGCGGCTTCAGTAGCTAAAATTAACTGGCAACATATCCAGCTTCAGGCGGATTCACTGAGCGTTTTTCTTGTAGAAAAAGGCATGCGTATCGGCTTTGGAGCCATCGGAAAAGGCTATGCCGCCATGCGTGCAAAAGCCCTCATGCAAAGCATGGGCATCACTTCCGGCCTTGTCAATGCCGGAGGCGACCTCATCGCCTGGGGGCATCGCCCCCAGGGCACCCCCTGGTCCATCGGGATCGCAGATCCCGAAAATCCTGCGCAAATTTTTGCGCAACTCGACATCCACGATCAGGCCGTCGTCACCTCCGGCACCTACGAAAAATTCGTCGAATTTGGCGGCAAACGCTATGCCCACATCATCGATCCACGCACAGGTTGGCCCGTGCAGGAATTGAAAAGCCTGACCATCATCTGTCCCGATGCAGAATTGGCCGACGCCCTGGCGACAGCTGTATTCGTCCTGGGACCCGAGGAAGGCATGCGCCTCATTAACCAGTTAAAAGGCATTTCATGCCTCATGGTCACCTCCCAAAATGACATCCTCCAGTCCCAAGGACTACAACTCAAAACCCGAAACCCAAAACCCGAAACCCGAAACCCAAAACCCGAAACTCAAAACCCAAAACCCAAAACCCAAAACCCATGAATGACCCTCGCTACCCTATAGGCCGCTACCAGCGACCAGCCGATTTGTCCTGGGAGGCCATGCAGCCTATGATAGACGAAATCGAAGATTTACCTACGACCATGGCCTTTGCGGTGGATCAGCTTACGGAAGATGAATTAGACGAGCCCTACCGCCCCGGCGGATGGAGCAAGCGACAGGTGATCCACCATGTGGCGGACAGCCACATGAATAGCTACATCCGCTTTCGATGGGCCTTGACCGAGGACAAGCCCACCATCAAAGCCTATGACGAGAAAAAATGGGCAGAACTGCCCGATGCAAAGACGGAGTCCGTCGAGATTTCCCTTGCCCTGATCGATGCGCTGCATCAGCGTTGGGTGACCTTGCTCCGGGCCCTTGGCCCGGAGGATTTGAAGCGGGAGTTTGTCCATCCCGAGGATGGAAAGACCTATTCAATCGCGGAATTGATTCCGCTCTATGCCTGGCATGGCAAGCATCATTTGGGGCATTTGGAGCTGTAAATCAGGTTCGACCTCACAATATTTTTATCCCCACAGGCGATTATCATTTTTCCTTAAAAATATGAAAAAAGTCATTTTTCTATTTATCTCTTTCCCTCTGATTTTCCACCTCAGCCTTGCCCAAAGCCTGCTGCAGGCCGATGGCCCCGGCAATACCTATGAATTAATCAATTCGGTCCTGGCACCAGGCTACAGTGTAGTGGAGGTTCCCGATTGCAAGCACGGCAGCTTTGGCCGTCATATAGACGAAGTCTTCGATTCCACCTTGAATACATTCGTTTTTCGCTTTCATATCCATACCCATGATGATGATGATCGCTGCATCAATTTTGACCGGCAACGAAACGAAATCAAAACCTATGGTAAATCGCCGGACAGCCTTTTGGGTGTCAAAAATGAGATGGTCGAATACAAATGGCGCTTTAAACTGGATGCCGGTTTTCAGCCCTCTTCCAGTTTTACCCATATCCATCAGATAAAAGCCGTTGGAGGTTCAGAGGATGCGATGCCGCTTATAACACTTACCTGCAGGAAAAGCAGTCCCGACAAATTGCAGTTGCGGTATGCGGAAAGCAACACGCAAATTACTTTAAAGGAGGTGTCTCTTGCGCCTTTTAAGGGGGCATGGGTTGAAGCCACGGAGACCATTTACTATGAAGAAAGGGGGCTGGGGAGATACGAGATCTCCATCATCAGGCTCAGTGACAGCAATGTGCTTTTTAGCTATAACAATCCAGCCATTCGCACCTGGAAAACAGATGCCAGCTTTCTACGCCCCAAATGGGGCATTTACAGGAGCCTCAACGACTCCTCCAGCCTCAGAGATGAAAGCATACGCTTTGCCGATATCAGGATTGAAGAACTCAATCCTATGGTGCTGTCTGTTGAGGAAGATCAACTTCTTCAGCAACAACAATTTGTTTTCCCTAATCCCTTCCACGAAAAGCTGACAATCACGGATCAGGTTTTCCGGGAATATGATGAAATAAGCATTTATGATATCCAGGGAAAAACCGTTTTGTCACAGCAGATCATGGGCCAACAAATCGATTTTTCCTTTCTTCAAGCGGGTTTGTATTTCATCCGTTTCAAAAACGATGAGAAGGTATCAAAAGCTGTAAGGATTCTCAAGAAATAGCTACTTCACATAAATCGTCTTACGATTCACAAACTCCATCATGCCGTCCCGGGCGAGTTCCCGCCCGTAGCCGGATCGTTTTTCGCCGCCAAAAGGCAGGCGCGGGTCCGATTTAACGAGCTCGTTGATGAAGTAAGCGCCATCGCTTACCTGATCTGCGCAAGCCAATGCCCGCTTAACGTCTGTGGTACAGACGGTTACACCCAAACCAAACTCTGACAACTCAGAAAGAGCAAAGGCTTCCGCCTCGTCTTTGGCGCGGATCATGGCCGCAAGCGGCCCGAAGGTCTCTTCATCGAAGGCTGGCATCCCAGGCTTGACATTACCCAGGATGGTGGGTTCGTGATATGCCTCCCGCTGTTTGCCCCCCAGGAGCAATCTTGCTCCGGCATCGATAGATCCAGCGACTTGTCGCTGTAGCTGATCTGCCAGGTCTTTGCGGGCCAGGGGCCCGACCTGGGTGGATTCTGACAGGGGATCCCCTGATTGCAGGCTGCGAACAGCCGCAGTGAATTTTTCCACAAATTCATCGTAAATGCCTTCCAGCAGGATAAAGCGCTTGGCAGCGATGCAACTTTGGCCGCAGTTGAGCATGCGCGCCGTGAGCGCAGTTTTGACAGCTGCATCTATATCTGCGTCTTCCCAGACGATAAAGGCGTTGTTTCCGCCCAACTCCAACAAGCTTTTTTTGATATAGCGACCCGAAATTTCTGCCACAGCCGAACCCGCTCTCTCACTACCTGTAAGCGTGACCGCTTTGATGGCCTTGTGAGCGATGATGCTTTCGGTCTTGTCATGATGAACAATCAGGTTTTGAAAAACACCTGGGGGAAATCCTGCCTTTAGAAAGACTTCCTCGATCTGTCTGGCACAGCCAAAGACATTGGGTGCATGCTTGAGTATGCCGGTATTTCCTGCCATCAAGGTGGGCGCAGCAAAGCGAAAAACCTGCCAAAAAGGAAAATTCCAGGGCATGATTGCCAGCACGCAGCCGATGGGGTCATGCTTCACAAAGCTTTTTTGTGCATCCGTATTGATGTGCTCATCCTTCATGAACTGGGCTGCATTATCGGCATAATAATCACAGACCCAGGCACATTTATTGACCTCGGCGCGGGACTCCTTGATGGGCTTGCCCATCTCAAGGGTAATCATGCGCGCATGGTCTTCCACCTGATCTCGCAGGAGCTGTCCTGCTCTCTTCATCAATATTGCCCGTTGGGCAATGGGGACTTCGCGCCAGGAAGTGAAGGCGCTTTGTGCGCGATCCAGCATCTGCCGGGTTTCAGCCTCTGTATGGGCGGTAAATTGGCCTATTTGCTGGCCGTTGTAGGGGTTTATGCTGTGAAATATCATTTTTTATGTTAACTGGCCGTCGGTAAAGGCGGTTGAATCATAGCTTTTTACACCCTTCAATTCATCCACCCAGTTCCAGGAAGTGTAGATGGTGAAGGTATTCACATTTTCATCCGGCTGGAAGCCGCTTTCAGCAAATTGCCAGATGATATTTTCCGCTTCTGGAAAGCTATTGGACGCTAAATTTTCATCAAAAAGCCGATAAATGATGTTGTGCTCATCCATCCCGTCATTTAGCAGCCGGGCGATAAAGGAGGCCGTAGGCTTCTGTAAGTTGCTGGATGAAATGGCATTCGAAGCCTGCACTTTCAATTTGATTTCTACTATGTCAGGAGTGGGAAATTTTCGTGGAAAAGTCCAATTCAGCATGCAGGATACATTGAAGAGTTCTTTGTGGAAATCAATTTTGGGGTATTCTTCCCAAATTCTGTCTCCCTTGAGTTCTTCGGCCAGATTCTGGCGTTGGCCTTTGCTGAGTTGCTCGCCAAAGCGGCGCTCCAGCAGCAAATCCGCTGCCTCCTCTGGCTCCATATCTGACAGCGCGAGAGCAGCAGTCTCCTTCAACTCCTCGGAAGGAGTCGAAGAAGCGTCATCGTAGTCGAGCTGCTCCAGCAGGTCAATAAACTTTGCATCTGTCCATGCCCCGGGCAATTCATGTACTTCCCTGAGGCTGAGGACTTCTACCTGATATTGGTTCTTTGTTTTCATCGGCACTATTTTGTTAAACTTCCCAACAAGGCAGGCGCCTCTGCCTGATTCTTGATAGGGGTGGAAACATATTGTTTGTGGATGGCATCAATCCAGCCTTTGGCTCGGTCTGTGAGCTGAAAATCTTCGGTCATCATGCGGCCACGGGATACGAGTATGCCCAGATCAGCCCCTTCATACAGGTAATCGCCTTTGTTGGTAATGCGCAGGAAAAAGGCCTCATTTTCAGTTTCCACAGCCCTTCTGTGTGTATCCATTCTTTCAAATTGGATATGTCCATTGCCAAACATTTTCCAGATACCGGAAGCTGGCGCCTGAGTCACATATTCAATGCTGTCGCGGGTATGCTTGACGATGAGCTGGCTCCAGCTATCCAGGTTTTCCTGTCTTGCCCAACGCTCATTGATTGCGTTGATGCTCAACTCATAATCGGCATCCATCCACTCCAAAATATGGAAAAGGTAGAGCGGTGCATCCGCAAGCGCAAATACTGCGTGGTTGGTGATGGAGCTGGCTCCTGTAACCCTGGGATTCAACTCTCCCAGGTAAATCTCACCATTGTCCTGATCAATCAGGAAGTCCAGCTCAAAGTAGCCTTTGTAGCCTTCTTTGCGCAATTGATCTCCAAAAAGCTGGGTGTATTTTCTGGCTTTTTTGCGGATGGAAGGCGTAAATGCATCTGGATAAATCTCATTTCCACACCAGCCGCCTTTGTAAGGCGTCAGCTCTTTAAAGCCGACCAGCTCGGTCATCAGCGGTGCCACGATCGTGCCGTGACGGGTCACGCATGCCTCAATGGCAGAGCCACGGCAATTGATCCGCTTCATGATTTTCACCTCTTCCTCTTCGACGATTTCCTCCTCGTATTTCCTGAACTCTTCTTCATTCGAAATAAAAAAAGTGGTGTGTCCTGAATCACCATAAGGTGTCTGAATCACCAGATCGGTACCCAGATCGGCGGATACTTCTGTCAAATGGGCATAATCTTTCACTTGGGACAAGACATAGGGCACACATTTTACGCCCGCTTTTTCCGCTATGCGGTTGGTATTCACCTTGTTGTCCATGAAATTGCGCATCTCAGCGCTGGGAAAGATGATTTCAAGCCCTAATTTTTTCGCAAGCTCTTCTGTTTTCTCATTAAACATCAAAAAGAGCGCTTTCCCGGCAACTTCACCCGTTTGTCTGTTTTTGATAAAGTTTTGTACCTCGGGGTGTATGAGCAAATAATTATTGATGTCTTCTATACTTTGAAATTCATCATGGGGGATTTCTACCTTGGGAGAAAATACATTGGGGTGAAGTCCATCAAAGCACTCGATATGACAGATAAAGCGAAAATCTTTTATCCACTCATCGGCTCCCAGCAGGTTAAAGTTGGTAGCACTGATGAAGTAAATAGGGATATCATTCTTGTAAAAAAAGCGTCGGATATCATGTACCCCTTTCAGGGTTGATGTATTTTTAGGTGATTTCATTAAATAATTTGATTAAAGATTTTTGGGTTCTGCTTTTGTCTTGTTTGCAGCTCCATTATTTTGTGGAGCTATTGCCTTCCTTTTCAGGACTTTATCGCGAAATACCCGCAGCCCCAGGTCTGCCCGAAAGCCGTGAATTTCTTTCACGTCCAGGGCAATCAGGAAGCGGATAATCTCCGAGCTGACAACCTGGCCCGGCACGAGTACCGGAAAGCCCGGTGGGTATGGGATAACGAAAGATGAAGCCACCATTTCCCGCCCCCCTTCCATGGCCTCCTTGCAATCCTGCAAGCTGATATACTCATAGTTTGCCTCATCATAAGCGAGGAAATAAGCTTCCCGGAGGTTCCCTCCCGGCGCATCCGGATAGGCCAGAAAAGAGGAGTGGAAATTGCTGAAGTCAGGTAGTGGTGGCACATCCTTGATAAGTGAATGCAAACGCTGATTGGTGATATCTTTCTCCTTGATGTTCATTGACCGAAACTCCTCATCCAGCTGCTCTGCAATTTTCAACAAAGCATTGGTCAGGTAGGCCACACTGCCACGGGTGGTGCCGATATTGGTCATAAACAGCACCGTATTGCGGGAGGTCTTGTTGATCTGGATGTTGAACTGATCCATCAGGTATTTATTCTTGAAGGTATCGCCATCCACCCCAGTCCGACCTATGGAAAGGGTGATTTTGGTTGGATCGAGGGTAAACTCGTCCTTTTCCCATGCTTCCTCCATCCTGTTCCATCCATTTTCCAGGCTGTAATACTCATCAAGACCGGTTTGGCGATAGGGCTTCGGAATAAAATCCTTGACCGTCAGCACATCAAAATACTTGCGCAGCAAGGGATGGTCATTCACTTTTGCCCGAAATACCATGGCCAGTTCTATGCTTTTTTCCACCAAATCATAACCCTCAAACTGCACCTGCCTCCTCCCTACATCCAGCGATGCAAGCATCTGGTAATTGGGCGAAGTGGAAGTATGGGTCATATAGGCTTCTAAAAAGGTGTTTTCTGTCTTCTTGCGAAACTCTTCATCCCAGATATGGATCATCGATCCCTGGCGGAAGCTGCTCAGGGTTTTGTGTGTACTCTGAGTGGAATACACGCGAATTTTCACCTTATCAGGGTCAGGCAGTGACGGAATTTCGCCCTTAGCGAGTTGTTTGATGTGCTCGCTATACCTTTTTCGGTAAGCCGTGCTGCGGTATTTCTGGCAAAGTTTATTGGCCGTAAACATAGCCGTGCGCTGCTTGTAGATATAGGTAAAACCCGCAAAAGCAAACCAGGCTTCATCCCACAGGAAAATCATGTCAGGTTTGATCGCAAGAATTTGCTCCATGACCATTTCGACATTGTAGACCAGTCCATCGAAGGTGCAGTTGGTCAGAAGCAACATCTTGACTTTATCCAGATGGCCAGCTGCTTTGAGTTTCAGCAATTGCTCTTTGATCTGCTCTAAAGAAACGGCTCCATACATGGAGTATTCTTCTATGGGATAGGAATCCAGGTAGACAGGAAATGCCCCTGACAAAACCAATCCATAGTGGTGAGATTTATGACAATCCCGGTCTACAAGCACAAAATCACCAGGCGCTACCAGGGCCTGCAGGACGATTTTGTTGGCGGTAGAGGTTCCATTTGTGACGAAGAAAGTTCGCCTTGCGCCAAAAGTGACCGCAGCCATTTCCTGGGCCTTTTTGAGGGGGCCTGTAGGTTGTAGCAGCGAATCCATGCCCCCGGTGGTGGATGATGTCTCGGCGAGGAACATATTTCGCCCATAGAATTCACCAAAGTCAGTAATCCAGCGGGATTTGAAAACCGAGTTTCCACGAGAGATAGGCATTGCATGAAAAATGCCTGTTGGTTTTTGGCTATACTCTTTCAGCGCGCTGAAAAAAGGCGTATCGAAACGTTCTACTATCCCCTGAATAATGCCCAAATGCAGTTCCTGCAAATCCTCTCTCCGGTAATAAATCCGCTGAAAAGTCTGCAATGTCGTGGATTTCAGGTCTGTAAGAGAAGTATCTGTCACATAGTATATCTCCAGTTCAGGACGAAAGCGTTTGATATGCTTAGCCAGAAGAGGCCCCAGCTCAGATTCTGGCTTAGAAGCCAGGTTTACCTTCAGGACATTCTGAATGTAAGGCTGAATCAGGGGAGAAATATTGGATGAAGCAAAAGGCGGAGCATACCGAACGACTACGGCTTGAATGTTGTGGTTAAAAAGCAAAGCGATCATTGCGTCCTGAAAGGACCGCTGGACCGTCACCTCATAAATAAAACGCTCATTCGGGTCCCGCATCTCGCGCAGGCTTTTCACTAATATATCCTCCTGATCTGGTGGCAGATTATCCACAAAAAGCACCTCAAAATGGTTTTTCCTTTGCCCCGGTGCCAACTCATGCTGCTCTTTGTGTCCGATCTGATCCGCCTCGCCTTCGCTTTGGGTATAAGGGTTGCTGCGATAAGAATCCCCAACCAGTTGGCGGGTAATATTTGTCACACTGCGAAAAAGCAAGCTGTTTTCTTTCTCCTCAAGGGAAAGGATCAGCTTAGCGACCATTTTTTTACCCGGAAAAGTAAAATATTGCTCGATATGAGCCATCACCCTCAGCTTATTCCCAATTTTTTCTTTAATGTGGTGCGCCTGAACTGAATCTTTCTTACAGTGGGATAATTCAGTGCATTTATTTTTAAGTTCTTTCCATTGGTCAATTCGTAGCTGTGCAATGCTGTAATAAGCAGCACTTTTTGTGTGGGGTGAATTGGCCATGGGGTTAAATTTTAAATTGAATGTCGCTTTCTTTCTGCTTGAGAGCAGTCAGGTTATCCAGTTTGGTTGGTTTAATTAATTCGCCCAGAGATTCGAGATATGGGTGCTCTGCCCCTGCCTGGTATATTCCAAAATCCCCCATGTGATCCCTAAAGCTTTTGAGGGGTTGTCCCAGGCGCAAGACGCCCAGTTCACGGCTTCGCTTCACCCGCTCAATATTGATCTCTATAGGAATGATTTCCTCGGTTGCACCTGCTTCATACAGGACCCTGCCATCGGGCCCACAGACCACAGAACGACCTATACCGCCTGAATCCAGGCCATTGATGTCAAAAAAGTAACACTGATTCACGGCCGCCATCGTTTGATCTATCGATCGCTCGATCTCACGGTCCATGGTCCCTGTCATGGTAGGATGCAGGATGACTTCTGCTCCCATAACGGCGAGGGTTCTGACTGTTTCAGGAAACCACATATCGTAACAAATCGAAACTCCAAACCGGCCGACCTCCGGAACATCGAACAAACAAAATTCATTTCCCGGAGTCACTCCTTCTTCATAAGGATAAAAAGGGAACATCTTGCGGTAGCGTTTCACGACCTCACCCTGTGGGTTGATGATTGATGCGGTATTGTAAATCTTGCCTTCTGATTTCTCAAAGACAGTACCCGGGAGCAGCCAGATACCATACTTTTTGGCCATGGCCTGCATTTCACTTTCAAAAACTCCGGGAAATTCCTGTGCATAATAAGTCAAAGGCCCGTATGCGCATAATTCACTGAACATCACCATCTGTACAGATGGATAAATATTCATGGCTATATCAAGTTTCAGCTTCATCATCTCCAGATTGGATTGAGTAGCTGAAACTTTCATTTGGATCCCTGCTATGGTAAATGGTTTCATATTTTCTGGAACTCTATTTTGTTATTTTTTGCTATTTCTGCTTTGATTACCGCATCCAGGATTTGCATCCCTTTTTCCAACTGGGGCTCTGTAATCACGAGAGGTGCCAGAATTCGGATAATATTTTTAAAAGTGCCTGCGCTGAGCAGCACCAGCCCCTGATCGCTACATCCTTTAAGGATGCGGCTGCAAAGCTCTCCATCAGGCTGTCGGGAATCTCCCCCTTTGACAAATTCAATCCCAACCATTGCTCCCATGCCACGAACATCCCCGATTTCGGAGCATGTTTCTTTCATCTTTTTATAATGCTTTTTTAAAATCCCCCCTATTTTCATGGCCCGTCCGTTGAGGTCTTCATCTTTAATCATTTGTATGGTGGCCAGGGCTGCTGCACAGCATACGGGGTTTCCAATATAAGTCCCGCCTATGGTACCTGGTGCTGCTGTATCCATGACCTCTGCACGGCCTACTATAGCTGCGATGGGCATCCCTGAGCCAAGAGATTTGGCGTATGTGCTGATGTCGGGCACCACATCATAGTGTTGCCAGGAGGCCCAATAGCCTGTGCGGCCAAAGCCACTTTGGATTTCATCCATGATGAGCATGATTCCAAAATCATCGCAATATTTTCGCAGACCTTCCAGGTACTTTTTAGGTACCGGATTAAACCCTCCCTCGCCCTGTACCGGCTCTATAATGATCGCGGCCAGGTTATTGGGGTCTACCAGGTTGTGCGAACTTTCGTGCAGACGTTTCAACTCTTCTTTTACAAAAGTATCCCGGTCTTTACCCTGCCCATAGCGATAAAAATTGGGAAAAGGCAAACGATAGACTTCCGGCACAAAAGGCCCACAATTGAGTTTGTAATTTATCTTACTCGTAAGCGTCATGGCCATCATGGTACGACCGTGAAAAGCACCTGTATAGCAGAGAACCGCCTGCCTCTGGGTGGCTTGTCGTGCGATTTTTATCGCATTCTCCACGGCCTCGGCACCTGTCGAGACAAGCATGGCCTTGGTTTTTTCGCCATGTGGCAAAATCTCTGTAAGCCTTTCACAAAGCTCAACATAGGGTTCATAGGTGACCACATTGAAGCTGGTGTGCAGGTATTTACCTGCCTGCTCACGAATCGCCGCTACCACGGGCTCCGGGCAATGCCCCGCATTGACTACCCCTATACCTCCTGCAAAATCGATGAGCTCCCTGCCGTCTTCATCGATTATAATGGCACCTTTTGCCTCGCGGGCTGTGGCAGTATTGAATACACCCACACCATTGGCTACCACATTTTTACGCCTTTCCAGAAGTTGTTCTGATTGGGTCAATTTCGCTGGCATATTTTACTTTATATTCTGTTTTAAGTTAATTTTCCTTCAAGAGAATTTATCCTGAACCCCTCAGACGTTGAAGAGCCTTCAATAGTAACAGGGCACCCGAAATAGTTTTGTGGCTATCCAGGTTTACCCGAATTGAAATTATTACATACTTGATTGGAATGATGCAAAGATGCTAATAATTTAGGGAAAAAGCCATTTGCAGAAATCAAAAGAAATGTCATTTTGTCAACAGTTTCCCACTATTTCGCTTATCTCCAGCTACACATTCCCAAAAATACACACCGCCTATTGCTGAAATATCAGGTAAAATCATTGCCTCCCGGCTTCCCGGCAATAAGCTTTTTTCCATCATCAGTCTTCCTTGTATATCATACAGCCGAAAAACGCCAGATGATTGCAAAGGCTGCTGCCAACGCAGAAACAGGCGATCCTTCAAAGGATTGGGATATACCTCCATTGCCCAATTTGCCGCCTTTTCCTCCTCAATCCCCACATCTCCACAAAGCTCCCATCCCAAATCCTGAAATAAGCCCAGTACAATGGGGCCGGGATTATGGTTGGCCTCTGCATTGCCGATAAAAGGGCTCATCAGGGTATTGGTATCACCCGGAGGGTAAAGGCTCTCATCGAGATGCGTCATACTTGTACCAAAGCTGAAAGTCGGTGAGGCATAGGCCTGGGCTGTCTGGTTGCCATTGGCAAGCAGGAGTTCGGGACCTGTCAGAAATACCTGCCCCCCCGTGAAGAAATCTCCCAACTGCTGGGAAGGGTTGGCAAAAAAGGTGGTGTTAGTCAAAAACAAACCCGATGGGCCATGAATCAAATGGTGGTCAAATATGCCCGGAAGGCCTTCCAGGGGAGGAAAGGGCAAGGCCGGCAGCATCAAATCAGCGGCAGTAATCATCCCGAAGGAGCCCTCAGACATCCTTTTATTGGAAAGGCTGGTAAAGCCCAGCCCATGGCCCAATTCGTGCAAAGCCACACTGACAAAATCTATCTGTCCGGCCGGCACATTGCCATCGAGGCCAAAGTACCAGTTGGTAGAATTGTTCAAAAAAATGGTGATATCATCTTCGCCGGGTCTCAGGTCCCTACCAGCTATGGCATCTGCCAGGGCATAGGGGTACCAGGTACTGCTATCTACAGCGCCGGGAAAATTCCTGATGGGGCTTGCAATGGAAGTTCCCAAAGCCTGCCAGCTGATGTAAACAATGTTCACTCTGATGGGAACCTGCGAGACAAGCTGGCTTGCCCAGATATCTGCGGCATAAGCCAATCCGTCTTTTACGGTCTGAGGGGCAGAGCCAAAATAGCTAAACTCAAAACTCGCGCAGGAAGCGCGCGAAGCCATGTTCCGTGGCGGTGCCACGAAAGTGTGCATATCCCGGTCAATATGCTGCAGGCAGCACTGAAATGAAGGCCCAAAGGCCTTATGGGATATTTGCGCCTCAGTCTGGCCGCAGGCCAGAGAGGGCAGAAAAAAACAACAAATGCAAAAAAAAGAAAACAACTTTGTCATGGTAAATACATATTGAATGCCCTCGAAGGTAAATAAAAAAACGTTATTTGATGGATATGAAAAAACTGTTATTCATTCTTCTTCTGGCTCTTTTGGGGATCAGCTTCTCCTGCGCGCAGCATCCCTTTGTATCGGGGGAAATGATCGTCTGGCTAAAAGGTAAAAACAACATCACGCAGATTCTTCGTCAAACGCCTTTTTCCACGCAAAGCGAAAAATTATCCAACTCTTTCAACATCCATCTCCTTCGCTTTTCTCCCGATAAAACCACGAATGAGGCTGCTTTAGAGTGGTTTTTGGGAAGGGAAGAAGTGCAATTTGCCCAATTGAATTACCTGGTAGAAAGCAGGCACATCACCTCTACCCTACCCAATGATCCGAGTTTTGCTTCGCAATGGTCGCTCCATAATACCGGCCAGGCCGGAGGCCTTTTGGATGCCGATATAGACGCTCCGGAAGCCTGGGACATCAGCACAGGTGGGCCCTCGGCCCATGGAGACAGCATCGTGATCGCTGTGGTAGATGAAGGGGCCGATACGGTACACCAGGATTTACGCTTTTGGGTAAACAGATTGGAAATCCCTCACAATCAGATAGATGATGATAAAAACGGGCTGGTAGATGACTACCGTGGCTGGAATTTTTACGATGATGACGACACCATCCCCTCGCGCCTCCACGGCACGCATGTAGCCGGCATCGCCGCCGCAAGCGGCGACAACAATAGCGGCATCGCCGGCGTCAACTGGGATGCACGCATCCTCAATATCGCCGGATCTTCCGGCAACCAGGCACGAGTCGTGCGGGCCTATAGCTACGCCTACGACATGCGCAGGCGCTATGATGAGACTGCCGGGCGCGAAGGCGCCTATGTGGTCGTAATCAACAGCTCCTTTGGCGTCAACAACGGTAATCCGGCCAATTTCCCGATCTGGTGTGCCCTCTATGATTCTTTGGGACAAAGAGGGATTTTAAATGTGGTGTCTACCACCAATTCTTTTGTCAATGTAGACGTAGTGGGCGATATGCCTTCCACCTGCCCATCTCCCTTCATCATCGCCGTCACAGCCACCGACAACCGGGACAAATTGCATACAGCAGGTTTTGGGAAAACCCACATAGACCTGGGCGCACCGGGTGTGCGGATACTGAGCACCATCCCAGGAAACAGCTATAGCACCCTTACAGGCACTTCCATGGCCGCTCCCCATGTGAGCGGAGCCGTCAGCCTGCTACATGCCAAGGCAGGAGCAGCCTTTCAGGCCTGGTACAAAAGCTTTCCCGACAGCATGGCGCTGCTGCTAAAAGACTGCCTTTTGCAGGCTACAGATTCGCTTGGCAGCCTGAAAGACAGCACCCTTACAGGCGGGCGCCTCAATCTGCACAAGAGCCTGCAGCAACTGCAAGGGCTGGAGGATACTTTGCCGACCTGTACGCCACCCTGGCATCCAGAGGTCGGAATGAGGACGGATTCTTCCGTGTGGGTACAATGGAAACGCCTGCCCGGCAATAGCCCATTTCACCTCCGCTACCGCGAGCAGGGAGCCATGCAGTGGCAATCCATATCGACCGCTTCCCCTTTCTACCACTTATCAGATTTGAAAAGCTGTCAGCTTTATGAGCTTCAAATAGCCTCTGTTTGCGGCTCAGATAGCAGCCTTTTTACCCGAAGCCTGCGCTTTGAAAGTGAAGGCTGTTGCCGGCCTCCTGCTTTTTCAGAAGTGCTGGAGATGGATGAAAAGCATGCCACCCTCAGCTGGTCTTCTGTCTATGCCGCTCAAAATTACCGGCTGGAATATAAAGCCCGGGATTCCGTTGGCTGGATCAGCCTCAGCCTGGCTGATACGAGCGAGATGCTGAGCGGATTGAGCAGTTGTACAGAATATGAATATCGCCTCGCGATAGGATGTGACAGCGGCTTTAGCAGCTTTTCGCCCGTACAAAGCTTTCGCAGCCTGGGCTGCGGACAATGCCTGGAAGGCAGCTATTGCAGCGCCAGAGCCACAGACTCGCAGGAGGATGACTGGATTGAATCCTTTCAACTCGATACCCTGATCAATCAGTCTGGTCCGAACCAGGGCTATGGAGATTTTATCGAAAAATCATTGACGCTAAAGTCAGGAGAGGATTACGCCTTCCGGCTGGAGCCAGGTTTTAAATCGCTGACTTACAGCGAGTACTGGCGCATTTGGATAGACTTCAATCGCGATGGCGATTTTCTGGACAGCAATGAATTGCTGTATGATGGCAGCATGACGACGGATAGCGTCGTGACAGGTATGCTGAGCATACCGCCGGATTTGTTTTCGGGTCCTACCCGCCTGCGGGTGGTGATGGAGTTTTTGTTCGCCCCAGATCCCTGCGGGAACTTCCAGTTTGGGGAAGTGGAGGATTATTGTGTTGATATAGATGGAAGGAGTGAAAGCATTGATAATGAATTGATTAAGAGCAGCTTGCTTATTTATCCCAATCCTTCTTCAGGAAAGATTCAGGTCATCTCAGCTGAGCCAAGGGTAAATTGGCAGATAGTAGATTTGATGGGCAGGATTGTGCTTAAAGGTTTTTCGGCGAAAAAGGAGTTTGAGGTGGATCTAAGCGACCTTAAGGCGGGCGCTTATTTGCTTTCTGCTCAGGGGAAAAACGGCTTTTCTGCCGCGAAAATCATGAAGGAATGATCTCAGGAAGCAACTGCATAGCCAGATTCTTCCTGAGCAAATTTTGGCAAAAAGCCTAATATTATATCTTTCTTGGAAATTCCATTTTCGGCGAATACCTGAGCTATCCCTACATCTGTATTGTCTTCATGAATCCAAACCTTTCCATATTTAATTTCAATATGATAGACAAATGAATGCTTGTATCTTTTGTTAACCCATCCAAATGAAATCAGGATAAAATTATTCTGATCTTCACTAACTATTAATTGTCGGGAAAGCGTTGGAGCATTGGCATAAGCAAGCTTAGCCTTACAGCTTAATTCTTCAAAAATGATTTTTCTATATGCTTCTATTTTATCCATTGCTGAACCGTGTTACTTTCTACATCAACAACTATGATTTTCATTGTATATTTTGAAATCCTCCTTGTTAAAAATTTGATATCCTGAATCTGATAGTATGCTTCAAGGGAAATTCCCAGGTACATTTCCCTATTCATTTCAGCCTCTTCCAAGGCATCCCTATAATCAAGATATTGACCCAATGCTTCATGAAAGGCATTTAGTACAGAAGGTGAACCAAAGGATTTTACTTCAACGGCTATTTTTTCTCCTCCTTTTTCAGCAGAAATAACTTTTTCGGCACCTAAGGAATTGCGATAAAATAAACCATCAGTTTGTTTCAAGTAGTTTGTCATTTCGACGAGGCTTTGCGAGGAGAAATCTCCTGACCCCATGTATTAAAAGCTTGATTATCAATAACTCAGGAGATTTCTCCTCGAAGACTCCCTTCGACAAGCTCAGGGCAGGCTGTCGAAATGACACTTCCTGTCGAAAAATGAAACTGATAGTTTATTTCGTCACTGTTCCTAAGTCTATTTCAAAACTCTTCTCCCCATCGTCAATCGAAACAAGTAACGGATCATCTGTTACTAACCAACCATCATTCTCCAATGCGATCCTTATTGATTGATGTATAAAATCTCTTCTTGCCATATTTGTATTTGTACAGAATAAAGATACGTAATTTTAGGGTAAAAATATGAAAAAGCATTTGGCAAATCCCGCACCTCTGAGCCCGCTTTTCCGTAAGAGAATCAATTTCGCCCTTGCGATTTATTGCCTAACCCACTTTTTTCAACATCTACCCTTTATTGAAAACAAACAATGAATCGTTTCTTTCAACTGAAACAGCCTCAGCAAGCCCTGCTGCTATTTGTCGCTTTTAATTTTTCCCTTATTGGATTTCGGATAGTGTACCTGGAATCCATGGTTTTTGGTTTTTTGATCTGGAACCTCATGCTTGCCTGGATGCCATTAGGGTTTATTTGGTTGGGCGAAAAAGCAGACAAGGCTAATATCAAGCTGGGATTATGGGTAAGTTTGGGTTTAGCGGTGCTCTTCCTTCCCAATTCTCCCTATATCGTGACCGATCTTTTTCACCTCCGCTGGATGGGATCCGCGCCGATCTGGTATGACACCCTGATGGTGTTTTCCTTCGCCCTGACAGGTTTGATCTTATTTTATATCAGCCTGATTAAGATTGAAAAAATCCTGTTCAGGCGATTAAAAAGCATTTTTCAGCCCTTGTACATTCCTTTGATTGTTTTCCTGAGCGCCTTTGGCGTTTACCTGGGTCGTTTTGTCCGCTTCAACAGCTGGGATATCCTGGCCCAGCCTTCCACGCTTTTGTATGAGATGGCTGACAGGATTTTTAATCCCATGGGGCATCCTGAAACCTGGGCTGTAACGATCGCCTATGGCGCGTTTTTTCTGGTGGGTTTCTATTTCGTAAAACAACTGCGTTTTCAGCCCCTCAAGTAATCCTTTAAATAGCTTCATTATAGACCAAGGCCCGCCAGAGCAATTGCCACTGGCCGGCTACTTCTTTCACGGTCCATACTTCCGTGCCTGTCTCCCTATGGGTATTTTCCTCAATTTGGTAACTGACTTCATAGTCAAATTTTAGCTGCACCAAATCCTGCCATTGCCAATGGATAAGTCCCTGTTTTTCAAAGGATAAGGTCTGAGCCATCGCTCCATAATCCTGTATGGACCGGAGGCAGTTTTCCTTGCCTTGTATTTCCGAATTGAATCCGCCGTACACAAAAACGGCTTCCTTATGGAGAAAACCCTCCAGGGCCTCCAGATTCCCATACAGGGAGGCTTCATTAAATGCATCTACAAAAGCTTCGATTTGTTGCTGAATCTGTATTTTTTCCAAGATGGTTCTTTTTTATTCCCTCACTCCCCTCCTACTTACAAAGCTTGTTCCAATCCAAACAATTTAGCCTTGAGCAAGGCGAAAAGCCTTTTAAACCACCGAATAACACTGTTAGAAAAATGATAGTCGAAACTTTCACTTTTTTCAAAACCTTTCCTTAGTACAAACGTTCTTGTCTGGAAACTTTTAAAGTACACAGAGTTTCCTTAGTTTCGCGCCCTTTTGCGATAAGACTATATGCAGGAACAAGAAACACAAACCACTTCCACACTCAAATTGCGCGTTCTCGCGCAGGCACGGGCGCTATTTTTTCGTCTGGGTGTGCGCAATGTGACCATGGACGATATCGCCCAGGAATTGGGTATGTCCAAAAAAACGATTTACCAGCTCTTTAAAAACAAGGCAGAAATTGTCCGCGAGGTCAGTCTTGCATTTTGCAAGCAAAATGAAGCAGAAACCCTAGCCCTGGGCAAAACTGGCGAAAATGCCATTGATACCCTTTTCAAGGTCATGCAGCATTTTACCCAGGCCACCAAGGCCCTCTCGCCCAATCTTATTTTTGAAATCAAAAAATATTATCCCGAATCATGGCAGCTTTTTCAACGGCATGAAAACCGCTTTGTCCTGCAAAAAATGAAGGACAATTTGCAAAGAGGAATCAAAGAAGGCCTCTATCGCCCCAATATTGATCCCGATATCATCGCTCGTATGCACCTCTCCCAGCTCGAAGCGGGTCTCAATGAAAAGTATTTTCCCCAAAAACGATTTCCCTTTCCGATGGTTCAGCTTCAGATCATGGAGCTATTTATCCGTGGCATAGCTACCTCTAAAGGATTGGAGATTATTGATGAGAGGATGAGAGGATTGGAAGATGAGGGGATGAGCAGATGAGCAGATTTCAATTGAGTTTTAGTTTCTACAATATTCATTTTATTCACATGTCAATAAACCGTTATTTCAACCTAATTATCTCCGGCTTACTTGTATGCAGCCTGAATATCCTCAGCAGTGGATACCTTCATGCTCAGCTAACTGAGCCCAGCGTAGAGGAGTGCATAAGTTATGCCCTCAAAAACAACAAGAATCTGCAAAATGCGCAGCTTGATATGAAGCTGGCAGATCATCAGGTAAAGGAGCTTTTGGCTTCGGGTTACCCCCAGGTGAATGTCACCGCTGATGCTTCCTACTATGCAAAACTGGCTCAGTTTTTTATCCCACAGCCTAAGCAGGATGTGATCGTAGTGGATGGCCAACCCCTGCCCTATCTGGCAA
Organism: Bacteroidia bacterium; assembly: GCA_030430205.1. GTDB lineage: Bacteria > Bacteroidota > Bacteroidia > J057 > J057 > JAUIGE01. The sequence goes on along the minus strand of JAUIGE010000012.1, from coordinate 41,130 downwards.
CAGCCTTTAACCTGGAGACCCAGCAAGTAGAATTGGGAGACCCCCAGGCGCTTGCTTTTGGTTTTCCTTTTCAGGCCAATGCCGGCATTACCCTCAATCAATTGGTTTTTGATGGAACATTCTTTCTGGGCCTCAAAGCTGCAAAAACATTTGTAGAGGTTGCCAATAAGCAAATTGATGCCTCCGCAGAGGATGTCGCCGCAAAAGTGAGCAAAGCCTATTTTTCTGCATTGATTGCGCGGGAGAGCCTGAAGATTTTGCAGGCAAATATTGACAGGACAGAAAAAATGCATCATGATACAAAAGCCCTTTTCGAAGAAGGCTTTACCGAAAAAATTGATGTAGAGCGTCTTGAAATCACCTTAAACAACCTGAAACTGGAGAAAAGCAGGGCTGAGAGAATGGCTCAGATGACCCTGGACCTGCTCAAATTTCAGATGGGAATGAATATCTCTGAGGACCTTAAGCTTCCTAAAGTATCACCTTCTCTGAATGCCGAAGATCCGGCTAGTGTAGAACTGAATGCTTTCAGCCCGGCCAATCGGATCGAGTTGCAAATCCTGAATACCCAGGCAGAATTGGAGTCCTTCAATGAGCAAAGATACAGAATGGGCTATGTCCCGACTTTATATGCCTTTGGCAATTATCAGCTTTCCAGCCAATGGGAAAAATTTGATGCAGCGCAAAGCTATGATGTAGCTGTTGTAGGCCTTAAGCTCAATGTTCCCGTCTTTGACGGATTTCGCAAAAAACACCAGATTGAGCAGTCTCGTCTGCGCCAGTTACAAATCGCAAATGGCCGCGCCATGCTGGAAAATTCCATTAACCTGGAAGTCAAAAACGCCAAAAGCCAGCTTTCCAATGCCTATAACAGCATAGAAGCTTACGAAAAGAATGTACAGCTCGCAGAGAAGGTGTATCGCGTATCCGAAGAAAAGTACCGTGAAGGAGTAGGCTCAAGCCTAGAAGTGAACAATGCGGATACCCAGCTGAAACAGGCACAAACCAATTACCTCAATGGTCTTTTTGATTACCTGACCGCGAAGGTTGACTATCAAAAAGCTACTGGGGCTTTTTCTCAATATCGAATTGTGGATTAGCAGATTAGCAGATTACCTTTTTTTACAAAAAATATACTCTCAAAACATCATACAATTATAAAATGAAATATATCATAACCCTTTTTGCCATTGCCAGCCTGATGGTCGCCTGTGGCGGTGGAGATGCTGAAAAACCTCAATCCCTTGAGGGTAAGAAAAACAGGCTCATTGAGCTTCGCACTGAGCTGACCAAGGTCAGCAAGGAGATAGAAGAGCTGGAGACTGAAATCGCCGAAATCGATCCTGAGGCAAATAAAATAGTAGCTATCCCTGTACAGGCAGAGCCACTCGAAAAGATCACTTTCAAGCACTTCGTGAATGTGCAGGGCCATGTTGAATCCAACCGCAACATCCTTGTCAGCCCCAAAACAAGTGGTGTGATCACAAAAATGCTGGTCAAAAAGGGCCAGTCTGTCAAAGCCGGTCAATTGCTGGCTCAGGTAGACGACGCCATGCTGCGCTCCAGCCTCGCTGAGATGAGAACCCAGTTGGAGCTCATGACCACCTTGTTTGAAAAACAAAAAAGACTTTGGGACAAGGAGATAGGTACAGAGGTGCAGTTTCTCCAGGCAAAAAACAACAAAGAATCGCTCGAACGCCGCCTCGCAACCATGGAAGAACAGCTCGAAATGAGCAAAATCAAATCTCCCATCTCAGGGATAGTGGACGAGGTTCTCCCCAAACTGGGTGAAATGGTGAGCCCCGGCATGCCTGCCTTTCGCATCGTGAATCCTTCCGATCTGAGCCTGAAAGCTCAGCTTTCTGAATCTTATATTCCTTTCATCCAGAAAGGAGAGGCTGTAAATGTCAGCTTTCCTTCCCTGGGCAAAGAGATAAAAGGTACCGTCAACACCGTTGGACAGTCTGTCGACAATACAAGCCGCACCTTTGATGTGGAAGTGAAACTTCCTTCAGACAATAGCATCAAAGCCAATATGTTTGGCGAATTATCGATCAATGATCGCACAGTGGAAGACGCAGTCTGTGTGCCGCTATACATCCTGCAAAAAGCAGAAATCGGCAACTATGTATACATAGCGGAAAGAGGAGAAGACGGCAACTGGATTGCCCGGAGAAAAAACGTGACTGTAGGCATGAGCTACAATGGCTTTGCACAAATAGCAAAAGGCCTTGATGCCGGCGAATATATCATCACTGATGGCTATAAGGACCTGAGCGATGGGCAGGTCGTCGAATTGGCGCAAAATGTAGCAGCCAAAGAATAAATCAATTTTCGCATTCTTAGCTGAAACAAAATGAAAAAATTCAGAGAATTCGGTATTTCTTCCTGGGCAATAGGAAACCGTACCACTATATACCTCTTACTTGCTGCCATCTTCCTGGCAGGGGTAACCTCCTTTAATACCCTGCCCAAAGAAAACTTCCCGGAAATTGACTTTCCGATGATTTTCGTGGCGACGCCCTATCCGGGCACATCGCCTACGGATATTGAGAAGCTGGTTAACAAAAAAATAGAGAAGGAGCTCAAAGGCATCAAAGGCGTCAAAGAGATCAACAGTTCTGCCTTTCAGGACTATGGCAATGTCTTTGTCGAGTTTGAACCGGATGTGGATATTCCCGAGGCCAAGCGCGAAGTGCAGGAAGCGGTAGACCGCGCCAAAAGCGAACTCCCGAGTGACCTGCCCAACGACCCCATGGTTCAGGATATCAACCTCTCCGAGATTCCGATCATGACGATCAACCTTTCGGGACCTTATGATAAGGTAGCCCTGAAAAAGTTTGCGGAGGAGTTACAGGATGAAATTGAAAATGATGTAGAGGAAATCCTGCGTGCAGATATCATCGGTGCCCTGGAGCAGGAAGTACAGGTCGATGTAGACCTCTACAAAATGCAGCAGGCCTGGGTTACCTTTGGTGACATAGAGCAAGCTATCGCTAATGAAAACGTGATTATATCGGGTGGTGAGGTAAATATTGCCCGCCAAAAAGTCGCCGTGCGCCTCAACTCAGAGGTGAAAAGCGCCGAAGCTATCGGTAACCTGAAGGTAAGATCAGGCAAAGGGCATTCACTTTACCTGAGAGATATCGCCACCGTCACAGACGGTTTCAAAGAGCAGGAGAGCTATGCCCGCCTGGACGGCCAGCCCGTGATCACCTTGAGTATCATCAAGAAAGCGAGCAAAAACCTGGTTGATGCTGCCACCAAAATCCACGCCCTCATCGGAGAAGTGCAGGAAGACCGTTTTCCCGACAACCTCTCCATCAATGTAGCCCAGGACCAGTCAGTCATGACGATGACGACCCTGAATGAATTGACCAATACGATCATCATCGGATTTATCCTGGTGATCCTGGTCCTCATGTTTTTCATGGGGGTACGGGATGCTTTTTTCGTGGGATTGGCGGTGCCTATCTCCTCGCTGATCGCCTTTGCGATCATACCGATATTTGGCTTTACGCTCAACCTGATCGTGCTTTTCACCTTTATCCTGGCGATGGGCATCGTGGTGGACAATGCCATTGTGGTCATTGAGAATACCTATCGGATCTTCAGGGAAGAAAAACTTCCCATCAAACTCGCCGCCAAAAAGGCGGCAGGAGAGGTGATCGGACCGGTTTTCTCCGGTACTTTGACGACCATCGCGCCTTTTACCCCGCTCCTTTTCTGGCCCGGTACAGTCGGTGATTTTATGGGATTCCTGCCTGTGACCATGATCATCACTCTCTTTGCCTCACTTTTTGTGGCCTATGTGATCAGCCCTGTTTTTGCAGTAAGTTTTATGCGGGAAGATGAGGAGAAAATCAACTACAAAAACCTGCTGATTTATACAGGAATATTCCTGGCGGCAACCTTTATCCTTCATGCCGCATCTTTGCCTCTTTTGGGCAACCTGATGATCTTCATGATCCTTTTTGTATGGATGAATGCGGTTATCCTGAGACCTGTCATCAATTGGTTTCAAAACAGGATACTCGTTTCCCTCAAAAACGCATACCGCAATACATTGCGCTGGTCTGTAAATCATACAGGAATTGTATTGGGATCGACCCTTGTTATGATATTTCTGATTATTGGTTTCATCGGAGCCAATCCTCCCAAAGTGGTTTTCTTCCCCGAAGGCGACCCCAATTTCGTCTATGTTTACAATGAAATGCCTGTTGGGACAAAAGCCGTTGTAACGGATTCTGTAACCAAAATCATTGAAGCCAGAATCAATCATGTCCTTGAGCCGCATCAGGATATCGTCAAATCGGTTATCGCCAATGTTGCCATCAACGCTGGCGACCCCAACTCATTCAACCAGGGTAGCTCTACCCCACACAAAAGCCGTGTTACGGTTGAATTTGTCTCCGTGAAAGACAGGAATGGCAAGAACACTACCCAGATCATGGAGGATGTCCGCTCCTCTCTTAAAGGGATTGTGGGCGCAAAGATCATCGTGGGAAAAGAGAATAATGGACCGCCCAGTGGTGCGCCTATCGAAATCCTGATTACCTCAGAGGACCAGGAAAAATTGATGAAATTTAGTTCGGGCATGCTCGCTTTTCTCGAAGGAAAAAGTGTACCCGGTGTGGAAAAATTGAAGTCGGACGCTGAGGCTGATAAATCCGAGTTGATCGTCAACATTGACAAGGAAAAAGCTTCTGAACTGGGCCTCAGTTCCGGCCAGATAGGCATGACGCTGAGAACAGCTATCTACGGAAAGGAGGTCTCCAAATTTCGCCCACCCAAATCGGAGGATGAGTATGAGATCGTGCTGCGTCTGGACAAAAAGTACCGCGATGACCTCAATGCGCTGCTCAACATGAATATCACCTTCATGGACCAATCCACCGGAGGTTTCCGTTCTATTCCGATTTCGACAGTGGCTGATTTTGAATATTCTTCCGCCATATCCGGAATCAACCGGACAGATTTGGAAAAATCCGTCACCCTCAGTACCAATGTGATTGAACCATTTAACCCGGCAGAGGTCTCCAAAGACGTGATGTACTGGGTGAGTCAGTATAAGAAAAACAGTGAATACAATTCTGATATCACGGTGACTCTCGCCGGACAGGTCGTAGAGCAGGAAAAAGAAGGAGCTTTCCTTTCCAGGGCCTTTGGTTTTTCGGTTTTGCTGATCTTCATGATCCTGGTGACCCAATTTAACTCCATCATCAGTGTACTGATTATCTTAAGTCAGGTAATCCTGAGTATACTCGGAGCTATGCTGGGCGTAAGCCTGATGGGCATGGATTTTTCCATTATCATGAATGGCGTGGGCATCATTGCCCTTGCGGGCATCGTGGTGAATAATGGGATTATCCTGCTGGATTTTATCCAGCAACTGGAAAAAGAAGGCCATGACCTCAAAGAGGCCGTTATCAACGGCGGTGCCGTGCGTTTTACGCCCGTACTGCTTACAGCCTCTTCGACAGTACTGGGCCTCGTGCCGCTCGCCCTTTCGATGAACATCAACTTCGAAACCCTCTTCACCCGCCTCGATCCGCAGATCTTTTTTGGCGGTGATAGCGCTGATTTCTGGGGACCACTGAGCTGGACCATTATTTGGGGGTTGAGTTTTGCAACTGTCATTACACTGATATTTGTCCCTGTTTTGTATTATGCCGTGCATAAAGGCAACAGAAAAGTACTTGACTGGGTCGGTGTCAATGGTGATGACAAAATCAGCGTGGACGAGGAAGAGAAAATATTCCTGGCAAATCTGAATGGAAATACCATTTCCAGCAACGGTCATGCGAAGCATGATGTGGTGATTGAAGCACCGGAGAAATAATTCATGGCAAAGCAATTCCCCTCCATCGATCCCAAAATCCAGGAATTTATCGAAAAACAGCAGATGTTTTTCGTGGCTACCGCCGCGGCTGATGGCAGGATCAACCTTTCGCCCAAAGGGTTGGACAGCCTGAAAGTCGTCGGCCCGAATCGGGTCGTGTGGCTCAATCTCACGGGCAGCGGCAACGAATCAGCCGCTCACCTCATGCAGCAAAACCGCATGACGATCATGTTTTGCTCCTTTGACAAGAATCCCCTGATTCTGAGGCTGTTTGGTACAGCTGAGACCCTTCATGAAGGAGATAAAGCCTGGGAGAAATGGGATGCGCTTTTCCCGGCACATGCCGGAAAGCGGCAGATCTTTGATATGAAGGTGGATTTGGTACAAAGCTCCTGCGGCTTTGGCGTACCCTTCTATGAGTACCTGGGTCAGCGTGACACCTTGCTCGTTTGGGCAGATAAAAAGGGCAAAGAAGGGATCAAAGATTATTGGGACGAAAAAAACAAGCTCAGCCTGGATGGCTTTCCGACGGATTTGTAGCCTTGTATTTTTTCCACCAGCTATACATCCCCCAGATAGAAACGAAGCCATACACGACCATCTGGCCTGCATAAATATTCAGCCCTCTCTCATGGTATAACCAGACGGAGAAGAAATTCAACACGATCCAGTAGAGCCAGCCAAAAAGTACTTTTTGAGCTTCGAGAAAGCTGGCGATAAAGCTAAAAATGGTGCTAAAAGCATCTGCATAGGTTTTCTCGGCATATTCTTTTCCTTCGAAAAACTTTCCGAGACCTATGCTTAAGCCAATGCCGCAAGCTATCAATAGCGCATGTACACGCCAGGAATAAGTCTTGATAGCAAAGGCTTTCTCCCTTTTTTTCGTCCAGACTATCCAGCCATAAATGCCGATCCCAACATAATAACTGCATAGGATGGCTTCAGAGGGAAGTTTCGCGTACAAAAAAAGAAAAATGCTCAATCCAGAAGCCAATATCCCAAATGGCCAGCACCAGACTTTTTCTCTGATCAATAAATACAGAAAAACCAGGTTCAACAGAACGGCGATCCATTCAACAATATCAGGCCAATAAGGAAGAGTTTCTAGCATTTTTTCGTTAAAATGAGGTCAAATTTATCCTTATTTTCTGGAATAACGTTGTTTTCTCAAATAGCCCAACTGATTTTCAAAGGCACAATTCTTCGTCTCTATGTTAAACAAAATCAAAAATAGTGCAGACTCGGCAGTCATCTCTTCCCATGAAATCCAATCACTCAACGAAATAAGCCATGCCCTCCACCTGGCCTCCCAATTTATCGGGGCTGCCGGCAAGTGCCTCATTGTACCTGAAGCAGATGGTAGCCATACCAGCATGAGGTGGAAAGCGGGTTGGTTTATCGGGAAAAGCCTGCCCTCCAAGCAGAGGTTGCATGTCGCACTCGATACTGACGGAATGATCCTCTTGCTGATAGATGAGCAGGATGAAATCATGAGCTCATTTGACCTGACTTCAAAAACCTATGAGGAAGGCATCCAATGGCTGAAAGTAACTTTAGAGATTTTTGCCATCAATGTCGATGATTTCAAAATCGAAATGGAAGCTGATATCCCTGATCATCCCGTGAGGCATGGGGGAAGCTTTCCCTTTTTCCCTCCCGAGGATTACCAGACTTTCATTAAAACCAGAAATCTGGGCAGCAAGGTCATGCAGTATTTTGCAAATAAATACAGGAATGCCTCGCCCGTGGAGACCTGGCCGCATCACTTTGATATAGCGACCCATGTCCCCTTGCTTAAAGAGGGAGAGGAAACGACCCATGCCATCTCATTGGGAATGGCAATCCAAGACGCCTATGTGGATGAACACTATTTTTACATCACACATTGGAAAAAAGAAGGAAATATCAACTATGAAAAACTACCTGAACTCCCTTCCCTCGGGTATTGGAACAGGAAGGATTTCACCGGAGCTATACTGAAGCTTTCAGATGTCATCAATCATCATGCAAAGCCTGAAGATCAATGGCTTAGCATATTGACCTTTATGGAGGCAGGTATAACAGCCTCTGTGAAACTTTTAGGCGTATGATTTAATCATCCAACACTTTGGCTGGCACTGATGCCGTCGAATAATAGCAATTTTGGCTGCAACCTTTTTTCGCCAAAGCCTGTCTCTATAGCCTGATTTATACTGCAAGATCTTAGGCGATCCACATCTTTTTTACGCATTATTAACCCGTATCTGACAGCAGATACCCAACCTTGTATGACATCATGAAAAAGATGTATCTCACCCTTTCTTTCCTTTTACCATTTTTCCTTTTCGGACAACAGTATTTTGTCACCACCATCCTCGATTCCAGCCTGAATGTAGATGACGCCCTCGCCCTGGACAAAGCCGGCAACCTCTATGGCTCCCATTATATGGGGACCTCGGTTTATAAATTAACTCCCTCGGGAGAGTTAAGCATTTTTGCTACAGGCTTCAATACGCCCAACGGCCTGGCATTCAACTCTCTGGAAGAGTTGTATGTCGTTGACAACCAGGGAAATCGCATTTACAAGCTGGACAAAAACGGTGTTTTTCTCGATACCGTAACCATCTCCAATCCCTCCGGGATCATCAAGTCGCATGACAGCGACACCATGATTTTCACCCATTATATGGGCAACCACATCAGCAAACTGGCACCTGACGGAGTGATAAGCTCCTGGCATTCAGGAGGTCTGCTCAATGGGCCCGTCGGCTTGTGCTATGACGATAGCGCAAATCTCTATGTGGGAAATTTTACCGACAGGGAAGTATATCGGGTGAAAGAAAACAACCTCGAATATGTCGCCACGATTCCTGGCCCTACCAACGGCAGCATGCGCTACCTGGGCTTTATCACCTATGCCCATGGCTGGATCTATGGAACAAGTTTCAACCTTGGCAGAATTTACCGTGTTCATCCGGCCTATATAGACAGTGTAGAATTATTCAGCGGGAATAGCCGGGGGAGCCAGGATGGGCACATTTCTGTTGCTCAATTTGACCAGCCCAACGGCATTTTGGCAAGCAAAACGGGGGACACCCTTTATGTTTCTGATTTCCGTACGGGAAATATTCGGATGATCGCCCCCTTCAGCACCGCGATTGACGCGGATTGGGATCAGCATCGCTTTTCTGTTTTCCCCAATCCCGCCTCGGATTTTGTTGAACTTCAAACAGAGGAGAGCCTGCATCATGGAGAATTTTATCTGTATGAGCAGACGGGAAAATTGTTGCGAAAAAAAATCGGGCAGCATGGAAGGCATTTTCGCCTGGACATAAGTGAACTGCCATCAGGCGTTTATCAGCTTGTGATCAGGGAAAATGGCAAAGCCCATCAAATGAGAATCCTGAAGGATTAATTTCCAAAGATTTTCAATTCAAGATTTTTGCATAACTTAAAACCTTATTTGATGCATGCAAAAATTTGAATCTATATGTCCAGGAATTTAAGTGAATTGTCGGGCCGTGGCGGTATAGTCGACAACCTTTTTGAAAAAATGGGAAAATCGGCCAAAGCCACTGGCACGCCAGACAAAGCCGATCTCGATCAACTCGCACAAGATTTTTTAATCGGAAAGTCCAGCACTTATGGTGCTGCGACTTTTTATGATTTTATGAAGCCTGAAAATCAGGGGAAGAAAGTATATGTGTGCAATGGCTCCGCCTGCCTGTGTGCAGGCACACAGGATGCTGTGCATGAAGCGCTGGGCGCGCATTTTCAGGCCGATGAAATCGGGCACATGACCTGCCTGGGGCGCTGCCATGAAAATGGCGCTTTTCACTACCAGGGGAAAAACTACTCCGCCAAATCTCCCCAGGAGATTCACAACATCCTTTCCAATAGCGGCAGCTACGCACCCGATGTGTACCATGTCGCAGCCAACAAAACAATCCTCACGGCTCCCTTTCCAGGTTTTGACACCTATTATGCTATCCTGAAAGAGGCTTTGAAAAAAGGGCCAGAAGCCTGCCTGGAGGAAATCAAAAAGTCCAATATCCGCGGTCGCGGAGGTGCAGGCTTCCCACTGTGGATAAAATGGAACGGCTGCAGGATGGAAGAAAGCGATCAAAAATTTATCATCTGCAATGCAGACGAAGGAGATCCGGGGGCCTATTCGGATCGCTATTTATTGGAAAAACAACCTCATTCTGTCCTGCTAGGCATGATGATCGCCGGTTTTATCACCGGGGCTGACTGGGGCGTTGTTTATATCCGGGCAGAATATCCGGAGGCTATTCACATCGTGCAAAAAGCCATAGCCGAATTGCATGAGCATGATTTGCTCGGGATGAATATTGCCGATAGCAATTTTGACTTTGACTTCAAGCTCATCGAGGCGCAGGGCGCCTATATCTGCGGCGAGGAAACCGCCCTCATCAACTCCCTCGAAGGCCAGCGGCCTGAAGTGCGCGTACGTCCGCCCTACCCTACCCAGCGCGGTTTGTTCAACAAACCCACCGTCGTCAACAATGTCGAAACGCTGGCAGCGGTTCCCTGGATACTGCAGCATGGTGGAGATGCCTATAAGGCCATCGGCACCGAAAAATCCAGCGGCACCAAGCTGGTTTGCCTGGATAGCTTTTTCAATAAGCCTGGCTTGTACGAAGTCGAAATGGGCACGCCCCTCTCTCATGTCATCCATGAGATGGCAGGCGGCTTCAAATCGCCTGTCAAGGCGCTGCACATCGGTGGGCCGCTGGGCGGCATGGTTCCTGTCGATAAGATCGACAGCCTGACCGTAGATTTTGAGTCTTTCGCCGAAGGCGGATTCCTGCTGGGCCATGCTTCTGTAGTGAGTATCCCCCAGGATTTTCCGATCATCAAATACCTGGAGCATTTGTTTGATTTTGCAGCCTATGAAAGCTGTGGCAAGTGCTTTCCCTGCCGTCTGGGCACGACAAGAGCGCATGAGATGCTGAAGAAAGCGGCAGCAAATGAGTACAAAATTCCGATGGAATTATTCGAAGACCTGCTTTCTACCCTGGAGCAGGGCTCTCTTTGCGCACATGGCGGTGGCATCCCCCTGCCTGCCCGCAATGCGGTGAAGTATTTTCGGGAAGAATTGAATCCATTTTTTAGCTAAAAGATCATGAACAACATAGCATATATCAACAACCAGCCCCACGAATTTAAGCCAGGAGAAACGATGCTTGCCTTTATCAAAAGGCATCAGGGCGAGAAGTCTGTCCCGACGCTCTGCGACGCGCCCAACCTGGAGCCTTTTGGCTCCTGCCGGGTTTGCAGCGTAGATGTTGCCTTGCAACAAGGCGGACGGACCAAAGCCATGGCATCCTGCCATTCGCCTGTTGCCGCCGGGCAATACCTTTATACGCATTCTCCCAACATCCAAAAGCTGCGCAAAAACATCATCGAGCTGGTGCTCACAGATCACCCGCTGGACTGCCTCACCTGCGAAGTCAATGGCAATTGCGAATTGCAGGATGTGGCGGCACAGGTCGGCATACGCGATGTGCGTTATCCTGCTGGTGCCAACCACCTGGACCGCAAAAAGGATCATTCGCATCCTTATATGACCTCCGATCTGTCCAAATGCATCAACTGCTACCGCTGTGTGCGGGCCTGTGATGAAGTGCAGGGCGAATTTGTGCTGAATATGGCCGGGCGCGGTTTTGACAGCAAAATCATCAAGGGAAATGACACTTCATTTATGGAGTCAGATTGCGTGAGTTGTGGTGCCTGTGCGCAGGCGTGTCCCACCTCTGCTATCTCAGATGTGTTTCAATCCAAATCTATTCAGGCTGAGGAAGTTACGCGCACCATTTGTACCTATTGCGGCGTGGGCTGCAACCTGGATGTCTCTACCCGAAATGGGGAGATACTCTCCATACAGGCGCCTTATGATGCCGATGCAAATGGCGGCCATACCTGCCTCAAAGGTCGTTACGCCTTTAAGTTTTACAACCATCCTGACAGGCTTACCAGCCCCATGATCAAGCGCAATGGCGCTTTGGAAAAAGTGAGCTGGGATGAAGCCTACGACTTCATCGTGGATAAGCTTCAGGCCATCCGTGCTATGCACGGCCCTGATGCGATCGCGGGCATCTCCTCTGCCCGCACACCCAATGAGGAAAACTACCTCATGCAGAAGTTTATGCGAGCCGTCGTTGGCACCAATAACATTGACTGTTGTGCCCGCGTTTGCCACTCTCCCACAGCCCTCGGCATGCAAAGAGCTTTTGGAACAGGCGCAGCTACCAACTCCATCGCAGACCTGGAGCATACAGATTGTATCCTCGTCATCGGTGCCAATCCCACGGATGCACATCCGGTCACCGGAGCCAAAATCAAGCAAAAGCTGATGAAAGGCGTGACGGGCATCGTCATAGACCCCAGAAGGATTGAACTGGCAAAATATGCCACCTACCACCTGCAACTCCGCCCCGGCACCAATGTCGCCCTGCTCAACATGATGCTGTATTACATCATCACAGAAGGTATGGCGAATGAAGAATTCATCGCTGCCCGCTGTGAAGGCTATGAGGATTTCAAGGCTGAAATCCTGCGGCTCGATATGACGCAATTGGAAAATATCACGGGCGTAGACAAAGAGCTGGTGAAAGAAGCGAGTATCGCTTATGCCACGGCAAAGGCAGCCATGGAATTTCATGGCCTGGGTGTAACAGAGCATTCTCAGGGCACTTTTGCCATTCAGCTTATCGCCGATCTGGCGCTGATCACAGGAAATATCGGCAAGCCCGGCATGGGCGTCAATCCGCTTCGCGGGCAGAACAATGTGCAGGGCGCGGCAGATATGGGCGCACAGCCGCATCAGGGCGCGGGCTATATGGATGTGACCAAGAGCCACAACCAGCAGCTTTATACCCAGTTTTATGGGCGGGAAGTGCCTTCACACATTGGCTACAAAATCCCTGAGATGTTTGATGCAGCCATTTCGGGCGAGCTGAAAGCGCTCTGGATCATTGGCGAGGATGTAGTGCAAACGGATCCCAACACCCAGAAGGTGAAGAAAGCAATGGACAGCCTGGAGTTGTTGATTGTGCAGGAAATATTTGAAACAGAAACCAGCAGACATGCGGATGTGGTTTTGCCTGGCGCTTCTTTTCTGGAGAAAAGCGGCACTTTCACCAATGGAGAAAGAAGGATACAGCGTGTCAAAAAGGTGGTTGAACCTTTGGAAGGAACGAAAGCTGATGGGGAGATCATCGTCGATATCATGAATCGCATGGGCTATCCTCAGCCAGCATATACGCCTGAAGGCATGCTTCAGGAGATTTCGCAGATCGTGCCTTTTTTCGAAGGGGTGACCTGGGAAAATCTGGGTGACAATGGATTACAATGGCCTGTCAAAAAAGGCGGCGTGGATTCTCAAATCCTCCACCAGACAGAATTTAAGCGGGGTAAAGGTAAATTTACCTATGAAGCTTTCCAGGAATCCAACGAAATAGAAACCCATCAAAAGGATTATCCTTTCATCATCACCACCAACCGCGAACTGGAGCATTACAATGCCGGCACCATGACCCGCCGTACAGGCAATGTGGAGATATTGACGGAAGATGTGCTGCTGATCCATCCGCAGGATGCGGCGGATCACGGCATCAAAGATGGCGAGATGGTATGCGTGGAATCTCCACGTGGCAAAGTTGACATCAAAGCCAAACTGACCGACGAAGTCAGGCAGGGCGTATTGAGTTCCACCTTCCATTTTCCTGAAATCATGCTGAATATCATCACCTCGGACGAGCATTGCTCTGAGGCTATGTGTCCTGAGTATAAGGTGGTTGCGTGCAGAATAAGAAAGAGTAAAGGAAAATTTAAGCAAATGGCTGAGGCGTAATTGAACCGCAAAACATTCATATCAACCCTTTCTTCAGGCATCGTCAGCTACTGCCTGCTGGACAGTCTTTTTGCTACGGAGGCTTTTGCAAAAGCCATCATGCCAATCACAGATCATTGGGCAAAAAGGCTCCATGAATACTGCCAGGATCTGGATAAGGAATACATTTCTCCGGGGGAATGGCAGGATCATGTGGAGCAATTGTTTGCTCACATTGAGTTGAATGAATTATTGAAATTCATCGAGTTTGAGAAGCTGATACAGGGCTTTGAATACCCCGATTTGGGGGTAAATACAAAAGCGGTTCGCTTTCCCAAACTCGATGGCCTTCCTGAAAACACCCTTTTTTACAAAAAAATCTTTGGCCTGAAAAAAGGCAGATCTATCATCCCGCATGGCCATAGCAATATGGCTTCGGCCCACCTGGTCCTAAAAGGCGATTTTTCCCTGAAACATTATGACAAAATACAGCAGGAGGAAAATCACCTGATCGTCAAGCCGACTATTTCCAAACAAATCCATCCGGGCTCCTGCTCCACCATTTCTGATGAACGGGACAATATCCATTGGTTTATAGCTGACTCTGAAACGGCTTTTACATTTGATGTGATCATGTTGAACCTGAATCAGGCTGCTTATGATATCCAAAACCTGGATATGCTGGAGGCTGAACTGATAGGAGAAGGTCTCATGAGGACTCCGATTTTGAATGTTGAGACAGCTTTAAAAAAATATGGAAAGATTCATCATTGATTTACATGCCATTATCATTTACTGAGAAAATTCTTCCGCTTTTTAATTCTCAGAAGAGAACAAAAAAATTCATACCAGGTAGTTCCATTCAAAATTTTGTAAAAAAGCGCCCTGTCTGGGTCCAGGGTGCCATTACGGTCTCTGAAATGGAATTTCTGTATAACTCTATCTTACATGCTAAGCCTAAAAACATTGTTGAAGTGGGAGTTGCTAGTGGCAATTCCACTGCTACGATCCTCAAGGCCATGGCAGATTTAAGATCGGTCTATCCAAAATATACCCCTCATCTTCATGCATTTGACATTGTCAGCTACTGCTATTTTGACAAAAATATAGCCGTAGGCCAGGCTGTTGATGAGATGATTCCCGAAGAAAAAGATCATCTTTCTTTGCATAATCATCATTCTGTCCTCGATTTTTATAGAATCATTGAAAAGGGATCTATCGACTTTTTGTTTATTGATGCCAATCACAACCATCCCTGGCCATGTATCGATTTATTTTATGCGCTGCCCTACCTTTCCAGACAGGCAGTTGTTTGCTTTCATGATATAAATCTTCCCTATTGTTTCCCTGAGTTTCCGTGTTGGGGGGTCAAGTATTTATTCGACCATATCAAGGCGAAGAAAACAATTATCGAGGCGGAGAAACCCAATATTGGCTTATTCACCATGGGTTCCACTTCCTCAAAAGCAATTGCAAAAACCATAGATCATGTGCTCAATACCTATGAATGGCAGACTGAAATTCCACAAGCTTTTCTTAGCGGCATAAAAAATAAATCGAAGCCTGATAATTTCAGTAAAATGAAAAAAATAACCTTTTCCTTTCAAAAGAATCGACCTTCCTCCCCCATTTATACCCAAACTCCTTTGGTCATTTGTGCCCAGCAAAGAAGCGGAACCAACGCATTGAGGAGTATACTTGGGCAACATGATCAGATTAATGATTTCAATGAAGTTTTCAACGATCGGGGTTCCGGGAAAAATAATACCCTCCCTCAAAGCAATTTTTTTAGGTTTTACAGAAACCTCATTTTGAAATACCCCGACCTAACGATTCCCAATAAGGAAAATAAGCGTTTGATATGGGATTATTTTATGAAACACCTAAGTAGCCTAAGTCCGAAAGACTTCATGATGTTGGACATAAAATATAACTCCTGGCATCACTTCAATACCACCTGGCACAATCCTTCAGCAGAGCCCCACCTGATGAATCTGCTTAAGAGAAGAGATATCCAGGTGATTCACCTGCTTAGAAAAAACACTTTCAGACAATACCTTTCTGGAAGGCATGCGGTTTTAAGTCAAAAATGGCACTACCAAGACAACACCGAAATAGATAGGATTCCCTTCAGTATTGATGTGAAGCAATGCGAGAATTTCCTGAAAAAAATCCAAAAAACAACTGAATTGTATACCTCCTGGCTGGAATACTATCCTCATTGCCTTCAACTTTCCTATGAGGATCTTTTTGACGGAGTCGAATTGCAGGAAGAAGCAAAAATTGCCTTACAAAACTTTTTACAGTTAGACTCGCCTCTATCTTCCCAGTCTTTATTGAAAAAATCCCCGATTGATTATGCTGAGTTAATTGAGAACAAAGAAGAGGTAATTGAACATTTCACCTCCTCTCCCTTTGCTGAAATGGTCAATAGCTTACTCGTCCGCTAATTTTGCCGTTTTCTATTATGCAATCTTACTCCAAATTTAAAACGGTAATAAGCCTTGGGAAAGAGGTAATGAAAAAGCCTAAAGCGCTTTTGTCAGTATTGCGGTTTCAGAATTTCAACAAATTAACCAAAGCCTTACGGGAAGAATCCCCACAGCAAATAATCAGAAATTTCCAGCATCTTCTGGCGATCAAATCTATACCGCTTACTGCCTTTAGCAAGGAAATCTCCTTCCTTAACCCTGCCAAAAGATCAATCATCTTTGTTTCTCATGATGCAAACATATCTGGTGCGCCTCTCATTATTTTAGAGCTGGGTCGCCACTTCAAGCAGAAGTATGACTGCAATGTGGTTTGTATACTCCTGGGGACAGGAAAATTACTGAACGCTTTCAAAGCGCTGGGGCCAACTATTCTGATCAATCCTATTGAATCAAAACAACAAAATCTTGCTATAAGGCAAGCCCTCGCGAAGGGGAATTTTGCTGGCGCTTTGATCAATTCGGTTCAATCTGAGAGAGCTATGGATTTGGTAAAAGATCTCAACGCTCCTAAACTGTACCTGATCCATGAATTTATATCCTTTTTCCCAGACAAGGATTATGGCAAAATTTCCACTCAAGCAGATAAAATCATTTTCCCTTCGGCCAAGGTTCTGGAAGCAGCTGAACAATATTATACCTTCCCAAAAGAGAAGTTAGTGGTAAAAGGGCAAGGACTTTTAAAACCGGAATTACTGCATACAAAGAAAGATGCTTCCCAAAAAGCACTTCGGGAATTGCTTGGCTTACCTCAGCACACAAAAATTGTCCTGGGATGTGGTACTATTTCCTCCAGAAAAGGAACCGATATCTTTATCCTCACTGCTATTGAGGTCCTTAAACATCGTACAGAAGAGGTTTTCTTTCTCTGGCTGGGAGGAAAACCGAACAAGGATGATCCTTCCAAATGGATGTACCATGATGCAAAATCATCAAAGCTGTCAGCAAGCATCCTTTTTGTAGATGAAGTAGTAGAAACGGACTTATATTTTGCGGGTGCAGATATCTTCTTTCTTTCGTCCAGGCTTGACCCTTTTCCATGTGTGGTGCATGAAGCAATGGCTAGCCGCACGCCTATTATTGCATTTGACGGAGGGGGAGGATATATAAATCTCTTTTCAGAAAAGATCGGAAAACTGGTACCCTACGGAGATATTTTGAGAGCAGCTGATGCGATCCTCGAAATTCTCTCCGCACCTTCTCTTGCTCAGGAAATGGGGAATAATGGCAGGGAAGTCATCAAAAGAGATTTCAATTTCGAACAATACAGCTCCTTTTTACATAATTTGATCTCAACCCTGCCTGGCGTGCCTTCTTTGACAGCAAAGGGGGAAGGTCATTTGTTTTCAAGCCTGGATTCCAGAGGGAAAAAGAATCAACGCAAAAAAATCATTTTCCTAACTCCCAACTGGCAACTCAGCGGCGTCAATACCTTTGTGGAACATTTGGTGTCCCATCTGATCAGCTCTGATTATGAGGTAGAATTGCTTTTTACGAACCACCATGCTCTCGACATTGAGGAAAGTATACTCCCCGCTCTTCCGATCAAATTTTTAGTTACCGAAGAGCTAACGCTGCTCAAAAAGTGGCAACTTTTGAAAGACTACCTCCATGCCAATGCGCCTTGTGTTGTGATACCCAATTATGACTATATAGGGTCTGCAATTTCTCCTGAATTAAGTAATGGTGTGGGCATCCTGGGCATTTTACATTCTGACGATATTATCCATTATGAACACGGGTACCGGTTGGGACATTATTGGAATAAAATAGTTTCAGTAAGTAAGACCATCCAGTCTACATTTTTGGCTATGAATCCTGTGTTTGAGCCAAAATCATCTGTTATTCACTATGGTATAGATGTACCAAATCGGATCAAATTTCCACCCAAAAATGAAATTTTCTCTATTGTATATGCAGGAAGAATTGTTCAGAAGCAAAAACAGGTACTTGATTTTATTCCTATCATTGAGCTCCTGGGCAAATCAGGAATAGATTTTCGATTTACTTTTATTGGAAATGGTGAGCAAGCAGGCGAATTGGAAGCAGGCTTAAGCAAGTATGTACATGCAGGAAAAGTGAGATTTCTGGGCCGGCAGCCACAGTCGGTCATTTTTGAGGAGTTATCAAAAAGCCATGTTCTGGCTATGGTTTCCGCTTTTGAGGGCCTGTCCCTTGCTTTACTGGAAGGCCTGGCGCATCATTGTGTGCCTGTGGTGACTGAAATAGAAAGTGGCATAGATGAAATCATTGAAAATGGAAAAAATGGCCTGACTATACCGCAGCGTGATCCCACTGCATATGCAGATGCTTTACTTTCACTCGCGCATGATCGGCAAAAATGGCAAAACATGGCAGAAGAAGCTTTTTCAACCCTTGAAAAACATAAGCTGAGAAATTCAGACATGGGCGAAAAATATATTCAATTAATTGAAGAAATTTTTGAAGACATAGAATCAGGGAAGTTTAAACGACCTCCCAGCCTTTCCGCTCACCCAGAACTTGGTGGCATCCTCATTCCTCCCATGTTCCTCAATAAACCGAATTGATATTTCGCACTTTTTTCTCAGAAAAATAAGATGGATAATTCAAAGGAAATTGATTTTATAGGTATAGGTGCTCAAAAATCAGGAAGCTCCTGGTTGTTCAAAAATTTGCGGGCACTGCCTGATTTCTCCCTCCAGGAGGTGAAAGAATTTCATTATTTCGACAGATCCCCCCAGCTATCCAACCCTAAATAAACTCAATAAGACATACCTGATTGCCAGAATATTTGAACCTAACTGGCTAAAAGAGGCGAAAAATAAACTTTGGCTCCTCCTCAAAACGAAACAATATGCTCAGGCAAAATGGTTCGCCAAATGGTATTTTTCTACCTATAATGATTCCTGGTATAAATCGATGTTTCGGATGATGCCAGGCTTATCAGGCGAAATATCACCAGGATACGCCATCTTAGATCATGAAGATATTCAAAAGATGTATGATCTAGCACCGGATGCAAAAGTTATATTTTTAATCAGAAACCCCATACATAGGGCCTGGTCTTCATACCGATTCAACGAAAGGATCAAAAAAAAAGGGGAAGAGCCTCCAATTGAAGAAGCCTCAGCAGCTGAAATCATCCGCTTTATAGATTCTGAACGGCAGGAAAAGCGGTCCGATTATTTGCAAACGATACAAAAATACACCACCACTTTTCCCAAAAACCAGATCATAATTGGATTTTATGATGCGATTAAATCCGATCCGGTTGAGCTGTTGAGCGAGATAGTACACTTTATTGGAGGAAATGGCGAGCCTTCAGTTATTATGCAAAAATGTCCCTATTCAAGCGTGATCAATCCCTCTCAGGAGATGGTCTGCCCGCCTGAAGCAAGGGCTCACCTTCAATCAAAATACAAACAGAAATTAAGGCAAATGGCCATTAGCTGGGGGAGCTACTGTGTCGAATGGTATGAAAATACCTATGGTGAAACATTGAGTGGCGTAAATAGGGAATTAACTTCTGTTATTTTTTTGAAATAAGGAGTCATTATTTTTTTCCTGACCCAATCAATTCCGAAATTTAAAACAGAAATACCCGGTGTCTTTACCTAAATCTTGATCTCATGACCCAACACATGACTTTTAAAACCCTTGTTTTTACCCTGCTCAGTGTATTCCTTTCTTCCTGCTGGATGCAAGGGCCCCGTACCCTCCATGCGCCTGTGTTCAGTGAAAAAGGAGAAACGCATATAGGGGGATATATCAATCCATCAGAAGGCTTTGAATTGCAGGCGGATTATGCTTTCAGCGATCATTTGTTTGCCCTTGCTGATTTTTCAGGTTTCTCCAGAAAGGTTCCGAATGAATCCTTTCGGAAAACAGCAAGAGCTGTCAGTGGTGGCCTGGGCTATTATTCCACCATGGGCGAATTCGGCCGATTCAGTCTATACTCAGGATTTACTTATGGAAGTGTCGGAAATGTTCCCCGGATACAAAACTTCTCCAGAAGGGCCTTTTTCCTACCTTACATTGGAACCAATCTGGGGTTCGCCAGCAAGAAATTTGAATCCATCCTTTCCCTTCGGTATTCAGGGAATTATTTTTATACATCACAAAATTCATTGTCGGACAAATGGAATGCTATCGAGCCTGTAGTCACGCTGCGGCTTGGAGGCAATAAAATGAAATTTCACACCCAGCTGGGGCTCTCCTATCCGCTGGTCAATACGGGCCAGCCCGTTTTTATTTCCAGTTTAGGATTAACCTATCGCTTTATGGCCTTGAATAAATAAGCCCAAAACCCTTTTCTCATGGAAAAAAGAGATTACAAAAAAGTCCTCCAGCACCTTTACAAAGCCTCCGCCAAACAAGGCTGCATCGTCGATGTACCCGAAATGAATTACCTTATGATCGACGGTCAGGGCAGTCCCGGCACTTCTGAGGTTTATCAAAAAGCCGTTGAAGCCCTTTTTGTGCTTTCCTACACCTTGAAATTCATGGTCAAAAAAGGCGAAATGAAAATCGACTATGGCGTCATGCCATTGGAAGGCCTCTGGTGGGCAGACGATCTAAGCGCTTTTACAGAAGCCCGAAGAGATGAATGGAAATGGACCATGATGATCATGCAGCCTGATATCATCACAGCTGACATGGTTGAAAGCGCCAGGGCGCAGGCCATCCAGAAAAAAGGCTTAGCAAGCCTTTCAGAAGTGCGTTTTGAAGCCTTCACAGAAGGCAAATCTGGTCAAATCCTGCATGTCGGTCCTTTTACGACCGAGGGTCCCACCATTGAAGGCCTGCACCGATTCATTGAATCGGAAGGCTATCACCTCCGTGATAAGCATCACGAAATCTATCTCACCGACATCCGGCGCGCCGCGCCGGAGAAGTGGAGGACCATCATCCGGCAGCCTGCCGGGTAAGACCCATCGGTAACAATTCCAGGATACAGCAGTTGGTGAGACATGAAAAAACTTTTGAAAATACTGGGGATCTCAACCCTGGCGATATTATTGGGAGGAGTCATCCTTTTTCTCCTTTTTGACAAAGCGCTTCCTCAGGGACAGCAGGGCCCTGAAGCAGAAGCCCTTGCCGACAAGATGCTCGAGGCCGTTGATTTGCCGGCATGGGATAGCACATGCCTGGTCCAATGGCATTTTCCCAGCGGCCATGATTATGTCTGGGACAAAGAAAGAGGATTTTGTGAAGTGAAATGGGGAGATAAAAAGGTATTGCTCCACACAGATACACAAAAGGGGCTGGCTTATGAAAAGGGAAAACAACTCGAAGGCAAAGCCGCCGAAAAACTGGTCCAAAAGGCCTGGGCATTTTTTGCCAATGATTCCTATTGGCTGGTGGCCCCGAATAAGATTCGGGATAGCGGAACGGAACGCCGACTTGTCGATTTAGAAAATGGAGAAAAAGGTCTGTTGGTCACCTATAAAAGCGGAGGTGTCACACCGGGCGATAGCTACCTTTGGAAAGTGGATGCAGAGGGCTTGCCCTTGTCTGTACAGATGTGGGTGAAAATCATTCCGATCGGTGGATTGGAGTTCAGTTGGAACAACTGGCAGGAACTGTCCTCTGGCGCCTTGATAGGCTCTACTCACAAAAGCAGTCTTTTTACAACAAGCCTTACAGAAATAAAATCAGCCCAGACCTATGCGGACCTGGGCTTAACAGAAGATATCTTCAAACGATTATCTTATCAGAAATAGCGAGCGGCGCGGACGCCAGCACCAAATTGCTTGTCCATAGGTTGTGCATCAGGGATGCTTGGGTCAATATCACGGACAATAAATCTCCGGTATGCCTCATATTCATCTTTTTCTGTTGAAGTCCAATACCAAACATTTGTAAAACCTGCGATATTGGAAGATTTTTCTTTAAATAGGTTTTTATACATCAAATCCATCTCCTCTCTAGCAGGTAGGAACCAATCATCTTTTCCATTTGCTACAAGCTCGTCACAAAGTCTCGCAGCATCATTCTCATTAGTTCTACCACATACAATGAGTTTTTGCGTGTTTGCAGGACCTTCTCCTACTGCGATACCAGTTGCTCCAGTTAAATTAGAATAACACCCATAGAAAGTGGAGTCAGACAGGTTTTCTGGGGAAGCAATGATTCCTTCAAGACCTGGGAAATCATCATTGACATCAAGAAAGAAGAGAAATCCCCCTTCATATATATTCCCATATATATCATTCAAGGCAACTCCTTTTTCATACAAACTCATCGGCGTCTCAAGCCCTTGATCAAATAGCGCCTGGATCGCAAAAATATCTATTTCTTCACAATTGAACCCTGTATACCCATTAAGGCATACACAGTTACCTTCATTACATACACCACCATTGTCACAGACGATGTCTTTACATGGATCAGTACATGAAGAGGAAATTAGCATAAAGCTCAAAAAAACTAATACGACAAATGGAAAATAAGATTTTAGCATCTCAATGAAATAATTTTGTTACTACACGATATGTCTACTCTGTTTGGGATTTTCGACGAACTCCGGCAACTATTTAAGCATTATCTTAAAAAATCCCAAAAAAAATCAGCCCAGGCCTATGAGGGCCTGGGCTTGCGACAAGATCTATTTAGGGAACTAAAAATGAACTAAAACTCAAGAATTTCCATAAACACCCGAAAGCCCACTTTCGGAGAAGCATTCAAAAACTGTTTTTCGCTACCGATGCGCACATCGTATCCGGTATCGGCCCAGCTCCCGCCTTTGGCGAGGCCTTCAGTAGCGGTCATTTCTGCGACATTGCCGCAGGCATTGTAAAGGCCGAATTCATTCGGCGGAAAAGCATCGACAGGTGCCGTGATCAAATACTGATCATTCAGGTCCAAACGATTGGTAAGGCCTGATGCGACTACAAGCTGGTTGTTTTCATCCTTTGCCAATTGATGCTGAGAGATAACCCTAAAATTGCATTGGTATTTGCCATGGGCATTTTGCATATAGGTGCCACCCCAGGCATAGATTGCCTCCTCCTGTCCGGCGGCAGCTGCCTGCTCCCACTCTTCTACCGTCGGTAGACGAAATACCACTTTTTTGTATTTTCGGCGCGGATCCGTGTGGTACAAGTCCGTCAACCAGGCACAATACGCCTGAGCTCCCTCCTGGCTAACATTCACCACCGGGTATTCATAAAATGCGGGATGGGAAAAATAATTTTCCTTGATAGGATCGGAAAAGGCAAGTGCATTGTCCCAATTTTCACTAGCAACATTCAGTTCCTTATAACGGGAAGGATCATCTTTGAAACTTGCCAAAAACTCCTTGTAGGCGATATTTGAGACTTCAAATTTGCCTGCAAACAGATTATCCGTCACAGAAACAAAGTTCTTTTCCATCACCCTGGCTTTTGCTTTGGGGACATCTGGTTTGCCTGCCCAAAAGAGCAGGAGGACAGGGAAAAGGAGCATTATCTTTTTCATATTTCAGATATTTTGGTGGTGAATCCTATTGAAAACGAAATTTTTGCAGGGCTATTATAGGCTGAAAAAAAAGGAGGGAGTAATTGGGAGTGGAGTTGGAAATTGCTACGAAGAAGGTTACTGTCTGAATATATTTTGGGAGTTTAGTATAAGGCATTTGAGGGCATCTAAGGTCAAAAAAGGAGGTTTTCTTCTATGTTCTTTTATGTCTTATATGGTTTTATTTACAGGACATTTCACACAGTCTGAAGTATAATCCATTTTTTCATCTTAATTACAGGCAAATTATGATTTACAAAAGCCCCTTGCCGCAGCCCGAAGCGCATCGCACAAGCCTTCGGGGACTCAGGGCAGGCTGCCGGAATAACGGCCGGATCGGCCTTTGGGGGGGCGGCCTTTTATGCTTAAAAGTTATGGTGCCTTATCTTAATCCTTTTAACTTCTCATCAATTATCATAATCTCACTTAATATTTGTTGAACAGTTGATCTTAGTGTAATAGGGTCAAGAGATTGTTGCACTCTTGCAGAAGTGTGGGCAACTTCACCCCTGCTAGTTCCAAACGAAGTAATGGTGTTTAACCAAGTTGTATCAATTTCAGAGAATTCAAAACCTACCGGTAAAAGCATAGTAAGTATGTTTTGCTCTTTAATCCCATTATTGTGACGTAAATTATAAATAAAGGTAGAAAGGGCTTTATTCAATCTTAATTCAATATCTTGTTCACGTATGCTATGCTCATGAAATGAAACCAAAGATATAAGTACATTACTTTTAGTCCTATCTGTTCTCCATTTTCCAAAAGCTGTTTTAGCTTTAGCCTCAGTAACTTCTTCGAAATAAGCTTCAATTTCTGCATGAACAAGTAAAAGATAAGCTCTTATTTGATCTTGTTCTTTCTTTGTATAATTACCTGTAGGCCTAATAGGAGGTATAAAAACATTATCAATTGCTCTTATTCGCCTCTCTAGTTGTAAATACCTTCGAGAATTAGCCATAACAAATTACTGATTTATTTGCTGAAGAGGCAGCAGAACATTAAACCCCGTAATATCTCCAATCGCATTTCCCCATGTTTGGTAGCGTTTACGAGTAGGCATGATATTTTTTGTCGAAGTTTCGAATGAGTTTAAAAACTCGATATCGTTTTCTGACAGATACCTGAATCTTTCTTCTAAAGCCGCTTCATGACCTTCGGATGCTTGTCTCAATTCTGGATTGGAAAAATAATAAACCATAATATCGAAAATGGCTCGATTAAATCGTCCTTGATATTCATTTTCCTTCCATTTTCTAAAAGCATTTTCTTCCCAAATTGAATAAGTGAAATCAATAGCATTATTTAGCTCTTGAGCGAATTGCTCTATTCCCTCTTGGTCATTTTGCCAGGTTTGATTTAAGGTCATTACTGTTGAATCAAAAAATTTCTTGAGGTTTCCTGTGTAATCGTTTATAAATAATTTAAAGGAAAAATAACGAATAACAAGTTCAACATCCCGCATTCTATAATCAGGCTTATTTATATTTAAAACTCTTTTAATTTGGTTACTTTGGATAGAAAAATCATCTGCAAAATTGATAAATTCTCCAGGGTGCAATGCTTGCCGAAGCTCTTGTGGCGCAAGTGGTAAACTACCCGTATTTAATCGTAAAAAAACATTATACAAAAATGCTTCATTCGGCCAATTTTTAATGACTATTGTTCTAATTGATTGATTTTCAATGGCGGTTGCATAATCTTCTAATGCTGGATTATTTTGCAAATCAACGAATGACAGGTTGTTTAGCACACTCAAAGAATCTAATCCCTTTAGTTTAAGTCTTGGAAAATCAAGATCATCCACTTTAGAAAAAAACTGTCTTATACTTATCAATCTTTGTTTACCATCAATTACGATGTAAGTTCCTTTCTTTTCTTTTCGCTCAGCTAAAATTATTTGGGGAATGGGAAGTCCAAGAATTAAAGATTCAATAAATCTGGTTTTTCGTGGAGTTGTCCAAGCTTCCCTACGTTGAAACTTAGGATCCAAATCAATATTTCCTTTATTAATTTGGTTTATTATTGTATCAGTTGTCCAATCAGTTCCCCATATTACAGCTTGATGATATTCATCTAATTGAATAATTACATCTTCTTCGTTTTCTTGAGCAATATTTTCAGATTCGTCGAATAAATTCATTTGATTCATTTTTATTTTTATTCATTAATGCACCATAACATTAAAATTTACAAAAGCCCCTTGCCGCAGGCAGTCCCTGTTGCAAATTGCGTTGAACGCAGTCATCTAAGGCGTTCCCGATTCTCGGGATGGGAATTGAATAGGTTTTTGGGCTTTCATTTGACTGGGTCATGAATTCTTGTTTGAACAACAAGATAGGCAGCGGGGCTGAAAAATCCGATATCGACGTCAGGTTTTTGTGATAAAAGGCCGTTGAAATGTCTGTTTTTTGTCATGATGCAAAAGGATTTGCTGCGGCCAGGATTTCCTGGTGGCCTAAGGCCCGCCCGGAAGCCTGAAGGGCATCGCACAAGCCTTAAGTGTTAGGGGCTTTTTATTTACTTCTCCATAATTCTACCATTTGCCTTTCAATTTCATTTGAAAGTGCAGATAAATCTCCTTGTGTTGGAATTCTCATTCTTTGCTTATCTGCTTTGATTAACACAATAAACCTTGCTCGGAGTTGTACTTCTAAATACCATCTTTCAAAATTTTGTTCTGCGAAATAACTAATATCACCAGTTTTAAAAGCGAGATGTGGATTCTCTTCCCATAATGTTTTTAATCCAATTCTAGTGACGATTTCTTCTACAACATTAAATCCCGGAATTAACCTTGAAATATCTCCTTCAGGAATTTCTGCCATTTGGTCAATTACAATTTGCTCAATTTCTTCATCTTCTGGTATCCGGAATAATTCATTTTTTATAAAGAGCAATGAATAGGTAATCTTTCTCAAAGAAATATCATGTTTCTCCTTTTCTATTGTCCCAAGGACCTTTTCCTTTTCCAAACGTTTGAACTCTCCTTGTTTTTGGATTAGTTGATTTAATTCATCTTCGAACTCTTTTGTCCCTCTTACAAAATCTAGCATAAACTTTATTGCTTCAAGGATTTTATTTTCTCCAATTAATTGCTCGATTTTATTTTTTCTTTCAAGTCGATTCATGAGTTAAATATATTTGACCATTTTTAATTTTTGCACCTAACGCGAGTCTGTGCAAAAACCTGAATTTAAAACAAAAACGCCTAATATCGCTTAAAAGGCCTGTTTCAAGTGGGGGAAAGAGGGTTTTTGCACGGTCTGACGCCCGCCTATGCGTCGGCCTTTCTAACAGGTTCTGGATGTGGCTGGGCGTGTCGGCAAGTGTTGTGCCTAGTGCTTATTTTTTAAAGTAAAATTCTCCAGTTAGTGAGGTCGTTTCCCAGGGGATTTGTTCTCCATCTGATTCCTTTTCAACATCAATTCTAATTCTTTTGAATACATGTTCAATTTGAAGATTGGGAGTAACGATATGTTTTAGAATCTTAGATGTATATAACCCATTGTTTCCATCCCCATCAGAAGCTGTACTATTTGGGGAAGTTGCGAACGCAATAAAACTTCCTTTTGGGGAGTCCATTGGAGCCAATCCACTCCCTAGATTCCTTTTCCATCCTCTAAATGGATTATCCCTACAGGCGTCCAGAATAATAATATTCAATTTTGTCCTATTATTTTGCATCATGGCTAAAACTCTGTCAACTTTTACTGAATCATATTCTAGTTGTGATTCCTTCTTCAAGTTTGCATCCTTGGGAATTAAATAGTTTACCCCCGCAGACTGGATACCATGACCAGCAAAGAAGAATAACCCAACATCTGAGTTTTCGAGTTGATCTCCAAAGTCGTCTATTTTCATTTTTAATTCCTTTTGAGAAAGATCAGTTGCCAATATTGTTTCAAAACCAAGAGATTTCAAAGTTAGATCTATGCTTACTGCATCATTAACTGGATTGCGTAATTTGGAAGCGTGTTTGTAATCTGAGATACCTACAACTAGAGCGAGTCTAGCTTCTAGTTTGTAGTTTGCTCCAAACTCTTTTATGATAAGTTTTAGTCCAATTTTTTTAAAAAGAGATTTGACCTCAGTTTTATCAAAATTTATTTTATCTGTATATAAATGTACTTGATTAGTGAAAATCAACTCTTTTGAGCTAAAATCTTCCCCCTCAATAAGAAAGTTTCCTTTTCCAATTTTTCCTTGAGAAGTCTGAGTAAGGATATTTCTTATAATTTGCGGTATTACTAAAATTTCTTGACCTGGATTTATGGCTGTTATTGCAAATAATTGAGAGTTCTGATCGAAATTCAAGACCAACTGGATATTAAACGGTTCAATTATTTGTTCTTCATTATTTAATGGATTTCGAATTGTTAATTTGGAACTTAGGCCCATCAAAGCACAGTTTTTAAAATCCTCTTTTATTCTTAAAAATAGCTCCTCTTTTAAGTTCATATAGATTGTGTGAAGTGGTTTATTTTGGCATTAGGCACAAAATCAGTACATGCAAATGTCTCCCATTTCCTCCCTATTATCTAAGCTCCCAACTTCCACCTATACCCAAAAATCCCCATATAACTCACCACTAACAAATGCTAGTATGATGGAATGATACATAAATAAATCAGAATCAGGCATAGGTTTACAGCTTAGAACCTAAATATCCAAAAAACCCAACAAACTGCAAAGTTTTTCCGACACCTCACGGATTTTCAAATAAATCCTTTTTTTCCATATATTGATCCATTCCCCTAAAAACACCTTTAAATCTCCCCGCATGAATCCCTTCCGCATCCTGCTTTTTGTTTTCATCTTTATTACGATTTCGCCTTCTTTCGCCCAAAACACCATACAGAGAGTCGAGCCCCCTAATTGGTGGGTTGGTATGAAGCAGAGCGAAATTCAACTTCTGGTTTATGGGAAAAATATAGGCGACTGGAAAGCCAGTATCGCCCATGAAGGCGTAGAGCTTCTTAAGACCATCCGGCCCCAAAGCGCCAATTACCTCTTTTTGGATATCCGAATCAGCGAAAATGCCCAGGCAGGCGATGTTGATATTCGCTTCAGCAAAGGCGACCGCCTGCTGGAAAGCTTCAGCTGGTCTTTGAATGAAAGAGAGCCCGGCAGGGCCGATCTGAAAGGCTTTGACAATAGCGATGCTATCTACCTCATCACGCCCGACCGCTTCGCCAATGGCGACCCCACCAACGATGATGTGAAAGGCATGCGGGAGCAGGCAAACCGCAATTTCAAAGGAGGCCGCCATGGCGGCGATCTCGATGGCATACGCCAAAATCTGAACTACATCCAAGACCATGGCTTTACAGCCCTATGGCTCAATCCCGTTTTGGAAAACGATATGGAGGCCTATTCTTATCATGGATATGCTATCACGGACTTTTACAAAGTGGATCCGCGCTATGGCAGCAACCAATCCTACAAACAATTGGCAGATGAAGCCCGCAGCAAAGGCCTGGGCCTGATCATGGATATGATCGCCAACCATTGTGGTTCCCTCCACTGGTGGATGAAGGACCTGCCAGAGGAGGATTTCATCAACCAATGGCCGGAATATACGGGCACCAATCACCAAAAGTCTGTCACCCAGGATCCCTATGCTGCGGAAAGTGACGTCAAAGCTTACTTTGACGGTTGGTTTGTCAAGACCATGCCCGATCTCAATCAGCGCAATCCGCTGATGGCAAAGTACCTGATCCAGAATAGTATCTGGTGGGTTGAATTCCTCGGCCTGGCGGGCATACGCATGGATACCTATTCCTACTCTGACCGCTATTTCATGGCTGACTGGACAAAGGCGATCATGGAAGAATACCCGAATTTTAATATCGTGGGAGAAGAATGGCATATTTCTCCGACTGTGCTTTCGTATTGGCAAAAAGGGAAAGAAAATCCAGATGGATATACTTCTGATCTCAAATCGCTCATGGATTTTCCGCTGCAGGCAGCTTTTAGCAATGCCCTCAATAGCTCCGGGGACAACAGCTGGAGAAACCTCTATGAGCTCATTGCACATGACTATCTCTACCCTACTCCCATGGATATGGTGATTTTCCCGGATAACCACGACATGAGCAGGATTTATACCCAACTCAATGAAGATTTCGAATTGTACAAAATGGCCCTTGCCTTTTATAGCGTGATGCGGGGAATTCCCCAATTCTATTATGGAACGGAGGTCCTGATGAAGAATCCGGGAACCACAGATCACGGCATCATTCGTTCAGATTTTCCGGGAGGCTGGCCCTCATCGGATAAGTCAAATGCCTTTGCCGGAACAGGCCTTTCCTATCAGCAAAGAGAGGCAAAAATCTATATCAAAAAGCTGCTCGACTGGCGCAAAGGCGCGACTGTGATCCACCACGGAAAACTCAAACATTTTATCCCGCATGATGACATCTATGTCTTTTTTCGTTATGATGAGGAAAGTACTGTCATGGTAGTCATGAACAAAAATTCAACTGCCAAAAAACTGGAGCTCAGCCGTTTTGCTGAAATGCTGGAGGGCGTGACAACAGGGGAAGATGTGGCGACAGGCAGCAGTTTTGATATGGAGAAAGAGATAGAGGTGAAGGGAAAGACGGTGCTGATTTTGGAACTGGAATAAAAAAAGGAAGGCATTGCCTTCCTTCAATTCTTAGGAATAGCGATAAAATAAATCATCAGTTTGTTTCACGTAGTTTGTCATTTCGACGAGGCTTTGCGAGGAGAAATCTCCTGAACTCATTCATTAAAAGCCTGATTATCAATAACTCAGGAGATTTCTCCTCGAAGACTCCCTTCGACAAGCTCAGGGCAGGCTCCTTCGACAAGCTCAGGGCAGGCTCCTTCGACAAGCTCAGGGCAGGCTGTCGAAATGACACCTCCTGGCAAAAAATGAAACTAATAGTTTATTTCGTCACCGTTCCTTATCCAATTAATCCCAATCTGCAAATCTGCAAATTTCCCAATCTGCACATCACTTCCTCCCCATCATATTCATATTGCGCATAGCGCGCAATTTGCCGCCTCCCTGCATTTTGTTCATTTGCTGCATGGTCTTTTTCATTTGCTCGAAGTGCTTGAGCAATTCGTTGACTTCGCGCACAGGACGCCCTGCGCCATCGGCTATGCGCCTGCGGCGTGAGCCATTGAGGAGGCGCGGATTGAGGCGTTCTTTGGCAGTCATGGACTGGATGAGGGCTTTCACATGCTTGAAAGCGTCATCCTGTATATCCAGGTTGCGGGTGAGCTTGCCCATGCCGGGAATCATGCTTACCAGGTCTTTTATATTCCCCATCTTTTCGATGGTCTGGATTTGAGAAAGGAAGTCGTTGAAATCGAGCTGATTCTTGCGAATCTTCGCCTGCAGGCGTTCCGCTTCTGCTTCATCAAACTGCTCCTGGACTTTGTCTACCAAAGAGACAACGTCACCCATGCCGAGGATACGGGATGCCATCCTGTCGGGATGGAATACATCCAGAGAGTCGAGTTTCTCTCCCTGGCTGATAAATTTGATCGGTTTTGTGACGACTTCCAGGATCGAGATAGCTGCACCACCTCGGGTGTCACCGTCCATCTTGGTAAGCACCACGCCATCGAAGTCCAGGCGGTCGTTGAATGCCTTGGCTGTATTGACAGCGTCCTGCCCTGTCATGGCATCCACGACAAAGAGAATCTCATCCGGCTTGACAGCCGTTTTGATATTGGAAATCTCTGTCATCATGCTTTCGTCTACCGCCAAACGTCCGGCCGTATCCACGATGACAACATCTTTGTGGTTCTTTCTGGCGTGGTTGATGCCATTTTGAGCGATCTCTACTGGATTTTTGTTTTCCAGTTCTTTGTAGACATCTACGGAGATTTGCTCTCCCAATGTGCTCAACTGATCGATCGCCGCAGGGCGGTATACATCACCTGCTACCAATAGCGGGTTTCTTCCCTGGCTTTTGAGGTAGCGAGCCAGTTTTCCGGAAAAAGTAGTTTTACCAGAACCCTGCAATCCCGCGATCAGGATGACAGTGGGGGGCTTTTGAGAAAATTTGATGTCCTGCTTGGTGCTTCCCATCAACTCGGTCAACTCGTCATTGACGATTTTGATGAGCATCTGTCCAGGCTTGACCGCGATCAGGATTTTTTCTCCCATCGCCTTTTCCTTTACCCGCGTTGTGAAATCTTTCGCTACCTTATAGTTAACGTCCGCGTCCAACAAGGCTTTCCGGATTTCCTTCATGGTATTGGCCACGTTCACCTCGGTGATCCGGCCTTGTCCTTTAAGGGTGCGAAAAGCGCCTTCTATCTTCTGATTAAGATTTTCAAACATATATATTTCTACCTTTTGAAGTTTCTAATTTGTAATAAGGGGTTAAAAATAAACAATTTTAATTATTTTCGGTGCATACATTGCCACTCAAAACACGCAAATCATGAAACGAAACCTTTTTCATGGGGTTTTTATTATCCTGAGCTTTTTTTTTAGCCAAATATATGCCCAGGTAATACCTCCCGAATTCATCGGACATCCTCAAAAAGGAGCAAAACCCTCTCCTTCAGGCAATACAAAAACCAAAAAAGCCAAAGTTCCCGGCGGTTCGGGTGAAGCAACCGATGTGGTTACACTCAACCTGACAAGCCTTTCTCTTGCCAATGTCTCGCTGCGCTATGAGCATCGGCTGAAAGGAAAATTGTCCGCTGGTTTAGGGGCCGGCTATGTGCTGGGGGGGCTACTGCCCAATTTGCTTCCTTATGAATCCTTGATTCCTCCCGGGGAGGCGGGCTTGCAGCTTTCCGCAGGCGAGATTTCCGGCTTTTCGGCCACCCCCGAACTTCGCCTATATCCTTTCTCCAAAAGGGGCGCGCCTTACGGTTTTTATATTTCTCTTTTTGGGCGCTATTTTGACTATGACTGGAAAGTCCCTTATATCGGAGCGGTGGATACGCTCTCCGCAAATGGAACATTTAGCCTGAGTGGCATCGGCGGCGGGACTACCCTGGGCGTTCAGTTTTTGATAAAAAATCGCTTTGTGATTGACTGGTATATCACTGGCGGAGGGCTTGCAAAAGCCAAAATCAGAGGGGAAGTAAGTTCTCCTACGATCACTGAAGACCTCGCCTTTTATGAGGATATCGGAGCTGATATGGTGGCTTTTTATGGAGGAATCCCCGGTTTCAATCCTGCCAACCTGATGGTAGACATTGAAAAGGAAAAAGCCACTTTTGAGCTGAACAATCAGCTCTGGCCGATTTTTCGGCTGGGTTTGTCGATCGGTATAGCCTTTTAGGCTATGGGCTCTATGAGCGAAGGCTCATTGTTGCGGACGTTGCCTACGGCTTTGGAGACGGCATAAGCCGTCATCCTCCCGGCCTCAAAAGGCCGAAGTAGGGCAAGCGCCTCTTGCTGAGGCAAGTCTTCGCGGAGCCATTGCTCCGCGTCTACACTATCCAATATAACCGGCATCCGGTCATGTATCCCAGCCATCAGGCTGTTGGGTTCTGTGGTGATGATGGTAAATGAATAGATCATTTGCCCATCTGGCGAACGCCAGAGATCATAAAGGCCCGCCAGATTCATCAGGCCACCCTCTTTCATCCCTATTCGAAAAGGCTGCTTTTCTGCGCCCTCCTTCTTCCATTCATAAAATCCATCGGCCAAAACCAGGCAACGGGAACGCTGAAGCGGGTTTTTAAAAGAACTTTTCTCTGCCAAAGTCTCAGCCCGGGCATTGATCAGCCGGTATCCGATTTTGATGTCTTTTGCCCAATGGGGAATCAGTCCCCAGCGATAGAGGTGAATATGCGCAGGATCAGCCTGCGGGATGACCGGACATGCGTTGGTGGGGGCAACGTTGTAATTGGGGGTAAAATGATTGGCTGAAAGCTGGTTTTCAGCAAGAGGCGGCGAAGCCGGTAATTCTGTGATGGTATATCTTCCACACATAAGAAACAGATGGGTTAAAGGCTGGAACTTTCCAACGGTCTGATTTTCAAGCTTTTGGCATGGGTAGCAAAAAGGAAAATGAAGAGCAAAAAGCTGAATACCATCATGGAGAAATAAAATTCGGTGGTATGTCTTCCAGCAAATATCATGAATATGGGTAAGGCTGCGCTGCCGATGACATAGGCAAAATTCTGGTGATGGGTAAAAAACCAGGTAGCCAGGGCTATCAGTATACAAAACAGGCTCGCTGTTGGAGCCAAAACCAGGATGATCCCAATGGCTACATGCACGCCTTTGCCTCCCTGAAATCTGGCCCAAATGGGGAAAATATGCCCTAAAATTAGGGCCAGACCGAAACACATACGCATGATTTCCATCGTCTCCACATCATATAAGCGCCACTGAGAATGCAGCAGCCATAAGACACTGAGCCCCAAATAACCCTTGGCGACATCCAATATCCGCAGGATCCAGCTAACCTTCCAGCCCAGAATTTCATTCACATTGAGATGCGAGGCTTCCCCGCTTCCATGCTCCCGGATATCTATACCAAAATGAACTTTGCTTATCAGGATAGATGTTGGAATCGAACCTATCAAATAGGCAACCAGCACCCCTAATAATATTTCCAATAACTCCATTATGTTTCTTTTTTCACTCTTTCTCTTGCTAATACTAAACCCTAAAAATACAAAATGTTTATTTGGCAGTCCGATGGCGAGGCGCTTTGGCCACCTCATCTATATCAAAACCAATCCGATTGGTGGTCTGCTCTTCCAGTAAACGCGCCAGGCCCGTCTGGTAACTATCCAAAATCGTCTGGAAGATAAAATTGAAAAAGGCTTCATACTCAGCTTCATTGCTATCGTGGATGGTAAAAACGCCCTGAGCACCTGCCAATTTTACCTGATAGGCCCCATGTAAATCCCTTCTCACCAGCAGGTACAGCAACACATTGTCGCGCGGATAGGCATCTTTGCTTTCATAAACGGTGATGCCGATTCCAAACTCCCAAAAACCATCATCACGCAAGCGCAAAAAGTTTCCAAAGGGAGGATTTGCCACTTCGAATCCACCTTGCTCATTGATTTCATAGAGCGTAGTCTGGCTGATGGGTACATCAAAATAGGCGATCATTCGCTTCCATAATTCCTCTGCGAAAACCACGCTGGCATTTTGAAATCGCTTAAATTCTAACTGAGCCTGATGGTAGGCTTTGCACATTTCCTGAAATTTTGACATGAGATTTCTTTTTGGTTTGTAAGCAAATTAACATTTCTCAAACAATATGTTAGCATGGCCATAACATCACCCAAAAATCCATTTCAGGAAAGCATTGCAGCAATGAAAGCATAATGTTAATTTCCGTTAAATTTTCAATTTTAACCGCATGAAGAAACAACTACTCTTTTCCCTGATTTGGATTTTTGCCTTTGCTTTGCTCACACAAGCCCAGGACAGACTGACCCCTGAAAAACTCTGGGAGTTGGGGCGCGTGTCGCTGGATGACATCTCCCCCGACGGCCAAAGCCTGCTTTATGGGGTTACCTACTATGATTTGGCTGAAAATAAAAGCAACAGAGACCTCTATATCATCCCCCTTTCAGGCGGCAATGCCCGCAAGATCACTGCCTTTGAAGGCAGTGAAGGCAATGGCAAATTTCGTCCCGATGGCAAGAGAATCGGCTTTTTGTACAAAGGCCAGCTCTGGGAGATGAATCCCGATGGTTCGGATAAAATGAAAGTTTCTGAAAGAAACATGAATGGCTTTGCCTATTCGCCCAGGTCCACCCATATACTCTTCATAGATGAAGTTAATTATGGAAAAGAGGTCAAAGACATATACCCCGATCTGCCCAAGGCAGAAGCCCGGATCATAGATGATCTCATGTATCGCCACTGGAACCAGTGGGAGGATGGCCTGAAATCCAATATTTTTTACATCGGCTATGCCGATGGCAAACTGAAGGGAGAGCCTACCAACATCATGGAAGGCGAAGCCTTCGACAGCCCGCTGATGCCCTTTGGGGGCATGGAGGAGATTGCCTGGAGCGCCGATGGCGAGCATATCGCTTATACCTGCAAGAAAGTCAACGGCAAAGATTACGCAGTGAGCACCAATTCTGATATCTACCTCTATAGCTTAAAAACAGCTAAAACCACAAATCTATCCGCCTCCAATCCCGGTTATGACAAAGCACCGCTTTTTTCACCTGATGGCAAATACCTGCTTTGGAGCAGCATGGAGCGGGCAGGCTTTGAGGCTGACCGCAACCGACTCATCCTCTTCGATCTGAAGGCGCAAAGCCCGCGCGAACTATCCGCCGGCTGGGACCGCAATGCCAACAGCCCACAATGGGCGGCAGATAGCAAAAGCCTCTATTTTATCAGCGGTGAGCAAGCCACGGAGCAGATTTTCCATATCAAACTGGATCAAAAGAAGCCGCGCCAGGTCACCCAGGGCGTCCATAACTATTATGACTTCTTTGTCGCCGCCAAATCCCTCGTTGGACGCAAGGCGTCCATGTCCATGCCACACGAAGTCTTCCGGATCAATCCGGAAAAAGGCTCCGAAACCCAGCTTACTTTTGTCAACAAAAAGCAACTGGACCAAACCAAAATGGGCAAAGTCGAAAAGCGCATGGTCAAGACCAGCGATGGCAAAGACATGCTTGTATGGATGATATATCCGCCCGATTTTGATCCCAACAAAAAATACCCGGCGCTGCTCTATTGCCAGGGAGGGCCGCAATCTACGGTCAGCCAATTTTTCAGCTATCGCTGGAACTTCCAGCTTATGGCAGCCAATGATTACATCATTGTCGCTCCCAACAGGAGAGGCCTGCCCTCTTTTGGGCAGGAATGGAACGACCAGATCTCCGGCGATTGGGGGGGACAGGCGATGAAAGATTATTTCAGCGCGATAGACGATGCCAAAAAGGAGCCTTTTATAGATGAAGAGCGCCTGGGCGCTGTAGGCGCGAGCTATGGCGGATATTCCGTCTATTGGCTTGCCGGCAACCACGACAAGCGGTTTAAATGCTTCATTTCGCATTGCGGCCTCTTCAATTTTGAAAGCTGGTACGGCACCACCGAAGAGATGTTTTTTGCCAATTGGGACCTCAAAGGAGCCTATTGGAAAAAAGATCAACCCATCAGTTACCAGCAGCATTCCCCCCACAAATATGTCCGAAACTGGGATACGCCCATGCTGGTTATCCATGGCGAAAAAGACTTCCGCGTACCCGTCAGTGAAGGCATGCAGGCATTCCAGGCTGCTCAATTGCAGAATATTCCCAGCCGCTTTTTGTTTTTCCCCAATGAAGGACATTGGGTTCAAAGCCCTCAAAACGGTGTCCTATGGCATAGGGTATATTTTGAGTGGCTGGACAAATGGCTCAAAAAATCCTGATTTAACGGAAAATTCAATCCCCTTTCATTTTTTTCAAGTATGCTAACGTTTTATTCTGCCAGCACAGGCGCAGTCAATTCTAAAAAAGCAATCAGGTATTGCATCGAAACCGCATTGGAAAAGGAAGCCAGCCTCAATTGCGATTTGTTGATGATATACTCATCTATTGGCCATGACTTTGAAGAAATTCTTTCTGAAGCACATAATTTACTCCCCCAAACCATCGTGGTGGGATGCACCGGAGCGGGTGTTGTAGGCAAGGAAGGCTCCAATGAGGGCATGCGATCCCTGGCCGTCATGGCCATCAAAGCCGAAAAACGGCAGGAGTTTGCCGTATCCTATTGCGACAACATCCGCGGTTTCAATTCCTATGAGCAAGCCCATCAAATGGCCAAAGACCTGCAAGCCGAAAATGACCAGATCAATATGGTCATGATACTGGCTTCTGGAATAGATATAGCCGCAGATCAGGCCATCAGAGGAATTGAGGATGTATTGGGACCGGACATCCCCATATTTGGAGGAACTTCCTCTGACAACAGCAAGGCAGTCTCCAGTTTTCAATTTTTTAACCAAAAAATCCTGGAGAGGGGCGCTGTCCTGATCGGCTTTGCCGATCCTGGCCTGGAGCTGGTCTCAGGTGCCAACCATGGCAATATCCCCATAGGCATGCCTTTTACAGTGACCAAATCTGAGGGAAATCGCGTTTTTGAAATTGACGGGCAGGATGCCTGGCCCTTTCTTATGCGCAAACTGGACCTCCCCGTTTCCACACATCCGGGAGAAACCCTCGCGATAGCGGGCCTGGGAGAACAAATCGAAGATGACTTAGCCGAGGAGTATGGCAATAAATTTGTACTGCGAATCATCGTGAAAGTAGATAGTGAGCGAAAAAGCTTTTATATGCCCGTAGAAAGTCCGGTAGGCACCCGGCTATGGCTCACCAAAAGAGATGAGCAGCACACCTTCAACGGCCTCGATGTCCTGATCGGAAGAATCAAAAAGCAGGTGGGAAATAGAAAACTTGTTGCTATCTTTCACACCGATTGTGTAGCCAGAGGCAGACTGCTATTTAACAGAATTTCCAAAGAAGAAATCATCAAACACATGCAGGAGCCCCTTCTCGAAGGAACAAACATTCCCTGGTTAGGTATTTACGGTTTTGGTGAATTTACCCTGCTGGGTGGGCGTAACTGTTTCCATAACTATACCACCTCTATTTACGCTTTGGTACGTTCATGAAAAAATTGCAATACGAAGAATTGGAAGAGATGACACGGGACTTACAAGCCCGTGTCGAGAAGGGGATCACCGTAGAGCAAGATCTGATCAATACCCAAAATGAGCTGGACGCGGAGCTTAACCGCTTCCGTCTCATGCAAAAATACAGTTCAGAGGCCTTGAAAGCCCCGGATTTGGCCTCCTTTTGTGAGTTGACTGTCGAGTATTTTGTAGAAATATTTAACCTCCCCAGGGCATTATTTCTGGAACTGGATGAAGAAGCCGGGCAGGTAGTCCTCGCTCAGTTTGGGCTGGCTGAATATGAAGACCAGCTTGCGCGCATTTTTGATAAATCCATTGTTGACGGAAACAAAAGCAAAATCATCCGAAAAGGGGAAACAGGCTATGAAGCCATCCTGAAACTGGGGCTTGAAGAAGCCATTATTTGTCCCATCTGCGATCAGGAAGAAAATTGCAAGGGCCTGGTATTGGCGGGATTAAAGAAAAAAGAAATCGTTTTTTATGACTCTATAGAGGAAAAAATTGCAGATTCTTTTGCCCTTATGACCCAAAAAGCAGGAGATCACCTGCAGATCCTGCGCGTAAATGAGCGCCTCAAAAAAGGCATCGCCCATGCCACCAAAGAGCTGGAAGAGCAGGCGGAAGAATTGAAACGCTCCAACCAGGATCTCGAGCAATTTGCCTATGTGACTTCACATGACCTCAAAGCTCCTTTGAGAAATATCGCCAGCTTCGTACAACTACTCAACCGCAAATACCAGGATCAATTTGATGAAGAAGCCCGCGAATACATGCAATTTGTCCTCGGAGGCGTGCATCGCCTCAATAACCTGATCAAGGATCTGCTGCAATACTCGCGTGTCAACCGCCTCGATGCCGGCCTGGAGCATGTTGACCTCCACGATGTCGTGGAAGTTGTCAAACACAACCTGGCGGATATGATAAAACATCAATCTGCTGAAATACAGATTGGTCGCCTGCCCCTGTT
Organism: Bacteroidia bacterium; assembly: GCA_030430205.1. Taxonomy (GTDB): domain Bacteria; phylum Bacteroidota; class Bacteroidia; order J057; family J057; genus JAUIGE01. The sequence goes on along the minus strand of JAUIGE010000012.1, from coordinate 1,907 downwards.
TCGGGCAAATTACTCCCAAATGGTACAACTGATGCAAAACATCGTCAGCAATGCCATAAAATTTAACAGGGCAGGAGTTGCGCCTCTGATCCGGATCGAAGGGGGAGAAAATGCACGGGAAATATATTTCTCTGTCAGTGACAATGGCATCGGCATAGACGCCAGGCACAAAGAGGCGATTTTCTCCATTTTCCAACGCCTCCACTCCGCCGATGAATACGAAGGGACAGGCATAGGCCTTTCCATCTGCAAGCGCATCGCAGAGCGCCACAAGGGCAAGATCTGGTTTGAATCTACTCCCGGGGAAGGCTCTACCTTCTTTGTGCAAATTCCCAGGAATTTGAAAAGGATTTGAGTTTCGGGTTTTGAGTTTCGGGTTTCGGGTTTTGAGTTACTCTCCCTCTCCGACGGGCTCTTGAGAAGTGCCGATATAGGCATTCTTCAGGCTTTCCTGCCAGGCCACGAATACAGGGCTTTCATTGCGCAGCATATCTACCACATCCTCATATCTGTTCATAAAAAGGCTGAATTGTATCAGGCCATTATCTGCCAGGGCATCGGCAGGCAAAGTCGTGCCTTCTTCCCAAAAATCAATGCTGCCAATAGCGTGGTTATCTTTGTTGAAAAGGTAAATACTGGCTCTTTTGCCTTGTCCTGATCCTTTAGGGCCGCCAAATATTTTGAGGGCGTATCTTTTGATTTCTTTCATTTCAATGGGTTATTTCGTTGGGGCAAAGATAGCTGACTTTCTTTGAAAAAAAATCTTAATCCCTCACAAACTTCCCACTGACTCTCTGCCCATCCCTCGTCTCCAAATGATAGAAATACACACCCGGAGGGAGGCCATGGAGTGGTAAAAGGTATCTCCTTTTATAAGAATCTATCGTTAGCCGACGGACCTCTTTTCCCTGAATATCATAAATGGACAGGCTTTCAAAGTGATGATCTGCTTGCCACTGAAAGGTGATTTTGTCTTGCGCAGGATTGGGGAAAACCTGAACGATGGATGGGGCTCGTAGCGCATCTTCGATGCTAGTGGTGTGGCAGCCGGGGATGGCGCAGCCTAGGGAGTCGAGTTTGACGACCCAGCCCCAATCGCCATAGTATTTTTCGAATTGCAGCGTATTTTCTATCCAGCCACAAAGAATAAAGCCATGATCAACTGTAGGAACCGCATCAACTAACCAAAGGGTTTTGTTTTGATCAGGGAAATGCTCTGTATCTATAAACCGCTCATAGTCAACAATTCCCCGGTTTTCATCCATCTTGACCATCCAGCCTCCAAAAAGACTGGAATCAGTGGATAGGTTTTGCCCAAAAGCATATATGTTTCCATCCCGTAGTATTACTTTGGTGAAATAGGAAGTTCCAATAACGCCTAACTCTCGCTCCCATACGACTTGTCGGTGTTGGTTGAGTTTGAATATATGGCCTCTTTGATCATACCTAATAATAGCATTAGGCAGAATTTCCTGAAATGCTTCACTTCCGTATAAAATCAATCCACCATCTGATGCTCGTGTTATACTTGCACAGCCTAATCGCCTGGAAGCAGGGGTAAAATAACTCCACAAAACTCTTCCGATAGAATCAATTTTAAAGACACGAGTTTGTAAAATGAAAGAAGTATCTACTTGTAGATTTCCCTTCGTTCTTGAAACTCCAATAATAAAACCTCCATCTGGTTCTGCCAGAATTTTGCTGCCCTTATAATCATATAAAGGTTCATCATATTCCCAACGATCCACTTCTTTGCCTAAACTATCTGTTTTAATCAACGCTAGCAGCCTGTCGGAGAGCATCCAAACCCGAGGTATTTTGGGTGGTGTGATGCGCTGTGTCGGCTGATGGCAGCGAGAAACTGAGATGCGCTGTGTATTGCCATGGTAAATTTTTTCGGGATTTTG
>JAUIGE010000055.1 GCA_030430205.1 Bacteroidia bacterium | reverse complement strand
CTTCCGCGAGGAAAAAGAGTTGACGCAGATTTGTTATGATGTTTATGATTTTCGCAGTTCAAACATATTCTTCAGCATAATAATCAGCGTAAATCAGCGTCAAACTCTTTTCTTAAAAAGCTTCCGCCAGGAAAAAATACAAACCAGACTGCCGTTTTCCCAATCCCCCCGAATCCCCGCTTAGGCCCCAGCCATAGTCAATCCGGATATTCACCCGCGTTTCCTTGTTGAAAAGCAGGCGCAGGCCAAAGCCTCCGGCCAGGTTAAATTGGTCGGGAGACCATTGGTCAAAGGAAGGAAAGACCTGTGCGCCGCTCAGGAAGCCGACAAGGCCCACCTTGCGCCAAAACTGCCAGAAAGTGGCATCGGTATCCTCTGGCCATAGCGGCAGGCGGTATTCCAGCTCAAAAGCTGTCATGTGCTGATCCGCAAAGGTGCCCTTGAAATAGCCGCGCACGAGGTCGCGGCCTCCTACGCGCGAAAGCGCGCGGTATTGGATGTTTTCCTCCGCAGGAGAAGGCCGCAGATTGAGGTAGGCGCGCAGCGCGAGGGTGTGATTGCTGACCGGATTGATGTATTTCCGGTAATCCAGCAGGATGTTGCCAAAGGTATATTGGCTTCCAAAAAGGGGGCTGTAATACAGGGCCGTCATCTCCAGATAACTTCCCTTGAGTGGATTGAGCAAATAGTCCCTGCTATCATACAGAAAGGTCAGCCCCAAACCGGAGCGCAGCCCTTCCACCGGAATTTGTTGGAAAGCCAGAGAATCCTGGGCTTCGATAAACTGCAACTCATCTCCCAGCAGTTTGTAGTCCCAAACGTATTCCATTTCCCATTGAAAACCCGCCGAGACGTTTTTGCTGAATTTCTTTAAGATGCTGGGATTCAGACGAATAAACTGATTGGAGTAGGGGATATAATTGAGGGTGTCGAACTGATTATCCATCAGCCGCTCAATCCGCCAACTGGCTTCATTTCCCAAACCATAGAGCCTGTCGGGGTATTTGTTGTACCAGGCAAGGCCGCGGTATCTGTATTTATTTCCGGCGGAAAAAAGATCCCATGTGCCTTCCAGCACGATCTGCTTCGCGGTGGTATATACTGCCAGTATATTGATATTGGACTGCCTGGTAGTCGAGTCTCCTTTGGAAAAGTCCGGATAATAGTAGCCAATGCCTCCCAGGGTGAGTTTGGTTTCCGGCGAATAACTGATGGCCGGGAGGATATCAAACTTTTTTTGCTGTGCCCACAGAACTTGCAAGCCTGAAAGGGCGAGGCAAAGGAGAAGAATTTTTGTTTTTCGCATAGCTTAACTTTTGGGGAAAGCTAGCGGTATTTCCAGCCACCTCTCATGATGCGGGGCATGGGCATTTATGAGAATTGTTAGGCTTCAAGGCATCCGAAAGAAAGTGCCATTTTCCCTTTTTCCATATTCGTGCATACCAAATTTGACGGTCTCTCCTGCTTTTATCTCCGACAGTTGGGTCAGGTCGCGCGTGGCAGTATGGATAGAGCCCCCGGTCCAGCTGGCGAGGGTGAGATAATGCGGATGCACCCATTCATCAATGATCCATTCACCGGAGCCTCCGAGGCCCGTGAGCCTGACTTTGGGGCCATTGAAAAGGATGATGTGAACGGGTTTGTTGAGGTAGCGAATCAGCTCGATATCGCGGATGCTGCTGTTTCTGTCAGGGATGAGGATGATTTCATCATAGTCCTGGAGGCGATGACTGGCCTTGATGAGGGCCTCCAGGTCGTTTTCGGGGGCATCGCCCCCGAGGGTGGCCTCCTTGGCTTTCACCATGGTATGGATGACATCGTCAATGGCATTGGGCTGGCAAAAGTAAATGCCGCCTGTGCGGCCAATATGCTTGGCGAGGTGGGGTTTGCCATTGCCATCATTGAAGATGGCCAGGTGGCGAATGGCCTGCAAGGCCAGGTGCTCCCGGTGCCAGCGCATCACAGATGCGCCATTGTGATACATACTGGATGTCCAGTCCATGACCACCAGCATATTTTTCCATTCAGGATGTCTTTCAAATACTTTGTATACCGAAGAATCCTGCAGTTTGCCGCTATAACCATAGATGATGTCTGTCAGGAATTTGCCATCGTCATTTTCCTCTATCATTCTTTTTAAACTATCAGAAGGCGTGTCTGGAGCAAGGTAGGGACTCCATGAAATCACAAATCCATGGAAAAAATCCATGCAGGAAGCTTCATTTTGCGGGTCGGTCTGGAGGATATATTTCCATTCAATTTTTTCATTGTAAAAAAGCCCCGAATCCAGCTCAAAAAGCGATCGCAGGCGCTGCTCCAGCAACCAATCATAATCTGTGCGCCACGCACTAAAATCTACCGGATAGCGCGTAAAAACCAGTTCAATCTGATAGACATATTTCGCCTCTATCCCCAAATAAGCCTCAGGCTTCAGCAAAACGGCTTGCGCATAATCCACCGGAATAATGGCTTTCAGGCTATCTTCAGGAAGACTATAAAAAGGAATCTCCTGATATGCCGGATTTTCAGGCATGTGAAAATTGCCTCGTGCAGGCAAAATCGCCAGCATCATGACGCCCCAAATAAAGAATATTAGTCGCATGGTTATTCCCGTTTTCTTAATATAACGAAGGAAGAAGGAGAAAATTAAGAATCCGTGCCATTCTTAACCCTATTACCCCTCACGTATTCATTTTTCTACTAAACCAATTCCCGCGACTTTCGTTCAAGGAGGCAAGCCTAATATTAACCAAGCCACACATTCTCAACTTACAAAACCTATCCCAAAATCATTAACTTACTCAGCCCTTACAACAAGCACACAATTTATTAGTTTATTGCATGCAGGTAGCAAAGACGATTTTTCGGCTATCTGCCAGAGAAGAAATTATTATGTCAAGAAGAAATAAACCCTCAGCTAGAAAAAAGACTTCGGGTAAAAAGAAAAATAGCGAAAAGAGCAGCAATCTCGATAAGTTTTTGAGAACAGAATTGCTGGATTTTTTGAAGAGAAATAAGAAAAGCAACTATACGAGCAAGCAACTTTCGGTTGAATTGCAACTCTTCAACCAGGTAGCCAATAACAAAATCAGGTCAACCCTGGATCGCCTTTCCGAGGAAGGAAAGGTAGATTACCTGGAAAAAGGCAGGTATCAGTATGCCGCCAAAAGCGGGCAGGAATTGGTTGGAAAAATCCAGGTAACGAATGCAGGCTTTGCCTTTTTGCTGATGGAAAATGAGGAAGATGTCTTCATCAATCCTACCAATATCGGCAAAGCCATGGACGGTGATACCGTCAAGGTTCGCGTCCTGGAGACGCGCCGCAAAAACAGCAAACGCACCTCTGGCGAGGTCATCGAAGTTGTAGCCCGTGCCCGCACGGAATTTGTCGGCATCGTCGATGCCGTAGGCAAGACTGCCTTTATCGTCGCTGACGATCCCCGCATCAAAATGGAATTTTATGTCAATCCTGACAACCTGAACGGTGCCCAGAACGGCGAAAAAGTCCTGGTGAAGTTCCTCAATTGGGACCGACGCTCCCCTGAGGTCGCAGTCCTCCAGGTCCTGGGAAAACCCGGCGAAAACAATACAGAGATGCATGCCATCCTCTTTCAGTATGGTTTCAATCCCGAATTCCCACGGGAAGTGGAGGCCGAAGCCGCACGCATCCCGCAGGATTTTCCTGCCAAGGAGGTCGCCAAAAGGCGGGACTTTCGTGACATCACGACCTTTACCATTGACCCGGTCGATGCCAAAGACTTTGATGATGCGCTCTCCTACCGCACACTCGAAAATGGCCATATTGAAGTAGGTATCCACATCGCTGATGTGTCCTACTATGTCAAGCCGGGCGGCCTGATAGACAAGGAGGCCTTCAACCGGGCTACCTCGGTCTATCTGGTGGACCGCACAGTCCCCATGCTGCCTGAGACTTTGTCCAATAACCTGTGTAGCCTTCGCCCCAACGAGGATAAATTTACCTATTCAGCCGTTTTTGAAATGGATGAAAACGCCACGGTACACAAACGCTGGTTTGGCCGTACCCTCATCCATTCGGATTATCGCTTTCATTATGGCGAAGCCGAGCAGGTGCTGAAAGGCGAATTGGAAGGACCCTTTAAGACAGAATTGGACCAGCTCAATAAGCTGGCTTATAAACTACGCGACAAGCGTTTTGCGACGGGTAGCATCGACTTCGATACGCCCGAAGTGAAATTTCAACTCGATGACGAAGGGAAACCCCTTCGTGTGATCAAAAAAGAACGGGGCGATTCCAATCGCCTGATCGAGGATTTTATGCTGCTCGCGAACCGCGAGGTAGCCACTTTTATTGGAAATAAATTTACCAATCCTCCGCTACCATTTGTCTATCGTGTACACGATCAGCCCGATATGGAGAAACTGGGCCGTCTGGCAGAATTTGCGAAGGCCTTTGGCCATCTTGTCAATTTTGAGGAGGAAGGCCACACTTCGGAGCGCCTCAATGCGCTGATACACAGCGTAGAAGGAAAGCCTGAGCAAAATGTGATTGAATCCATAGCCATACGTTCCATGGCGAAGGCGGTCTATACCATCCACAATATTGGTCACTATGGCCTGGGCTTTACCCATTATACCCACTTCACCAGCCCGATCCGACGATATCCTGACTTATTGGTGCATCGTTTGGTGGAAAAATACCTGCATGAGGATTATGCCGAAAATCCCGTCGTGCTCGAAGAGCAACTCAAGCACAGCTCATCCCGCGAGCGCACGGCCGCTGAAGCCGAGCGGGCTTCCATCAAATACAAGCAGGTAGAATTCCTGGAGGACAAAGTAGGGGAGGAGTATGACGGAATCATTTCCGGCATGATCGAATCTGGCTTCTTTGTTGAATTGAAAGAAAACCTCTGTGAAGGCATGGTACCCACCTGGAGCATGGAGGACGATCATTACGTCTATGAAGAAAAAATGTACGCCATGGTAGGCCGCAATACCGGCCAGATTCTCCGTTTGGGAGATAGCGTGCGCGTGCGCATCACAGGCACAGACCTGCGAAAACGCAATATTGATATGGCTTTGGTTGAAAAACTGGAGAAGGAAACTGCCTAAGGTGTAAGGATTTTTTTGTGTGATGCCGAAATCCATCTTCAAACAATTTCGATCTCCTTACGGAATCTATGTGCCTAAATATACAGCCCGCAACCGCTGGGCGATTGGAGATATTCATGGCTGTGCCAGGACTTTTGAAGCGCTTTTGCATGAAATAGATTTGCAAAAGGAAGATCAACTCTTCCTGCTGGGAGACTATATCAACAAAGGCCCAGACAGCCTGGGCGTTTTGGACCAGATCATCCTTTTACAAAAAAATGGCTACCAGATTCACCCCATCCGGGGTAATCACGAACAAATCTTCCTCGATTTTTACGAAAAAAAGCGTGCCGCCCAAAAACATAAAAAGACTTTCAACCTGCGCAAAAAGATGCTGGTTCCTGAGCTGATTGGGGAAGATGATTTGCCGATTCCACGCTACCTGAAGTTTATCCAAAAACTTCCTTATTACTGTGAAACAGCGGATTTCTTCACCGTTCATACCAATTTTAATTTTCGGTCGAAAAAGCCATTTCATGAGACTGAAAGCATGCTTTACAGCCTGGATTTCAAGGTAGATCGCGACTGGGTTGGAGAAAAAGTGGTCCTGCACGGTCACATGCCTTATGACCTGGAGGACATCATGCAGGAAGTCGAAGGACGCAATCCCAGCATCAACCTGGATAACGGTTGTGTGCTTGCCTTGCAGAAGGGGAAGTACCGCCCGGGCATTGGAAATCTCTGTGCCTTGAACCTGGATAGCTATGAGCTTGTGGTGCAGCGGAATGTAGATTAGGGACAGTTTTGAGTGGGCAGGGGGCAATTGACAGTATGCAGTATGCAGTATGCAGTATGCAGTATGCAGTGGGCAGTTGGCTTAGTTTACTTGTAGGACTTCGTTTTCGAGTATCACAAAGACTTTGTCTTTGGCTTTGGGCTGAAGGACATGAAGCCCGGTAAAGCTGCCAAAGGCAGGTAAAATCGCCTGTTTTTCTCCGAAAAAATAGCAAGGCAAACGGAGCGATTGCCGTCCGGCACCCTGAAGGCGTACGCCTGGATGGATATGACCCGAAAGCACATAGGCTTTTTCCGATGCCATGGGCTCATGGCACAGACAAAAGGGCCCTTCCTGCCGATGACCTTCGGTGAGTTGCATGCCCAGCCGGGCATAGTTCTCTGCTGAAAGTATATCGTGATTGCCGATCACCAATTCGTAGTGAGTAGGATGCTGCTGCATAAATGCCGCAAGATGATCCAGCGCGAGGTTGTAGTCTGAATGGAAAAGATCTCCCAAAAAGAGGACCTTTTCGGGTTGAAAATGCCGGATGAGTTTGCTCAGCAACTGAAAATTCTTTTCAGAATCAGGAACGGCGAAGCCGTTTTTGCGGAAGTGCCGGGCCTTGCCGAGGTGAAGATCGGCGAGCAGCAGATAGCGCTTTTCTTGCCAAAAAATGGCTTTTTCTGGCAGCAGCAGGAGATTTTCTCCGCAGAGATTGTATGCAAAATCGCCGATTCGTTTCATTATAATCTTGCCATCCCTTCGGCAGGCTCCTTCGGGATTTGGGGAGTTCGATTTGTTTGGTTATAAGTTTAACAAGTATCTTCAAAACAAAAACATGAAATACCGATTTTTATCCCTTTTCCTTTTCCTCCCTTTTTTGGCCTTTGCTCAACAAAAAGAAGCCAAAAGTGCATTCACACAGGAATTTGCCAAAGTATGGGAACGCGCCAAGGTCTATACCCTGGAAGTGGCCGAGGCCATGCCCGCTGAAAAATACAGCTACCGCCCCAACGAAGATGTGCTGACCTACGGAGGTCATTTGATACATATAGTTGAAAACTGGTACGGGCTCTGCGGGCGCTTTATCAAGGAGGAAGGCTATCCGCTGAATGACAGGCTGGATGCTTCGGCTTTGTCAAAAGAAGAGATCATCCAACATCTCCATGATGTCTTTGCTTATGCCGATGAAGCATTTTACAGCATCACAGATGAGGAAATCAACGAACTTGCGCCCAGATTCTGGTCGAAAGACCCCACCTCCAAAAAGATCATCTTTTTGCTGATGCGCGATCACATGACGCATCATCGCGGCATGCTGGTGCTCTATCTGAGGGAAAATGGCATCAAGCCGCCGGGCTTTAGGGGCTGGTAGAAAAAAAACCTACTTCATTTCTGAAGGGATCACCTCCACGCTCAGCGAGCGATTGGCTCGCAGTACTTCCAATCGGACCTTTTGCCCGATGGTATCGGCTGTAAGCAGCCGATGCAGATCGTCTATGCTGCCGATGGCATGGCCATTGAATCCCAGGATGACGTCACCTACTTTGAGTTGGTAGTTATTGGCAGGACTGTCTGCTTCAAGGGAGCGAATCAGGATGCCACTGTTTTTCTCAAGCCCCAGGAGGCCCTGGGTGCGTTTGGGTAACTTTACCTCTTGCCCGGCTATGCCTATAAATCCCCTTCGGATTTTGCCTTTTTTGATCAGTTGCTCTACAATAAAACTTGCCGTATTGGAGGCGATAGCAAAACAAATGCCCTGTGCAGGCAGGATGACAGCTGTATTTACGCCGATGACTTCACCCCGGCTGTTGACCAGCGGTCCGCCCGAATTGCCAGGATTGAGTGCCGCATCCGTCTGGATGACATTGTCTATCAGGCGTCCACTCTGCGAGCGCAAAGTGCGCCCCAGGGCGCTGACTACTCCGGCCGTGACGGTATATTCAAATCCGTAAGGGTTGCCGATAGCAATGGCTAGCTGCCCCACTTGCAGCTGGCTGGAGTTGGCGAAATGGACGTGCGGAAGATTCTGCTCTGCAATCCGCAGGACCGCCAGGTCCGTGGCGGGATCTTCCCCGATCATTTCACCCATATAGCTGCTGCCATCCTGCATGGAAACCTTGATTTCCTTCGCTCCATGGATCACATGGCTGTTGGTAACCAGATAACCATCCGGGCTGATGATAAATCCTGAACCTGAGCCGTAGCCCTTGTCTTTGGCCATTTTCTGCTTCTGAGCAGTGTTTTTCACCTGTATATGAGCAACGGATTGGCTGACTTGCTGCGAAGCATGTACAACAGCCTGGGAGTAGGCATCCAGCAAATGCATATCATTTATCATGCATTTTGACATCCAATAAGGTGCCTAAACAACTAATACTGCCTCTTTGGCGGAAAGGGCTGAAATAGTGGCAGTTGGAGATGGGCTGTAGTTTTCAGAATACCTTTTTTAAGAACTTAGCTTCCATCAAGATTACATCCTGTAAACCAATATCTCAATGAAACGCTTTTTTACTACCCTCATCTTCCTTTTTCCCCTGGCTGCGCCTTTGTATCTCCAGGCTCAATGTGAGCGGGCTTCGATTGTAGACGATTACGTCCTGAATTTTCAGGGTTCATCCGTTACTACAGCCGAACTCGCCTGGACAGGCAATACGACCAGCTGCGATGCCGGAACGATCTCGGCTCTCGCCCATCAGCGGACGCTGGATCGGATCAACTATTTCCGACGCCTCTGTGGCGTAGCTGACAATATCGTTTTTCGCCGGGACCTGGATTCGCTCTGTCAGGAAGCTGCATTGATGATGAAAGCACAGGGAGGTCTGTCTCATAGCCCCGACACCAGCTGGGCCTGCTACAGTGTAGGCGGAAAAAATGCTGCCGGCAGCTCAAATCTTTCTTTAGGTTCTCACTCTGCAAATGCCATGGTGGCTTATATGCGGGATGCAGGCGCTGGCAATGTTGCCGCAGGACACCGACGGTGGATTCTCTATTCGAGAGCCAGCATTTTTGGGCATGGTTCCACCAATAGTACTTCCGCTTTGTGGGTAACAGGCAATCGCGTTTCCCAACCCCCCATTGACTTTATCGCCTATCCGGCAGAAAGCTTTTTCCCCGCCCCCCTGGTTTTTCCCCGCTGGTCCTTTTCGGTTCCCGGCGCTGATTTTGCCAATGCTACAGTCACCATGACTGACCCTTCCGGAGCCAACATTCCCCTCAATATCGTCTATACCAATGGTGGCTACGGCGATCGTTCGATTGTCTGGGAACCAGATATGTCCATGATTGACTTGATAAATCCCCTCGATTTGACCTATCATATTGAAATACAGGGAGTTTTAGCTTCCCCCTCGGCAAATTATGCCTATGATGTAGTCATCATTCAGCCTTCTCATCCGCCCGCATGCGCTATGGGTTCACATTGGAATGAGGACAGCTGTTCCTGCCTGTTGGACAATGCTGCTATCGGAAATCTGCTTGCAGAAGATCAGTTGAAAATGCACTTTGATCCCGCCAATGAGCAGCTACAGTTGGCTTTCCCCCAAAGCTTTCAGGGAAATACCCGTCTTCAAATCATCTCAATGGAGGGAAAAGTAGTGAAGCAATTGAACTGGGAAAACCTTCGCCAGGGAGGGGAAGCAAATGTCTCTTTGCAGGGATTGGCTTCAGGCGTTTATGCCATTGAAGTAAGGCAGGGAAATGCCTATCGTATCATGAAGGTGATGAAATAACCCATTGAGGGGCGCAGGGCTTAAAGTTCTCCAAACAATTGTTTGATGCCCCGGGCTTTTACCAAAGTTTCCTCATATTCAGCCTGAGGGTCGGAGTCATAAGTGATGGCTCCCCCTACCTGGTAACACAGTTTTTGGGCGGTAGCATCATAGATCAGCGAGCGAATGACCACATTGAGGTCGAAGTCTCCATTGGGTTGAAAATAACCGACTGAACCCGCATACAGGCCTCTTTGGATGCCTTCGTACTGATCTATCATGTTCATGACCATGACTTTGGGCGCGCCGGTCATGCTTCCCGCAGGGAAGGTATGGGCCAGTACATCAAAAGGCGAAAGCGCCTCCTGCCTCAGGCCTGTGATGCTCGAAATCATCTGGTGGACCTGCGGAAAGCTTTGAATATCAAAGAGGTAAGGCACTTCTACCGAATTGATTTCGGAAGACCGGTAGAGGTCGTTTCGGCTCAGATCTACGATCATGACGTTTTCTGCCCGCTCTTTTTCGGAATCCAGCAATGCCTGCTTATTCGCTTCATCTATTGCCGGATTTGTATCTCTGGGCGCAGTCCCTTTGATGGGTTGCGTGAGCAACTGGCGGCCCTGCTGCTGCAAAAAGCGCTCAGGCGATGCGCAGAGCAGGTATTTTTCCTCAAAACGGAAAAAAGCCGAAAAGGGAGTAGGGGAGATGCTGACCAGTTTCTGGAAGAGAGCAGCTGGATTTTCCAGCACTACCTCAGCAGTGTACTGCTGGGAGAGGTTGATCTCGTAGAAATCGCCTGCGGCGATGTGCTCGCGTAGCTGCCCGACTGTGTCGAGGTAGGCGGATGGGGTGAAATTGGATTGAAAATCCGGCTTCGCCTGCGGAGCAGGCTGAGTCTCCTGCTGCAGGATTTTTTCCCAATCGGGATATTTGCCCTCTATATAGAGGTAAGATTCTCCCTTAGGAATATAAATAACTGTTTCAGGAACGAAAAAAGCCACTTCCGGGAAAGCGATGCTTTCTGTATTTGTCTGCCTCAGATGAGGCTCAAAACGCTGTTTCAGCTCGTAGGGCAATCCGCCCAGCAGCCACTGGCCCTGGCTGGAAGAAAGTTCTTCCCATGAGCGAATGGCATTTCCCCTGCCTACCCCCACCAATAATTCATACCGACCATAGCGATCGCTATCGCTGCCACAGCTATCCAGATAGAGCGCATGCGGAAACTGCTGGGCCCAATGAAGCAATTTTTCCTTCCAGAAGCCCAGCGCCAATAAAGGCACTTTTAACCGTTCTCTATCTTGCGTTTTAATAAGCTTTTCTTCTTAATCCGTATTGCATCATTCAAAACTCCATATTCATGTAAGCAAAATGATGGGCCGAAATTGCAATTTTTCCGTTTAAATGACGAAATCGAATTTGTTTTGTCACATTTTTGACCGCCGGATAAACTAAATGTTGATTATTTTTGTTCTCTATTTTTAATAATTATTCGCACACATTTTTTTTGAATGAAAAATACAATTTTAAGCCTGAGCTTACTTTTTTGCCTGAATTTTTCCTTTGCCCAGCAAGTAGAAGGAATCACCGTTGAACAGTTTTTTGAACGCCTCGATGGGATCAAAGCTCAGAAAAATAATGATAGCCTGTATGTGATCAATTTTTGGGCTACCTGGTGTGGACCCTGCGTGGCAGAGTTGCCCTATTTCCTGGAATTGCAGGAAAACTACAAAGATCAAAAAGTGAAACTGCTGCTCGTCAGCCTGGATTTTGACAAAGATTGGGGAAAAAAGGTCATTCCCTTTGTTGAAAAAAGTGACATCAAAAGCGATGTCTGGGTCCTCACCAACTACCTCCGCAATATGGAGTGGATTGACAGGGTCAGTCCTGAATGGGGCGGTTCCATTCCCGCCACCCTGATCGTTCAACCTCAAAAAGGCATTCATGCATTCCAGGAAACCACCTTCGAATATGAAGAGTTGGAGAAATGGGTGCTGAGTTTCAAATAGCTATTTCTATTAACACATTACATTTAATCAATAATTTCAATTTATTATGATCCGTAAAATCACAACAGTATTTTTTATCCTGAGTATGGTATTGGCTTTCGGTCTGAAAGCACAGTACAGCGTTGGAGATGAAATCATGAAAATCAATTTGTTGAATATCAACGATGAGATGGTCTCAACAGATGATTTTGAAGATGCAAAAGGCTTCATCATTGTATTTACCTGCAACCATTGTCCGTATGCAGTCATGTATGAAGACCGCATCCAGGCCCTGAATGAAAAATACGCCAGCAAGGGCTATCCCGTCCTCGCCATCAATCCTAATGATGCAGAAGCCTATCCTTCTGATTCATATAGCGCCATGAAGGTGCGTGCCGAGGAGAAAGGATTCACCTTCCCCTACCTGCACGACGAGAGCCAGCTTGTAGCCAAAACTTTTGGCGCAAAAGCTACGCCTCACACCTATGTAGCACAAAAGGACAAAAAAGGACGATTGATCGTTAAGTACATCGGTGCCATAGACGACGATCCCCGCGGCGGCGCTCCAGACACCAAGTTTGTCGAAGAGGCTGTGGACTCCCTGATCCAGGGCAAGAAAGTCCCCACAGAGAGCACCAAAGCCGTCGGCTGCTCTATTAAGTGGAAGAAAGCTTAGGAGGATGAGTAGATTTGAGGATGAGTAGATTTGAGGATGAGTAGATTTGAGGATGTATAATTGGAATCTTCTAATTTGCACATCCTCTAATCCTCGAATCCTCTAATCCTCTCATCCTCTCATCCTCTAATCTGCCAATTTCCTAATCATCACCCCCTCCATAAAATCAACGATTTTCAGTATTTGAGCGTCGCTCATGCCCATCACCAATTGCCTGAGGATTGGCTGAAGCCCTTTTTTAAAAGTCTGAAGGCCCACTTCAGCAGCTTTGATTTTAAAATAACCCAAGTCTGCCTGCTTTAGGGATTTGACAAAAAAATGGTCAATCCCGACATCTGCCATCTGGTTGATGTTGTCTATTAAGGCTTTTCTATTTTGGCGATTTTCAGGCTCGGAACGGATGTTTTCGATTACCTGCTGGCTGTTTTCCCACTGTTCAGATGTGATAGGGAAGGCGAAAAAATGATTCATACTTACAAAAATTTAAAAAGGAGGAACAAAAAAGTGGGTTAAGCATGCGAATATTGAGAATATTAGGGGGATTTCATGAAATCAGGTGATTTTTTTTGAGTGAATATTTGGTAGAATCAGTATAGCTCCCTAATATTAGAATAAGGTTATATCTGGCAACTGTTCAAAGTTGCGGTTGAGAAAGGGAAAATCTGGTTATCTTAAATCCTATATAGGGTCAACTGATGGAGTGTCTTATTCCAAATGGATTACTTATATATCGAATTTCTAATAACTCAAAAGCGTAATTTACATGAAGAAAATTCTAACCACAATTCTCGCAAGCTGTCTCCTCCTGCCTTTAGCTATTTTTGCACAGGAACCTCAGGGAGTACAGGAAGCAGCCTTTTTTGGCCAGCAGTATCTTGACCTGACTCAGGAAGAAGGACACCGATGTAGCAGTATGCCATACCTGAGTTATCAGGTGCAAAAAGATCCCACGGTAGTTGATCGTTTAAAAGCGCAGGAAGCGTATACACAGCGATTTGTCGCCAATTACCCTCAGCAAAGCAGCCGTCAGGTGTATACCATTCCGGTTGTATTTCATGTCGTTTACAATGGCAATGCAGAAAACATCTCAGATGCGCAGGTTCTTTCGCAGCTTCAGGTGCTGAATGAAGACTTCCGCAGGACCAATTCTGATGCAGACAATACCTGGTCTCAGGCAGCAGACACGGAAATCGAGTTTTGCCTGGCGACCGTGGATCCCAATGGGAACCCCACCACAGGCATTACACGGACCTCAACCCGTAAAAAATCTTTTAGCTATAGCAATGATGGGGTAAAATTCTCCGGAAGCGGCGGCATTGACGCCTGGCCGAGAGATCAGTATCTGAATATCTGGATTTGTGACCTCAGCAGCGGCCTCCTGGGCTACGCCCAGTTCCCCAACAGCGGTAGCGCAGCTACCGATGGCGTCGTGATTGACTATGCCTATACAGGCACCAACTCTACCTATCCTTATGATGGTGGCCGTACTGCCACCCATGAAGTAGGTCACTGGCTCAATCTTCGCCACATCTGGGGCGATGGGGGTTGCGGCGTCGATGATTTTGTCGCAGACACACCCGAGTCGGATGCCTCCAACGGCGGTTGTCCGGTCGGACACGTTTCCTGCGGTTCTGTAGATATGGTTCAAAACTACATGGACTATACCTATGATGCATGTATGAATCTCTTCACCGCAGGTCAAAAAGCCCGCATGCAGGCGGTTTTGGCTCCTGGCGGCGCCCGCGCCAGCCTCGCTAACTCTCCCGCCTGTGGCGGTGGTGGCCCTGGCCCAAGCTGTGCGGTTCCTTCCGGACAGTCTACCAATGCCTCCACCAACTCAGCTACGTTGAGCTGGGGCAGTGTGAGCAATGCCAATGGATACAATGTGCGTTACCGCGCTGCGGGCAGCTCCAACTGGACTACCGCCAGTACTTCTGCTACTTCTTATACAGTGAGTGGCCTGGGAGCATGCGCTGACTATGAGTGGGGAGTGGAAGCTGATTGCGGTGCTACCAATGGTACGAGTGGCTACAGTGCAACTGTTAGCTTTACGACTGGTGGTTGTAGCTGTGGTGTACCTACAAATGTGAGTGCATCTAAAAAAGGCAGAAATCGCTTGAAAATCTCATGGGATGCCGTTTCCGGGGCTACTGGCTATGAAGCTGAGGCAAGACCTCAGGGAAGCTCAAGCTGGACTACAGCAACTACTACGGGCACAAATGTTACTTTCACAGGTGCCTCTTCCGGTACTACCTATGAGTACCGCGTAAGGACGGATTGTAATGGCACTTTCAGTGCCTATTCCGCGATAGACACATACAATTTCCGGGAAGCTGCTCGCCTGGGCGAGGCAGAAGGTGTTTTGGTTTATCCAAACCCTGTTTCGGATATGCTTAGCATTGAGTTTCCTGAAGTAGAAGCTACACAGGTAAACATACAGTTGATAGATGTGCTGGGCCGTGTCGTCACAGAGATAAATGGCCATGATACAGCTGAGTATCTGGTAGAAATAGATGTGAAAAATTTCAAAGCCGGTGTTTATTTCCTGAAAATTTCCGATGGAAAAGAGTGGAATGAAGTAAGCCGGATCGTTATTCAATAAAATGAGCTTAACCCAAAGCTTAGGGGCATTTGTCTGATCTTCAGGCAAGTGCCCTTTTTCTTAACCCTCCCGCTGCCCACTAAAAACTGCCCACTAAAAACTGCCCACTGAACAGGGCATATCCAGCAAAGCAGCTTTTCCCCTAAATCCTTGCTTGAAATGTGCTATTTCCCTGGGGGTATAATCAGCAGCAAGCTGAAGAAAAAGGTAGTGCATATTGTCTCCCCACCTCAGGGCTTCTTCAAAGCCATTGACTGTCATACCCAGGATAAGCGATCCATAATCGCCGGGTACAAAGGTGACTTTTCCCTGAAAATGTAAACCCCTCACATGAAATTGCCTTTTCAGCTCATGATGCTGAGCCAGGACGAGCCTCCGATGATAGCTCCCCGGAATTTTATGCAGCAAAGCCCACATTTCCCAATACCCGCTGCCGGGTTTGTCCAGTAACACAAAACCTTTGTTTTGCTCCATCCAGGCCACCAGTTGAGGGCCTTCATCAGGCTCAAAAAGTGGCTTCGAAATACCCCAATGGGGGTGGATAAAATTGTGAATGGTTGGATGAAGGCGCATCTTGTTTTGCAAAATTTACTGGTAAATATAGGTAATAATATTAGCATCGTGCTAATAAAATATTTTTCAGTACAGGACAATTTTTCAGGAAAGTCCCCCAAAGTCCCGAAGGGACGCCATATTCAGCATGGGGCGAAGCCCCATGAAGGTAAACGCCCCCAATAGAAGTCCTGAAAGGACGGCATATCTTAGGAAGCCATAGCTAATATATCGCCCTTTCAGGGCTTTAAGACTTGGTGTGAATCGAATGATCGGGCTTTGCCCGATCGTAGTATATAGCGTCCCTTCAGGACTTTGAGGATGTTTATAATTCTTGACTTTCATTTTTTGTCCTGTACTAAGAAAATATTAATAAAATGCCCAGCTAACAATTTTCAGTTTAGCTGGTTATGAAGCATGCATTTGTTGCAAAAAAGGAGCTTTTAGCTGCAATTATTTGCCATTCAATGAAAGGATGTATTTATTCGCAGGCTGAAAAAAAGTTGTATATGCAACTTAAATATGGAAATAGATAAGCAACAGGCAATAACGAATTCTTTTGGCTACCTGATGGGCAAGGGGCTGAGAATGATGCGGGCCTTATTGGACCGCAAATTTCGCGAAAAAGAGATGGATATTTCCATGGAGCAATACGTTGTAATGGTTCACCTTTGGCAAAAGGATGGCCTGAAGCAGCAGG
Source organism: Bacteroidia bacterium (assembly GCA_030430205.1). Classification (GTDB taxonomy): domain Bacteria; phylum Bacteroidota; class Bacteroidia; order J057; family J057; genus JAUIGE01. The sequence continues at coordinate 13,336 of JAUIGE010000055.1, read as the reverse complement.
AACTTGCCAATTTTGCCGGGAAGGACAAAACTACCCTGGCCAGAGGCCTCAATTTGCTTGAAAAGCACAACTGGGTGGTCCGCATCCCGGATCAATTGGACAAGCGAATCAAAAGGATTTTCCTCACACATAAAGGCAGGGAAATGGAAGAGGTGATCCTGAAGAATGTGAGCGAAATGAGCGGAGAGATTACAAAAGGGATTGATCCCGAAAAAATCAAAATCTGTAAAGAAGTTTTGAAAAAAATGCATGAAAACATGGAAAAACAACTAGCTGTATAATGGCCTGTTGTAAAGTTGCATGCACAACCACATATATTATTCCGATAAAAATCAAGTACAGCTGAAATGAAAGTAAGACAAATAATAATGGGCATACTGGCAGTTGTCATTCTCCTGCTGGGAGTTGGGGCAATGAAAGGCATCGGTGGGATGAAGAAAGAAATTCCCCGTAAGCCTGTGCCCAAACAGGTGAAATCGGTGAAAGCCGCCCAGGTAAAGGTCACTGAAGTGACCACCCGTATTGAAATCACAGGCCGGCTGGTAGCCAAGGATAAGATTGAGCTTTTCGCCGAAGTTGGCGGCCTCCTCATAGGTGAAAGCAGACGCTTTCGGGAGGGTAATTACTTCCGCAAAGGCGAAGCCTTGCTCATGGTGGATGATACCGAAGCAAAGCTTGCTTTGCTGGCTCAGCGCAGCAGCCTGCTCAATCAGATCACCCTGATCCTGGCAGACCTCAAGCTGGATTATCCCGAAGGATATCCCAAATGGCAGGCCTATGTAGATGCTTTTGACCCTGAAAAACCGGTCAAACCCCTGCCCGAACCCTCCAATGACAAGGAAAAATATTTCATTTCAGTCAAAAACCTGTACAACCTCTTTTACAACATACGCTCTCAGGAAGTGCGCCTTTCCAAATATGTCATCAGAGCGCCTTTTAATGGCGTGGTCTCTCAATCCGCTATTAAGGAAGGCACCCTGGTGCGGATTGGGCAGAAGTTGGGCGAATTTTTTGACCCCAATGTCTACGAAATGGAAGCTGCTGTCAACCTCAAAGATGTTGATTTCATCAAAGTAGGTAACCAGGTAAAACTCCAATCCAATGATGTTGGAGGAAGTTGGACCGGGACGGTACGCAGGATCAGCAATACACTGGATGAAAATACCCAAACCGTAAAGGTTTATATCGAATTAAGTGGAAAAAACCTGAAAGAAGGCATGTACCTCGATGCAGAAATCAAGGGTAACATCATCCAAAATTCGGTGGAGATTCCCCGAAAACTGATGATAAACGATTCGTCCATTTATGTGATTAAGGATACAGTGCTGGCTTTGCACAAGGTTAAACCGATCAAATACACCACTTCCAGCGTCGTGGTACAGGGTCTTCCCGATAATACACTGATTCTCAATGAGAGCATCATTGGCGGTTACGAAGGCATGCGTGTCAACACATACGGCCTCGAAACCCAAAACCCGAAACCCGAAACCCAAAACCCGAAACCCGAAACCCAAAACCCGAAACCCAAAACCCAAAACCCGAAACCCGAAACCAAATAGCCATGAGGTCAATAATCTCTTATTTTGTAAAATATCCGGTTGCAGGCAATGTGTTGCTTTTTGCAATTCTGATTTTCGGGGCTGTGGGATTCAATTCGCTGCGCACCGACTTTTTCCCCAATACACCCAGCCGTACCATCAATGTCAACCTGACCTATCCGGGAGCTTCTCCCGAAGAGATGGAGGAAGGGGTGATCCTCAAAATTGAGGACAACCTCAAAGGCATTTCAGGTATCGAAAGGATCACTTCTACCTCTCAGGAAAATAGTGGCACAGTGACCATTGAGGGCTATAAGGGCTATGATATAGAGCTATTGCTCCAGGATGTGAAAAATGCGGTTGACCGCATTCCCTCTTTCCCGGTGGATCTGGAGCCTCCCGTGGTGGCCAAGCAGGAAGGCCGTGACCTGGCCATTAGTGTGGCTATCACTGGCGATCTGCCACTCAAAAGCCTGAAAGAAATTGCCCGGAAAGTAGAAAATGACCTGCTCGCTGTGGAGGGCATTTCCCAGGTCAACCTCAATGGCTTTCCTGAAGAAGAAATAGAAATTGCCGTTCGCGAAACAGATATGCGGGCATACCGCCTGACTTTCGTACAGGTCCGTGATGCTGTCCGCAATGCCAACCTGGACATTACCGGAGGAACGATCAAGACCGAGCAGGAAGAACTGCTTATCAGGGCCCGATCTAAAGAATATTATGCCGAGGAATTGAAAAATATCATCGTGGCTACGGCCGTCGATGGACGCTCAGTCCGGCTCTACGAGGTGGCAGATGTAAGGGATCGCTGGGCCGATACGCCCAGCAGGGCCTGGCTCAACGGCCAGCCGACAGTCTCGCTTTCGGTCAATAATACCACAAGTGAGGATGTCCTTTTCATCACGGATACCGTGAAAGAATACATTGAAAAATTCAATGAAGAAAATGAAAATATAGAAGCCATCGTTACGGCGGATTTTTCGGTCTCCCTGCGCCAAAGGCGCGATTTGCTGGCCAAAAACGGCCTGATCGGCTTTATCCTGGTCCTGTTCTTTCTCGCCATTTTCCTCAATATCCGCCTGGCTTTTTGGGTGGCACTGGCCATTCCTGTATGTTTTTTGGGTATGTTCCTGATTGGCTCAGGGATGGACCTGACCATCAACATCATCTCTCTTTTTGGGATGATTATCGTGATTGGTATCCTGGTGGATGATGGTATAGTGATAGGCGAAAATATTTACCAGCACTACGAGCGCCTTCCTTTAGCACAGAAGAAAGACCCCAAAGCCGTCATGCAAGCGGCCATAGAAGGGACCATGGAGGTATTTCCCGCTGTATTGGCAGCCATTCTGACTACGGTGGCGGCTTTTTCTGCTTTCTATTTTTTGGAAGGAAGATCAGGGGAAATCTTTTCGGAGATGGGATTTGTGGTTATCCTCACGCTCATTTTTTCTTTGGTAGAAGGCGCCTTGATTTTGCCCTCTCATGTGGCTCATTCCAAAGCACTGCAGCCCGATGCTCATCCCGGTCGCTTCGATCGCATATTTAATAAAATCGAAAAGGTCACGACTGGCTGGCTGGATTTTCTCAAAAACAAGATTTATGCGCCCGTATTGAGGGGAAGTATTCGCTATCCGCTGCTTGCTATATTTTTGCCACTTGCCTTGATTTTTGCGGGAGTAGGGATGATAGAGGGAGGTTTTGTGAAAACGACTTTCTTTCCTTTTATCGACAGCAACAACCTTGCAATTACGCTCAAAATGCCTTCCGGCACCCGGGATGATGTGACAGATAAGTGGATGCGCTATATAGAAGAGAAAGCCTGGGAATTGAATGAGGAACTCACCGCTGAGCGGGCAGATAAGGCCCAGGTATTTGAAAGGATTTCCAGACGCCTGGGACCATCGGCATCAGATGGTACCGTAGATATCAGCCTGCTCGATGGCGAAACACGCCAGATGAACAGCAGTGAGATCGGGCAGCGGCTGCGCGAAAAGATTGGCCGCATTTATGAGGCGGAACAGTTGGCTGTAGGGGGCCGGACTTTCTTTGGAAAGCCTATTTCCATTGCCATGACAGGCAATAACCTGGAGCAATTGGACATGGCAGTAGAAGAACTGAAAACGGTTCTGGAAGAAATGGAGGAGGTGAAAGACATCACTGATTCTAACCAGGAAGGCCTGCGCGAGTTGAATGTGGAGTTAAAAGACAAAGCCCGTTTTCTGGGCATAAGCCTGCAGGATGTGGTGGCCCAGGTGCGCCAGGGCTTCTTTGGCGCGGAGGTACAACGCCTTCAGCGTGGGGAAGATGAAGTTCGCGTATGGGTACGCTATGATGAGGCCGACCGATCTTCGGTTGGTAAGCTGGAGCAGATGCGCATCCGCCTGCCTGACGGCAAAGAATATCCCCTCTCTGAGCTCGCGACCCTGCGCGAGGAGCGTGGCATCATCGCCATCAAGCGCATTGATGGAAGACGCGAAATCCGCGTAGAAGCGGATCTGGCAAGCTTTTCCACTTCTTCTACAGATGTGACATCCACCCTCCGAAAGGATGTATTACCTCCTATCCTGGCAAAATATGACGATGTAAAAGCCTCTTTCGAAGGTCAGGCCCGCAATGCACAACAAACCGCTGACTCAGGCCAAAAGGTAATGGTGGTCATTATCCTGATCATGTATCTGATGATTGTCCTGGTTTTCCGCTCATGGGGGCAAGCATTTTTGGTGATTCCTTTGCTTCTTCCCTTTGGGGCGATAGGCGTGATCTTTGGTCACTGGATACATGGCCATGCCATCAGTATTCTCTCAGGCTTGGGAATGATAGCCCTGATAGGGATCATGGTGAATGACTCGGTGGTACTGATCGCCCAGTTTAACATCCTGATAAAGCGTGGAAAAAACTTTGGTCAGGCCTTGTATGAAGCTTCCCTTTCCCGCTTTCGCCCCATATTGCTTACTTCCCTGACGACCGTTGCGGGTTTGTATCCCCTGATTTTGGAAACAAGTTTCCAGGCGAGGTTTTTGATTCCTATGGCCATTTCTGTGGCCTATGGCCTGATTGTCGCTACTTTTATCATTTTGGTTACCATTCCCGCCATGCTGGTTTTGGTGAATAACTACCGCATGTACACGGCATGGATGTGGACAGGGGTCCGGCCTATCCCCAGGATGGTAGAGCCTGCGGTCAAAAACCGCATTCAGCTATGGTGGCTTTGGGATTATCCGCTTTTTATCATCGCTGCTATTTTTGTTGGAAATATTTTTTCCATTTCGCCGCTGATTATGGCTGCGCCTTTATTGGTGCTATATGGCCTGATGTGGATCGTCAAATTGAGCAGCAATTTCCTGAAAAAACCAGATACAGGGAAAGAATTGAGCATAGACTTGAGTAAAGAAGAGAATTGATACATACCAGAATGAAGAAATCATCATGAAAAAATATTTCATATATACACTGCTGGCCCTCATGTTTCCGGCACTTCAGGCACAGCAGGTGCTGAGCCTGGAGGAAGCCATCCAAATGGCTCTGGAAAATAACTATGGCATCCGTGTAGCTCAAAATGAGCTTGCAGTGGATGAAAACAATGTTCACCCGGGTCAGGTGGGCTATTTGCCCAAACTGGACCTGAGCAGTGGTGCCAATATATCACGTGGGTCAAGCACAGCTGGATTTGCTGTACGGGACGAGGAAGGCAATAATGTCATTGACCCAGCAACTGGGAAGTTTCAGGTACGGGAGGTCTCAGTCCCTGGGGTTACCACCTGGAATGCCAATGCGGGCTTGAATATTAGTTATACCGTTTTTGATGGTTTTGGCAGAAAAACCAATTATGAGATTCTGGAAGCCAATGTATTGCAAAGCCGGGAGCAATTGCAAAACACCATTGAAACCACCATTTCGCAGGTTGTGAATGCCTACTACCAGGTAGCAAGGCTTTCCAATACTTTTGAAATTCAAAAAAAAGCGGTAGAGGTTTCTGTGGTGAGGTTGGAGCGTGCCCAAACGCAGCGGGACTTTGGTACAGGCACACGCCTGCTGGTTCTCAATGCTGAGGTAGACCTCAATGCTGATAGCCTGGCATTGGCAAATGCCGCCCTCAATCTGGAAAATGCAAAACGGAATATGCTGGCGGTGCTGGCAGCGGATCTGACAGACGATTTTCAGGTTGATCCTACCGTTCGTTTTTCAGAAAGCAGAAGCCTGGCAGGCTTGTGGGATGATGCCCTGGCGGCAAATCCCTCCTTAAAGCTGCTGGATGTCAGCCGCAGGCTGAGTGAATTGAACCTCAGGCTGGCCGAGGCCTCTCGCCTGCCACGCCTGGACGTGACAGGTTCTTATGGCTACCGCTATTCAGACAATGGGCCTGTAAGTTTTGTTCTGACCACAGAAAGTCTCAACCTTTCTGGAGGGGCAAGCCTAAGCTTTCCGATCTATAATGGAGGACAGCTTAAGCGCCAGATTGAAAATGCTGAAATCAACATTCGCAGCAACCAATTGCGGTATGAAGAGGCTAAAACGAACCTGGAGCGCGATTTGCGCAATGCTCTTGCCAATTATACCAATAGCTTACAGGTGCTGCAATTGCAGCAAAAAAGCCTTCAGGCAGCCCAATTGAACTTTGACCAAACCAAAGAACAATACGATCTGGGGCAGGCAAATAATACTCAGTTTCGCGAAGCGCAACTCAACCTGATCCGCGTTCAAAATCAGCTCAATGATTTGCGCTATGACACCAAGCTCTTTGAGATTGAGTTGCAGCGGCTTACGGGTGAGCTGGGAAAATAGGTAAATCCGGTGAAAAATAGTTCATATAAGGGCCTGAAAGCATACTGCTTTTGGGCCTTTCTTATGAAGAATGTTCCAGGCACATTTGCTCGAAATCCCAAATTAAACAAGTAAGAAATTTGTACTTGTTTATCGAATATAAATTGGAAAAAGAAGGAGGGAAGGAGGGAAAAAAAGGGCCTAAAAAAACGTAGCCGCAGACCAAAGGTCCGCGGCCAACAGCCATGAAAACGCCCTAAAGCCAAACGAAAGAACTAATCTTAAATATCTTTAAAAATGTTTTAATCGTTTTATTATACTGTGCAATATAAAACTTTTTATTATTAGATAAAAAAACTTTTAAAAAAATTTAATACTTAAAGCACAATATCATTCTGTAGCACTAGTATAGATAAAGCCTTGATTATATCCAAATTACGAGTGAAAATTTTTCGAAAAAGGGGGAGATTTTTGATTTTTTTTCAGACTCCCGATCCTTTGAAAAAGCTGAATGTTTCGAAAAACGAGTATTCCTGATTCAGAGGGGCGATTTTGGATATATTTCTCTATCTCTGCTATTTATTTGCTTTTTCTTTCACAAAAGTAGCAGCCTGACTCGTCCACTCATCGCGTTTTACTCTTCCAGGGAAAAATTCGATTGCTTTATTTACAGCTTCTTCATCGCTTTCTGTAAAATTAGCGATTTGACGGAAGGTAAAAATGGACAAAGCATTCAATTTTTCCTCCAGGAAAGGGCCTATGCCTTTGATGAGTTTGAGGTCATCTTTTTCCGCTTCCGTAGCGGTTCCTATCCTCCCAAAGTCAATGTCTTTGGCATTTTCCTTGATGCGGGCCAGGGTCGAATCTTTAGCCTCCGAAGCTTCTTTCTTCTCTGTCGCCTTAGCAGGTTCTGCTTCTTTTTTCTCTGCCTGTGCAGGTTTTTCCTTCAGGCTGGCAAGTGCATTCGCTAATTTGGTATTTTCTCCTTTTTGAGCCTGCAATTTTGATTCAATATTTGCCAGTTGGGTCTTGAGGTCCATACCGGACTTCTGCTCAGCGGAAAGCCTGGCCTCCAAATCGGAAATTTTTGCATTCAATGCAGCATCATTTGAGGGGGCTGCCGCAGGCGTGGCATTTGACAGAGGTGTTTCCATTTGCTTGAGTTTGCTCAACTCATCACGCAGGTCTTTTTCCTTATTCAGACTTCTTGCCAGTTTCAGCTTCAACTGATCCGACTCGCGAAGGTATGCCTTAAATTTGCCTTCGATAGGCTCTAACTCCCGAATTCTGTCCTCCAGTTTTTTCTTCTTTTCTTCCAGTGTACTTACCCGTGATTTGAACGGTTCAAGGGTTTCAGTAGCAGTTTTATATTTCCCGTTGAGTTCTCTTAATTTGTCTTCCAACTCAATACTTTGGCCGTTCAGTCTGCTAACCTCAGCTTCCAGCTCACCTTTTTTGCCAGCCAATGCGCTCACTTCCTGCTTATGATTTTCGGCTTCAGCCTGAAGAGCCTCCAGTTTGGCATTTGTACTCATCAATTTGCCACTGAAAGATTGGGCTTCTTTTGTTTTTTCACTAAGTTTTGCCTCATATTGGGCAACATCAGCGCCCTGACCGGAAGATTTTCTTTTCCAATACATATATCCCAGAGCGAATCCCACAATAAGGGCGACCAATACGCCAATAATAGCAAGAGGACCTTGAGAAAGGGCTGTTTGTAATAATTGCATGATATTATGTGTGTTTCAATTAAATAAAAATGAATGACGCACTAAATTAACTCAATTTTCGTGAGGAATGCGCATTTCTTCGAGCTGTTGAGGCAAATACCTCCATTAGCTTGATTATTTTATATCTTTGCCTGATTCAGAGACGGTGTATGAAGTATTATTTGGCATTTGAAAATCCGACAGAGCAGCTGATCCATGTGAAAATAGCGTCCTCAGGGACCCGCCAGGCTGTAATCTTCCATCTTCCCAAATGGAGGCCAGGCCGCTATGAACTGCAACGATTTGATAGAAGGCTAGCAGATGTAGAGGCAGTTTCTGCCGACGGAGCACCGCTGGAGGTCATTCGCTTAAGTACCCATAGCTGGCAGGTTTTCGCCTCGGAAGGAGAGTTGTTCTATATGAAGTATAGCTACTATGCCAATGTGTTGGATGGCGGAGGTTCTTTCTTTGATAAAGAACGAATTTATGTCAACGGTATCAATTTATTGATGTATAGGGAAGAGCTGCTTCATGAAGCCTGCGAACTCTACCTCAGGCTTCCCGGTGAAGGCTATGAAGTGGCCTGTGGCCTCCAAAAAGTAGCAGACCATTGGCTGGCAAAGGATTTCCATCAGTTGGTAGACGCGCCATTTCTGGCGGGAAGAGATCTTTTGCATCATGTTTTTGATGTAAAAGGCGTGCGGACACATCTATGGTTTCAGGGAGAATGTCAGCCCGAATTTCGCAGGTTGGAAAGAGAAATAAAAGCTTATTCGGAGGTACAAATGGATTTGTTTGGGGAGTTTCCCGTCGATGAATACCACTACCTTTTTGTAATTCGACCTGACCTTTTCAGGCATGGGGTGGAGCATTATAATTCCACCGTTATCGCCATAGGCCCCGGCTACCGCATCAACCAGAAAGAACTCAACCGCGCCCTCGTCGAAGTATGTTCTCATGAGCTTTTTCATAGCTGGAATGTAAAGGCCATTCGCCCCCAGGACATGTTGCCCTACGATTATGGGAAAGAAAATTATTCCCGCCTTCACTATGTTACGGAAGGTGCCACGACCTACTATGGTGATTTAATGATCTGGAAAGGAGGAGATTGGAAAATGCATCAATGGGTTCAAAGCCTGAATGCGGTTTTGAAAAGGTTTTATTCGCGCGGAGGAAAAGACTATACCTCTCTTTCACAAGCAAGCATTGAGTCCTGGGTCAATGCATATAACCTGACAGGTACACCTAATCGTCAGATCTCCTTTTATACAAAAGGCTGCCTCGTAACCTTTCTGCTCGATATCGAGATTCGAAGGCTCACGCGCAATGCGCATTCTTTCGACGATGTCATGTACCATCTATACCATGACTTCGCCAAAAAGGGCAAAGGCTATGAAGAAAAAGATGTTAAAAACATCATTGAGGAACTTAGCCGCCAGGATTTTACGGATTTTTTCAAAAAATACATTCACGGAACCTACGAACTGGAACCCGCCCTGCAGGCAGCAGGCGCATATATTGGCCTGGAGATGCAAAGGCATCCCTTTGATTCATTGGCGATTTCCTTTTTTGGCCTGGAAGTCAATGAAAAAGAAAAACACAGCTGTCTGGTAGAAAATATCTACCCCAACAGCCCGGCTCTGAAGGCCGGATTGTCCAGAGGTGATGAGATCCTCAGCATCAATGGTCTGAAGGTTCAGGCAAATGTTGAGCATCTGATCAAGCATTTGGGCGCTGACAGGGAGTTGGAAATCCATTATTTCCATCTTGGAAAGCTACAGAGGACCCTGATCTCCCGAGGAAATTATTTCCGCTACATCCCCCAACTGGCGGAGGTTCACGATCCGACAGAGCGGCAGCTGGAAAACCGCCAGCGCATGAAGCAAGTGAAATTGCGCAAGCAAATACAAAACCAACTGATCAAGTAATTTTGGAAGGAAAAACACTTGCAGGAGTTGTCATCCGGTCCACCGGACACCACTCTCTCGTCCGCACGGCGGACGGTCAGCAGATCAGCTGCGTCGTCCGGGGAAAATTTCGCCTCAAAGGCCTTCGCTCCACCAATCCGGTGGCCGTGGGTGACGGAGTTGAAATCCTCCTTCCCGGGGAAGGAGAGCTGGGCACCATCGTGGATATACACGAAAGGAAAAACTACATCCTGCGCAAAGCAGCCTCCCATAGCAGAAATGTACATATTCTTTGTGCCAATATAGACCAGGCGATTTTGCTTTACACCCTGCACAAACCGCATACCACCACAGGCTTCGCCAACCGCTTTCTGCTTGTAGCAGAAGCCTATCATATTCCCATTCAAATCATCATCAACAAAGTTGATCTGCTCGATACACCCGAATGGAAGGAAAAGCTGGAAGATGTGTGTGAAATGTATCAAGCCATCGGATATCCCGTGACTTTGCTTTCTGCTCTGGATGATAGCTATACTGAGGATGTAAAAAAGCTCTTACAGGATAAAGTGTCCTTTATCAGCGGGCATTCCGGTGCGGGCAAATCCACCCTTATCAACCTGGTTGATCCTGATTTACAGCTCAAGACAGGCGAAATATCTGAATCCTCAGAGAAAGGTCGTCATACGACCACTTTTGCGGAGATGCATCCGCTGCGGATTGGCGGCTATATCATAGATTCTCCCGGAATCAAGGAGATGGGCATAGTGGCGATGGAAAAAGCAGAGCTTTCCCATTATTTCCCGGAAATGCGTGAGCGCATGGAGCATTGCCGCTTCAGCAATTGTATCCATGTGAATGAGCCCAATTGTGCTGTGAAAGAGGCCGTAGAAGCAGGGGAAATTCATACTTCCCGCTACAATAGCTACCTCAGTATGCTGGAAGATCTGCCGTAGTGGATGAATAATATGTAGCCAGCAGTTGCTTGTTTTGCCGGGCTTTTATGTATCCAAGCACATCCAGAAAATAGAGACTCCCTTTTTCAAACTTATCCGAAAATACCTCCTCGGCTTTTGCGAGGTAGCGGTTGAGTATGCTCTCTTTTTCATAGGGCTTGGCAGAAAGCTTGCGTATCATTTTAAGTAGCAAATTTTCCATTTCAAATAAACAGTCCCGGCTTTTGAGGTAGCGGCGGCAGGACTCCAATTGGTAGGGGAGAATGCGGTCATTGCCAAGTTCGAGATGCAGGATGAGAGATAATAAGCGGATGTATCCGTGCAGGTCGGGCCTTTCCTTTTCGCTAAATTCATTGATCAGTTTGTTGGCATGCTTCAGGCTGCGGTCAAAAATGCCATTTGCCAGGTAGACATAGGAGAAAAGGTATTGGTAGCTGATCTGGATGTGAATGGGAATATCGGTTTCGAAAGTCTCATACATCGTTTCCATGACAGGAATCAGGTCAAAGGCTTCAGAAAAACGCTTTTTTTCCACCAAACGCCACATTTGCGCCAGATAGGCATTTACATAAATATTGGCATTGATCTGGTGATGCGGCTGATAGGGTCTGTCGGGAAGTTGTTGAAATTCAATCAGCTTTTCTTCAAAAGCGGCATCTCCCAGATCGCTTTGCAGGATAAGAATCCTGGCTCTGACATTGGCGTACTCAGCAGGATAATCCTGCTCATAATTGGGCTGCGCTTCGAGCAGTTCGAGCGCTTTTTGATTGGCCATCAGTTCCTTTTCTCTGTCATCAATGATGTAGTTGTAAGCGGCATGAATCTCCCAATAGTAGAGGCTCGCCCAAAAACTGGGCGGCTCTGTGGCCTCCCCCAGGAGGGGATGGCGGAGTACATTGCCGACTTCATCGCAGATTTGCTGCGACCGAGCCTTGGCATAGCTTCGCTTGTACTCATAAATCTGGTTATGCAGGCTGCTGTACACCCGGAGGTTGGTCAATATATTGGCCGTTTTTTCAGCGTTATGCAGGGAATGGTTGATCAACTCCAGCTCGCCTGTCACAGCTGCCGAGCGGTACTCATAGCGCTCTATCTCCGGCAGCATGCCGTAAAGCTGGTGGTTCTCAGCAAGGCTACGAGCCTTTTTCAGGATCTTCAGGCAGTGGTCTGCCATGCCTCGTTCGTAGAGGATTTCCACCTGATGTAGCAGCTCTTTGATTTGCAAACCAGCGGTTTTGCTCCAGTGAAAAGCGCTCAAACTGCGCAGTACGAGGTTGTAGAGGTAGCTTTTGTCGGAGGAAAGGTAGCGGGTGGAGAGCTCTTGCTTTTCCAGGTTTTTGACCAAAAGATCCGGATTGAAATCCTCCATCTTTTCCAAAATCTCAAACATCTTGAGGTAATTGCTCTTTTCATTACCGGAATGCCTTCCTGCAAAGAGCTTGAAGTAGCGCTTTTCCGACATACTCATCGAGTTGATGAGTTCGAAGAGTTTATCTGATCTTTTTGGTGTATCCATTCAATGACAATCCCCTATAATATTTCCAAAAAATACAAATAGACTTAGCTTTGTGCAAACGGAATATTTTTCACCTCAGATCGTTTTTTGTCCATGAAAAGCAAACAGTTGATTCTTACCGCATTTTTTGTTGCCCTTTGCCTCCAGCTTTTTGCTCAGCGGCCGCGTTTTCATCCGCAGGTGCATGAGATTGGAGCTCAGGTGTTTAGCACTCATTTTTTATCCCTGACCAGGCCTTATTTGGAAAGTCCTGACTGGAGGTCTGTATCAGACCCATTGAATGGGATCAGGTATAAATACCACTTGGATAAGAAAAATGCGCTGAGAGGCGGTGTATTGTACCGCAAATTGAGCTTTCAGGACCCTGTGGGGGAGGATGTTTTTACAGCAGATTGGCGGGGCCTGGATGTCACGCTGGGCGTGGAACGAAAACTGAACATAAAAAGGTTTCAGCTTTTTGCTGCCCTGGATGGCTTGATTGCCTATGGGCAATCCAACAAAATTGCTTTTGATGTTCCCAACAACCCCCAGGAATTGAATACCAATATGTTTGGCTATGGCCTGGGAGGAGCTGTGGGCTTGCGGTATTTTTTCAATCCTTATGCCTCTATCACCATTGAAAACGGAGCCCAGATGTTGCTTTATAACAAAGCCTATACCCCAATAGGCGAAAGTAGTCCCCCTTCCCTTGGTATCAACCGGGAAAGGGAGTTTAATATGCTTTCAGTTTATTTTTCCCTGCATTTTGGTAAAATGAAGAAGAAATGTGAATGCTGGCACCCCAAAAGGCGTTGAGTGAAAATAAGTTTGACTTTTGATGCCTATACTACTAGACAAAATTGTCATACCTCCTTTTTTGACAGGATTACAGGATTTTCAGGATTAACAGGATGCCATTAGTTTTTCTTGTAAATCCTGAAAATCATGTTTATCCTGTCTAAATCTTCTC
>JAUIGE010000011.1 GCA_030430205.1 Bacteroidia bacterium | reverse complement strand
GGACAATGGCAGTGAGGACAATTGTGCCATCAGCACAAGCGCATTGAGCCGCAGCAATTTTGATTGTACTGACATCGGCCAAAACAGCATCAGCCTGACTGTCAGCGATTTCAGCCTCAACAGCGCAAGCTGTCAGGCCACAGTCACCATCACGGAGCCTGTGGCTCCGGTGATGAGTTGCCAGGCAGTGACTTTGTCACTGGATGCAAATGGTCATGCCTCTCTGGCGGCCAGCCAGATAGACAATGGCAGCAGCGACAATTGCGGCATTTCCCTCTTTTCGCTGAGCGAAAGCAGTTTCGACTGCGCCGATGTCGGCACCCAAACCGTCAGCCTCACGGCTGAGGATGCAAGTGGCAACAGCGCCAGCTGTCAGGCTGGGGTCAGCATTGTTGACCTGCTTCCGCCAACGCTTATTTGCCAAAATGCTACGCTATTTCTCGATGCAAATGGCTTTGCGCCTTTGTCCGCCGGACAGATCCTTGCCAGCGGCACTCAGGACAATTGTGGCATTTTAGCGCTTACTGCTACGCCAAATAATTTCAGCTGCAATGAAATCGGCAACAATGTCGTGATGTTGCAGGCAATGGATGCCGCAGGCAATAGTTCCACATGCCAGGCTACTGTACTTGTACAGGATAGCCTGCCTCCTCAGATGAATTGTCAGGCATCCGTTACGCTCATACTCGATTCTACAGGGTCTATCAGTCTGGCTATCAGCCAGGTAAATGCAGGAAGCTTAGATAATTGTGGAATGGGTTCTTTGGCACTGAGCCAGGATACTTTCAACATGCTTAGCACCAACCAGGTTTACCTGATCGGCACGGATTTGTATGGAAATCAGGATAGCTGTTTATCTATCATCAATGTACAGGATACGGCTGCGCCTGTGATGATCTGTCAATCCATTTCTCTTTATTTAAATGCCTCAGGAAATGTTAGCCTAACTCCTGCGCAGATAGATGGTGGTAGCAGCATCAGTTCCGGCAATCTTTCCCTTTCTATAGATAAAAGCAGCTTCAATTGCTCAGATATTGGCTTAAATCAGGTAACGCTAACGGGCGTTGGGATCAACCAAATTCCTGCCTTTTGCCTGGCAAATGTAAGTGTCCTGGATAGCCTTCCCCCAAGCTTAACTTGTCAAAATCTGAGTATAAATCTAAATAGCCTGGGTAAGGCAAGCCTGCTCGCCAGCGAAGTAGAACTCAGCAGCCAGGATAATTGTGGGCCTGTCACGCTAAGCCTAAGTCAGGATACATTTGATTGCAGCCATATTAACTCCAATACCGTCACGCTTTCGGCTGTGGATATATATGGCAACACCAATAGCTGCAATGCCAATATCCGGGTGCAGGACAGCCTGCCTCCTATGGCAAGATGCCAACCCCTCACCCTCAGCCTGAATGCCAATGGCTTAGCCATTCTGACACCCAATCAGGTTGATGCAGGCAGCAGTGATAACTGCGGAATTACCTTCTGGGGACTTGATAAAAGCGTTTTTGTCTGCCAGGATATAGGTACGACAGCGGTAACACTTACGCTGCTTGATGTGAACGGCAACAATGCCAGCTGCCAGGCAGCTATTAGCATAGAAGATCGGCTTGCGCCGATCATGAATTGTCAGGCCGTCCAGCTTGTGCTGGATGCCGGCGGGAATGCTTCCCTCAATACCTCCCAGGTAGATGCCGGGAGCTTTGATAATTGCACGCTTTTTTCACTTTCTCTCAGCAAAACTGCTTTCAGCTGTGCTGACAGAGGCATACAAACTGTCACCCTTACAGGCACCGATAATTCTGGCAATATGGCCAGTTGCAATGCCCAGATAGAGGTCCGGGATACCACAGCTCCCAGCCTGACTTGCCAGAACGTAGATTTATATCTGGATGCAAGCGGAATGGCAACATTGCAGCTGGGCCAGGTGAATGGCGGCAGCATGGATGAATGCGGTATCGCCTCTTTGGTACTCAGCCAAAGCATATTTGACTGCAGCGATATAGGCCTAAAGAGCATCAGCCTGACGGCAAGCGATAGCAGCGGCAATAGCACTACTTGCCAGGCAAACCTACAGCTTCGCGATAGCCTGCCGCCCTTTATGCATTGCAGGCCTGTAAGCCTGATACTGGATGCAAGCCGCAGCGCCAGCCTCGCTGCAAGCGATGTGGACAATGGCAGCAGCGACAATTGTATTTTTCTTTCCCTTTCCCTCAACCAAACTCTGTTTACCTCAGCTGATGTAGGCAACCAGCAACTCATACTTACAGGTACTGATAATCAAGGTAATACGGCCACTTGTACTTCTACTCTCATCGTGCAGGACACCTTCCCGCCAGTCATGATTTGCCAGCCATTGACGCTTTCTCTGGATGCAAATGGTAGCGCTTCCCTGACTGCAAACCAGATAGATGCCGGCAGCAGCGATCTCTATGGGATTACATCCCTTACTGTAAGCCAAACAACTTTTAGCTGTGCAGACATCGGCAGCCAATCGGTTTCTCTTACAGCTACGAATGCAAATGGATATAGCGCTTCCTGCCAGGCTACAGTAGAAATACTGGACCTTTCAGCCCCGGTTATGAGTTGCAAGGCGGTGAACCTGGATCTGGATGCTCAGGGCATAGCCACGCTCAGCGCAAGCCAGATCGATGCCGGAAGCATGGATAATTGCGGGATTGTTTCCCTCGTACTTAATCAAAACAGTTTTGACTGCTCATATATCAATCAAAATATTACAGTCAGCCTCAAAGGAACAGATGCTTCTGGCAATGAAGCAACCTGTACTGCAAGTGTACAGCTTCGCGATATGCTCGCGCCCACTATGCAATGCCAGGCAGTGACACTCTCTCTCGATGCCAACGGCAATGCCAACCTGATGACCCATCAGATCAATGCCGGCAGCAGTGACAACTGTGGTATCATGCTGCTGGCCAGCAGCCGCAGCAATTTTTCCTGTGCTGATATAGGGCAGAATGTAGTTACCCTCATCGCCATAGACAATAGCGGCCTGAGTGCTACCTGTCTGGCAAATGTAAGGGTACAGGATGTCTCTGGTCCCCAAATGAATTGTCAGCCCGTACAGCTATACCTGGATGCCTCCGGCATGGCAACCTTGGCTAGCAGCCAGCTGGATGCCGGCAGTGTAGACAATTGTGGGATAGATAGCATCAGCATCAGCCAAAGCCATTTTGATTGCAGCCATTTAGGGCAGCAAATGGTCAGGCTTAGTGCAGTCGATATCCATGGCAACAGTGCTGATTGTCAAGCCATTGCAACTGTTCTGGACAGCATTTCTCCCACAGTAAACTGCCAGGCTATCACCCTCAACCTGGATGCCAGCGGCTCGGTCGGTTTAGCATTAAATCAGGTGCATACCGGAAGCAGTGATAACTGTGGAATAGCAAATGTGAGCTTAAGCCAACAGCTTTTCTTTTGTTCCCACCTTGGGCAAAATAATGTCAGCATAACCGCTACTGATACCGATGGAAATAGCAGCATCTGCCAGACAAATGTAATGGTGAAAGACCTTTTGGCACCTGTCATGAACTGTCAGCCTCTTACTCTTTACCTGGACCCTACAGGAAATGCCAACCTGAGTAGCCAGCAAATAAATGCGGGTAGCAGTGATAATTGTGGCATTTCTTCTTTTGCACTAAGCCAAAGCAGTTTTGGAATCATGGACCTGGGTACTCACCCGCTTAGCTTAAGGGGCACGGATGCTTCGGGAAATACAGACAGCTGTCTCACGACCATCAGCATACAGGACACGACGCCTCCCTACATGCTTTGCCAGGATATAAGCCTGGCCCTTGACCCGACAGGCATGGCCAGTTTAACGGCATCTCAAATAGATGCAGGCAGCAGCGATAAATTGGGAATTGTTTCCCTCATATTGAGCAAAAGCAGCTTTAGCTGCCTGGATATAGGCCAACAGTTGGTGCGCCTGACAGGCACCAATACAAACGCTTTTAGCGCTTCCTGCCAGGCAAGGGTGACGGTTGTTGACAACAGCCCACCGGTTCTGGGATGTCAAAACATCAGCCTGCTCCTTGATCCACAAGGATCAGCGAGCCTCGCCATCAGCCAAATCAACACCGGCAGCAGCGACAATTGCGGCATCAACTCGCTGACAATCAGCCAAAACAGCTTCGCCTGTGCCGATACCGGCAGCCATATCGTGACGCTCAGCGCCACAGATGAAAGCGGCAACAGCACCACTTGTTCTGCACAGGTGGATGTCTATGACATGCAACCGCCTGCCCTGAATTGTCAGGCCGTGACCCTTTCTCTGGATGTCAATGGCCAGGCAGTACTCTCTGAAAATCAGGTTGATACGGGTAGCAGCGACAACTGTGGCATCGCCGCCAGGAGCTTAAGCCAGCGCAACTTCAGTTGCAGCGACATCGGTCAATGGACCCTCAGCATGACGGCGACGGATTACAGCAGCAATAGCGCCGCTTGTCAATTTAGCCTGTTAGTTCAAGATACCCTGGCTCCGAAGCTTATATGCAAAACCGCTACCCTGATACTGGGAGCCAGCGGCAGCGCAAACCTGGCCCTAAGCCAGGTAAATGGCGGAATAAGCGATAATTGTGGCATTGACACGAGTTATATCAGTAAAAGCATCTTTGCTTTGGCAGATACCGGGCAAAATATTGTGGTGCTTGCTGCCATAGACATTCATGGAAATAAAGACAGTTGCTTTACGATCGTGAATGTGCAGGATTCCACTGCACCGACCATGCTTTGCCAGGCTGTCAGCCTGGCCCTGGATGCAAATGGGGCGGCCAGTTTGGCCCCCAGCCAAATAGATGCAGGAAGCAGCGACAACGCTGGTTTCAGGTCTCTTACGATCAGCAAAAGTAATTTTGACTGCCAGGATATAGGCGACCAGTTTGTTTCCCTAACAGGAGTAAACCTCCGCGGCCTTAGCGCCTCCTGCCAGGCCATCGTCAGTGTGGCGGACAGCATCGCTCCGGTGATGCGCTGCCAGGCCGTGACGCTCCATCTGGATGCGGGTGGGCAGGCCCTTTTGACAGCCAACCAGCTCGATAATGGCAGCAGTGACAATTGTGGGATTTCCTCTTTTTTCCTCAGTCAAAATACCTTTAGCTGCCTTGATCTGGGACAAAAAATCCTCAGCCTGTCAGCTATAGATGAAAGCGGAAATGCAGCAAGTTGCCAGTCAGTTATTATTCTAAAAGACAGCATAGCTCCTGTTGCCATCTGTCAGGCCCTGAGCCTTTCGCTCAATGCACAGGGAACCGCCCAACTCACTGCTATTCAGCTTGATGGAGGAAGTTTTGACAATTGCAATCTCATCAGCAGAAGCCTGGACAAAACAGTATTTAGCTGTGGGGATATTGGGCAAAATACGCTGAACTTTACTGTCAGTGATCAGTCGGGAAACAGGGATAGTTGCCAGGCATCTGTCTTCGTTTCAGATATGAATGCTCCTACAGCGCTTTGCCAGTCCACTACCCTCTTCCTCGATGGAAATGGCCAAACCAACTTAAGCCCCAACCAAATAGATGGAGGAAGCAGTGATAATTGCACCATCCAGCTGCTTGTTATAGACAAAGCCTCCTTCAGCTGTGCGCAGTTGGGCCAAAACCTGGTCAGGCTAAGCGCCACCGATGCCCACAATAACAGCGCCTCCTGCCAGGCGAATATTGTGGTAGCGGATAGCCTGGCTCCTGTTGCCCGCTGTCAGGCAGTGAGCATGACGCTTGATGCCACAGGCATGGCTAGCCTGGCCATCAGCCAGGTAAATGCCGGCAGCAGTGACAACTGTAGCATCAGCTCCATGAGCATTAGCCGGGACACTTTTAGCCAGGCCCATGTGGGCCAAAATATCGTCAGCCTGCGGGTGACGGATGAGAGCGGAAATACCGATAGTTGTTTGACGATAGTGACCATTGATGACCCCAGCTTTCCGGATATGAGGTGCAAGGCTGTGACTTTGTTTTTGGATGGAACCGGCCATGCCCATTTGCTTGCAAACCAGCTGGATGCTGGTAGCAGTGACAGCAATGGACCGCTTTCACTAAGCGTAAGTCCCAATCAATTCAATTGCCAGCATATAGGCCTGCAAAGCGCTACCCTGACCGGCAACTCCATTGTCGGAAAAAGCGCTTCCTGTACAGCTCTGGTGAGCATTCAGGATAGCAGTCCGCCCAATATGATCTGTAAGACAGTTTTGTTGCCACTCGGGGTCAGCGGTACCGCTGCCCTCCAGAGCAACCAGGTCGATGGAGGCAGTTTTGACAACTGTGGCATCAGCGCACGATTTTTAAGTAAAAACAGCTTTGATTGCAGTAATATTGGAACAAATGTGGTGACCCTCACGGCAGAAGATGCTCAGGGAAATGCGGCCAATTGTGCTTCCATCGTGATAGTTCAGGATCTTTTGGCACCCGCTATCCAATGCCAGGCCATCAGCCTTTCTTTAAATGCCATAGGAACGGCCACCCTCCAGGCCAGCCAGCTCGACGCGGGCAGCAGCGACAATTGCGGCATTTCCATTATGGCATTGAGCAAAACCAATTTTAGCTGCGCGGATTTGGGACAAAATACCGTTACCCTGATTGCCATTGATGGTCATGGCAACAGTTCCACCTGCCAGTCCAGTGTCCTCATTCAGGACCTTTTGCCTCCTCAGGTCAATTGCCTTTCAGATACCCTCATCCTGGATGCCCAGGGCATGGCAAGTCTGGCCGTGGCTCAGCTAAATGGCGGAGCAAGCGATAATTGCAGCCTTGATTCGCTTTTCCTCAGCAAAAACAATTTTACGGGCGCAGACCTGGGGCAAAATGCTGTTTACCTGATAGCAAGGGATAATTCAGGGAATTTGGACAGTTGCCTTGCAACGGTTACGGTGATCGATACGACTGCTCCTACTATGTTTTGTCGGTCTGTTTTGCTTTCGCTGAATGCCTCGGGTACGGCTACTCTTTTGGCCAATCAGGTGGATGCAGGCAGCAGTGACAATTCAGGAAATATTACTTTTTCTCTGAGCAAAAGCATTTTTGGCTGTGGAGACAAGGGCATCAACAGCATCATGCTGACGGGTACCAACCCCAACGGATACAAGGCAAGTTGTCAGGCGACGGTGACTGTCCGCGATATTATCCCCCCGAATATGGTCTGCCAAAACCTCACACTCAGCCTGGATGCCAACGGCATGGCGACCCTCTCGGCAAGCCAAATTGATGGCGGAAGCATGGATAATTGTGGGATCGCATCCATTGCGATAAGTCGCAGCAATTTTACTTGTGCCCATATCGGCCCCAACTTCGTCACCTATGCTGCAACGGATTCCAGTAGCAATTTTTCGAGTTGTCAGGCTATTGTCACCGTGCAGGATACCCTGACTCCCACGGCTATATGCCAAAATCTCAGCCTGGCGCTAGACGCCAATGGTCAGGCAAGCCTGACAGCCAATCAGGTAAACGCCGGAAGCATGGATAACTGTAGCCTCATTCTTTTGCTGAGCAAAAGCAGTTTTACCTGTGCAGATACAGGCATGCAACAGATCAGCCTTACGGCAAGAGATCCGGGAAACAACAGCGCCTCTTGCCAGGCAACCATTTGGGTGCGGGATACCACTTCCCCTTCTTTGAGCTGCCAAAGTGCCAATCTGGCACTGGATGTAAATGGTAGCGCAAGCCTTTCGCCCAGCCAAATCATCACGTCCAGCAATGACAATTGCGGCATCAATTCGCTGATTCTCAGCCAATCCAGTTTTGATTGCAGCGATATTGGAACCCAAAATATCAGCCTTACGGCAACGGACGGAAGCAATAACAGCAGCTCTTGCCAAACAACGGTCCGAATACGCGATACCCGCTTTCCGACAGTCGTTTGTCAACAGGCGACAGTTTACCTGGATGCCAATGGCAATGGAAGCTTACAGGCAAGTCAGATTGATGGTGGTAGCAGTGACAATTGTGGCATTTCTTCCCTGATTGTTGGTAGAAACAGTTTTGGCTGCCTGGATATAGGCCAGCAAATCGTCACCCTGGTGGCGCTCGATCAAAGCGGAAACTCAGACGGCTGTCTGGCCACTGTATTGATCAGGGATAGCCTGCCTCCGGTGGCATTTTGCCAGGCTACGAGCCTGACACTCGACGCCAATCATCTGGCGATCCTCAGCCCTCAGCAGGTCAATGCCGGCAGCATGGACAATTGTGCATTGGCTTCTCTGACACTCAGTCGAGACAGTTTTTTCTGTGCGGATGCAGGCATACAAAGCGTGATGCTTACGGCCACCGATCTCAGTGGCAACAGCCACAGCTGCATGGCAGATGTGAGCGTGATAGACAGCAGCTCAGCTCCGGAGATTCAAATTCTGGGAGACACAATATTTTGTGAGGGTGATCAGCTAAGCCTGAAAGGGCCTTCCGGCTACCTGGCTTATGAATGGTCAGATGGCAGCATGGACTCCGTGCTGATCGTTCGCAAGTCAGATACACTGCGGCTGAGGGTTAGCTATTCGGCGGGTTGCTGGACGCCATTTTCAGCGGAAGTCCGGGTGACGGTCGACCCCACCATTGCTCAGCCCCAGATCCTGCAAATCCCTGGGGATAGCCTGCAATGCAGCATCTTCAACGCAGATGATTATCTGTGGTTCAGGAATGACAGCCTGCTTTCTGCACATAACCAAAGTATTTATGCGCCCACCAATGGAGCCTATAAAGTCGTGGTAATTAAGGGCAAATGTACTTCTGACACATCCGTTATCTACCTGATTAACACCGCTTTACCCAAGGAGCAATTTTCTCAAAGCATACAGCTTTACCCCAACCCCAACAAAGGCACATTCTACCTGAAGGCAGATTTTTCCACCTCCTCGCTGGTCGAAATCAATATTTTCCAAATAGATGGAAAGCAGGTGTATGCCCATCGGACCTTTGCACCGCAGGGAAAACTGGATGAACTGATTTCCCTGGGCGATGTCTCAGATGGGATTTATTTGGTGCGAATCAGGGTAAATGATGCTTTTTATTACCGAAAAGTGGAAGTCCTGAGGTAAGCCAGTTGGCAGTATGCAGTTCGCAGGGGGCTATATTTTGGAGCATTTTTCTTTAAGCCAATTGATTTCTTCCGCTGTCAAAAGGGGAGAAAGGCCCTGCAAGACTGCCTCATGGTAGACATTGAGCCACTCTTTTTCCTGCTGTGTCAGCAGCTCGGGCATGACAGGCCGGATGTCTATGGGACATAGGGTGAGGGTTTCAAAGCGCAGAAACTTTCCGAACTCCGTTTCGGGTCCTTTTACCGTCAGGATGAGGTTTTCGATGCGCACACCGTGCTTGCCTGCCCGGTAGATACCGGGCTCGTTGGAAGTGATCATCCCTTCTTTCAATTCCGTAGCGGCACCGCCGCTCAGCCCCTGCCCTATGCCCTGCGGGCCTTCATGTACATTCAAAAAGAAGCCCACGCCGTGGCCTGTGCCATGGCCATAATCTATGCCTTCGGCCCACATGGCGCTGCGCGCCAATATATCCAGGTTGGCACCGGTGGTGCCTTCCCGAAATTGGGCCATCGAAAGGGCAATATGCCCTTTGAGCACCAGCGTATAATCACGCTTTTCCTCCGCTGTCAGCTCACCCAGGGCGATGGTCCGTGTGATGTCGGTGGTACCGTCCAGGTACTGTCCTCCTGAATCCAGCAAAAACAGCCCTTTGGGCTGGAGGGTGGCTGCGATCGCAGGGGTAGCGCTATAATGCACGATGGCCCCATGCGCGGCATAGCCCGCGATGGTATGAAAGCTGTCGCCCACAAAATCTTTTTGTTCCGCACGAAAAGCATGCAGCTTTTCCTGGGCGATAACTTCAGTGATCCCGCCCTGCGGGACTGCTTCTTCCAGCCAGCGCTGGAAGCGCAGGATAGCTGCCCCATCTTTCGCCATGGCATGGCGGGTATTGGCAATTTCGGTATCGTTTTTACAGGCTTTCAGCACCGTAGGAATGCTTTTTCCTTCATCCAGCAGCACTCCTTCTTTGAGCTTTTCTTTCAAAGCAACAGAGGTCTGAGCGGCTGCCAGGCGAATGCGTTTCCCCGCAGGGATTTGTGCCAAAAGCTGGCCTATCTGCGCGTAAGGATGGAGCTGGATTGCATCATTGGTCAATGCTTTTTTCAGCTCCTCAGGCAATTTTTCATCATGGATGCAAAGCGAACAATCCTCTATGCCGATCAGGGCATAAGCTATCACAACCGGATTATAATCCACATCATTTCCTCGGATATTGAATACCCAGGCAAGGTCATCAAGTGCTGTAATCAGGTGGTAGTCAAGCTTTTGCTTTTTCATGTCAGCGCGAATGCGCGCCAGTTTTTCGGTTCTGCTTTCGCCTGCGAAAGCGAGTGGATGTTCGAAGGCCTTTGCCTGTGGCAAAGGGGGGCGGTCTTCCCAGATTTGCGTCAGCAAATCATCTGTAGGCAGCAGGATGATGCCTTGCGGCCCGAAGGCTTTGTTCAGGCGCTTTGCGCCTGAGATGGCCAGGAGTTCGCGGTCAATGCCCACGATGTCACCTTTTTGCAGATTCTCTGCCAGCCACTCTACCTGATCGGGTTTGCGCGCTACGGGCAGCTTCATGAGCTGCATTTCGCTACCCGCGAGCTGGCGCTCTGCCTGGATGAAATAGCGGGAGTCGGTCCACAAACCCGCGAAGTCGCGGGTGATGATGACGGTTCCGGCGGAGCCGTCGAAGCCAGAAATCCAGGTCCGCCCCTGCCAATGGGGAGCGATATACTCACTTTGGTGAGGATCAGTCGGGGGGATGATGTAGGCTGCGAGGCCTGCCTGCTGCATTTTTTGGCGAAGGGCAGAGATTCTTTGGTTGATCATTTTTTCTTGTTATGCACTATTTACTGGCTTCAAATATATTTTTCGACAAAAAAGCCCAGGCATCCATTGCTGTTTCGTGTGGCTCTTCTTCCATGGGAATATGTCCCAGGTCATCATAAATGATAAACTCCGAATTGGGGATTCGGCGGTGAAATTCATAGCCCTGTGATACAGGCAGCCAGCGGTCTTTTTCGCCCCAGAGGATGAGGGTAGGATGCTGAATTTTTTTCAGGTGAGGGGTATTGTCTTTGTACTTGCCATTGGCGAGGGCGAGAAAGGCTTCAGGATTTCCTTCTCTGGAAAAAAGGTCGTAATAGCGATCTCTCAGCTCTGATGTAATCTGAGAGGGGTCGCCATATACCTGACGAAGAAAAACTTCGAAAACCGTTTTGGGAACCGCAAAGCGGATCACGCGGTTGACAAAGGGCATCCGGGCCATTTTGAAAGGGAGCGGGATGCTCTGCTCGTCCAGAAAACCTGCTGAATCGATCAGCACGAGGCGATTTACGCGATCGGGAAAACGGAGTGCAAACTCCCAACTCAGCCAACCTCCCAGGGAGCTGCCCGCCAGGTGAACTTTTTCGATCCCTAAGCGATCCAGGAAGGTCCTGAGGACATTTACATAGCCCGAAATGCTGTAACTATGATCTACAGAGGTCCCCGAAATGCCAAAACCAGGCAAATCAAGCCGTATCATCCGGTATTTATCCTCCAACTCTTCAACCCATCCATCAAATGTGTGCAAGCTCGAAAACGCTCCATGAAGCATCAATAAAGCTTCTCCTTTCCCTTCATCCCGATAATGAACAAGGGCATTGTTGATCACCATAAATCGCGAATGCTCGTTTGCGTATTTCTCCAGGTACTGACTCATTGAGCTAAAATTATGAATTTGTATTGAAATTTCCCTCTACTTCCTAACTTTACCTTAACCTTCGGCATCCTTTTCTTTTTTTTGGCAAAAAAGTCAAAAAAATTAGCATTTTCTCTTAGTCATCCTTACTTTTAAGTTGAACCATCAACCCGGCAAACATTGGCTACTGTAGCAGAAATCATCCTTCCTCTCCCTATCAAATCCAACTTTAGTTATCTCGCAACTAAAGAGCAAAAACCCCTTTTGCAGGTCGGCAAACGCGTTTTGGTAAGTTTTGGGCGAAATAAAATTTATACCGGCCTGATCAAAAGCATTTATGAGGAATCTGACCCCGCCGTGATCAATTCTCTTAAAGAAATCGAAGAAGTCCTGGATGATCAGCCGGTTTTATTTGAAGCTCAATTCAAGCTCTTTGAATGGATCGCTTTCTATTATATGTGCTCCGAAGGAGAAGCCCTGAAGGCCGCTTTGCCGGCGGGCCTGAAGCCGGAGAGCTCCATGTGCGTGCGCATGCGCGAAGGGCTTCCTTATGAAGACCTCAGCACCACGGATAAGGAGTTTATGCTGCTTGAAGCCCTTTCCATACAGCCCGTGCTCTCCTTCAAGGAGGTGGCCCAGATATGGGAGATCATCAATCCCTCTCCCCGCCTGAGGAGTATGCAGTCCAGAGGCTGGATAGAATTGTTTCAGGAAGTAGAAACGCGCTATAAGCCCAAATTCAAAAGCTTTTTGCGGCTGCACGACGATCTCATGATCGAGGATGCCATGAAAAATGCGCTCGACAATTTAGGTCGGGCTCCCAAACAGGAGAGCCTCCTGATGCGGATTCTTTCAGATTATTTTCAAAAAAAACCTACCCCCAAAACGGAGGTTTTAAAAGAAATAGGTGTCAGCTCAGCAGCCGTCAAAGCGCTGGTAGAAAAAAACTATATAGTCGAAGAAGATGTACAAATAGACCGGCTGGAGCTTTATGGGTATAAGGAAAAGCCCAAACACATAGAGCTAAATGTCCATCAGGCAACTGCCTTGTCGCAGATTCAGGGTTCGCTGACAGAAAACATCAGCCGCCCTATCCTGCTGCATGGCATCACAGGAAGCGGCAAAACCCATATTTATATAGAGATGATTCAGGAGGTCAGGAAAAAAGGCCAGCAAGTGCTCTATCTCCTGCCTGAAATCACCCTTACCAAGCAAATCATAGACCGCATCAAAAGCGAATTTGGGGAGGAGGTGGGTATTTACCACAGCAAATTCAACGATCAGGAGCGCGTAGAAATCTGGCAGCATGTCAGAGATCGGAAATACGAAATTGTGGTGGGCGTGCGCTCCGCCATTTTTCTTCCTTTTCAGGACCTGGGCCTGGTAGTGGTGGACGAGGAGCACGATCACTCCTTCAAGCAAACGGAGCCCGCTCCGCGCTACAACGCCAGAGATCTGGCGATCTATTATGCAAAGACTTTGCAAATCCCGGTGGTGCTGGGATCGGCTACGCCGGCCTTCGAAAGCTACCTCAATGCCAGGCAAGGCAAATACAGCCTTGTGACCCTACAGGAGCGCGCCATAGAAGCGACGCTTCCCGAGATCGCCATCATAGATATGCGCATCGAGCGCAAGAAAAAGCAGAAAATGGGCATTTTCTCCAAACGGCTTCATGAAGCCATCAAAGAGACATTGCTGAAGGGGGAACAAATCATTTTGTTCCAAAACCGCAGGGGCTATGCCCCTTTTGTGGTTTGCCAGAATTGTGGCCATGTGCCACAGTGCATCAATTGCGACATCAGCCTGACTTTCCATAAGTCGAAAGACCATTTGAGATGCCATTATTGCGGACATACGGAGTATTCGTTGGAAAAATGCCCTCAATGCGAGCATTATGAACTGCGGCGCGCAGGCATAGGGACCGAGAAGATCGAGGAAGAGGTAAAGACCTATTTTCCGGATGCCCGGGTCGAGCGCATGGACCTCGACACTACCCGCACCAAACTGGGTTTTCAAAACATCATTGGCCGTTTTGAGAGCAAACAAATTGACATACTGGTGGGCACCC
This sequence comes from Bacteroidia bacterium, assembly GCA_030430205.1. Classification (GTDB taxonomy): domain Bacteria; phylum Bacteroidota; class Bacteroidia; order J057; family J057; genus JAUIGE01. The sequence continues at coordinate 161,038 of JAUIGE010000011.1, read as the reverse complement.
AGATGGTATCGAAAGGCCTTGACTTTGAAAATGTCACGCTGGTAGGCGTGATCAATGCGGACAATATATTGTCCTTTCCGGATTTTCGCGCCTACGAAAAGGCCTATCAGCTGCTGACTCAGGTTGCCGGGCGTTCCGGCCGGAGTAGCAAGCAGGGCCATGTACTGATTCAGACCATGATGCCAGAGAATCTGGTATTACAAACCGTAGAGCAGCAAGCGCCTTTTGATGGCTTTTTCATGCAAGAATTGCGCAACAGGCAGGAACTGGGTTATCCTCCCATTTCGCGCATCATTAAAATTCAATTGGTACACAAAGATTCCAAATACCTGGAACAGCAGGCCATCAAATTGGATGGAATGCTCAGGCCCTATTTTGGGCACAACCTGCTCGGACCAGACTATCCCCTCATTTCACGAATCCGCAACCTGTACTATATGCAGTTTATGGTCAAACTGGGCAAAGGACTTCCCCCTGCCCGGGTACGGAGCACCCTAAACGGGCTGATAGATAGCTATTTCAAGGAAGCTGAAAACAAAACGCTGAGGATCATATTGGATATTGATCCAAATTAAAAAGGTAATATGAAAGCCATTATTATCCACACAGTGTTTCATCCAACTGTTAAAAAAGCAGCCATTTTTATCAAAAATATTACCCTCTTAATTTCAATTTATCACAGACCAAATCATCAACACTCTTTACAAAAACAAGCATTAAGACAAATAGGGTAATATTTTAGCATCCATATTTAAATAATATACCAAGCCGTTTAATCGTTTTTATTTTAATTTCTTACCCATAAAAACTATTTACCCATCTTATTATGCCATTCACCCTTCAATTCTTACCAAATAGACAAAAAACAAAAAATAAAGGTAAGATAAATGTACATTTGTATCAGACAACAGGACGATAGTTCTGGAATTACAAGAGCAAGGGCTAGGGTTGATTCTCTATAGGATGAGTCCCCTGGCTTTTTTTATTGACCCTTCGATTTAGCGTATATACATCTGCGATCCAGTTTAGGCTTATTGAAATACCTGATCAGATTCTGGTCAGGTTCTTTTTTTTTATTCTCTTTTTCCCACATCCAGCCTATCTTTGCTTATATGAGTAAAGTAGACGATTTATTGGCGTTGATTCGAATGGAGCGCCTCGAAGAGAACCTATTTCGTGGCGAAAGCAAACATATCGGAAGTCCTTCTGTTTTTGGAGGGCAGGTACTGGCTCAGGCCTTGAGCGCTGCAGCTCAAACTGTCGATCCCGCGCGCCTACCGCATAGCCTTCATGGCTATTTCATTCTTGCCGGCGATATCTCATCGCCTATCATTTACCAGGTAGAGCGCTCACGCGATGGCGGCAGCTTCTCAACCCGCAGGGTGACGGCCATCCAACATGGAAAATCCATTTTTCATGCTGCTGTCTCTTTCCAGCGGATAGAAGAGGGCTATACCCACCAGAATCTCATGCCCGATGTGCCCAAACCAGAGGAGTTGGAAGGCGTTTTTCAAGAATATGTAAGCTACTTTGACAAATTACCGGAGTTTTTCCGAAAGGCATTTCTGCTGGAGCGGCCGATTGATTTTCGGCCCACAGTTGCTATCAATCCTTTTGCTCCGGATGACAGCTACCCGCCAGAACGCTACGTATGGATTCGCGCCAATGGCAAATTGAGCAGTGACGAACTGCTTGACCATCAGCTTGTTTTGGCTTACGCCTCAGATTTCAATCTCCTGGCCACGGCCATGCTTCCTCACAAACTGGCGATTGCCCAATCCGGCCTTCAACTCGCCAGCCTGGACCATGCCATGTGGTTTCATCGCCCATTTAGAGCAGATGAATGGCTGCTCTATGCGCTGGATAGTCCGAGTGCCTCAGGAGCCAGAGGCTTTTGCAGAGGGTCTTTGTTTGATATGGATGGTCAACTGGTTGCTTCGGTGGCACAGGAGGGTTTGATGCGGGATAGGAAGAGAGGCGAGAGCAGAGAGGCGAGAGGCGAGAGCAGAGAGCAGAGAGCAGAGAGCAGAGAGGCGAGAGGCGAGAGGCGGGACTGAAGATTTGGGATTATGAAGAGCGTAAAAATACTATTTTTGGTTTTGGGGACGGTTTTGGCTGTTTTTTCTATGACAGGCTGTGTTTCTGTGAAGGAATACCAGAAAATGTACCTGAATGATAAAGACATGGCCTTGCAGGCGCGCAAGGTGGAAGGTTATGACACAGCCTTTCAGGCTTATCGGGAAGGCGCCTCTGGTGCTACAGAGGGGACCAAAAGTGGGGGCGGATGTGGTTGTAATTGAGAAAAATGAATTTGAAAGCAAAAATTATATGGGGTCTCTGGATGCTTTGCCTGGGTTTTCAGCTTTCAGCGCAGGGGACGGAGGATTTGGATAACAGCTTGTCGCAGGATTCTGCCTTTAAACCCGCATTCAAGAGCAGCCTTCCTGCGCAAATAGATGTCGACTTTTTGTTTAATTATTATGAACAGGATGGCAATAACTCTGCTGTTACAGGAGGAGTCGGCACAGAGGAGTTAACCGATTATTCCTCGATTATTCTCATCCAAATCCCCCTGGATTCACAGGACTGGGTCCAGATCAATTCAGGTATCAATGTATATACTTCTGCTTCTACAGACAACATAGACACGAGGGTGTCATCGGCTTCCTACCGCGATGCGCGAGCGCGCATGTTCCTCACCTATCACAAAACCCTTCCGCGCAAAAATCAATTTTTGCAACTCCTCGGCGGCGGTTCCGCCGAATCTGACTACATCTCCAGCTCCTTCGGAGCAGGCTGGGGCCTCTCTTCTGCCGATCGCAGCCGCGATCTTTATCTGGGGCTTCACAGCTACCAGGATACCTGGATCCTGATCTTTCCGGATGAATTGCGCGGCACGGGCCGCGATATAGCGCCGACTTCCCGTCGGCGGTCTTATAGCCTCAGCGCCAACCTCAATCAGGTCATCAATCCCAAATTGCAGATAGCAATCGCCACCGAGCTGGTATTCCAGCAAGGCATGCTGGCGACTCCTTTTCACAGGGTATATTTCCCTGATGATGAGCTGCCCAGGGTAGAAAAGCTGCCTACCAAAAGGCTCAAGTTCCCCCTGGCTTTGAGAGCCAATTTTTTCCTCACCGATTGGCTGGTGCTTCGCACTTTTAACCGCTATTATTGGGATAGTTTTGGAGTCAATGCCTTCAGCACCCAAATGGAATGGGCCTTTAAGCCCAGCCCTTTTCTCTCCATTTATCCAAGCTACCGCTTCCACATACAAAGTGCATCCCAATATTTTGCTCCCCTGGCCATGCATCCTTCAGATGCCTTCTTTTTCACTTCGGATTACGATCTTTCGGGATTTTACAGCCACAAATTGGGGCTGAGTCTCTATTATTCACCGCTTTACGGCATAGGCCGCTTCAAATTGGGCGCGGCGCGCGTGGGGCTTTTTGATGAGATAGAACTGCGCTATGCGCAGTATTGGCGGAGTACAGGGCTGGAATCCTTCCTGCTTGGCCTTCAGTTGGGATTCAAACTTTAAACCTTATTCACATTATCATGTAGTAGGCTTGAAACTGAGGCCTCCTTTTTCTAAGTTGCGACATTATTTTAAAACCCAAAATTGTTTTAACTAAACTCCACAAACAATGATGCAAAAACTTCAAATCCTCCTCGTTTTTACCCTGAGCTTGCTGATCAGCAACCAGGTATTTGGCCAAATTCAAACTCCTGCTCCTAGTCCAGGTTCCAAGGTAACACAGGCTGTAGGCCTGACAGAAATTACTATCGAGTACTCTCGCCCTGGCGTAAAAGACCGCGAAATCTTTGGTGGGCTGGTTCCTTATGGTGAGCTCTGGAGAACAGGTGCTAACCAGGCAACCAAAATTTCTTTTGACAAAGACGTAACGATTGGCGGCCAGAAGTGTAAAGCCGGTTCTTATGCTATCCTGACCGTGCCTAATAAGGACGAATGGAAATTTAACCTGTACACCTATGAGTCAGGTAACTTCGGTACCTATATAGAAAAAGAGCCAGCTGTCAGCTTTATGGCTAAAACAGAATCTGATGAATGGTCTATGTGGAGCTTCACCATGGGCTTCGGAGAAGTAAAAAGCTCTAGCGCTATGCTTTGGGTAATGTGGGACAAAACACGTGTAGGTGTTCCTATCGAGGTAGGCACAGAAGAGCAGGTAATGGCAAGCATTGATCAGGTAATGGCAGGCCCAAGTGCAGGTGATTACTACCGTGCTGCTACCTATTACCATGATGCCGGCAAGGACCTCAACAAAGCTTATGAGTGGATCAAAAAGGCAAATGCCGGTGACAACGCTCGCTTTTGGACTCTTCGCCGCGAGGCTTTGATCCTTGCTGATATGGGCAAAAAGAAAGAAGCTATCACTGTTGCCAAGCGTTCTATGGAAATGGCTAAAGAAGCCAAAAACGACGATTACGTTCGCATGAACGAGGCTTCCATCAAAGAGTGGAGCAAGTAATTAATTAGTAGATGAGAGGATGTGAGGATTTGTAGATTCAACTAGTAATCTGCACATCCTCTCATCCTCTCATCCTCTCATCCTCTCATCCTCTCATCCTCTCATCCTCTCATCCTCTCATCCTCTCATCCTCTCATCCTCTCATCCTCTCACCCTACCCCACCTTCACCAGCTCAATATCAAATACCAATATTGAATTAGGAGGAATGGCACCTACACTTTGAGGTCCATATCCCAATGGAGATGGAATAATGATGGTTCCTGCGCCTCCTTCCTGAAAAAGGGCAATGCCCTCATCCCAGCCCGGTATCACACGACCTTCGCCAATAGGAAACTCAATCGGTTGGTTTCTCTGGAAAGAAGAATCAAACACCTGTCCACTTAACAAGCGACCTTCATAATGCACGGCTACCGTTTGGCCAGTTGCCGGCTTGGGGCCATGCCCTTGTTTATTGACAATATAGGTCAAGCCTGTGCTTGTCCTCTGCACAACAAGCTGTCTGTCAATGACATAGGCATCAATGGTCTCGCGGTCGCGCTGGAGTTGAGCCAGCGCCTGCTGGAGGTATTCCTGGCGGCGACGCGCGAGGCTTTCTTCCTGCTCTTTTTCAAAAGCTTCTTTTGTCATGATTTCGAGCAATTCTACCTCAAACTTCAATGCTGCAAAAGGCGGGATGGCTCCCCCACCTGCACCTTCCGGGCCATAGCCCAGCGTATGTGGCACATACAAAGTTCCTTTTCCGCCTACCTTCAACAGAGGAATGCCAATATCCCAGCCCTGAATCACCCGTCCCTGACCTACAGGAAATACAAAGGCTTCCCCCCGGTCTACCGAAGAATCAAATTTTTTGCCATCCAAAAAGGTCCCGGTATAGTGCACTTTTACATAATCGCCTTCCTGGGGAAATTCGCCTTCTCCTTCTTTTTCGATAGTAAAATGCAGGCCTTCAGCCGTTTTTTGTGTTTGAAGGTTATTTTCCTCCAAATAAGATTTGATGTCCATGGATTTCTTTTTTCGTTCCGTTTGTATGTTAAATATGTATTTCTGATTTGATTCGATCTAAGGAGATCTGATAATGAGAAGATGCATAAATGGCCTTGCCATTTTTGACAAGAATCACCTGTGGTGATTGATGCAGGATGCCCAATCGCGCAGCGATTTCATTGGATACCTGACGGTGATTTATCAGGTCGAGATAGTACAATTCAGCATCGGCCGGATCTATATCCCAGTCAGAAAACAAAGCGTCCTTTATTTGTGCACTCGTTCCGCAACGGATACTGTGCTTAAAAATAATCACTGTTTTCTGCGAGGAAAGAGCCAATATTTCATCCAGACCTTCCAGGCTGTCAAGGGTCTTCCACCCTACTTTTTCGAAATCATCAGATGGGAAAAACTTATCAAATATGCTCATTTGGATAATTTTACCAGGTAAATATTTAGAAGAATAGAATTGAATTCGATATTAAATAGCTGCTTGTTATTTGGGGGCAAAGGTATTATTTTTTATCTTCTAATGTGATTTCAAAATATGTGTAGATTCCATTATTTGCTTCTTTTAACATTCACTTATACAAAACACACAATCTATGGCATCAGTAAAACAACTGCTTGACAGTAAGGGAAACGAACTCTATACCATAGCACCAGACGCAACTGTCTTTTCTGCCTTAGAGTTAATGGCAGAAAAAAATATAGGTGCTTTGCCAGTAGTCCAGGATGGAAAACTTGTCGGTATTTTTTCCGAAAGGGACTATGCAAGGAAGGTCATTCTCGCTGGCAAATCATCCCGAAATACCCAAATAAAGGACTTAATGACAGCAAAAGTTTTTTGCGTACTATCTACAGACTCTGTAGACAAATGCATGCTGCTGATGCGTGATAAGCATATCCGCCATTTACCCGTTTTGGAAGATGGCAAGATAGCCGGCATCCTGACGATGCGGGATATAGTGAAGGTTTTGATTTTGGAAAAAGAAAATACAATCAAAGATTTGCAAAGCTATATCAGTGGAGGGTATTTGACCAACTAGCCTTTTTTAATACTAAAAAGAAATCTTTATGGGAGACCTGGTAAGTAAGCCTGATTTTATCAAAGCAGCCAAGCTTAAAAAGTTGCATTTAGCCAAGGCAGCGGGCCCACTTATGAAATTGACTGGGATTCACAGGCTGAATCAAATGTATGAATTTCTCCAGGAGCGTCATGGCCTGGAATTTATTGACGCCTTACTGGATGAGCTTCAGATTGAAGTGGAATTTGATGAATCAGAGTTAAGCAAAATTCCACAGGAAGGGCCATTTATTACCATTTCAAACCATCCCTTTGGGATGTTGGATGGCTTGATCCTCATCAAGCTGGTCGCTGCCCGCCGACCTGACTTCAAAGTCATGGCCAACTTTCTCCTCAACCAGGTAGAGCCCGTACAGGATTTTTTCATCCCTGTCAATCCCTTCAAAAGCGAAAAAGGCCCCTGGGCCAGTATGGCTGGCATGAAGCAATGTCTGCTTCATTTGAAGGGTGGAAATTCGCTGGGAATATTTCCCGCAGGGGAAGTTTCGACCCTCAGCTCCAAGCGCAGAGGCATCACCGACAAAGCCTGGCAAAATACCGCCCTCAAACTCATCCAGCGATCCGAAGTACCTGTCATCCCATTCTATTTTCAGGGGCAAAACAGTGCCCTTTTTCACCTCGTAGGCCTGATTCACCCGATGTTGCGAACGGTGGCTTTGCCTTCAGAAATGCTCAAAAAGAAAAATGCCAATATCCGCGTTCGTGTAGGGCAGCCGATCTCTGTTAGAGAGCAAAAAGAGTTTGAAGATATCGAGCGCTTTGGGCGCTATCTGCGGGCGAGAACCTACTCGCTGGGCTCAGCCATCAAAGTAAACACCTTTTTCGAACGAAAAAGCCTGATCACAGAGGAGGGAGAACCCATAGCTGAACCTATGCCCCAGCAGGCCATCGAAGCTGAAATAGAGCAACTCCGCTCTCACGCCCTCGTAATCGCCCAGCAGGAATTTGAGGTATTTGCAGCAGAAGCAACCGAAATCCCGGTCATACTTCAGGAAATCGGCAGGCTGCGGGAAGTCACTTTCCGGGATGTAGACGAAGGCACCCTTAAGGCCCGGGATTTGGATGAATACGACCTGTATTATCTCCACTTATTTTTATGGGACAAGGAGGCAAAGAAAATTGCCGGAGCCTATCGTATCGGACAGGGCAGCTCTATCTTTGAGGAATATGGAGTTAATGGCTTCTATATTTCCTCCCTGTTCCGCATCAAAGATGAATTTGGCGTATATTTGCGCCAGGCTTTAGAGCTGGGACGTTCTTTTGTGCTGAAAGAGTACCAACGAAAGCGTCTTCCGCTTTATCTGTTGTGGAAAGGAATCCACGGCATGATTGACAGTTCGGAAGAACATCGCTACATCATTGGTCCGGTGAGTATCAGCAACCACTATTCGAAACTTTCCAAGCGTTTCATGGTTGCTTTCATCAAGAAGTTCTATTTCGATGAGGAACTTGCTACTTACATCAAACCGCGCAAGCGCTTCAGGAGCAAACTTACTGATGGCCACCTGAGCGACCTGCTGGAAGACCTTCCCAATGATTTGAAAAAAGTAGACAAAGTGATCGGAGACATGGAACCTGCTCATTTTCAGCTACCTGTTTTACTAAAGAAATATATCCGACAAAATGCCCGGATTATTGGTTTTAATATTGACCCCAAATTTAACAATGCCCTGGATGGATTGATGATTCTCGACCTCAAGGAGCTTCCCGAAGAAACGACGGAGTCCATGTCACGGTAACCCACGAATACATTTTTATGAGCGAAACGATTGCAACAAACTCCCCGATTCATTTAGATCTTTCCGAAAACCAACAAATGATCGCCGACATGATCCGGCGATACGCCAAAGAGCGACTCACCCCAGAAGTTGTCCTGCATTATGATGAAACGCAGGAATTTCCTGTTCAAATCATGAAGGAATTGGGAGAAATGGGCCTCATGGGGGTATTGGTACCCGAAACATACGGTGGTTCTGGATTTGGCTATTATGAATATGTCACCACCATTGTGGAAGTCGCAAAGGTATGTGGAGGCATAGGACTTTCTCTTGCTGCCCACAATTCTCTCTGCACCGGCCATATCCTGAAATATGGCAGCGAGGAGCAAAAACAAAAATACCTTCCCAAACTCGCCACCGCCGAGTGGATCGGCGCATGGGGGCTCACGGAGCCCAATACCGGCTCTGATGCCGGCAATATGAAAACTGTCGCCATAGAAGATGGCGATCACTATATCCTCAACGGCTCCAAAAACTTCATCACACACGGGAAATCCGGTGATGTCGCGGTCGTCATCGCCCGCACGGGCGAAGCCCGTAGCCGAAATAATGCCACGGCATTTATCATTGAAAAAGGCACGCCCGGTTTTTCCGCAGGAAAAAAGGAAAACAAACTGGGCATGCGCGCTTCTGAGACGACAGAGCTGATCTTTCAGGACTGCCGCGTCCACAAATCCCAGATCATGGGCGAGGTTGGCCATGGTTTCAAGCAGGCGCTGGGTGTATTGGATGGCGGACGCGTATCTATCGCGGCCTTGTCTGTCGGTATTGCGCTGGGCGCCTATGAGGCCAGCGTGCGCTACTCGCGCGAGCGCGAGCAATTTGACCAGCCGATCTATAAGTTTCAGGCCATTGGCAACAAATTGGCAGAAATGCGCACACGCATCGAAGCAGCCAGCCTGCTGACCTATCAGGCAGCGGACCGCATCATGCAGAAACTGCCTGTAAACCACTATTCAGCCATGGCGAAATATTATGCAAGCGAGGTAGCGGTCTGGGCAGCAAATGAATGTGTACAGATTCACGGCGGCTATGGCTATATCAAAGATTTTCCCGCTGAAAAATTCTACCGGGATGCCAAGCTTTGCACCATCGGTGAAGGCACTTCTGAGATTCAGAAACTGGTGATAGCCAGAGCGTTACAAAAAGGATCGTGAAGGATTTTTTTTACATAGGCCTGGTGGGCGTTTTATTTTTTTCGATTCATCCGGCCTTTTCACAGACGTATTTTCAGGAGATTTCGGCAGAGGCAGGCATCTCCCATCCTGGTCTTAACCGCAGCGCAGCCGTGGGGGACTTCAATAACGATGGGCAGGATGACATCTTCGTTTGCCGCATCAACAAACCGAATCTCCTGTATAAAAATAATGGGAATAATACCTTCACAGAGGTAGCGGCCGATCTGGGCCTTGATTTTACAGGCAATTCCAATACAGCTGTCTGGGGAGATTTGGACAATGATGGATGGTTGGACTTATATGTAGGTGTCCGCGAGACAAACAACTTTCTCTACCATAATAATGGAGATGGCACATTTACAGAAATAGCCCGGGAAGCTGGCGTACAAGCCCTACGGAATCCTCGGAGCGTCCATTTTGTAGATGTTAACAGAGATGGTCTGTTGGACATCTATGTAGCTAACCTCAGGGAACAAAACAATTTGTACCAGAATCTCGGAAACATGAAGTTCAGAGATGTTGTCTATGAGTCAAATACAAGGGATGTGCAGATAGCACAGGCTGCTATTTTCTTCGATTACGATAACGATGGTGACCAGGATCTATACCTGACTCATGATGCCTATCAGGCCAATATTTTGTACCAAAATGATGGGAAAGGATACTTTACGGATGTTTCCGCCTTTTCCCATACCAACATACATATCCAAAGCATGGGAGTGGATGTGGGGGATATCAACCAGGATGGATGGCTGGACCTTTACATCACCAATTTGGGGAAGAATGTTGTTTTGATGAACAATCAGGATGGAACCTTCTCCAATGCGTCAAGCAGGACGGGACTGATAGACAATGGCATGGGTTGGGGAAACTGTTTCCTTGATTTTGACAATGACGGATTCATAGATGTGTATACTGCCAACGACAGTTATTTTGCTCCTTACCCCAATGTTTTGCAACGCAATCTGGGGAATGATACTTTTGGGATAGTAGAGGCCCAAACGCCTATTGCAAGCATGGGAGGCAGCTATGGGGCAGCGAGCCTCGATATCAACAAAGATGGTTTATTGGACCTATTTGTTGCAAATACAGGCTCAGAAGGCAATCAGCTTTTTTTAAATACCACAGCTTCTCCGGGAAATTATCTCAACATACGCGCCCGCGGGACAAGCAGCAATCGGAATGCGGTCGGGACCAAAGTTACTTTGGAGGCTGAAGGGAGCATATTTACGGATGAAATAAATGCCGGTAGTGGCTTTGCTTCTCAAAATAGTTTTACCCTTCACTTTGGGCTAGGCAGCCTTAGGTACATTGATAAAATGACAGTCGTCTGGCCAAATGGAAATAAAGATATTTTTGAAAATATCCCTGTAAACCAAACCCTCAACCTGCTTGAAGGAGAAGGCTTGTTTGATAGCTCCCTCCCGCAATATGAACTTCGCCTGGGTCCCAATCCCGTGGAAAACGGCTTGACCCTCAGCCTTCGAATTCAAAAACCTCAATTCATTGAAATTCAATTATATAGCTCACAGGGGAAAGCCATTTCTTCGATTATTTCCAAAGAATTGAACAGCGGGAAACATGAGTTTGAATGGGAGAATCCAAAGTTGGGAGCAGGTCTATATTTTCTTAAAATAAAATATGACGGCGGAATGGATATCCAGAAAATCTGGATTAAATAACTTCTCTGGCCTCCAGCTTCTTTTCCAATTACCTAAAGCTTTGGTTTATCTTTTCCAACACCTCTGATCCGGGACATAAGTCCTTTTCTTTCAGCTTATTAAGTGGTGTGGCGGTTGTTCCCATTTTGGTGTGAAGGTCTTCACTTTCCGGATCGATATAGAGCAATCCCGTAAGGATTTCTCCTGCTGCTTTCGCCTTTTTGAGGCGTTGAAAGGCCAGGTAACGATCCGTAGGATTCCACTCAGGAGCGAGTTTGCTCAGATGGATTTCTGATCCATCGTGCAATTTGACAGAGGTAGAGCTACCTTCCTCATAGGTAACGGAGATTTCTTCCTCTTCAGGAACAAAATCAAACTCAGATGTTACTTCAATGTGATCTCTCACATAGGAATATGACTTGGTCGAGCCATCATTGTTATTGAAAGTCACGCAGGGCGAGATCACATCTATCAGGGCAAAGCCCGGATGGGACATAGCTGCCTTGATCATAGGCACCAATTGGGTTTTATCCCCCGAAAAGCTTCTGGCGACAAAACTTGCGCCCAATTCCATCCCCAGGCCTACCAGGTCGATGGCCTCAAACTGACTCGGGCTCCCCCCTTTGCTGATGCTGCCATAGTCGGCTGTGGCCGAATCCTGACCTTTGGTCAGGCCATAGCAGCCATTGTTCATGACAATGTAGACCATATTGAGGTTGCGCCGGATGGCGTGCACAAATTGGCCCATGCCAATGGAGGCTGTATCTCCATCTCCCGAAACCCCGAGATATATAAGATCGCGGTTTGCCATATTGGCGCCGGTAGTCACGGAGGGCATACGGCCATGAACCGTATTGAATCCATGAGATTTACTCATGAAGTAGGTCGGCGTCTTGGAAGAACAACCGATACCGGATAGCTTGGCTAATTCGTTGGGGAGCAAAGCCAGCTCAAAACAGGCCTGCACGATAGCTCCGCTAATAGAATCATGGCCACAACCTGCACAAAGGGTTGAAATGGTTCCCTCATATTCAGATTTGGTATAACCTGCTTTATTTTTGGGAAGGCCTGGATGGCGAAATGTCGGTTTTATAAAAGACATGTGATGATGCGCTTTTCGGTTTAAACAGTAGGAATAGACAAAAATTGGGAAATCTTCTGCATGATAAGGTCTGCAGTGATAGGCATACCGTCATAATTGAGGATTGAAATCAATTTTTCGGGGGAAGCGTCCAATTCATTCATCAACAGAGTCCTGAATTGGGCATCGCGGTTTTGTTCTATCATGAACACCTTGTCATGCTGCCTGATGAAGGTTTCTACCTCCTCATTAAAGGGTAAAGAGCGAACACGCATGGCGTCCAGTTTGATGCCCTTTTCCTCCAACAGGTCTAAAGCCTCTCTTGCGGCATAATTGGTAGTCCCAAAATAGATGACACCATACTTACTTTCATTTTTTCCATAGGGGAAAAAGGGACCCGGAACGTATGATTTCGCGGTTTCCCATTTTTTATTCATCCTATCAACGATGCGCACATAGGCTTCCCCTGATTCTGTATACCTCGCATACTCATCGCGGGAAGTTCCCCGGGTAAAATAAGAACCCTTGGTAGGATGTGTACCCGGAATGGTGCGGTAGGTAATGCCATCTCCATCTTCATCCAGATAACGGCCCCAGGGCGTAGTTCTGGCATCCAGATCCTCGGCGCTCAGTACCTTTCCGAAGTCGTATGTGCGTGAGTCATCCCACTTGAGTGGTGGACAAACGTGGCTATTCATGCCCAGATCGAGGTCAGACATGACCATCACAGGAGTCTGAAAACGATCTGCAAGATCGAGGGCATCTGCCATCATCTCAAAGCACTCCGTAGGCGTGCTCGGGAACAGCAGTATATGCTTGGTATCACCATGTGAAGCATAGGCTGAGGACAAAATGTCCGCCTGCTGGGTGCGGGTAGGCATACCCGTAGAAGGCCCTCCACGCTGCACATTGACCAAAACCATGGGGATTTCTGCGAAATAGGCAAGGCCGAGAAACTCGCTCATAAGTGAGACACCCGGACCGCTGGTAGCGGTAAAAGCCCTGGCACCATTCCAGGCAGCACCGATCACCATGCCTACAGCAGCCAGTTCATCTTCTGCCTGAACAAAAGCATATTTTTTCTCCCTGGTTTCAGGGTCTATTCTGAGTTTTTTGGCATAGGTTTCAAAGCCTTTGGCCACATCTGTGGAAGGCGTAATAGGATACCAGGCCATGACCGTGGCTCCGCCATATACTGCTCCCAGGCCCGTGGCCTCATTGCCTTCTATGAGGATGCTATCGCCTATTAAGTCCCTGGTTTCCAGCCTTATATCCAAGGGGTAATCCAGGTTTTCATACACATAATTTAATCCCAGCTCCAGCGCCTGGAAGTTGGAAGGGATAAGCTTGGGCTTCCTTGCAAACTGCTCAGTGATGACTTCCTTCAACACCTCGATATCCATATTTAACAAGGCTGCCAAAGCGCCTACATAGATCATGTTTTTCAGCAATTGCTGGATACGGGGATTGCCAAAATGCTTTATGCTGAGTTCCATCATCGGAATCCCGATATAGCTAATATCCTCGCGGATATATTCATCATGCAATCTTTTGGTATTGTCATATACCAGATATCCGCCAGGACGAATAGAATCCACATCTTCCCTCAGGCTCTGAGGGTTGACTCCCACCAGCAAATCAATTCCCGCACGGCGGCCTAAATAGCCCTTTTCGCTGACGCGTACTTCATACCATGTGGGCAAGCCCTGTATATTGGAAGGGAAAATGTTTTTGGGTGACACAGGCAGGCCCATTCTGAAGATGGCCTTTGAAAACAGATTGTTCGCGCTCGCTGATCCTGTTCCATTGACATTCGCAAAGCGAATGACCATATCATTTATTAAAGGAGAACTCATTATGTTAGCTGATGTGCTTTGGTTGTGTTGTACAAAAATTTCTGCATATCCCAGGCTGCCGTTGGGCAGCGCTCGGCGCACAGGCCACAGTGAAGACAGACATCTTCATCTTTCACCATCACCCTTTTGGTTTTCAATTCTTCGGAGACATAGAGGTCCTGCGTCAGGTTGAGGGCAGGTGCGCTCAGGCGGGTTCTCAGGTCTTCTTCCTCACCATTGCCTGTAAAAGTAATGCAGTCCGTAGGACAGATGTCCACGCAGGCATCACATTCTATACATAGGTTTTCCGAAAAAACGGTCTGCACATCACAGTTCAGACAGCGCTGTGCTTCCTTGAAGCCCAGTTTTTCATCAAAACCGAGTTCCACTTCCACTTTGCGGTTGACGAGAGTCAAGGTCTTGCTTTCATGCGGTACTTTGTAGCGGACATCGCTGGCTACAGCGCTGTCATACATCCACTCGTGGATGCCCATCTTCTGGCGATAGAGGTTCGTCATGGGATCGGGGCGCTCATTGATGATGTCTTTTCCTTCGAGGAAAAGGTGCATAGAAACGGCAACCGTGTGGCCATGGGCCGCAGCTGTGATGATATTCTCAGGGCCAAAGGCCGCGTCTCCCCCAAAGAAAACTTTGGGCAAGGTCGACTGAAAGCTCGTTTTGTCAAGCACAGGCATGTCCCACTTGCCAAACTCAATCCCGAGATCGCGCTCTATCCACGGAAAGGAGTTATCCTGTCCGATAGCGATGATGACATCATCGGCAGCGATAAACTCATCAGGCTCGCCTGTGGGTACCAGGCTGCGTTTTCCATTTTCATCATATTCCGCCTTCACTTTGCCAAAGATCATCCCTTTCAGTTTGCCATTTTCGATGACAAATTCCTTGGGAGGCATATTGTTGAGGATGGGAATGTCTTCCATCTGGGCATCTTCTATTTCCCATTCAGAAGCTTTCATATCCTGGAAAGGAGAGCGTACGACCACTTTTACTTCCTCGCCGCCAAGTCGGCGGGAGGTGCGGCAGCAGTCCATGGCGGTATTACCGCCACCCAGAATGATGACTTTTTTCCCTACTTTGTCTTTATGTTCAAAGGCGACACTTGCCAAAAAATCGACGCCTATGTGTACATTTTTATCTGCTTCCAATCTGCCAGGCAGTTGCAGGTCCCGCCCTTTTGGTGCGCCCGTGCCTACAAAAACCGCATCATAATCCTGGTCCAGGATTTCCTTCATGCTTTTGACATAGTGGTTGAAATGGGTGTGAATGCCCAGGTCAATGATGTAATTGACTTCTTCGTCCAGCACTTCTTCCGGCAGGCGGAAGGAAGGAATCTGGCTGCGCATCATGCCACCGCCTTTGTGCCATTCATCATACAGATGGATCTCATAACCCAAAGGCGCAAGGTCCCTTGCAACGGTAAGCGAAGCCGGTCCCCCACCTATCAGGGCAACTTTTTTGCCATTGGATTTGAAGGGTGCCTGAGGCATAAGCTGCTTGACATCTCCCTTATAATCAGCGGCTACCCGTTTAAGGCGGCATATAGCTACCGGCTTCTCCTCTACCCTGCCACGGCGACAGGCGGGTTCGCAGGGGCGGTCACAGGTACGCCCGAGTACACCGGGAAATACATTGGATTCCCAGTTGATCATATATGCTTCGGTATATTTACCGTCAGCGATCAGGCGAATATATTCAGGTACGGGGGTATGAGCAGGGCAAGCATATTGGCAGTCAACTACCTTATGAAAATACTCCGGATTCTTAATATCTGTAGGTTTCAAAATGACGTATTTTTTTTGTTCTTATGACCAAGTTAATACTTTTGGGTAAACCTCCCGCTGGAAAGTATCAGTTGGTGTACAATTCTAAATATTTTTTTCCTTTAAGGTCTAACACATTCCATTTTTTTATGAATAAATATGATTTTTTCCAGGTAAACATAAGCAATCACATTGCCAGGGTTTCTTTCAACCGTCCTGAAAAGGCAAATTCTCTCCACCAGCCTGCCTGGGATGAAATGAAAGCCCTTTTCGAAGAAATAGACGAAACACCCGAGATCCGGGTAGTGGTATTGAGCGGAGAAGGCAAGCATTTTTGTGCGGGCATTGACCTCAGCCTGCTGATGGACATCCAAAAATTTCAGCAAGTCAATTGTGAAGGAAGAAAGCGGGAAGCATTGAGAAAATTTATTTTCCACCTGCAGGATTGTATCACAGCAATCGAAAAGTGCAGAAAACCTGTACTTGCCGCCATTCATCATGGCTGCATTGGTGGGGCCGTAGACATCGTCTCAGCATGTGATATGCGCTATTGCACGGAAGATGCCTATTTTACCATCAAGGAAATTGATATGGGCCTCGTCGCCGACATCGGCACGATGCAGCGCCTGCCCAAAATCATCGCTCCGGGCATCATGGCCGAAATGGCCTATACAGGCCGAAAAGTTTTCGGTCCCGAAGCCGAAAAAATCGGCCTCGTCAACCGCAGCTTCCCCGATCGCGAGCAGATGCTCGCAGGCGTCATGGAGATCGCCCGCACCATCGCGGCCAAGTCTCCCCTCGTGGTGCGCGGCACCAAGGAGATCCTCCACTATACCCGCGATCACTCCGTGAGCGACTCCCTCAATTATATGGTCGCATGGAATGCGGGCATGCTGATGTCAAATGATTTGATGGAGGCTTTTCAGGCGACGATGATGAAGCGGGAGGCGAAATTTGAAAATTGAGGAAGAGGGGGACGCAGATTTTCGCTGGTCCTTATGATTTTTTATGTTTATAGATTTCACGCTTGTCAGGTAGGGTAGATTTAACATATTCCTTATCATAATTATCATAATCAATCTGCGTCCACTCTTCTACTTAGCAACAAAAACATGTTCAAACAAAACCTACTCCAAAACAAAATAGCCCTCGTCACCGGCGGACGCAGCGGCATCGGCTACGCCATCAGCAAGCAATTCCTTGAATTGGGTGCCAAAGTATACATCGCTTCGCGCAAGGAGGAGCCTTTGATGAAAGCGAAAGAAGAACTTTCGGCCTTTGGGCCCTGTGAGGCTTTTGTATGTGATATCCGCGAAACGGATCAGATCCAAAAGATGGTCGAGGGGATCAAAGAAAAAGAAAACCGCTTGGATATACTGGTGAATAATGCCGGAGGACAATTCCCGGCATTGGCCGAGAACATCACCGAAAACGGCTGGAATGCCGTCATCAACAACAACCTGAACGGCACATTTTTCATGACGCAGGCGATGGCGAAAAACTTCTTTTTCAGGCAAAAATCAGGCATCGTCATCAATATCATTGCCAATATCTACCGGGGTTTCCCCGGCATGGCACACACAGGCGCAGCACGCGCCGGAGTCGACAACCTCACCAAGTCACTCGCCATCGAGTGGGCCAAACACAGCATCCGCGTCAATGCGATTGCGCCGGGCGTGATCAACTCTTCTGGCATGAAGAATTACCCTCCCCAACTGCTGGAAGGCATGTCGGACAATATTCCCATGAAGCGCATGGGAGAAGTGGAAGATGTGGCACATCTTACGACTTTTTTGGCCAGCCCTTTGGCGGGCTTTATCACCGGAGAGACGATTTATGTGGATGGTGGCCACCGGCTTTCGGGCGAAGTATTTAAGTTTTGGTGAAATCTCAGGCGAATTGCAGCAAAAAGCCCGTGCCTTTTCCCTCCTCTGAGTTCATCAAAAGCTTTCCTCCATGCTTCAGCATGATCTGGCGGGAAAGGCTTAAGCCGATTCCTGAGCCTTTTTCTTTGGTGGTGAAAAAGGGAATAAATACCTTTTCCTGCAAGCCCGGAGCTATTCCGGGTCCATTGTCATGGATTCCGATTTCGACTTTTCCAGTTGCGGATTGCCCTGCCTGAATGGAAATTTTCCCATTTTCCTGCGCTTCCAATGCTTCCATTGCATTTTGTAACAGGTTGATGATCACCTGATCGAGCAATTCGGGGTCGGCTTCCAGGCTGAGCTGAGGGTGAGAGAGGGAAAGGGAAAAAGCAATTTGCTGTGCCGCCAATTGCGGCTCGAAAAGCGTATGGATACGCCCCAGCACTTCCTCCAGCAGCAAAGGCTGCTTCCGGGGAAAGGGAATGGCCGCCAATTGCCGGTAGGCAGTTGTAAATCCCAGCAGCGCATCGCTGCGGTTGCTGATGGCATCGAGGCCGCTTTGCAAGCGGGGCATGGCATTTTCCTGCGATTTTTGCAGCAAATCGAGCAGGCTTTTGCTCAGGGATGAAATCGGCGTAACCGAATTCATGATCTCGTGCGTGAGCACGCGCAGGAGGTTTTCCCAGGCCTGGCCTTCCTTTACGGCCAACTCGCTCTGTATATCCTGGGCTGAATACAGCCTGTAGTTCGCGCCATCGAGGCGAAAAAGCGACATGCGGAAAAGCAATTGCTTTTCGTGTAGACCATCTCTTGACAGCAGGGCTGTTTGCCCATTTTGCATGTCCAACAGCTGACGCGTCAAATCCGGATATTGCCTGTCCAGTCCTTGCAATTCGTGCAAATGAGGCCGATTCAGCAGCTTTTTCATGGATTCATTCATCCACATGACGTGGCCGTTTTCCTCTGTCGCCAATACGCCTACCTGCAGGTGAGCTATCAGGTTTTCGAGATACAAATGCTCCTTTTCCCGCGCCGCCACCAATTCTCCGAATTTTTCGCTTACCTCATTAAAAACACCAAAAAGCTGTTTGTAGGAATTGTCCTCTTCCTCACTCAAAAAGTGCAAAGCAAAATCATTGTGAATGATGGCGGTGAGGAAATTGCTCAGCGAACGGTTGGTTCGGTAAACAAAATGCAACATTTCCCCTACAGAAATAACCACCGCCACTCCCGAAAAAATGGCCCGAATAGGATGGACCTGCCCAAAGGTATAAAAGCTCAAAGCCGCCAGTGCAAAAAACAGCAACAGCACCCTAAAAATCAGCTTGATTTGGAAGATTTTCATTTATAGCTCGTGTTTTTCCATTCTCCTGTACAATGTCCCCCTTGTGAGGCCCAACTCCTCTGCGGCTTTGCTGACATTGCCATGGTGCTTGCGCAAAGCTCTTTGAATGGCCCATTTTTCAAGGGAATCCAGATGGAGCGTAGGTCCTAGTGTTTCTTTTTCTTCCTCCTCCATTTCCAACAAAAAATCAAAATCTGTTGCCCGGAGCACAGCGCCTTCTCCCATGATGACAGCCCGCTCAACTGCATGCTGCAATTCGCGCACATTGCCGGGCCAGTGGTACTTTTGGAGTTTTCGAATGACATAGTCAGGAATGCTCAGGCTTCTCTGATGGTATTTTGCAGCATATTTTTCCAAAAAATGATGAATCAACAAGGGCAAATCTTCCAGCCGCTCTCTCAGCGGAGGCAAATGAATTTCGACCGTATTGAGGCGGTATAGCAGGTCTTGCCGAAAAGTATTTTCGGCGATCATTTTTTTGAGTGGCTGATTGGTAGCAGAAATGAGGCGGATATCTACAGGAATGGCTTTATTGGAACCCAGGCGATAGATTTCGCGGTTTTGCAGGACGGTCAGCAATTTTGCCTGCAAGGGCAGGGAGAGATTTCCGATTTCATCGAGGAAGAGACTTCCTCCAGAAGCCGCTTCAAAGCGGCCCATGCGATCGCTGCGCGCATCTGTGAATGCGCCTTTTTTGTGGCCAAACAATTCACTTTCAAATAAAGATTCGGAAAGTGATCCCAAATCTACATTGATAAAAACCTCCTTTGCGCGCAAAGATGCCCGGTGAATCGCCCGGGCGACCAGTTCTTTGCCTGTACCATTCTCTCCCAAAATCAGCACATCAGCCTCCGTCTGCGCAACCTTTTGAATGGCTTGAATCACTTTTTTCATGCCCGCTGATCGGCCAATCAATTCCGAAAAATGCTGATCCAAATCTGCCCGGAAAAACTGCTGCTGAGAATCTTTCTGAGCAAGTTGTTGCTGCGAAAAGCTCAACTGGATGGCTGCATAGACGGTTGCGAGCAGTTTTTCATTTTGCCAGGGTTTCATGATAAAATCCATGGCGCCCATCTTCAAGGCCTGCACGGCCACGGAAACCTCAGCGAAAGCTGTAATCATGATCACGCTGCTCTCAGGGGCGATTTCTTTTATGCGGGAAAGCCAAATCAGGCCTTCCTCTCCATCGGTTTTTCCCTTTTGAAAATTCATGTCCAGCAACACCACCTCATAGTTATTTGCCTGTAATTGCTGGGGAATTTGCATAGGATTTTTCAAGCAATCGACCGCTGAAAAATGCTGTTCCAGCAAAATTTGTGCGCTGAGGCTGATGAATTCGTCATCATCTACGATCAGGATATTGCCTGCCTGTATTTCCATACATTAAAATTAGCCAAAAGGCTCACAAGATCATAAATGTCCGGATTCGGACAGGAGGCTGTCGAGGGACGGACAATCGCTTTTAGTATAAAAATATAAATCACTTATAATCAGACGCTTACCTTCATGGCATTTTAGTTGAAAAAGAAAACTAAATTTAAATCCCATGATCAGACATTATCTCAAAAGTACATTTCGCCACCTCAGCAGAAATAAAGGCTACAGCCTGATCAATATCCTGGGCCTTGCTATCGGCATGGCCTGCTTTAGTCTTTTCTATTTGTTCATTCAGCATGAAAAGAATTTTGACCACTTTTTGCCTGAAGGAGATCGCGTATACCGGATCATAAGTGTCAACCACTCGCAAGAGGAGGGATGGCAGGAGGCTGCCAACAATCCCTTTGCCATGGGCAAAGCGGTGACGGACAGCTATGCCGAGATTGAGGCATTTACAACCGTACTGAGGTTGGGGCAAATGGTCATTGAGCATAAGGGGGAAATGCTGAATGAACGGGATTGGCTGGTGGCAACGCCTGATTTTTTCAGGGTGCTGCCTTTTCGGATGCTGAAAGGTGATCGAAGCAAATGTCTGCTGGAGCCCAATACAGTGGTCCTAACCCAATCCTATGCGGAAAAACTTTTTCCCGGCGAGTCTCCGCTTGAAAAGGTCCTGAAGACAAGCCGTGGGATGGATCTGACCATCAGTGGTGTCGTGGCAGATCCGCCGGCAAATAGCCATTTGCAGTTCAATATGGTCATTTCTATCGCTTCCCTTTCGCAGGAATGGGAACAGCTTTTCACCCAATGGGGCCGCGGAGGCGGCTCGACCTATTTGCGAAGTTCAGCGGCGGGCATAGCCTTGCCGGATACAGCGGTTATGAGCGCTTTTATCCAGCAGCATATCGGCTCGGACAGGGAATTGCGCAGCGCGCGATTTCAGGCATTTCATGATATTCACTTTCATTCAGCAGAGATAGAAGGTGGCCTGGATGAGGTAAAAGGTTCACTAAGTCTGTTCTATATTTTTATAGCTATCAGCGCTTTTATTCTCCTGATCGCTGCGATCAATTATATGAACCTGGCTACTGCCCGTGCATTTCAGCGGGCCAGGGAGATAGGTTTGCGCAAAGTCGTCGGGGCGACCCGCAGGCAACTCATCAGCCAACTGTTGGGAGAATCCATTTTCATCACCCTCCTGGCGACTTTTTTCTCCATCCTGCTTTTCGACCTCGCTCTCCCCTATTTCAATGAATTGACGGGCAAATCCTTTGAAGCAAATGGCGCAACCATGCTCCAGCTTGCGATGCCTCTTTTGATCACTACTCTGGCCGTAGGCCTGTTTTCAGGCCTGGTTCCCGCCATGACGATATCGTCTTTCCGCCCCGTGGATATTCTCCGCAATCAATTGCAGAGCGGTAAAAAGGCTCAACACCTCAGGCAGGTTCTTGTCATCACTCAATTTAGTTTGTCCATCATCATGATCGTCTCTACCCTGGTCGTTTACCGGCAATTGCAATACATCCAAAACAAGGAACTGGGCTTTAAAAAGGACTTTATGGTTGTGGTTGACATCAATTCCGGCGCAGCGCGGGGCAACTTCCAGGCGATGAAAACGGCTTTTGCGCAGCATCCTGACGTGCTGAATGTGAGTGCTACATCGCGTGTTCCGGGAGAATGGAAAAACATCACCCAAATTGACATCGCCTATGCCGGCGGGCAGGATTCCATGGAATCCCTTTTCTTTTGTGGCGATGAAGACATGCTGGATGTCTTTGAAATGGAGTTGTTGCAGGGCCGCAATTTCAGCGGCAATCCCGAGGCTGATAGCCTCAGCTGCCTGATAAACGAAAGCGCCGCAAGGCGGCTGGGGATGGATCAGCCCCTTGGGCAAAAGCTCAACATCTCTGGGGTAGCCCTTCAGCCAACCATCATCGGTGTTGTAAAGGATTTTCATGTAAAATCCCTCCATGAGCCCATCGGTCCCCTGCTGATCGGAGCCTGGAAAAACCCCATTCGGGCGATAGATTATTTCAGCATGCAAATCAACGGTGCCCATGTGGAAGCAGCATTGGAGCATATAGCCTCGGTTCAAACGAAATTTGATCCCGGGACGCCCCTGGAATACAATTTCCTGGATGAGCAGATTGCCCTTTTTTATGAAGAAGACAAACGAACGGGGAAGGTATTTGCCATCGGGGCATTGCTGACGATCCTGATCGCCTGTTTGGGATTGCTGGGCCTGGCGGCCTATACGGTCGAGCGGCGCACCAAAGAACTTGGCATCCGCAAAGTAATGGGCGCGAGCAGCGGGGAATTGGTGCTGATGCTGGTGCGGCATTTTGCCTTGCAGGTGGGGATCGCCTTTGTGATCGCAAGTCCCATCGCCTGGTTTTTAATGAAAAACTGGCTGGAGAATTTTAGCTATAAGCAAAATCTCCAGCTCAGTCTTTTTTTCCTCGCGGGGCTGATAGCCCTCCTGGTTTCTATCGCTACGGTGAGCTTTCGCTCATTTCGCGCTGCCCGGATGAATCCGGTGAAGGCACTGCGGGAGAATTGAGTCTCCCCTAGCGTATTTCCACCAAAAATACCGCTCTCTTTCCTTCTGCACTCAATCTTACGGCATAGCTACCCTGGGGTAGATTCTGTGTTTGGAGCTCGATTCTGGTTCCATTGACTGTATTTTTAGAAAATACTTCCCTGCCCGTCAGGTCAAAAAGCTGGACTGAGACGGAAGCATAAGATCTGCCCATTTCCAGGTAGAAAGTACCGCTATTGGGATTGGGAAAAAGTCGAATGGGGGTTTCAAAAGTATTTTGAGCTATCCCTACCCCCATCACATCAAAACAGGCAGAGGTATCCTTGCAGCCATTCTGGGTGATTTGAACGGCATAACTTCCTGAAATGGCAGGCGAAAATTGCTGCATAAAGGCGCCATTGATGGGCGCATAACCCGCATTACAGTCCAGCCATTGGTAGGTAAGGCCAGGAATATTGGCGATCAGGTCAAAACCTACACGGGTGACACCCGTGTCTACCTCCACAACCGTCAGGTTGATGGTGATGTGGTTGAGACAACCATTGGAATTGGTAAGGGTATCCAAATAGGTTCCTGTTGCATTCCAGGTGTATTTACCGCTGGGAGATGTATAGCTATCGCAAGTCATCTCATTGCGCACATCGGCGGTAGAAGAATATACCGTAAGAGAGACAATCAACACACTGTCACAACCCAGGCTATTCGGGATGGTATCGGTATAGGTTCCATTGGTCCTCCATATATACTTCCCACTTGGGCTGATAAAAGAGTCGCAGACGGTTTCTATGATGGTGTTGGTATTGGAACCCAGAACCGTAAGGTTGATCAGGATAATGCTGTCGCATCCGGCCTGGTTGGTGATGATATCCTGATATACACCAGAAGAGGTGTAGGTTGCACCAGATGGGGAGAGGTAACTCTCACAGACAACAGGAGCAATGGTAGCAGATGTAGCTGTATTGACAGTCAACTCCACAGAGATAAGGCTGTCACAACCTGCGGCATTGGGCAGAGTATCTGAATAAGTTCCGGAAGCCATCCAGGTATATTTTCCACTGGGGGAAAGGTAATTTCCGCAAGTGGTATCCTTAAACGTAAAAGTCGAAGGCTGCAAAATGGTCAGGTTGACGGTGATCAGGCTGTCGCAGCCGGCAGCATTGGTGATCGTATCCTGGTAGGTATTGCTTGTAGTCCAGACATATTTGCCGCTGGGACTTGTATAGCTTCCGCAAACTGCTGGAGAAACGCTCCCCATGCCTCCTATTCCAGGGGTCAGGTTTACACCTGTGACCCAATTAGAAGAGATGCCTGAAAGGGCAAAATTCAATAAGGTGCCATTATTGGAGGAGGCAGACTGGTCAATTAAAGTCGTTTGACCGGTATTGGTTCCACCTGCATTTCCCTGGTTAAACCTATAATATGCCATCAGTCCGGTAGCCGAACAAAGCTCCTTATTCATATCTCTTTGAATATCCGCTTGGGTTCGTGCCACATTCCATATCCTCACCTCATCAATAATTCCCCCAAAAGGGATAGAGCCGCCGGACACACGTTGACCTATAGTGAGGGTAGCATTTCCCGTAGGCGTATTGACTGTTGACAAATTACCCGTTCCTGCTGCAGTCCCATTCACATAAAAATAGCCTGTACCATTATTCAAAACGAATGCAACATGGTTCCATTGTCCCGCAGTAATGACATTGTTTGTAGAAAACATGTTTGCATTTGTTCCGCCTGAAATAAATCCTACTCTACTAGAGGCAGCTTCGTATAAGAATGTATTTCTCGATCCAACCTGGTTGGCTCCATAATCCAGAATCGCATTACTTCCAGTTGAAGTCGTATCTGGATTGATCCAGGCCTCAAAAGTTCTGTTTGCTGTACCCAGGACTCCAGGATATGTAGTTTGGACATAGTCGTTGACGTCATCGAAATGGAGCCCATTTTGGGCCCAGCTTGCGTTCCAACTGATGCAAAACAAAAGGAAACAGAGTAATAAAGGGTTGTAGTAAATTTTAAGCATTTCTGTAGGTGTTAATTGTTTAGGCTAAAATACAAAAACCCGCGATCATTGCTGAACGCGGGTCTAATTGTTAGCGGTCCGGACGAGACTCGAACTCGCGACCCCGTGCGTGACAGGCACGTATTCTAACCAACTGAACTACCGGACCATAATGTAAAAAGAGCAGCTCTTTTTTTGAGAGCGAGTGCAAATATAGGCACTTTTCATTTTGGTGCAAATTTTTTAAAAAATTTGTCAAAAAAAAGAAAAACCGCCTCTCAGATAACTGAGAAGCGGTTTTTGAAGGCGGTCCGGACGAGACTCGAACTCGCGACCCCGTGCGTGACAGGCACGTATTCTAACCAACTGAACTACCGGACCTTTTGAAAGAGCACCTCCTTTTTATCAGAGGGAGTGCAAATATAGGCACTTTTAGATTCGTGGCAAATTTTTCTCAAAAAAAAACACGTTTATTTAGGCACCTGAGAATTTTTGAAAAAATTCTGCAAAATCATATTTAAATCCTGCTGGGTAATGCTCCCACTGAAGTTGACATCACCGGCCTGAAAACCGCTTTGGTTAAGGTTCAGACCTGCTTTTCTCAAGTCCGCTGCACTTACCGCATCAGTCGCAGTTACATCTCCACTCATCATCACCCATGCACCATTGGGGCCCATCTGCTTAGCCGCAGGGCTATTGGAGTTGGTTGAATGGAATAAATCTGACAGGCTTCCGGTAAAATCAAAGCTGAAGAATTCGTTGGAAGAGGCACTAATAGGTTGAGCAGACATGATGTCCAGGTGATTCCTATGACATAAAGAGACATAATATGATCCTGTCAGGGAGGGATCCAGGGCAATCAGGTAACTACCGTCGGCATCCACAAGATGCCCATCCTTGTGCAGCAAGACTGCCTTTTGGTAAACGATATTGGCGGGATTGCCTGCGTCCCGAAATTGCAACAGAAGCCAGTCTACCATATCAACCGCTGCGCTTGCAGCAATGCTTTCCGTACCATTATAAGCATAGCTTGTATTGGCATAAGGCTGAGTCAGCGGTAGCAGGCTTGCCTGAGCAAGGCTTGTCTTCATATTGGTGCTATTTTGATCCACTGCTCCTTCCAACACTGTCAGCCCGGCAAAAGTGGGGATTCTACCACGACAAAAACTTAACACATTTGCATCCCCGGCTCCGGTATAAGCACCATTATAGCTAAACCAGCCAGACATGCCGATTTCGCCATTTTTATCATTTGCCCCTACCCCAAGTTGAAAACCATAATACATATTGGAAGGCGCATGCCTGATGTATAAAGTATCGCCTGAAAAGCGATTTAGACCAATGAGAACAGAAGAAGAATCCACTTCATAATAATCCCAATTCATGTGATTGGCCAGGGCTTCGGGAGTGTTTCCTTTATAGGAACGACCCAATGCAGACCAGTCTGCCCAGCTTCTCCTGTTGATCAGTTTCATATTGACAATCCACCTCCAGGTAGAAGAGTCCGTATTGACGATATTGCCAATAATATTGGCTGTCCCATCACTATAGGCCTCAAAAAGGCCACCCGTTCCCTGAAAAACATATTGATCCGAATAGACGGAAGGCAGGCCTCCGAGGTAAAATGCAAAACCTCCGGGAGCAAATTTATTGAGTAAACAAATCGTCTGAAGTACAGGAGCAGGGCCAGTGACAGAGATAGAGATACTTTGAGAACAGCTCAGCGGATTGCTGGAATTGTTGTCTGTTGCGGTTACAACCAGGGTATAATTACCCTGTGAACCCGCAGGTGGGGTCCAGGAAAAAACAGCTGTTGCATTGGTACCATTGACGGTTTGGCCAAAGACAGCTCCATTGCTGAAAGGGGTGCCTGAGGCACTCAATATTACGGCATCGCCATCAGGGTCATTTGCCTGAAGGTTAAAGCTAAGAGAGCCACCGATTGCTACAGTTTGATTTCCAACTGCTACGCAGTTGGGTGCGTTATTTTGTGCAAAAGAAGGTACGGCCAGCATAAAAGCGGACCATATTCCCGTAAAAAGCAAGTATTTGATAAGCGTGTTGTTCATGTTACTTCTTGACTATAGGCGTGCTTTCAACATTTCCGAAGGAATCTACGATTTGTACAATGTAAACTCCAGCGTTCAACTGAGCTGTGGGAATGGTAAATTTGTTCTGTCCTGCTTTCCATGATTTTTTCAAAATCACTCTCCCTGTCAGGTCTGTCAGGATCAATTGAGCATCCTGCTCCAGGCTGGCCAGGGATTCGACTGATACAAAATCATTAAATGGAATTGGGCTTATGCGGTACTTTTTACCTTGCACATCGGAAAAATTGAGCTGAAGGACATCTGAATGGGTAAAAGCCCCATTGATGTCTACCTGCTTGATGCGGTAAAACATCTCAGCCTTCATATAGCCTTTATCCAAATAGCTGTAGCTATGCATTTCCTGACTATTTCCCTGGGCGTCTATGCGCTCCAGGCTTTGAAATATTTCGCCGTCAAAGCTCTTTTCCACTTCGAAAAAGTTGCTGTTTTGCTCACTGGCAGTCTGCCAGTTAAGGGCAACAAAACCTTCCTCCGTAGGCTCTGCACGGAAAGATAGCCATTCTACCGGAAAGGGAAAGGCGGCATTCCAACTTACAAAAGAGATCGGATCACCTTGCTGGTCGCCAATTTCATTGACTTGATTTTGGGAAGTAATTTCTACATAATATTGCCCATAGGCTGAGCCTGAAACAGAAAAGGGAATTTTCAGCATCAACTGGCCCAAACCAGTCTGTCCTGTAGGGATGGTGATGCCCTGTGGGTTAAGGGTAGTGATACCGTACTTGGCCCTTTGGCTAAACAGGGTGCCCTCATAGGAGGAAAATTCAGCCTCAGCCAAACATAATTCATAGGAAGTGCCCCAGGCTGAAGCAAATTCAGATGAAATGGCCGTCGGCTGCAATTGTGCGCCCGAGGTATAGCAAAAAGAAAGGGTTGTACTGGTGACATCCAGGGGTTGGCTGGTCATGTTGTAAAAATAGACATACAAGGTGTCTGTCTGATTTTGACCAGCCTGGGATTCATAATAAACAATTAAGTTCTGGGCAAACTGGCTGTTTACAGCTAAGAGCAAAAGAAGAAATAAGATTGGCCTTCGCATAAGTTTAATTCGTGTGAACATGGAATAGCAATTCCTGTGGTGATAAACGCGAAATTACAAGGGGAGATTCTCAAGCCATAAAATTACCAATTATTGTAATTAATAAAAATATTTTTTTTCAACAGTTCAAAAAGGAAGAAAAAAGAGGACGCCCTTTGTAGGACACCCTCCGATTGTGAAGCATCAGCAAATATTGCTGATACATTCACCTGCGAAACAGCTTACTCTTAAGTGCAGAATCCGCTGATTCGTACTTTCGCTTAATATCTTTTTACAATCTTCGTGCCTAGGTGAATAGATATTTAGGACTTAAAGCGAAAATGTTAGATTTCTCGCAATTTTTTTCAAAACTACTTTCTAGTCAAATAATTATTCAACTATTTTATTATCAATAGGTTAAACTGAAATGGGTCGATTGGAGGCTATATCCGCTCCAAAACTTCGGGTTTTATCCAGCCTTTTTTGCCATCAGCAAGGCGTATTTCTACCCATTCGCCCAATTGATCCTCCCATGCTACTTTGGTTCCTTCATGAAGTATAAATAGGTCATTGCTGTTCTCGGAAGGTGCGCTTTTCACGTAGACCGCATTTTTCATGACAATGGCATACGGATTATTCAACTCCAGAGCGTACCTGGAAGCAGCCATAAAACAGCCCATACATGCAAGAAGCAAAAAGGCAATAGCTGAAATGAAAGCAGATCGTTTCAAAACGGCTTTTTGTCCAAACAAAAACAGCGCTCCACCAGCCAGCGCCAACCAAAAGCAAAGGATGGCTGCAAGTCCCCATTGGGAGGAATTCAGGCTATCCCTGAAGCCTTTCCACAAGCGGAAAACCAAAAATTCAGGCACAGCGACGATTCTATCCACAGCTCTTGTTTTGACAAGTTCCAGGTTGACTTGCGCATCTTCAAAGCCTGGTTTCAGTTCGAGCGCCCGCTCATAGTTCAAAATGGATGGACCAATTTTGCCAAGTTTGAACCAGCTGTTGGCGAGGTTGTAATACAAATTGGCGGATTCTTGTCCGCCATTCAATACAGAATCATACAGGCTTACGGCCTGTTCAAAGTTCTCCGCCTGGTAGGCGGCATTGGCCTGCTCCACGACTTCTTCCCAATTTTGGGAAAAGAGCAGGTTTCCCCCCATCAGGAAGAAAATAAATCCGAGTCCTATATGGAAAATATTTTTTCTCATTCCTTTGCTCAACCGATTTGTTTTTCGAGATCCGTAACCAAATTAATCGCCTCTTTATACAATTCTGTTTTTTCGCCTTCGGTGGAAACAGGTGCATACAAAGCCATTTCACAACTATCCAAAAGCGTTTCGAGTTTGGCGCTAACCTCCTCCCCTACTCCTTTTTCGGACAGCTTTTGCTTCACCGCCTGGCGGTTTAGTTCGGAGGGATTCAATGCCAATTTATCGCCCAAATACCCCCAAATGGCTCGGTCTACCTCATCATAAAAGCTTTTGTCCTGCAAACTGATATGCTTTTCGGCCACCGCCAGTTTCTTTTTGGCGAGTTTGGTCGCATATTTCATGCGGGTGCCGACGACATCTCCTGCTTCTTCATCCTTTTTTCGTTTGTACCAAAAGATAAAACCGAAGAGCAAAAAAGGCATGGCTGCCAGGCTCCAAAAAGCTCCCGAAGCCCAAAATGTGCTTCCCTGCTCACGCAAATTCGCTTTTCCTGTTTTTATAAAACGGATGTCCCTGTTGAGTAACTCAACGTCTTCTCTTGAGACGGGCGCCATATTGGCGATGGGCATTTGGGCCTCGCCTTCGGCGCGCACAACCAGTTCCGGGCCTTGCAACTCATGGTAGCGCTCGTCCTTCGGATCGAAATAGGAAAAATTGACGGACGGCAATTTGAATTCACCCGGATTGAGGGGAATGATCAGAAAATCAAATGATTTGGAACCTCTCACCCGCCCCGATGCTACGCTGATGCGGGAGTCAATCTTGGGATCATAGAGATCAAAATCTGCCGGAAATTTCAATTCCGGTGCCTGAATATTTTTGAGGTTTCCTTCACCTGAAAGCTTGATTTTCAGGGTAAAAGGTTCTCCGGTTTGGGTTTGCTCTTTGTCAATGCTGACATCCAATTTGAAATCGCCCACAGCATCCTGAAAGGATTCAGGCTTGCCCGCAGAGGGCAGGGGTTTCACCTTGATGCTGATGGCGGGAGCTGTCGCGGTATAGGGCACATCCTGGTATCTGGAAAAGAAAGACTCAAACAAATCTCCCCTCCGATTGGGTTGCACAGTGACCCTGACATTCGTTTCCAGTTTGTAAGGATCAATTTTCAACTCGCCTGCCCTTTGGGGAATAAGGATGGTTTTTCGAATGGATGCTGACCTGTATTGCACCCCATCCAGCACCTCTGCCTGAAACTGGGCATTGCTCATATCAATGTTTTCCACCCAAAAACCAGTGAATTTGGGTGCCTCTGCTTCCTGTACCCCTACAAGGGTTGCCCTGGAATACAGCTTGTAAGTAAGGGTTATCTGCTCCCCGATATATGCTTCTTTTTTGGAAATAAAAGCCCTGACAAAAACATTGTCAGCGATTTGTTTCATGAGTTGCTGGTCCTGGCTACCAGCCTGTGGCTGAGCGGGTTTTTGGCCGGGAGCCGCAGCCTGCGGCTGGGCTGAGCCTTTCACAACCTTGAGACTAAGCGGATCGGATGTAAGCTTTTTTCCATTGATGGTAACATCGGCAGCGCCAATTTTGACCGTGCCTTCCTTTTGCACCCTTGCCTGAAAATAATAGGTAACAGATTGGCTCATCTGGCCATTAACAAACTGCATCGACTGGCTCGTATTGGGCCCACTCAAAATCTGCATACCTGAAAATTGCGGGTAATTAACGCGCCCATTGCCTCCTTCAATTTGGAAGGAAATCTGAAAGACTTCATTTACCGCAACCGGATTTTTACTCACAGAAGCCGTAAACTTTTGCGCAAAAATGCCCTGCCCCTGAAAGCAAATCATCGCTATCAGCAGCAGCTTCCAATTCTTACAAACACCTATAGATTTCATCATAATCTCAATAATCTTCAATCTGCTAATCCTCTCATCTGCTCATCTGCTCATCTGCTCATCTGCTAATCACCCCCTACCAATCCTTATCCACCTTCTTCTTTTGCCCCCTCGCCTTCAATAACTGAAGTTTTTCCTGGATTTTATCCTCTTCCTGTCGGAGCATTTGCAGCATTTGTTCTACCTGCTCTTTACTCATTTGAGCTTCCTGCATTTCGCCCGCTTTCTGTTCCTGCTGCTCGCCATTTTTTTGACCATCCTGGCTTTGCTGATCCTGATTTTGCTGCTGGTCTTGCTGCTGATCCTGTGAATCCTGACTTTGTTGGTCTTGTTTTTCTTCCTGCTTTTGGTCTTCCTGCTTCTGCTGCTCCTCCTGTTGCTTTTGTTGCTGCTTTTGTTGCTCTTCCTGCTTGTCAAGCAGGGCTTTTAAAGCTACCAGCTTTTCGTCGGTAGGAGCCATGGCGAGGCCATTCTCTACATTCAGCTTCGCTTGCTCCATATTTTCATTGATATAGGCCTGCGCAGCTGCATGAAAGTAGGTGGAGGCGTCCTGAGCGAAGTGAACGCCCAGCAAACTGATATATAGGAACAAAAATACGATGCTTGCTTTCATTTTGGCCATTGTTTTATGAATTAAACGAATTTCAGTCGAAAAGCTATTTACCACTTTTGTCAATAGCAGAAATCTGCTGCAATCGCTGCATAAAGCTGCCAAAGGCAGCTACAGTGGAGTCAATCTCCATGCCCGTTTCCATGTGTTTCAATGCCTTTTCATAGGCCTTATTTATCATCATTTCTTCCGCTTCTCTTTTGCGGTTTTTAGCCCATTCTGATGGTTTGGGCGGCGGTTTGTTTTCGTTTTTATCCTGCTGTTTCTGGCTTTCGGGCATCATTTTCATGGCATACAACATATTGTAGCGGGCATCCGCGTTGGTGGGATCGTTGACGAGGGACTGCCGATAGGCCGCTACGGCCTTGTCATATTGGCCATCGGCCATGCGGGCGTTGCCGGCATTATAAAAGGCTTTGCCTTTTTCTGCTTTGGTGGTGGCCATGGCCGCTGCCCGCTCAAACTGCTGCGCAGCATTCACATAGCGCTCCTGCCGATACATGGCATCGCCCAGATTGAAAGCCGCTTTGAAATAATCCCTGTTTTTGTCCAGGGCCTTCATATAATAGGTCTCGCTTTCCGAATAGCGGCCTTCACTGAAGGCTTCATTTCCCTGGCGGGTATAGCTATGCTCCCGGGGTTTGATTTTGTCAAGCAAATCCTTCTCCTGCCCCCGGGCAGCCAGCAGCATCAAACAACAAGCAACAGATAACAATAGCTTTTTCATAAATCAGGCCTCTTTAAAAATCTTCCAATTCGAAAACCACCTGTTTTTTCCCTCCGAAAGGAAATATTCAAGGACCAAAAACATCAGTCCCAGGGCTAAAAACCATTGAAACTGATCTTCATAGTCCGTAAAAACGACTTCTTCGAAATCCTTTTTTTCCATAGACGCCAATTCTGACATGAAGTTGTATGCCGCCTGATCGGGTCTGTTAAGGGTAAAAAACTTACCCTTGCTGGCCCTGGCGACATCTTCGAGCATCTCTTCATTCATTTTGGAGAAAATGATGTTTCCTTCTCTGTCGCGTTTGTAATCCACTTCCCGTCCGCCCTGCATGACGGGGATCGGCGCTCCGCGCACCGAACCCACACCCATGGTGTGGACTACCACGCCGCTATCGGCGGCGGCTTGAGCTGCTTCGAGGGCTTTGCCCTCGTGATTTTCGCCATCGGAGATGACGAGCAGCACTTTGTACTGCTTTTCGCCTTTGACGAAGGCGGTATTGGCGAGGCCGATGGCCTCGCCGATGGCAGTGCCTTGCGTAGGCGCAAGTCTTGGGTTGACCGTTTTGAGCAGGCTTTTGGTCGCCAGATAATCGGAAGTGAGTGGTACCTGCAGGTAAGCATTGCCTGCAAAAATAATCAGCCCCACCCTATCGCCTTTCAGCTTATCTATCAGCTGGGACACAAACTGCTTGGCCTGGTCCAGGCGGGTTGGTTTTACATCATCCGCCAACATGGAGTTGGAGATGTCCAGGGCGATGATCAGGTCCACGCCGGAGCGCTTGACGGGCTCTGATTTCAGGCTCCACTGTGGGCGCGCCAGCGCCGTGACAAAGCAGGCAAAAGCCAGCCCCACCAGCAAAAACTTCAGCTGATGCTTCCGTTTGGGGATATCCGGCGCAAGCCGCGCCAATAAGTCTTTTCCCCCTATCAGCTTCAGCGATCGCTTTCGCCCTATCATAAACCACAAAAATACCAGTAGCAGGGGCAAGAGTCCCCACATTAACCAAAAGGCTTCCGGTCTGGCGAATTTGAACATAGTTTTTGTTTCGGGTTTTGAGTTTCGGGTTTCGGGTTTTGAGTTTCGGGTTTTGAGTTTCGGGTTTCGGGTTTTGAGTTTCGGGTTTCGGGACTTAATTGGAACACGGAACCCAGAACCCAAAACCCGAAACCATCAAGGTACATGCCGGACGACGGCATATCTCAATATCATTTCCAGAAAAAACAGGCAAAGGCCTATAAGCAAAAAGGGCCCAAACTCCTCTGTCTTGCGGGTGAGCACGCTCACCTGCAAGCGCGAGGTTTCGAGCTCGTCTATCTCTTCATATATCCTTGCCAGGGCTTCGTTGCCTGTGGCGCGGAAATATTTTCCTTCCGTCTTTTTCGCGATGTCTTTGAGCAACGCCTCATCTATTTTGACGGGTACATCCCGGAGGATGGTGCCAAAAGGGGTGCGCTGTGGCATGGGCGCAGTGCCATTAGTGCCTACACCGATGGTGTAAACGCGGATGCCGTATTCGACGGCAGCCTCGACGGCGGTGGCCGGATCTATAAATCCGGCATTGTTTTCTCCATCGGTGAGCAAAATCACGATTTTGCTTTTGGTCTCGCTCTCTTTGAGCGCGTTGATGGAGGTGGCGAGGCCCATCCCGATGGCGGTGCCATCTTCAATCAGGCCGTCTTTGACGTCCTGGAGCAGCAGTTTGACCACTTCGTGGTCGGTGGTGACGGGACATTGGGTGAAGCTTTCCCCCGCAAATACCACCAGGCCGATGCGGTCGTTGGGACGCCCTTCGATGAACTCCGCGGCTTTTGCCTTGGCGGCTTCCAGTCGGTCGGGTTTGAAGTCTTGCGCCTTCATACTTCCTGAAACGTCCACTGCAATGACGATGTCAATGCCATCTGTATTGATCTCCTGTTCTGTGAACAGGATTTGGGGGCGCGCCAGCGCCAGGACAAGGAAGATGCTGCCAAGGGCACGCAGGATGAATAGATTTTGTTTGATGATGCCCCGGACGGGGCTCAGGTGACCTGCGACTGCCTGAAGGCCTGGCAGGCGCAAACTGGGATAGATTTTTCTGCGACGCCAGATATGCCAGCCGACAAATATAGCCGACAGTGCCAAAAGCCCTAAGACCCAGGGACTTGCAAATGTGAGTTGTTTTAGATAGTTCAGCATGGGTCTTCCTTATGCACTTTCTGATGTTTCGGTTTCGGTTTTTCCAATCCCCCACTCTCCTTCCAACTCTTCGAAAGTAGCCAATTGGGTATTTCTGATGAGCTTCTCTACATTTTCCATGGCAGATTGGCAATCTTCAGCAGTCGGTTTGTGCTTTGCAAATTTTGCCAGGTCCGCCGTTTCCAAAAAGACCTGTAGGTCTGTTTGGAATTTTTGGGAAAAACGGGTGGAAAGCAAATCGCTGAGAATCTCATCGGTGGTGGATTCCAGCGCGAGAATGCGGTAACGATTTTCGAGATATTCACGGAGGATATTGGACAATTCGCTGAAATAGGTTTTGACATCGCCCTGCTGCCAAAGTTTGGCAGCTTCGAGCTCGCGCAGGCGTTGGCGCGCAAGGATTTGCGGCAGTATACGCGGCTTTTGTTCCACAAAATTTTCTGCTTCCTTTTTTGCTTTGTATCCTCTATACCACACGATAAAGACAGCAATCGCAATCAGCAAAAGTGCCACCACCAGGTAAGGCAAGAGCTCGCGAAAAACCACGGGCGCATCCAGGGGCTCGATGATCGGCATAAATGCTTTGGATGTATCCACAGCCATGGTATATACCTCTATACCAATGGGTTGGGTACTTTGGGGAAAGGTATCTTTCCCGCTTACAGCTGCCATTTGTACCATGGGAATCTGCTGATAGCCTGAGTCAAAACTCATCAGCGTCAGCTTTTGGCGCATCAGGCGATTTTCGCCTTCTTCCACTTTTTCGATCTCCCCCTGATCGATGATCAGAAAGGAGCCCAGCTGCAGTTGCCATACCGGCCAAAGGGGTTCTACCCCTTCAGGATAAGTCATTTCGACTTCCAGTCCCAGGGCACTGCCAATGAGCAGATGGGTGCTGTCGGCCCGTGTGACGGCCTTTATTTCCTGCGCCTGCAAACTCGTTGCGAAAAGCAACAAAGCGGCGATGAGCCATTGGTTTATTTTTCTCACTCTCTCTTTCACGCTCTCTCTTTTTTACTCGGCCATTCTTTTTTCGCGCATTTTGAACAAATTCATCAATGCCTTGACATAGGAATCTTTGGTATTGACGCTAATCAAATCCGCACCCGAGCGGAGGAACATGTCCTTTGTCCTGGCCAGGTTTTCCAAAAACCAGGCTTTGTAGGCCACTCTTGTTTTTTTGCTTGCCGTATCCAACCAGGATACGCGACCGCTTTCGGCATCTTTCACACGTACCAATCCGATATTGGGCAGGTCTTTTTCGGCATCATCATACAGATGCACGCCTACCACATCATGCCGCCTTTTGGCGATGCTGAGGGCGTCCTTATAAGGCCTTTCGCCTGTATGCATAAAGTCAGACAGGATGAAAACGATGCTTCGTTTTTTGAGCATATTGGTCAGGTAGCGAAGCGCTTCCGTCAAATCGGACCCCTTGCCAACAGGCTGAAAGTCAATAAGTTCACGGATTATCCGAAGAATATGGTTCTTGCCTTTTTTCGGAGGAATAAACATTTCAACCTTATCGGTAAAAAAGATCACGCCTACTTTGTCATTGTTATTGATGGCAGAAAAGGAAAGCACTGCGCAAATCTCGGTCATGACTTCGCTCTTAAACTGAGCGTCCAGTCCCGGATGGGCCTGCGTCCCAAAAAGCGTTGAACCGCTCACATCGATGAGCAACATCACCGTCAACTCTCTTTCTTCTTCAAAGACCTTGATATAAGGATCGCCAAAACGCGCCGTCACATTCCAGTCGATGTTTCGCACATCATCGCCATACTGGTACTCGCGTACCTCCGAAAAGGACATCCCCCGGCCTTTAAAAGCCGAATGGTAGCTACCCGAGAAAAGCTGATTAGACAAGCCTCGCGTTTTTAGCTCGATTCTTCTGACTTTTTTTAATATTTCGGTTGTTTTATCCAAGGGAGGAAGATTTGAAGATTTGAGGATGGGGAGGGACGCAGATTTTCGCAGATCATTATGGTTTAAGATGTTTGGGGAGCTTCTTTCACATAAAAAACCATAATTATCAGTGTAAATCTGCGTCAAAAATTCTTTAAGGAACAACAACCGTATCGAGGATGCGATTGATGATCTCCTCAGAAGTGATATTCTCCGCTTCTGCCTCATAGGTCAATCCGACCCTGTGGCGCAGCACATCGCGGCATACATTGCGCACGTCCTCGGGGACGACATAGCCTCTCCGCTTGATGAAAGCATAGGTTTTGGCGGCAAGCGCCAGGTTGATGGAGGCACGTGGCGAGCCGCCATAGGAGATCAGGTTGGCCATGTCTTTGAGGCCTGCGGCCTGTGGATCTCTGGTTGCGAAGACGATATCGAGTATGTATTGCTCGATTTTTTCGTCCATATAGACTTCACGCACCGCTGAGCGGGCTTCCATGATTTCTTTAAGAGAGACGACGGGGCGAATCTCGCCCTGGGTCTGGTTGACTATCTGGCGCATGATGAGGCGCTCATTTTCCTTGCTAGGATAAGTGATGACGCATTTCAGCATGAAACGGTCAACCTGTGCCTCTGGCAAAGGATAGGTACCCTCCTGCTCAATGGGGTTTTGGGTAGCCATCACAAGGAAAGGCTTGTCCAGGGTAAAAGTCTCATCACCGATGGTGACCTGCTTTTCCTGCATGGCTTCCAGCAGGGCGGATTGCACCTTGGCCGGAGATCGGTTGATCTCGTCTGCCAGGACGAAGTTGGCAAAGATCGGCCCTTTCTTGACCTTAAATTCATTGACCTTTTGATTGTAGATCAATGTACCCACCAGGTCTGCCGGAAGCAGGTCCGGCGTGAATTGCAGTCGGCTGAATTTGCCGTCAACGGCAGCGGCCAGACTCTTGATAGACAAGGTTTTAGCCAAACCAGGTACCCCTTCGAGCAAAATATGCCCTCCGGAAAGCAAGCCCAGCAATAAGCGTTCGATCATATAATTCTGACCGACAACTGTCTTGCGGACTTCCATATTGATGAGTTCAATAAACTGGCTTTTCTCTTTGATCTTTTCGTTGAGCGCCCGGATGTCAACGGCGGGGGCAGCGGTTTCTGTAGCTGAAGAAGCGGATTTTTCCAGATCCATGTGTAGTATCTCTATTTGATTGAGTTAGATTTTTCGCGATCCAAATTTATAGACTCTATATCAAGCGGTCTGTTAAATTTTTGTTAAAGTCTGTATGCAAAAACGGGGCTAAAGTACTAAAAGGATAATAGGTTTACTAAACTTTCGAAGTTTAGTAAACCTATTATCCTTTATTATTAAAACCGCCTACCTGATCACTTCCAGTTTTCGGATCACGTAATCTTCATTGACACGCAAGCGA
Organism: Bacteroidia bacterium; assembly: GCA_030430205.1. Lineage (GTDB taxonomy): Bacteria > Bacteroidota > Bacteroidia > J057 > J057 > JAUIGE01. Next base: position 122,994 of record JAUIGE010000011.1, on the reverse strand, counting down.
AGTAAATACATCCCGGAAGCCAGTTGAGGCAGGTAAATGCGTTCCCGCAATCTCCCCTGTGCAGCATGCACATAGGCTTTGTAAAGCAATTTGCCGTCAGCGGCAATGAGCTGCACATCCACAAAGGTGTTGCCTTTGAAATCTGCCCGGATTTCGAATATCCCCGAATTCGGATTCGGGAAGAGCGTGACGGGCACGCCGTCAAGCAGCTCATCGAGGCCTGTATTGATCAGCAGGCTGTCTGAGGGCTCTGACGGACAATGCTGGTTATACACGACAACAGAATAGTGCCCGTTTTGAGCGATCATGATGGATTGGCCATTACTTCCCAACAGGATTCCATCTACAAACCATTGGTAGCTGGAACCCAAAGTTGTGGCCATCAGGCTGTCGATCCCCACTTTGACAATAGCAGCCTTAGCTGGAATAGCCAGGAAATTGACGGTCACGGAGTCTCTGGCTTCGCCTTCGCACATATGGGCATCCATTACCTTGACCGAAAAGCTTCCTGATTGTGTCACCAACAGGCTGTCAGCTGTGCTGCCATCCGACCAAATGTAAGCGGAATACGCCTGGAGCGTCCGTAGAATTGCCATTTCCCCTTCACACAAACTGCTATCGCTTGCTGAGATGATCGGGTCTGGCAAAGCATGTACAGTGACTTGTACAGGCATGGAAAGGGAGCTTTCACAAGCATGGGTATCACTCACGCTGAGTTGCAGCATCGCTGTTTGATATACCCAGATGCTTGCTGTGCTATCTCCATTGCTCCAATTATAACGAGCAAAACCTGCCGGCGCACTCAGTTGGACACTGTCACCTTCGCAGAAGCCTGTCGCACCACTGGCTGTTATGCTCGGTTGTGCGGGCAATGGATTGACAACCGTATTTACTGAAAGTGAAAGTGGGCTTTCGCAGCCGTTGTTGTCCGTGACAAAGACGCTGAGGCTTTGGGCTGAATGGACCGTGATCACCGAATCGCTTTGGCCATTCGACCAACTGTAGCCGGTATAGCCTGAAGGTGCATGCAATCGGCTGGAATCGCCCTGGCAAAAGACCAGATTGCCAGCAATCATAGGTTGAGGCGGCAAGGCATGAACAGTCGTTGAAATGGTCGCAGAAGCGGGAGAAGTACAGCCGTTGGCGTCTGTGACCTGCAAGCTGAGGCTTGCCGAAGTGGTGACCGAGATCGTATCTGTCATCAGACCATTTGACCAAATATACTGAGCAAATCCCTGTGGGCCAGCGAGTTGGGTGCTGTCACCCTGACAGAAGCTTGTCGCACCACTGGCTGTTATGCTCGGTTGTGCGGGCAATGGATTGACAACCGTATTTACTGAAAGTGAAAGTGGGCTTTCGCAGCCGTTGTTGTCCGTGACAAAGACGCTGAGGCTTTGGGCAGAATGAACCGTGATCACCGAATCGCTTTGGCCATTCGACCAACTGTAGCCGGTATAGCCTGAAGGTGCATGCAATCGGCTGGAATCGCCCTGGCAAAAGACCAGATTGCCAGCAATCATAGGTTGAGGCGGCAAGGCATGAACAGTCGTTGAAATGGTCGCAGAAGCGGGAGAAGTACAGCCGTTGGCGTCTATGACCTGCAAGCTGAGGCTTGCCGAAGTGGTGACCGAGATCGTATCTGTCATCAGACCATTTGACCAAATATACTGAGCAAATCCCTGTGGGCCAGCGAGTTGGGTGCTGTCACCCTGACAGAAAGTCGTAGGTAACAAACTGCTTACTGTCGGTTGTGCGGGCAATGGATTGAATGTCAGGGAAATGGAGTTGCTTTCCAGGCTTTCGCAGCCTTTTTCATTCTGCACGATCAGCGAATAATTTCCGCTTTGCCCCACCTTGATAGACTGCAAAGTATCTCCATTGCTCCAGCGGTAGGCTGCATAGCCTGCTGGTCCCTGCAAACTGACGCTGTCTCCCATACAATAGTTAGTTTGGGCCGGAGGCGTCAGTACGGGCATTTCAGGTCGTGTATAGATGCTAAATGGCAATTCATTTTCCGCAAATAAACTGGGGTATTCTTCACTTTCTACCTTCAGGAAATAGCTATCGGAAGAAGAAAGGCTATCTGGCAAAATCCATTGAAAGACAGAGTCCGAGGCTACTCTGCCTCTTTCGATATCCACATAGCTTTTACCTGAATCAGCAGAATAATAGAGATTGACAAAATCTACATCCTGAGATGTCCATATCGCTCTCAGCGTATCGCCGGTACAGAAGTTTTCGCCACCTAGTGGTTGCAACAGGCTTATTTCGCCCGGAAGCTGGTAAACAAAGCACCAATCAGCCTGGGACTTTTGGGCTTCCTTATTTTTCACCCAGTCTATAGCCCGGGAATACAGACAATAGCTGGAACCCGGATTTCCTTCAAATATGTAGGCAGAATCTACTGGAATCCCCGCTGCCAGCAGCTTATAGGTTCCGCCATTTTCCGCAGCATAAATATCAAAGCCCGCAGCGCCTACGCCTCCCGTATCGTCCGTGGCAGTTACCGTGATGGTATAGGCTGAATCCACCGCAGCAGGGATGCTATCGAGGGTGGAGGCTGGCGCAAAGGCGTCTACGAGGTTTTCATAGGTATTGGTAATCAAAGGATCGTTGATGTCGAAGACAATACTTGCGCTGGCAGAAATGGTATCACCCGTTTGGGAAGTCGCTTTGGGGGAAATAAAATATTTCACAAAACCCTCCCCTATTCCGGTGCTGTCATTGATAGGCAGGTAGCCTGCGAGAGGGTTGTAAGGCGGCAAGCCCGTATTGGGGTCAATGGATTGGAAAACCCAGAAAATTTCGTTGTTGACGAAATCGAGGCCAGCGGTCACCTCCACGTCTACGCCTATGCTGTCATGCACATGGAGGACCGTTGAATAGGTACTTTTGTTGGCTGGAACGGTAAAAACCATATTGCTAAAGCCTATCTCACCCAGTGAGAAAGTCGCCATGTCCACATCAGGATCGAGTTCCTGACGGACAGTCACCCGCTGTGCGGGAGCGGTCGCAAATTCAGGGTCATTTTCATAGAAAATGGTATAGTCCAAATTGTCATGAACCGAAACCCAATGCTCCTGCTCATAGCCAGGCGGCCCTACAATTTCGTTGGGGTCACAGGAGCGGATCACCGGGATAGACTCGCAGATATACCCGCCACAGCCGAGGGCGCCTGAAAGGTCGCCAGTGGCGAGATCTATGGCACCCGTTGCACAACCAATGGCATTGGTTACGGAATTGCCTCCTGTGCCACAGTTATAGATTCCGATTCCACATTTTAATCCGGCATAAACGGCGCCAATGATAGCGCCCCATCCGGCACCCGCAACAGCGCCTGCGCCGGCATATTTGATGAGGTCCTTGCCACAGCCTATCACGGTTGTACCACAACCTACGGCGCGCCAGAAATCTTCACATTTCTTTTTGGCGTCGTTATTTGTATCACAATCTATGGGCCCAAATCCCGGTCCACCGGGGCCATTTCCAGGGCCGGATCCTGCCCCTCCATTTCCATTCCCTCCCTGTCCGCCGCCATATCCGCCACCGGAGGCACCGCCTCCACCAGCACTTCCACCCGATCCGGCGGAACCTCCGCCACCTCCCCCCGGGCCACCCGGGCCAGCTATACCACCGGGGCCACCCGTATCGCCTCCACCTCCAGGCCCGCCACTGCCGCCGGGCCCGCCGTTATTCCCGGAGCTACCCATCCCGCCGGGGCCTCCGCTGCCACCTGGCGCACCATTTTGGCCAGGTCCTGCCTGACCGCCCATCCCCCCCTGGCCGCCTTCTCCCCCAGCCTGATTGGGACCAGCCATGCCGCCTTCTCCACCTTCTCCGCCCGGAGCGGGCAAAACTTCTTCTCCATCCCATGCCAGATCAGCCGGAATGCCTATTCCTCCCGTGCCGCCTGTGCCGCCGATGCCGGGAGGGATAGTTCCATCACCTGCTCCACCAGGACCGCCTGTGCCACCGGCTTGACCGGGTTGACCGGGACCGCCCGCTATGCCGGGCTGGCCTATGCCTGGAATGGTAGCTTTGAATTTAATCAGTAGGCTATCTGTGCCCTTCAGTTGCAGGGAGAAAATCCCCCCATAGGTATCATTCCAGCTTGCAAACAAGCTCGTATCCAACAGCACTTTGGTGCTGTCAAATCCAATTATTCCGCCGCTTGCCACGACGATGGGCCAGCAAATATCATAGCCGGGGGACCAGGTGGTCAGAAAATCCGGCAGGTTGGTATAGCTGCTGATGGATGACATCAGGATCACAAATGGGTCCTGGGCCGTGGCTGTAATGGTCAGGCTGCCATTGATTCTCAGCAAATCCCAACCGGGATCACGGCCTGCCATGCCATAGGGATGGTTGATTTCCCAAAGATAGGCTCCGCCCGGCCCCATGATGGTATCATTGAGGGTCTGGGTTCCCGGGCTAAAGCCGGGGCTGAAGTTATAGTTGTTGGCGCAAGAGCGGCAGGTATCCAGCGGGATGCCCGCTATTTCGACGGGATCCATGATCCCCTGGTCAAAAAAGATCTGGAAAGCGCTATCCCTGAATGCCCAGGGATCCTGAGCCAGCGCTATCAGATCAGGATAAGCCTGGAGGCTATCAAGGTTGCTGAGGATATATTGGCGTTGAAACTCGATGATTCGGGCCTGCTCTTCAGCGAAGAGGTCTGTCGTATAGGAGGCGACCCGTGCCCGCACGGGGAATTCGGAGTAGATAAAATTGTCGAAAGTGACATTGGCGAAAAACTGCTCCCCCGGAGCCAGGTCTCTGGCCAACAAAGGAATGAATTTGTAAATATCCAATTCGATATAATCTTCCGATTTGAGGACAGTCGTATCGATCAAATCTGTCATTTTATACACATTCCCGGCGATGGTCAGTTTTTTCAGGTTGGAAGCTTTCAAAAAACCGATTTCTGCCTTTGCATAGGGCACATCCAGGTTGCCTACATTTTGGAATACATAGTTGAAAACAGCTTGTTTTCCAATTCTGATCACATTGGGGCTGGTACTGAAAGCAGCCATCTCCAGTTCCAGGGCTTCTTCGACTTCCAGGCCTTTGACCAGGCTTACTTCATTCAGATTGGGGTTGATGGCCACCACATCATACAATCCAATGGGAACCTGGCTGAGGTCCCATTTCAGGACCAATTGCATGCTGTTGAGATAGGTTCCTATCGTGGCCGAGGCCAGGGTGGTGCCCATGCTGTCGCGCAATTCAATTCCAACCCCTGCTTGGAAGCCTGCACCCGCCAGGCGGGTGGTGACTTTGCCTTGCCCGACCCTGTCGGGCGTGATGCTCAGGATGGAAAATGGCAGGGCTTCTGCCAGGATTTCTATTTCCTGATTGGACGCAAAAGGCGTCTGGGTTTGGGCCAGGATGTAGTAGGTACCCGCCTGGGTATTGGGAACCAGCACTTGCTGGTGGGTGCCGACATTTTGCAGGTTTTTGAAGTCAAAATCAGCTGCTATCGGTGTTCGCCCAAAAGCTACCCATACCTCATTGATGCCGCTGGGTTTATTGCTTTTTAGCGTAATCAGTAAATCCAGGCCGGCGGCTACATCCACTTTGTAATAGCGGAAATCTCCCAGATTCATATCTGCTGTGTCCGGCACACCCAGGGTCAATGCTTTTGCATCTATCTGTATGGGGCCTCCCACGGCTTCATTGTTTGCCAAACTGGCCTCCGCCACATCTGCCAGGCTATTGGCCCGCAGTATGCCCTGATAGCTTCCTGCCTTCATTTCTTTGCTTACACCTATCAATTGTCCCTGCACCGAATCGCCCGGAGCCAACAGGATGTTTTTTCTTTTCTGGGTAAATAGGGGATCATTTGCCCCGCTAAAAACATGATCCAGAGAGAAATGAAAAGCATTTTGTGGATTACCCGCGAGTGTGCGGCTTCCTACATTTTTCAATTTGAATTCCACTGTATCTTTCATTCCCAGGAGCATACCGGCGGGCATTTGCAGATCAGAAACTGTCAAATCCCCTGCGAATGCATTTCCCGGCAATACCAATACAGGATGTGACAATGTGTTATTTGCCGTAGTACCTTCAAATAAGTGTCCTCCACTATTGGTATGTACCACCAGGTAATAATTGCCATTGACATAGGAAGGGATTATCCCTGAAAATGTATCCTGGTATGCGGTATTATTCCCTAAAGGCCCTTTTCGGGAAACCAAAGCCAGGGCCTGAGCGGTGGAGTTAACATGAGGACCATTGCCGAGAAGGAGATAATCCGACCATAATTTATTCGCCCCGATTACGCCCATTCCCTGATTGGTCACTTCATAGGGGAATTGAATCGACTGGCCTGCATAGAGGGTATCTGGAAAGTTAAATTGAGTTATCACCAGGTCTGGCGGAGGCAGGTGTTTGAGGTAAATGGCTTTAGCGAGAACGTTATTGGAACGGAGGGTATCTCCGCTGATGTGAGCGTTTTTGTCCACGACATACAGCAGGTAATAATTCCCGCTGATACCATAGGGAACCAGATCACCCAATTGGGTTTGATAGACATCTCCACTATCCAACTGTACAAATATTCCCTTTTCCCTGACCAAAACATCACTTCCGTCCCAGATCGTATCCAGGGAAAGGTAAATGGCGTCTTTCCACAAAATTTGATAGGATTGGATGGAGGCGGGACCGCCATTTTGAGCTTTTACGGTGGCATTCAGCGCATCTCCATTGGAGAGGGTGTCAGGGGCAAGGATTTGAATGGCTCTGAGATCGGCCAATAGCTGAGGGCCTCCATGGACAGTTTTAAAAAAGACTGTTCCATTTCCGCCAAAATCAGTTATGATCGAGCGGTTATTATTTTCAAAAAGATATTCATATTGATTCTTTTTAACATCGGTTTCCAAAATAAAATACCAAAGACCCGATAGGTTGGGAGCCACAAAGTTGATGGAAATCTGAACAGAATCTCCTGCCGCCAGGTTTTTGGTATGCAAAAAATCTCCCCCAATAAAGGCAGTTAAAGGGGTCGTACTCTGTGAATTTCCCAGGTAAATGCGGTCTGTCCAACCGCCATTTGCAGGGCCCGTGCCCTGATTTTTGACAGTCCAATTGACCTGGTAGGTCGTGCCGCCGTACATGCTGTCCGCAGCGACCTCTATATCTGATAGGATCAGATCGGCATAAGGCGCAAGACTTACCATAAGCGGCACCGTGGCCCGCCTGATGTTATTGGCTTCGAAAGTGAACTCAAATACTTTTTTCGTAGCATCAGTAAAAACATAGACATAATAATCGCCTGTAAGGCCCTGCGGCAGATAATAGCTTTGGGACCTGCTGTAGCTGTCGCCATTCATAAGGCTGGTCCCATTTGTATAAAATACCTTACCCAAGCAGATACTGGAATCCAGGTTAAAGGTATCCAGGAGAGAAATATAAACCCGGTCTTCCCATACTCTGGTTGGAGAAGCATTGATTCCCAGATTGGACACGGTCCAATTGACGGTCAGCTGCTGGCCTCCGATCAAAGCCGCAGGCGTTGCGGTCACGGATGTCACGGCCAGATCTGGCGGAGGCGTGAGGGTAATTTGCAGGCTCGTCATCGCGCCAGCTGAGTTATTTCCCTCAAACGCGCCTTCATAGAGGCTGTTGTTCACATCTGTCTCCACATGCACCCAATAGGTGCCCATATACGAATAGGGAATTCTCCCCATAGCCACATAGGTATAGCTGCTATCGGCATCTATTTGTCCTCCTACAAAGGTTCTCTCTGCCAGCATAAAGGCATTTGTGGGATCAAAAATGCTATCCTCGGAGAGGTAGACACGGTCCCTCCAGGGCCCCAGGGCCTGCACAATGCCCAGGTTTTGTACCTGGTAGGTGACGGAAAGATTATCGCCGCTGAAAGCGGCGGAGGGAGCGCCCACACTGCTGACCTGCAGGTCAGGCACCGGAGCCGGATTGATCAGAAGGGTATCCAATATCCAGTTATTGGTTTCGTCCGACTCCTTCATATTCCTGATCGCAGAAGCCCGGGCTGCGCCGGGAAAGCATTGCTGATTGGGCGTATTGCAATAGGCCTCGGGATTGTCAGTGGTGACAAAGAGGTAGTAACTTCCACTCAGGCTGATTGGAAGCGAAACAGAGCGGTTCTGGGTATAGCTTTGGCCTGGATTGAGGAAAGTCTGGTTGGGAAAAGTAGCAAGCAAAATGTCTTCTGCCTGGCGCAGGTTTTCGTCAGACGAAAGCCAGACATAATCCAGCCAGGCATTGGCTCCCGTCCCCTCTATACCCTGGTTGCGTACCGTCCAATTCAGGCTCACCGCCTGCCCGGCTACACCGGAAACCGGTGCTGATAGCCCATCAATCACCAAATCGGGCAGCCCGATGGTTTTAAATTCCATCGTATCGCTGAAAGCTCCTAAACAGGCGTTTTTCGCTTCTACCTGCCAGTAATAGGAGGTCAGATTATCCAGGTTGTTGGCCTCGTAGGAGATCGCGCTTTGATTGCGGGAAATAGGTATAATCGGCCTGGGATCTCCTTTTTTCCACAGATAGACATCATAAAAGAGGGTATTGCTTCCTGCCTGCCAGGAAAGGCGGGGCGAGGATGCTACATGGATGGAGCCATCAGGCGGAAAAGCGTTTTGAATAACCGTAGGTTGTGATGAAGGCACGACAGTGATCAAAACCGTGTCTGAATAAGCACAGCCCAAAGCCGTTGTGGCATTTACCCAATAGGTGGTAGTCACGGCAGGATTCACATTGATGGGATTGCTCATCGAGCCATTGGACCAGCTCAGGCTTTGAGCATTTGTAGCCGACAGGGTGATTGAATTGCCCTGGCAAATGGTCGTCATGCCCGAGGTACTGATGCTGTCATCAGAAATGCTCACCTGCGCAGGATCAGAATTGGTAAAACAGAGGCCGTTGGCAGAAAAATGAGTGACCTCATAATTCCCGCTTTCGGTCACCACTATGCTTGCGGTGCTATCTCCATTTGACCAAAGGATATTACTTAACACACTGGATGTCAACACAATGGTGTCACCATTACAGGCATTCAATGGGCCATTTGCCGTAATGCCGGGTTTCGTTGGGCGGGGTGAAACTTCTATTCGAAAGGTATCGGTAGCGGTACAACCGTTGAGGTTGGTTGCAGTAACCTCATAGGTTCGGGAAGAGCCGGGAGTTATAAAATTAAACCTCCCTGTGTTTCCATCATTCCACACATAGGTATTTCCCCCTGTTGAAGCTTCCAAATAGGTTCCCTCTCCCGCACAAATAGCACTATCTCCACTGATGCTGATGCTAAAAGCAGGAAAATTACTCAGGCTGATGCTCAAGCTGTCATTTTGCACATCCTGATCCAGCGCCAGGGCGGTATAAGCGCTCAGGCTATAGCTCCCAAAAGCAACAAGGTTGAGGGTGGCCGTTTTGAAGGTAAAATCTTTTGTTTGCCCAGCTGCAATGCTAAATGCGCCTACGTTTTCCACCACGGCAGCCTGCCCGTTAAAAATGAAGGCTACATTGAAGCCTGTCTGGATGTTGCTGCCAAAATTGGCAATGCGGATCCGGACAGAATCTGCCTGTCCCAGGCTACAGCCTGTCTTGGGCGAAAGGATCGACAAAATCCCGATATCATCGGGCAGGTAGGTAAATTCGTCCGCGCCGATGTCCGGCGTCAGCATATCCCGGCTATCGCCGTCTATATCATCTGTGACATTCGCCAGGGGCGTTGCCAGTCCATCCAGCGCACTGCCCTGGATATGGAGGTCAGCATTGGACTGAAAAAGCGGGTTTAGAGAAACCGAATTGACATCCTGGCTTGTGGCGCTTCGCCAGGCCGTGAGGTCGGCCAGATCTGCCAGGCGAAAGCCCAGGCGGGTGCCAGAGCTATAGAGGTCGTTGTAATCGGCATCAGCATAGGAACTTCCGTCCAGATAGACGGCATAGCCCCCAGCTGTATTGGCGAGGATATTGTTGCGCAGCAAGAGGTTGGTACCGCTACTCAGGTACAAAGCACGGCCGGCCATGACATCTGTGCTGTAAATATGCACACTATTATGTAGAAAATCGATGTAATCGGAGCCTGTGCCCCATATCCCATAAGCCTGCCCACTGCCTCCAACAGAGATGAAATTGTTAACAATTTTGCCTTTTTGGTTCATATTTCCATCCGAGGATGATAAGAAAATACCCGTTCCGGCCCCGGCTTCCAGCCTGTTTTTTTCAATTTGGCTTTCTCCATTTACGACAAATAAATACATGGCCGTAAAGAAGTTGTCGAAAGATTGCAAGCTGGAAATATGGTTATTTGTAAGCCTCACATCCTGCTGATAGCCCAGGTGGATGGGGCGGTAGTATTGGTTGAGAAAAGTATTATTTTCTATCCTGTTGTTATTTTCTCTATCCAAAAAACCAGGGCCTTCCATTTCTATCCCTCTGCTTCCATACTCAAAAAGGCTATTGATAAAAGTGTTGCTGGTATCAGGCAAATTGCCATCCGCGGCATACACCAATGAGGTTGAACTGGAGGTGCTGGTCGTTGGCTGGCCGATAAAATGGACATCATCAAAGGTGTTACAATTCGCTCCGCCCTGTATATCCAGCAGGCGGAAAAGGGAATAAAAAGAGGTATCGAGACTTTTCAGGCTAATGGACTGAAAGCTCAGGCCATCGGCTCCATCCAATTTCAGGACATAGTTTTTGGTAAAATCTGTGGCAGCATATTGCAGGGTCACCTGGCTGCTATCCCCTGATTGAGAGCGAAAAACGACAGGGTTCTGGCAGGAAGAGCCGGGAAATTCGCCTATGCGAATTTGCTCCTCATAGACGCCTGACCTGACCAGAAAGGTCACAGCTCCCAATACGCCGCCATCAGAAAGGGCCTGCACAGCCGCGCTAAAATCGGCGAAATCAGGGGCACTGCCCCCCAGGCTATAAATGCCCAATAGGGCTGTGCGCATACCGTTGATCTTCAGTGTATCATCACTGGGGTCGGCATTGGTAAATCCCAGCGGAAGATCCACTCTTGCGTGCAAATCATAGGTTTGCCCTGCAATGAAACTAAAATTCCCCAGGCTGAGGGTATCTCCCTGTCCGGGAGCGAGGTTTCCAGCCCAGGGCAGGCTCGCCTGCAGCGTGCCATTTACCCACCAATTGACGGTCAGTGCCGTCAGGTTAGTGCCGCCGGCATTGCGGATCACCGCGCTAAGGGGATAGGTCCCCGCCGCAAAGGGCGCCTGTGGCGCAAAAATCGCTGCCATGCTGGCATCATAACTCGCCGAAGGCGTAAACTCATCTGCCCCGATATCTGGCGGCGTGCCGCGGTTCTCCCCGTCAATATCTGTGGAAATGCCACTGATGGTCATGCCGGAGGCATTGAGCAGGGCCTTTTGCACATGCAAATCCGTAGCTGAAGTAAAAAGCGGATTCGCTTGCAGAGAATGGCTGTCCTGGCCAGACGCAAGCTGCCAATCTCTCAGCCCGTTTAGGCTGACATTTCGCATCGCCATGGGCGATGAATCGGCAAAATAGGCGTTATAATCCAGGCTAAAGCCTGTGCTCATGTCATCCGTGATGGCAAAACCGCCACCCGAATTCGCAAAAACATTGTTTTTGATTTCAGCGTTTGAGCTGCTGCCATCTATCGAAATGGCCGTAGCAGTAGCCCCTCCACCGCTCAGATGGACATTGTTAAAATTGAGGTGCAGGTAGTCACTCGAAAGGATTTCGATGCCTGTCATGGCCTGGCTGCCTGTCAGGCTGATGAAGTTGTTGTACACATGCAAAGCCTGGGAAGGGCTTCCGAAAAGCCCAAACAGGCGCATGCCTGTACCATCATGCAGGCGCAAATGATTTTTGTGCACATGCAGATTTGCATAACAAAAGCTCAATTCAATGCCTTTAAAAAGGCTGTATCCTCCTGCTGAATCGATGACATTGCCTTCTATGAGCAGGCTGTCCTGGTCCGTGCAAAGGATTCCCCCGGCAAAAGCCTCCGAAATATGGTTATTGATTATTTTGTTTCCATGCTCCCGATTTCCCATAAAAGACGCAAATCCCTGCATATAAATTCCATAGGAACCCTGGTTGATGCGGTTGTTTTGGAACAGGTTGTTGCTGGAATTATCCGCCTCTGAGCTTCCTGCGGAAGAGAAAACCACAGCCAATTGGGTCGCCCCAATAAGGGTCGAAATCCCTTGGAGTTCATTATTCAAAAACCGGTTGTGAGAGGCTCCATTTTCAAGTACAACAGCATTTCCCTGAAAACCCGTGCCTCCATGCCTGATCGTCAGGTTTTTAAAGGTGGCATAGCGGGTTCCATTCAATTTGAGGGTATGAAAAATGCTTCCGGAGGAAGTATAGCTCAATATAACATCTGTGCTGTCTCCGCTTTCCGATTGAAAGGTGAGGGTATGGGTAGCTGAACTTCCAGCAATATCATTGAGTTCAATGTTTTCATTATATGTTCCCGGGCGCAGCTCGAAAACCACCGGCCCACAAATCCCAAAATTATTCAGATCACTTACGGCAGCCTGCCAGTTCGCATAATCCGGATTGCTGCCACCGATGGTATAGGTGCCGGGCGGAAGGCCAGAGGAAAAAGCGAGGGAGGCAGAATCATTGGCTTTCACGCTGTCGGTGAGCATATTGGGGCTGGAAGTCCAGGCCCTGATGGCATAACTTTGCCCCTGGACCAGGCTGAGATTTCCCAAAATTACCGAAGCAGAATCGGCCCCACTTCCCCCCAGGGTATCGAGAGTATTGCTAAACGGCACAGCCGTTTGCAAAACGCCATTTACCTCCCAATTCACCAGCAGGCTGCTGATCTGGTTGCTGCCATAGTTTCGGACGATGGCCGATACATTCTGCAAACCTGCACAATAGGCAGGAAGGGATAAAGAGCTGACTCCTGCGTCATTTGCCGCTTTCCTTTTCGGCTTGAATTGCACATAGTCTGCTACAACTGCCCATGAACTTGCATTTCTTCTTGGCACCGGAACAGCTATCGTTCCATTTCTATTTTCAAGCCCCATCGTATGATCACCCGAAGTTCCGGGCATAGAGCCTGAATGAATTTCGATGTTATTGCTGCCTTCAAAAAGGACTATTTGGACCGTCACAGGCGTCGTCGCCGAGCCAAAGTGAGGAACATTGAGGAAAGTAACGACCAGGGTTCTGTTGGGTGCTACACCCGAATTGCCATACATGATCGTACCGCCCGATTCGGGGTCGAGGTCATTCCAGGCAAAAGCGATCAGATTGTTGGGGTCGTCGGGATCAGGGATGGACTGTCCGTCACAGCAGCCCGTAAATAGCGTGCTCTCAAATGTCAGAAAGCCATTTGACCCAATATGAAAAGAGGTATAGGTTGAATCAAAAAAAGTAAAAGAAAATCCTATCGGCAAAGCCGCGCTAATTTCCTCATCCTCAAGGATTACCGTGTCTCCCGGGACAAAGGTGAAGGCAAAGGTCCCTGTCTGATTTACTTCATAGGGAAGGTTGGATTGAGCGAGAAGAGAGGAGGAAAAATAACTTGCAACCGCAAGCAGAAAGGAAAGGGTAAAAGTTTTCATGATGGTGCATTCAGGTTAACAGGAAATTCATAGAAATTGACCCTTTCAAGTTAGTTCCCTCCCTGACACCCATCAATGACCCATATGGGGCATTTTAGCTTAATCCACAGGTGAACACGGCTGCCAGTTGTCGGAGGCAAGCCATACTTCACCCATCCTCACATCCTGGTTGAGTCTTCTCCTCCCTTGGATTGGATCTCGATTTGGTAAAGGCCTCCGGCTTTGGGCGTCGCCTTTCCTAAGCAATAAGTATCAAGCTGGTGTTGAAGGAGCATATCGTTTGAGAAGAGTTAATTCAAAAGTAAAAAAAAAATGATACAGCCCTTGTAGTTATCAAAAAAAGGGTACTATCTTTGCCCCACATTAGAAGACAGGAGAGGTGGCAGAGCGGTCGAATGCGGTGGTCTTGAAAACCATTGACCTTTGCGGGTCCGGGGGTTCGAATCCCTCCCTCTCCGCTAGTCCAGAGCAATGCTCTGGATTTTTTTTTGCGATAAATCGCAAGTCCTGCGGATGAGTTCAAGTTTGAGTACCCGTATTTTGCTCAATATTCCACTCCGACTCCTACCGCCAACGCTACATAGAAGTCTCCAAAATGCTCTTCGGCATGATCAGGCGAATAGCTGCCTAATAGCTCCTAAAACGAATTTCGCCCAGCAACTTCAAACACTTTTTCAGACTGTCCCGCCAATAAGGAACTTCGACTCCGAAGGTTTCCTTGATTTTGGCTTTGTTGAGCAGGCTGAAAGGTGGCCTTTCGGCGGCCGTGGGATAGTCCTTGGTTTCTATGGGTAAAACCACACAATCGATCGTAGCCAGGCTAAAAATCGTTTTAGCAAAATCATACCAGCTGGTTACACCTTCATTGCTGAAGTGATAGAGATCATTGAATTTTTCGGCTGGCACTTCGCCGCTCTCTACCTTGTCGATAATGAGCAACATCGCTTTTGCGAGGTCGGTAGCATAGGTTGGGCTACCGATCTGGTCAAAAATCACAGAAAGCTCCTTCTTGTCTCTACCCAGGCGAAGCATGGTTTTAACAAAATTTTCGCCAAAACTGGAATAAACCCAGGAAGTACGGAGGATCAGCGTTTTGGGGTTGATCTCCTGGGCGAGCAAATCGCCCTCCAGCTTGGTGCGGGCATATACGCCCTTGGGCGTGGTGATATCCCCTTCTTTGAAGGGGGTGTTTTGGTCATTGTGGTAGACGTAGTCTGTGGACAGGTGAATCAAGCCGGTACCATTGTCCCGACAAGCCTCAGCGACATACTTGACTGCGGTCGCATTGACTTTGTGAGCCAGGGCCTCATTGGACTCGGCCTTATCTACAGCTGTATAGGCTGCACAGTTGATGCAATAGTTGAATTTATGCTCTCCAAAAAAATCCTTTACACCTGGTCGATTCGTAAGATCTAACTCTTCTATATCAATGTATGTAAACTTCCAGTCTGGATAATTATTAGCAAGTTCCCTAATTTCACTTCCGACCTGTCCATTTGCGCCGGTTACGAGGATATGAATCATATTCAAATAGTTTTTTGTTCAAAAATCCTTCGAATTTACAAGAATCAAGACAAAAATCTTGAAGGATTGTTTATCCAGTGAGTTTTTTTTCTTTAAGTTATTATTGAGTTGGTCTTCGCCCAAAAATCCGTTAACTTGAGTCTAAATTCAGACTTTGCTTTTTCCAGTCAAAAACGCTCCTTTGCTTAGCTCCCTTCCGTTCATTTTTCGCCAAATACAATTTTGCAAGTTCACATGCTGCATTCTACCATTTCCACTCCTGACAACCCTAAGCCGTATGTACGAAATGAAAGTTTGCTTCAACGCAAATATGTCTGGACATACCTCCAACAACAATTTCCTGATGATTCTCCCAAGCGGGTGCTTGAATTGCATTGCGGCCTGGGAGAGGACGCCCTTTACCTGACCAAACTGGGGCATCAGGTACTGGCAACAGATCCTTCTCTTCATAACTTAAAAGTAGCCAAAGAGACTGCTGACAAGTGGAAATTTCCCGAAAGACCAGAATTTCGGCAATTGGGATTGGGAGCGATTCATGCAGATCGTTTGCAGGAAAAATTTGACCTGATATTCACCAATTTTGGTGGGTTGAACACCATCAACCAGGAAGGCCTGGAGCGCCTTGCCATGCGCTTTCCCCGCCTGCTGAAGCCTGGCGGCAGGGTTGTGGCAGTCATCATGCCCAAACAAAGTGTTTGGGACTTTTTTGCTGCCGAGAATCGGCAGCGGGTACAGGAAAACGAGTCCGAGCTAAAAGCTTTTTACCATTCTCCGGAAAGCATCAAACATATTTTTGCCAAAAGGTTTCACCTGAAAGCCCAGCAGCCCATAGGTGTGGCGCTTCCTCCGGCACGCATGGAACAAAAATACAGCAGAAGGAAAAAACTGATCCGAACCCTCAACAAATGGGAAAAGAAATTGAACCAGTTTTCCTTTCTGGCTGGCCTCAGCGATCATTATCTGATCGATTTTGAATTGAAATAGAACCTTTGGGGTTCCTGACCTAATCAACTTTTTTCAAAGCGATAGCTGTGCGTTGAGTTATATAAATACTCAACTCTCCCTTTTCATTTGTGAAGTGAGGAATTGCGTTGTCTATGCGGTTGTGGCCTCCGAAGTCCCGATCGTCTGAATTTAAAATGATTTCGTATTTGCCGGGCTCCGGCGCAGGGAAAGTAAAATCATTCACAGAATTGCTGTGGTGAAAGTTGAATACAAAAATCAGCCCGGCACGCTCGTAAACGAGGATTTGCTTCTTTTCCTCTACCCATAATTGGTTTGCATTCCCAGCCCCCAACAGATGTGTTTTTTTGACAAAATCTACCATGGCCATGTCAAAATTGTTGAGCCACTCATACTTGAGGTAGCCATTGTCTACCAGAGACCATTGTCTGCGGGCATACTGATGGCTCCAGTTGTTGCCTTCCCGGGGGAAATCGATCCACTCGGGATGGCCAAATTCATTGCCCATAAAATTCAGGTAGCCTTCCCCGCCCAGCGTCGCCGTGATGAAGCGAATCATTTTGTGCAGGGCAATGCCTCGCTCTACCACAGGATTGGGGTCAGCTTTGTCCATGCCGGTGTACATCTCCTTGTCCATGAGCCTGAAGGCAAGAGTTTTGTCTCCTACCAAAGCCTGGTCATGTGACTCGGCATAGGCGATGTTTCCTTCTCCTAACCTCCTATTGGTTAAGGTAGACCAGATGTCATGTACATTCCAGTCTTCATCTTTTTTATGCTTGAGCAGTTTGATCCAAAAGTCGGGTATGCCCATAGCCAGGCGATAATTGAAGCCGATACCACCTTCCTCTATCGGGCGGCACATGCCTGGCATTCCGCTCATGTCTTCTGCGATCAGAATGGCTCCTGGTTTCACTTCCTGGGCCACTGTCGAGGCAAGTTGCAGATAGGTGATAGAATCCCAATCTACCCCATCCCGGAAGTATTTGTCGAAATGGTCAAAAGAGACATTCCCATGGTGGAAATACAGCATGGAGGTAACGCCATCGAAGCGGAAACCATCAAAATGGAACTCTTCCAGCCAGTAGGCCACATTGGAAAGCAAAAATTGCTGAACTTCCCATTTTCCATAGTTAAACAACTTGGAATCCCATCCTTCATGGTAGCCCCGGCCTCCCTCATGAAAATATTGACCGCCTGATCCATCAAAATTATTGAGGCCCTCAGTCATGTTTTTCACGGCATGTGAATGCACCATGTCCATGATCACCGCAATGCCCATTTCATGGGCTTTATTGACCATGTATTTGAGGTCTTCAGGGGTGCCAAAACGGGAACATGGAGCGAAAAAATTAGAGACATGATACCCAAAGGAGCCGTAATAGGGATGCTCCTTGATGGCCATCATCTGGATGGAATTATAGCCCAGTTTTTTTACGCGAGGCAGGACCAGGTCTGCAAATTCACGGTAAGTACCTTCCTTGAGGTCTTCCGTAGCCATACCTGTATGTGATTCATAGATGAGCGGTTGTCCCAACTTTTTGATATCAAAATCATGATCTGTCCACTCGAATGCCTGCTCGGGTTGCCAGATTTGAGCGGCATAATCCGTGGTCTTTTTATTTTGCAAAGCCCTCCTCAGATAGGCAGGAAGCCGGTCCATTTTGCCCTGAGCTGTGGTCACCTGCACTTTGAATATGCCGCCGTGTCGGAAGCTATTTTGGTACTCGCTTTCGGGTAAAAAAATCTCCCAAACGCCTCCGGGACGTTTCATGAGAGGATGGCTTTCCCGGTTCCAGCCGTTGAAATCTCCTACCAAATGCAAAGCGATGGCTGCGGGAGCCCACTCACGATACCACCAACCTTTGGCCTCTGGCTCATAGTTTATCCCAAAGTATTTGTGGCCCTGAGCAAAGTTTTTCAGACTGCCATAGACTTTCTCGATCTCTGCTTTGGCTGAGTGATAACGGGCCAGTCGGCCTTCCATATCAGCCGTATAGGGCTCCAGCCAATCATCCTCCTGTATCATCTTTAGGCTGGAAACAGCTTTTTTCTTAGCCGCTTTTGCTTTGGGGGCTGCTTTTGCCTTTGAACTTTTATCCGAATTTTTCTTCGCTTTAGCCATGAGAGTAATTAATTAAGCTTGAAGGTAGCAATTCCAAGGTTCCTTCCTTCCATCTATGTAAAAATAATCCCCTTTTACTGATGGTACAAGTATTCCTAATTTGCTTGTAAATTATCCGGGCAAAACGCATTTACCCAAAATTTCAACTTATGTTCAGAGCCATCATTTTCATTAGTTTTCTGTTTTTTTCTCTTTGCATGCTACAAGGCCAAACCCAAAAAGCGGCCAAAATCTATCTCAACAGTGGTTTTAACAGCTATTTTTCCCAACAGACTGTCAATGGACTTACTACGACCAACGAAAGTTATTCAGGCATTTTGCAAGGCATTTCTCCTTCCCTGATGACCACCCGCGAAAGTGGGAGGTATACGGAATGGGAGTTGTCCAATTTTCGGCTCGGGATGGGAAGCTTCAAAGAAACTGCCAGCGACAGTATTTCGGGCCAGGAAAATGTCCTGAGAGGATTCCAGCAGATCAGCTTTTACACAGCGATTCGATATGAATATGGTTTTGTTCTGAATAGCCTTTTAGGGGCTCCCAATGACCATGTATCCTATTCACTGGGGCTCGCCCTTCAACCTTATTTGGGAAGTTCCAACAGCAGTCCATTCACCAGCAGCGAATTCAGGAGGGGGAATATACAGTTTGGGGCAAAACTTCAGTTTGTGCCGCGTATCATGTTTGGCGGCACAAAAAAATGGTTTGTAGATTTCAACTTCCCCATCAGCCTGATTGATGCCCGGGCCTTTAGACAAAGGACCGATGATCCCACGATTCCCTTAGCTCAGCAGATTTTTTGGAGAGAAGATATGCGTTTGTTCCCATTTGATTTACAGGCAAGGGTAGGCCTTGGAATAAGGTTATAAAAGTTACGGGTTGCACCCGAAACACAAAACCCGAAACACAAAACCCGAAACCCGAAACCCAAAACCCAAAACTCAAAACCTCTTCCTCCCTCCATAAATCATGACCAGCAAAAGCAGAGAAAATCCCAGCAGAATCAGCGCATACTGATCTGCGAGGCCGTATTTCCCGGCTTCTACCTGGTGGTAGATTTCAATGGAAGCCACGCGGGTCAGGCCGGGAATATTCCCGCCGATCATCAGCACCACGCCGAATTCGCCGATGGTATGGGCAAAAGCCATGACAAATCCTGACAGGATAGAGCTGCGCACATTGGGCAGCGAAATGCGCCAATAGGCGCTCCAGCGGCTTATCCCCAGCGTAGCTGCGACTTCTTCGTAGGCCTTCGGCTGTTCTTCGACAGCCGAGAGGATGGGATTGGCCATAAATGGCAGACTGAAGATCAGCGAGCCAATCAGTAGCCCCCCAAAACTGAATGCCAGGCTGATGCCTGTCAGCTGCGCCAGCCAGCCATCTGGCCGCAGGGCGATCAGCAGGTAATACCCCAACACGGTTGGCGGCAGGACCAGCGGCAGGCTGATGAGGGCTTTCAGGATGCCCTTGGCGCCGACAGGGGCGCGATGGATCGCGTAGATCAGGGGGATGCACAGCAGCAGGAGTATCACCGCCGTCAGGCCTGCCAGTTCGAGAGAGAGGATAAATGGAGCGAGATCCATTTGGGGGGGAGGATTTTATAGGTTTACTAAACTTCCAAAGTTTAGTAAACCTATAAAATCCCCTGGAAAATAGATAGCGACCGACAAGGTTGGATGAAAATGTTTATTCTGAATCCGTTGGATTATTTTCCTGCTCAAAATTGAGCTTTTTGTATAGTTCAGCTATGCTGATTTCGATTCCGAGGGATTGGAGAGGAATGATGGAATCTGCTTCTCTGTAGGTGCGCATGTGCCAGTAACTCTCGTCTTGCTTGAAAAAGACATTTACTTCAACGTGGTCGCTGGATATGGTCAGGTATTCTTTGAAGGAAGAAAGGGATTTGTATTTCAGGAATTTTCCACCCCAATCATATTCTTTGGTAGACTCGGAAAGAACCTCCACAACCAATATAGGATTTGTTAGAATATCCTTTCTTTTTTGATGAAACTCCAGTTTTCCACAAAAAACAGTAACATCAGGGTACATAAATGAATTGTAGGCTTCTGCCCATATTTTTTGATCACTGTTCATCACTAAACAGTTTTTATCGTCTAAGGCAGATTCCAATAAAAAACCCATGCGGCTGCACAAATGATTATGATTCGGCAAGCCTCCGGCCATAGCAAATATCTTCCCATCGTGGTATTCACTTTTGTATTCGGCAGCATCCTCCATGACCAAATAGGCCTCGGGAGTCAAATTCTCGCCTGTTTTTTCGATTGCCATAGTATCTTCAAATTACACAAAAACTCCCGATTTTAGAAAATAGTCCTGCATTTTTCCTCCTCGCTGCGGCTCAGGCCCACTTCGCTGCAATTTCCTTTTAATCATGCTCAAGAGCTGGTAATTTGCTTCCATGAGATTAGTGGAAAGCAAAGCTGCCCTTTTTCTGCTGAGCTTCGCTCTTTTTGGGCTGCTCTTTGTGCTGGATATCCTGCAGTGGTATGCCTACAGTGCAGGCCGTGATGAAGCTTTTGATTGGCCGATGAGCCTCAGCTATGCCGGGCCTTATTTCTTTTGGATTTGGGTTCTCAGCCCAGGAGCTTACCTGGCGTTTCGGTGGTCACAGCCTTTTTCTTTAGGGAAAAAAATCGCTGTTCATTTTCCCCTAAGCCTGCTTTTTGGATTGCTTGTGCTGAGCCTCAATCTGGCATCTACGATCCTGATACGGCAGGAATTGGAGATCGGAGAGGTCTCTGCGCTGGGGTTTGGGGAAAGGCTGTTGAAAAGCATTCAGATGTCCTACAGCTTTTTGTTTAATGGCTTTATGATCTATTGGTTTATGCAAATAGCGCTTTCAGCGCTGGATTTCTACCGTCGCTACCGCGACCAGCAGATGCGCGCCGTGGCGCTGGAGAGCCAACTCAGCCAGGCGGAACTCCGCACCCTCAAGCGGCAGCTACAGCCGCATTTTCTCTTCAATGCCCTCAACACCATCGCCATGATGGTGCGCCGCAAAAAAGACGAAGAAGCTGTAGATATGATCTCCGCGCTTAGCGATCTGTTGCGATCTTCCCTCAAGAAGCAAAGTGAGCAGATGGTTCCCCTCTCGGAGGAAATAGATTTGCTCAAAAAATACCTGCAAATCGAGCAATTGCGCTTTAAAGACAAGCTCACGCTCAATTTTCAGCTTCAGGCAGAAAGCCTGAAAATCCCCGTTCCCAACCTCATCCTCCAACCCATCGTCGAAAACGCTTTCAAATACGGCGTCTCGCAACGCATGGAGGAGGCTGGCATCAGCATCAGCAGCAGCCTCAGCGATGATTTCCTCCACCTCTTGGTGGTTAACCTCGGCCCTCCCCTGCCCGAGGGCTGGAGCCTCGAAAAAAACAAAGGCATCGGCCTGAGCAATACCCTCGCACGGCTCGAACAGATATATGGAAAAGATTTCCACTTTTCCATTAAATCTATCCAGGATACCGGCGTAGCCGTCGAAATCAGAATCAAAAGGAAAACCTAACTTAAACCCGAAACTCAAAACCCGAAACCCGAAACTCAAAACCCGAAACTCAAAACCCGAAACTCAAAACCCCAAACTCCCCCTCCTCATGCTTTCCCTCCTGATCATAGATGATGAAGAAGAAGCCCGCGAAGGCCTCCGCGTGATGCTGGAGCAGCTCCCGGATATAAGCTTGCTGGGCATGTGCAAAAATGGCCTGGAGGCCATCCGTGAGATCATTCGCCTGAAGCCGGACCTCATCCTGCTGGACATCCAAATGCCGGAAATCAACGGCTTTGAAGTACTCAACAGCCTGCCTCCCGAGCTAAGGCCAGCGGTCATATTCGTGACTGCTTATGATCAATATGCGCTCAAGGCATTTGAGGTGCATGCCATTGATTATTTGCTCAAACCTTTCACCAATGAAAGGTTCTTCCAGGCGCTGGCACACGCCAGGGCACATGTGCAAAAACAATCCATCCAGCAAAAGCTGGAAAAACTGCTGCAAACCTACAGGGAGGAGCAAAACAGGGACGATGCGGGTCAACTGATCACCGATAAAAAAGAAGCGGAAGATCTGATCCCCAATCGTCTGATAGTCAAGTCTTCCGGTAAAATTTATTTTCTTTCTTATGAAGAAATTGAGTGGGTGGAGGCTTACGATTATTATGTAAAAATTCATGTGAAAGGGCGTTTTTTCCTGGTACGGGAAAGCATGAAGCGCATGCAGGAGCGCCTGCCCGGGACTTTATTTGCCCGCATCCACAAATCCAGCATCATCCAGATCGATCAAATCAGGGAATTGGAGCCGCATTTTAATGGGGAATATATGGTACATCTCAAAAACGGGCTTAAACTGAAACTCAGCCGCAATTATAAGGCGGAACTCATGAATCGCCTGGGGCGTTTTTGATTTTTTTTCATTTGTATTCCGCCAAACAGCCGTATATCTTAGCCGCTTATTTTGAATACAACTCAATTAAGCTGCAAATAAAATGAAGACCAATTGTAAGTGGGAACATCCATATAAACCAGACCCTGCCTTCTCCAAACGTGTAGCCTATTTTTCTATGGAATTTGGCATTGACAATGCCTTTAAAATCTACTCCGGTGGCCTTGGCTACCTGGCGGGTTCACACATGAGATCAGCTCATGATCTCAGGCAAAACATGATCGGCATCGGCATGCTCTGGAAATTTGGGTATTATGAGCAAATCAGAGATTCCAACAGCAAAATGAAAGCGCAATTCAGAGAGCGCTTTTATTCTTTTCTGCAGCCCACAGACTTAATTTTTCCGGTAAAAATCAATGACCATATCGTCAAGGTTCAGGCATTTTACCTGCCTCCCGAGACTTTTGGCACAGTCCCTATGTACCTCCTGACGACTGACAGAGAGGAGTTTAACGACTACCTGAGCTGTACGATTTCCTATCATTTGTATGATCAGAACAATGCAGCCCGCATCGCACAAAGCATCGTGCTGGGCGTCGGCGGCGCAAAACTGGTAGAAGCGCTGGGCGGGGTGGATGTCTACCACATGAATGAAGCACATGCCTTGCCTTTGGCTTTTCATCTGTATGAAAAACATGGCTCGGTTGAGGAGGTAAAGAAACGCCTCGTTTTCACTACACATACGCCTGTGAAGGCTGGAAATGAGGAAAGAGACTTTCATTTGATGCATCAGATGGGCTTTTTTGGTGATTTGGGAAAAGAAGAGGCCCAAAGGATTTCCGGTGAATACAACGACCGTTTTGGCTATACGCCTGCGGCGCTCCGCATGTCCCGCAAAGCCAATGCGGTCTCTCAGCTTCATGCCAAAGTGTCCAACGATATGTGGGCAGGAATTAAGGAAAAAGAAGAAATCATCGGCATCACCAATGCCCAGAATAAAAAATTCTGGGCTGACGACAAGCTGCAGGCAGCTTTGGATAGGGATGACGATGCGGCCTTTCTGGCCCGCAAACGCGAGCTGAAGAGCGAGCTCTTCCAAATCGTGGCGGACCAAACCGGCAAGATCTTCGATCCCGAGATCCTGACGATCGTCTGGGCCCGCCGCTTCGCGGGCTACAAGCGCGCAGACCTCATCCTGCGCAACCGCGCACTCTTCTACGCCCTGGCCAACAGGCCCAACATGCCTTTGCAGATCATCTGGGCAGGGAAGCCTTATCCCCAGGATGAGTTTGCCGTCAACCTATTCAATGAATTGGTGCTTGCTACGCGCCTGAGTACCAGGGCTGCGATCCTGACAGGCTACGAAATATCGCTGAGCGATGCGCTCAAAAAAGGCTCTGACGTATGGCTCAATACGCCACGCCGCCCCAAGGAAGCTTCGGGAACCAGCGGCATGACCGCCGCCATGAACGGCTCTGTCAACCTTTCCATTGATGATGGATGGGTGCCTGAATTTGCCAAACATGGCCACAATGCCTATGTGATCCCACACGCAGACCTCACTTCTTCCGAAGAAGCACAGGACACACATGATCACAAGCACCTCATGGAAATCCTCCAGGACGACCTTTTGCCAACCTACTACAATGAGCCCGAAAAATGGCTGCAAATCGTCAAAAACAGCATGCGGGAAGTGTCTCCCTTTTTCGATTCCGACCGCATGGCAAAGGAATATTATACACGACTTTATAAGTAGTATGCAGGTTTAAGTCTGCAGTCGACCGTCTTTAGACTCAAAAAACGACATCGACCCAACGGTCAACAGGATATATTTCGTTAAAAGGGAGCTGATTCAATTCACTCCCTTTTTTTATGTTCCCTAATTTTCAAACAGATGAAAAAAATTTCACTTTTAGTCCTGTTTTGCCTCACAGCATCTCTTTCCCTCTTTTCACAAAATCCTGAGCTGAATACCTCTTTTGGAGATCAGGGAATTTTTCTCGGAAAATGGGGGGTTGGAAACCCTTCGATATTTGACGCTGTCATGCAAAAAGACGGGAAGATGCTACTTGCAGGCAGGTTGGAGAAACATGTTTTCAATCCCTTTCTTAGCCATAATTTTCTCAATCCAGGCTTTAAACAGCACTCAGAATTTGATTATTTCCTGGCACGCTTTCATGCCAATGGGCAGTTGGATAGTACTTTCGGAGATCAGGGATTTATAGTCGCTGACTATTCCTCCATGCATGATGTGTTTAACCGATTGGCGGTAGATTCCAGTGGCCGTATCAAGGCCTTTCAATACGACACCCATTATACTACCGCAGGCTTTGATGCAGCGGGAAATATGGACTCCAGCTATGTTCAGGGCAGTATCAGAGACCTGGAGGCATTTATGCCGGGCAGTGTGATACGTGGGATTTATCCCAAATCTGACGGAAAAAGCCTTTGGTACGGCGCCCGAAATGATCAATTTTTCATCATGCAATTTCAGGCAAATGCAAAGCCTGACAGCAGTTTTGGCAGCAATGGCTGGCTGACCAGAAGCGTGTCCATGACACCCGTAACGGAAGAAATCCGGGATGTCGAATTGCAATATGATTCTTTGATCCTCATGGCTGGCTTCAGCCAAACCAATGGAACGATTTTCAGGCTGCTCCCTGATGGGACGCCAGACAGCAGCTTTGCTGATCAGGGGGTTTTTCAGTTTTGGGCAGGGCCCTTATGGAGCCCTATTTCTCATGTGCATGTGGAGCCGGACGGGAAGTTTTTCGTCCTATTTGAATCTCTTAGCATGCCGGTTTTGGCGGGTTTCCTTCCGGACGGCAGCATCGATTCTTCCCGCTTCACCCAGGGGTATTCGCGCTCAACGCTCACGATAAACAGTCGGGTTCAGGAGATTTTTGTCAAATCCGATGGATCTATATTTTTTCTGCATGAAGGGCTGGGAAATGTATTGATCACCAAATTGTTGCCAAATGGCTTTCCTGATCCCACATTTGGCTTCCAGGGGCAGGTCAACTTTTCTGTCGCCAATCGCCAGTGTAAAGCAAGAAAACTTTTCTTTTTACCCGCCGACCAACTCCTGATCGTGGCTGACTGCAACAAAAGGCTCGCCTTTATTCGCCTGAATGCAGATGGCAGCTTTGACCCTCAATATTATGGCTCCGGCTTTAATCTTCAGGATAATTTGGGCTATGGTTCCAGCCTATTTACCACGGTAAGAGAAAATCATCTGGGAGAAATCGTGGCGGGAGGTTTTGTAAATCAGGATCGACCTCATCATATCCTTGGTCATACCGCTCACAGCCTGATAACGGTTCTTTCTTCGCAGGGAAAAAGTTTGGATAAGGGGTTTCCCGACACCCTCCATCACCCCGGGGGTGATGTCTGCAATGAGTTGATCCTTGCTGCGGATACAGCCATATATTATGTGGGGACGGAAAATGTCTCAGACAGTATGTCCCGGGTATTTTTCCTCCGAAAAATGTACCCGAATGGCCGCCTCGACCTCCATTTTGGCAATCAGGGGAAAGTCCATTTCCATGGCGGCTTCAACGATGCCAAAGGCATGGGAGGCGAGGCGATTGCCCTGCAGCCCGATGGCAAAATCCTCGTTGCAGCTACGCTGGGCCAAAATCCCTTCCAAAAGGTCAGCATGGCTATCCTCCGCTTCCTTCCTGATGGAAGCCCCGACAACAGCTTCAATACCACCGGCTACCGGAAGATGGGCAATCCCGTGGCCCAGCAATCGGCAGCAGATATTGCCCTTTTACCCCAAGGAGATATCCTCATTGGTGGCTTCAATATTTCTGCCAATATCCTTTCCATCGCCAAAGCAGATCGCAATGGGATTCCCATCAGCAGCTTTGGTAACAATGGATATGTGGATCAATTATTCAGTGGTCCCGGCAGAATCGAAGGCGGGAAATTTGCAGTTAAAAAGAATGGAAAAATAGTCCAGGTAGGCAGCCTCGATGGTAAAATCCTGGTCCTGCAATACCAATCCAATGGCAGCCTGGACAATCAATTTGGCGTAGGTGGGAAAAAGGAAATTCTTTTTTTCAACAAACAAAGCTATGCGCGCAATGTCGCCATCGCCGAAAATGGCGATATCCTGATCGTGGGCGATCAGACGGACTCGCAATTGGAGCGCGATATTATCCTCATTTGCCTGGATGATAGGGGGAATCCCAAAAGCACCTTTGGTCAATCAGGCACCTTTGTGCTGGATTTCAGTGAGCAGAATGATTTTGGCTTTGATATTTTACCCCAAAAAAATGGAGAGTTGATACTTGCCGGAGCGGCAGGAGGCGAAGGCCTGGTAGCCAGGTTTTTAAGCGAGCTGGCGCTTGACATTTCAGCGCTGGAAACAAAACCGCTGGCGCTGGTTTATCCCAATCCTGTCTCATCTGAAGCTACGCTTCAGCTAGATCTGATTAGAAGCCAACAGCTGGAAGTCCAGCTTCATGATATGCAGGGCAGGCTTGTCAAGCCTCTCTTCGCAGGTTTCCTGCCGTCGGGTGAGCAGAAATTGCACTTGATTTTCCCTCAGGATTTGCCTGCTGGCTATTACCTCCTGCATGTCAACACAGAGGAAGGACAAAGCGCCATACGGCTATTGTATAGGTAAGGAGACTCCTTCAACTAAAATCTTTTTTGTATCTTCCCTCTATGATGCGACAAGTATTTTTATTCCTGAAAACATTTTCTTTTTTCCTCCTTTTGTCAGGCTTTTTGGCACTACCTAAGCTGAGCGCCCAGGAGATCATAGGGCAGCATAGGCTCAAGGATTGTTCGGTAGAAAAAAGCATCTATCCTTATGGATGGATCGAATATGGGGGAGATTACCATGAAGTCGGCTTCAAGCCGATCGTCAAGCTCAATGAAAGCGATTTTGCTTATTTGTGGAAGCCCATCATGGGTTTCAGAAAGTATATGCTGACTTCCTTCAATCTGCTCATGGAGCAGCATTGGGAGATCGAGGTCAAGTTGGAAGAGGATGAAGACATTTTTCATGTCTACCGTGCGGACGATCAGGTTGTGCTGCTAAGTTATATGTACAAATCCCTTGAACGCATGCATAACGTAAGGGCCAGAAAGTTTGCTGCTGAGGATGGATCGCTTGAGGAGCAGCGTTTTATCTATCAATATTGGGGAAAAAACTACCAGGTATTGGGCTACGATATATCGGCTGATAGCAGCACCCTTGCCTTTTACCATTTTCTCGATGATGACAACAATAAAAAAGTCAGGAATATGGGCGATTATCCCTATCCTGACGGCGGTGCGGGCTTCAAAGTGACCAACTCGACCCGGGCAGCGTTTCAGGTGTACAACCTGCAACTGGATACCCTATCGAAAGGGGAAATGCCCTTGCTGAGCAGCATGAAGGCAAAATCCTATGTGGTTGATGGGCAGGTGGATAATGAGGGAAATATGGTATTTACCATATTTCAGGAGCCGCATTTTCTGGCGATACATCGCCACGATATCGCCTCCGGCGAAAACCAAATGCTGCGCTATGAGGGATTCTCCGATCCCTTCAAAAACACGCCCTACGGCGCCATGCTGCCGCCTCATATCGGCAGGGAAGGCCGCGTCTACGCGGCCTTTGCGGGCCGCGAGCGCCTGCGCGGCAGGCGGTATACACGCTTCTTCAAAGTCATCAACTTTGACTTTGGCAAGGGGCTGATTGACAGCAGCCGCACCGTCCCCATTTCCTCCACCTTTCAGGTACAACTCAACAAAACCCGCGAAGAGGTCAAGCTCGAACCGGAAACCATTTTTGATCATTACCTGATCCGCGACCTGATAGAAATGGACGACGGCGCGCTCTGGATGATCGCCCAAAAATACGAGCGGGGCTCGCAGCCCAAGCGCGTCAACGCGCGCACCGTCAACCTCGATGACACCTATGTCAGCACCATGGAGGAGATTCTCCTCTTTGAGTTTGAGCCCAGGGGCAAAATCCACAAGGTCATCATGGTACCTCTGCTTCAGCAGGCTATCCTGCCCATGGAGCGGGTGGGCCGCTTTTACACCTACCAGATAGACAAACAAAATCAAATCCTACACCTCGTCACCCGCGAGTATGATGGCGAAAAGCACACCGGCCCTCCCCGCATTTTTTACCGAAAAATAGACCTCCAGGCTGGCAGCTATTCTCCCAGACAGCAGATCTACAATGGCCGCAAACGCACCCAATATTATCTGCGGGATTATACCCTTTTCCTCAATTCTTCGGTCGCTATCCTGACCGTGATAGATGGCGATATGGAGGACAATCCAGACATTGTAAGTGTGAAACTGGAAGACTTAAAATAGTTTTTGACTTGTATACAGCTCTTGCTTTTTCCGAATATCTATGAAAAAATACTGCAGCCTATTCCTGCTTCTCTTCCCCCTTTTGTTGTTGGCACAAAACCCCCAATTCGCGCCAGGCTATCCAGACAAGGCCCTGCAAAAGCCCTGGGGCGAGGGAGAGCCCGGCCTCTATGATGCCCTGATCCAGCCAGATGGCAAAACCCTGATTGCAGGAGAGCTGAGAAAAACAGTTTGGGTAAATAATCCGGGACGGTTCCAATATAAAGACAGGAATTTCCTATTAATCAGGCATTTAGAAGATGGAAGCCCCGATAGTAGTTTTGGAAACCATGGAGCCCTGGTGATTGATGGCCGCTTATCGGGAGAGTTTTTTTACAAAGTCGCGGCCCATAGTTCGGGAGAAATTTTTGCTTTGGGAAAAAGCGATCAGGCTTTTGTCCTGGCAAAATTTCGGGCTGATGGTAGCAGAGATTCGACTTTTGGCGAAAAGGGTTTTCTGCAGATATTTTCCTCCGATTTTACCGGCGAAATCAGAGATTTTGCTCTCAAACCTGGGGGAGAGATTGTCCTTTGTGGAAAGGAGTCCAAGGACTTTCTCCTGATTCAATTGACTGCTCAGGGTCATTTTGACTCTACATTTGGCGATGATGGCATCGCCCGGGTGGGGATCACAGGAAGTGAAAAGGATGAAGATGCTTTTTGCCTCACTGTTCATCAGGATTCCCTGCTTTTGGTGGGAGGGGTGATGGATTATTTTCCTATCGTCATGCGGGTAGACCCGCGAGGCAAACTGGATCCCACTTTTTCAACGAATGGCTATTTTCTCATAACCGATATCGTTTTTCCTGGCAAGGTCTGGGATTTGCATATTTTCAAGGATCAATCATTCATTGCCGGAGGTCATTGGGGGGAGAATAGTGATAAAAGTTTTTTTGGAGCCTATACTGCCGATGGAAAGCCCGATCCGGATCGTTTGGATGGAAAATTAAGCAAACCGCTCTATTCTTCAAGCTTTCCCTTTCGTTCGATGGCAGTCTCAGAAAAAGGAGAAATATTCTTTCAGTCCTACTTCTCAAGAAGTTATTTGCTCAACAAATTGAATCCCTCGGGCAGCCCCGATACCACTTTCGGCTTTCAGGGAGAAGTTATTTTTACTATAGAAAATAAAGCCTGCTTCGCCAATAATGTCATGCTTTCGTCCACAGGCGACATCAGGATGACTGGTAGTTGCTCTCATCTCTACTCCCTTGTCCAATTGGACAGCATGGGCACTTTTGACCCTTATTTTCAGGAAAAAGGCTATATCAACCGCACAATTACGGGCGGGGGCAGTGATCTGTGGAAACTTTTTCCCCTCTCCAGCAATCGTTTTCTCGCCTCCGGCATCGCCGCCTTTAGACTGCCCAACAACCGAGGCAATACGGAGGCCCAGCCTTTCAGCCAATTGTTTCAGTATGATTCGCAAGGCGAAGAGCAGCTCAGCATTTCTTTTCCATTTGCCAAAGAAGGCTGCCTGATTCATGATGTTGTGCAAAGCGGGGATGGCAGCTTGCTGGTGGTGGGAGGAATGACAAAATCATCGCTGGGAATCAGAAAAGCCCCTTTTCTCACCAAAATAAAAGCAGATGGGACGATAGACGAAAACTTTGGTGAAAACGGTTTCACCCTCTTTTCAGAACCCGAGCTCAATGACCAAATCATCGGCATAGCACCTTATGCTATCCATATTTTAGCGGATGAGAAAATCCTGGTAGCCACCACCACAACGCTGTTGCTTGGTTCTTTTTTTGACCAAAAAAACAGCATCAGCCTCAGCCGCTTTTTGCCCAATGGGCAATTGGATAGCGCTTACTTCAACAGCAGCACAGCTGTTTTCGATATCCCCAGCCAATCGGCTGTTCAGGAAGCAGTACATTTCCTGCCTCTTCCCAGCGGGAAGATCCTGCTGGGCGGAAGATCCGCCAACATCGGAATTAAGGATTTGGGGATGGGTGTTGCCTGTCTTTCTTCGGATGGATTTTTTGAAAAATTCTGGGGAGAGCAGGGAGAAAACGGCTATTTCCTAGCGGAAGCCAACACCACTTCCGGCGGCAAACTTGCCCTCCATTCATCGGGCTATGTCACCCAGGCAGGCGAACTGGGAGGCAAAATACGCCTCATCCAGTATACGCCCGAAGGGGAAATCAACCCCAACTTTGGAGAAAATGGCCTGGTGACCAGCGCTCAGGAAGCGGGTTCGGTCTTTTTCTCCGATATGGAGATGGCCGCCAATGGCGACTTGCTGGTTCTGGGATATATCGACAACCTGGTAGAGGCAGGCTATCAAATAATGCTGTCCCGTTACGACGCTTTTGGCCGCTTGCGAAAAGATTTCGGCACGGAAGGGCATTTCATCTTTGACCTGAGCGGCTATTACAATTTCCCGGAGGACCTCCTCCTGCGGGAAGATGACAACATCTGGATTTGTGGCAACTCCAACGGCCAGGCCTTCATGGTCCAGGTCCTCAGCGACCTCCTCCTGCCTCCGCAGGAGCCATGGATCGACAAAGGGCAAAGCTTGCCCCTCCTCTACCCCAACCCCATTCGCCAATCGGCGACATTGCGCTACGAACTCGCTGAAGATCAGCGGATAAGCATCTCCCTCATCGACCTGCAAGGTCGCTCCCTGGGCTTGCTCTGGCAAGGCGATCGCCTTGCGGGCAAGCACGAGCAGATGCTCGAATTTTCGCCGGCGCTTGCGCCGGGCTGGTATGTGATTCGGGTGGAGATGGGCGAAACTGTTGCTTTTGTTAAAATTCAAAAGATTGATTAACATGAAAAAAATCCTTTTAGGATTTAGCACTCCTTAAGTAAACACTTGCCAACCCTTATCTCATGAAAAAGCTCATCACTTTTTTGCTCTTCCTCCACCTCCTGCCAGCATTTTGCCAATGGACTGGTCCTCCATTTTGTGGGGAATTTGCTTATAAGACGGCTTTAGGGGAAGGGGAAATGGAGGTAAGTACTATTTCCAGCTGGAAAAATGGCAGCCTGCTTATAGCCGGAAAAACCAACAGGCATTTGGTCAATCCACGCTCCTATGATGCGCCCCGGGAATACCTGGATTACCGCATTTTGTGTGTAGGAACTGATGGCAAGCCTTGCCAGGATTTTGGGGAAGCGGGTGAAGTCGTATTTGAAATCGAGCATTATACGGCCTCCAGATTTGATGCGTATTTGCCCAACCTACTGATTGAGCATCAGAAAAAGATTTTGGTAGCTGGCAGAAGTGGCCTGGAACTCCTGCTGTTTCAACTGCTGGCAGATGGAAGCCTGGACCCTACTTTTGGTTCAGAAGGGGTGATTCGCATAAAGGACAATCCTTCCTTTCAGCTGAGTGCTGTGAGAAATGCCGTTCACAAAAAGGATGGCAAAATACTGCTCCTGGCAGAACTGGATTACCTCAAAATTGAAATGGCGCTGCTTCAATTTCACCCCAACGGACAGCCAGACAGCAGTTTTGGAAAACATGGCATGGCAAGATTTGAAGATAAGGACATCTTCGGAGTCCAGCTCAGCAGGCCTTTTTTCAACCAAAGACTTCAGCTTCTATCCGATGAATCCCCCCTGATTCTGGGCTATAAAAATCCGGATTCTACCGACTATTTTCTCCTCCAACTCAAGCCTGACGGCTCTCTCAATAAAAGCCTGCCCCAGCAGGGCCTCTGGACAAGCCAGAACTTGCCTTTGGCACATATTTCAGATATTTCTGTGACTTCCTCAGGGCATATCCTTCTTTTTGGAAAAAGCCACCCTACCTTCCGGCCTGCCATTTTCAAAATGAACAGCATGGGCATGCCTGACCAGAGTTTTGGTCAGGACGGATTTGCAACATTGCCTCCTTCCATCCCGGATACTTTACCTCAATCAAATTTAATCGGAAGCTTATCCGGCGGAAAAATCACTGCTTTTTATGCAGAAAAAAACGCAGACAATTTTTTCCAAATACAGCTGGATGGCAGCTACGATTCAACTTTTGGGTTCCGGGGGCTGCGCACCCTCAGTCGCCCCCTTCCCAGCCTTAGCGTGCGGGATTTTACGCTTTCACAAGCAGGAGATCTTTTTCTCCTTTGGGATTCCCCAGAGGAAGCGGCTTTGCTAAAAAAGCTGGGAACCAAAGGCGAAAACGACTTTTCGCTCTCTCCTTCAGGCTATCAGCCCGTTTCACCGCCTGAAGGCGGCAGTGTTCCCCTGGCCATGGCTGAAGACAGCACAGGCAGGCTGTGGATTTGTGGTGCATCCGAATATCCCACTTGGGGAAGTGGAAATAATCCGCCTAAAAATCAGGGATTTTTACACAGCTTCCTGCCTCATCAGGCATGTTTTCCGGGCCATAGTTTTCTTCAAAAACAGCAAGCTGCCGATGTCTTTTATGCTGACCTATTGCAGGCGGGAGATAGCCTGCTCATTGCTGGCAAAAACCATTTGCAACCCCTTTTTAAAGCTGTTTTTTCAGATGGAAGGCCTGAATATACTTTTGATACCCAGGTTCTTTTTGCCATCAATGGGCGAGCTTTGCAAGTCCAAAAACTGCCCGATGGCAGGATCATATTGGGCGGATATTATCCGTATCCGGGCTTTATGCGCTTTTTCCCCAATGGGGCTCCCGACCTCAGCCTCGCCAGTGCGGGCATTGTTCAAAACGAGGATATATATGTCACCAAAAACAAAATTCTCAGCATGCACGGATATGCAGATGGCAGGGTGCTGTTAGCGGGTTTTTGGAGCCATCAATTTAGCATGCTGCGCTTTTTGGAAAATGGTGAGCTGGACCCGGATTTTGGCCAGATGGGCCTTGTGGAACAGTGGAGCCAGTTTATTCCTGCACAAATTTTTTGGGATGAACATGGCCGCATCATGGTGGCAGGCAGCGAAGAAGGCATGCTACAACTGAGAGCTTTCCAGGCAAATGGTCGGCCAGATTCCACCTTCGGCAAAGCCGGGATAGTGAAAGCCTATTTTCCCTCTGGAGAAATCCAGATTTTCGATGCGGCGAGATTTCCGAATGGAGATTTCCTGCTTGCAGGACAGCTTCAGGATCGGGGCACAGCCCAAAAAAGCTGGCTGCTCGCCCACTTTACCGCTGATGGAAAAGCCGTTGAAGCCTTTGGCGAAGGGGGGATGCGAAAGATTTCCTTCGGAAATGCGGATGCCTCAGCTTCCAGCATTCACATGACCGAGGAGCGGATTTTTGTGGGAGGCACCGTCAGGGATCAAATGCGCGTTTTGCAGATGGATAGGCAGTCTTTTCTGATGGAAGAAAAGGAAAAAGCCGTCCAGCATGTGCAGTTATTCCCCAATCCGCTGAACGAACAGGCCAGCCTGAGCTATTCACTTTCCTACGGCCAGCGCATCGAGATATCGCTCTATGACCTACCCGGCAAAAAGCTTTACAGCTTTTTGAATGAAGAGCGGCTGGCAGGCCAGCATCTGGAGCAATTGCACTTCCCTACCGGCCTTCAGCCGGGTTTGTATATGCTCCGCCTGAGCGGACAGGAAAATAGAATCGGGATCAAAGTCCTGATCCAAAACTAAAAAATGAGCTGTATGAAAAAGGCATTTCTTTTTTTGCAAAACGCTATTGGGGATTTCGGCTTATGGATAGGGGCTCCTGCGGGTAATCCCCGAAGCTTAAGGGCCGGATTACCCACAAGCCAGCCCACAATCAGGAAATCCGGCCCAGCTTCTCCTGTCAAAAGGCAAAGCCTTTTAATACAAAGCGCTATCGGGGATTTCGGCTTGTGGGTAGGGGCTCTTGCGGGTAATCCCCGAAGCTTAAAAAAGGTATTTCTTTTTTTGCATTTCATGCTGTTTATCACTCAACTAAGCTTACAGGGTCAGAAGCTGGACAGCCTGTGGGGAGAGGAGGGCTTCCTCACTCAAAGCCTTGGGACAGGTGCTGAAAACAGCTTGTTTACCCAGGCGATCTCTGAAGATCGCTTTATTGTCGTAGGGAGCAACTTACGCTACAGATTCTCTCAAAATCTTTCGTCAAATGATCCTGAAAGATTGGATGTATGGATAAGGTGTTTTGACAGGGAAGGAAATCTGATAGAGACATTTGGTGAGGGCGGGACCGCGCTGCTTCCTTTGGAGGCAAGTTTATATACCAGTAGGATAAGTAAGCTTGCTATCGACAAAAAAGGCAGAATATATCTTTCAGGGCTATTCAACCATGAATTATTCATTTGCAGGCTGCTTCCCAATGGAAAAAAAGACCAGGATTTTGCTAGCCAGGGGATCTTCCAAACAGAAGACCTGGAGTATGTTACGCAATCGGGCTTTCATATTGGCCCTTCTGGCAATCTTTTTATTATTGGAGCATATTCTCAGCGTACGGCACAAGAAACTCAAATTTATCTTGCCTCCTTGTCAGAGGATGGAGTCCTTAGGCAGGAATGGGGCAAACAGGGGGTTCGAATTCTGGGAATAAGTCTTTTTCAGGATCAGGGCAGCGATTTGAATCTTCATTCATTACATGTTTTTCAGGATGGCCGCATGTGGATAGGAGGAGGTAATAGAATAAATAGTTGGATTGTTCAACTCACTCCTGCTGGTCTGATTGACTCCACTTTTGGAGAAAACGGATTTGTAACAAGCGATAGCCTCCCTGCCATTTTTTCCTACAATTATTTTTGGCCACTGGCTGAAGATACCATCCTGATCTCGGCTAATAAGCGAAATAACGACCTGTTGGGGTTTTTATATGGTTGCTTTACAGCCGTAAACCGAAAGGGAGAAATCATCCGGGGATTTGGAGAAAATGGCGTTCTCCTACCTCCAGCCGAGATTCCAATTCCTTCCAATCCTCCCACCGGCCTGATTCAACTTGCCACAAACAGCTATGCTGCTATCCTCAAAGACTTCGTCTTCAAATTTGATCAAAACGGAAAGCTTGACAGCTCCTTTGGATTTAATGGCTTTCAAAGGTGGCAAATTGAAGGACGCTCGACATCTGTTAGCGGAATCTTTCCCGCATCAGATACCTCCTTCTTCATTGCCGGAAAAACGGGTGCCACAAATTATATCGGAAAAATCAGATCAGATGGCAATTTAGACCCAGCCTTTGAGTCAACAGGCTTTTTTAGCTACCTGATCTCCGACGGAAGCAGTATCGGTCAAATCATCCATGTTGATGAGCAAGGCCGAATATGGAATGCTGGCAAGAGTTGGCAATTTAGATCCAGCGATCCAACGATGACGGATTTTGCTCCCTTAAGTTTTATGTCAAAATTTTTGGGAAATGGGGAAAATGTATGGAACAGTCAGAAGGATGCGCTTCCTTCGGGCATCGATTTCGCTGATTTTTTGCAACTGAAAGGAGGCAGTACCCTCGCAATCGGCGATTTTAATTCCTCTTTTGAATCATTTGCCCAGGCATTTTTGCCTGATGGGAGGCCTGATAGTCTTTTTGGAACCAATTCACTCATCCCGCTTCCGCCAGGGAAAGCGCGTGCATCTATGCAGTCCCCCGATGGGAAATTGTATGTTTTTGGGAATTTTCCTGTTAACAGCTTTCTCATCGCCCCGGCGATTATTTGTTATGATGCAAAGGGCCAGGTCCTCCAAAACGATTTTGGCAAACAAGGGATTGCCACCCAACACCTTCCCTATACAAACTACAGCCTGGCACCTTCCATCCAGACAGATTCCAAAAAACGATTTCTCGTCGGAGGGATCGCCTATAATGCTTTTTTCCTGATGCGATTTCTGCCCAATGGTGATCCCGACACAAGTTTTGGCATCAATGGATTTGCTTCCTCACCACTGGACTTTCCTGTCTCCAAAGCCTGTGCAGGTTTTATCCTGCAAGAGAATGATCAAATCGTCATGGGTGGGTATTCGGGAGAGGCATTCGTGCTGGCAGCCTACCAGGAAAACGGCAAACCAGACAGTACTTTTGGAGAGCATGGCAAGGCTTTCACTTACTTTCCCGATGGGGATGCCCGGGCCTATGCGATCACAAAGTTGCCAGACGGCAGAATCCTCCTGGGGGGTAACTACCAGCATATTGAATCGAAATTACAGGACCTGGCCCTGGCATGTTATCAGCCAAATGGCCAATTGGATTCGACATTTGGCGAAGACGGCATCCTTATCCTGGATGCGGGCGGGGCTGGAGAATGCATCTATGACATGCATGTCAATCCGGATAGCAGCATCCTGCTGGCAGGACACAGCAGCGACCGCATGCTG
Source organism: Bacteroidia bacterium (assembly GCA_030430205.1). Lineage (GTDB taxonomy): Bacteria > Bacteroidota > Bacteroidia > J057 > J057 > JAUIGE01. The sequence goes on along the minus strand of JAUIGE010000011.1, from coordinate 85,876 downwards.
ATCGTAAAGCTCCTACCCCAACTACAGCTGGACCTACAGCCTCATCCTGAAGCTTCCTTTCCCCCACTCCTTCTCTACCCCAATCCCCTCCACAGCGAAGCAAAGCTTCGCTATACCCTCTCTCACGCGCAGCGGGTGCGCATCCGCCTGCTCTCCCTCAGCGGCCAGGAAGTGGCCGTTTTGCTGGACGAGCCGCGCCTGAAAGGCGCGCAGGAAGAGCTTCTCCGCCTGCCCGAAGGGCTGGCGCGGGGTGGGTATGTGCTTGCGCTGGAAGCGCAAGAGGGGCGGCAAGCGATAAAGGTCCTTATCAAATAGAATAAGTTAAAGACTATATTTCATGAAAAACCATTCCCTCTTTACCCTGATAATCCTTTTCCTCAACATCCTCTCCCTGGCAGGACAAAAACTTGACAGCAGCTTTGCCTCTCAGGGAATTTTTCAACCCTATATGGGTTCTGGAAATAGTCAAGCCAATACATGTCTGCTTCAAGCTGATGGCAAGCTCATTATTGGGGGAAGCGGCTATAATATAAACGTGAATCTGTATCTAAATTATGATAATTGGGAAGAAATGTGGATGATCCGTATTCTCCCGGATGGCCGATTGGATAGCACTTTTGGCGAAAATGGGCATGTCATTTTTGAAGCGGGTGGAATTAGGGAATATATCGACTTTATCTGTCAGGATAGCTCTGGCCGCCTGATTGTTGGCTTTACAAGTGATAACCAACCCGCATTATTACGAACAGATGCAAACGGAAAGATTGACTCTGGATTTGGGCTAAACGGATTGAGCAGCGATACCCTTTGGAAAAATGCCACCGTTTTTTTCCGCAGTATGATCATGACACCCGAGGAAGGTTTTTTCCTCGCCGGGCCTCAAAATTATGGTATCAGTCTAAAAAAACTCACTGCCAATGGCCATTTGGATACCAGCTTTCACCCCATTGAAAGTTGGCAATTCCCCGCCGGGCAAAAGACTGCTGTCTATGGCATGGCAATTCAGCATGATAGCCTGCTGCTTGTGGCGGGATACAATGAAAGCAGCGGATTTATCCATCGCCTTGGTCCGGATGGAGCGGCAGATTCTAGTTTTGGAAATCAGAGCATATCGAATGCTGCCCAATGGGGCGCCAGGTTTATTGATTTTATCCATGTTTTTCCGAATCAACATTTTCTTGCCATTGGCAGAAGTGACACCGCGGTTTGGGGAGCCAGGTTTACGCCCAATGGGAATCTGGATACCCTTTGGGGAATCCAGGGATTCATGGAGCCCTCTACCGGGCAAGCCCTTTCCCAATTAAGAGAAATTCACTTCCTGGAGGATGGCAGAATTCGGATATGTGCATGGGGAGGCAGCGGAAATATGCTCGCATTTGGGTATCAGGCTGATGGTCAGCGTGATCCAGACTTTGGCTATCAGGGACTTGTTCGTTTTAGAATTGAAAACAAAGTATCTTTTTCATTTGATATGGCGGTTCAGGATGACAGCCTCATTTACCTTGCCGGGTCCACCCATACCCTCGCGGCAATAAGCAGATTGCTTCCTGATGGTCGATTGGACCCTGGGTTTGCAGACTTGGGGTACAGCTTTTTTCCTACCAATCATGGAGGAAGTGAACTGTACCGGGTCAAAATAGACGCCAAAAATCAAATTTGGGCTTCTGGTCTCAGCGGTATTTCTTCCCACATAAGTCATGGCTTTAGTAAAGGATTATTAATCCATGTGGACTCTTTTGGGCAACTCCTTCAGCAGCAATATATCCCAGAACAAGCCTTTCCTGACCATACAGGCATCTATGATTTTGTAGAAGATTCCGATAGCAGTTTCATTGTTACGGGTCAAAAAAACAGGAAAGAGTTGCTATTGGAACGGGTATTTAAAAGCGGCAAAATAGATTTATCGTTTTCACAGCAAGTCCAAAAATCACTCAACCAACTCCCTTCTATTTCAAGGAGTGCTGGAACGCGCCTTACGGGATCAGTTGGAAACAAATTCCTCCTTGCCGGAGCGGGTCTCATAGAAGGGGAAAACCATTTTTTCATCATCCGATTGGAGGCAGATGGCAGATTGGATTCCACGTTCAATCAGTCAGGTGTGTTTTTTCTTCCGACCCAATCCACATTCATAAAATACCCCTGGGGCCTTTTTGTCAATCAGCAGGAAGAAATTTTACTTTCGGGGAGTCCAGGTTCTCTTTTTATGGTTGCGAAAATACAAGCAGACGGAAACCTGGCTACCAACTTTGGGCTAAATGGAATTGCACAGGTGAATATGCCTGGTTTTTATAGTGGAGATGCCTATAGTATGGAAGTGTACAATGATGGGAAAATACTTTTGGGAGGAAACTCAAACCGTCAGTTTGGTCTAGTCCTGCTAAATGCAAACGGTGTGGTAGACACCAGCTTCGGGAATCAGGGAGCAGTACGTTCCACCTTTCAGACAAATCTTGCCAAAAGTTTTGACATGATCCGACTGAGCAATAAAAGGATTTTGATGGCTGGTTCAATGATAGACCCGCAAAGCGAAAGTACCGACATTGCTTTTGCATGCTTTACATCGGATGGCCTTCCTTGTCCTGATTTTGGCACAAATGGCCAGTTTTGCCTGGACCTGGGCGGACAGGAAGACATAATTTATAGCCTTAAACAGATCAGCGAAAATGAAATTTTGTTGGTTGGCAAATCCAATCACCAATTGTTAATGGCTAACATCCTGACTGATTTTAGGATACTTTCCCCCCTGGATGAGCAGGAAAATCGAATTTCAGAATGGCTTTTTTATCCCAACCCTGTTAACGGCAAGGCCAATATCTCCTATCAGCTCAATGCTTCACAGCAAGTGATATTTCGCCTGCTCGACCTTCACGGCAAGGAAGTTGCCTTATTGCTGAAAGGCCAACGCACTGCAGGTAACCATCTTGAAGAGATCCTCTTCCCACCCACAATCACCGAAGGCGCTTATTTGCTGAATATCAGCACTTCAGAGAGCAATCTATCCATCAGGATATTGGTAAAAAATTAAATAAATTCATTTTTAAAGCGTAATATTTTTAATTCATTATTCAATTTAACACACTGAATAATTAATACATTTTATACTTTTTACTTATTTTCAAATTATCTCATTCATGTTTTTTCCATTCGCATATCATGCAATTAAGTGCGTTCATACTCTTTATTACCTTGTTAATTCAGTAATTCGGCAATTTATTTTTTCACACAAAACACCCGCATTCAATCATTAAATATATTCCAATCACATAACTATTTTTTCAATATTCATTTAAAATTTACTTTTAAAAGGTGCAAAAGTGGCACACGGATTGCAAACTATGAATGACAACAGGACGATAGTTCTGGAATTACAAGAGCAAGGGCTAGGGTTGATTCTCCAATAGGATGAGTCCCCTGGTTTTTTTTTAGAATAGAGAGAAGAGAGGCGAGAAGCGAGACTATTCAAAAGTCTTACTTCTCGCCTCTCGCTTCTCGCCTCTTTCCCACAGGGGCTTTTTGATGCACAGCGAAAAAATTACAATTAAAAAAATTTATTTGTATCATAAGCATACATTGGCACGCTTATCGCATTTAGATTTATAACAGGACGAAAGTTCTGGAATTACAAGAGCAAGGGCTAGGGTTGATTCTCCAATAGGATGAGTCCCCTGGTTTTTTTTATGGCCAAAATCCAATAAGGGTTTTGGCTATTTTTTTACCAACACAGATATTACACTCAGTAAATTTTATTTAAAAAATTTATTCCTGAAAATAAGATTTGGCATACTTCTGGTAATAGTATAAGTACAACAGGACGATAGTTCTGGAATTACAAGAGCAAGGGCTAGGGTTGATTCTCCAATAGGATGAGTCCCCTGGTTTTTTTTTAGAATAGAGAGAAGAGAAGCGAGACAATGAGAAGCGAGACCAGGAGAGGCGAGAAGCGAGACAATGAAAAAGTCTTACTTCTCGCCTCTCTCCTCTCTCCTCTCGCCTCTCTCCTCTCTCCTCTCTCCTCTCTCCTCTCTCCTCTCTCCTCTCTCCTCTCTCCTCTCGCTTCCCCCTCTCATTTCTCGCATCTTTTCCTTAGCTTTGAGCCAAAATAAAATACACATGGCCAAAAGAGCAGGAGGCCTCGGCAGGGGCCTGGGAAGCATACTTAATGACCCGACAGTTTCGGGAGAAAAAAAGCAGGAAATACAAAAGAAAGTCTCTATAAATGAGATTTCTGTAGATAAAATTCGTCCTAACAGATTCCAGCCCAGGACAGATTTTGACATGGATGCCATTTTGGAATTGGCAGAATCCATCAGGCATCACGGCATCATACAGCCGATCACTGTCCGCAAGTTGGACAATGATGAGTATGAGCTCATCTCAGGCGAGCGCCGCCTGCGCGCTTCCAAGGAAGCCAATATCAAGACCATTCCCGCATACATACGCGAAGCCAATGACAAAGAGCTTGTTATGCTCGCCCTGATTGAAAACGTGTGGAGGGAAGACCTCAACCCTATTGAAATTGCGCTTTCATACCAACGCATGATCAAGGAGTTGAAATTGACGCAGCAGGAACTGACAGAGAAAGTGGAGAAAAAGCGGTCTACTATCGCCAATTATCTCGGTTTGCTCGAACTTCCAGACCGCGCACGCGCTGCCCTCAAGGTCAATGACAGCCATTTTTCCATGGGTCATGCCAAAGCCATCAAGGGAATCAAAGAGGTAGATGTACAGCTAAGTTTTTTTGATGAAATCGTTGGACAGAAGCTTTCGGTACGGCAAACAGAAGAAAGGGTAAAAGCCTACAAGGAGGCTCAAAATAAAGGGAAAGCAAGTCCAAAGGATACTTCCTCCAAAATAAAAGATGGCGTTCAGCAAAAATTGCTGAGAGAGGTCGAGCGCAAGCTCCAGGATAAATTGCAGGCAAAAGTAGAAGTAAGCCAGAAAACAGGCAGCGAAAAGGGCGAAATTCGCGTCAAATTCTCTAGCGAGTCCGAACTCAATGAGATACTCGAAATCCTGGGGATTATATGAGAGGAATCATCCTTGCCATCTTATGTTTTTTTTGCCTTTCCCTTTCTGCTCAACAACCAGACAGCACAGCGACTGAGCATGCAGAGGCAGATAGTGCAGGCACTCCCTTTCGTTTGCACCTCAAATCTCCTTTCCAAAAGGAAGGTAATCGCATAAAATTTGACCTCGACCTACCAGGTCGCAGGCCCATACAATTTTATGTACCCAAAATGCTTTATGCGCCCGCTCCCCCACCCTTCGATCCCGAAGTGGCCTGGCGCCGTAGCATCCTCATCCCCGGTTGGGGCCAATATTACAACCGTCACGCCTGGAAAATCCCCATCGTTTATGCGGGTTATGGGGTTTTTGGCTACCTGATCTACACCTCCAATACCGAGTATAAAAATTACCAAAGGGCTTACAGGATTCGAATCCAACGCGATGAACGTGGCCTCAACATCACCGAGGCTGATAGCCTTTTTCTCCTCACAGAGCGTTCGTATGAATTTTCAGCCCCCAACAACCTGAAAACGGAGCGCAATAAATTTCGCCAACAGCGGGATAATTATATCCTCATGGGGATTGGCTATCACCTCGTCCAGACGCTGGAGGCCTATATCACCGCGCATTTGCGCGATCTGGATGTGTCCGAAAATCTGTCTATGCGCATTGAACCGGGAATCATCCGTGGGTCGAACTCCATGCCCGGACCTGGCGTGGGATTGACTTTTCGGTTTTGATGGTCTCCCATCATTTGGTTTTCTGCCTGGCGGCAGGCCTTGCAGTATGGATTTTCAATCTAAAAACCCTCTTCTAAGAAAAAGATGCGAATCGCTTTTCTCCTTATTCTGAGTCTTCTTATTTCCTGTAAAAAGGAAAGTAATCAGCAAGCCCAGCCTGAAGTAAAGGAGAAAAGGATTTATACTGAATACAGCACCATAGAAAACCGCTATCAAGGCTTTCATTCTCCTGATGCAGTTAATGCTATTGCAGAAATTGAAAATGCATATTTCAATGCTTATGAAGAAGGTTTTTCTCCTTTTTTCGGTACCGTTTGGGCCGAAAACGCAATAGCTTTTTTCCCATTTGCAGATAGCCTTTCTTACTTTGAGTATTATCAAAAACAACTGCCTGACACCGCTTGTCCTGAAGCCCTGCACTGCACCCTTTATGCAAACAAAGCCCTGCAGGCTGGGCTTCGGGATGGTTGGCATCGTCTGAGTCAATTGCATGAAAAACAATGGGGAAAGCGCGAATATGCCGGCTGGAGCATTGCCTATTTGCTTTGCAGGTATTTTGACTGGCAAGCCTTTTTGATCATTGAAAAACATTCACCCGAATACGAGGCGTGCAAAAAAGCATTTATAGAACAGCAGAAATACCCCGTTTACCGACAACCCGATATTCCGCTTCAGGCTATGCTGGAAAGGGGCAAAGATGACCAGCAAATAGCTCACTTACTTTCGGAAAATGAATTCGGATGGGGCTTCAGCTATCAGGGTTGGCATACCTGGATCACCCGATTTACAGACTTGAAGGAATGTTATTGGGGCGGAGCGCCCTCTCGTGAATTGGGAGCATATAGCTCAGCCCCGCTTTTCCTGAAAACGCCATTTATGGCATATCACGATTATGCTTCGCACGTGATTTGCTTCCCCCCTAAACTCCCAACCCCAGCAATTTCCAACTAAAAGCCACTGCTATTACAAACCGAGTATGATTGATTTTTCGGTTTTGATGGGTAGAAGCGCATTGCGCTTTTGTCTTGGAGATACCGGATAGCGGATTCCCAAAACCTCATCCGCTTCCGGTATGACGCCTTTGGCGTTGAGAGATATAGAAACTATGGCAGGCAAAAGCCTGCCGAACCCCGCCCATGCCCCACGGCCTTGCCGTCATACCGGAAATTTGTGAGGCTTTGCGAGCAAATTATCCGGTATCTCCAAGACACCAGCGCATGGCGCTTTCTTTTCAAAATTGATTTTTAGCCAACCCATTAAACCCAAAAAAGGTCATCAGGAATATGTTCGGGAAATAAATCAATCCAGTCTGGATTCTTTTCAGATATAAGTTTTTCCTTCCATATTCTACGCCAACGTTTAAGTTGTTTTTCCCTTTTGATTGCCTCTTCGATCCTGTCAAATTCCTCGAAATACACCAATTTATTCAAATTATAGGCTGCAGAAAAAGACTTCGGGTTATATAAAGTCTTATGCTCATTGATTCTTCTGGCAAGATTATTTGTTACCCCTGTATAAAGGGTTGTATTGTAGTGATTGGTTATGATATAGACAAAACCTCTTTTTCTGGGCATAATGGAATTGATTTAGGGCGAAAAGATTTTTATTTCTACGATGAATTGAATCGAAAGATCAAGGAAAGAGATTTTCCTTAACAAAAATCCCAAAAAGCGCTTTGCGCCCATGCCCCACGGCCTTGCCGTCATACCGGAAAATGGAGCCTGCCCCGCACTCGATGCGGGGAGGATTTGCGAGCAAATTATCCGGTATCTCCAAGATACCGGCGCATGGCGCTTTCATTCATATTGCAAGATAAACGATCTGCCTAAAAGCAAAGACTCCTCAGAAAGATTGCTTTCTGAGGAGTCGAATTGAGGGGTTAATGGTGTCAAGGCTTATACAGGAAAGCTATCCGATTTCCATAGTTAGTCTTTTGCGGATCTCATTCACACTTTTCTTAAAACTTTTGTCCGTGGCCATCAGGTCATTTACGGTTTGCAATGCATGTATGACCGTCGAATGGTCCCTTCCTCCAAAATGATTCCCAATAGATTTCAAAGAGTGCTTAGTAAGGTCTTTTGCAAAATACATGGCGATCTGCCGTGCCTGAACGATTTCGCGTTTGCGCGTTTTGGCGCGCATCAGATCGGGGCCAATGCTTAGGTGCTCTCCTACTACTTCCTGAATCGTCTCAATCGTAATTTCCTTTTGTACTTTGTCAACAAAACTTTTGACCATGGTGCGAGCCAAATCGAGGTCGACCTCGATACGGTTGAGTGAGCTCTGGGCCAGCAAACTGATGAGAGCGCCTTCGAGCTCCCGGATGTTGGTACTGACATTGTGAGCGATATACTCAACTACTTCATCGGGAAGTTCGATCCCGTTTTGAAACATTTTGGTCCGCAGAATGGACACGCGCGTTAAATAGTCAGGCTGTTGCAAATGTGCGCTGAGTCCCCACTTGAAGCGTGAGAGGAGGCGCTCTTCGACTCCTTCCATGGCCTGAGGGGCCCTGTCGGAAGCCAAAACGATTTGCTTGCCCGATTGTCTGAGGTGGTTAAATACGTGAAAGAAATTGTCCTGGGTCTTGGTTTTGCCGGAAAGAAACTGGATGTCATCTACCAGAAGGATATCGATCATCTGGTAAAAGTTCATAAAGTCATTTACGGTATTGTTGCGTACCGCATCGACAAATTGGTTGATAAAACGCTCCGAAGAAACGTAAAGCACCGCCTTTTTAGGAGAATGTGCTTTGATGGAATTACCAATTGCCTGCAAAATGTGGGTCTTACCCAGTCCTACACCACCGAAAATAAACAGGGGGTTATAAGCGGTGAGGCCAGGCTTGTTGGCTACGGCATAGCCAGCCGAACGAGCGAGGCGGTTGCAATCCCCTTCGATAAAGTTTTCGAAGGTGTAGCTCGCATTGAGGTTGGAGTCAACCTCAAACTTGCGGATACCGGGAATTACAAAAGGATTGGGGATCGGACGATCCACATTCAACTGACGGTTGTCCATCAGGTTGCGGCGGTTGGTGCCGGGCGTGCCCGGCGAAGTCGGCAGCTTGATGCGTGAAGGCTCGCTGGTATTGTTGTCAATGACAACAGAATATTCCAGGCGACCTTCTGGCCCCATCATTGCGTGCACCGCCTTCTTTAATAAGGTAACATAGTGCTCCTCCAACCATTCGAAAAAGAACTGACTCGGCACTTCAATAGTCAGGACACTCTCTTCCAACTTGACCGGTTTGATCGGCCTAAACCACGTGTTGAATCCCTGAGGAGAAATCTCTTCCTGAATTACTTTCAGACAGTTATCCCAGATGTCAACGTGGTTCGTTGTCATTATCACTTTGCTAATAATTTTTGTTTAATGTTAGAAGATCAATTTGTAAACCAACATGCTTCCAGTGTGATCCTAAAGGTCTATCATTTTGTGAAAAAATAAAAGTTGATAGTTGTTTTTTTTTTACAGGTGATTGTTTTTTCCTTAACAATGTGATAATCAGAATATTATACATAATCGACTGATAATCAGCACCATAACATCAATATTTTTTCTTTCAAACAGATGAAGCTTCCCCTAAATCTACCGATGTTAACCCGCTATAAATCAATTGTTTGAATTAGTATTTGGGGAAGATGACCAGTAGATTTATATTCCATTTTATTGTATTATTCAAATTTAAAATCTTTTGCAGGTTATCCACAATGTTAATAACTGTGGTGGAAAGCTGTGGATTACCTTTGCTAAAAAAACTACCAAATGGAAGGAATATGAGCATTTTGATTTTCCAAGGACAAAGAGCGAATTTTTTCCCTAATCTTACATTTTTAAAGAGGCCATCATGTCTTTCTTTAACTCATTTATGGCAATTTGTGTCTTAAAGTCTTTTAAGGATGTATATCTTTCTATCAGCTTCTTGCTGAATTCCAGATCATTAGCCTCCTGAGGCACCTCCTCCAGGGCTGCATGCAAAACCCCTATGACTTCATCCTTTGCCTGTACAAGGGCTGTCCAGGCGTGGTTGGAGAGGTAAATCTGCTGTGCAAGGTTGTGCTCAAACTCTGACTGTATCTCACGCAGCAGTTGCCCCTGGTAGATCTTGGCAAGATTCCCGGAGGGTCTTACCCTTAGCAAAAGATTTTGCAAACTGATCCTTTCCAAAAATAATACTGCCCGTTCATGCGCAGTAATCCGCAAAGGTAACTGCTGCCGCACTACTTCATCTCTCAGCAACAGCCGCTGATTGAATCGCTGGCTCTTTTGATTGGTTTCATTCAAATAGCGTACGGTCATGTAGACCAGTAAAGCCGGAATTGCGTATTTGACGCCTTCAATGATGAGTTCTAGTATTTCCATTTAGTCGTTTTTCGTTTTCAAAAGTCACAAACCAATTAGCTACGGTCCTGCTCCCCATCCCCCGTCTCGCCTCCCGCCTCCCTACCCCCTCAAATCCGCCACCACTTCCTCGCCAAAGGTAGGACTTTGCAGTAACTCTATGATCTTTTTTGCCACAAATGTTGGAGACCAAAGCTGGCCCTGCTCTTTGAGTTGGACAAATCGCTCCACTCCGGGCATATTAGCTGCATCCTGGCTACGGATATAATCCTGCATGGCAGTGTCTACCACGCCCGGGGCAAGCGAAACCACCCGTATCGGGTGAGCCTGGCTGGCCTGTTCTTCTGCCATGCAGGCAGCAAACATCTCCAGAGCAGCTTTGGTGCTACAATAGCTGCTCCAGGCGGCCTTTGGTTTTCGGGCTGCGCCCGAAGAAATCATCAACACCTGCTTGGGCAAGCCCCACTCCTGCGTCCACTCTGCAAAGCGCTCTGTCAGGAGCACAGGGCTCATGAAGTTGACATGGTGGCTCTCGACGATCGCCTCTGTGCGATCCTCCCCTCCCACCCTACCCACGGGTGTCAAAACTCCCGCATTGTGGATCAGGCAAATGGATTCCGCCGTCTCCAACTCTACCTGACTCAACCACAAGGGAACCAATTCCAGTATATCAAAGGGCCGCGACAAATCTACCTGATGGTAGCTCAACTCGCAGCCATGCTCCCGGGCAGCCTCTACAAGGGAAGTATTTTCTGACCGTGACAGACAAAACAGCCTGTTTTCAGGCGAAAGCAGCTGGTAAGCAATGGCTTCGCCTATCCCACGCGAAGCGCCCGTAATGAAATAGTATTTCTTCATTCTCAATTCTCTGTTCTCTATTCTCTGTTCTCTGTTCTCTATTCTCTATTCTCTATTCTCTGCTCTCTATTCTCTATTCTCTGCTCTCTATTCTCTATTCCCCCAAAAACCGCATCCGCTCCCCTCTCACCCGATCATCAATTTTCCCTTCGTGATACGCCAGAGCACCGCTCACAATCGTACTTCGTACCTGATGTCCAAACTCCTGGCCTTCAAGCGGCGACCAGCCACACTTATATAATAAATTATCCTTGCTCACTGTCCAGCGGCTCCTGGGATCCACCAAAACAAGATCAGCATGATATCCTTCCCGAATGTAGCCTCTTTTCTCAATCCGAAAGCATCTTGCCGGGTCATGGGACATTTTTTGTACCACTTCCTCCAGGCTAAAGATAGCCTGAGAGGCCATTTCCAGCATGGCAACCAGCGAATGCTGCACCAGAGGGGCTCCCGAAGGGCAACGCATATAGGGATTGCTTTTTTCTTCCCAGGTATGGGGTGCATGATCTGTGGCAACGACATCTATGCGCCCGTCTTTGACGGCTTCACGGATTGCGGCGCGATCTGCTGCTGTTTTGACAGCGGGGTTCCATTTGATGCGGGCGCCCAGGCGTTCGTAGTCTTCATCTGTAAACCACAGATGATGGATACAAGCCTCGGCAGTGATGCGCTTTTGCTCCATGGGAATATCATTCCGAAAAAGGGCAAGCTCTTGGGCCGTGCTGATATGTAGGATATGCAGGCGGGTATTGTGCTTTTGTGCCAAAGCAACGGCCTGACTGGAAGAAAGATAACAGGCTTCGTGGTTTCGGATGATGGGATGGTACTGCACGGGTATATCGTCGCCATATTTGGCGACATATAATGCTGTATTTGCGCGGATAAGCTCCTCTTTCTCGCAATGGGTTGCAATGAGCATAGGCACCTCGCGGAAAATGCTTTCCAGAACCACCTCATTATCCACCAGCATATTTCCTGTAGAGGACCCCATAAAAACTTTTACCCCACAAACATCCTGTGGATTGGTTTTAAGTACTTCCTCGAGATTGTCATTCGAAGCTCCCATATAAAAGGAATAGTTGGCCGGAGACACCTGCGCTGCGCGCTCGTATTTGGCTTGAAGGAGTTCCTGTGTCAGGGTCTGCGGATTCGTATTGGGCATCTCCATAAAGGAGGTCATACCTCCTGCTACTGCCGCCCGCGAAGCGGTGCGGATATCTGTTTTATGGGTGAGCCCGGGCTCACGAAAATGAACCTGATCATCGATCACACCCGGAAGCAAGAGAAGCCCACGGGCATCGAGGGTATGACTGGCGATTACATGTAAATTAGCACCGATTTTATCAATCAGTCCGTCTTTGATATAAACATCTGCTTCATATTGTTTGCCTTCATTGACAAGGCGGGCATGCTTGATAAGAATAGACATATAATGGGTATAAAGTGGAATTCACGCAAATATTGGATTATCCTCACATATTATCAATTTTGATTTGAAGATGACATGCCAGGATTGAATTCAAGGGGGCATACCAAAAATTACTTAATTTGGCTTTTGTTAAAATCAAAAAAAAACTATCTTGCTTTAACAAAGTATAGTGTCCCTCACAAATTCAATTATTCCCTTTTCTTTAACTCACGCACAATCAAAATTCACCTTGCACAAAACTTCCCACTAACAATTCCACTCTCTGTTTTTCTCAAATTTGCTTAATTTTAATTGAGACAAATTAACCATTGAACATTTTTCTGTTTTAGAAAAACATATCGCTTATTCGTTCTTTTCGGAGATTAAACCTCATTTAATAACTTTTAATCTTATTATTAATATGTCAGAACCCTTTTTAGCTGAAATCAAAATTGTTGGTTTCAACTTCGCACCTCGCGGCTGGGCTTACTGTGATGGGCAGATCATGCCAATCAATCAGAACCAGTCACTTTATTCTCTCCTGGGGACAACCTATGGAGGAGATGGAAGAACCACCTTTGCTTTGCCTGACCTGAGAAGCCGCACTCCTATTCATGTTGGAGATTCACATCCTCTGGGCCAAAAAGGCGGTGCAGAGACCATAACCCTTACCGCAGCCGAAATTGCATCTCATACCCATGCTGTAAAAGCCTCCGGTTCAGTTGGTGATCAGTTTGCCATGACAGACAAAGTTTTGGCTTCTGCGGCCGATCTTTATCGTGATCCTGAAGCAGGGAATATCACTTCCTTACGCTCTGGCACCATAACAAATGCTGGCGGCAGTCAGGCTCACGATAATATGCAACCTTATTTAACGCTTGGATTTGTAATAGCAATCCAGGGCTTATTCCCTTCACGTAACTAACCCTTAAACAGAAAAAATTATGTCTGAACCGTTTGTTGGAGAAATCAGAATGTTTGCGGGCAATTTTGCTCCCAGGGGATGGGCCTTTTGTGATGGCCAACTCCTTGCTGTAAGCCAAAACGATGCCCTTTTTTCCCTTTATGGAACTATCTATGGCGGCGATGGCCGTACTACTTTTGGATTGCCGGATCTGCGCGGCAGAATCCCCATCCATCAGGGCCAGGGTCCTGGCCTTTCACCCCGAAGACTCGGGTCCAAAGCAGGAGAAGAGAAAGTAACTTTGACTGTAAACCAACTGGCTTCTCATTCCCATGATTTTAATGCCAACAAAGAAGTGGCAATAGGATCGGCTCCCCAGGGAAAAATGGTGGCCGATGGTACAGCAACAGGACTTACTCTCTACGCAACTGTAAATCAGGATGCCAATTTTGCTCCAACTGCAATTTCGAATACCGGAGGCACACAACCCCATACGAACCTGATGCCTACACTCTGTATCCATTTCATTCTCGCCCTGGTTGGCATTTACCCTTCACGTCACTAAACCAAAAAATCATGTCAGAACCATTCATTGCAGAAATCAGAATATTTGCGGGCAATTTTGCCCCTCGTTCCTGGGCATTCTGTAACGGGCAATTGCTGCCTATAGCCCAAAATACCGCCTTGTTTTCCTTAATAGGAACTACTTATGGTGGTGATGGAAGAACAACTACAGCCCTCCCCAATCTGGAAGGGAGAGCGCCTATGCATCCGGGCCGTGGACCAGGTCTTACAGAAAGAAGGTTGGGTGAAAAAACAGGAACTGAAACCGTAACCCTTTCAGAAGCTCAAATTCCCTCTCATTCTCACACCATGAGAGGAAGTTCAACAGCGAATGGGGTCGCAGGTGCTCCCACCAATACCTCTTCCTTTGCACGGGACTTGTCTCCCAGAGCCTATCAGGCCAACACCACTGCCAACCTGGTAGATTTAGCCAGTCAAAGCCTCTCTGCTACAGGGGGAGGCCAGGCTCATTCCAATATGCAGCCTTTCCTGGCCTTGAATTTTATCATCGCTTTACAAGGTTTGTACCCAAGTAGGAGTTAAGGCTTCTCGTAATTGATATATTGGCTTTTGATCCTGAGGGAAATTTTATTTCTTGAAGGTCGAAAGCCAATTTTTTTTAATGCCATTTTTCCATGACAAACATCCTCGATTTTCGCCCCATCACTCCTCAGGACAAAGCTTTTTTGTCCATGCTTTATGCAAGTACACGTGAAGAGGAATTGAAGCAGGTTCCCTGGTCAGATGAGGAAAAAAAGAATTTCCTACAGATGCAGTTTGATGCGCAGCATGCGCATTACCAGGAGCATTATCCTGACGCTCGGTTCGAGCTGGTATTGATGGATGATATCCCCATCGGGCGCCTCTACCAGGAAACCTGGCCTTCCCAAATCCGGATCATAGACATCGCACTGCTGCCCGAGTTTCGCGGCAAAGGCCTTGGCCGTCAGCTTATGCAAGCCGTTCTCGATGAAGGCGCAAGGCTTGGAAAGGCTGTAAGTATACATGTCGAACATAACAACCCTGCCATGCGGCTATATACCCGCCTGGGATTTAAGAAGACCGGCGATACAGGTGTCTATTTTCTGATGGAATGGAAAGGCTGATTTGCCTATTGATCTTAGAACAGAAAACCAACTCACGAACATTTAATCTCATTTTATGGACTTATCCCTAGAAACATTCAAGCCTCTCCTCCAAAGCACTTTTGAACTTCCCTTTCAAGACGCTGAAAACTGGGAATTGATCCTGACAGAAGTAAAGGAATTTCCGGATATAGAAGGCCAGCCTCGCAAGCGATTTTCGCTGGTATTCCAGACAAGCCATACAGATCAATATCTCCAGCAAGCAACCTATCTTCTGAGGCATGCGGATTTGGGAGAAATTCACCTTTTTATGGTACCCCTGGGACCAGGCCCCCAAACAGGCTTTTTATATGAGTCTGTATTTACATGATTCCCATTCATCGGTGCTTTTTCGTTTTTCGTTTTTCGTTGCTAGCTTCGGGCAATGAACGATGAATCAAAAAAGATGGAAAAACCCGCCATTAAGCATATAGCAGTGGCAGGAAATATAGGTGTCGGCAAGACTACCCTGGTCACCAAACTTGCCCATCATTATGGCTGGAAGCCCAAGTTTGAGGCTGTGGACAACAATCCTTATCTGGCAGATTTCTATGGAGATATGTCCAAATGGGCCTTCAATCTGCAAATCTATTTCCTCAATAGCCGCTTTAACCACATCCTTGACCTCAAGGATGAGGCGGGTACTATCATCCAGGACCGCACCATCTATGAAGATGCCTTCATCTTCGCCAAAAACCTGAGGGACTCAGGCTTTCTCTCGACACGCGATTATGACACCTACTTTGAGTTATTTCAAACCATGGTGCGGACCGTGACTCCTCCGGATTTGCTCATTTACCTCAAAGCTGATATCTCCAAATTGACCGGCCAAATTTCCAAACGGGGGCGAGGCTACGAAAATACCATCAGCATCAAATACCTGGAAGATTTGAACAGGTATTATGAGAAATGGATCGGTGAATATGAGGAAGGAAAATTGTTAATCATTGATGCCAATAAGCTGGATTATGTAGGTAATCCTGATGACCTGGGTTTTGTGATCAATAAAATTGATGGAGAGTTGTTTGGGTTATTTTGAATATCCAATTCCTGATGGGCGACCTGAAAGCAGAGCCTTTCGAAAATTTATATTTCCTTCAGTTCCTCCACCTTCTCCCGAATCCACTCCGCATGCGCGGCATGCGAAAGCTCCTCTGATAGATCAGATAACTTCTGCCACTGGCGCTGGAAAACTTCCGTTTTCCACACATCGCGCTTGTCGCTGAGGCGGGCAAGTTGTTTGAGCAACCGAATAAAATTCAGGTGATAGGCCCGGCTTTGGGGGGAGACGCCTTTATTTCGCTTAAGAAAGCTGATAAAAGCGGGCAATTGGTAGCTGAGGGCATCCCAATCTTCCAATTCATAATAGGAACGGACGATGATATAGCGCGCTCCGATCTGGTAGTGCAGATCTGTAAATTCTACTTGTTGCAGGCGGCGAATCGCCTCTTTCCACTGCCCTTTTTCAAAATGAAAATGCGAGCGGCAATACTCATAGACATTTTCCCGAAAGGCTTCGGGTATGAACATTTTTTGGTTTTCGATAAAAGCCTCCACCCAGGCATAGGCATGCAGTTTGAGGCCATTGGAAACGACATTTTTGTAGTCGGTATGCGATAGCTGGCCTGAAACATACATCATCCCATTGCTCAATTGCTCTTTATACAGGCCAAATAAAGCTTCATTGAAATCACTTTCCCCGCGGTTGATGCGGCGGATGCAGTGGTTTTGGGCATATTTATAGAGGGCTCTGACCTCTGCCTGGGAGAAGATTCCCTGGTGGTCGGTCAGGGCACGGACCAATTCTTCAAAGGCTTCCAGCCTTTTTTCTTCCAGCATTTCCAATACCAGGCAATAGACCTGGATCAGGGGTTCCTGGCGGATGTTTTCAGGCTGAAGTTCCAAAAACGCCCAGGTTCTTTCGATCTCGCGCGGATCATAAGGCGCATTGAAAATATGGGCTCGGTTGAGCAACTCACAGCAATCCCGGAGCTTGGTAGCGAGGTAAAAAATGTCAAGAAAAGTAGCTTTCTCCTGCAGGTGCTTGTCAGGCACCCGCAATTGCTGGAGGCCATAATGCTCATTTGCCAGGGCGGCAAAGGCATATCGCTGCTGGAAATAAGCGGCGTCTCGCCGGTCCTGTGCCTGCAGCCGCTGCAAAAAGGCCTTATGGTGCTGATTGAAAAGCCGTGGCGGCTTTCGCTTTTCCAAATCCAGAAGAAAAGCCTTCTCTTTTTCAAAAGGCAGATTTTCCCATGCCTTATAGGCTAAAAAGCGCTGAAGATGTGCATAGAGTGCATTAAAGGCCTCGTACAGGCGTTGGGCATGAAAATTTTTCCCTGGAAAAACCGCAGAGAAAAGTTGTGCTTCAGATAGCTCAGCCCAATTTTCCTGCGAAAAAATAAGCTTCCAAAACCGCCGGGATCGGTCTTCCACCTGGAAAAAAGGATTTTGTACAAAAACATCAAAAGATTCCTTTTCTGTCTCTTTTAAGTCTTTGAGTAAAAGGAAGAGGCGGGTTTGAGGTATTTTCATAAAAATTTTAACTCAAAAAACATACACACAACTAACTATAAATCAATGAATTAAAAATATTTAATCCAACATTTAAAAGCAAGAACTCACCAACAATTGCATTTACTATCCCAACAAAAGCCTCTATACTTGTACCATAGCAAATCACAAAGATCATTTCCTTATGAAAAAGATAGCCATTCTTATCGCCTTATTGGCCATTAGCCAACTAATCGCTCAAACGACCATCAGCAGCGATATCACTGTCAATACGACCTGGACCCTTGCAGGTAGTCCCTATATAGTCACCGATACCATTGAGGTACGTACGGGTGTCAGGTTGGAGATTGAACCCAGCGTGGTGATTCGGGTCAATGAACTGGCACGCATCGAGGTCGATGGAGAACTGTCCGCCATAGGTGGACCGACAGATTCGATCATTTTTACGCTGGATACAGCGACTGTTACGGCGCCTATCGGCTGGCCCGGCATCCGGGCTGTGGGCAAAATAGTGATGGCTTATTGCCTCATTGAGCATGCCAAAGTCGGGCTCAACATGGAGGGAAATGACTATTCTCTCGAAATAGAACACTGCCACTTTCGCCACAATGTGGACGGCATCTCCGGTGATGAAAATCACCATGGCCCCTGGTCAAAAGTGATCGCATGCCTCTTTGAAAATAATACCCTGGGTATTAACTCCCTTTATTTCGCAGACATCCATCACTGTGGTTTCCGGCTCAATTCTTTTGGAGCTGAAGACCTTTGGATGTGCGATGTGCGAAACAGCTCATTTGTTCACAACATACATGTGGGTATGCGCATAAGCATCAGCGAAGTCGTTGAAAATGAATTTGTTGACAATACTGTAGGCTGTTACTTTGGTCTTGCTGACTATACTCATCCTGTGACGGGAACGGTGCATGCTTACCATGTTTTCAGGGGAAATACCGTAAAGAACAACCAGCGGGGTCTGGAAATATTCCTGAATGACACCCTGCGGGTTTACCCGCATGTATACAGAGCCAATACATTTTGCCAGAATGCACTGGCCAATGTGATTTTACCTCCTTCTGTCACCTTGCCCTATACCGTAGATTTGAAGGAAAATTGCTGGTGCACCCTGGACTCTCTCAGCATTGATTCTACTATTTTCAAAAATAATAACAGCCAGGTTTTCTGGCCTATTGACAGCAGCTGTGTGCCAACTGCCCATCATACGCCCGTAATGCCGGGAGACGCCAATTTCAACCAAATCTGTAATTATACAGATTTGCTCTACCTGGGCATCGCCTTCGGCGAGACCGGGCCTCTACGCCCCAACGCCAGCCTGAGCTGGACGCCACAATACGGCCCCGACTGGGCCGACACCCTGCCCAACGGGCGCAACCTCAAGCATGCCGACTGCGACGGCAATGGCACCGTCGGCTTTGCCGACACAGCCGCGATCAACCAAAACTATGGGCTTACCCATATTTATAGCCGTGGAGGCCGCGCCAGCGGCCATGTCCCTCTATTCCTAACAACGGCTAGGCCGGTCTTCTTCCCAGGTGACACTGTCACCTTCGAAATCCATCTCGGCACCTCCGACAGCATGGCACATGACATATATGGAATCGGCTTTGCCATCGGCTATGATACAAGCCAGGTGGAGCCGGAAAGGCTTTGGCTGAATTATGGCAGTTCATGGTTAGGAAATAAGAATCAAGACATGATCACCCTGGACAAAGATTTCTTCTCCCACGGACGGGTGGACATCGCCCTCACACGCATAAACCACATGGACCGGAGTGGCCATGGCAAGATCGCAGACCTCATCGTCGTCATAGATGATGACCTATACAAGCGCAGCATGCCTTTTGAGTTGCAAATATTGGAATCTTTTGCCTGGAGCAGCCAGGCAGAGGAGATTGAACTCCAGGCCCGTGACGGGCAATTCAACATAGAGGACCCCCATACTGCTATGGATCCCTCCTTCCAGCCTGACCTTTCTCTCTTCCCTGTTCCGGCACATACCGAATTGCAGATTCATCATCCATCATCCCACTTGCAGCAGGCAAGACTGTTTGACTTGCAAGGCAAGCTTCAGCTGAGCCAATTGACAATAGGCTCTGGTCAATCCCACCTTCTTTGGGAGGATATTCCAGCAGGATTTTACCTGATTGAAATGACTTTTGAGGAGGGGATTTGGGTAAAAAAAGTATTGATCCGATAAAGGAACAACTAATTTCTTCCCATAAAAGCCTCAGGTTTCTTTATAAAGCCTGAGGCTTTTCATTTGCAATAGCGGAGAATAAACCTTAACATTTGAGAAAAAGACACATTATTAGATGCTTACAAAACTGCTGTTTCTCTTCGGATATTTTGCCATACTGTTCCTGATTGGCTGGTTTGCTTCGCGGAAAATAAAGGACATCAAAGACTATTATGTGGGAGGGAAAAAATTGGGCTATTGGGTGGTGGCCTTCTCCTCCCGCGCAACAGGCGAATCCGCCTGGTTGTTACTAGGGCTTACCGGCCTGGGAGCTGTGGTAGGCGTAAGCGCCTTTTGGGTGGTTGCAGGAGAGGTCATCGGCGTAGGCGTCGCCTGGTTTGTCATGGCCAGGCGTTTCAAACGCTTGACAGATAAGTATGATTCTATCACCATTCCCGATTTTCTTGTCAGTCATTTCCAATCAAAAACCCATCGTTTGCGCATCATTGCAGCTGGGATATTATCGGTTTTTGTGGTGATCTATGTAAGTGCCCAGATCGATGCTACGGGCACAGCCTTCGAAACTTTTCTGGGATGGAATTACTTTACAGGAGCCCTTGTAGGCTTTGGAATTGTGGTTATATACATCCTTTTTGGTGGGTTTGTGGCGGTAGCCTGGTCTGATTTATTTCAGGGATTGTTGATGTTTTTGGGACTAGTCGGCCTTCCTTTGGTGGCTTTTTTCTTCTTAAAATCAGCCCCCCCCCTTTGGCAAAGTCTTGAGCAGTCTGATCCTGGCTTGCTCAATATTTGGGGGAAAGGCGGGTTTACCACCCTCAATTTTTTCACCCTATTAGGCTTTTTCTTTATTGGGCTGGGTTTCATGGGCTCCCCCCAGTTGTTTGTCCGCTTCATATCAATCAGAGATGAGAAAGAAATCAATAAAGGGCGCTGGGTTGCGGTTGTTTTTACCCTGATAACAGATGCCGCAGCAGTGATGATAGGGATTTTGGCTCATTACTTTTTTGTAGATGCGGGGGCAGATGTGGAAGCTGTTTTGGGGGCCAATGGTCAAAACTCTCTCATCATGTTGGTGGAGCATCTATTGCCACTTTTTTTCATTGGGCTCTATGTTGCAGTAGTACTTGCTGCAATCATGTCTACCATAGATTCTCTGCTGGTAGTAGCCTCCAGTGCAATCGTCCGGGATATTTACCAGCAAATATTTAAGCCCAATTTGTCATTGGAATCCCTGACAAGATTCTCCCAAAAAGTGACCCTTATCATGGCCCTATCAGCCCTGGCAATAGCCATGGTAGTAGCGGTGAGTACGCCCGAGCGGACCATATTCTGGTTTGTCATATTTGGTTGGTCGGGCATTGCGGCCAGTTTTTGCCCAGCCATTATTTTATCTTTATTCTGGACAGGCTTTACCGAAAAAGGTGCTATAGCTGCTATGATTAGTGGTTTTTTGAGCATTCCTTTTTTCAAATTTGTCATGCCTGCAGTCGATGGCATTGGTATTTATTTTGATAAAATGGCTGAGTTGGGGCCTTCTTTTGCAGTAGGTTTGCTTGCTGGATATTTTGTTTCAAAATGGGATTCGAAAGGGAAAAAAAGCTAGAAAATTTCATTTTTTTGCATTTCGAAATTAGGGAAAAATATCATTCATAATTGTACATTATTTAGTTACTTTTGTCGCTTTGTAATCGCACACTAACTTTCTTTTACATGTTTAAACAATACTCGCGATGAAAAAACCTACTTTATTTGTTCTTGTAATGATCATGTGTCTATGGGGGCTAAGCCAGACTACTTCGCCCGAAGTAATCAGTTCCTCCGGAGATCATTTTACTGGTACCACTTCCCAGATGAGTTGGACGATCGGAGAAATCCAAACCGCCACCCTGGTAAACGGTCAGACCACCATGACCCAGGGATTCCATCAGCCATACTTGATGGTTACAGCTCTGGAAGACCTGAAGGAAAGTCTTCAGGTTCGCGTTTTTCCTAATCCCACGACTAACTTTCTGAATATTGAATTTGGAGAGTCTACTGAAAGGATTGGTCTGGCATTAATAGATGCCAGTGGCAAGCAATTGCTGGTCAGGGAAAACCTCAGCTCTTTTACCAGCCTTGATCTCTCTTCATTTGCAGCGGGAACCTACTTCCTCCGCCTGACAGACAAGCACGCAAAATCTGTCAAAACTTTTAACATTCAGAAACTTAACTAACAACACTCTGTTCCGATGAAACACATTAACAAAACAACTTTCTTTACGAGCCTTCAACAGCTTACTCTTTTTGTCGTTGTCATGCTTGGTTTTTTCAGCCAGGAGCTCTTAGCTCAGTCACCTGATGCTTTCAAGTACCAAACAGTCATTCGCGATGCCGCTGGACAACCTCTTGCCAATCAGGCTGTAAGCCTGCGTATCCGCATGCTCGAAGGCAGCCCTATGGGCGTTGCCAGATATATTGAGACACACAAAGATACCACCAACGCATTTGGCCTGGTTTCTTTAAATATAGGCCAGGGAACTGTCTTTGCCGGAAGTTGGGCATCTGTTGACTGGGCAGGCCATGAGCAATTTGTTCAGATAGAATTGGACGACAAAGGCGGAAGTTCTTATCGCCCGATGGGTACCTCTCAGTTGCTGAGTGTGCCTTATGCTTTGCATGCAAACACAGCAAATGAGGCAGACAATGCCCAGACTGCTGTTGCTGTGACAGGCCCAATCAACGAGCTTGACCCTGTTTATTCAGCTTCTTTGGCTGCTGCTATCACTTCTTCTGATACCTCTTACTGGAACAGCAAACTCAATACAGAGGCTGACCCTGTATTTGCGGCTTCTGTGGCTGGCGGCATCACCGCAGCTGATGTAAGCAACTGGAATGGAAAACTGGATACTGAGTCAGATCCGGTATTTGCTGCTTCTGTGGCCGGTGGCATCACAGCAGCTGATGTGAGCAACTGGAACAACAAACTCGACACAGAGGTCGACGGCGATGTAACCAATGAAATCCAGTCATTGAGAGTTTCTCTTTCCAATGATACCCTCTTCCTGAGCCAAAGTAACTGGGTAATCATCCCAGGTCTTACCCTGGCCAATCCAAGATGTGATGATGGCATACAGAATGGCGACGAAGTTGGTGTTGACTGCGGTGGCTCACAGTGTGCTCCCTGTGCTGTCAACTTCCTGCTCGGCGAAGGTTACAATCCTTGTGAGATCATAGGTATGGGCATCCCTGTGGATTCCCTCTATGGAATTGATTATGAAGGAGGAATGATCTTTTATGTAGATACAGCCAATTGTTTTGGTCTGGTAGCTTCCTATGCTGATCTGGACTCTGCCATCTGGGGTGGTAGCTGGTTTGTCAACAACTCTGACAATGCCGGCGTACGTCTGGGTCAGACAAACACCACAGCCATCGTGGCCAACTCAGGTACACTTGCTACCGCAGCAAAAGCATGTGATGACCTCGTCCTCAATGGAAAAAGTGACTGGTTCCTGCCTTCCATAGATGCCACCACCCACATGTTCAACAACCTGGTCCTCAACGGATTTGGCACCTGGACCCCGGCACCTTACTGGAGTTCTACCCAGGCCAGCTTCACCAATGCATGGTCTTTCAACCCTACGAATGGACCTACCAGCGCAAGCAAAGCTAGCCTCTTCCGCGTACGCGCCGTGAGATCTTTCTCTTTCTAAGAAAGATTAACCAATAAGATATATGCCTGGACAGGAAACTGTCCGGGCTTTTTTTATTTTTGAGAATGAAGAAAAGATTCCGCTTTTTCATTCGCCTTGCCCTTGCAGGCTTTCTCCTGCTGAATATAGTCGCGGCCTTTCATGGCTATCGCTTTACCCATTTTTCCACCGAAAAAACAGCCAAAACACAGGCAGATAAGCTTTCCGCTCTTCAAAAAGCCTCCGTTCTTTTCTTTGGCATTCAGAATCCCAGACCTGAAAATATCAGGCAGCCTCAGGATTCCTTTGAAAAGGTCCTTTTCACAAACCAAAACATAACTCTGGAGGGCTGGTATCTCAGCCAGGACTCCGCCATTGGAGAAGTCATTTTATTTCACGGATATAGCGGTGAAAAATCTGCCATGCTATCCCGGGCAAAACTATTGCAGGAAATAGGCTACAATACCCTCCTTGTCGATTTTAGAGGATCTGGCGGTTCTACGGGCACCCAAACTACCATTGGCTATAAAGAAGCTTCGGATGTTGTGACAGCCGTTACTTTTCTCCAGCAACGGTCGGCTAAGCCCATGTATCTTCTCGGAACCTCCATGGGCGCTGTAGCAATCATGAAAGCTGTTGCTGAGCACGATTTGGCCGTTTCGGGCATCATCCTCGAATGTCCTTTTGGAAGCCTGCTACAAACGGCAAAAAACCGTTTTGAGAACATGGGTCTACCGGGCTTTCCCTTTGCGCATTTGCTTGTATTTTGGGGTGGAGTGGAAAATGGTTTCTGGGGATTTTCTCATACCCCAACTGAATACAGCAAAGACATTTCTATTCCCACACTTTTGATTTATGGGGAAAAAGACGGACGGGTAAAACAGTCAGAGATTGGCCAGATTTATCAAAATTTATCCGGTAAAAAAAAGCTGCTGGCTTTTCCTGAGGCCGGGCATGGGAATTATTTGGAGGTGGATGCTGGTAGCTGGAAGCGTGAGATTGAGGCTTTTATGAGTTTGAGTTTGGGTACGGGTTTGAGTACGAGTTTGAGTACAAGGTGGGGGAGCAAAAGAGCTTCCCATGTAAGCTTATTCTAAAATAATTCTTGAACTTGCACTCAAACTTAAACTCAAACTTATCCTATGTCACAAGGATCCCATCCCCCCTTCGACCCCAACGGGGTCGGCCTCAACAACGGCCATTTCATCGGCCTGCCTTATACAGAAGAAGATGCACAGATCGTGCTGCTCAGCGCCCCCTGGGACGTCACCGTTTCCTATGCCGACGGCACGGCGCGCGCGCCGGAAAACATCCTCAAGGCCAGCACACAGCTGGATCTGTACGATCCCTTCCTGCCAGATGCATGGAAAATGGGACTCTATATGCGGCCCGCCGATGAAGCATGGCTGGCAAAAAATGACAGCCTGCGCCCACTTGCCAAAACCTATATTGACTTCCTGGAGGAAGGCGGCAAACTGGAAGATGATGCCCACATGCAGGCCCATCTGGCCGAAATCAACATCGCCTGCGACAGCTTCCGATATGAGGTAAAAGCGCAGACAGCTGCCTTGCTGGATCAGGGTAAAAAAGTGGGGCTGATCGGAGGAGAGCACAGCGTGCCGCTGGGCTTTTTGCAGGCATTGGCTGAGCGCCATCAGGATTTTGGCATCCTGCAAATTGATGCCCATTTTGACCTGAGAAAGGCCTATGAAGGCTTTACCTACTCACATGCATCTATTTTTTACAATGCTTTACAGCTCCCCCAAATCAGCAAATTGGTGCCCCTCGGCATACGAGATTACTGCCATGAGGAGGTGGAGTTTGTGGCGGATCAAAAGGGAAGGATTCACCCCTTTTATGATCATGACATCCATACGACCCTCTTTACCGGGGGGAACTGGCACCAACTCTGCCGGGCGATCTCTGATGCCCTGCCGAGGCAGATTTACATCAGCTTTGATATAGATGGCCTCAGGCCGGACTTATGTCCGCAGACAGGCACACCTGTGCCGGGGGGATTGCAGTTTGAGCAGGCAATATACCTGCTCCATCATCTGGTGACTGCCGGGCATCAAATCATTGGATTTGATCTGTGTGAAGTGGGCGGCACGCCCCATGAGTGGGATGGCAATGTGGGTGCCCGCCTGGCTTATCGCCTGGCCAACCTGATGGGAAAGTCAAATCATTTGATTTAGGGATATATTTTGGGCATTGGGTGCATTTCTCTTCATGATAAGGGCGTCTTGCTGCAAAAGTTTTGCATGCCTATGGCCAAAAAACCAAATTAGGCCTACACCTAATTAATCCTTAAACTTTTGACCGCAATGAAAAACCACTTTTTACAACTCAGTCTCCTGGCATGTTTCCTCATGCTGTTTTCTTTCGCTTTTTCACAAAATGTAAGCCTCCCTGCCAGCGGCGGCAACGAGAAAGCATCTGTGACACAAAATATGGGCCTCGCCAGTGTGACCATCAACTACAGCAGCCCCGATGTACACGCCCCCAACGGCACAGATCGCCGTGGACAAATATGGGGACAGCTTGTTCCTTTTGGCCTCAACAATCTCGGATTTGGAACTTCAACAGCAGCGCCCTGGCGTGCCGGAGCCAATGAAAACACCACTTTTACCTTCAGTCATGATGTGAATATTCAGGGGAAAAAGCTTAAAGCAGGAACCTATGGATTTCATATCATCGTGCAGGATGAAGGCAAGCCCTGGACCCTTATTTTCTCGCATAACTCCACCGCATGGGGAAGCTTTTTTTATGATGAAAAAGAAGATGCCCTTCGCGTAGATGCGACTCCCGAAAAGGGCGCTTATACAGAGTGGCTGACCTATGGGTTTGAAAACCGACAGCCTACATCCTGTACAGCCTACCTTCAGTGGGAAGAGAAAAAATTGCCATTTACCATCGAGGTCCCCAATATGACCGACCTGTATGTCGCAATTATGCGAAAAGAATTGCAGTCCACTGCCGGATTTAGCCCACAAGGCTGGGCCACCGCAGCGACCTACTGCGCCAACAACAATGTAAACCTGGAAGAAGCCCTTGTCTGGGCGGATAATGCCATAAGTATGCCTTTTGTTGGACAAAAAACCTTCAACAATTTAACTACCAAGGCGGCAGTACTCCGCGCTCTCAAAAGGGACGATGAAGCCAATAAAGTGATGGATGAAGCCATTCGCATGCCAGGCGCCACAGTCTTCCAAATCCATGGCTATGGCAGACAATTGCTGACTCAGGGCAAAAAGGACGAAGCCATGAAGGTATTCCAATACAATGCAGAAACATTCCCCAACACCTGGCCAGTGAATGTAGGCCTTGCACGAGGCTACTCCGCTTTAGGCGAATACAAAAAAGCCCTTAAACACGCCAAATTGGCTCAGGCAAATGTGCCCGCAGGCGACCAGCTCAATACAGGCAGTGTTGCCTCGATGATTGAAAAACTGGGGAAAGGAGAGGATATTAATTAGTAGATGAGCAGATTATCTGCCCCTCCCCCTCTTGGCATAGAGTTTGTTTTCTTTCATGAAAAGAGGAGGACTTTCCTCCTCTCACTTGTTTACCCAGGTACATCATTGGAAATATTTCTTCAAACGGCTTTGGTCGAATGGATAGATATGGTCAAAAAAGCGGTAAATACAATGAAAGGAATTCTTTACACTCTAACCATTTCAGTTTTCGCCTGCCTGATGGCAGTTATGCTTTTTTCCTGTAGCACCCCACCTCCTGCAACGCAGAGCGCTATGGTAGCATACGACCCTATTCCCATAAAAAGTAGCCAGCCAGAAATGGCGCGCTTCATTGAAGATCCTGCATTGCATGGAGAGGATTGGGACAAACTTACCCAACTCAAATTTTGGCGGGAAATCATCAAACTTTCCAAGGATACAAGCATTGTCAGCCTTGCCAGCAACAGGAAGGTTTTAGGAAAAATTCCCACCCATAGCTGGTATAGCCTGAGTGAAAGGCAGAGAAGCGTCTTTCGAAATACTTTGCGGAAGAATTTTCAGCTTGAAAATGGAGAGGATATCTATGTGACTCATGGTCGCAACCATTTTTACCGCATAGACAAAGTCCTGCCCTCCATAGACCGTGCGATCGAGCATTTTGCACGGGAGGGCGTCAATCCCTGGTATGCCCAGGCCATCCTGCTGATAGAGAGTCCTGCACAGTTGCAGGCATCCCATGTAGGGGCCTATGGCCCCTTTCAGCTGATGGAGGGAGTCGCCCGCCAATACGGGCTGGTGGTTAGCAGCACGCACGATGACCGCGCCAACTTTGGCAAATCCGCCGGCGCCGCTGCCAAGCTCATCCAGGATATGTGCATCCCCTATACCCGCAGAATGCTCGATGCCCAGGGCATCACCTATAACGAAAATGATTTATTTTTTCGCTGCCTCGTCCTGCACTGCTACCACGCCGGCCCCGGCAATGTGCAGGCTGCTTTGCGCAAAATAAATTCCCAGTATACAGGCATGGACCTCATCATCCGTCTGTGGAACACAGAATCCGCAGGATTCAAAAATGCCTCTCAAAACTACTCACAAGTAGCTTTGGCAGCGCTTTTAGAGCTTGAGGAGATGATTCACCAGCGATACGACATGATTTGTGCCTATGGAGATGAGACTTTCCTCAAAGACTTTTATATCCGCCGCTATGCCGTCACATCTGATGATGATTTATCTGAAAAACATTTGGTGGTGAATCAGAATTTGTAATGAGTAATTCAGTAAATTAGCAGATGTGCATTTAAAAAAATATCTGGCATTTGTAATTATTTTATTCCTGAATTTCCTCATTTTCAAATTTCCAAATTAATTTATGAAGCAGCTCCCATTTCTATCTGCCCTTTTTCTCTCCTACCTTTTTTTTTCATTTACTTCTCATGCCCAAAATAAGCAAAATGAGCCCTGGAGAAGCAACCTGACTACCATTTATAGTCTGGATGATGAACAATCCTACCTCATCGTTCAGGACTGCAATCTCTACAGTGAAGGCTGGGATTTGCTGCCACAGCCCCAATTTTGGTGCAAAGTGATGGGCATGGAAAAAGATTCCAGCATCGTCAATATCGCTGCAACCCGTGAAGTGCTTTGCTTTGCTGTCACCCGCAAAGTAGATTCGATGAAAGAGGAGCAACTGATTGCTTTTAAAGACAGTGTGAGAAAAGCCTACAGCCTCGACGATGAGGAAAAAGTATATGTGACTTCGGGAAAAAACGACTACTACCAGTTTCACAAGGTATTACCCCAGATAAATGAAGGCATCGCTGCATTTCGTGATTTGGGGGTTGACCCCTGGTATGCGCAGGCGATCCTGCTGATAGAAAGTCCCGGCTTTAGCCGTACCTCTGTCAATGGGGCTCGTGGCCCTTTTCAACTGATGAAAAGCATCGCCCTGGCTCAGGGCCTCAAAATCAACAGCAGCGTTGATGAGCGGGATGACATCCATTTGGCAGCCAAAGCTGCCGCCGGCCTGATACATGAGGTCTGCCTGCCATGGGCCCGCAAAGTGCTCGACTCTCATCATATCCAATATGATGAAAGCGAGATCTGGTTCAAGCTCATGGTCTTGCATGTTTACCATGCAGGCTACCGCAATGTGCGGGATGTGATGAATCACCTGCAGCCCACAAGCGGCGGTATCAACCTAATCCGGCAGCTTTGGCAGACCCAATACCGCCGATTCGGCAATGCCTCCCAGAATTACTCCCAATTGGTGCTCGCCTCCATGATCCGACTGGATCAGATTGTGCTGAATGAATTTGAAATTCGTTGCGATTGCTGTGATTAGCGCTTATTTCCTATTTTTGTAAAAATTTTACTCTAACAGCAAAAATAGATTTATGAAACTAACACGCATTGCATGGCTGCTTGTCCTCTCTTTATTGGTTGGGGCATGTCAGAAACCCGCTGAAAAGGAAGATTCGGCAGAAAAAGAACCCGCTGCATCTTCTGAATCGGATTTTCAAATCAAAATTGACGAATTCGCTGACCTGAAGATTTACAGATACGAAGTGCCTGGCTTTGATATGCTTTCTCTTCAGGAGAAAAAGCTACTATATTTCCTCTCTGAGGCTGCTTATTGTGGCCGTGACATTACCTGGGACCAAAACTACAAGCACAACCTGGCTATTCGCAAAACCATTGAAAACATCTGGGATAGTTACAGCGGTGACCGCAAGAGCGCGGAGTTTGCCCAATTTACTGAATACGCCAAGCGTGTCTGGTTTTCAAATGGCATTCACCACCACTACGGCAACGAGAAAATTTTACCCACATTTCCTCAGGCTTATTTTGCCGATTTGGTCAACAATTCAAGTTTGGAGAATAAGGAAGAAACCATCAGCTTTTTGGGAAAAGTGATGTTTGACCCTACCATTGCTCCCAAAAAAGTAAACAAAGCCAACGGCGCCGATGTGATCGCCACTTCTGCCGTCAATTTCTATGGAGATGGCCTGACACAGGAGGAAGTTGAAGCCTATTATGCATCGCTCAAACCTGCCAAAAAAGAAGATCGTCCCATTTCTTATGGTTTGAATTCCAAAGTGGTAAAAGAAAATGGCAAGGTGGTAGAGAAGGTATGGAAAGTCGACGGTATGTACACCGAAGCAATCGAAAAGATCGTTTACTGGTTACAACAAGCAGTGGAAGTAGCTGAAAACGACAACCAAAAGATCGCTTTTCAAAAGCTCATCAAATATTACCAGACCGGTGATTTGAAAGACTTTGATGATTACAGCATTGCCTGGGTAGCTGACACCAAATCTAAAATAGATGCCATCAATGGCTTTATTGAGGTATATAGCGACCCATTGGGATTGAAAGGCTCTTTCGAATCCGTAGTCGCCATTCGCGACCCCGAAGCATCCAAGCGCATAGAAGCCATCGGCAATGAAGCTCAGTTTTTTGAGAATAACTCACCCATCGCTGACAAGCACAAAAAGAAAAATGTAAAAGGCATTGATGCCCGTGTGATCAATGTAGTGGCAGAGTCTGGCGACGCTTCTCCCAGCACGCCTATCGGTATCAACCTGCCCAACTCCAGTTGGATCCGCAAAGAAATCGGCTCCAAATCTGTGAGTTTGGCAAATATTGTGAATGCTTACGATCAGGGCGCAAAAGGAAAAGGCGGAAGCCTGGAAGAATTTGCGTGGTCTGAGGAGGAAGTAGCCAGAGCAAAAGCGCATGGCGAACTGGCAAGCAAGCTACATACCGATATGCACGAAGTCATCGGCCATGCCTCCGGCGAGTTGGAGCCTGGCATAGGGGACTACAAGCAATACCTTAAAAACTACGCTTCTACCCTGGAAGAAGGCAGAGCGGACCTTGTAGCTCTTTATTTTTTGATGGATCAAAAGATGATAGACCTGGGGCTGATGGAAAGCCTCGAAGTCGGCAAAGCCGAGTATGACAGCTACATCCGCAATGGCATGATGGCTCAGCTGGTCCGCATCAAATTGGGAGATGATATCGAAGAAGCACATATGCGCAACCGCGCCTGGGTTTCTCATTGGGCATACCAAAAAGGCCAGTCAGAAAACGTCATCGAGATGAAAACCCGTGATGGAAAGACCTATTTTACCATCAATGACTACGAAAAGCTCCGCGCACTCTTCGGCGAGCTTCTCGCCGAGGTACAGCGCATCAAGTCACAGGGTGACTTCGACTCCGCCAAGGCGCTCGTAGAAGGCTATGGCGTCAAGATTGACCGCCAATTGCATGAGGAAGTCCTCGACCGCTTTGCCAAACTCAACATCAAGCCCTACACAGGCTTTGTCAACGCCAAGCTTTCCGCTCAAAAAGACGGAGACAATATCGTTGATGTGACAGTTGAATATCCAGACAATTTCGTAGAGCAGATGATGTACTACGGAAAAACCTATGGTTTCCTTCCTGTGGAAGGCTTTGTGTATAAGAATTAATTTATTTTAAGAAGGGCTTTACTAAACTTTAAAGGTTAGTAAAGCTCTTCTTAAAACCTCGCCATGCCTATCATCCCCTCTACATACCGTCCTCCCCTCCATCTGCGCAATGCGCATCTGCAAACCATTTATCCCTCGCTTTTCCGCAAGGTAAAGGGCGTTCATTATGACCGGGAGCGCATCACGACCCCTGATCAGGACTTCCTCGACCTGGACTGGTCCCGCAAGGGCAGCGACAGGCTGGGGATCATCCTGCACGGCCTCGAAGGCAGTGCCGACTCGGGCTATGCCCGGGGGATGGCCAAAGCACTCAACCAGCGAGGCTGGGATGCCATGGCCCTCAACTTCCGCTCCTGCAGCGGAGAACCCAATCTACAGCCGCGCTTTTACCATAGCGGGGAGACGGGCGATGCAGCTTTTGTCATAGATTATATTTTGGGAAAATATGCCTACAAACGCCTGGCCATAGTGGGCTATAGCCTGGGAGGAAATGTGCTGCTCAAATATTTAGGAGAAAGAGGCGAAAAGCTGCCCAAAGAGCTGAAAAATGCAGTGGCTGTATCTGTCCCAACAGATTTGCATGGCTCTTGCGAAGTGCTTGCAAAGGGCTTTAATCGCCTGTATACACGGCATTTCCTCGAAATGCTCATGGAGAAAGCCCATAAAAAGCCGCAGCTTTTTTCGGAAGAGCAACTGAATCTCCAACCCAGGTCTTTCCCTGATTTCGACAATGCATTTACGGCACCACTGCACGCCTTTGAAGGTGCAATGGATTATTATACAAAATCCAGCAGCAGGCAGTATGTGCCGGAAATACGTCGTCCTGTCCTGATACTCAATGCATTGGATGATCCTTTTTTGTCAGAAAGTTGCTTTCCGAAAGCTGAGGCCGCAGCCCATTCACAGGTCTACCTGGAAATGCCGACCCGTGGGGGGCATGTAGGTTTTATGAGTGGGAAAAAAGCGGAATATTGGTCGGAAAAGCGGGTGATGGAATTTTTGAATGAGATATGACATCATTTGCCAAAATCACGATTTTGACTTGTCTCCTGGGAGCATGGCTCCCACTCTGGGGGCAAAGCCCCCGTCTTAGCCTGGAACTCGACGCCGGAGGCGGCGCTGGCTGGTGGTATTACCTGCACCAGCAGGATAGCCTGGGAGGAGAGCGCATGGATCGCTCGCATTTTGAGGCCTGCCTCTCTGCGGCGGTCCGCCTGCGGATGCAGGGAAAACACTTCTCCCTGGCCCTGGCCTACCAAAGGCGGATGCTGCATGATGACGAGCTTGTGGCTTTTGATGAGCGTGTCGGAAACCGACACAGGATACAGATTGCGCCGCGAGGCGAAAGTATTTACCGACATTGTGTCGGCTTGAATGCAGGCTATCGCCTCGTTCATTTGCCCCAATATTCCCTCTCGGCAGAATTGGAAATAGGAAGCTTTAGCCTCCGGAGCATCCATCCGGATCAGGCAAATTTTGGCGCAAAATTATACCGGCAGTACCATATCACACAGGCTTTTCGCTTGTCGCAGAGGGCTTCTTTGATCGTTCAAATGCAATTTAGCCGATCCTATGTGTGGATGATAGAACCGGCTTTTCCTGGCGAAAAACATCAGATAGTCAGTGGAGGACTCAATGTAGGCTTGGACTGGGAGCTAACAAAACCTCCGACCGAATGATGTTTACGCCTGCACCTATCATCTGGGCATAAGCACGGCCTTCATCCCCCGGAAATAAGTTGACAGCCTTACAGGCATCGGCCACAACATAAGATTCAAATCCCAATTTTGCAGCATTCATAGCCGTGCTTTTTACATAATAGTCTGTAGCCAGACCCGCCACAAAAACATGGCTCACCCGCCTTTCCTTCAGGTAATTGTACAAACCAGTATCCGTTTGCAGGCCATTGCCAAATCCGCTGTAACAATCCCACTCCCGATCGACTCCCGTAAAAAATATGCGGGCTATTTTATGGGTTTGAAGCTCCGAAACAAATTGCGCCCCCTTGCTGCCCTGGATGCAGTGGGTTGGCCAAAGCGTCTGCCTCTGGCCTTTGATTTCAAGCCTTTCCCCTACCCTCTTCCCTGGATGTTGATCCACAAAAGACTGATGATCAGCCGGATGCCAATCTTTGGTTGCTACGATTAAGCCAAAAACATGCTGGAGTTGATTGATTTTTGGAACGATTTGTTGGGCCCCCACTATGGGAAGGGCTCCGCCTTCCATGAAATCATTTTGTAAATCTGTGAGGATAAGAGCTTTCATAATTGAGAAGGAATAAATAATTGTATTTTTTACACAAATCTAATTAATCAAACGGTACCTTTTGTTAAAAGGTTTGCTTAACATTGGGTTTCAAAAAATATGTCTTAGCATAATGAGTGAAATCCAATACCTCAAAAACCCCGAATTGGGCTTTATTCGGGAAGATATCGAAGGAAATGCTTTCCAAAACGGGCAGTTTATGAGCCTGGGCACCTACCAACACCCTGGCTTTGGGGATATTCTCAGGTGGCAACTGAGCCGCAACCCCCAGCGCAAAGAAAAAAAGAATGATGATTTTCGGCTGGAAGTGATTGAGGGAACCGAATTCATTCATTCAACGGACGACATGATCGTCTGGCTCGGTCACGCCAGCTTTTTCATCCGGCTGGATGGCATGAGCATGCTTACTGATCCCTGCCTGAGGAGTCTGCCGATGATCCCACGCCAGGTGGCTTTACCCTGCGAAATAGAAGAAATCAAGGGACTGGATTACATCCTCATGTCTCATGGGCATCGGGATCACTTTGACAAACCTTCTTTGAAAAAACTCATTCCCCATAACTTCGGTGTAGAAATGCTGGCCCCGCTCAAGATGGGCCCTCTGATAGAGTCTATCGGGATGCAACGCTACCAGGAAGCGGCATGGTGGCAGGAATATAAAACGGACGAAAGGCTTAACATTACCTTTCTCCCGGCCCGGCATTGGAACAAGCGGGGGCTTAGAGACTTCAATGATATGCTTTGGGGGGGCTTTTTGATTGAGTCGCACAACCAAAGGATCTTCTTTTCAGGAGATACGGCCTATGCAGAGCATTTTCAGGAAATAAAAGAGATACTACAAGAAGACATAGACCTTTGCATCCTGCCCATAGGCGCATATAAGCCTGCCAGTATCATGCAGTATTCGCATACCAATCCCGAAGAATCCATACAGGCATTTCATGAGTTGGGGGGCAAAAGGTTCATTCCCATGCACTATGGGACCTATGATTTATCAGACGAGCCGCCTGGCGAGCCTATCAGAAAGCTGCGCCAGGCGGCTGCGAATGGTTCCCTGAGAGGAGAACTTGTTGAGTTAAAAGTAGGCGAAATCTACCGGCTTACTTAGCCGCTTCTATGGCCTGCTTGAGCATGTGCTTAGGCATACCGCCAGACTGGCGCCAGACTACCTCTCCATTTTTGAACAAAATGAAGGTAGGAACGCCTGTGATGCGGAAGGCATCGGCCACAGCTCTGTTGCGGTCAATATCCACTTTGATGATATTGGCTTCCTCCCCTACTTCACCCTTCAATTCTTTCAATACGGGCGCCATGGCAATACATGGTCCACACCAGGTAGCGAAAAAATCTACCAAAGTAGGCTTGTCACTGTTAATAATATCCTGAAAGGATAATTTGGGAGTTGTTTTCTCTTCCATTTTCATGTTTTCAAATTTGCTGATTTTTTACTTTTCAACGGGCATCCCGGCCTCCGTCCAGGCTATCATGCCCCCCTTCATGTCTACGACATGCTTAAAACCCAATCGCTCCATCTGGGCAGCTGCCTGCCCGCTCCTTCCACCGGAACGGCAATACAGAAAAACGGCTTTTTCCTTGTCCAGTTTTTCGATTTGCGCCTGAAAATCTGCTGCACGGTAGTCAATCATGCTTGCTCCTGTCACCTTGCCTTCGGCAATTTCTTCGGGAGTCCGCACATCAATGAGCTGTGCATCAGCTGTTTGCTCGTATTTTTCCCAGAAAGCTGCCGGAGGCAGGACCTCAGATACGGCTAGCGCGGGAGTTTCCTGCGGTGTATTTTCGGGAGATGTATCTCCCGCTTGCTGTTGCCCCTGGCAAGCTGTCAGGCTGAAAAGAAGCAGCATGCTGCTGAGGATGAGGATGAATCGGTTCATGTTCATGTATTTCATAATGAAGAGAATTATAATACGCTAATATTCTAAAATAGTTTCACTTATCCAATTTTACATTGATACTACCGCAGTCATTCAGGCTGGACTTCAATTTGAAGACCTTGACCTGGGTGCCATCGTCTATAGAAACGGTGGCTGTATTGGGAGGAAAAATACCGAGGTTATGGGCAAAAAGGATGATATAATTTGCACCATCGGGATTGAATTCCACTTCAAAAACCTTTGCTTCTTTCCGCAAAGCATAGTTTTCTACCAGCCAGCGGCCATTCACATTGAGTGAAATGGTGTCATTGTCTACAGCGCCCCGGTCCCAAACACTGATTTTCACTTTGGGATTGCTGATCCTGACGCCGCCCTGCCGCTTGACTTTCCGGTTATTGAGGCTGGTAGGATTACCCGTGATGGTGGTCCTGATTTTGGCGTCCGGCTCGGGTTCTTCCCGGGCTTCCTCCCTGGGTTTGGGCAAATCTACTGTCACCACTTTGGGAGGTTCTGGTTCTTTCACTTCTTCTTTTTTGGGTGGCTGAGGTTCTTCTTTGGGTTGGGTCAATGCCTGGTAGCAGTCTTCTACCTGCTGAAGGTTGGCATACTGCTGACAGCCTCCGCTGAAGGCGCGCACGGTATACAAACCGCGTTCAGTCACTTTCAGCAAAGTATCCGTCGCGCCCGCGATGGGTTTTCCATCTTTCAGCCAATAATAGGGCAAATCCCGGGGGATTTTGACTATCAGATCCAGGGATTCGCCGGGGCAAATGGAGATTGGCGCCAATACATCCGGATGGTCCGGAGGCCCAAAAGCTGTCACAAAAGCGGGCAAAGCATCTATGCTTGCCTTGGAAGGAGCTTTGCCGTTGGCGATGCCAGCGACAAAAAGCCTGCCTCCCTCATTGCTTGCAATGGCGGGCAAATTGCCCTCTTCTTTGCTCATGCTTTTTTGTGTCCATATCTCCAGCACATTTCCTCTTTTGTCGGTACGACTCAGGCTGTATTGGTTATTTTCTAAAAGATAAAGGGAAAAAAGTGTCCCCTGCCTGTCAACGGCTATGCGCGCAAAGCGCGC
Source organism: Bacteroidia bacterium (assembly GCA_030430205.1). Lineage (GTDB taxonomy): Bacteria > Bacteroidota > Bacteroidia > J057 > J057 > JAUIGE01. Next base: position 49,368 of record JAUIGE010000011.1, on the reverse strand, counting down.
ACTTTCATGGCCTTCGGCCCGCCAGACGATCCTGCCATAGGGATCGTATTTGAGCATTTTTCCTTTAAATAAAAGGAAGGTATTTCCCGAAGGATCGCTATGCATGGCTACCGCCTCCGGCGAAAACGAAGGCGCTGTATAGCGCCTTGCCCAATGCAGTTTCCCATCGGGAAAGTAACGGGCCACAAAGGCATTGGCCTCTCCTGAACTGGACCGCAGGATTTCTTCTCCTTCAAATACCACCTTATCGGTGAATTCACCCGCCACATAGAGGTTTCCGCTGGCATCGCAGCCCAGGCTATTGGTTTGAGCCTTTTCACTAAAAGGCAGGCTCAGGATGCGACTCCATTTCAACTCTCCCCAGGGGTCGTATTTTTGAATAAGGGCACCACCATCGCTTCGGGCAGGCATATCTTTTCCATTGAGCGTAAGTTCTCCTTTGTACCGAAGCATGGCATATACATGGCCCTGGGGATCTGTGGTCAAGCCTGCTACCGACATTTCACCCGAAGCACCTCTTTCCCAGAGCAAACGCCCGTTTGCATCGTATTTGGTGAGGTATTTTTCGGCTTGCAGGACAAAGATATTTCCTTCATAATCCATTTGAACCAATTGGCTCCCGACCTGTGTCTGGCCTTTCTCCGCCACTTTTTTCCAAAGCAAGGTTCCATTTCGATCAAAATAAGATAAAGTCGGAAAGGACTTTCGGCCCTTATGTTCTCTTCCCAAAATCACCACCTTGCCTTCGCCATCACTGCTCATGTCCTGCAGGGAATACTTGTCCTTTTTTTCTCTGAACTCCTGGGTCCAGAGCCATTCATTGGGGAGGGTACGTGCCCGGATCAGGGCCTGGTCTGAAGGATAAATAATGGGACGTTCCATCTTTCCGACGCGGATAGATTTTGTGGCGGAGCCGCAGACGCCATTGGAAACTTTCACATAGTAGGAGCCGGGGCGCTTGACCCAAAGTTCGGGCCTGTTGGCGCGGGGGATGCTGAGACCATTTTTTACCCATTCCCAGGAAGAAGCCTCGGCAGAAACGGCTTTTAGCAAGATAGAATCCTCCTCGCAGATGAAGTTGGTTGGGCTTTCTATCGTCACCTGAGGGCTGGGAATAACGCTGATGCGCATGGGAGAGGAGGTGTTGGTACAATCATCTTTTTTTCTCACAACCTGGTAATTGCCCGTTTCTCTCACCAGCAATTTGCGGCCTGTCTCGCCGGGTATATCCCGGCCATCACGCTGCCATTGGTAGCTGAGGTGCCGTTCTGCCAGGGTGAAGCCCGCTTCCAATTCGATGCTTTCGCCTTCACACATCACATGATCGCCTTTGGGATATACATCCAAATCGCAGCCTGCGATCGGCATCTGGAAGATGTCATAGGAGCCATTGCTTACATTATCTGAAATCCAATAGGCCATCTCTCCATTATCTGTCACGACGAAGTCGGCTTCGTTTTCCGGGCTATTGATGGGCGCGCCTATGGGTTCGGGTTTGGACCAGTTTTGCCAGCTATCGTCCAGGCGACGGCTGAAGTAGACATCATGCTTGCCATTGCTTCCATGGCCGTTGGAGTTGAAAAAAAGGGTTTTGCCGTCGGGCAAAAGGAAAGGGGCGTCTTCATCTCCGGCGCTGTTGATGGTTGGCCCCAGGTTGAGGGGTTGTGACCAGGTGGTATCATTGATGCGGAAGCAAATGAAGAGATCGGGGCCGCCAAAACCGTTGGCGGTTTCATTGGGGATAAGCATATCGCCCTGTGACGTCATGATGTAGTCCCGATGTTTTCCTCTTGGGAAAAAGCCCTGGATATAGAGCCGCTTGAGCGGCCGGTAAACGCCTCTTTCGCGGGTAGTATAGTACAAACCGGGGTCCCGGTTGCTGATAACCTGACTCACATAAAATGTGTCGCCGCCGGGCGATAGCTGCCACAGAAACTCCAGCCCCGCCGAATTGAGCGGCAAATAAAAGGGAACAGCCTGGCTGTAGCTGTGAAGGCCGGTCCTGTTGCTAACCCAGATATCCCCCTGGTCTCCTTCACCACCGGCATTGCCCGGATGTTTTCTGCGCCAGATAAAGAGCTGTTTTCCGTCATTCGAAAGAATGGGTTCTCTTTCCTCATAGATGCTGTTAACTTCTGAAGGCAAATGGAATGGCTGCTGTCCGATTCCTTCGATCCAGCTCAGTAGGATTAAAAGTATTATTGATAGGTATCGTTTCATGTCTTCAATATTGTTAATAGGTAGGCAAAACGGGCAAATCGTCTGAAGATTTTTTCATTTTAGCAAATTAAGCATAGGAAGGACGAAAATTTGTATTTTTACCTGCAAATACATCGTTAAGCTCATATGAAGACTTTTCCCCGGATATATTGCCTCCTAAGCTTGTGTTTTATTGCTATTTCTTCTCAACTCCTGGGGCAGCCGCCTCAAAAAAAGGATAGCACATCCTCAGCATTTTCCCGGCTGGGAACACATATCAGCGGTTTTGGAGATTATATAGAGGAGCATAAGAAAATTTTGTTCAAAAGAATCTTATTGCCCGAACCCGTGCTGGAGGCCTATGTGGAGCAAAGATTGAAAAATTTACCGGAGGAAAGTAAAATTCACCTGACTGAAAACAGTTTTTACCAGCTCACTTACATCCCGGCCCCGATTTTTGAAGAATTGAGAGAAGTTAACCCCTCTACTCCGGCGAATCTCTATCGCATAGCCGGAAGCCGCGCTTGTCATGCCCTCAAAGACGGCAGATATGCTTTCGAATTATACAATGGTGATGCGCTGATAGCCATGGGATTGAAAGAGGCAAAAGCTTTGCAGAAGCTGCGGATTGTCCGCGGGCCTGCCGGAACGGCGCATTGGGAGATGCCTTTGTCTCAAATCCAAACTGACAATTTTTTACATGAAGGCCCTGAACTCATTGAAGAAAACCAGATTGATAGCGGGAAAGTGTATGTCCTGACCTCGGAGGAGCTGCTTTTTGTGCCAACAGAAGCGAGCCCTGGTATACTTTTTTCAGATAAAATCAGCTTATTACATCACCTGGATATGCTCAGTTTTTATGAGTCCGAGGCCAGCAAATACCTAAGTAACCAACTCGTAGATGGGGAGATTTTGATTGGGTTGGAAAAAAGGTTGATTTACCTGAGTGAACCGCAATTGAACCAGGTCTTCCTGAGGCATGAAGCTGAAAATATGCCCAGCTACAGTGATGAATTTAAAAGGGTATTAAAATTGGGGCAAAATGGCTTTTTGCTGTGGCATCCCACCTACAATTATGCGCGCTACTTCATCAGTGAGGCCGACTTACTGGCGTATGTCTCATCAGATGATTATTCAGGTCAGCCCGAATTGCTGTTTGAAAGCGTCCTGCGGCAATATGGTGATAGCCTGGTGGCGCATGCGCCTGAGTTGACAAACTACCTTTCCGCCAGCGGAACCATTGAAAAGGAGAAGCTCGATGGCAGCCTGGGCAGCCTCGACGAGCTCGCAACCGCTCTGAATTGGCAGAGGAGCCATTTATACCAGGAAGAAATGGCTCTGTCTGTGCTTGCCTATACCGGCGAAGTCCTTCGCAAAGCCAAAAAAGGCAAATGGATCCTTAAAGAAGACCCTAAGAGCAAATTGCTCCTTCCCAAAATACAGTCCGGAAAGGGGCAATATGATGATGTCATGGAGCTTGCGCTCAAATTTTGGCCAAAGGATTGATCAGCTTTTTCTCTTCATATCCAGCGCCACATCAATGATCATGTCTTCCTGACCGCCGACCATTTTTCTATTTCCCAATTCTTCCAAAATGGCACGGGTATCTATACCGTATCTTTGGGATGCTTTTTCAGCATGCAGCAAAAAGCTGGAATAAACACCGGCATAGCCCAGAGAAAGGGTTTCTCTATCTACCCGCACAGGTCGGGTCTGCAAGGGACGAATGAGGTCATCGGCAGCGTCCATCAGCTGGTAGAGATCACATCCGTGATTGGCACCCATTTTATTGAGGACTGCGATCAGCACTTCCAGGGGGGCATTGCCAGCCCCGGCACCCATGCCTGCAAGGGATGCGTCGAGGCGCGTAGCGCCATGCTGCATGGCGACAACTGTGTTGGCGACGCCCAATGAGAGGTTATGGTGGCAGTGAATGCCAATTTCCGTTTTTTCATCCAGGACATCCTTGAAGGCCTTCATCCTGTCGGCCACCCCATCCATGAGCAATGCTCCTGCCGAATCGGTCACATAGACGCAGTCTGCGCCATAGGATTCCATCAGTTTTGCCTGCTGAGCCAGGCTTTTGGGATCGCTCATGTGAGCCATCATCAGAAATCCGCCCACATCCATGCCCAGCTTTTTGGCTGCGCCTATGTGCTGAGCAGAAATATCTGCCTCGGTACAGTGTGTCGCCACCCGAACGGATTTTACGCCCAGGCTGTGTGCACGCTCCAGGTCCTCTATCGTACCGATACCCGGCAACAATAAGGTCGTGAGCACAGCATGCTCCAGGATTTCGGAGAGGCCTTCGAGCCACTCCCAATCGGTATGTGCGCCAAAACCATAATTGAAGCTGGAGCCCGCCAGCCCATCGCCATGTGACACTTCGATGGCGTCTACGCCTGCCTTGTCCAGGGCGATAGCGATCTCACGGATCTGGTCTTTGCTGTATTGATGACGAATGGCATGCATGCCATCACGAAGGGTTACGTCTTGTATGTATAGCATTTGGGGTTTTGAGTTTTGGGTTTTGGGTTTCGGGTTTCGGGTTTTGGGTTTTGGGTTTCGGGTTTTGGGTTTCGGGTTTTGTTATTTCTCTGCTCTCGCTTCTCTGATCTCTGCTCCCGAAAGCTTCTCCCCAGTAGCCAGCGCAGCAGAAGTCATGATATCCAGGTTGCCTGCATATTTGGGCAGATAATGCCCTGCGCCTTCTACCTGCAACAAAACGCTTGTTTTGAGTCCGTGGCGAAGGCCCAGGCCTTCAATGAAGACAGGTCTTTCCGGTGGAATCTCTTCAAACTGAACTTCCTGGTGAAGCTTGTAGCCAGGGACATATTTTTGTACTTCAGCTACCATCTGGTGGATGCTTTCGCGGATAGTTTCCTGGTCTGCATTTTCACTGAGGGTGAAAACGGTATCGCGCATGACGAGGGGCGGCTCTGCCGGGTTCAGCACTATGATGGCCTTTCCCCTCTCGGCTCCGCCGACTTTTTCAATCGCCGCCGAGGTCGTCTCGGTAAACTCATCTATGTTGGCGCGGGTACCGGGACCCGCAGATTTGCTGGCGATAGACGCCACAATCTCGCCATAATATACCTTTGCGACCCGCGAAACGGCCGCTACCATCGGAATGGTGGCCTGGCCTCCGCAAGTGACCATATTCACATTTCTGACATGCAGGTTGTCATCAAAGTTTACGGGTGGCACCAGGTAAGGGCCGATGGCCGCAGGCGTCAGGTCAATCATGCGTTTGTCGGGGTATTTTTCTACAAAAGACCAATTGTAATGATGGGCTTTGGCGGAAGTTGCATCAAACACCAATTGAATATCCTGCCACTCGGGCATCTCTATCAGGCCAGTGATGCCTTCATGTGTGGTCTTTACCCCCATGCGTTTGGCCCTGGCCAGTCCATCGGATTCGGGATCTATCCCTACCATGACAGCCATCTCCAGCACATCAGAAGTGCGGAGTATCTTGATCATCAGGTCAGTTCCAATATTTCCGGAACCTATAATGGCAACTTTTACTTTTTCCATATCATCTATATTATTTTCCAAAATGGACGGATACTTCTCCTAAGGTATCAAAAATAGCTGTGATAGCATCGCCCGGCTCTGCCTGAACAACAGGCCCCAGCGCGCCTGATAGCACGATGTCACCCGCTTTGAGCGGCTGGCCAAGGCTTGCCATGGTCCGGGCCAGCCATAGGCCGGCCGTGAGAGGGGAGCCCATGCAGGCGGCGCCTACCCCCTCAGAAACGGTCTTGCCGTTTTTTTTCAAAACCACCTTGCAGCCCAACAAGTCTATATTTTCAAGCCTCGTGGGTTTGTGCCCCAGGATAAAATGACTCGCAGAGGCATTGTCAGCGATGGTATCCGTTATGCGGATATTCCAGTTTTCGATCCGGCTGCCGACGATCTCGATCGAGGCCAGGACATAGTCTATAGCGGAAATCAAGTCCGCTGTGGTCATGCTGGTGTGGGGAAGATCTTTCTTTAGGACAAAGGCGATTTCGGCTTCAGCCTTGGGTTGCATGGCTTCTCCCCAGGGAATTTCCCCTCCATGGGCTACTTCCATGTCATCAAATAACATCCCGTAATCGGGTTGATCTACGCCCAATTGCTGCTGGACAGCAAGAGAAGTGAGGCCGATTTTTCGGCCTACCAGGCGGGCACCGCTATCAAGTCTTTGTTGGGTAATGATATTCTGGGCTTCATAAGCCAGGGCGAGGTCTGTTTCTCCCAGTAAGTCTCTTACTGGCTGGCAGGTTTTTCGAGATTTTGCCGCTTCCTGCAGGCGATTGGCTGCTGCGATAGCAGCGGAATGTGTGCTCATCTGTTTTCCTGCAAAGATATTCCTTTTCTGCCTATTCTTCTACTTTCAAATTTTCCTTAACGGAATCGTTTTTTTTCTGAGGAATCTCCACATAAAATGTAGAGCCTACTCCATATTCTGTTTCTACCCTTATTTTCCCTTTCAGCTTTTCCGTAGCTTCTTTGGCAATATAAAGCCCCAGGCCCGTTCCTTTGCTTTGATTGGAGGCTCTGTAAAACATATCAAAAATTTTGTCAGCCAGGTGGTCCTTGATCCCCTGGCCATTGTCCTGAACGGCTATCTGAAAAGATTTTTCCTTGTTGATTAAATTGATTTGAATGAAAGGATCTTCTTTGGAAAGGTCGTGGTAATTGGCTGCATTGGCGAGCAGGTTTTTCAAAATAACTCCCAAGCGCTTGCTATCTGAATAGATAGTTGTCCCTCCTTCTATGGTAATACCAAAACGGATTCGCTCATATTGAGAGGCAAATTGGAGGTCTTCTTTGCATTGATGAATCAATTGATTGACATCTATAGGTTTTAGTTCGACTTCGGTGCGGGCATTTCTGGAAAAATTGATGATGTCCTTAATAAAATTGTCCAGTTTTTGGATGCTTTGCTCCATCAGGTCATAATAGTAATTTTGCTTATCCTGATCATCCACCATTTTTGAAATGGAAATCAATCCCGAAATGGACATCAGAGGTGCACGGAGATCGTGGGAAGTGCTATAGACAAAGCGATCCAGCTCCGCGTTTACTTTTTTGAGTTCTTCATTTTGCTCTCGCAATTGATGCTCAGCCTCAATGATGTCTGTCATATCTCTGATGGCCCCGTCAAAATACAGATTTCCTCCTTCATCGACCCACATCAGACCACTGGTCATCCCGTAGAAAGTGCTTCCATCCTTACGTCTATACAGTACTTCCTCATTTGTAAACTCCTTCCTCGCATCAATCAAATCCAGCAATTCCTGCCTTCTGCCAGGGTCAGAATAGAGGACATTCGATTTGAGATTATACATCTCCTCCTTTGACTCATAGCCAAACATTTCCAAAAAAGCTTTATTCACATATACCAATCCCTCCTGGGGCGTGCTTCTGTAAATGCCTTCCTTAATATTCCTATTAATGGAGGCCAGCATTTTTTGGTTTTCGCGTATCGTGTCTTCAACGATTTTTCGATCTGTGATATCCTTGATGAAGAGGGTAGCTCCATCTACCTGCGTGGTATTTTGTTTTATAGGATGAAAAGAAACCTCGTAGTGGCGGGTAAGCCCTTGAATTTCCCGTTCGACTATGGCAAGTCCGGATTGCCCTTCAAAGGCCTTCTGATAATAGGGAAGCCAAAATGCCTGTGTCTGCGGATCCATGATCCCGAGGATATGATCTCCCGCCTGAGGGTCTGCGCCATAAAGCTCGTGGATCAGCCAGCGGTAGGCAGAATTGCACACCAGAATGCGATAGGAAGTATCTACAGATACGATAAAATCATCTGTATTCTCAATTACAGCCTCCAGATTTGCTTTTAGATCAAGGATTTTGTGCTCCTTTTTTTCTTTAAGCTGTTGATTTTCACTTTTCAACCTGGCTACATATTGCAGCAATTCCTCATGTGAATATGCTGACAAATCACCATTAAGCGAAATCATAGGTTTCTTAACAGAATGCTCCATAGATTTTTCTACCATCAATTTTCATTCCCCATACTTCCCAAACGCTCTCCTCTTGCAGATGGTGAAATAAATACGGTCTTTTTGTCGAAAAATTAAGTCTTTAGTATGACAAAATCTTTCAGGTAGTCCACTATTTTTCGGTCATTACTGAGGCGCGGAAATTTGTTTTGTCCGCCTAATTTCCCAATTGATTTCATATAAGACCTTGAAGCGTTTCTTTCCAATGAAAAAACAACCGCTTTTTTCAGGATATTGCCTTCACGTAAGTCCTGATAATAAGCATTTTGCTTGCAAAGGCTTGTATCGAGTTGGGTGGTGAATGCTTCCCAATCCTCGGGCGGATTTACAAACTCAATATACCATTCATGGCCCGAATCGCCCTTTTCTGTAGCGATGGAAGGCGCCACGGTGAATTCCTGAAAACTGGCGCCTGTGGCCTCTGTCGCTTCCAATATGGCCCGATTGACTTCTTCAGAAATTACATGCTCGCCAAAGGCAGAAATAAAATGTTTGACACGACCGCTCACGCGGATTTTGTAGGGATCAAGTGAAGTAAACTTGATGGTATCGCCTATATCATAGGCCCAAAGGCCTGCATTGGTGCTTAAAATAAGCGCATATTGCTTGTCTAATTCAACATCCTCCAATCGGAGACGGGGCGCATCTTCCTGACCATATTGGTCGAGGGGAATAAATTCATAGAAAATGCCATTGTTTGTCAATAACAGTAAGCTGTCATCTTCCTGGGTATTTTGATAGGCAAAAAAGCCTTCAGAGGCTGGAAAGGTTTCAACGACATCTACCTTGCCGCCAAAATACGCATCAAAGATGGGCCGGTAGGGGCTGAAATCTACCCCACCATGCACATAGACAGACAGATTGGGCCAGGCTTCCATCGGCTGCATGGCTTTTTGTTCTTCCAGTTGTTCAAAAAACATCTGTACCCAGGGCGGAATACCTGAGATCAATCGGAGGTCCTGGTCATGGACTTCTTCGACTATGGTACTCACCTTTTGCTCCCACTCATCCAGGATGTTTGCTTCATAGGAAGGCACACGGTTTGCCAGGAGAACAGCCGGCACAAAGTGGTTGACAATACCTGAAAGGCGGCCTATCCGCATGCCTTTTTCGTTGGTGTCTATTTCAGGACTTCCCGATAAAAACATCATTTTTCCATCAAAAAAGCTGCTATTGCCCGTCTCTGCGGCATATAGCAACAGGGCATCCCTGGCACTGGCGATCTGTCGTCGGATGGAATCCTGGGTGATAGGAATATACTTGGCACCCGAAGTGGTGCCGGAGGTCTTAGCCAGATAAAGCGGGCTTCCTGGCCAAAGCACATCTGATTCGCCCTCCACTATTCTGTCAAAATAAGATCGTTGCTGTTCATAATTCCGGATCGGAATGTGTGAGCAAAAATCCTCATAGGACGATATTTTGTCAAAGTGATGGTCTTTTCCAAAGGCTGTATTGCGAGCCTTTTTGATCAGGTTTTTTCGTGTTTTTTCCTGGTAATACAAAGCCTTGCGGCTTTGAGCGTTTACCCGGCGGGTCTGAATGCGACCCAGCATGCCAGCGGCAAGTGATTTGATTCCCATGGGGCAAAAATAAAAAAACCGCCACGGAAGGTGACGGTTTGAAAAATATTTTTTGAGCAATTGCTGACTTATTCTTCTTTCAGGGGGCCTGCTTTTTCAAACATCTCTACCAGATTTTTGCCAGCAGATGCTTTGTTGAATTTATCTGACAGGTCAATTACCTGCTGATTATACTCTTCCAACATGCGTTTTCCTTTTTTGGTAAGGTTAACCAAAATAGAACGGCGGTCTTCTTTCGAATTTACACGACGTACAAGGTTGAGGCGCTCGATCTTGTCAACGAGGCTGGTAAGCGTACTAAATTTTATCTTAAATTTTTCCCCTATGCTCTTCATACGCTGCGGTCCTTCCTGGGAGATAAACAGGATGATCTCCATCTCGTTGGCGGAAATCTTGTATTTTCCTCTGATTTCGTTTTGGTGTTGGCGGAAGGCGTCTCGCATCTCCAACAGATGCTTGGCCAATCCTTCTAATTTCATGGCATCATTCATGGTTTCATTACTTTTTTGACTTCTGCTAAAGTCATGGTTATAAAATGGTTTTATTTGGAGTAAATAATTCTTTATTTGAGATAATTACCAAAAAAGAGTATTACAATTTAGCTACAAATTTAGATAATTAAAAATATTATATACAAATATACTTAGCAAAAAGATAGCTTTTTTCTTTTTATGCTGAAAGTCGAAATTTTTCAGTCGAGGTGATAACGAAAAATTAAGAAAAATTGTTTCACACCCTAAACCAAATTCTGTTTTTTTTAGCAATTAGAAATAATTACCAGGACATTTTACAAAATTTTGGATCAAAATAAAGGCTGACTACCAGGGACTTACAGATTTATTCTTTAAACAAGCTCATGATGTCCTATACGATAAAACAACCTACTATAAACGATTGTATTCTTCTTGAGTTCCTGGATTAATTCATCAACCGTATTAAACCTTCTGTAAGGATCTGGGTGAATTGCGCGAAAAATAGTCTCGCTTAAGCGACGAGGAATCCGGGAGTTTCGTTGCCTCAACAAACGAAATAAATGGTACTCGGTTTCAGGAATATAAACACTCAACTTTCTCCCACTCAGTATTTCAAAAAAAATAGCTCCAAGGGAATATACATCCGTCCTTTTGGAAGGTAGTTCCTGTCTTGCCACTATTTCAGGTGGCATAAAATCCAGTTGGTTTTCGGAAGGTGCTTTTTCCAGAATCTCTTCAGGTATAGCAAATTTCAATTCAGGGATTTGGGGAAATTGGCCAAAAAGCATGTCTGTCACTTTTACTTTTTCCCGCTCATTGATGTAGATTTTTTTCATGGATAGATTCCCATGCAATACGCCATAGTTTACCTCTCCATCATTATCAATAAACTCTGCATTGTGAATGGCTCGCACGCCTTCACAAATACTAACAAACAACTGTATCAGATTTCGAATGCCGAAATATTTGCGCTTATCAATGCGGAAGTTGATTCCGTCGAGCCGTATCCCTTCAGAAAACTCTCTGATGACATAGATATACTCCTCACTTCCCAATTGGCCGATATATATCAGGCGGGTGATATTGGGATGTGCCAAATATGTCATGACATCGCCTTTCTTTTCAATCATACTCATTGCCTTTTCAAAGCCACCCAAAATCCTATGGGAGATTTTCAAAGCTGCCAATGTGCCGTCCTGGGCATTTTTTGCCATAAAAGCCATGTTATTCTCATTGGCTCCAAGAAATTTCTCAATAATATAGCCGTTCAATTCCTTCCCAAGAAGTCTCTTCTTGATTCCTTCAAAATCGGATTTATCTTCCGCCAGAGCTAAGGCAAAAGCCATTCGGGACTCCTCATCGAGCGAAAGGCAGCTTTTCAAATCATTTGACATTTCACTCAGATGCACATAGCGCTCTTTGGGATTGGGGTTGGTCGCTTTAAAAATGATGTGCGCAATCTTTTCGTCCAGCAAAGGATTGATGCTTTGAAAGGCCTGTACAACACTATTTTGCTTATAATCATTGGCTCCCGCGGGGGGCATGCCCGTAATCATCCAATAGAATATCGCACCGATGGCATAGATATCCGTAGCCTTGCTCACGGGTGCTATTCCCTTCAGGACTTCAGGAGGAAGGAATTCATTTCTTTGCTCGCGATTGATTTTGAATTCGCTATCCGGATCTTCTTCAGGAACATCAAAAGTGATTCCGCTGGCTCTGTTTAAGTCTGCAAAAGCAAAATCTATCAATTTCAGAATGCCTGATTCGGAAAACATAATTTTTCGGGGCGTCAGGTTTCCATGCACAAAACCCTGCTGCATGATGCCATCTCCTGTATCAAAGGCAAAATCATGCGCTGCTTTTAAGCCCTCGCAAATTTGAATTGCGTATTGGATCAATTGGTCTATGCCGCGCTTGTCGCGGGAGGCAGTATCCAGAGTGATATTGTCCAGGCGCGCGCCTTTAACCATCTCCATGATGATGAATATAATCTGCTCCCCCTCGGTAGCCACATCATAGATCTCCACCATATTGGCATGTCTCAGCTGGCGCAGGGCATTGCTTCCCTCCGTGATGATAGATTTGGCCTTTTGAAAACCCTCTCTTATGCTAAAGGTGATTTTGACAGCTGCTTCATTATGGAAGGTCTGATGGACAGCTTTGAATACCATGGAGGTGGTACCTGCACCCAGCAGCTTCACTATTTTGTAATTGTTAAAGGTTTCACCGATATAAGCTTTTACCATAGAGTCCAAAATGGGCGGCGGAGCAGCGTTCAGGCTGCTAAAAAAGCGCCCTGAGTGGATCAATTTGCTTGTATCTAATTTTTCAGGGAAAAGACGCCACGGAAACTGTTTTCGCTCTGCCTGGTCATCTGTACGCCAGATAAGCGAGCGGCTGAGTTCTTTTTGCACATTTTTCACGCTACCCAGCACATAAGCTTCCGCTTCTGCATAAGCTTCATCTATCCTTGCCCCATTGGCAAGGCCAAAGTAAAAACGCTCCGCAAAGCTTTGCGCTTGCGAATCGCTGATCTTCCGATCAGTTACGATAGCAGCCGGCACTCCTGCTTCCAGCAGGTAATCGGCATGCTTCTGTGTCGCACAGGCATTGAGAAAAACAAGCTGAATCTCTTTCCGCAGCGAAAGGAATTTTGCCAGTCCCAGGGACGAAAATCCCTGGTTGCTCCCGCCTTCTGTTTCCAACCATATTTCATCCTCATCGGCATGACCGGCATAGTGGAAAAGGCGAATCCGCCCTTTATAGCGCTCATCCTGAAAAATATTGGCAATTTCCCGCGCTGTAGCCGCAGGCAATATGACTGTTTCTAGCTGTGCCTTTTGCTCAATGGGACGCATCGCTTCTAAAATAGCTTTCAGTTCCAGGGATAAACCCCTCAAAAATCCTTGTTCGGACCGTTCATTTGCAAGGGCTATTACCAATACCGGAACTTGTTTAGATGTGGCCATTTTAGCTAGCGTTTTTGTCTGCAAAAACAGAATGTAGTGATGGAAATTACCTCTATTTTAAGTAATAATTCCCTCTCTACCTAACGGATGCTTTCTTTACATTCGTGATATACCTCTATCCCCTTTTCTGTCAGATACGGATAAATCATCGCAAAAGCGATGTCGACAAAAAACGCAACTATGCTCTTGCCTTTGGCCTCAAAATGAATTTCCGCCGCCCCTATCCAGAAATCTGAAAAGATATTGAGTTGCCACACAAAACGTTCAAACTGTTTCTGTGAGATATCCTCCCGCAGCATCCCTTGCTGCTGAAGTGCCTCCAATAACTGAAGGAATTGCCCTCTGCGGGCCACAAAAAGGGCCTTATAATGTGTGCGGATCGCATCAACCTGCCGCATGATACTGACAAAGTCATTCATGAGATAGCGGTAAGCATATAATTTGGAATAAATGGCTTCCATCATTTGAAATGCAAGTTGGAGGGAAGGTTCTTTCCCCAAAGCTGAAACAGCATCGTCAAATTCGTTGACCAGCTGCATGTAAAGCGCAAGCAGGATGTCTTCTTTTTTGGGAAAATGATACCGCAAATTTCCGTGGCTAAGTCCTACTTCCAGCGCTATACGGCGGGGAGTAATCAAATCCACCCCTTCCCGGTTGAACAGGTTCTGTGCTGTGAGTAAAATTTTTTCTCTCGTCTTCATATAATTTATTTTAGCGCAAGTGTACTAAATTAAAAATTATTTTAGTACATTTGCGCTAAATTATAAAAATATCTCTTATGAATCATACATTTAGCATTTTAGGCGGAGGCATTGGCGGTTTATGCACCGCAGTCGCCTTGCAAAAAGCAGGCTTTCAGGCAACAGTTTATGAAGCTGCTCCTGAAATCAAAGCCCTTGGTGCGGGCATCATGCTGGCAAGCAATGCCAACCAGGCGCTCAATCACCTAGGCCTGTGGCCTGAATTGAAAGCACTCGGGCATATACCCGATTTTATGATCGTTGCTGACAACAAAGGAAAGCTTATCCAAAAAATGGATAACCAAAGAACAGCGCAAACCTATGGTTTCCCCACCCTTACCATCCACCGGGCCGCACTACAGCAGCTTCTGCTGGATCAATTGGCACCTGATAGCCTGGTCCTAGGCAAAAAAGGACAATCCGTCCGCCAGGATGGCGAGCAAGTGCATCTTCAATTTGAAGATGGGAGTGAAATCAGTACAGATTATCTGATAGCTGCCGATGGCATACATTCTCCCATACGAACCCAACTTTTGCCAGAAGTGCAAACACGATATGCGGGCTATACCTGCTGGAGGGGGGTAGCAGAGCAAAGGCCGGAAGGTTTTGATGAAAAAATATTTTCAGAGACCTGGGGCAGCAAAGGCCGCTTTGGCATCGCACCGCTTAAAGGCGGCAAGGTCTATTGGTTTGCCTGCAAAAATGCAGCTCCCAATGACCCCAAAATGGGTCAATATGGAAAGGAAGAGATACTGGAAATTTTCAAAAATTTCCATTTCCCCATTCCCCAGCTCATCCGCCATACGGCGACAGAAAATATCATCTGGAATGATATCGTAGACCTCAAACCCATCAAAAGCTATGCTTTTGATCGCATCGTTCTGCTGGGCGACGCCGCCCACGCCACGACTCCCAATATGGGGCAGGGAGCCTGTCAGGCGATTGAAGGAGCCGTCATATTAGCAGAATGCCTCAAAAAAGCCGAAAAGCCAGAAACGGCTTTCAAAGCCTATGAGCAGACAAAATTGGGCAAAGCCCAGTGGGTAGTGAACAACTCCTGGCGCTTTGGCAAAATAGCCCAGCTAAGCAATCCGCTTATTTGCAGCCTACGAAACAGCCTGTTTCGCATGATCCCCGCCAAAAGCAGCGAAAAGAGAATGGAGCAGTTGTTGAGGTTTGAGAGCCGAGAAGCGAGATAAGAGAGGCGAGATAAGAGAGCCGAGATAAGAGAGCCGAGATAAGAGAGCCGAGATAAGAGAGCCGAGACTCAAATGCCATTTAAGTCTCGCATCCCGCCTCTCGCTTCCCGCCTCTCAATACTTAATCGTCAATCCCAAGGTCGGTAAAACCGGCAATTGGTAGATGGGCGTGAAACGCACACGGTCGAAATAGAAGATATTTTTCCGATCATAGGTATTGATCAGGGAAAAATTCAATTCCAGCAGCCAGCTGTTTTTGATCAGCCAGCGGCGCTTGGCGGAGAGGTCCATGCGGTGGTAGTAGGGCAGCCTGCCGCCATTCAATTGATCCGCCAGGATCAGGGCGAGGTCGCCATTTTGGATAGCTATATCTGTCTGAGCGCCATCATCAAAGAAATCGAGTTTCTCGAAATAGCCCTGAGTCTGGGTGAAAGGAAAGCCAGAGCCCAATGTCCAGCGCAGGCCAAACTCCCAGGCATGCTCCTTGAACTTGGGCAGGCGCTTTCTCCCGCTGCCATCCTGCACATAGCCAAAAGGCTTGAGGCGCAGGGAGCCCACCACATTTATCGTATGTCGCCTGTCAAAAACCGGCGGATAAATCCGCTTGAAGTCATTACGGGTGACTTTGGACCAGCCGTATGTGCCGTAGAGATAGAGTTTGGATGTCTGGTATTTGATCAAAAAATCATAGCCATGGGCGAATCCCAGCTCCGTGATGAAATTGGGATCATCAGGAAAGAGTTTATCGCGGTTGATATTGGTTAGCTGGGTGAAATCTTTCATCCATGCCTCCAACTGTACGGCCATATTGGGGATCAACTCCACCTCCACACCTCCGAGGAGGTGATAAGCAGTTTGCAGGTTGTGGTCTTTCTGGCGGTTTGCCAGAGAGCTTGGGGCAGAAAGTATGCCCTGAAAGAAGTTGACCACATCTCTGTCCGAGGCGGCGGACAGGAGGTTTTGGGTGTATGAACCTGTGGCAAAGCTGAAACTCACTCTGGGAATGTTGATTTTTACCCGAAGCCGCGGTTCTACCGCCACATGGGACTGATCGTTGAAATAGTGCAGACGCACACTCGGATCAATGACCATCAGGTCCCAAACGGAATCCCGCTTGGTGGTAAAAAAGCGCTTGGTCTGTACGACCTTTTTATAATCAAAATATCCCGCAAATTCACTGTTGTTGGCTTGTGACGAAGTCCTGAAGCCCAGTGAATTGGTGAAAACATAATCTGTAGAAAAGCCCAAAAAGATCAAACCAGCGGAAAATTCATCCACTGAATTGACAATATAACTCACATCCAATCCTCCATTAAAGCCCTGAATGCGGCTATTTCGTGGAAAAGTTTCCGAAGCGGCATTTAAGCCCACTTCATAACTGGTCGAGCTAAATCCGCCGCGAATTATCGCGCCAGCTCCCTGCGGCAGCAGCATGAAATTGGCGCCACCGCCATTTGATACCCAGCCGATATCGGCTGCAGCGGTACCGTAATTGACGTTGTCGGTATTTTTAAAACCGTAAACATTGGCGTAATTAATCCCATCAGAGATGGTTACTTTCCCATATAAATCTGTGAAATTATAGGGCAAACCCAGGCTGTCGTTGAGGTGAGGATAAAAAATATTTCCCGTCTGGTCAATGTAGTTTTTGCGATAGGATAGCAAAAAGCTGGAACCTCCTCCCTGGCGACGCGCCCGCTTGATCGGTCCTTCGATCAGGGCATTGGTAGAAAAAGGATTGATGTTCAGTTTGCCTGAATAATCCTGAAAATTGCCATTTCGGGTTTTGATATCAATAATGGAAGAGACCCTTCCGCCATATTTGGCGGGAAATCCGGCAGAATATACCTCCACAGAGCGGATATAATCCGGATCAAAAGTACTAAACAAGCCGATGGAGTGAAAAGGACTGTAGTTGATCATGCCATCCATGAGGGTCATATTCTGAATGGGCGTACCGCCCCGAATATACACCTGCCCTCCCTGGTCACCGGTAAAAACGATCCCCGGCAAGACCTGTAGGTATTGCATGAGGTCGGGCGCACCGATAGAAGGAAGTAAATTGATTTCTTTAGGTGAAAAGGTTACCTGCCCTACTTTCACCTCCTTGGTCTCTATTCGCCCCACTGCTTCAGCTGTGATTTCGACTTCTTCGGAGAAGAAGCCAATCTCTTCCAACACAAACTGAATGTTTGTTTTTTGACCGGCATCCAGCTCTACGACCTGTTTGACGGTATCATAACCTGCCGAGGTTGCCCAAATTTGGAAACTGCCTTCAGGCAGTCTGTCTAAACTATAAATGCCATCGGCATTCGAATAAGCGCCTTTTTTTAACTCGGGGATAAAAACCGCCGCATTGACGATGGGTTCGCCATTTCGATCTACTACTGGGCCACGGACTGTTCCACTTTGTCCAAAAACGGAAGTTGTTACACAGATGATCAAAAATGAAAAAACAAAAATCAGCCTACAATTCATTTCTCAGTCTTAAGGTAAAACGGCAAATATACACCCAGAGGCTTACATAAAAAATACATAAAGGAGTGGGAGTTACTTGGTTTTGGCTTTTATTTTTTCCCTAACTTTTACCCATGAAAAGAAATACAAACCCTCTCATCATCCTGCTGCTGCTCACAGCCGTTATGTGGACTGAAAATTTTGCCCAAAATTTTGATCCATTGCAATACCGCTATGTCGGTCCAACACGCGGTGGCCGAAGTACCGCTGTTACAGGCGTTAACACTCAAAAAAACATCTTTTATATGGGCAGCACAGGCGGCGGCATTTGGAAGACGACTGACTATGGCATGTCATGGAAGAATATCTCAGACGGCTTTTTCAAAAGCCCCTCTATCGGCGCGCTGCGCTGCGCCGCCAACGATCCCAACATCCTCTATGCCGGTACCGGCTCTGATGGCTTACGCAGCAACGTCATCTCAGGCAAAGGCATGTACAAATCCGTGGATGCGGGCACGAGCTGGCAGGCCATAGGCCTGGAGAAAAGCGGCCATATTGGGGCCGTAGAGATCCATCCGCACAACCACAATGTGGTTTTTGTGGCGGCTATCGGGCAGGCATTCGCTCCGAATGCGGAGCGGGGCGTGTTTCGCACGCAGGATGGAGGCAAAAGCTGGAAAAAAGTACTTTTCCTTTCCGACACCACCGGCTTTGCCGACCTGGAGCTGATGCCCAGCAATCCTGATATTATCTATGCTGCGGCATGGCGGGCTGAGCGCAAGCCCTGGACCATTATCAGTGGAGGTGCCGAAAACGGCATTTATAAATCTGTGGATGGCGGGGACAGTTGGGCAAAATTGGAAAAAGGATTACCCAGGGGAATTGTAGGGAAAATTGACCTGGCGGTCTCAGCTGCGGATTCCCGCAGGCTGTATGCGCTGGTGGAAGCGCCAGGCAAAGAGGGGGGTCTCTACCGCTCTGATGATCAGGGTGAAAGCTTTCGTCAGGTATCCAAAGATAATTGGTTGATGACACGCCCTTTTTACTTCTGCAATGTAGATGCAGATCCTCAAAATGCAGACATCGTCTACGTCAATGGAATCCGCTTTGGCAAATCCGAAAATGGGGGAGAAAGCTGGAGCTACCTGCAAACCCCTCATGGTGACCATCACGATATGTGGATACATCCACAGGATTCCCGACTGATGATTCAGGCCAATGATGGCGGTGCAAACATCAGCCATGATGGCGGAAAAAACTGGAGCCATCAGTTCAATCAGCCTACCGCAGAACTCTATCAAGTGGAAGTTGACAACCAGTATCCCTACTGGCTGTATGCCGGACAGCAGGATAATTACACGGCCATCGCCGTTCCCAGCAACCCACCGCGGGCGCATCAGGCTGGCGCAGCCGGTTATATCATGGATGTAGGCGGATGCGAAACCGGCCCGGCAGTCCCTCATCCGATTCATTCACATATTGTTTATTCGAATTGTAAAGGCCGCTTTGGTGTGTACAATACCCTCACCGGACAGGAAAAACGCTACGATGTAGGCGCGGCCAATATGTACGGCCACAATCCCCGGGATTTGAAATTTCGCTTTCAGCGGGTCTCCCCTATTCACCTTTCGCCGCATGACCCGGCGGTGATTTACCACTGCTCGCAGTATGTGCACAAAAGTACGGACGAGGGCAAAAGCTGGGAAATCATTTCCCCGGATCTGACCGCTTTTGAAGCGGATAAGCAGGTGATTTCAGGCTCTCCGATCACGCGGGATATAACGGGTGAAGAATTTTATTCTACCATTTATGCCATCCAGGAAAGCAAAAAGCAGGCAGGCATCATCTGGGTGGGTGCCAATGACGGCCCGGTGAGCGTGACCGCCGATGGCGGAAAAAACTGGCAGCTTGTTACGCCCAAAACCTTGCCGAAAAACGGCAGAATTGATGCCGTAGAACCTTCGCCACATCGAGCGGAAAAAGCCTATTTCGTATCGCTTCGATACCAATTGGGCGATTGGAAGCCTTATATTTACCGGACCACGGATTTGGGGAAAAGTTGGAAAAAGATCACAAATGGCATTCCTGAGGATTATCCTGTGCGCGTAGTGCGCGAAGATCCAGACCGGGAAGGGCTGCTGTATGCCGGAACGGAATATGGCGTATTTAAATCATTTGATGATGGAGAAAGCTGGAAAGCCTTTCAGCAAAACCTGCCGCTGACTCCGGTTACAGATATTAAAATTCACCGGAAAGACCTGGTCCTTTCGACCATGGGCCGGGGCTTTTGGATATTGGATGATTTGAGTGCATTACATCAAAAATACGAGGCCCGACAGGCAGAAAACATGCTGCTCATCCGCCCGAGAGACAGCTATCGCTATAGATATGATGTGAGCTCAGGGCCGCGTTACCCTTTCCCTGCGCCCGAATATTCCCCTCCGGCCGTCATCATTGACTACTACCTGAAAGAAGGCAATGATGAAACATTGCAGCTTCAAATTTTCAATGAACAAGAGGAGCTCATCCGGTCCTTTTCCCAGAAAGATGCCAAAAGCACAGATAGCACCAGCCGGGACATGGCAACAGGTGAAATCCATTTTACGCGAAGTTCCTCCCTGAAAAATGAAGCAGGTCTTCACCGCTTTCGGTGGGATATGAGCCATGAGGGCGCCTGGGACGCCAGGGATAGCCGGGCCTTCAAAAATGGCCCTATGGCCCGGCCAGGGACATATAGGGTACGCCTTCAAAGAGGCGAGGAAGTGCAGGAGCAGCTTTTTCAGCTTCAGGCTGATCCCCGCGTATTGGAGCAAGGCGTAAGCCCTGAAGACCTGGCTTTACAGGAAGCCTTCCTGCTGCAAGTCGTGGATTTGCTTTCGGAAGCGAAAAAAATGTTGGCGGATGCCAACGAGGAGACTCAAGCTATGCTTGAGCAGGAAGATGGGCGATATCCTCAGCCTGGGCTGATCCAGCAGATAGCTTATCTCTATAGCCTCTCCAACAGATCGGACCAGCTTCCTGGCAAGGATGCATACGATCGCTATAAGGAACTCAAAGAGGCCTTGGAAAAGCTCAAATAGCAAAAAAAAGGGGGAATCCGCTCTTACATTTCTTCCTGACGCATCCGCTGCTTATAAATTGCATCCAGAACCTGGCGCCTTTTTATAACGGATGGTTTTGTGAAGAATCGTTTGTCGCTGACCTCCTCGCGGATTTTGGTTTGCTTGTATTTTTTCTTGTAACGACGGAGCGCTCTATCGATGCTTTCTCCTTCTTTTATTTTAATCTCTAGCATGTGATTCCGTAAAAATGTTGGTCTTAATAAAGAAAATATTGCTTACTGCATTTTTGGATGCGCAATTTCTGGATTTTTTCAGGAAATTTCCAAACATCTATAAGGAAAAGTTATCAGGCCAACAGCTTCCACACCAGGGTTTTCATGATGTGCCCATCGTCCATCTGGGTGCTTATTTGCCCTTTTAGCATCAAATCTGCTTCTTGAACAAAGCCGATATTACGGTAGACAACTGCGAGCGG
Source organism: Bacteroidia bacterium (assembly GCA_030430205.1). Classification (GTDB taxonomy): domain Bacteria; phylum Bacteroidota; class Bacteroidia; order J057; family J057; genus JAUIGE01. The sequence continues at coordinate 28,203 of JAUIGE010000011.1, read as the reverse complement.
AAAGCTTTGCTTGCCATAGAGCGCATCACGGGCCTGGCCGTAGTTGAGGCCGAGTTTGGTTCTGGCGGTATTGGCGTCGTTGACTTTTTCGGAATAGGTAAGTGCGATGGAATGAAAAAAGCGGTACAGGCCGCCAATGATCAAAACGGGGGGATTGAGTTTGGCATTTTTGCTCATCTGATCTATGATCAGATGGGATCGCTGCACATTGCGTGCAGAGAGTGCCTGTATCAGTTCAAAGACATTGAAGTCTTTGTCGATATTGATCTGCTCAAAGACGAAGTCTTTGCTGAGCTCGGATAAGCCATTTGCGCGTAGATGGAGAAACATTTTCTCCAGTTCATTATGGATATGGCCGATATTCGTGCCGAGGTTGGTCACTATGATCTCCGGAACTTCCGGATGAGTGGTAAAGCCTTCGGCTTTGAGATGGGCTGTAAGCCAGGCTTTTACATCGCGGTCCCACATTTTTTTGGATAAAAATTCTATCCCGCCTTTCTTCTTCATTTTATCCAAAACCTTTTTCCCCAGCCCGCTTTTATTCGCTTTAAAAACGATCACCAAAACGGTAGAAGGAACAGGCGCTTCCAGATAAGAAGCCACTTTTTCCAGCTCAGCCTTAGGCATTCTATGCGCTTCCTTGAGCATCACCAGGCGGCGTTCAGACATCATCGGAAAGCTGCGACAGGCATTGATAACCTGGCTGGCTTTCGCCTCAGCACCGATAAATACTTCTTTATTAAAAGAAGTCTCGTGAGGCTGTAATACATGCTCATCGAGCAAGCTGGCGATTTGATCCAGGAAGAAACTTTCTTCCCCATGCAGGTAATATACCGGGGCAAATTGCTTATTCGCTATCTGCGATCTGATGCTTTGGAGTTCGTTCAATGCTTAAATGATTTTCCGCTATATTTACGACTTTCTTAAAAACAACCCAAAATACAATCATTCAAGTTCAATTCCATATCCAATGAAAAGACTTCCCATTTTATTGTTGTTTCTGTTTACTTTTTTTGCTGTTCAGGCTCAGCAGCAGGAACTCAAAACGCTCACTACGCTTGATGCTGTAAACCCCGCATTTTATCCCAAAAATTTGCCGCTTTTGAGTTGGCAGGGCGATTCCGAATTTTATACCTATGTAGATTTTCAAAAAAATGAATTGATACAGGGCAATGTCAAGGGCAAGGAAAAAACCTTGTTGACAAAAGAAGATCTGAACCAACAGATTGAAGAGGGCAACCGCCAACTCATGCGTTTTCCTTTCATTGAATGGATTTCTGCTGAAGCCTTCCGCTTTAGCTATGACAATAAATTGTATGAGTATCACATGGTCCCCAAGCTTTTGACCATCAAAAATACCATGCCGGATGGCGCTCAGAATATTGATATTTCTGCCAGTGGGCACATTGCCTACACCCTCAACAGCAACCTATTTGTCAAACTGACAAATCGCGAAAACCCTGTGCAACTTTCCGAGGATGGAGGTGCTGGCATCGTGTATGGCGAAACCGTTCACCGGTCTGAGTTTGGCATAGTAAAAGGGCTTTTTTGGTCAAAAAATGGCGAAAAACTGGCTTTTTACCGAAAAGATGAAAGCATGGTAACGGATTATCCGCTGATTAACTATATGGAGCGTACAGCTACCGTGACACCCATCAAATATCCCATGGCTGGAGAAAAAAGCCATCATGTGACTGTAGGCATTTTTGATGTAAGTACAGGGGAAAAACGCTACCTGGAAACTGGCGAGCCCGCCGAGCAATACCTGACCAATATCACCTGGGGCCCTAACCATGAGCTGGTTTACATCGCCGTTTTGAACCGTGAGCAAAACCACATGCGCTTAAATTCTTACTCTGCTTCAACCGGCAAATTTGTCAGCACCCTGCTCTCCGAAAAGGATGATAAATATGTGGAACCGGAGCACGGTCCGATCTTCCTGCCTCAATCGACAGATAAATTTATCTGGCAAAGCGAAAGAGATGGGCATAACCATCTTTATTTATATAACCTAATGGGGCATATGCTCAAGCCCATTACGCGCGGGGCCTGGGATGTAACAGAGTTTCTGGGCATCACAGCCGATGAAAGATGGGTATATTATATGTCCACGGAAGCCGGACCGCTGGAACGCCACGCCTACAAAATTGAAATTCCAGGCAGAAAAAAAGCCCAACTCACAGAGGAAAAAGGCACACACAACATTTCCTATAATGCAAATGGCGAATACCTGATAGATCAATTTTCAAGCCGGGAAGTGGTAAGCAGAACCGACATTATCAAAACAAAAAACGGCAAGTCTGTTGCCCAGCTCATGGACTCTCCGGACCCCCTGGCTGGCTATGCGCTTGGTCAAATGGAATTTGTGGAACTGAAAGCAGATGACGGAACACCGCTCTACGGTCGCCTGATCAAACCCACTAATTTTGACCCCAATCAAAAATATCCCTCAATCATTTATGTATATGGCGGCCCTCACGCTCAGATGAATACAGAAAGTTGGTTGGGAGGCTCAGGCCTTTTCCTTCAGTACCTTGCGGAGCAAGGCTATGTCGTATTTACCCTTGACAACCGAGGTTCGGCTGGGCGGGGGCTTGCCTTCGAGCAAGCGATATTTCGCAATACAGGCACAATAGAGGTTGCCGACCAAATGGTCGGAGCGAAGTGGCTGCAAGAGCAGCCCTATGTCGATGCAGAACGCATGGGCGTTCATGGCTGGAGTTATGGCGGATTCATGAGCATGTCCATGCTTATGAAAAATCCAGGCTTCTTCAAAGTCGCCGTTGCCGGCGGCCCTGTCATCGACTGGAAATATTACGAAGTCATGTATACCGAGCGCTATATGGACACCCCGCAGGAGAATCCGGAAGGCTATAAAGAAGCCGCCCTGACCAACCATATAGACAAACTCGAAGGGCGTTTGCTCATCATCCATGGACAACAAGACAATGTGGTCGTACCGCAACATTCGCAGGTTTTTATCCGCGAATGCATCAAAGCCGGGAAGCTCGTCGATTACTTCCCCTACCCCACGCACGAGCACAATGTGCGCGGACGGGACCGGGCGCATTTGTATGACAAAATTGCGGATTATTTTAAGACCCATTTGTGAGTTGGCGGCTTTTCAAAAAAGCAGACATACATCAATCGGTCCACGCCTGCCGGCATAATCTCCGGCAGATGACCATACATAATCCTCTGGATGATGGACAAGCCTGGCTTTGACAGGATTTTTGTGAATGTAATTCAATTTTTGGCGTGTGAAGCGCTCGCTGTAACAGACAATCGGATGATTGCCAGGCCGCCAAAACTGGCTGTACTGTACGCGATTTCCGGCTTGAGCGGCTTTTTCAAAGCCAGCTAACAGCCAGCTTCGCCTGCTCTCCCTGACTGTTTTCACCTGCTGGATGATTCGCCGTGAGGTGAATTGCTTGAAGTCGCGCAAAATATTGACGAGGAGGTTTCCCTCCGCACTCACGATCATGTGAATATGATTGGGCATGATCACATAAGCGTGGATCACAAGGCCTTTTTCCCGCTGGCAATAGGCCAGCGATTCGATTATGGTCTCAGCATAAATAGGTCTTGTAAAGATGTCCATCCAGTCTACGACTGTCATGGTGAGAAAATGAAGGTTTCCTTCATGGATTTTCCAATGGCTCATGGGGCTTGAATTAGGGTTTGAAATGCTTGCATTTACGGGAAACACATGGGATGTGTTGGGTTTGGGGCGGCAGTGGCGCTGCCGGGAGATGTGGTCGGCAGTTGGAACTGCCTCCCAGCGTCTCAGTTGAAGGCAGCACCGCTGCCTACCCTCAAAATGTTGGGAGGCACTTCCAAGTGCCGACCACAACTCACGGCACTTCCAAGTGCCGACCACAACTCACGGCACTTCCAAGTGCCGCACCACAACTCACGGCACTTCCAAGTGCCGACCACAACTCACGGCACTTCCAAGTGCCGACCACAACTCACGGCACTTCCAAGTGCCGCACCACAACTCACGGCACTTCCAAGTGCCCCAAACCCCAAAACCGCATTTCCAATGAAATGCGGGTCACATCTGCATTCAAATTGGCGCCACCGCCATGGACCAGGTAGGGCGAAAAAACGAGCATCTCGTTGGGGCCAGGATTGGGGCGTGTGAGGCGAAGGTCGCCCTGGACAGCCGTGATGCAAGGCACGGTGTATTGGACACCGTTTACCTTGGCGCTGCGCGCTGTTCGTTCAATCACCGATTCGCTAAGTCTGTGACTTTCAGGCAATAAGGGCAAAGATGATAAAGCATTGCTGCCAGCAAGGGGGACGTAAATGTTGATACCATCCCGCAGATGGTCGAGATAGACGTCGCGGTGCGGCGGATTGTTGTCGGATGGGGCCTGTGGCCGCACGATGCGCAGGCAAAACTCCCGTGATCCATCACGGGGGTTGGTGACGGAGAGCCTCTGGCCGCAGGCCTCCCCTACCCGATCTTCGATTCGGGTGAGAGGGATGGGCAGCTTTTCCACGGGAAAACACTTCCGAAAATGCCTGATCAATTCAGCATGCTGCGCATCATTTACATACCGATGGTATTGATCCAACTGAAAAAACGAAAGGTCTTTCTCAGGGCAAATAGCCTTGATCTGCTCGCAGATCAGCCTTTTTATACCCAATAACAGTGTTAGATTTTCAATGGATGAAATAAATGGGTAAATCGAATAGCCTGCCTTTGCCCAGGCCTCGCCACATAAATCTACATCCGATTCAAGCAAAACTTTATCTTCGCCTGTCTCCAGCTCTCCGTCGAGCTGGTAGCTCACTTTTTGCCCGTCTATCCAAAAATGTTTTTCTTCCATGGTTTTTTACTAAATGATGCAAAATTACCTCAAAATAACGGACCGAAAACAGTTCATTGGCCTCCTGATCACAGGAGTCGTCTCTGGCTGCTTTTTCAGCCTGCTATTTTTGCTCAATATTTACACGGACATACAAGGGCATATTGAGCAAATACAGGAGATGGCCCGGGGAGAATTATTGCGGGGAAATTTCATTTACTACCTGATTGTCTGGTTGTTAGCCCTAGGGCAAACGAAATCAGTCTACTTAGCGATTTCTTCCATTTTCATCCTAACAGCCGCAGTTGTAGCAAAATACCAAATCACTTTTCATTACCTGAAAAAACATGCTTCTGCTGCCTGGCTGCTGGCTTTGGCCCTGGTCTTTGCTTTCAGCCTGCCTGGTCCGGATTTTTTCTATCGTGGGCAGATCCCGCCCAACATCTGGCACAATAGCACCACCCTCTTTCTGATGCCTTTTGCCCTATTGCTTTTTATAGAAAGCGAAAAATACCTCTTTCAAGGCAAGTTCGATTCTTTAAAAATATTCCTCATTCTTATTTTCCTCAATATCTTCATCAAACCCAGCTTTTTCTTCTGCATTGGGCTGATATTGCCTGTGATGGCGCTTTTTCATTTTGGCATTCAAAAAGCCGTCAGGGACCTCTGGTTGCCCATGGGGATGGGCTGGGTCCTGGTAGGATTGCAATATGTCCTGACATATTATCTCGATCCATCGGAGACCGATGCGGTGTCGGGCGCGGGGCTACAGCTCGCCCCTCTACTCGTCTGGCGAGCCAATAGCTCGCTGATCGGGCTGTCGCTGCTGGCTTCGCTGGCTTTTCCACTGGTCGCCCTGCGGCGATCAGCTATTTTCGCCTGGGCCTTGCTGGCCTTTGGCCTGCTGATCTATATCTTCGTCGCCGAGACCGGCGATCGGGCGCTGCATGGCAATTTTGCCTGGCAAAATATCGTGTGCATGTATATGCTCTTTTTGGTTTCGGCGAAAACTGCTTTTCGCTTCAAAAGCCTGGCGGCTTTTTTCCTGGCATTGCATGTCATCTCTGGTCTGGCGTATTTAGCCAAAATTATCATCACAGGCAGCTATTTTTGATGTATGATCAAAAGATTCATTCAATGGATTGGGCAATTTCTAACAGCAGATAATCTGCTGGTAGGGATGGGCGCAGCCCTGATTTTCAGCCTGATATGGCTGCTACAAGTGCCTACTGACATACAGGATCATCATTATGATCTGCAGATGATGCTGCAAGGCAGGCACTTTGTCGCCACTTTTGGCTACTTCCTGGCTGTATTTATCTTTTCGCTGGGCATTCCGCATCCTTATGCCTTGATAGCGGGCTCTGTTATTTTGCTTTCCCTCTCTGTGGGAGTGAAATATATTTTGGTAAAAAAATACCTTCAGCCTGATTCCAAAAAGCTGCTGCTTTTCTTCTCTATTTCGCTCCTTTTGATCCTCAACCTTCCCGGCCCCCAAAACTACCTCATCGGGCAGTTTCCGCCCAATGTATGGCACAATTCTACCAGCATCTTTTTGATGCCTTTTGCCATCGCCTTGTTTTGGCAGGGATTGAAATATTGGGAAAAGCCTTCGCCTAAAATTGCTTTCAGCATCCTTGCTCTTTTGCTGATTCATGTCATCATCAAACCCAGTTTTGTCTTTGTCTTTGTGCCGGTTTTTGGCTTGATGAGCCTCTGGAAGTGGCGGCTGAATGTCGCTTTTTGGCGCATGGTGTGGGTTTCGCTGGCCGCGATGGTACTGATTGGCCTGGAGTATTTTGCCATTTTCCAATGGCATTCCTTTCGTTCCGGTCCCCAGCCCGAAACCGGGCTGACGATAGCGCCTTTTCATGTATGGCGCTTTCATTCTTCGAATATGTTGTGGTCGTTGATCGCTTCGATCGCATTTCCCCTATCCTATATTTTCCTTTTCCCCAAAAGAATCAAGGCCTCTTTTCCCCTGCAATTCGCATGGGCACTCTTTGCCTTCGGCCTGCTTATTTTCATCCTGGTGGCAGAAACCGGCTTGCGCGAATACGACGCCAATTTTGTGTGGCAATGCTACATTGCCAACTTCCTGCTCTTCCTCGTGACAGTCGCCGACTGGCAAGGGCACAAATTGCCTCGTCCTTCCGAACTCGTTCTCAAACTGTTTTTTTCCCTGCACCTCCTCAGCGGAATCGCTTACCTCTTCAAAATTTTCATTTTGAATAATTATTATTGAGTTTTGCGGCATGCAAACAGCCGTGCACCTTTCCGTTGTCAGCCCTGTCTATCAGGCCGCTGAGATCGTTTCCGAACTCGTGAAACGGCTGCACGCATCCCTTGCTACCATCACCGAATGCTACGAAATCATCCTCGTGGATGACGGCAGCCAGGATCACTCCTGGGCTGAAATAGAGGCCTGCTGCCAGGCAGACCACCGGGTCGTTGGGGTCAAACTGAGCCGAAATTTCGGCCAGCATCAGGCCATCACGGCAGGCCTGGAGGTGAGCAGAGGCGACTATGTCGCGGTGATGGATTGTGACCTACAGGATGATCCTGCATATCTGCCGACATTGTATGCCGAGGCGCAAAAGGGCTTTGCCATTGTTTACACAAAAAAAGAAAGCCGAAAGCATAAGGCCACCAAAAACATTTGGGCGCGCATCTTCTTTTTCTTTTTCAACCTACTAAGCGATTATTCCAAGGCAGATGCCCAGGTAGGCGCCTATTCTCTGCTCAGCCGACAGGTTGTGCATGCTTTTCTCCGAATCAAAGATACCCACCGGCATTATTTGCTGGTATTGAAGCTATTAGGCTTTCGCTCGACCTCTATTGAGATTGAACATGCTGAACGCTTTGCGGGAAAAAGCAGCTATACTTTCCGCAAAATGTTGCGACATGCCATGGATGGCATCACCAGCCAATCCGTCAAATTGTTGCATATAGCCGTAGGAATCGGCTTTTTCCTCTTTGTTGCATCGATCCTTGCCATCCTCTTTTTGATCTACAAAAAGCTATACATCGGTGCCGAAATCGGCTGGACATCCATCATGGTCACGATCATCTTCAGCACCGGGCTGATCATGATGGCCATCGGCATTTTGGGTTTGTATCTGGGCAAAGTATTTGAGCAGGTGAAAGGCAGGCCTTTGTATATCATTGAGCAACAGCTAAATGGCGACACATGAAGCTGCTCATCACCCAAAGCAATTATATTCCCTGGCAGGGCTATTTCGATGCCATCAGCCAGGCTGATCTCTTCGTCATCTACGATGATGTGCAGTATACGCGCCGCGACTGGCGCAACCGCAACCGCATCAAGACGCAGCATGGGCTGCAATGGCTGAGCATTCCGGTTCAGGTGAAAGGAAAATTTCAACAGCTGATACAGGATGTTGAAGTCGTTTCAGGCGACTGGGCTGCCAAACATTGGCAAAGCATACAGCATGCCTACAAGCAGGCGGCGCATTTTTCGGACTTCGAAAGACAATTTCAGACATATTATGAGCAGGCAGCTCAGCTTTCCTTTCTGTCAGAAATCAATGTTTTTTTTCTCCGAAAAATATGCCAACTCCTTGATATTCAGACATCTTTCAGGCAGTCTCAGGAATATCCAAAAGCAGGCAATGCCAGCGAGCGATTGCTCCAAATCTGCCAGCAGGCTGGGGCAAGCACCTACCTGAGCAGCCCCAGGGCTCAGGCTTACCTGGATCTGGCGATCTTTGAAGAAGCAGGCATAGCCGTAGAATGGCTAGATTTTTCAGGATATTCGCCTTATCCCCAGCTTTATGGCGATTTTGAGGAAAAAGTGAGTGTGCTGGATTTGATTTTTAATACCGGAAAAGGTGCTTTTAACATATGAAGCAGCAAGAAATAGAAGACAAAGTGCGGCGCTATTACAATGAAAAGCTGGCAGCTTTTGGCCCTAGCGCCCAGGGCGTGGATTGGAATGGAGAAGCATCGCAGCGCATGCGATTTGAGCAGTTGAGCAAGCTCATAGATACGAATGAAGCTTTCAGCTTGCTGGATTATGGCTGCGGCTATGGCGCGATGTATGCATTTTTGAAGGAAAAATATGGTGAAAGCATGAGCTATTTCGGCTATGATCTTTCGGCAGAAATGATCGCTGAAGCGGAAAAAAAATTTCCCCATGGCCCGCATTTCACCACCGACATGCCCTCTCAGCAAGTGGATTACGTCATCGCAAGCGGCATTTTCAATGTGCGCATGGAGGTGGCAGATGAAGATTGGGAAAACTATATCCAGGAAACCCTGATGAGCTTTAACCAGCTGACAACCAAAGGTTTTGCCTTCAACATCTTAACTGCTTATTCCGATCCTCCTTTTCAAAAAGACTATCTTTATTATGCGCAACCGGAGGAATGGTTTGGCTATTGCAAAAAGCATTTTTCCAATCAAATTGCGTTGCTTCATGATTATCCCCTGTATGAATTTTCACTGATCGTAAGGAAATAAGCGGCATGGCAAAAATTGTGATTTTTGGAGCAGAAGACATCGCCAAACTGGCGGACTACTACTTCACGCATGATAGCGAACACGAGGTGGTCGCCTATACCGTAGACCGTCTCTATCGCAAAAGCGATAGCTTTATGAATCGCCCTTTGGTCGATTTTGAGGAAGTCGGGCAGCTCTATCCGCCGGCGGATCACCTGATGTTTGTAGCTGTGAGCTACAGCCAGATGAACCAGTTGCGCGCGCGCAAGTACGCCGAAGCCAAAGCCAAAGGCTATCGCCTCGCAAGCTACCTCAGCAGCCGATGCAGCTACCTGAGCCAGTTTCCTCCCGGCGACAACTGCTTTATCCTCGAGGATAATACCATCCAGCCCTTCGTCAAAATCGGCAACAATGTCACGCTCTGGAGCGGAAATCATATCGGCCACGATAGCGTGATCGAAGATCATTGTTATCTCACCTCGCAGGTGGTGGTGTCCGGGCGCGTCCATATCGGGCCCTATTGCTTTCTCGGTGTGAATGCCACTTTGCGAAATGGGATTTCGCTGGGAGCTTCCACGCTCCTAGGAGCAGGGGCCGTCCTGATGCAGGACAGTGAAGAAAAAGACGTTTTTGTACCGCCCAAAGCAGTCAAACTTTCCCGAAAAAGTGATCAAATTAATCTATAAGCCCAACTGGCTACACAGCCATGCCACCTTGCCGACTCCCTGGCCGCTGGACGAAAAGCGCCTGCGCTTGTTCTTTTCGGCCCGTGACGAAGCCAATCGTTCGCATATCGGCTATATGGATATAGCGGAGGAAAAAGGGATTTCGGAAGTGAAAGAAGTGCTTTCTCCCGGCGCCACAGGCGCTTTCGACGAGCATGGCGTTTCGCCTTGCTGTGTGCTAGAAGTGAATGGACAGCTTTGGCTGTATTATCTGGGTTGGCAACGCGCAGCGGATGTGCCCTTTCGCAACAGCATCGGTCTGGCGGTTTGGGATGAAAAAACCGGGAAATTTGAAAGAATGTCTGACCAGCCGATCCTTGGCCCCAATTCTGTTGATCCCTTTACGCTTTCCTATCCTTTTGTGATGGAGGAAAAGGGTGCTTTTCGCATGTGGTACGGCTCGCACCTGAGCTGGGAGCAAGATGGCTTTCCGATGCAGCATGTGATCAAACATGCGCGTTCTGCCGATGGCATTCATTGGGAAAGAGATGGGCATATATGCCTGGATGTGGAAGGCGATGATTACGCCTTTTCAAGGCCCTGGCTTCGGCGAATAGCCGGAGGCTTTGAGATGTACTATTGCTTTCGGGGCGAAAGCTATCGGCTGGGCTATGCGACTTCAGGCGATGGCCTGCTTTGGGAGCGAAAAGATGAGCAGATTGATGTAGGAGAACTGCCTGCATGGGCAGGCGATATGCAATGTTATCCTGCCATCGGATTCCTGAATCATCAAAAATGCTTGTTTTTCAATGGAAATGGATATGGAAAGACAGGAATTGGAAAATTAGCAGATTAGCAGATGAGTAGATTAGCGAATGAACGGTTTAAAGAATGGCTTTATAAAAAGCCAGCCAGGAATGCCATACTGCTTACTGCCAACTTCTTCATCCTATTCCTCCTCCTCTTCCATCCCCGATTTGATACCAATGACGATGTGCGCCAGGCGATGATCGCCTCAGGCGTCGGCATCACCGAAAGCCCCGATCCGCATATTTTATTTCCCCACATCTACCTGGGTGAACTCCTGTCCACTGCCTACAGCCACCTGCCCGCCATCCCCTGGTATGGCCTGATGCTTTATCTGGCGCTGTTTACAGGCATATTTATGCTTGTTTATGTCTTGCTGAAAAAGGAAAAAAGCCCCTGGCTTTGGCTGCTTTGGGCGGCTTTGCCGCTGGCGTTGAATGTGCAGTATACTGGGGTGGCTTTTGTGTTGGTGATCGGGAGTGTTCTCGCCGGACTTAAAACCTGTTCGGTTTTTGGAAACCGAACAGGTTTCTTCCGGCGAATCCTCCTCCTCATCCCTCTCCTCATCGCCTCGATGATCCGGTGGGAGGCATTCCTGCTTGCGCTGGTTCTGCTTGTTGCGGCCTTTGGGTTGGAAAAAAAAGGCTGGCCGGACATGAAAAAGCTGGCGCTTTTGGGAGGCCTGCTTATCCTGGCCTTTGGCCTGCATTTCGCCCATACTCATCGCTACGATAGCGATCCTGAATGGAAAGACTTCCGCAGGCACAATGCCTTGCGGGGCGAAATCACCGATTACAACCACGTCCCATTCAATGGAAAAACAGCTTCGCTTTATCAGGAAATCGGCTGGACAAAATCAGCCTTTCAGCTCTATCAGAGCTGGTTTTTGGCGGATCAGGAAGTCCATTCCGTGGAAAAAGTTGAGAAGTTGGTCGCGGCCCAAAAATGGGCCTGGCGTTGGGATTCGGAACGAATCGGGGATCGTTTGATCAGTCTACCCGCTCAAAATCTGTTCGCGGGCTTATTGTTCATTCCGATTTTCATGGGCTTCTTTTATTTGGAAAAAAAGCAAAAGCGAAGTTTCATTTTACTCTTTCTCTTTGCTGCCTCTCTCCTACTCTATCTCGCCTTTACCCAATGGCTCCACAACCGGATTTCCCTGCCTGTGATGGCCTTTTTGCTATTCTGGGTCCATCTTCATCAAACAAAAAAAAGAAATACAGGATTTCAAATAGCCTTGATAAGCTTTTCCCTGCTTTATTTTTCTGCCTACCTCTACCGTGATTTTCAGGAGAAAAAAAGGATGAATATTGCGGAGCAAAGCATTTCCCGGCTGGCATCGGGCGAGCACAGGCTATTTGCTATCTGGGCGGATAGTTTTCCCTACGAATATGTTTTTCGGCCTTTTCACGAAAACAGAAATCTGCTTCGGAATATGTCTTTACTCCCACTGGGGATGACCGTCTATACGCCTTTTTTTGAGGAAAAAATGAAAGAAAAGGGCTTTTCAAATATTCATGACGCCTTGCAGGATTCCAATAGTTTCCTGATCGCAAGACCAGAGTTACTGCCTGTATATCAGCAATTTATGCAAGAATATTACGGGAAAAATATCAGCTTTAAAGAGCTGCTATCTCAAAAGGAAATCTCCTTTTACATCTGGAACCTCAAATAGTTCCCCCATCTACAAATCTACTCATCACCCAATCATCTCCAGCGCATTCTTAATCGCTGACTCAGAGGGATCATCCCCGCTGATCATGCGGGCAAGCTGATAAATGCGCTCGTCGAGGCCGAGCCTGCGAACGGAAGAAACGGTTCTTCCATTTTCCACATTTTTGAGGATCATGAAATGCTCATGGCCTTTGGAGGCGATCTGTGGCAGGTGGGTGATCGAGATGATCTGAAAGCGCTCGGAGAGCTGCTGCATGACGCGCCCAACCTTGTTGGCGATCTCGCCACTGATGCCCGTATCTATCTCATCAAAGATGAGCACAGGGAAGTCCAGGCGATCCGCCAGGGCGGATTTGATGGCGAGCATGACACGCGAAATCTCGCCTCCGGAGGCGATTTGGGAGAGCTGCCCCATGGGCAGGCCGGGATTGGTGCGGATGAGGAAGGTCAATTTATTGATCCCCTGGCGGGTAGCCTTGAGGGCTTTGCCCTCTAACTCGAGTTCGCCATTTTCCTGAAAATTGCGCTCAATCTGGATATGCATCTCGGCTCCATTGAAGCCGACTTCTGCCAACAATTTGTTGATGTGTTTTTCCAGCGCATGGCGACCCTGTTCGCGGTTTTCTTCAAGCTTTAGGCCCAATTCCAGGACTTTTTCCTTTTTCTCTGCCCCTTCCTTCCTCAATTGTCCGATGCGGCCTTCCAGTGAGGCAAAATCATCCGCCTGTGTCTGGAGTTTTTCGAATAAAGCGACCAATTCAGCTCCTGATCGAAGCTTGTACTTCAGCTTCAGCTTGTGGTAGATGGCCAGTCTCTCTTCTATAAAGGCAAGCCTTTCGGGATCGGAGTCCACGGTATCCAGCATGTTTTGCAGGGCAAAAGAGGTATCTTTCAGCAATTCCCGGCTTTCAATCAATTGTTCTAAATGGCCTTTAAACTCCTCGCCTACATCTTTGAATTTTTCCAGCTGCCCGACTACCTCACTCAGCTGCTGGTGAACCGACTGTTCTTCCCGATCATATAAGGTGTCACATGCAAAAGCAAGGGCATCGCGGATCTCTTCAGAGTTTTGAAGCAAATTGAGTTCCTGCTCCAATTGTTCTTCTTCATCCGCCTCCAGCCTGGCTTCCGCCAATTCTTCCACCTGGAAGTTGAGAAAATCTTGTTTTTCCCTTGCATTCCGCTCCTGCTGCTCCAAAACACGGATATCTGCCTGGATTTTTTTCAGTTTGTCCAGCTTTTCTTCAAATTTTGAAAGCACTTCCTGATTCCCCACAAATGCATCCAAAACAGCCATTTGTTGCTCGGGTAAGAGCAAACTTTGATTTTCGTGCTGTCCATGTAAATCTACCAGCATGTTGCTGACATCACGTACAAGCTGCAAACTAGCAGGTGTATCATTGATAAATGCCCGTGACTTCCCGCTGGGGCTGATTTCCCGGCGAATTATCAGCTGATTATCCTCAAAATCAAAATCCTCGTATGATTCTATTTTTTTTTGCAAACTTTTTGAAAAATCTCCAAATGTTGCTTCTACTACGCATTTGGTATCAGGGAAGAAAACGGCGGAGTTGTCAGCCCGTTTTCCCATAATAAGCCCCAATGCGCCAACTAAAAGGGACTTTCCGGCACCAGTCTCCCCTGTGAGGATGTTGAGATTTGCAGGAAAAGAGATGCTGCATTCTTCAAAAAGTGCGTAGTTTTTGATGTATAGATTCTTTAGCATTGAGACAACAATATTAGCAATTCCATTGGATAATTGGGTAAAGTTAGCAGGAAAAAGTTTTGCTTTGAAATCTTTTATGTTTGGAGATTAGGGAAAATTGCAAGAGCAAAGGATTCATACTATCTTCGAAGTCTATATCACATAATTATTATCAAAAGCTAATCTTCGTTCATGCTTACCTCTAAAGAACTGGCTAAAATATTAAATACCAACGGCGGTGCTCTGCTTGATGGGATTCCTATTGAAAGTATTTCAGGTTACCTGGAATTAAGGCAAATGTATCCTGTAGTGAATGTTATGGAAGACACTACATTTCAGGAAAAATTTATCTCCTATTACAAGCTCTCTGGGACTGGGGTAAATGCAGAATTTCTTGCCCGCTATTTTGAGATCATGGAAAATCACAAAAAGCGTGAAGGAAGAGTAGATATGCAGCTTACCCGCCGGGCTGTATTTGGTGCACAGCCCAAAAAGAAACTTACCTCTGCGCAATTTTCTTTCCTGGCTCGCATGGCCAACCTCATCGATGATGAAAATGCCATGTATGACAATACCATTGCAAATTTCTTCCAATTCGACCCTCCCACCCAAACCAAACTGGACTCCCGGGAGAGATTGAATCTTTACCTTGAATTTTACCGTGATGTAAGAGCTGTCTACCAGGAGTTGATTGACGAAAAGATGATCAGAGAATTGCTGATGGTTTTCAAAATCAAGCTAAAAGACCACGGAGACTATCCTGTTTCCCACCTCAAAAGAGTTGACTTCCTTGTCATTCAGGCGGCTCGCCTAAAGCACGACAAGAAGCTCATTTAAGCCCCTCCATATGGACCGGCCACCATCTGAATCCCCAAAAGATGACTTAATAATCAAGTTAACACGCTTGATTATTTCTTCTTTTGGGGAAATTGATATGGAGGCTGTTTCTGATGAGCAGGTTCAGAAATGGCTTGACCAACTGGATATTATCAATCAGGGTCGAGTCAGGTATCTCGAAAATCTAACTGATTTTCTTTACGAGGGCCTAAGGCCTAAATTGATACAGGATGGCCTGCTTTTTAAGCCGGAAGGGGAAACAGAGGTACTTGAAGAACAAGTGGAAAGGACTGCCCTGATAACCGAGACACCAGGCAAAGCCATTACTACTCCCAAAGCCCGGAATTCCCCTTTTCCGGAGAGTTTTGAGCTGCCACATGCCACGGTTGGCAAATTGTACAACTACACTTTTGAACTGGAAAAATTTTACAACGGCCATATACTGAGCCCCGAGGTAGAAGGCCTTGAAGGGGTCAGGGGCATGGAGTTTTCGGTTTCAGATATGGTTTTGAAGGGAAAACCCAAAGAACCAGGTATCTATGACATGATTCTGATATGCCTCCGTGAGGACCAGATGGACCGCGATGTCATGCGATTTCAATTTGTGGTAGAGCCAGACCTCTCGGCTTTGCCGGCAAGTATCGAGATGCCGCTGGCTCGGGTAGATGATGATTATCAGGAAGTTGTGAAGTTGGATCGCTCCTACAAATTCAACTTTCAGTTGGAAGGAGCCGCAGAAACCGGGCTGGAGTTTGACTCAGACAATATGCTGCTGCTGGGAACCCCAACGCGGGCCGGCGAATTTGAATTTACCCTGCATTTTTCCTGGGAAGGTATGAGAAAGCAAATGCAGGGAAGTATACAAATTATCCTGAAGGTAGAAGAAGCGAAAGAATCTTTTTGGAAAAATGTTTTTCCTGACTCCAACAGCCGTTTTCCCAAACCGCTGGAAGAGCAAAAACTCATCGATGCACATGCCCACTGGATCATAGGGGCCAGCAGGCGTGGCCTGCGCCACATGCACCTGGGCCTCCATCGGGAGGATGACTTTCAGATGCGCTTTAGCAAAAGCCTGGGATGGACCATCATAGCCGTCGCAGACGGCCATATCGATGCGGGCTATGCCCGCAAGGGCTCTGAGTTGGCGACCAAGGTCGCCGAGCAGGTTGTCCTCAAAAGACTGGAGGATTATTTCTCCAAAAATAAGGTCGAGATGGATTCATTTCTCATTCCCAAAAATGAGGAAGGCGAAATAAAGCTCAAGGCTTTTCTCAACCATATCCTGACCACGGCGATTTACAATGCTTTTCTCTATATAAAACGCTTTGCCGAAAGTGAATCCCTTAACTTTAAGGACTTTGGTACTTCCATGAAATTGCTGATCTGCTACCCTCTGGCAAAAAAAGGCTTTTTTATTGCAGGGACAAGCATTGGAGAAGGCATGATCGGTATTTACCATGACAAAACGCATAAATTGCACCTGATACAGGACAGCTTACCTGTCAATGAAGACGGAAGCAGGCACCTGATGACGGATAGCATCATAACCGAAAAAACCAGCCTTCTCAACAACAACCTGCATTGGTTTTTTGTAGAGGATTTTTCGATCATAACCCTCATGAGCGGCGGTATGCAGGATGTCCTGTTTTTTGGAGATCATAAGGTAGATTCACCCAAATCCTGGAGCCATTATTGGCAATTGCTCAAAAAACAGGTCATGTACAGCAAAAATGACCAATACAGCCAGAGCCTGCTCAATTGGATCGAAAATCCCTCTGAAAATAAAGAGGCTTTTGAAGATAGAACCCTGGTCATCATGACCCGGAAGACTGGGGGTTAGAACCCACACAATGGATTTCACTCAAATCAATCAATTTGCACGCCCTGAGGCGCTTTTATTGCTGGTTTTCATACCATTATACCTGCTATGGTATTTCGCATATTATGGCAAAAGGCGGTTGGTGATTGAGCTGAGTTATGATCCTACGGAGCTTCAAAAGCCCAAATACAATTTTTCCTTCCTTCGCTATGTTCCCTTGTTTTTTCAGTTGCTGGGGTTAATTCTGGCCATCCTGGCGCTTGCGCGCCCTCAGAACGCCTTTGAGCAAAACCTCCGCAAAGCGGAGGGGATTGACATCATGCTGCTGCTCGACACCAGCGCGAGCATGGAGGCTACCGATTTTGAGCCCAACCGCCTGGAGGCGGCCAAAGAGCAAGCCATTGCTTTCATTGACGGGCGGGTCGAAGACCGCATCGGCATGGTGCTTTTTGCACAGGATGCCTTCAGCTATGCGCCTCTCACGCTGGACTATAAGCTCCTCCGGGAGCTGATATCGGATATAGATTTTGGCTCGGTGCCCAAGCAGGGCACGGCCATAGGCCAGGCCATAGCCGTAGGCATCAACCGCCTTCGCGACAGCGATGGCCCTTCTAAAGTGATGATTTTGCTGACCGATGGCGCAAATAATCGGGGGCAGATTGACCCGATCACTGCCGCCAAACTGGCGGCCCAGTTGAAGATGCGGATCTATGCCATCGGCATAGGTAAGGATGAATTTACCCGCTATACGCCTACCGGCTACCGCACTTTTGCATCCGATCTGGATGAAAAAACACTCCAAAACATCGCCCGCCTTGCACGCGGCAAATACTTCAGGGCCACAGATCCTGACGGATTGAAAAATATTCTCAAAGAAATATCGCTATTAGAAAAGGTGGAAATCCACCAGGAATTGTACAGCCAAATCAGCGATTTGTATCCACCCATTTTATTTGCAGCAATAATATGCCTCTTACTTGGATTTATCCTGATGCTCAGCTTTATGTACAATCCATTAGAGCAATAAATTCATACCCGAAGGCAGTAACTTTCCCGATCATTTTTAAAGATTAAGACTCATGAAGAAAATTCCTTTTATCCTGTTTATTCTCCTCCTCCTCCTTCAACTTCCCAACCTTCAGGCCCAGCAAGGCAAGGTCACACTGGAAGATATTTGGATGAGATACCGGTATCTCCCTGATTTTGCGCCCGTTTTTCGTTGGATGAATGATGACAACTACTACAGCACCCTGGTGCAGAGAGGGCAGCTGGCCATTGTACAAAACAGCATCCTGGATGGCAAGGCCGAGGTTCTGATAGATTTGGCAAAATTGGATTTTGGGGAAGGCTTTGGGGCCCAGGATGTGAGCGAATATTCCTTTAACAGCGACGAAAGCAAGGTTTTGCTTGTGGGGAAAAGCGAAGCTATTTACCGCCGTTCCAGCAAGGAAGTCTGTTATGTATATGATCGGGAAAGCAAAAAGCTGGACCTCCTTCACGAAGGGAAGCTGATCAGCAACGCCAGCTTTTCGCCTGACGCCAGCAAGATTGCCTATACCTATGACAACAACCTTTTTTACCAGGAACTCAATACGGGTAAACATACCCAGATCACCTTTGATGGCTCTTGGAACAGCATCATCAATGGCAGCACAGATTGGGTCTATGAAGAAGAGTTGAGCCTTGTCAAGGCTTTTGAATGGGCTCCTGACAATAGGCATATCGCCTTTCTTCGCTTTGATGAAAGCAAAGTGCGGGAGTTTAGCATGGCTATGTACGGTGATTTGTATCCCGAGCAATATACCTTCAAATACCCCAAGGCAGGGGAAGCCAATTCGGAGGTGAGTGTGCATATTTTCAGTCTTGAAAGTGGCAAAAGTACGCTCGCAGATGTCGGTACAGATACCGATCAGTACATAGCGCGCATGCGCTGGACGGAAGATGGACAGCTCGCGCTGATGCGCCTCAATCGCCTGCAAAATTCGTTGGACGTATTGCTCGTTGACGCCTCCACCGGAAAATCCCATGTGTTGTTAAACGAAAAAAACGACACCTATCAGGAAGTGCAGGTGTACCACCAATCCCATGCAGACCGCTGGACTTTCCTCAAAAATACCCAGGATTTTCTCTGGACCAGTGACCGCAGTGGCTACAACCATATTTATATGTTTGGTCGTGATGGAAAGATGAAATCCCAAATCACCACAGGTGATTTTGATGTGATGGACATCGTCGCGGTCGATGAGGAAAATGAAAGCATTTATTTCGTTTCTTCCGAAAAATCACCTCTGGAACGCCATCTGTATACCATCGGCTTCAATGGCAAAAAGAAGAAATGTCTGACCGAAGAGAAAGGCACCCATCAAATCACCTTTAGCTCTGCGAGAAACTACTTTGTAGATGCGTACAGCAGCGCTGCCGATCCGGGCAGGACGGTGCTGCGTAACAACAAAGGCAAGGAAGTGAAAGAAATTGCCAACAACGAACGTCTGCGCAAGCAGATGGAAAATCTCGCTATCAAAGCGCCGGAATTTTTCAAATTCAAAACCTCTGAAAATGTATCTCTCAATGGCTGGATGATCAAGCCAGCAGATTTTGATGCTTCTAAAAAGTATCCTGTCCTGATGTTTTGTTATGGCGGTCCCGCCTCGCAGACGGTGACCGACGAATGGGGCTCTGGCCGCCCCTTCAATTACTTTTGGTACCAAATGCTAGCCCAGCAGGGCTATATCATTGTCTCGGTAGACAACCGTGGCACAGGAGCCCGTGGCTCCGAATTTCTGAAATCAACCTATGCCGACCTCGGTCGGCTGGAGACGATCGATCAGATCGAGGCAGGTAAATATCTGCAAAAGCAGAATTATGTGGACGCAGGCCGAATCGGCATCTGGGGCTGGAGCTATGGAGGCTACCTCACCTCCTTGTGCATGACCAAAGGCGATGGCCTTTTTAAAGCCGGCATAGCCGTGGCACCTGTCACCAACTGGCGTTTTTACGACACCATCTATACCGAACGCTTCCTCAAGCGGCCCCAGGAAAATGCTGCGGGCTATGACCAAAATTCGCCCATCAACTTCGCCAAAGACCTGCAGGGTGAATACCTCCTGGTTCATGGCACTGCCGACGACAATGTGCATTATCAAAACTCTATCGAGTGGGTAAACGCTCTCGTTAATGCAAACAAACAGTTTGATATGTTTTTCTATCCCAACAAAAATCACGGCATTTTTGGTGGTGTAACGAGGTATCATTTGTATAAAAAAATGACAGACTTTATCACGGAAAATCTCTAGACGATCATCCTCCACAATCCCCAAAAAGCGCTCCTGCTTTTTGGGGCTTTTTTATGTCTTCATAAAAAGATTCAACAAGTTGAATCAACTCATTTCTTTCCCGCTTGCCGAGCAGCTTAAAATCGGTGATGAGTTGGATCATTTCCCCTTTTTTACTTTCGAAATGAGCAAAGCAAGCATCCCATACAGCCTGGGATTTGCACAACTTCCGACCTGCCCGGTATTCAAAGTCTTTAGCCAAATCTCCCATATAAGCTGTTGTATAGGTCGCATTTACCCAGCCTGTAAAATCAAAATCATAAGGAACAGGAATAAATTCCCCCTTGGTGGTCTTAACCAATTTCACGTTCTTTTTTAGCAAAATGTCCCAATCCCTGTTTCCCAAAAGGTATTGAAATAAATACAGCCGGGCTGTTGTTTCTTCCAGGGTTTCATCTTCGGAAATCGTGATAGCTGGATCTTCTATGATTTCACCATCCAGACGGGCTGCCAGGGCTTCTTTGCTTTCCAGCAAAAAGGCATATCGTGCAAAGGGTCTATGGTTTTTCCGCTTATCTATATAGGTGATTTTTGCCAAACGAACCTGAAAGCTATGCGGATTCAGCAACTGATAGATCTTATAGGCCAGGTACTCTTTCAGTACGTATGCTTCATCCTGGCAATGAGTGACCAATTTGAGTTTGTCGTGTCCGGAAAAAATATTTTGCTCAATCTCTTTTTTCTTAAAATTTAACTTGATGGGAGGGAAATCACAGTTTTGGGGATTCAGGCGAAAGTTCCCTCTGGTCTTGATTTTTAAATCCAACTCGATGTCCTCCTGCTCTCCTTCCATGCTCAGATGAGCAGGGCGGTATTCGGGCTCTGCACCACGATCTGAAAGCAGGCTGTCCATGTCAAAAGTGAGCCTGAAAGTCAGGATTTCATCTGTTTGAAATAAGGGGAGGCTCTGGTTTTCCTGCGAATAAAGCGAAAATGACAGGCAAATTGCGGACAGGCAAATCACCATTTTGAGGCGAAAAATGAGCAACAAAGGCTTCATGTTCATGTTTGTTTTGGCTACTTACAAAATAACACAATTTTGCCCAAAAGGCTGCATGTACTAAAGGGAATGCCTTATATTTGCGGGAATTCAAAAAATGGACAAATTTCTAATCATACGCTTCAGCTCTATCGGAGACATCGTGCTGTGCAGCCCGGTCCTTCGCAGCCTCAAAAAAGCCTTTCCTGATGCTGAGGTTCATTTTTTGACAAAAAAAAGCTATGCATACCTCCTCGAACCCAATCCCTATGTAGACCATATTCACGCCTTTGAGGGCGACTGGAAGGCCTGCATAAGTGAACTCAAAAAATCGCGTTTTTCGCATATATTTGACCTGCACCACAACCTCCGCAGCCTGCGGATCAGGCTCGCACTCAGGCGTCCATCGTCCTCCTTCCTCAAACAAAACATCAACAAGTTTTTGTTGACCCACAGACTGCTGCGGCCTATCGCTGGCCATATCGTTCACGTGGTTGAGCGCTACGGCGAGGCACTGGCGCCTCTGGGCGTAAGGCTGGATCAGGAGGGCCTGGATTTCTTTTTACCGGAGGGAAAAGAAACTGTGGCAAAAGAGCTGTTGCGCCAGCAATTTCAAGCTTCTGAGGCCGCCCTGGCGGTGGTTCTGGGTGCCACCCATCGCAGCAAGCGATGGATACCGGCGCACTTTGTGCGCCTGCTCAATGCCTATGGCAAAAGCGTGGTTTTGCTGGGCGGGCCGGACATCCGGCAGGAGGCAGATGAGATCATCCAGGGACTGAAGGTCCCATTTTTGGATGCCGTAGGCAAATACGACCTCTTCACATCAGCTGCGCTGATGAAAGCCTGTCAAAAGGTTTTGACGCATGATACGGGCCTGATGCATATCGCTGCTGCCTTTGGCCAGCCGATCTATAGCCTCTGGGGCAATACAGTGCCCGAATTTGGCATGACGCCCTATCAGCTGCCTCATGTCATCCTGGAGACAGAAGGCCTGGGCTGTCGCCCCTGCTCCAAGATCGGCTATGAACAATGCCCCAAGGGGCATTTTAAGTGCATGAAAGAGTTAAAACCTGAGAAGGTTTTGGCGGCTTTGGAGGAAGTTGGATAAGTTCAAATCACCCCTCCGCAAGCGCATGAACTGCCTCCAATTCCACTATTTCTACTGCTGGCAAATCGTTTTTTTTCGCAGCCTGAATCATCGCCCGGGCCACCACCTCATCTTTGATGGGCCTGTATTTGCGCAGGCCGGGCAAAAAGCCCAATGCATTTCCCATAACGATCCCCACCTTCTCGCCCAGCCGAAACTCCTCGCGATCGCCATCCAGGACAGAAGGCCTGATGATGCGTATCTGCTGAAAAGGCAGGGCCTGTACCGCCTCATCCAACTCGCCTTTGGTGCGGGTGTAGAAAAAGCTTGACCTGGCATTGGCGCCAGCTGAGGAAAGCAAAACGCAGCATTTGACGCCATTTTGAGCAGCGATTTTTGCGGTTTCGTGATTATAGGTAAAATCCACCCGGTATTGGGCTTTTTGAGATCCGGCGGTTTTGAGGGTGGTGCCCAAGGTAGAAAAAAGCACATCTCCTGTCACTTCTTTCGCCCAGCTTTCCGGCTGATCGAAATCTATAACAAACTCCTTCAATTTGGGGTGCTGCACGCCCGTGCTGCGTCGGTGGAAGACCTTTACGGAAGTAAAACTGGCATCCGCCAGGAGTTGTTGCAGAAGGGATTTGCCGATGAGGCCCGTGGCTCCGATGAGTATTGCTATCATGGTATTGTGATTAATGAGCCACAAAAGTAAACAGAAAGACTCCCACATGCTGATATTAAGCAGCAACAGCAGCGAAACAACAGATATCTATGGTAAAAGGAAATAAATAAATGTCTCCATTTATGTTTTCGATTTTTGACAGGATGACAGGATTTTCAGGATTAACAGGATTTTTCAATAGAGCAATAAAAGCTGCAAATTTGAACCATATAAGGGCATTTACATACCCATACCAGGCAAAAATGCGAAAGAAAAACTTTGTAGTCCGTTGGATTTTTTGGATATTTAAACTCTAAGCTTTTACCCTATGCCTGATCTATTTATTTATCATTCCATTGTGCTAACATGTGTTAGTGGTGAGTTACATGGAGATTTCTGGGTATATACGGAAGTTGAGAGCTTGGATAATAAGGAATAAACGGAACAGTTCCGCATACATTAATGTAATCGGCCATCCAGAACTGGTGAGAAATGACAAACAGTAACCTTGAGAAAATATAATGACGGCCGATTACACGGGCTACACGTTCAGCTGACAAACAGGGCGTGTTAGAAAAGCCGGCGTGTAGCCAGGCGTTCACTTCCATTATAAATACCAAATGAGACAGATAAAACTTATTTTTCTTACCATAGCCTTACTTTCTCTGAGCACCAGTTGCTCAATGAGTCAAAATAAAAAATCTGATAGACTGGTTTTTAAAGATGAAAAAGGCAATCAAATATTTTTATCGGATCTAGAAGGTGTAACAGGTAATTACAATTGGCAGATTATGGATGAAAAAAAAATCCCATCAAAAGCAGTAACACTTCATAATGAAGCAAGACAACATGGAGGAAAAGGAGAATATAGTATTGCGATTGAAAAGCTTTTGAAAGCACACAAAGTTGCGCCAGGCTGGGCGTATCCTGTTTATGATCTTGCTTTTACTTATCTCCTTCAAGAAGACTTCAAGAACGCACTCAAATACTATGAATTGACAGATAAGTTAGAACCCAAAGGTTTCTTTACAGCAAAAACAGCTTATTGGTCTTTAAAAAAAGAAAATGAAGGCTCTTTTCAGGAGGGCCTCTATTTAGCATTTATGCAAATTGAATGGAGCGATTCAGATGAAGAAAAACTACAAATCGCCAAAGCAATAGTTAGAAAATTCCCAACATATGCTCCAGCATGGAAAATAATCGCAAGCCAATCAAATGATCATGAAGAAAGGTTAAATGCCATTGAAAAAGGCTTAAAATCTGATCCTGATTTAGATACAAAAGGCGGGCTATTAATAAATAAAGCATTGGTTAAAGATTTAAAAGGAGAAACGGAAGAAGCAAAAAAAATACTAGGGGAACTGATCTTTGATAAAAATACAACCCTAGCTAATATTGAATTAGCCAAATTTGTTTTATCATCAATTGTGAAATGAAAATAAAAAAACGGAAGTGAACATGTGCCTACCCGCCCAGCCCCAACCAGGACGTGTTAGGAAAGGCCGGCGGGTAGGCGGGCGTTGTCGGGAAATAAATAAAATACAGGAGCCTTGAATAAAATTCCCGTTCTTTAAAATAAAGAAGTTGATTTCACAAAAATGTGATGGTCATTGGTTTTGAATTATAAAAACCCTGGCTTCAAAAAATCAGGGAATCGGCCTGCTCAAAAATGACAGGCAAACGCTTTGTCAAATTGATTAACCGAGCTGCTTAAAAATGACAAGCGGACGCTTCGTTAACCAGATTGCTTAAAATAACCAGGCGAACGCTTCGGCAACCAGATCGACCAGGCTGCTTAAAATTGCCAATCAGACGCTTCGAATAAATGACTAAACACAATGTTAAGTAAATAAAATCCCGACAACATGCGTCTACCCGCCCAGCCATCAACCAGAACGTGTTAGAATAGGCCGGCGGCTAGACAGGCGTTGGCTTCAATTAAAAAAATATGACACATACTGAAATCCTAAGAAAAGTAAAGTGGAAAGATTTAAGAAAACTTTCTCAAAGAGAAATACTCATTGAAAATAATTTAACCATTCCATGGTTTATAATTTCGTTAACATTGGCATATCATGAATTGTATTTATTCGCATTGCCTTTCTCTGGATTCTTTTTTTTAACTGGACTAAGACAAGTTCATAATGGATTTCATAACTCATTAGGAACCAATAGATTTTTAACATGGCTTTCACTCTATTTAAATAGTATTTTGATGATGGTCTCAATTCATGCGGTAAAATTTAACCATTTGAGGCATCACAAATATTGTTTATCCGAAGAAGATTATGAAGGTAAATCAGCAGGTATGACTTGGTATGGAGCAATATTGTATGGGCCTGTACATATGTTCAAGATTCATCAGGTTACCTGGCAGATAGGAAATAAAAAGTATAGAAAAAATATGATTTTAGAATTGGCTTCTATATTTCTATTTGCCACCATAGTCTTCTATTTTAACATTAACTGGTTAATTTATCATATTGTAGTGATGGTAATTGGAGAATTTTTAATGGCATTTTTTGCTGTTTGGACTGTTCATCATGATACTCATGATAACCCTAATTTTGCTCGCACTCAAAGGACTGGCTGGAAGAATAAATTAACTTTTAGCATGTTCTATCATTTGGAACATCATTTATTCCCGGCTGTTCCTACAATAAAGCTCCCGGAGTTAGCAAAACGGATTGATGAGGTAATACCAGAAATTGATAAAAAGAGGACATTTTAAAAAATATAAAAACTGAAGCCAACACTAAAGCATTAAAGGCTGGGACCGCAGGGCGCGTTCCGGCCTTTAATGCTTTGTTGTGCGATGCCCTTCGGGCTTCTGGGCGGGCCTTACGCTATGGGTATAGAAAAAAAGGAGGGGGTATTTGGTGGGCTTGTCTGCCTGGGCGGCAGGTAAAAAACGGGCGGGATCAGCAGTTTGGTAACAGCGAAAAACTTCATTTTGGGTTCATTTTCAGCTTTTTTGGGGTAAAAATCGGTCTGCAAAGCATAGCTATCCCATGGCCTCTTGCGGGCCTGGCAGGAGAACTTATACAGCAAGCGGTAATGTTGGCGGACTCCGGGCCTTGTGAAAGGTGCGAATGGTCTGCATGCGGCCCGTTTTGCAGCATGGGCAAGCGTCGAGGTCGATGCCTGTGGTTTTGAGGAGCAGTTCCTTCCAATCCGCCTCTGGCGGCGGGGGCGGCGGCTGGACACCCAAGCTGCTACGGGCTTGTTCTAAGGCAGCAGTCTTACTTCGGCTGGCCAGGATGCCATAGTGGCGCAGCCTGACGAAGCCTGGCGGCAGAATGTGCAGGCAAAATCGCCTGAGAAACTCACTCGCCGCCAGGCTCATCACGCTCTTTTTGCCGTTTTTGCGGTAATCCTTCCACCCGAAAGTGACCTTGCCATCCTTGATGGCTTTGATCCGATGGTTCGAGATGGCGATCCGATGGGTGTAGCGACCGAGGTAGCGGACGACCTGTTGGGGCCCGGCAAAAGGCTTTTTGGCGTGGATCACCCAGGGTTTGACAAAGAGGCTACGCATCAAAGCTCCGAAAGCTGTGGGGGATGCCAAAGCGGCAGCCTGGCCCTGGAAGCAAAGTTTTTGCTCCTTATACAACTGCCGCAAGCCACTCACAAACTTTGCCCGATAGACCTTCTTCATCGCTGTGGCAGGAAAAAGGAAGTTGTCTTTTCCTTTGGCATGCCGCCAATTTCCCGCGGTTGTCAGCCCGCCTCCCGGCACGATGCAATGCACATGCGGATGCAAACTGAGGTTTTGCCCCCATGTATGCAGAACGGCCACCATGCCTGTTTGGGCACCCAGGTATTTGGGGTCAGCAGCAAAGGCCTGCGTCGTTTCCCAGGCCGAGCGAAACAGCAGATGATAAAGCGCTCTCGGATTGCTCATACAAAGTCCATGAAGCTTGTCGGGCAAGGTGAAAACCACATGGTAATAAGGCACAGGAAGCAAGTCTGCTTCCCGCGCATCCACCCAGCGCTGCTGGTTCAGGCCCTGACATTTGGGACAATGCCGGTTCCGGCAGGAGTTGTAGGAAACCTGCTGATGCCCACAGCTGTCACAGCCATCTATATGCCCGCCCAGCGCTGCGGTGCGGCATTTGATCAGCGCATCGAGCGTCCGCAAATGATGGGCGGGTTGGCGGGATTCTGCCAAAAAACCAGTCCCATATTTTCGGATCACATCGGCGACTTCATGTTGAGGACGCCCCATCAGTGCGCCAACAGATCGAGTGGACTGAACCAATTGCTTTTTGGCGCTTCGGCGACTCGCAGGTAGTCCAGGGTTGTACTCAGGTGGACATGGCCAAGGATATGCTGTAAGGTCACAAGGTCCATCCCCATCTCAAGGGCATGGCAGGCAAAGGTGTGACGAAAACTGTGCATCGTCACAGCTTTGCTAAGCCCCGAACGTTTCACAGACCGCTGAAGCGCATGCTGGATCGAGCGCTGAGCCATCGGCTTGCCCTTCGTCTGACCATTGAACAAATACAGCTGTGGCCGACACGCTTTGTAATACTGACGCAACTCCGCCAGCAAACTACCCGGCAACACCACATCCCGGTCCTTGCGACCTTTACCCTTACATACGCGAATACGCATGCGCTCCGAGTCAATATCAGTGAGCTTTAGCTTTCGAATCTCGCTCATCCGCATGCCCGTCCCATAGGCTAACTTCAGGATACAGAGATGCTTTAAACTGCGACAATGAGAAAAAAGAAGCGATACCTCGGCACGGTTCAGCACCACCGGAAGGGGACGATCCCGGCGAGATCGGGGGATCGAAGCAACCACTTCCCCCATCCCCAGAATCTCGACATAACAGTACTTGATCCCAGCCTTTACCAAATGCCAACTGCTCTGGCTCAAGCGGTCCTTTTCCGCCAGCAGGTATTCATGAAGCTCTTCTTCATCGATATTCTCAGGACTTTTTCCTAACTTCACTCCCAGCGCCCGAACGGCCCGTACATAGATCACAATGGTACTCTCAGCATAATTGGCCAGGCCCATTCGCTGAGACATCTTTGACAATACAGCCGATAATCCGGCTACGTTCTTTTCAGAAATTGCTTTCATAGGTTTATGATTTATTGGTTAAAATCTCTATGAAAGCATTTTTTTTGCTCTATTACCCTATCTTACGCTATGTTACACATTGGCGGGGGGCTGCCCGAAGGGCTTTGTTCAACATGTGCCTACCCGCCCAGCCCCAAGCAGGACGTGTTAGGAAAGGCCGTCGGGTAGGCGGGCGTAATCGGCCATCCAGAACTGGTGAGAAATGACAAACAGTAACCTTGAGAAAATATAATGACGGCCGATTACACGGGCTACACGTTCAGCTGAC
>JAUIGE010000077.1 GCA_030430205.1 Bacteroidia bacterium | reverse complement strand
TGCGGCTGGCCTGGTTCAGGCCATCATGCCATACATAAGTCGCAGGGCCTATGATGCTGCCATCCAGTAGCAGGCTATTGCCTATGCATAGCAGGGTGTCTGCTGGAAGATTCGGCACCTGAATGCTATCAAAACGGACCAGTATTTCATCATATCCGATGCCACAAAGATTGGTGACATTCACCTGATACAGGCCCGACTGCCTAAGGAGCCTTGCTGGATTCGAAGCACCATCCTGCCAGAGGTAGGAGGCTCTTGAAAAGCTGGCATCCACCCACAAGCTATCCCCCTGACACAATACGGTATCATTTCCCAAAAAAATGGAAGGGACCTGCTCAATATCTACCCACAGGCTATCGCGGGTCACCCCACAGCTATTGCTGGCTTGCAGCCAGGTCCAGCCAGCATTCCGCACATAGCGGCTATTGACAGTCAGGCTGTCATGCCAGAGATAGGCCGCTTTAGCGGTAGGGCCGCCCGCCAACAGGAGAGAATCCCCTGTGCAAAGCACATGCGAAGCAGGAAGTTGGGCCTGCACCAGGGTATCAAAAATCACCCGGAGGGAATCCCGGATACGTCCGCAGGCATTGCTTACTTCAACCCAGTAAATGCCTGAGGCATTTACGGTAACACTTGAGTCTATCGAACTGGTAGACCAGAAATAATTCGGATCAGGACTTTGTGCCTGAATCAGCAGGCTGTCAGCACAGAGCGACGTATCAGCAGGTAAAGCAACCTGTGGATGTGCAACTACCTGTATTTCCTTAGTCAGGGTATCAATAAGTGTATCGGCATAATAAATTGCCTGAATGGTGAAACTGCCCCCCTGGCTATACAGATGCTGCGGAAAAAAGGCAGAAGAGCTATTGACATTTCCGGAAGTTGTATCCCCAAAAACCCAGTGAACAGAATCTACACCAGTGGTATCAGTCAAAAAGATTCTAGCGGAATCGTTGATGCAGGTGTTGCGGGCACCGATGTTGATGGGGCGGAAGTAGCTTTGGTTGAAGGTGGGGAGGCCTAAATCGCAAATTTTCCCTGCAAGTGTTAAAGCCGTATCTTTATAACTACAGTTAATCCCATAAAGGTTTGGCAGCTCAATTGAACTTAAAAAAGAAAGGCCCCGTCTTGTAATAAAAATTCTTTCATCAGGAGTAAGTTGAAGAGCCCAAACATCTCCTAATTGAAACCGTCCCCATCTCAAATAGTGCTTTATTACAACCGCAGTTTGATTAATCGCTATTTGAGAAGTGATATTCAAATTATACTGATAAATAAAATTATCCTTAAATAAACTATCAGAATAGCCGACATATAAATAGTTTCCATTAGGTGAAAACTCAACACCATATGCCGTCCTAAGGTGTGGGTCAAGAAGAAGCGGATTCGATAATTGACCTGTTTGATTGTCAAAGTCGAAAATTTCCGCCAAACCTGTAAAGCCTTTTGCCAATGCAATTTTATCTCCCTTTGGGGAAGCCTTCATATATCCGAGGGTATTTGATAAAAACCCATTATGAATACTTCCAACTGCCTGAATTCTTGGGGTGTTTTGAACACCCTGACTTGTTACTAAATAGGAATAAAACTCGTTTGAATTCCATTTATGAGTAAGTACCCAAATATCCTCACTATTATCATGAAGAATTGCAGTAATCTTCTCACTAGAGGGGGCATAAAGATGGATATTCTTTGTGATAATATCTCCAAGGCCATTTTGTAAATTCATATTAACCACAGAGTAGTTCAATCCATTTGAACTTGCTTGAAGATCAATAGTAAAGATTAAAAAAAGACTATCGTGGTCTGGCCATCCTACAACAACAGCTGATTGAGTAGAAGAACTATGTCCTAACAGTCCGGTACCATTAGGCATAGTTTGATGATTTGCGTTCCAAACATCAATCCCATCGGTATAAAAAAGTAATTTGCCATTCTTGTTACAAACAGTTGCACATCCTTCCTCTGTATTCATTTGCCCATTTGTTAATGCAACGGGAGGGTTTTGATTAAAATCAATCCCCGCATTTCTCCCAAAATACCAAATATTCCCCTCCTTCTGAGCAAAAAGGGAAATCCCAATCAACAACAAAGAAATAAACAAAAAGGAAGGCTTTAGTTTCATAACATAAGGCTTTTACAAGTATCACCATTGATAGCTCAAAGTAGCCAAAAATAAGTATTCTGAAAAACGATTTAACTCCTGATTATAAGGAGCGTAGCGATCATATCTCGCCTGCGTTTGCAGGTTGAGTTGCTTCCAGATCGGCAGGCTACCCTGCCAATAGAAGCTGTAACGCTGCGTTTCAGCTTGTTCTTCGAGATAAGCCAGCCCCACACTATTTGTCCAACGCTTGAAAAGCGACAAAGAACCAGATAAATCTATCCCCATTGTGCGGTTATGCCCAGAGGTATATTGGGCGCTTAGCCGCGTAAAAGTCGCCTGGAGGCTACCACCTTGCTTGTACAAGCCTTGCGTCGCGGTCAGTAAATGGGAATCAAAAATGGATTTCCCTCGGCCCAATTGTTGGGCGTAGGTCAGCGTGCTGCTGGCTCGCCAGTCGCCCAGCTCATAGCTGTAGCCTGAGGTAGCTGTCAAGGCAGAAGTAAGCTGACGAAAAGCCAGGCTATCCTGCCGATCATTCTGCTGGTAATAGGGCATCAGATTTACCTGAAGATAGGGAGCCTTCTTCGGTCGCCAGGTGAGCTGAACGCCCGCCGAAGTCACCGAAGTTCTTGTCCAGAGTCTGGGCAGGAGATTGTCCCGATCCCGGCGCACAAATGCGCCAACCTGTAGCTTCTCGAAGCTGTGATTGATTCTGCCTTCATATCGAAGGCGGTCTGTCAGCAGGAAGGGCGCGCCCAGCGAATAGTAGCCTGGTTCCAGGCGTAACATTCGCCCAGCGAGAAGCGTTTTCCCAATTTTTAATTCTCCTTCAATAGCCATAGCCACCCCTTTGGCTTCTGGTTGGCCATTGAAAAGGGTGTCTCCCGAATTGTCAATTTGGGCTTGCAGAATAGATTGGTAGACTTCTCCTTTAAGGCGAAGCGCATCCTGCCATAGCAAAAACTGACCCTCCAGTCCGAAAACTGCGTTCTTTCGTGCTGGCCAGGCAGGTTGCAGGCTGTCTGGCAGCTGTGCATTTTCCTTTTCTGCTGCCAGCAAAAAGCTGCCAAAAAGATGGTTGCCTTCTTCTTTACCCAGACCCATTTGGCCACTCACCAACTTCCCACTATAGCCAACAGGCAGGCTATCTGAAAGAAAAGCAGGCTGCTGGATTTTTCCGGCAGTAAACGAAAAGTACCAGGAAGAAGGATTCACCGCCACATCAACCCCTTTCAGAGAAATCCCTTCCATCAACAGTGGGGAAGACCTTGGAAAAATATTCCCAAATCCCAGGCGTTTTACCGAAGTCAAAAGACTTTCCTTTTTGTCTAATACGCCCAAAGCCTGTAAGTCCTCTGGTGACTGCACAAATTGTCGCCAATCTCCCGTACGAATGGCTTCGGCAGCCTGGTGCTGTTTTTTTGCCTGTTGTAATGGAGCCAGTTTTTGCTGGAGCTGCTGTAAGCGTTGGTGTTTTTCCTGTAGGCGTTGCCATTCAGGGCCACGGGCAAAGATGGGTACCAATTCCCGATACGCCTCAGGATCATGAATACGAAGGGAGTCTTTGAATGACGCCAGGCGCTCCGGATCATCAATTCCATATTTGTCTGTCAGCTCCTCCCATTTGGCTCCCGTCTCCTGCATCAGGGGATGATCCAGGATGGATTCGATGTGATCCAGTTCTTCCAATTCCTTTAATTGTGCCAACATGCTGCTGTCCTCCAGCATTTTGGTGTAAGGTCCCAGCTTTTGCATAGCCTCCTGATAACGCTGTTCCCGAAGAAAGGCCAAGTTCTGCGCAGCCAGGGAATTGCTGTCTTTTAATTGCTCCCAAAGCAATTGTTGGGCTTTTTCTCTTGCCATTTGAAGCCAGGCTTCCTGGTCGAAGTTCAGGCTGATGGTATTGAGGTCGTAGCGAAGGCCCTTTTCTTCTGTAGACAAAAACAAGCGGGCTTCCAATGGAATGCCTAATGCAACAAATTTAGGCGCAGCTTCCATCCGGGCAAAGGACTGAGGACCATAATAGCCACTGAGACTGGAATCTGCCAAGTGGGCATGTTGCATGCTTAGTCTGGCATAGCCGCTGGATTGCAAACCTAATAATCCCTTCTGCTTTTCTAATGGTAAAGTAGTGCTTCCTTCCTGAACCTGAACAGACTGGCAAACACGCCCTAGTTCGATTTGATTTCCCTGGTCAATAACCACCAGACAAAAGGAATAATTTCCTGGATGGAGGTTTGTCATACCATCCTGCTGAACTAAAGGCAATTTATTGCCCTGGATTTCCTGTCTGCCTCTTTGGAGTTGAAAGGGAGCTGTTTTCCATTGTTGCAGGATTTCTCCTTCTTGTGTTTGTATGGTTCCTAAGCCAAAGACTTGTGGTTTATCATTTCCATTCCAATTAAATGTTGCTTGCCAGTTTGACTGTACGTTTGAAAACTGGGGATTGGGGGATAATTGGATAGCCAATTGGGCAATGACATTGCCATAGATAATTAGGATGAAAAACGTGAAAAAATATAGGAATTTGTAGGACATGGGAAAGCCTTTTTTTCAAAGGAAAAATAAACCAATTTTATGAAAAACGAAAGAATTCAGACATTAATTTTTCGCATAAAAGCAGATTGAACAAAGGATGTACAATCTGTTTTTTGCTTCCGACAAGCGACCACCAAAGGCCGCAGCGACAGATTTGAATAACTCAAACATAACGCCCTCCTTTCCTTTGATCGATGGAACATAAAGATAAAATTTTCAGGTAGCCAGCATCTGCCTTGCAGACACTTAGCCAATAGCGTAGTTTTGCCATGTGTTTTACACAATTTGGCCCTCAGCAATAGGGTGTAGCGCCCTGCTGGGGGCTTTTTCTTTTTTTCAGCTGATTTTCAACTGAAACAAAAAAATAGATGAAACATAGGGATACAACGATCCCACGACCAGATTAGGCCGTGGGACTAAGGTAGGCATTTATTCCATTAACTGCAAATTATACTATCTCATACTTTCCGGTGGAAAGAAACGGTTCTTAAGCCCTGCGCTGGGATGATGGTCCGGCGCGAAGCGCAGCGGAGCAGACGGGCCATCATCCCGGCGCGGGGTCGGGCCGCCGGCGCTTCGACGGCGGAACCGCTCAGCAGCGTGGA
>JAUIGE010000010.1 GCA_030430205.1 Bacteroidia bacterium | reverse complement strand
GTCCCGAAGGGACGCCATATACAGCATGGGGCGAAGCCCCATGAAGGTAAACGCCCCCAATAGAAGTCCTGAAAGGACGGCATATCTTAGGAAGCCATAGCTAATATATCGCCCTTTCAGGGCTTTATGACCTGGTGTGAATCGAATGATCGGGCTTTGCCCGATCGTAGTATATAGCGTCCCTTCAGGACTTTGAGGATGTTTATTATTCATGACTTTCATTTTTTGTCCTGTACTAAGGAAAATCAGTTTAATCAGTGTAAACTTGCGTCCACTCTTCCTCCTCACCCCAACTTCCCCGCAATCCAACCCGTCGTCCAGGCCGACTGGAAATTATAGCCGCCGGTGATACCGTCTATATCCATGACTTCGCCCGCGAAGTAGAGGCCAGGGCAGACACGGCTCTCCATCGTCTTGAAGTTGATGCTGTCGAGGCTGACGCCGCCGCAGGTGACAAATTCTTCCTTGAAGGTGGTCTTGCCCTGGACGGCATAGGTGTCGTTGGTGAGCAGCATCTGGATTTTGTTTAAGCCCTTTTTGCCGAGCTCGTTCCACCTGCGGTTTTCGCCGAAGCCGCCCTTCTCCAGGAGGTAGTGCCACAGCCTTTTGGGTAAAAGGTAAGGGCGAAAATTGGCGAGTTGCTTTTGGGCGTTTTCCGCCGCGATCTTGCTCAGCCCGGCCAAAACCACATCATGGTTTTGCTCATTTACCCAATTGACCTGCACCTTGAATTCATAATTCATTTCGCTGAGGATGCGCGCGCCAAAGGCGGAAAGCTTCAATATCGCAGGGCCACTCATGCCCCAATGCGTGATCAGCAAAGGGCCGTCGCCCTTGAGTTTGGTACCCTGAATGCTTGTAACAGCATTTTCCACCACGACTCCCATCAGTTTTTTGATGGGTTCTTTGGGCATATTGAAAGTGAAAAGCGAAGGTACAGGATCTTCGATTTTGTGGCCGAGGGCTTCGAGCCATTCGAGGCCGCTGCGCTTGGGCGAGCCGCCCGTGGCGACGATGACCTTGTCGAAGCTGAGCGGCAGATTTTCTGCCTTGAGAAAGCGCAATTCCCATTGCGCGCCCTTTGGCTCGATCGAGGCGATGCCTCGCCCCACCTCAATATGGACGCCCAGCCGCCGGGCTTCTGACATCAGGCAGTCGATGACGACCTGGGAGTCCTGTGCCTGCGGGAAGATGCACTGATCTTCCTGTACGAGCAGGGGCACGCCCCGGCTTTCAAACCATTGGATGGTGTCGGGGGTGTTGAATTCGTGGAAAGCTTTTTTGAGCTTTTTGCCGCCGCGCGGATAGGCGCGGGACAGCTCGGCTATGTCCGAGCAGGCATTGGTGACATTGCAGCGGCCACCACCGGAGACTTTGACTTTGGCGAGTAGCTTTTGAGATTTTTCGAATAAAGTAAGATGTGCTTGTGGATGCTTTTCCTTTGCTGACAATGCTGCAAAAAAACCTGCTGCTCCGCCGCCTATGACTGCTATTTTCATGAATTATCCAATGCTTTTTTCCCTGTTTACTCCACCTTTTTCAGCTTTCCCTTTTCAAAAATATAGAGATGGCAAACTTGCCCGCTTAAATCATCGCAATGCTCTACGGTGTCCGTATCTGCCAGCAGGCCCGCAGGCGTTCCTGCCAGATTCGCTTCAATCCAGGCATCTTTTGATGTGCCGGTCTCCTGAGATAATTGTCTGATGCCTCCGACTATGGTCAAAATGCTTTTCCCATTTTTAAACTGGACCCTGTCAAAGCCATTTTTCCTGCCGATCCTTTGGAGCGTTTTATCTCCAAATAAGCGATAGGGAAGCCCTTCTTCATCATAATAATCCCCATAGTCTTTGGTATCGACATGGTTAACAATGCTCAGGTTTTTATCCAGGAGAAAAACCTTGTTTAAAGCCAAAAGAGAGTCTGCATCGTCAGTCGATCGCAGGTTGTTTTTTCGGGCAAAAAATTGGTGCGAAATTTTATAGGTGAAATCCACGGCATCGACCGTGTCCAGTTTTCCCCACTTCCCTGCCTTGTAGGCAGGTGGATCCTTGATCCAATCGTCCTGGATATAGGACTGAATCGCTGTTTTGACTTCATGGAGAAAAGGATCAACTGCCGGTTGCTTATTTCCTGCTTCAGAAGAAGCGTTATTTTGGCAGGAAAGCAGGAGGATGGAGAGAAAAATGAAGCTTAGTTGTTTCATGCGGTTTCAATTTTTTCAGAACAAATACGTCATTATTTTTTGATAAATAGGGCTTACTCCACAAGTATCCCATACTTCCCCAATAAGCCACTCAAACCCATGCGCGAAAATTTCGCCTTCTTCAGCCGGTTCATCTCGGGGTCGATCGAAAAGCCATAGGCTGTGCGAAAATCCGCTTTCTCCAGCACGCTCCGCTCAAAGGTCGCACCACTCAGCTCGCAATCGTCAAAAACAGCGCTGCTGAGGTCGGTTTCAGTGAAATCCACTTCCTGCATTTTGCAGCGGAGAAAGGAGGTGTGTTTGATTTTCAGTTGATGAAAAGAGGAGAAATTGAGTTCACAATCCTCAAAAGAAAAAGCCAGCAAAAAGCTGTTGCAATGTTCAAATTTCAGCCCCAGCAATTTGCAATCCCTGAATGTTACATCCCGGAAGGCCGTGCCATCCAGATTGGCCATGCTGAGGTCGCATTGCTCAAAAGTACATTCCACAAACTGGATTTGGGCCAGGTCTACCCTGGCGAAATTGCAGTTGCGGAAGCTACAGTTGTCGTATTTTTCCGGGGCCAGTGGCTCGGAAGTGTAGTTGATTTGGGTGAATGTTTGATCTGTGATCATGTTCTTCAGGATTAATACCCCTGCAAATCCAACTCCTCGGCGTCAATCTTATCGACCCATGCCTTCATCTTCTTCAATATCACTTTGAAGTGTGTCACCTCTTCCGGCGCGATCAGCGAAATGGCTTCGCCGGGCGACTCAGCACGGCCTGTGCGGCCGATACGGTGGACGAAGTCCTTGGGCGAACGAGGTAGCTCGTAATTGATGACATAAGGCAAAAACTCGATGTCGATGCCACGGGCGAGCAGATCGGTAGCGACGAGGACGCGCAGTTCACCTGCTTTGAATCGCTGCAATGCCTTGGTCCTGGCGTGCTGGCTTCTTTTGCTGTGAATGGGTGTGGCTTGTATGCCGTTTTTCTCCAGCTTTTCCGCTACGCGATTTGCCTTTTGTACCGAGGAGCAGAATACCAGCACCTGCTGCATATCTTTGGTTTGGATCAGATAGCGCAGCAAGGGCCCTTTTTTCTCCTCCGAAACCCAATATGCCATCTGATTGATCAGGGGAATTTCTTCCACTTTTTCCTCAATCTTTATCAGCTTGGGATCATGCAAAATGATGTCCGTGACATCATGGATAGCCGCGCTCAGCGTGGCTGAGAAGAGCAGGTTTTGTCGCTTTTCTGGCAAAAGCGCCAGGATGCGGTTCATCTCTTCCCTGAACCCCAGGTTCAGCATTTTGTCGGCTTCGTCCAGTACCAGCGTTGTGACGCTGGAGAGGTGAACGGCTTTCGATTCGACCAGCTCCAGCAGCCGGCCCGGCGTAGCGATCAGGATGTTGACGCCCTGAAGGGCCTGCATCTGTATATTGATGGAGACGCCTCCATAGACGGCCAGCGATTTGAATCGCTGCGGAAATACGGAGATGAACAGGCGAAAAACCTCGCCCACCTGCACGGCGAGCTCGCGCGTAGGCACAAGCACCAAAACATTGACATGCCTGTTGCGAAGCCTGGGGGCATGCGGTAGCATGGAGAGGATCGGCAGCACATAGCTGGCCGTTTTGCCAGAGCCCGTTTTGGCGATGCCCAATAGGTCTTTTCCTGCAAGGATAGCCGGAATGGCCTCTTTTTGAATGGGATAAGGCGTCTGATAGTTTTCTTCCGCCAATACTTCCAGCAGATGTTCAGATAGGCCTAAAGAGCTAAAAGACATAGATTTTCAGGTTAAACATTTCGATCCAACTCATCCAATTCTCTCCCATAATCATACTGCAAGTCCTCATGAAGTGTCGTTATTTTCTTCCGGATAAATGCAATTTGTCGATCGTAGAGATTGCTCAGCACCGTGCTGCGGTGAATGGAAGGACGAAGGTCGGAAAGCTTTTGGCAAAAATACAGCAGTAAGCGCACTTCCGTCTCTTTATTTTTGGAATAACGAATGTGTTTTTTTGTATTTCGCAGGATCTTCCGCACGCTTTTTTTGATCAAATAAAAACTGAGCGGATTGATTTGGGCAAATTCTTCCTCTATTTCCTCCTTGATATGCTCGACATATCCGGGTTCATGGGAAGCCTCAAAGAGCAGGTAGGTGAGGAGCTCTTTGTTTTCCTTTTTGAAGCGGGCAAAATGCAGGCAGATTTCCAGCAATTCGTCCTGATCGCGCTCCTTGAGCTCATCTTTCAACTGTTTGATGGTAGCGGGTTTCATACCGCAAGCTAGGGAAAATGTAGGGACGCAGCATGGCGTCCCTGCATGAAAAATCATTTTCTAGTGGGTGGCTAAAGGCACCGGCAAGCGGTAATTCACCAGACCCTGGGCCGCCAGTTTTTGGCTCAGTTCTTTGTATGCCCTGCCCGCCTGCAGGCATTGGTTCATATCGGATTTGTCAAATATCAGGGAGCACATCAGGTAGCTCTCATGGGCGAGCGCCCCATCAATGACGAAAATAGGGTCTAGATCGTAGACACCCAGTGTCTGGTTGATGGTCTCCTGGGCAAGGCTCAGCATCTGGGCGTCATTGGGCGAAGAAATGGCAAGCCAGATAAAACCGCAATTGTCCTTGTCCATGTCTTTCGCCTCGGAAAGCTGCTCTTTTTTCCAGTAGCCGATGTCTATGCTTCCATTTTGCAATATGCCTGCAAAGGTTTTCAGGCGGGACAAAATCGGGTTGTCGGTCTGCAAATGGGCAAAGCCCTTTGCTTCATCCCTCTCAGCCAGAATCTCGGCTTTGCTTACTCCCATGATTTCCAGGGTATCTACATACGGACGCAGATCTTCCTCTATATAGGCTTGAACAGCTGCGGATATGGCTGCCGATGGCAGATAACAGCCAAAAACGCCATTGTAAAGCCCTCGCCAAACCTGGTAGCCATAGCGCTCGATCAGCACTTTCTGCGCATCAGCATAGCTGATAAAGCTGTCAGGATCATCCGTCACATGGACCTTTCGGTCTCTTTCAGCCAGCAGCCTGTGCGCTGAAAATACGCTCCAGTTTCCCTCGATAAGGCCTTGCTTTTTGTAAGAAATAAGCTTCTCCAAAAGCGATGTTAATTTTGCTTCCTCTTCTATCCCAAAAGAGATCAACAGCATCTGGGCAGGGATGGCAGGCAAATGCATTTTGGCTTTGGTTATGATGGTGCCCTCTTTTCCCAATAATTTTTGAGAAGGAGCTTTGTGCTGGTACTTGCAGCTGGAATCGTTGATGCCTTCGATGAATTCACCTTTTTCTGTAAATCCATTTAGCTGAAGGATATGCTCGATACGTACCGTATGCCTGCCGTTAGCGTAGCCGAGGCCGAGGGCATTTCCGATCACAGAGGAGTCGGCTGAGGAGCCGGTCACAGGAAGCATAAGTTCTGAGCCTGAGGCTTTCAGTTGGTCATACACATCCTGCTGGCTTGCGCCAGCTTCCATGACTACATAGCCATGTTTTTCATGGACTTCGACCTGCCGCATATTACTCAGGTCGAGGAGCCTGGTGTTGTTCTCATGGCCCAGGCGGGAGCCATAGCCCCAATTTTTTCCTTTGGAACAAACATGATAGGCCTGCTTGTCTTCAAGGCATTGGATGATTTCATCCTGCAGGGCTTCTTCGCTTGTGATGATGGCGTGTGACAGATGTTGCTGAGGGGTCAGATAGGTAGACTGGTTGATGGCGTTGAGCTGGGCATTAGGGCGTTTTGGAGTTTGGGTGAAGGTAGTCATGGTTTAAGTGAGTTAAAGAGGGACGATAATTAATTTTCGCTTGTATAGTCGAAAGCTTATCGCCTTTGTCACCCGCCTGGACATTTTTTTTATTTCCCCCCAACATATTGAATAAACAAAAATCACTCAATCGCCTATATATTCATTCCAAATTTCCTCAACAATGACACTTGCCGGTTTGATTTCAGTGATATTATCCAGCCCTGTCCCAGCATAGCAAGTCATTGCTTCAATATCGCCTGTAACACCGACCGTAGGCGCACTGATGCTGTATCGTTCTATATCTATACCTTTTGGGTTTTTTCCAATTACATCCAGCTCTCCGGGTCTGTTTCCAATTATCGGACAGCCTTCTGTTTCCCACATTTTGAATGTTGAATTTTTAATTATTCTGTGAAAAGTACTTCCCCAGCCTTTGTTCATGCATACGGTTAAGACGGTGTCTTCGCTTCCTGAAGCTACAAGGGTTTCTTTATAAAGGGCATGTGCGCCACTTTCATTTGAAGCCACAAAACGAGAGCCCATGACAACCCCGGATGCGCCTAGATTCATATAAGTCTTCATATCCTTTCCGGAAGAGATGCCTCCCGATGCCAAAACAGGTAGGGCATGTTTGCTTGCCTGTAGCACTTCTTTCAGCGCCTTTTGCAGGGAAGTTGAAGCCTGGACATGTCCGCCGGCCTGCCATCCCTGGCAAACCAAATAATCAGCCCCCAATGATATAGCCCGTAAAGCACTTTCTTTATCTGTAACCTGAATTCCCATTTTGGCCTGGTAGGACCTGATTAGGTGTATCATCTCAGGGCTTGGCATACCCCACGAAAATTGAATGACCGGGATTCCTAATTCGAGCGTACGTTTTAAGGCTTTTGGTTCAAAATTTAAGACAAAATTCGCATAAACGGGCCTGCTTGTTAATGCGCGTACTTGTCCAATTTTATTTTCCGCATCTTCAGGAGTAGACCAACTCAAAGCCAGGCCACCGAATGCCCCGGAATCAGACACGCTTGCAGCCAGAGCGGGAGTTGCGATACCGCCAACAGGCGCTTGAATAATGGGATATTGTATATCCAGGAGTTCTAATAATTTATCCATGATTATTTTTTGATTCAAACATTTTCCTAAAACTTGATGCCGAAAGCCACATCGCCCGCATACGAACCGATACCGGTCACGGCATCAGCAAGGTGGGGATACAAGTAGTATGGAGGTTGATTTTGTCCGTCATCAATTCGGCTTTTCATGGTTCCGCCTCTATAAAGGTTTATAAAGCCACCCATGCGCCATTTGAAGTAGATGTTTTCATGGAAATGCCATTCACCTCCAATAAACAGGATGGGTCCCAGAGCGACGGCGCTTTCCTGCATGACTTCAGCCTCTCTCAAAAATTGATGAGAGGCACGTTGATGCTCAATGCCACCATCAAAGAAGGTTGTATATACCGCATGGGGATCTATATAATAGCGCAAAGTTGTAAGTGATGCCAGATAGTCAAAGGTGATGAGGTAGTCATAAGTAGGGTCGAAGTTAGACGCAAAATCACCTCCCTGGGTCTTTTCGACCATAGTGGTCAGCCAGAGCTTATCTGCTAGTTTTCTGCCTACTTCCAAGCCCCATCCGTTATACTCGGGATGCGTATTTACCATCAACGATGTAATCTTTACAGGTTCTACCAACCATTTTTTTTCTTTATCCAGACCTTTTTGAGAAGGGGTATTTTGTGCATGGCTCGCTGCTATTAGGATAAACCCCATTAGGGCGAACACAATTTTCTTTTTCATTTTGAAGGATTAATTTTTGGTTATTAGGAAATTACTTCTGCTCTTTTCCTGGCAACGGTAATGCTGCCAAAGCTGAACTATTTAGTAGAGTGTAAATAAAGTTTTTAGTCAGAGAGCAAATAACACGATATGAGAACCATTAAGGAGATAAGGGTCATTCAGCTAAATGTGCCTTAACTTCTTAATG
Source organism: Bacteroidia bacterium (assembly GCA_030430205.1). Classification (GTDB taxonomy): domain Bacteria; phylum Bacteroidota; class Bacteroidia; order J057; family J057; genus JAUIGE01. The sequence goes on along the minus strand of JAUIGE010000010.1, from coordinate 173,036 downwards.
GTTTAACAAAAAGTGCTGTTTAAAAACTTTTACAATGTATTTAGTTGCTATCGTGATCTTTTTTGAACTTTGGGGGTTAGGGGAAACAGCTTGGGTACCTGATTTTTGTATCCATGATAGGTATCGCCAAAGTTGCGAATCATGTCTTTTTCCTCCAGGAAAATGCCGACGAAGATGTAGGCTGTCATCAAGAGGCTGAATACCAAATGTGCAACAGTCATGGTAGGCGCAGCCCAGATAGCGATCACAAAACCTAAATAGAGAGGGTGACGGGAGTATTTGTAGAAGGCCACAGTCTTAAATTCCAGGGGCGTATAGGGCTTTTTGTTGAAAAACAGCCACACTTGCCTGAGGCCAAAAAGATCAAAATGATTGATCAAAAAGGAACTCACAAAGACCACTCCAAAGCCTAAGAAGCTTATTGTGATCAGGATGATTTGGGAGGTTTCATTTTTGACTTCCCAGATGAGTCCGCCCATAGGTTCCCAAAAAAACATCATCAGGGTCAGGGCGACACTCGAAAACAGCACATAGGTGCTGCGCTCTATCGGTTCAGGGACTATACGCGTCCACCACCTTTTAAAAGAGCTTCGCGCCATGACGCTATGCTGGATACCAAACAATGCTATCAGGCCGATATTGATTAGCAGGGCTATGCCCAGAGGAGAAGTTGCTTCGCCGTCCAGGGTGCTGGGTACCAGTAGGTTATCGACAAATCCCATGAAGTAGGTGAAAGAGCCGAAGAAGCAAAAATAGCAGATAATGCCGTAGAGGAGAAAGAGGTAACGTTTCATAATTTTGGTTTTTTTGTTTAGAGTATTAGTTCAAATGGGTGATAGAGTGGATATAGGTGGGCCGATGATGGCTTTTTGCCTTTGCCGGATTCCAGGCTTTACGCCTGGGTATCCAGCGGCGGACATAGCGGCTATAGGCGAGGTACTCTTCCCCGTAGCGCTTGCGCATGGTGGGTTCTTCATCAAAGATGAAGTAGAGAGTTTTGAACAAAACGAAGACCCCTGTGAATAACAGAATGTTGCCGGATTGTAGCAGAAAGACCTGCGCCAGCAGGATGAGCACCACGCCGATGATCATCGGATTGCGCACATAGCGGTAGGGGCCTGCAATAATCAGCTGGCGGGTGGGGTTCCAGGGAGCCAGGGTTCCTTTGCCGATTTTATCAAAAAGCTGTACCGTTTTGATAAAAAAGATCAGTCCGGGTAACAAAAATCCCAGCCCGATTATAACGCTAAACCATCGCGGCAATAGGTGAATAGGGGTGAGGTCCTGGGTAAAAAAGCTGATCAACAGGGGCAGGACCAGCGCAATGATAAAAGGAAGCTGCAAAATTGCCTTGATGTGGTCCCAATGGCTGGGGGAAGCAGGTAAATGATTCATGGTACTGTTATTGTTTTTTGGGTGTGATCTTTCGTGAGAAAGTGATGGCACAAATCTCCGGCGGATTCTCTCACCGCACTACACCCTATAGCATGACTTTTCAAAATCATGGATTTGGAGGAGCGCATCACACAATTGTGTGATATACCAAAATCACAGATTTGTGCTAGTTTATTGCTGACGAAAGCTTATTACCTTTAGGATATGATCCACAAGCAGATGCGCATGCTGAAAAAAATCTCCTTTATATGCTATTTCTTTTTCCTCTTTCTGGGAAATAATGCTTTTTCGGCTAATGTAGATAGCCTGAAGCAAGCGGTAAAAAGCATGCCTGATGATTCCCTCAAATGCGCCACCCTGGTGAATATTTCTTTAATCCTGTATAGCGGCGAGGAGTCGGAGGTCTATGCCTACCGGGCTTTGGCACTGGCCAAAAAGTTGGGAATCAAGAGACTGATTGGTAGGGCATATTATGCCATTACCTGGTCTCATGGCTATGATGAAATGGATAAGAAAACGGCCTATTGGGACAGTACAGTCATGATTTTTACCGAAACCCAGGATGCCGATGGTCTGGGACTGGCTTATAATGTAAATGCCATCATGTACCTAAATTATGATGAGCCCGAAGAGGCACTTGCCTCTCTTGAAAAGGCTTACGCCTACTTTGAGCAAGCCAACGACAAAGGCCTCCAGGCAGTGATCCTCAACAATATCGGCGTATGCCTCAATGAACTCGGCAGACCCGAGGAAGCCATTGAACGCTTTGAAAAAGCATTAGCATACCATCTGAAGGAAAAACCCATAGCGCATATCAGAATTGGAAGGGTATATTTTGGATTGGGAGATGCTTCCAAGGCTTTGGGAAAGGTAGATATAGCCACAGATTATTATTTGCAATCCTATACCTATCGCAAAAAAGCCCATAATCAGGCTGTCGCCGAAGCTCTCAAAGGCATCGCTCTGATGATCTTCGAAACCGCCGAAAAAGGGCAGGACACCCTTCCCATTATCCAAAAAATTCAGGCAATCGGTTTTGCGACCTCCTTTGCCTTGCTGGACAGTGCTGAAGCAGTGAAGGGGATTGCCGAGCGAATCGAGTTTCTCGCAGCGATCTATGATGTTCGCCGAAAAGGGCATTTGCTCTATGGCAATTATAAACAAGCCTATCTTTTGCTGGAGGAGCAAAAAAGGATAGAAGAAGAGCACAAATTGAGTGCATCCAGCCTGGAAGCCTTTGCAGATTTGAAAAACCAATATGAAAAAGAACAGCTCAAAACCCGGCTTCTGGAAGAAGAAGTGGACAACCAGGCCAAAGAAAATCAGGTCAACCTGCTGTTGTCTTCTACGGCCATCTTGTTGGCTATTTTGGTTATTGGCTTTCTGGTTTATCAAAACCGGCTCAAAGCCAATCACCTGCTGCTGACAGAAGCAAAGCAGGAGCAGCAAAATGTTGCTATGCGCTCCATGCTGGAAGGGCAGGAGAAGGAAAGGGCGCGCATCGCGCGGGATTTGCATGACGGCCTGGGCAATTTGTTATCCACCCTCAAAGTGAATGTGGAGGGGCTGCAAATCAATTTTAAGGACAAAGAAGGCGAAGAAATGTATGCGCATGCTACAAAGATGATAGACGAAGCCTGCACCGAAGTCCGCAAGATCGCGCATGAGATGATGCCGGAAGCCCTCAAAAGGCTGGGCCTGAAAAAAGCATTGGCTGATCTGGCAGTCAAAATGGATAGCACATACGGTTTTGATGTGGATTTCCAGGTATATGGAAAGGAACAATTGTTGGATGACAACACCAGCGTGATGCTTTTTCGCATGCTACAGGAGCTGTTTAACAACATCGTTAAATATGCCGGGGCCACAGAAGTCCTGCTTCAAATGACTTTCAGTGAAAACTGGCTAAATCTGACCATTGAAGATGATGGAAAAGGATTTGATCTGGAAAACAGGGAGAATGAATCTGGCATGGGCCTCAAAAGCATAGCTTTTCGCACACACTATATCGGCGGCGAATATGAAATCGACAGCCGGCCCGGCATGGGGACTTCTGTCAGTATCAATGTCCCTTTATATCCCCTTCAAACACCTTTATCATGATAAAAATATTGTTAGCCGACGATCACCAGATATTGCTGGATGGGATAAAAGCCATCCTGGAGCGCGATCCTGAACTGAGGGTGGTAGGCACCGCTGCGAATGGCAAAGAAGTGCTGCTCAAATTGGAGCAGGTAGCCGTAGACGTGCTGCTGCTGGACTTGCAGATGCCCGTCATGGACGGACTGGAGACATTGACGCACGTCAAAAAGGACTATCCCCATCTCAATGTGCTGATGCTCACCACCAATGATGAAGGTAGCATCATCACCAGCATTTTCAAAAGCGGAGCCACCGGTTATTTATTGAAAAATGCCTCCCAGGAGACCCTTATACAGGGCATCAAAGATGCTGCCATCGGCAAAAAAGTCCTCAGTCCCCATCTCACCAGCAAAATGATCGAAAGCCTCAGCGAGAAGCCCAAAGCCCGCCCGGGCGATATCCCCAAAATCACCAAGCGAGAGCTCGAAGTCGTCAAACTCATCGCCAGGGAATACACCACGCAGCAGATCGCAGACGCTTTATTTGTCAGTACCAATACCGTCGCTACCCACAAGCGCAATTTATTTGTGAAAATGGATGTCAAAAATTCTGTGGGAATGGTGAAGAAAGCTGTAGATTGGGGAATGATATAATTTCCTGCATTTTTTCAGCAAATGGCAGGAGCCCTATTGAGACTGGACCGATCAGGCCAGGACCCCCAATGATGAATACGCACTGAACTACGGGCCTTCCCGCAAGGACAATTGGCAGATCAATCCCTATGATCAATTCAAAGGGGAAGGCGATATGAATAAATATGGCCTTACGCCTGCCAGCATACTGGATGCGAAGAAATTGGGATATAGGTATGAATAAAAAAATTCCTATCTATGCCCTAAATTTTGGCATATCGACATGGCATATTCCTTTCCCAAAAACCGTTACGACAAGATGAAATACAAGCGCTGCGGCAATAGCGGCTTACAATTGCCTGCTATTTCCCTGGGGCTTTGGCACAACTTCGGCGGCGTAGATACTTTCGAAAAAGGGCGCGAGATCGTCCGATTTGCCTTTTCGCAAGGCATCACTCACTTTGACCTGGCCAATAATTATGGCCCGCCTCCCGGCTCCGCCGAAGAGAACTTCGGCCGCATCCTGAAGAAAGACTTCGGAGGTTACCTCCGCGATGAGCTGCTGATCTCCTCCAAGGCGGGCTACCGCATGTGGCGCGGCCCCTATGGGGAATGGGGTTCCCGCAAATACCTGCTTTCCAGCCTGGACCAGAGCCTCCGGCGCATGGAAATCGACTATGTTGATATCTTTTACTCGCATCGCCCCGATCCCGATACGCCGCTCGAAGAGACCATGGGAGCCCTGGCCTCCGCTGTACAGCAAGGCAAAGCCTTGTATGTCGGTATCTCCAATTATGGAGCAGCAGAAGCTGCCAGAGCCATCCAAATCCTGAAAGATTTGGGCACGCCCTGCCTGATCCACCAGCCCAAATACTCCATGTTGGAGCGTTGGGTGGAAGGAGGCTTACTTGATATTTTGGAGGAAAATGGCGTGGGATGTATTCCCTTTTCGCCTTTGGCACAAGGCATGCTCACGGATCGCTACCTCAAAGGAGTTCCGGAGGAATCCCGGGCCGCCAAAAGCCACGGCTTTCTGCAAAAAGAAGAGCTTACGCCTGCGCGGCTCGATACCATCAAACAACTGAATGTGCTTGCACAATCCCGCAATCAATCACTTTCACAAATGGCCATTTCATGGCTCATGAAGGATAAGCGCATCACCAGCGTGCTGGTGGGAGTGAGCTCTGTAGAGCAGTTGAAAACGAATCTCGGCGCCATTCACCATGCTGAATTTACGCAGGATGAGTTGACGCATATTGAGAAATTGCTGGCGAAATAATCGGGCTTGGAGAGCAGGCTATCGTTTTAGCTTGCTCAGCCTACAGCTTTGTTTTGCTCCAGGGCGGAAATCGCAGACCGCAGCGAAGACAGATTCTGACTTCCCAGAAAAACGTGACTTCCATTTTTCAAATGCAAAGCCAGTCCGTTGGTGCCATTGAGGGAATGTTTTTCCTCCATCATGTCAAAGTTGACATCAAAACCGCTGAGAGAACTTCCCAGAGAGGTTTCCACGATACGGGCTTCCTCCACATCTTTCCACTTGATTTTCCGCTTTTCAGAAAGGAAAGGATATACCCTGTATTTGTACTTAATGGATGATTCGCTGACACTCAGGTCCACTCTTTGGGCGGTTAAATAATAAAAAACAGCAAGGGATAGGATGATAGCTCCTCCTCCTGCCAGAAGCATGAGCGTAGAATATTCCTCTGGATGAGAGGCCGTCTTAATGAAAAAAGCTACAGACAAAATGAAAAATATAGCTGTTAGAATAAACGCCTCAATTCGGTGGTATTTCTGGGTCTCTTTATGTAGTTTCATAATCCTTAAGTAATCTTTTGTTAACATTAAGATAACATACGAATTGCTGTGAAACAAGTTTGTTCAGGATTTTCTTTCGGAAGAGGTAGACACAGATCACACTGATTTTTCTGATTTTCACTGTTTAGCTTGTTGTAGCGCATTTAGGAGCGCATATAGCTTGGGGTGATTTCGTATCTCAATCATTGCAAACGAATTAATTCCTCCACCCATCTTCTCAGATAGGAGAGACTCGCTTTGGCGTCTGCCATGTCTTTTACCATCTCCCGGACGATCTCTATCGTCCCGACATGAAGAATCTTCGATTCTTCTCCGATCTCGTTGGTGACAACGATCTCAGCGGCGGTTTGGGCGGTGTAGCTGTCGAGCCGCCCGATATTGGGCGCTTCCAGGGTGATATGGATCAGGCCATCGGGCTGGGGGAGGGAGACAAAATGCCAGCCGGAGGCATCCACTACATGCTGGATCATGAAGTCATCATAGAGTTGAAACGTGCGGTCCCAAGCCCTGGCAGGCTTGCAGTAGTGAAACTCCCAGGCGCCCAGCGATGGCGCTGTTTCGATGATCTTTTTGCTTTGCAGCATGCGCTTTCTGTCGCCATTGGGCGAGATGGTCAGGGACCATTCGCTCTCCTGGCCTGGGCCTATCTCCCAGCTAAACATGCCCAAATCGAGGATCAGGTCGTTGAGACTCTCAACGATGTACTCGCGCTCGAAGGCTGTGCCATCGTTGATGGCGTCTTTTATCTTTTGCTCGTTGTCGGCGAACCATTGCCAAAGAGAGTTTGTTTTTTCGGTCATGTATATTCTTTTCTTCTTTTTTACCCAGGAAAAAAATGCGCCAACTATTCCCCCCAATCCAGGCTCATCACATAAAATCCCGCCCGCCAATGTAACTCCTGATAATCCTCCCCAAAATAGCCATAATCAGCCAATTGAGAGGCATAGATCGTTTTCCCCTTGCTTTCATGCAAGGCTATTTTGGCATATTGCCAGTTGGCTCCGCCAACAAAAATATAGCTTTTCAGCTCCATCTTTTCGTCAAAACGAAGAAGGATTTTTTCGAATATATGCGTGCTGTGCGCCCGCGGCTGGATGGAATCCTGCCCGGCAAGTTTGAATGTTTTCTGGGGAAATGCGCTGGCATAATACCCGCCATTCTCTCTCCCTTGCAGATGCAAATGGGATACATAGAGGTGGTTGAAGTCGGCGAAGTATTTGACCTCACCGCTGGAGGTGTAGATAAAAATCGCATGATGCGCGAAGGGCTTGTCTTTTTCCGCTTCAAAGCGGAAGCGGCCGGGATCAATCACTGCAATTCGCAGGGCGATTTCGATCTCCCCAGCCACCTGCATCAGCTCGGTCGCAGCGAAAGCATATCCCTCCAGGCTGCGCTTAAGATGTGCTTCCGCTGTGGAAGCAGGCTCTTTTTCATCCCATGAAAATAACTCAAAGGTCCTGCTCATCGCTTGGTGCTTCCCTTTTTTTTCCTCCGAAACTATATACCACAGTTTGTCTTCCAGCAAGATGAAGTCTGTGACCGGAAGCTCCGATAGCGTCAGGGCTTGCAGTTCGTTTTCGCCTTTTTCGAGGAAAAAGATGCCTGAAATTTTCCGCGAATAGCTCTCCTGGCTGCCAAGCAAATACAGCCTGCCTGTTTTACTTTCCGCTATCTTGTTCAGCTGGATCATCGGTAAGGTGAGGGAGGACAAAAGGATTCCATCGGGGGAAAAAAACAACAAAGCGGTTTGATTTCGCGCGCTCAGGCTATGCGCTGCTCCGGCGGCATCTTCCAGGCTGAGGCCTGATTGGGTATAGGCTGCGAGTAGCAGCCGACCGTCTGCCAGGCGGTGAAATGCGCTGGGCGCGAGGTAATCATTGCCGGAGCTTCGGATTTTTACCAAAAAATGACAGCTACCCCGATGATCGTATTGGGTGAGAAATATTTTCCCTAATTGTTCCCCGGTATAGGTATGGAAGCTTTTGCCGCTGCTATCCGCCGAGCGAAACATCGTTTCGCCCCAATATTGTCCCACGACATAGCTATTGCCTGCTGTATCCACCTCCAAAAATTGGGGGCTGATCCGATGCGCCGCATCATTGAGGACAAACCAATCTATCTGCTGGCATTGCGCCAGCGGGATCAGGCTGATTATTCCTGCCAAAACTCCCAGAATATGGCTAATTTTCATGTTTCAATATAAATTCAAAAATGAGCATGACCAAAGGCATCACCTTCGCCTTGTTTTTTCTTCTCGCGTCCCTGGCTTTGCTCCAGGGTCAAAGCCTCATTCCCCGCCAAAATCAGGAAGACTGGGGTTATTGGAATAAAAATACGGAAACATTTGCGATAACAGGCTTTCAGGAGGCCTTGCCTTTTGTCTCTGGCCTGGGCCTTGTCAGGCAGGGCAACAAATGGGGCGCGCTGGGGGAGGATGCGCAGCTGCTTATCCCTATTGAACAGGACCGCATTCAGCATCTGACAGAAGGCATATTTGCATTGCAAAAGGAGGGGAAAATTCATTTGTATGGCATGCCTGCCGGCTCCCTGAACGGCCCTTTTCGGGACGCGGCTTTATTGAAAGACAGGCCGGATATCCTGGTTTTGGCTGACGAAAAAGGGAACTACGGCCTGCTGCGCACAAGCGGCCAGCAGATCCTGCCTTTTGCCTTTTGTGGGCCGCCCACGCATCTGGGGGAAGGACTGCTTTTGCCCCGGCAGGAAGGCCAGAAAATCAATTATGGCGTGTACTCGGTCGAGGGCAAAGAAATCATCCCGCCGATCTATTACAAAATAGAACTCTGGGATGGAAAATATTACAACTGCCGAAGCGCGGATGGCTTCTATTATTTATTGGATACCAGCGGCAAAACACTCCTAAATCGTCAGAAAAGTAAAATACAGGGAGTAATGCCTGCTTTTTTCATCCTGGGAGAAGGTGAAATACAGCAAGTGATCCTTCGTAAAAATGGCGCTTCCTACACCCTGAAGGAGATTAATTTTTGGGGGAAAATTCTTGTTGGCTATGATAGCATGGGTGCTCAGCTCCTCCTTTCGCCTGAGGGCGAAGTCTTGAGGCTGACGGCCCGGCAGCGGCTCCTGCAGGTATATGGCGACAAAATCCTGATTTGTCAACTCAATGTGCGAAAGGATTGCAGCCGCCAGCTGCTGATAGATATCCAGGGCAAAGAGGTGATTCCGCCTTTGTATGATGAAATCTCTTCATGGAATGACAAATGGGCGGTGGTGCGCCCTGAGCGGAAGGAGGAAAAATACGGACTCATTGAGCTGAAAAAGGGCAAAAGCCTGCTTCCTGCTGTCTATGAAAGGATCTATTTACTGGATCATGATTACCTGCAGGTGTATCGGGACGGAGAAAGTCAATTTCTCGGGCCGGACCTGCAGCCCGCCCGCTGGAGCTATGATGACCTTCCCTTGGAAGGCGAATACTACTATGCCGTCCGGCTGTCCTATCTGCGGCCATACCGCAACAATCCCAACCTGCCCAAAGAGCTACAAAGCTCTTTGAAAAAGTCCAGCAACAAAAAAATAGTCATTCCCCTGGAAATCAATGAAGTGAAGCCCATTCGGGATAAATACAACAACTCCTCCCTTCCGGATCGCATGACGATTTGGCGTTCTTATCGGCTTCCCGGCCCGCCCACAGCGCTCATGGCGCTGGATGGCAGAGCCCTGACAGGCTTTGAATACACCAGCATCAGCTACCATGAACAGGGCCTGATCCATGTCTATGGCCATGACAGCCTGGATGGCGGGATAAAAGTTGTCCATGGACTGGTTGATTTCGAAGGAAATATTCAGATACCTTTGGTCTATGACAATATCACAGATGTCGGGAAGCAATATATTTTGGTTGAAAAATATGGCCTTTGGGGTGTCATTTCCCATGATAATCAAGCGATTATCCCCATCCAGTATGGCCATATCCGCTACATAGCGCCAGGCTATTTTTTGCTCAAAAAATTTGAAAAATGGGGCATCGCCAGCCTGGATGGCAGCATCCTTGCCAAGCCTCAATATGATGAGATAAAACCTCTTGAGAGGGGTTTTCAGGCAACATTGCAAGGCAAAACCATCTTCCTGGACAGCCAGGGAAAATCCGCTGAAGACAAATGAAAATCAAAATCTATCTCTGCTTCCTCCTGCTGGCTATCAACCCACGCGCCCAGGCGCAGGAAGCGCTCTTTGAGTGGGCCGCCGGCGCTCAGAACCTGAACTTTTATTTCCAGGATTTTGTCATCCTGTCCGACAATTCCGTCGTCGCTATCGCGAAGTATGAGGAAGTCAATTACCATACAGGCGAAAGCGTATTTCGCCAGGGTGATGGAGAAGTATTTGACCTGCGGGATTTGTACAATGAAAATGCATCCATGATCATGAAGTTTAGCCCGCAGGGCCTCGTGGAGTGGTATCACGTCATCAGTGAAAGAGCAGGGGCCATTTACCAGGTGGAAAAAAATGAGGCAGATGACATCATTTTGCTTGTTGGGGTGATAGGAACTGAGGTATACAGGCCGGATGATGAATATGAATATGAAGAAGAATATGAGGAAGAATATGGGGTAGAGCATGGAGGAGAAGTGCGGGAAACCGAAGATGAAGAGGGAGCGGGAGAGGAATATGAGGAAGAAGAGGAGGAGGAAAATGAAGAAGAAATTTATCTTGGAAATATGCGGGAACTGGGCTTATACGGCGTTCCTGAAGGAACGCACATCGTCCACCTCAGAGCCAATGGCTCCCTGCGGCAGGACATACATGCCGAAATCCTCGGCGACTTAAACCTGGAAAATGCCATTTTTCTCAACTACCTGGAAGGGAAATACCTCTTTGCCTCGACAGGCGGCGGCGAGGAGCTTGCACAAAAATTGCAGCTCAATCATCCGGGAACCGGAGATGAATATGTGCTTGCGCTGGGCGCAGTGGGCGAATTGCTGTGGGGAGACATGGTCTTCTACCGCGATGCCTGGGGCTATATTGTTGGAGGCCGCGGCCTCTGTTTTGCACCTGATGGCACCATCTACAGGGGCGGCTCCTATGAAAAAGGCGCCAGCTTTTCCAATGGCCTCCAGACCCTCACGCCCATCAGCTACGAGGAAGCCCTCAAGGGCCATGAAAAGTATGAAGGCTACCTCATTTCCTATTCCCCCGAGGGAAAGATCAACTGGGTGAAGCGGGAAGGCTGCGCCTCCTACTTCGGGGCGATCGCCGCCACAAATGCTGGCGTCTATATCGCTCACCGCACGCTGGAGGATAAGCTGATGGAACAAATAGTGGATACCACGGGCGGAAAAAGCCTGGGAATTTCCTTCATTCATCCCGATGGAAAAGTCCAATGGAACATCATGACTGCCATTGAAAAGGCAGAGGATATGCAGATAGATGATTCAGGCAATCTATTGATGCTGAGCTCTTTGGGCCTGCGGTACCGGCATCAGCCTTTTTTCATTGAATTGGACGAATACAAACTCCCCAAAGAGGATCGCGCTTTTATCGTTTCGATCAATCCGCAAGGAGAAGTCCAGCATCTTCAAAGCTTTAAGCTGCATTTGCCTTCCTCCAATACGCCTACGCTGATGCGTGCCGACAAAGCAGATGCCTGCTATATCTCCGGCCAGATGTGGTTGGGCTTTGCCCTGGATATACAGCTGATCGAAAAATCCCTTCCCCCCTTGAAAGGCTCAGGAGGCGTACCCATACTGGGAAAAATCAGGAAGTGAAGGATGTGGAATCATACTTTTGGATGAAGCAGTTTGACAGTCATTTTTCAAATGTTTCCATGATTATTGTTGGCTATACCTTCTTGTTTCTGGGTAGGTATAGCCAGTTATAATTTTATATTTGGCTCTACCTTGTTATTTTTGGGTAGGTATAGCCAATAATAGTTTTAGCATGGAACACTTAATCGGTAGGCAAAAGGAAATAAAGAAGCTGAAATACTACGCAGAATCACCGAAATCTGAGTTTGTAGCGGTATACGGCAGAAGAAGAGTTGGAAAAACATATTTGATTAGAGAGGTATTCGATGGACAATTTGCCTTTCAATTGACAGGTCTCGCAAATGTGAAGATGAAAGATCAATTGGGCCAATTTCATGCGGCTCTTATTAACTACAGTCCTAAACAAACCGAAGTCGAACCTGCCCAAGATTGGATGAAGGCATTTCGGCAATTGATAGATTTGTTGGAAAACCAGCAAGTGAAGGGAAAGAAGGTGATATTCCTGGATGAATTGCCCTGGCTGGATACCCCTAAGTCAGGCTTCCTGACGGGTCTGGAGCACTTTTGGAATAGCTGGGCGAGTGCCCGTAAAGACATACTTCTGATTGTATGTGGTTCGGCAGCTTCATGGATGATCAAAAATCTGTTGAACAATCGCGGAGGACTTCACAATAGGACGACCGGCAGGATCAGGTTGGAACCTTTTACCCTGGCCGAAACAGAAGCATTTTTAACCTACAAAAATGCGACCTTCGATAGGTACCAGATCGTCTTGTTTTATATGGTTTTTGGAGGAATTCCCTATTACCTGGATAATATTGAAGTGGGACTCAGCGCGTCTCAAAACATTAATATGTTATGTTTTGAGAGAAATGCTCTCCTCCGAAATGAATATGATAATTTATATGCATCTCTTTTCAAACGTTCAGAAAGGCATACCGCAGTAGTAGAAGCATTGTCGCAGAAGAAGAAAGGGATGAGAAGAAGTGAAATCGCTGCTATTACTTCCTTTTCCAATGGAGGTGGATTGACCCGGATTTTAAAAGAGTTGGAAGAAAGCAGCTTTATCAGGCACTATCAGCCCTTTGGCAAAAAAGAAAAAAATACCCTTTATCAGTTGACAGACCCTTATTCCCTTTTCTATCTGAATTTTATCAAAAAGGTAAGTCCTGATGATGAAAATTTTTGGATCAATGCGAACGATACATCTATGTATAAAGCCTGGAGCGGTTATGCTTTTGAGATGGTATGTCTTCAACATATCCCACAAATTAAAGCAGCTTTGGGTATAGCTGGAGTTCAGACTTCCGTTTCATCCTGGTATCATGAAGATGCTCAGGTTGACCTGGTGATTGATCGTAAAGATCAGGTTATCAACCTTTGTGAAATGAAATTTTCCATTAATCCCTTCGTCATTACGAAAAAATATGAGGAAAACCTGAGAAACAAAATAGGAACATTCCAAACGGCAACCCAAACCAGAAAAGCTATTTTCTTAACAATGATAACAACTTATGGACTCGTACAAAATCAATACGCCTACCTGGCACAGAACAAACTGAGCATGGATGAACTCTTTCAGCATGCTTAATTTCTCACAAAAACCTTTCCATTTGTTGTGCCACAAGCTCCTTATAGCTCCGCCCAATCGGCAAAGTCTTGCCGCCGATCTCCACCTCCGAAGCGGAGTAGGCGCTGAGCTGCTTCACCGCCACCAGATAGGATCTGTGGATGCGCAGGAAGCCATAAGGCTTCAGCATCTCTTCCATTTCGCTCAGCGAAAGACGCGTCACTATCTCCTGCTCCTGGCTCACGATGCGCAGGTAGTCCTTTTGGCTTTCCACAAAAAGAATATCCTCAAAAAAGACCTTGACCTTCTTTTTCCCCACCGGAAAAAAGTAAAAGCCGGAAAACGGCTCAGCTGAATCTGCCAACTCCCCACTGCCCCCTGCCAACTCCCCACTGCCCACTGCCAACTCCCCACTGCCCACTGCCAACTCCCCACTGCGAACTAAACCACGGTCCAACTTACCCACCGCTTTCAAAAAGCGCGGAAATGCAATCGGCTTCATCAGATAGTCTACGACTTCGGCTTCGAAGGCCTCCAGCGCATATTGATGATATGCTGTGGTCAAAATCGTCTGCGGCTTGTCCCGCAGGATACCCAGGAACTCCAGTCCCTTCAATTTTGGCAGGTGTATATCCAGAAAAATGACATCTATGGGCTCCTCTTGAAGGCGCTCCAGCGCAAAGAGGGCATCCTTGCAGATGCCTTTCAGTTCCAGAAAGGAGACCTGATTGACGTAGTCTGCCAGCAGTTCTGCGGCGATGGGCTCATCTTCGATGATGAGGCAAGAGAGCGTTTTTTGTGGGTTCATGGGCATAATTTGGCCGTTTTTTAAAAATAATGAAAAAAAGTGTTAAGGTTTTGAAAAGGGCTTGCGAATACAAGGGGCGAAATCAAAAACATTCACACTTAACTTAAACCTGAATCAACATGAAAACGCTGAAAAATTTTGCCCTGATCATCGCCCTACTTGCCACGATGTCTATGTTTCTTGCCTGTGAAGAAGTGCCCGATCCGCCTGCTCCACCGACCGTCTTCGACTTGTCCAATGATGCAGGTGCTGTTCACAATAAGTGCATGGAATATGTAAGAAACTACCTGACGACAGAGTTGGCAAATGTAGACACAGCTACGATGAGCCTGGACAAATTGAGATCTATGACCAAAGAAGGCTGCGTCAGATTCATCAGGGAAGATGTTTTCTTCCAGACAGACCGCACAGAAGCATTGGACATATTTGAAGCCGTATGGGCAGATTATGCCCGTGCTACGGATGCTGCGGGCACTGCGCTGAGTCCGGTAGAGACATATTTCGAAAACAGTACGGTGCTGACCCCTGACCAGCATGCTTATGCGCTCGATGCCCTGCTTGTCATCAACAACAGCACCACTCCCGCGGCTTGTGAGATTGCATTAGACTCTCTTTTTAATCTGACATCGGCTCGTTTAGGGGAGGAAAATGCCATCCCTGTCCTGATGGGCTGTGGCATCGGTAAAGCTTCTTTTGAATACTGGACTGACCACCTCGATGAGTGGAACACCTTAGGGGACCTGATCGGTGGCAATGGCCGTCCATTTCCAGGCACCACACGCGGCGGCATCGTCAAAGCCGATGTGGCTGGAGCCGTAGGAGGAGCAGGTGCTTCTGTGGTGACAGGCTGCGCTGAGCTGACCTTTGGTGCCTGTGCAGCGGCTGGAGCAGCTGCCGGAGGGGTTGCGACTTCCCTCTCCGCAGGCGTAGAAGCTCTGTGGGACCACTTTTTCTAATCCTCCCTGGTGAAAAATAGATATGCGTGGCCGGTCTTTGGGATCGGCCACGCTTTTTGTTTGATTCTACATCCTAATTGCCTATTTCCAACTCTACCCGAAAAACGTTTCCCAAACTTTCAACCTCTAACGCATAATCCTCCCCATATATCAGCTCCAACTGTCGCTTCACATTTTCCAGCCCTACACCATCCTTCATTTCTGTAAGTTCCTGATCAACAGTATTTTCTATGCTAAAATTCAATTTGCCTTTTTCCATTTTAAGCACAATCTCAATCTTTGTCTCAAAGCGATTCTCGCCCGCCCCATGCTTAAAAGCATTTTCCACAAAAGGCAGCAAAATCAGCGGCGCTATCGGCTGCTGCAAATCATCAATTTCCTGCCTGAAATGAACCTGCAGGCTGTCGTCATAGCGCAGCTTTTCCAACTCGATATAGGCTTCGATGATCTCGATTTCCTTCTCGACAGGGATTCTGTCAGACTGACATTCATGCAAAATATACCGCATCAGATCGGCCAGCTTCATGATGGCGGGGGCGGTGTTTTCGTCCTGCTTGCGGGCAAGGCCGTAGAGGTTGTTGAGGGTATTGAAGAGGAAATGCGGATTGGTCTGGGCTTTGAGGAAGTTGAGTTCGGCGGTGCGCTTTTCCTGCTGGAGGGCCTCCAGCTTGTGCAGGGAAGTGATTCTGCTTTTGAGGAGCTTGGCGGTGGATGCCAGCGCGATAGCCGGAAGGATTTCCGTCAGGCTGTACAGGATTCGCTTAAAGCTATAGACCTGAAAATCAGGTGTTTCATTGTACCAAAGTTGATTCACCGGGATGACCATGGAGCGATAGCCCATGAGGCAAACAAAAAGCGCCAGGAGAAACCAAAGTGTCATTTTGAGGTAGGCTTTTTGTTCAAAAAAACGGGGAATCAGTACATAAAATAGCAGGTAAAAGGGAATGGCTTTCCAGGGTAAAAAAACCATTTCCAAAAAGAAAAAGCGAAAGAAACGCGTCAGAGGGGGGTAGACAAGATCGGAAGATGCAGCGAAAAACATTTTCACACCCGCATAGAGCAAGATGAAGAGAAACCAAAAGAGGAGATGGGGTAGGATTCGCTTTGGCATATCGCAAAGATCAGTCTTTTCAGACAAATCGCCATATCAT
The DNA here is from genome assembly GCA_030430205.1 of Bacteroidia bacterium. Taxonomy (GTDB): domain Bacteria; phylum Bacteroidota; class Bacteroidia; order J057; family J057; genus JAUIGE01. The sequence continues at coordinate 156,886 of JAUIGE010000010.1, read as the reverse complement.
GCGATCGAAGGCAGGCCCGATGGGTTCAATGACTTGTTTGAGATGACAAAAGGCCTGGATTGAAAAAGCGCCTGTCGCTTTGTAAGCAAACAGGCGCATAAAACTTTTCCTGAATTCAGCCTTATTTTCCGTCAAGCATCTGCATGACAGGCGTCATGGTATCCATTTCGATCATCCATTTTCCCTTCACTTTGACCAGTACTGCCGAGCAGATGGTAGGCCCGCCTATTTGCTGGCCGTCCATGACAATATCAGCATTACTGTTCCAGGTAATGATGGCTACATCAGGCTTAATGAGTCTCCATGAAGTCAATTTATAGTCGAAAGTTGGTTTCTTGTCGACCATTTGCATAAATGCCTCCCAGCCAGCCCTGAGGTCTTTTTTGCCGGAAGCTATGCTACCGTCCGGGCCTATCTCCGTGGCATTATCTGTATAATATGACCACATGATATTGTTGTCGTCGCTTTGGTAGGCTTTGTAGACAGCTTCGAGATAGGCTTCAAAAGTAGCCTGGTTGTCTGCCTGTGCAAAAGTATTTTGGCTGCTAAATGTGAGCGCCAGGAGGAGGATGGAGGTGAACAGCAATGTTTTCATAGTTGTTTGTTTTGTTTGTTGCTGAAATCATATTGGTTAGTTGGGCAAGCCACTTCAGCAGTTTTGGCGATTGCTTGAGGCAAAGGTGGGGAGGAAAGGCAGGCTAGGCATATCAAAAGGGTCGCAAAGAATATCAATTATGTCGCACGGTGCATAATTATCTGATAATCAGCGATATAAAAACAACTATGAATTCATTTTTCCAGGCGTGGTGCCAAAATAATCTTTAAAACTTTTGATAAAGTAGGCCGGAGAGCTAAAGCCACAGAGGTAGGCGACCTCTGAAACGGTGGCGGCTTTCTGTTCCAGGAGCTGGCGGGCCCGCTCCAGCCGCATCTGGCGTATCACATCGCCCGGCGAAAAGCCGGTCAGGGCAGACAGCTTGCGGTGAAGCTGGCTCCGACTCATCCCGATTTGATGGCCCAACTCCATCACGCCGAAATGCTCATCATCAAAATGGGCTTCCACCACTTCTTTTACTTTATGTAAAAAGATATCATCCATGCTCTCCGCCTTTACTTCCGCTGGCGCGAAAGCATGCAGGATCCTCCGAAAGTAATTTTGCAAATGGGCCCTTTGGCTGATCAGGTTCGCTACGCGCACCCGCAACTCCTTCGCGTCAAAGGGTTTGACCATATAATCGTCGGCTCCGGTCTCCAGGCCTTCATATTTGTTGACCTGCTCGGCCTTGGCCGTGAGGATGATGACCGGCACATGGCTGGTCTTCTCATTGCTTTTCAGCTCCTTACAAAAGGTGATGCCGTCCATCTCGGGCATCATCACATCTGTGATGACGAGGTCAGGCGTCGTTTCTATCGCCTTTTCAAGGGCTTTTTTGCCATTTTGCGCTTCTATCACATGATAGTCCTCGCCCAGGATTTCGGAGATGTAGCTTCTTAAATCCGGATTGTCTTCTACCAGCAGGACGAGGGGCTTTTTCAGGGGTGAAAAAACGCTGTCGAGCGAGGCCTTTTTAGGGGTTTTGCTTTCAGCTGTCGGCACGATATCAGCAGAAATGGCTGTTTTTGCCTTTTCAACTTCTTCCAGGCTGAGGATTTCTTCAGATGTAAAGGCCTCCTTTGCTACCGGAAAGCGAAGCAGAAAGCGCGTTCCTCTTCCCTCTTCGCTCTTCACGCTGATTTCTCCCTTATGAAGGGCCACCAATTCCTTCACCAAAGCGAGCCCCAGGCCACTGCCTGCCTGCACATCCGAAGGACTGCTTTGGGTAAATCGCTCAAAGAGATGCGGCAACTGAGCCGCAGGAATCCCCATACCGGTATCGCTCAGCTCGATGGTCGCTTCTCCCTCCGCAATGCTTACTTTCACCTCAATCCGGTCGCCTTCGCTGGTGTATTTGAAGGCATTCGAAATCAGGTTGACCAATATCTTTTCCAGCTTGTCCCGATCAAAATAGCAAGGCGGGCTGGCTGTGGGCGTATGCACCTGAAAATGGATTTCCTTGCGTACCGCGAGGCTTTCAAAGGAACCCGCGATGGCTCCCACAAATTGGCCCAAATCGCTTTCCGTCAGTTGTAGCTGCAGCTTTCCGCTTTCGAGTTTGGACAGGTCGAGCAGCTGGTTGGCCAGCTCCAGGAGGCGCTTGCCATTTCGGATGATCATCCGAAAATACTTTTGGGCGTCGCCCGTAAAGGTCCCGCTCGCCATTTGCTCCACCGGGCTGAGGATCAGCGTCAGGGGCGTGCGAAACTCATGGCTGATATTGGCAAAAAAATGGGATTTGATGAGATCAAGCTCTTTGAGCTTTTCGGCCTCTGCAAGGCTTACTCTTGCCAGGAGATCTACTTCTTTCTGCTTGCTTTTTTGTTTAAAACGCAAATATTGAAACAAAAAAACCAGGCCCAATACGATCAGGATAGCCACGATCAGGATCGTCTTTTTCTGGCTGCTATGGCGAGCCAGATCCAGTTCCTGCCGCGCCAGTTGGGCATCCGTCTTTTCCTTTTCAAACTTCGCTTCAATATTCGCTACCGTTTCCAGGTTTTCCTTTCTGAAAAGGGAGTCATCGAGTATCATAAACTCCCGATACCAATGAAGGGCTTGTTTATAATTTCCCTGACTCTCGTAGATACGGGCAAAATTTTCATAATAATTCTCCCTGGGCTCCATGAGCTTTAGCTCTTCCATGATGGCATAGCCTTCCTGATTTGCCCGCAGGGCTTTGTCAAAATCGCCTTTTCGCCACCAGGCTTCGGATAGGTTGGCATAGGGAAAAACGGCATTGGAGCGACGGTTGGCAGTCAAAAGCAGGCTGACAGCCATTTCACTCATTTGGATGGATTTGTCCAAATCATCCTTTTTCATCCACAGGTTACCCAATGTTCCGGCGATCGCGCCTGCCAGAAAATTGTTGCCGATCTCCATGGCAAGATCATGGCCTTTTTGGGCATATTCGATGGCTTTGTCATAGTCTTTGATGCCGTTGTAAGCGATCGAAATATTGTTGTAGGTAATGATAGCACTTCTCTCCCCTTCGGGCAGGCTGAGGCGGATGGCAAGGGCTTTTTCAAGCCATTCAATGGCCTTTTCCGGCGCTTTCAGGTCGCTGTAGATATTGCCGATATTGCCGTAGGCAGAAGCGACATCTTTCATATTGCCCAGCTCTTGCTTGAGCTCCGCGGCGCGTATCAGGTAGATCAGGGCGCTGTCATTCAGCCCTGAGTCATGGTAGCTATAGCCCAAAGAATTGTATGCTTTGCCTAGTAGCTCCTTGTCAGTTGTTTGCATAGCAAAAGCCAATTCCTGCTTATGGTAGGGGAGGGCTTCTGCAAATTTCCCCTGCTCCTCGTAGGCATGCGCTTTCAGGTAGGCGGCCCGGGACAAACTAAAATAGTCCTTCGCTTTTTTGGCAAGCCGCTCCAGGGTGTCGGCATAAGCCAGTCCCTGTTCGGGATTATCCTTCAACACCGCAAAAGCCAGATCGTAGTAAAAAATTATTTTTTGAGAGGGGTCAGCCTCCAGCTTGTATACATTTCGGAGGCTATCCATTTCCCGGGATTGAGCATAAGCCTGAGCCAGAGAAAGACAGCATAGCAAAGCGAAAAGGTAGGTGTGCCGCATTCTATAAGAAAGATACTTGTTTCTTTCTGAGAAAAAAAAATGATTTTTCGCAGCCCAATCCCCCAATAACCATTTCCTAATGCCCAACGGTATCTGGCTCCCAAAGGCTCCCAAACAGGCAAGTAAAAGCCTCCCCGGTATCATTCCCCAAATGTGTATTTCCTTTTTATCCATCTTGAAGCAGTTAAACCAAAAGACTGTTGCTATGTATTTTTCAAATGCTTTTTCCCGAAACCTGGCCATAGCTGCTTGCAGCCTGCTCATCAGCCTGACGGCTGTACATGGGCAGGCCTTTCAGGCCGTGAGCAGCCCTGTCACGACCCAGCTGTCCGACAGCCGATCTGTCAATTTCCTCGACCTCAACAATGACGGCTGGGAAGATATCTTCATCTCCAACGGCCTCAAAGGAGGCCAGCAGGACCTCCTCTACCTCAATGACGGCACCGGCAATTTCACCTCCATCACCAATATGGCCATCGTCCAGGTGTCAAACCCCTCCGATGGAGCGAGCTTTGCCGATTACAACAATGATGGCCATATAGATGGCATGGTTTCCAGCTGGTATGGCAGCGAGGATTTTCTGTGTCTCAATGATGGGAAAGGCGAATTGAAGTACAATTCCCAGGCGGGCATCGTCCTGGGGTCCTTTACAGAGACCGCCTCTTTTGGCGATTATAATGGCGATGGCTGGCTGGACATATATGTCACCAACAGCGGCGGTACGCTGGAAAACTACCTGTATCGCAACAGGCAAAACGGCAAATTTCAGCGGGTGACCAGCCACACCCTTGTCACCGAAACGGTGACCAGCAGAGGCGCCATCTGGCTGGATTATGACGATGATGGCATCACCGACCTCTTCGTCACCAACGAAGGCAACAATGCCAACAACCTCTTCCGCGGCAAAGGCGGCGGTCAGTTTGAAAAAATCACAACAGGTGATCTCGTCACCCAGACACGCAGCAGCATGACGGCTTCCTGGGGCGACATCGACAACGATGGCGATTTTGACGTTTTTATCGGCAATTCCGGTTATCTGGTGGAAGTGAGAAATCAGCTGTTTGAAAATACAGGAAATGGCTTTTCGGCCATCCTGACGGATACCGTCGCCCGCTTTCGCGGCTGTACCTATGGCTCCGCCTTTGGCGATTACGACAATGATGGCGACCTCGATCTGGCGATCGCCAACGGCTTTTGCGGCGGCAATATGGAAAACCGCCTTTTCGAAAACCAGGGCGACGGCAGCTTCACGGATGTGACTTCTCTGCTCCCCGCCAACGGCAATATCTGCTCCTATGGCCTCGCCTGGGGCGATGTGAACAATGATGGCTTCCTCGATCTGGTCGTAGCCAACTGCAAAAACAGCACGACCGATAGCGAAAAGGCCAACAGCCTTTTGCTCAATCAGGGAAACAGCAACCATTGGTTGAAAATCAAGCTGCGTGGCACGCAATCCAACGCCAGCGCCGTCGGCGCCAAAATCCGTCTCAAAGCGACGATAGGCGGCCAGACCGTCTGGCAGATTCGCGAGATTCGCTCCCAATCCGGCTACGCCGGACAAAACAGCCTGACAGCCCATTTTGGGCTGGGAGACGCCAGCAGCGTGGATACGCTCTACGTGGATTGGCCCGGCTCGGGCCGGGAGATGCTGACGGGCGTCAGCGTGGATCAGTACCTCACGCTGACCGAAGGCAGCGTCAATGGGATAGGCGATCAGCTTGCCGCAGGCAAGATTCAGCTACAACTTTTCCCCAATTATGCCTCACTCGACAGTGAGCAAATCTGGGTAGACATCGAAAGCAAAAAGGGCCGCCAGGCCGGTGAATTGTCCCTTTTCAATGCCCTTGGCCAGCTTCTCTGGAAGCAGGAGCTGAACCTCCTTCGCGGCCATACGCGCATAGCCATTCCCTTGACAGAGCAAAAGCTGCCCGCTGGCGTGTATCATGTGAGTTTGCTCGTAGGCGAGGAGAAGGTGTCGCGGAAGCTGGTGATTCGGTGAGGCTTAACAGATTTCCTTCTCCAACCAATCCAGACCATCTGGCAAATCCAAAGAAGCAAATTCCAGGTGAATAACTTGTCTCCCTTTTTGGTTTTTGCTTTTTCCTGAAGCATGCAGCAAAAGGGGCTTCATCGCCATCAGGCCTCCGGCATCCACCAGGCAGTTGACAACCTGGCTGTTTTCAGCAAGGGCAGCGATTTCGCTGTCGCTATAGTGCTTTTGGTGGGAGCCGGGCAGCACTTTGAGTGCGCCGTTGAGCTCGTCGGTATCGTCGAGATGGATGCGGAGGGTGAAGATATTTTTGCAATATTCTTCGGGCGGACAGACGCTGTGAATACCTTCTTTGAAGGTCCAGCGCGAGAAGCCATCGGCTTCTTTTTTCCCGGACACATTGATGGGGATATCCTGATGCCAGGTTACAAACCAGTTGGTTTCAGGCGTTTTGTCGAAATAAATAGATTTTACCAAAAAAGCATCTGGCTGAATGTGGTGGATGATGCGCAGAAGATGGTTGTTGAATAACACCTTTTTCAGCTTGGGTACGGCTTGAAGCAGCCTCCTTTGCGAATGTATTTTGTTTTCCTTCAGCCCCAGGCTTTTATCTAAGGTGCTTTTGAGCTGGACGATTTCCCTTTGGGAAAAAACATCGGGCAGGATGGCAAATCCCTGATGTTCCAATTTTTGGGAGGCCGCGAGCAGGTCTTTTTCGCTGATTTGTGTTGGGTGTGGCATAGGGGATTTTTTTGTCCGCAGATTGCGCGGATTTTCGCAAATCGGGCATGTTTGGGCTCTTATCTGCGAAATCCGCGGTAGAAAAATCATTTAGCTGAAATAATTTCAATAACCAAAGCCTTCGTCAATTTTCGCCCTTCTGCGCGCTGCCGCAGCGCCTCAAAAGAAAAGCGAAAATCGCATCCCGCTTTCCAACGGCTACAGCCGTAAGCCGTTTTTCCTTTGACGATGTGGCCAAGGCCACACTTGGGGCAGGCGGGCGCATCGCCCGCGGGCGGCTGCTCTCTCCCGTTCTTCAACTCAAACTTCAACTCAAACTTTTCCCCCAGAAGAACCCTCCCTTCTTCCTTTTTCCCCCCCACATCAAATCCCTTCAAAAAAACCGTCGCGCCTTTTCCGACAAGCCGCGCCACCTGTTTCTCCGAAATTTTCTTCCCCTGAATCGCAAAGGGAACGCGAAAATCGCATCCCTCTTTGTAGCGGCTGCAGCCGTAGGCGCTTTTTCCCTTGAGCATAGTCCCCTGCCTGCATTTTGGGCAGGCCATTTCCGAAGATGTCTTCGACTTCGTCGGCGCTTTTTTCCTGCTCTCGCTACTCGGACTGGTACCCGTATTCACACTCTGTTTAAAAACCTGCTTATAAGCAGCGTTTTGCACTTCTATGGTCAAAGCCTGCACCATCTCCTTCATGCCTTTCACAAAGGCAGAGGAAGAATATTCCCCTCTTTCAATCTCCCTCAGCTGTTTTTCCCATATACCGGTAAGCTCGGCAGACTTGAGCAATTCATTTTCGATGGTGCCGATCAGCTGTATGCCCGTATCAGTCGGGATGACCAGCTTGCGTTTCCGCTCGATGTATTTTCTGCGAAAAAGCGTCTCGATGATCGCTGCCCGCGTGGAGGGACGGCCAATGCCGTTTTCCTTCATCAACTCCCTCAATTTTTCGTCATCCACCTGTTTGCCGGCGGTTTCCATGGCGCGCAGCAGCGTACCTTCTGTAAATGCCTTGGGAGGCTGTGTCTGCTTTTCGACCAGGGTGGGCTCATGTGGCCCGCTTTCCCCAACCACAAATGTTGGCAATATCCCCTCATCTTCTTCTCTGCCTTTTTCATCATCGTCCTCTTTCTCCTTTTTCGCAGGCCTGGGGTACAGCACCCGCCATCCCGGATCGAGGATTTCCTTGCCTGTGGCTTTGAATTCTACCTGGGCGGATTCGCCCAGCACGGCGGTTTTGGCGAGCAGGCAATCAGGATAAAAAGCGCCGATAAAACGGCGGACAATGGCGTCGTAGACGTTTTGCGAAGCGCTGTCGAGCCCTTGCTCTATGCCAGTGGGGATGATGGCGTGGTGGTCGGTGACCTTTTTATCGTTAAAAAATTTGGCTGACTTGCGTAGCTTTTTGCCGAGCAAAGGCTGGGTAAATTGGCTGTATTTCGACAATTTTTGCAAAATGCCCGAGGCCTTGGGATAGATGTCATTAGGCAAAAAGACCGTGTCAACACGCGGATAGGTGATGACTTTTTGCTCGTAGAGCTTTTGGGCGATCTTGAGCGTCATGTCTGCCGAATAGGAAAAGCGTTTGTTGCAGTGAACCTGCAGACTGGTCAGATCGAAAAGGTATGGAGGCGCTTCTTTGGCGTCTTTTTTCTCGACGGAAGTGATGCTAAAAGGTTGATCCTTAACTTGTTCGAATAGTTTTTCGCCTTCTTCTTTTTTGCCGAATTTCCCTTTTGTACAGCTGAAAGTCACTTCCCGGTAGGCTGTTTGCAATTCCCAGTAAGCTTCCGGTTTGAAGTTCTGAATCTCAAGATGTCGCTGCACCAGCATCGCCAGGGTGGGCGTTTGCACCCGCCCGATGGAAAGCATCTGCTTGTATCCGCCGTATTTGAGGGTGAAAAGCCGCGTGGCGTTTATCCCCAACAGCCAATCGCCGATGGCGCGCGAAAAACCTGCATAATACAGGTTGTCGAAGTCGGCCCCCTCTTTCAGGTTCTGAAAGCCATCCCGTATCGCCTCCGGCGTGAGCGAGGAAATCCAAAGCCGTTTGACCGGCCCTTTGTACTTCGCCAGCTTCATCACCCAGCGTTGGATCAGCTCGCCTTCCTGCCCGGCATCCCCGCAATTGATGACCACTTCAGCTTGCTTAAACAAGTCCTTGACGATCTTAAACTGCTTTTTTACGCCCTGATTCTTTTTCAGGCGAATATCAAAACGATGCGGTAGCATCGGCAGGGTATGCATGCTCCACTTTTTCCAGTGGGGCTCGTATTCGTCGGGGTCTTTGAGCTCGCAGAAATGACCGAAGGTCCAGGTGACGGCATAGCCATTGCCTTCATAATAGCCGTCACGGCGGGCCGTTGCGCCGAGGATGGCCGCGATTTCGCGGGCTACGGAGGGTTTTTCGGCTATGCAGATTTTCATGGGAAATTATGATTATCAAGGCTTTGCCTTGTGTTTTGTAGGGACGCATTATAATGCGTCCCTACAAGCAAACGCATTACGATGCGTCCCTACAAGCAAACGCATTACGATGCGTCCCTGCAACAACGACATATCGTCGCATGCCTTTGCAGCAAAGAGAATGAAAATTAGATAATTTTCTGAGTTTGCACAAAGGGATTGCGTAGCAATCAATCCTCCCCCAATCGCTCAATCAAATCCAATTGCTTTTTCGCAAATCCCCGCCCCTTATATCGGGCGTGATGGTCCAGCATATTGAGCAGCATGGCCAGCGGAAGGCCTATTTGGAGGATCAGGGCATAAAACCCTATAAAGTCGCCGTTTCTCCCTTTATAAAAACTGAAGTTAAATTGCTTTGCCAGGGTTAGTAGACCAATGAGGACACCGCCTCCGAGGATTACCATCACGGTGATATTTTTGGGCAAAGTGAATTTGCTTTTCAGATGGATAGGTTTTGCCCTTTGCCTCAAGCCATAGACAAACATCAGCAGCAGGCACCACAGGCCATAGACCATCAGGAGGTAGTCAGGATTGGGAGAGCCAAAAGTTTCCAGCACCAATAAAAAGATGACCGCCAGAAATATCAGGCCCACGATGACCAAAAGCCATCTTTTGTCATTTTTGAATCGGTTGATCCAGAGTTGATAGACCGTGATGAAAAACATGCTGACGCATATAAAAGTGAGCAATCCAATCACGAAGTATTCCCGGTCTTTTAGGATGCTGAGATCTTGGATGAGGGAGTATATCCATCCTTGTGTCAACTCCTCCCACATGAGGAGATTGCCAAAAATGGCGAAATAAAACGGCCAGCTGTATCTGAGTTTTGGCATAAGAGTTATGCTAATATATCGTGGATGATTTTTCCATGGACATCTGTCAGGCGGAATCTTCTGCCCTGGTATTTATAGGTGAGGCGCTCGTGATCTATCCCCAGTTGGTGCAGCAATGTCGCCTGAAAATCATGCACATGCACGGGATTCTCTACGATATTGTAGCCAAATTCATCTGTCTCACCATACACCATGCCCGGCTTGATGCCGCCCCCTGCCATCCAGATGGTAAAGCAGCGGGGATGGTGATCGCGTCCATAATCGGTCTCCGTGAGTACCCCCTGCGAATAATTCGTTCGCCCAAATTCTCCTCCCCAAACGACGAGGGTATCTTCCAGCATACCGCGTTGCTTAAGGTCGGTGATGAGGGCGGCGGAGGCCTGATCGACGTCTTTGGCCTGGCCTTTTATCTGCGTAGGCAGGTTGAAATGGGCGTCCCAGCCCATGTGATAGAGCTGGATAAAGCGCACGCCGCGCTCAGCCAGTCGCCTCGCCAACAGGCAGTTGGCGGCAAAGGTGCCCGGCTGCGTCGCATCCGGGCCATACATCCGATAGATGCTATCGGGCTCGCCGGATACATCCATCAGCTCCGGCACGGAGGTCTGCATGCGGTAAGCCATTTCGTATTGCGCGATGCGGCTTTGGATTTCGGGATCGCCGTATTCCTCGTATTGCTTTTGGTTGAGCTCTTCGAGCTTGTCGAGCATCCTGCGGCGGTCGGGTTTGGACATGCCTTCGGGATCATTGAGAAAAAGCACGGGATCTTTGCCCGAACGAAACTGCACGCCCTGGTGCAGCGAATGCAAAAAGCCATTTCCCCACAAACGCGAATACAAAGGCTGCCCAAAAGGCCTGCCCGTCCCCCGCGACAGCAACACACAAAATCCCGGGAGATTTTCATTTTCGCTACCCAGGCCATAGCTCAGCCATGAGCCCATGGAAGGTCTTCCGCTTTGCTGGGAACCCGTCTGAAAAAAGGTGATCGCCGGATCATGGTTGATCGCTTCGGTATGCATGGATTTGATGATGCACAGCTCATCCACCACCTGCGAGGTATAGGGCAGCAATTCACTCATCCAGGCACCGCTCTGGCCATGCTGCTGGAATTTGTAAGGCGAATTCACCAATGGGAAAGAGGTCTGCCCGGAGGTCATGCCCGTCAGGCGTTGTCCCTGTCGGATAGACTCCGGCAGGTCCTGCCCGCGCATCCTGGTGAGCATGGGTTTGTAGTCAAACAATTCCAACTGAGAAGGGCCCCCGCTCTGAAAGAGGTAGATCACGCGCCTGGCTTGAGGGGCGAAATGCGGATTGCTGAGGATGCCTTTCAGGGCACGTTCGGGCGCAGTGTCGCCCAGGCCGCTCACACAACTGCTGAGGCCCTTGCCCAGCAAGCCAGCCAGGGCAGCAGCGCCTATGCCTTTGGCGGTTTTGGCCAGGAAAGCACGGCGGTTTTGCAAGAGGTGATTCTCGGTGATGGGATGGTTTTTTTTCATATCAATTCTTTCGAATCGTTTCATCGAGATTTAAAATTGTGCTGGCCACATAGCGTAGGGTCACATTATAATGTGACCCTTGGGTATTGGTCACATTATTATGTGACCCTACCGGATCGCTAACCAGCGCTTCCAAAGCTTTCACTTCCTCCGCCTCCGGCTGCCGCGATGTTGCCAGGCTAAACATATAGTTTATCACCGCCTTCGGCTCATCACCGACCTCCTGCACAGCGCGCTGCGCAAGTGCCTCGGCAGCTTCCAAAAACTGCGGATCATTCATCAGCACCAGCGCCTGCAAGGGAGTGCTGGTGTGGCCGCGCTGCACCGTGCAGAGGTCGCGCGAGGGCGCGTCGAAGGTCATCATATTGGGTGGCGGAACGGTCCGCTTCCAGAAAGTGTAGAGGCTGCGCCTGTAGTTTTTGCTGCCAACGTCCTGTGTGTATTTGGCGGTGCTGCCGCCCCCGCCTCCGGTGGTTTCTTCCCAGAGGCCTGGCGGCTGGTAGGGTTTGACGCTCGGGCCACCGACCTCATCTACCAGCAATCCGCTGATGCTGAGGGCCTGATCGCGGATCATCTCTGCCGTCAGGCGTCCTCTTGGCGCACGCGCCAGGAAGCGGTTGGAAGGGTCGGCCTCCAGCAAGGCTGGAGAGATTTTGCCGGATTGGCGGTAGGTCGCCGACATGGCGATGTATTTGATCAATTGCTGGATGTCCCAGCCGCTTTGCCGGAACTTCAGGGCCAGATGGTCCAATAATTCGGGATGGGTGGGCAGGCTGCCCTGGTTGCCAAAGTCGTAGGAAGAGGCCACCAGCCCTTTGCCAAAAAGCTGCTTCCAGATGCGGTTGGCCATGACGCGGGCGGTCAGCGGATGGTCTTTGCTGAAAAGCCATTGGGCGAGTTCGAGGCGGTTTTTGACTTCAGGCTGGGCTTTTTTGCTGCCAAATGCCGGCACCGCAGGCGAAACCGGCATGCCGGCTTTGTCATATTGCCCACGCTCCAATAAGTAGGTTTGCCGGGCTTCCGGCAGCTCTTCCATCACCAGCAAAGAGATTTCTTTGGCGCTATCCAGCTGATGGATAAAAGTCAAAGTCTCCCGGATTTCTTCATCCGAAATCAGGATATAAGGCTTTGGAATCTCTCCATAGCTCTCGATCAGGCCCTTTTCGGCTACATTGTTGAAGTAGGCGAAAAGCTGAAAGTATTCCTTCTGGCTGATGGGATCGTATTTGTGGTCGTGGCATTTGGCACATTCCATGGTCAGGCCGAGGAAGGCGGTGCCAAAGGTATTGGTGCGGTCGGTGACGTATTCGGCGCGGTATTCTTCGGAGATGACGCCACCCTCCTGAGTGATTTTGTGGTTGCGGTTGAAGGCCGTTGCGATGATGTGCTCACGCGTAGCATTCGGCAACAGATCCCCTGCCAACTGCCAGCTCACAAACTGATCGTAGGGCATATTTTGGCGAAAGGCATGTATCACCCAGTCCCGCCAGGGCCACATCGTGCGTTCCAGGTCGTCCTGGTAGCCATGTGTATCGGCGTAGCGGGCGAGGTCGAGCCAGTCGGCTGTCATGCGCTCGGCGTATGCGTCGGAGTCGAGAAAGGCATCTACGAAGCTTTCGTAGGCTTCATCCGAAGGATCGGCGACAAATCGCTCAATCTCTGCCAGCGTAGGCGGCAGGCCGCGGATGTCAAAACTCAGGCGGCGCAGCTGCTTCTCGGCCCGCGCCAGCGGGGAGGGGGAAAGCTGTTGGCTTTCCAGTTTTTTGAGAATAAAATAATCAAGCTCATTTTTCGCCCAGCCTTGCAGCCTCACTTCTGGCGTCTCTACCTCTCTGACGGGCGTAAACGCCCAATGTTCCTTCCATTCAGCGCCCTGCTCGATCCACTTTTTGAGGATTTCCTTTTCGTAGGCTTCCAATGTCAGGTTGGAAGCGGGGGGCGGCATTTGCTGCTCGGGATCTTCAGAGAAGATCTTGTGGATCAGCGTGCTGGCCTGCACATCGCCCGGAACGATGGCATAGTGGTCTTTTTTTTCGCCCAATGCTGCAAAGGCTTTCTCCTGTGTGTAAAAGGCCAATCCGCCTTCCATCTTGCTCTCATCCGGCCCGTGGCAGGTAAAGCAGCGGTCTGAGAGGATGGGCTTTACATGGAAGTTGAAGTCGATTTTGTCAGGGATGAGGACCCTGCCGGAAAAATGGCTGCCAGCCTCCTGCTTGTCTTTGGCACTGTTGCAGGATGAAATATAGGTCAGCAGAAGCAGGCAAAAAGCTGCAGCCAGAAAAAGGGTTACTTTATTTTTTGCTGAAAGCATGGAGCTGATCTGAGTTGAGACCTCAATTTAGGTAAATCAGCTTAAGCAACTGTCATTTTGCCGGAACTCTGTTGCGCATACAGGGAAATTTTTCATCCGGAAAGATGTCGTCATATTCCGCGCCAGGGCGGTTATTGTTCTGCTCACACCGGATCAGGTAAACGTGTTTTGCGAGAATGAAGAAGGTATATTTTTTCAAATTCCCTTTGATGCTAAAATGCAGATCAATGGCGAATATAAACCGATCCTCCACCTCAAAATCCGGATGATGCTGCGCAAATTCTTCCTTGCTCGCAAGCCGCAGGAGATCGCTGCCCTCTACAGCCGTATCTCTCCACTCGACAGGAACATTGAAAAAGCTTACGTTTTTGAAGATCAAATCGAAATCCCGATAGTATATTCTATCGAAGCTACAGGAGATGATCAGCGTTTTTTTTCTGTAGGAATGTATCCAAAAGCCATCCCACATATTGTGGACGGGGAGGTCTTTGTTGATTTTTTTTACTATTTGATCCATGAGTTTGGTTTAAAGTCTTTGCCCTATTTCAGTATATGTCCAGAAAATAGCCCAAAATTGGACATATACCCGAAATCTGTCCAGTTTTTTTTGTCTTGTGTTTAAATGTTCAGTTTTTGATGAAAAGTTGGACATAATGGGTTGTGGGTTCAGTATTCTGTCCTAAATTTACATTATGTTCAAAAAACCCCATAAAACTGGACATATATGACGCCTCAAAAATACGATAGAAACAAGCCTTTTAATAACCTTCCCCTCCTTCCTCCTTCAAAAGAGTTGGAAAATGATCCGGATATATTGAAGAAACTGGTTTCTGCTTCACGGGCGCTGGCTGGGGTAGATGGCAATATCCTGAGGCTTCCCAATCCTAACATGCTAATGAACACCATTGCATTGCAGGAAGCAAAAACTTCAACTGAGATTGAAAATATCTTCACGACAGAGGATGAATTGTATAAGGCCATTATACTCCGCCCAGAGGCCCAGGAATTGTTGATAATTTGATGGAAAACCTAATTGAATACCTGATTGATGACGAAAAATATCCCACAGATCCTCTTCTTAAAATGTGCATCGCACATTATCAATTTGAAGCGATCCATCCGTTTCAGGATGGCAATGGCAGGACAGGGCGCATCCTGAATTTATTGTATTTGATACATGCAAAGCTTCTTTCTCATCCCACGCTCTATCTATCAAAGTATATTATTATCCACAAGGAGGATTATTACCATAATCTGGCAGGCGTTACACAGCAAAGATCATGGAAGAGCTGGATTTTATATATGCTGGATGCCACAGAAAAAACAGCTATTCTCACCAATTCTCTTATCAATGAGATCATCAATCAAATGGAAGCGACCCTTGCATACGGAAAAGAGCATTTGCCCTGGTATAATAAAGAAATGAATGAACTTATTTTTAGCCAGCCATATATCAAACCTGCCGTCATCGCCCAATTGTTAGAGAAATCATCGCGAACTACCATCACAAAGTATATGAGCGAACTTGTCGAGGCTGGAATTCTTTCCCCGCAAAAAGATGGGGTTGAAGTATATTATTTGAATGATGATTTGTTGAGGATTTTGGCGGGATAAATTTATTCCTATCCCCTAAACCAATCCATCAACTGCCAATATTTATCCTTATAGATGTCAAATCTGACTTTAAGTTGCTCACCAAAATCTTGCTGAATCTGATCTAATACTTTGCCAAAAATTTTTTGTATAAAATTCATCTTTGTTTAGGTAGGGTTGAAGATTATCTCAAGCGCTCAATCATCCCATCATACTCCACCCGCCATTCGGGATGGACTTTCCAGGAGTGGGCTTGGCCTTTTACGATCTTACAGAAGATGCAGTCGGTCATATTTGGTTCCAGAAATTTTTAAGTGGGAAGCTATTTCATCTTATTTTTAGCTTGGGTGGAACGTATTTTCCTATACCTGGCAGCAGCAAATCCCATAATCCCCAAAGCAATTATCCACCACTCCAGGCCGAACTTTGAGAAAGCTTCCTTTCCCGCATTAAAGGTTGCTGTATAAAACAAATAGTCCCGCATTTCTTCATGTGCTTGTATGTAAGCGGGAACTTTATCGCTGTCAATATAATCTGCAAAGCTTTCGTAGCTGTGATACAAAGTCACCGTTTTACCTGAAATCCCTGAGATAAAGTCGTAGCGATAAGCTTCATTCTGAAAGGTCTTTTTGTCAATATAGCCATAAGCCCGGTTGGGAAAATGCAGTTTTATTTCGCAGGAAATGGAGGGCATCTCCTTTATCACATAAGGCGCGCTGCGGGCAGGACTTTTGGTGACTGATAGGTAATCATCCATGTCTATGGCATAAAAATCAAAATCCATCGCTTCCCTTTTTTCGGTTGAAACAACCGCAGGATTGGGCATACGATAGGATTCTAAAATGATGAATTCATTGTCATAATCCCGACTATCCTCGATTTCAATGGGGCTGAGGACGCTTATTCCGGGATATTCGTTGCTGTAAAATTCCAGGAAAGTTTGAGTGATTTCATCTTTGCTTTGATTGGCAAAGCGGGATCTTTGGTAGTCAGCATTGGCGCCGTAGGAAATGGTTTTGACAGTAAAGGTAATGCTGTCTTTCTCATTTGGGAAAGTGAATTCCTGATATACTTTTATGGGTCTTTTTTGAGATCGCGGGAGCTTCGTGAGCTTGTTTTCACCTTTTTTTATCACCAAACCATAACCATAATCAGGAAAAGCCATATTGGATGTTTCTCCACCCTGGAAGTTGATGGTCGGATCTATGCAAAAGTATTCGTCAGATAACTCTACTATAACCACACAATGGTCAAAAGCACTGAAGGAAGGCAACTCTTCCCTGACGTATTCCTTGAGATCGGTATTTACCAATAAAGGATAGGCGGTCACATCATAAGCCTTAAGCATGGCACAAAGCAGAAAAGACTTGTCCTTACAATCGCCAAAGCGTTGGTTCAGCACTTGCAGGGGGGAGTGGGGTTGGTAGGCATGTATACCGCTTTCAAAACCCAAATAGCGCACGTCATCCTGCACAAAGCGGATGGCTTGCTGGATAACCGTCATGGAACTATCCTCGCGAATGATTTTTGTGAGTTCCTGCCTCAAATCAGCCAATTCCTGTGCATCTATTTGATAATGTGGAGCGATGAGCTGGACTACTTCCTTCCAGGAAGCGTGGTCTGTATAGGCCAATTCCCGATAGGGATTATACCAGGCAGGCATATTTTTGTCAAAATGAGCTGCCTCTACCGTGTCCAGATTCCATATATATTCTTTTCCTTCCGGTAAATTGTGCTCCTCATACTCCAGAGGTGGTCCACTGTAAGTCATTTTCAAAGGGCGATCCTGTCTTTTGATCAAACGATTTTTGATCTCCAGGACAGGCTCGCCGTAGTTCAAGTCTATTGTTGAGGCCCAATGGCCGTCCAGCAGTGGATTTATCCCTTTTCTGGTGCAGGCATATACGATCACATCTCCCACCCTGATATCACGCAGGTTGATGACAGCCTGTACCCGTTCATTGTACAAAAACCTTTCGTGGCTGGTCTCCAGCTTCAAAGTCCTGATTTCGTGATCTGCGAGTTTGTTGATTTTTTTCCCGGCCCGATATACGCTGACTTCATGAAAAAACAACTTCTGGAAGCTGGGTTCAAAGGTTATAGAAATATCAGATTCATCCTGAATCCCTTCGCTGGTTAAAATCTTGACAGCCCGGTGAAAATAATATTCCTGACGGGGAATGTTGATTTGCTTGTCAATGAGCAAGGAATAATCTGAGCCAGAGATCCGGCCATCGGTATTTTCCCAATCCACCTGTGGATGGTATTTGATGACCCAATCCGGACGAGCTGACACAGGAACTTCCTGTGCCTGGATGCAGCCCAGGCTTATTATGGCCCAAAAGGGGAAAAGAATTGCGCTGCGAAGGAGAGATGGAAATTTGTAAAATGGCATATTTTATATGGCTTAGCATAACAATATAGGACTTTTCAATAAAACCCTGCAACTCCATCACACAACCCGCATCAACCACCGAAACAGCCCCGGCACAAAGCGATTCATCGCAACAAACATCCCCATCAAAAAGGGCTTGACAGTCATATTTCGGGGAGATCGGACCAGGCGGGCTATGGCTTTGCCACTTGCAGCTTCTGTCATGGTGGGGATCAGCATTTCCGCAATTCGGGGGATGCGATCCTCGCTGACGGGATTGTTGGTGAAGTAAGGCGAGTTTACCTTGCCCAACGCGATAAAGGACAGCCTGAAGGGCGTTCCATGCAAATCTGCCTGCATGGCCCGGGCAAAGCCCAGCATGGCCCATCGGGCAGGCGTATAGCCCGTCGCTTTGGGAAAAGAGAAAAAGCAGGCAACAGAGTTGACGACAATAAAGTGTCCCGAGCCACGGCTTTGCATGAGGTCATAAAATGCTTTACAGGTAAAAGCAGTAGCTAAATAGGGCGATGCCATGGTCTCTTCATAATGCAGCACGCTTGCCTCCTTCAGCGACAACCAATCTCCCGCTCCGGCGCTATTGATGATGACATCGGGAAGGCCCACTTCCTGTGTGATTTGAGCAGCAGCTTGCTCCACGGCTTTGCCGTCCGTCAGATCGGTGGAGTAGGTATGCACTTTCCCTCCAGCAGCCTCGATTTCCGCTGCTGCGGCTTTGAGCTTGTCCCTGTTTCTGGCCTGGATGATGATCTCCGCGCCCTGGCGGGCGAGTTCGATAGCAGCGGCTTTGCCGATGCCAGAGGAGCCGCCTGTGATGAGGATGAGTTGGTTCGCTGCTTTCATGGGGGTAAAATTAAAAAGAATCTACTACCAGGACTCCTGCATGACCAAAGCGATCCATCGCCGGCAAAGCCGTCACCAGCTCCTCCAGGCGGATCGTCCGCTCAACCAGCTTTTCCGGTTGGAGCTTGCCACTGGCAATCATCGCAAGCATTTCAGGATATCTGAATGCCTGCATG
Source organism: Bacteroidia bacterium (assembly GCA_030430205.1). Taxonomy (GTDB): domain Bacteria; phylum Bacteroidota; class Bacteroidia; order J057; family J057; genus JAUIGE01. The sequence continues at coordinate 138,382 of JAUIGE010000010.1, read as the reverse complement.
CCATGGCTTCCGATGATTTCCAGCTCATCTGCCAGCACCCGATCCATGGGCACCCGGGGGTGTTTGTGGTCGCCGGTCATGAGACCGACTTGTATGTGTTTGCCGCGTTTGCGGAGGCTGGAGATGGAGTTGAAGCAAGTCTCGGCGCTGCCGAGGGCGTCGATGGATACATGGGCACCGCCTTGCGTGAGGTCTTTTATTGCCTCTGAAATGTGATCGCTTTGCTTCGCATGGATGAGGGAAGTCGCTCCCAATTGCTTTGCCAACGCCAAAGTGCCCTCGTCAATGTCTATGGCCGTCACCTGCGCGCCCAGCGCGTGTGCGATCATAATGGCCGAAAGGCCCACGCCTCCGCAGCCATGAATGGCGACATGCTGTCCGCCGCTTACTTTTCCCTGATCCACCACCGCCCGAAAGGCGGTGATAAAACGGCAGCCCAGCACCGCTGCCGTCACATCTGCGATCTCCTCGGGCAGCTTCACCAGATTGACATCTGCATAGTCAATTGCCACATATTCGGCAAATGATCCCCAATGCGTGAAGCCCGGCTGAAACTGATGGTCGCAGACCTGGTGATTGCCGGAGATGCACTGCCCGCAGCGGCCACAGCCGCCCACAAAAGGGAGGGTGACGCGCTCACCGAGCTCAAAATTGCGCACATCCTCGCCTTTGGCGAGGATGATACCGGCCAGTTCATGGCCGGGAACGTGGGGGAGCCTGATGTCGGGGTCGTGCCCCATCCAGCCGTGCCAGTCACTCCGGCACAGGCCGGTGGCGGTGACTTGCAGGACTACGCCTCCCGGCCTGAGGCTGGGATCAGGAAGGGTTTTGAGGGCCAGTGGCCCCTGGAATGTTTCGTAGAAAATGGCTTTCATCGTATTGTTTTTTCGCTTTCACTCTCACTCTTTCTTCATCCCGATGGCATCGCTCCAAAATATGAATCACACTATCCATGCAAATCAAGAGTTGAATACTTGGAGCGGATTACGCGCAAGAGCCCACCCTTAGGCCGAAATCCGCTCCAGCAATTCGTACTTCGCCCTTCAGGGCTTCTTTTTCAAATCCACATCTGATAATACTCATCCTCCAAATAATGCCTGACATGCCGTACCCGCGCCACCACACCTTCCACCAGCTCCTCAGGATGAGCCTTCAAATAGCTACTCGCCTTGATAAAAGCATCATAATTATGTGCTCCCGTCTGCTCCATCATCAGGATGGCCTCCAATATATCTATGGGAATCAAAGAGTCGCTATCATAGTGCCAGATGTCGATCAGGCACTCGATGTAGTATACCTCCTGCTGGCTTTTGATGGGGGGAGTGAGCAAGGTCCGCAATAAAGCCTCAAGCGTCTCCAGACAAAAATTGTTTTTCTCTTTTTCCCTTTTCCACATGAGGTGAATTAGTAAAAAAGGGTGGATGGCAGGCTGTTCGCCCATTATGTGGGGTTTTGCAAGCTGAATGATTAGCTCTTTTACGGGTATATTGTTTTTCTGGGAATACGCTTTTGAGTGGGCTATAAATGATTCGATTTGTTCATCTGCCTGCTTGCCTAAGTTTTTATATGCTTCCCAAAGCAGGGTCTTGATTTCAGCTGAAATATCCGCCGAGTCGTTGGTTTCGTCAAAGGCTATTGCAGCTGAATCCCGTGCCTGTATTAAGGTTGAATATGCTTTGCTGAGGACGAAAAGACTTTTCATGGGTGGTTTCTTTATAAAAAAGTAAAAAAGTGTCTGGCGGGAAGAACGGAGATGAAAGTTGCTCTGGACTTGGCTTGCATCAATAACCCAAAAACCACTCGATACTTTCAATTCCCAGATACTCCTTGGGCAAAGGCGAAATTAATTTCCCTTTAGGGGGATCATATCTTCCTGGATAGATTTCATATTTCCGGGTCAAAAGAAAAGTATCTTTTCTACCAGGCAAAGGATGGATATATTCCAATGTATCTAATCCGAGGCCTTTCCACCTCATTTTATATAATGGCACTTCTCCGGGATGGCCATAATTCACCCCTCTAACTAAGTTTTCCTTTGGGTAAAAAGTGGGATTTATCAACCGTATTTTTTCCCTAAAGTCATCCTTTCCCTTATCAAATAACCAGATCCAAAAACTATTTCTTCTGCAACAACCAGATGAAGGATAGAACTGAATTAATAAATCCAGATAGCCATCCCCATTAATATCTCTGATGGAATCTCCTGAAAATAAAAGGGAACTTGATTCAAATCTCTGTTCCCATTGAAGATGAAAATTGCCTTTATCCATCTTGTGAAACTGCACCAATCGTGTCCATGGATTAATTTCAAAGCTGAAATAAAGGAACTTCGTTTTTACACCCCAAAAAACAATTTTAGAGGTGTCTGAGATGGATAGGGAATATTCATCTTTTAAATTATCTGATGCAAAATCAAAAGCATTTTTTCTAAAAAGGTCTTCTCTTGCAGGATCTTCGAATTCTGGGTTATACAATGTTCTTTTACCTTCCTCTACATGCTTAATTGAATCAATCGGTTGATTTAATGGAGGTTCTTTTGAACCTGAGCTTTCACTGTTACAGGCAATTATGAAGAATGCCCAAATGATTAGGAGTGGATTTTTGATATTCATTATTTCAAAAAATTCTATTTGTAACTCACCCCATCACACCCCCAACAACCGCCCCCGACGCATCACAGATGCCTCTACTTTCCTCCGCAAGGCCTCCCGCTCCGCGGGGCTCTCTGCCAGGAGCATCTCCTGGGCTTTTTCCCATACATCCTGTCGCCAGCTGCTGATCAGGCGCGACAGCAGGTACTCGTCCAGCCGCCCAAAGGCGCGATCTATCAGCGCCATGAAGCGATCTTCGCGTTCGATGATCTCGTCCTGGACGGCGTCGATGGTATGGGCGATCACCTCATTGACGAGCTGATGGTCCTCATGCCGGATCTTTCGCTGGGCTTCGGTGAGAGAAGCCCATTCGGGTTGGAGCATGTCGTAGAGCGTCAGGACGAGGTCGTAGTTGATGTGGGCGTTGACGCCCAAAAGGAGGTATTGAAGGCGGTGAAGCTTGTCTTCCCGGGTGTATTGGTGGACTTGCTGCCAGGCCGGGGGAGCGGTCTCTCCGCAGTCAAAACATGCAAGTGCATCGAAGTAGTAGTCGGCGAAGTGGTGCAGCAGTTTGCTAACCCACTCCTTATCCTGGAAGCGGTTGGCTTCTACGGCTTGCAGCATGTTGGCGGTCATCATGCGGTAGCAGCTGAGGAAGATGTGGCGCTGGTCATCGCTTTGCTGCCAGGCCTGGATGTATTGGTCCATTTGTAGGAGGACGGGAGGCATGTGGAGTTTGAGTTTAAGTTTGAGTACGGTGTACGAGCACTATTGGCGATTCAAAAGAAAGCATTCTTTTGGGTTTTATGCCTATCGGTGTTGCCATTTCCAGCTATCTGGAAAAGGACCCTCAAAAACCGGCTTTGCCACGGGCTGTAAATGCTCCCGCTTAAGCAAAGCTATCAACATTTCCGGTATACTCACATAGTTGATATAATTGCCAAAGCAAGTATGCAGACCATAGCCAAAATAGAGATAGGTTTCGCGTGGGCGATGAGGCAGAAAAGCCTCAGGCTTTTCCACTGCTCTGGGGTCAAACATGGCGCTTTGCGTCATGAGGTAGAGGGTCTTCCCCGCCGGAATCCGGCGTTTTTTGCGGCCATCTGTGCCGCCGATATACTGCTCCTGCGGGCTGTGCCGCATCAACAGGGGGCCATTGGGATGGAAGCGCATCGCTTCCAGTGCCAGACCGAGCATGCGCTCCGCATCATCGGCATGAGCTGCCTCCCTGGCCTGGGCCAGGACTTCCGGCCGCGCAAAAAATTGCCGCAGGATGTTGACCATCGCTTTGTTGGTGGGCTCCATAAAGCCCATATAGGTACCGGAAATTTTTCCGGGAATCTCGGTATCCGTGAAGGCGGGCTGCTCGCCGCCCTGCATCGTCAGGAGGCGGGACAGCATGCTGTCAGCAGCCAGCACACCTGCCTGCATTTGCTGTTTTTGCTCCTGAATCCATTTTTCCAAATAACCCAACATCTCCTCAGAACTCTGCAAGGCATTTTTACGGATAGTCGGATCCTGTTTCAAATCCAGAAATATGTCCCAAAAGATCGTTCGATTCCAGCGCAACATGCTGCTTTTGTCCGGACCTGGAACCCCAAAATAATCTCCAAGCATCAAATAGGGAATATCACGCGTGAAGGTATCGACCAAATCAAAATGACCTTTAAAACTTTTCGCTTTTTCTTCCGCTTTTTTCCGAAAAAACAAACGAATCCGATCCACATCGCCTTTATGAACTGCCCGCCTCATGATGCTGACATCACGCTGATAGGCGGGGCTATCGTCCATGCCCAGCATAAAATCGCCTATATGGCGACCGATATGCGGTCCGTTGACCTGCGAAAGGGTGAAGTCCTTGTCGCGGGAAAGCACTTCCAGCACATCGGCGGAACGAAAAAGCAGGACCGTATTTCCGGTCTTGATCATGGGAGCAAGGGCCCGGGCGATGGAGAGGGCGTAGCGTTGAAGAGATTGTTTTGCAAGCATTTTCAGGCGTTTTTGGGTGAAAAATGGGCAAGAAATTTCAGGGCGCGCAGCCCTGGCATAAAGAAATAGGCACCGCCGATGACGTGCACATGGCGGCGCAGGCCGCGCAGCTTCCTGCGAAGCAGCTTTCCTTGCATGGTAAAATCATGCGTCTCCCCTTTGTCGCGGCTGTCTTTGATGCCCAGGATGGGATCGGGATCGCTATATAGCCCGGCAAATTTGGTGTTATTGCTCCAGCTGTGCTGGATAAATTCAAACTGGCGTTGGATGTTGCTGTTGAAGCAAATGAATTGCAGGCCGCGTTCCTGCCCGTCGGGCAGGGCTTCTATCAGCTCCTGAGGGGCAAAGGAAGCCGCCAGGGGCGGCCCGAAGTTGCGGCCCCGCCGCAGGATGCGGTGGCGATTGGAGATGCGGATGGCACTGGCCGGCTGGTTGTCGGGCATGGCATCGCGCGGATTGGCACGGCGGACATGAGCCCCAAAGGGGCAGCCACAGCCATCGGCATCATGCGCAGCATAGAGATAGCCTTCATCCTTTTCCTTATCGTAAGGCATTTCCTGATCAGGAGCCAGCGAGACAGGCTTGCCGTTGGGCCAGCGGCCCACCATTTTTGCCGCCAGATGCACGCTTTCAGCGATTCCCGCTTCCGAATTTTCATTTTTTACGGCCGAAAAAACTGACGCCCAAAAGCCAGATACATCCTGCGTCAACTGCCGAAAAACCATGTAAGAGCCATTTTTTCCAAAATCTTTCAGACCGGGGAAGTTGGCAGATTCAGCTAGTAGATTCTCCGGATCATGCATAGGATCCACGACAGGCGTTTCGGGAAATTGATCATAGGCATTTTTATAGCCCAGGATAAACTCGCCTTCAGGCACCGTATTTTCAGGCGTACCAACCTTGCTGAGGCCTGGGATGACAGGTTGTGACATGCCATCTCGAAAGCCAAAATGCTCCTTTTGGTGGGGATTTCCCTGGGTATCCAGGCAGTGAATGAAGGCTAACCCGCTTTGCGGCAAAGCCGCCTTCATGGCTGAAATGTGGCTTTCCAGGCTGGCTTTATCTGCTGCAAACAGCATCCATACCATGTCAATGGCTTCTGTCTTGGTGCCGCCCCACTGCCAGTTTTCAGGAGCACTTTGCTCCAGATCGCCCAAAAACCTGCTTTTATGCAGGCTGGTCATGCCTTGCACATATTCCACGGAGAAGCCGTGTTTGACAAATTGCTGCGCCCCCAGCTTTTCCATTCCGCTGTAGGTGAAAGCCAGTTGTATCCGGCGATCTGGTGCTTTTTGGCTGCCTGTAGCCAGCTGTGGAAGCTGGTCTTTGAGCCAGTTCCTGGCTTGGGGGACTTCCCGGATCGACAGCATGAGGTATGCTGCTTCAGGGAGTTCGCCGTGAGCCCGGACAAGCAGGCCTTGTATGTCCTGGAGTTCCATCTTTGGTTATTTTTTCGAAAAAATTTACAACAACCTCAGCCAGGCCTTTGCTTCTTCTTCATTCATCTCCCCCAGCAAAGCTGCTCTTATGGCTGTATTGTTATTGATATTTTTGACAGAAAGCGTTTTTCTGGCGCTGTACCAGACCTGGGTTGGGATTTGCTTTTCGCGGGCCCAGGATTTGAATTCCACGGAATGGCGCGCGCCCTGCTGGATCAGCCTTTGGGTGGGTGGAAAGCCTTCTGTATTGCTCCAGACAGCCGTCAGGCCGATGGCCGAGCGATCTACAAATTCGCCCAGGTAGCTCTCCCAGCTACCATCGAAGTTGCTGAAAAAGAGCAGGCGTTTCCCGCCGTCGATGATCGCCCAGCGGGCGAAGTGGATCGTCACGATGCCTGCGAGTTGCCCTTTGTTGTAAAAAGTCGCCGCCAGCAGATTGATGGCCCCCAATATCAGGCGCAAAGTAAATAGCCTGAGCCTGCCCGCTTTGGCCGTCACCAGATGTGTGAGTTGGTTTTGGACTTTGTAGTCTTCGTGTTGGGTGAGTTGGGCCAGCTGATCTGGTCGCTTGATCGCGGGCTGAAAGGTAGCTGCATCGCTCTTTTCCAGGCTGCGCAATGTTTTCCAGTAAAAGAAAACCATAACAGCCAGCACCAGACTGATCAGCAAAGTAGCCAAAGGGGCAACCACCCACAGGATGCCATAGAGAAAGAGGATCGCCAGCAACTCACCCGCCAGGATCCAGCTGCCATATTTTTGCAAAAAGGGCTTGCGGTAGGGCTCCTTCGCCCAGGCAAACTGAGCCTGCGACAGGATAAAATCCTGTATTTCCTTTCGGATATCGGTGGCTGTCCTTCCCTGCCAGTTTTGGGCCGGGCAGCTCTCTTGCAAATAATCCTGAATCGCCTGATACAGAGCAGCTTCCTGCTCTACCTGCTCCACGGAGCGCCCCATGGTGCTCATGTAAAAAGCTGCATTTTTGCGCTGATGTCTGCGGAGGAAGGCCGCCAGCGTAGCCGGATCCGCATCCGGCGGATACTGCCTGCAATGGCTATAAATCCGGTTGAGACCGGCCTGTGCCTGGGTCGCAAGCTCCATGAGGTGATCATGGAGGGGCCCGTCATAGTTGGTGCTGAGCACCAGTTGGGGGGGGATAGAAGTCCCCCGGACTTCACTGGCGTCAAGCACCACAAAACGCAGAAAATGTACGCTTCGCAGTAAGCCGAAGTCTATATGTGCATTACCGTTGATATCGTTTCCGATCTCATGGAGCAATGCCTTGAGGGCATCTACCTTGTCTGGGAGAATTTCGGTAATGAGTGTGAGTCCCGCTTGCCACATGACATTATCTGGGTGAAAAAGGCCCTTTAAATTAAAAAGAAAGCCTTTATTCTCAAATTATTCCTTCCCTACATAGCCTGCGGCTGTCAGTTCCTCTGCTGTCATCTTCAGCACACGCACCTCCATGGGCACATTGTTCAGCGGCTGGTCCAGTGAATCGGTTTCCACCTGTGCGATGGCGTCCAGCACATCGAGGCCTTTGAACACCTGCCCAAAGATCATATAATCACCATCGAGGCGAGGCAGGCCGTCTTTGTTTTGCACGATGTATAGCTGGCAGCCAGCAGAAAGTTTTCCGGGATTGTCGTCGCGGCCAGCGCCTACGGCGCCGTAGATGTGCCTGATGTTGTCATGAAACTCAGGTTTGAGCAAATAGGGAGAGTCGCTGAAGCCCTCCGGCGTATCGGGGCATCCGCCCTGTATGACAAAATTTTCAATCACGCGATTGAAGGTGAGTGTGTCCCAATAGTGTTCCTGGGCGAGCTGGATAAAGCTTGCTTTATGGCCCGGCGTTTCATCGTGTAGCCAGAAAAGCATCTCGCCTTGTGGCGTGCTGATCTGACCTATAGGATAGGTTTTGACTTCGGTGGTGCTGGTCTCCTTTTTGGGAGCGGTGCATGCGAGGGCGAGGAGGGGCAGGAGGATGAGGAGTTTGTTGATGGTCATGCTTTTAGGTGTATTTGTTTCTGTTGGATAAAAAGCAAGATGCTACATTTTGATAAAAATCCCGCGCCAATCCGTACCTTGTCCCTTACCATTTACACTTCGTTCGTTTTTGCTAAAGCGCATTTAGTACAAGCACGCCAAGTCTAGGAGGCTTTTGTCCCACTTGAATACTTGTACCATGGAAACAAAAACGTATCTCATCGAAGCCCACAAGCCTTTTTCCGATAGCCTGATCTGGCGACTCAGTGAGCAATATTACCAAAAAGAAGGCGTAGACGCCTGGCGAACCGGGACTGTGCCGCACAACCTGACGAGCAGTGCGATGGTCGGAAAAACCTATGCAGAATTGATTTTTGCTTTTCTGAAAGACCTGGCGGCAAAAGGGCAGATTCATGAAAAAGTCTTTTTACTGGAATTGGGAGCGGGGCATGGCCGTCTTGCTTTTCATATCCTCCAGCATTTGGAGCCGCTGATCGTGGCTTCCGGCATAGACCTGCCGTCTTATTGCTATGTGATAACTGACATCGTGGAGGAAAACCTGCTGTATTTTCACAATCATCCACAGTTTCAGGCTTTTTTGGAAAAAGGGCTGTTGGATGTCGCCTACTTCGATGGCCTTTCCACTGAAGAAATACACCTCAGGCATGCAAATCTCCATATTGCACCCCATGAGCTGAAGCAGCCCCTCATCGCTATTGCCAACTACTTTTTTGACTCGATCCCGATGGATTTATACAAAATCAAAAAAGAAGAAATTCTCGCCGTAACGCTGGGCCTTTATACGGAGGAAAATCCGGCGGGCATGGATGAGGAGGCTTTATTGGATCACCTGGAATTTGACTACGATGTAGAACCCTTCTTTTTCCCATTTTATGAGGATGTCCTCTTAGATGAAGTACTGGATGCGTATCGCCATTTGGTAAAAGACACCTATCTTCTTTTTCCCGAAAAAGGCATTCAGTGCATCAAAAAGCTGAAAAATCTTTCTTCAAAAGGCCTGATGCTGATTTCCATGGATAAGGGATTTCATCAGGTGCACGACCTGGATCAGGGCAAAAAACCCGTGATGATCACCCATGGGAGCATGTCTTTTTCGGTCAATTACCATGCGCTGGGACAATACTGTGAAAAACTGGGAGGAAAAGCCCTTTTCCCCTCTTATTCTACCTTTCACCTGGAATTGGGGTGTCTGCTTTTCCTGCCGGAAAGCGAATCTTATACGGAAACAAAAAGTGCCTTTTTGCGATCTGTAGATGATTATGGGCCGGATGATTTCATTGGCATAAAAAAGTATGTCTGGAAGCATCTTTCCGACTTCAGTCTCATGGAATTATTGGGCATACTGCGGCTGGGCGCGTATGACTCATTTGCATTCAAAAAAATGCTGCCCTATTTCAAAGAAATAGCCCAAAAGGTCACCTTCAACGAACGCATGCGCCTGCACCAAAGCATCCTGCAAACCTGGAAGATGTACTTCAATATACAGGAGCCTACCGACCTTGCTTTTGAAATGGCAGGCATGTTATATGGCCTGGGGTATTATCAGGATGCCCTGCTATTTTTCCAGCATTCAGCAGACTTTTTTGGCCACTCTACAGATTCTTTTTACAACAAAGCCCTTTGTTACTATCAATTGAGAGAGGATATTTTATTTGTAAAAACGGTGAAGGAAGCCAAAGCTGCATTTCCTGATTTTGAGCAGTTTGCGCATTTGGATAAGTTGGATTTGAATGCGGAATAAGTTGAAGAATTTGACGCTGATTTACGCTGATTTTTATGATAAGATTAGGTGAAAAAACAGCGCAAATCATAACAACCATAACAAATCTGCGTCAATTCTTCCTCTATAACCCCCAGCGCGATTGAATCCAAATCTCCTCCTGTTGAATCGTCATAAAGGTCCAGGCCACGATCCGGCTTTGCTTATTGCCCGTCCCCATGGGTATGAGCTTGACTTTATTGGGTTTTACCTGCCGGAGGGCATGTTTGATGTGCTTGAGGTTGGATTCTTTGGAGATCAAAGTAGAAAACCAGAGGCAGGAATCGGAAAATTCCTGACTTTCATTGACCAGGTCAATCACAAATTTTCGCTCGCCTCCGGCGCGCCAGAGTTCGTGGGCCTGCCCACCGAAATTGAGCACGGCCTTTTTGGCCTGGTTATTTCGCAGGTTTTTGAACTTGCGCAGGCTGGCCGTTTCGGCTTCTTTGGCAGAAGCATGAAAAGGCGGATTGCAGATCACCAGATCAAATTTTTCCTCTTTTCCGATGATGCCTGCCAGCATCAGTTGGGGGTTTTCCTGCTTGCGCAGTTCTACTTTGCCATCCAGACGCGGATTGCCCGCGATGATCTGCCTGGCAGAGGCCAGGGCCGCATCGTCTATTTCACTCCCCACAAAGTGCCAGCCATAGACATGGGTGCCGATGATGGGATAGACCAGGTTGGCGCCTGTGCCTATATCGAGGCATTTGACTTTGGCCCCTTTGGGGGCATTGCCGTAGTTGTGATTGCCCAGAAGCTCCCCGATATGATGCAGATAATCCGCCCGCCCAGGGACAGGAGGGCAGAGGTAGCCGGTGGGAATATCCCACTGCTCTATGGCATAATGGTGCAGGAGCAGCGCTTTATTCAGCGCTTTGACCGCTGCGGGATCGGCAAAGTCGATGGAGAGATTGCCGTATTTGTTGGGCTTGACAAAGCCCTCCAACTCAGGCAAACTTTGGATGAGCTGCGCGAAGTCATAAGGAAGCTTGTGAAGGTTATTTGGGTGAAGGCTGGGTTTGGGGAGAGGCTGAGGTTCGGGCTCAGCTTTGGGAGTGGGCTTGGGTTTCGATGAGGCCTTAGGCGTATTTTTGGGAGTATGTTTTTTCGGATTCATGAAGTTTGGATAAAAATTTCGGAGAAAATCGCGACAAATTTGGAACAAATTTAGGGATTTATTGCGCTGATTTTGAGGAATTTAATCTTCATGGAGAATCTCCACGCCAGACCATTTGCTGATCTTTTCAAATACTTCATCATCCCGATCCTCCGGCTCTCTTATGTCCACGGTCGTATTCCATATTCTTCCATCATCAAAAAGAATTTCATAATGAGGTTTAAAAACCATATTCCCATTAGGCGCTTCGAGGTAGGCGTAGTGGGTGATTTCGTTGATTTGATCCATAGAATATAGAGTGGAGTGCAGTTCAAAAAGTCTGCTCACCTTTATTTCCGTTGGGCTAACATCAAAATGAGCATTTCTGCCAAGGTTCATAAAAACCAAACCCGTAAGCGCCAATAATAGGCAGAGAAATTTCAATAAAGGAGTTGCCCGAAACGAATATATTTTGTCATATCTGGCCCAGAAAGCCTCGCTTTGGTCTTTTAAAAAGGCTTTTACAGCCCAAAACATACATACAAGTCCCAAAGAAAAACCTAAGATGACAGCCATGCCTATCCAATAGGAAGCATCTGGATAGAGAGAAAAATGATCAATTTCCTTTTCTTCCTGATAAAAGTAGCTAAACCAGCTATGCAGGCCCCAGGCCAATAAGGCACCGCCTCCCAACCATGCCAGGTAGGTGATAGCATAAATTTTGGTAAACTTTTCTTTGGGGAAATCAGGCACTTCTGATTTGCTTTTTATCGGCATGAGAAACTTAAATGCAAGGAAAATAAGGGAAACGATTAGAGAGGTAATCATAAGCTTGAGGTTTTTTTTCGGAGGAAAGATAGGGAAAAGGACAAATAATGAATAACGAACAAGAAAGATCCTCATCCTCCATCAAAGAAAACAGTTTGTTGGCGACCATATAATGAGGATATTCGCCGGCGAAATGAATTCTTCAAATTTTTCACTTAAATTAATCAGAACATTTTCATGGAAATTAAACCACATATAGGTTTCGGTAAAGTTAAATTTGGTCAGTCTGAGAAAGAGGTGACCGCGATTCTTGGAAAGCCCAGCCTGCGGGAGAAAAACACGGCAGAAGATGAGCCTGAAGACATTACCCTGGAGTATGACGAGCAGGGCATTGACTTGCTTTTTTCTGCTGATGACGACTACAGATTGGGCAGTGTGACTTTTTATGGGAGAGAATTTTCTCTCAATGGCGTATCATTTATCGGCTCAAAAGAGAGCGAATTGAAGGCCAAAGCCAAAAAAGCAGGTATTTCTGATCTGGAGTTGGATGACGAATTCGACGAGGAAAACCCCAAAAACTATGTTTCTGAATCCAAAGGGATTCTATTTTGGATTCAGGATGACATCCTGGATGCTATTTCAATCTTGCCAGCCTACGCCGACAATGGCGATGATGTGATCTGGCCTTTGTAAAATTATGGATAAACGAGAAAATACTATCGCGCTCAGTCAGGAGGATTTCAGCCAGGCCGGTCATCGGCTGGTAGATGAGATCGCTGCTTTTCTTGGCAAGATGCCAGAAGGGCCTATCAGCAGGGGCGAAAGCCCCCGCGAAATAGCCCAGATCCTGGGCGAGAAGTCTTTTCCCGAGCAGGGAACTGCTGCAGCAGACTTATTGGCGGGCGTGCCGAACTTATTGTTCGAGCACTCCCTTTTCAATGGTCACCCCAAATTTTTTGGCTATATCACAGGCTCACCAGCACCCATTGGGATGCTGGGCGATATGCTTGCCGCCACGATCAACCCCAATGTCGGGGCGGAGATTTTGAGCCCGATGGCCACGGCCATCGAAAAGCAAACCATCCAATGGTTGGCGGAGTTTATCGGCCTGCCCGCCAGCTATGGCGGCGTGCTGGTGAGCGGCGGCAATATGGCCAACTTCACCGCCTTCCTGGCGGCGAGAAATGCCAAAGCCCCCGCCGGTTTCAAGGAGGAAGGTCTGGCGGGAAATGCCGCCAAAATGATGGTCTATTGCGCCAAAACAACCCATACCTGGATTGACAAGGCTGCGACTTTGTTTGGCCATGGCTCCAAAGCCATTCGCTGGATAGCCACCGATAGCGCCAACAGGATGGACATCCAGGCCTTGCGCTCTGCCGTCGGGCAGGACTTGGAAGCAGGGCTTCAACCCTTTATGGTGGTGGCTACCGCCGGTGATGTCAGCACCGGAGCCGTGGATGATGTCGCGGCCATAGCCGCGATCTGCAAAAGCCATGATCTATGGCTTCATATTGACGGGGCTTACGGCATTCCTGCCGCCATCGTTCCTGAGATGAAAGGGCTGTTTGCAGGCATAGAAGCTGCGGATTCGCTGGCACTCGATCCCCACAAATGGCTGTATTGTCCGCTGGAAGCGGGTTGTACCCTTGTCAAAAATCCCCAGCATCTGACCGATACCTACAGCTCGCAACCCGAGTATTACAATTTCTCCCAGGAGGGCGAAAGCCGCGCCCATAATTTCTTTGAGTATGGCCTGCAAAATTCCCGTGGATTTCGGGCGCTGAAAGTCTGGCTGACTTTGCAGCAGGTCGGCCGTCAAGGCTATGCCAAATTGATAGGAGAAGATATCGCCCTGGCGAAATACCTCTATGAACTGGCAGAGAAACATCCTGAATTAGAGGCGGTTAGCCATAACCTGAGCATCGCTACTTTGAGGTATGTTCCTTTGGAGAAAAAAGAGGAAAGCTACCTGAACGAGCTCAATAAAAGCCTGCTTGATAGCCTCCAGGCTGGGGGAGAAGTCTTTCTCTCCAATGCCGTGGTGCATGGGAAATACAGCTTGCGCGCCTGCGTTGTCAACTTCCGCACCAGCCGCAAGGATATGGAAGAAGTAGTGGAGATCATCGTCCGGGAAGGACGAAAATTTCTTGTGAAGCCTTAACAGGCTATTTCACGCTGATCGTCACTTTCTTCGAAATCTTATCCGAAGCAGTGCCTACATAGACCACATATTCTCCTTTTTCAAGCTTCCATCCAGAACTCTTTTCATCATAATAGGCGAGCTTATCCAGCCCGACCTGCAATTCTACCGTGGCTTCTTTGCCAGGTTCAAGCATGACCTTGGAAAAAGCTTTCAGCTCTTTTTGCGCTCTTTCGACCTCCGATTTGGTTTTTCCTACATATACCTGCACCACCTCGGAACCCGCTCTCTGGCCCGTATTGGCCACTTTGCAGGAGATTGTGATGTATTCACCGGGAGCGTAGCTTTTCTTGTCTGTCTGTATGGCAGAAAGGTCGAAGCTTGTGTAGGACAGCCCATGTCCAAAGGCAAAAAGCGGTTTGATCTTTTTTGTGTCATGCCAGCGATAGCCCACGAGGATACCTTCCTTGTAATGCTGGTTGATGCTGTCTCCGGGGTAGGAGAGGGGCCCAAAATGATGCGCTGCATTGTCCTCCAGCTTCGCTGGAAAAGTGAACGGCAATTTGCCGGAGGGATTGACATCTCCGCTGATCACATCAGCGAGGGCGTGGCCGGCTTCGCTGCCCAGAAACCAGCCCTGAATCAGGCCCTTGGTGCGGCCAAGCCAAGGCATGGCCACGGCATTGCCGCTGAGGAGGACGACGCCGATGTTCTCATTGGCGTCCTGCAACATCCGCAACAACTCCTCCTGGCCGAAGTCCAGGCCATATTGAAGGCGGTCACCGCCTTCGCAGTCCTGGTGATGGTTTTTATTCAAACCACCCACAAATAGCACCACATCCGCCCTTTTGGCGATCACCAGGGCTTCTCTCCGTAGAGAATCCACATCATAGCGGGAAGGAATCACCCGGCCATAGGCCGGAGGGCCGGAGGCATAGCCCAGGGTATGGAGGATCACAGCGTTTGGAAAACGCTCCCGCATACCTTGCAAGGGCGATATTTCATATTTTGGCTTGAGGTCGGAAGAACCTCCGCCGGTCGTCAGGGGCCGAAATGCGTTTTCGCCTATGACAGCGATTGTCATCTTCTTATTGGGATCCAGGGGAAAAAAATTGTCTTCATTTTTCAATAAAACAATGCCTTCCTGCGCTACTTTTCGCGCTACCTGCTGATGCTCCACATTGTTCATTCGCCCGAAAGTACGATCTGGATTCATATTGGTGCGAAACATGAGGCGCAAAATCCTGCGGACTTTGTCATCTACCACGGCTTCTTCGATCTCACCGCTTTGCAGCATGTTCAAAAAAGGATGCGCCAGGAAGTAGTTGTCATAATGATTTTGGGTGGAGGTGGTCAGGCCATTGGTGCCTGTGCCCATCTCGATATCCAGCCCATAGAGGGCTGCCTGCCGGGTGTCATGGGCGGCACCCCAATCCGTGATCACACAGCCGTCGAAGCCCCAGTCTCCTTTCAGGATTTTGTTGATGAGCAGCTCATTATGTGAACAAAATTGATTTTGGTACTGGTTGTAGGCGCTCATGATAGACCAGGCACCGCCTTCCTGCACCGCCGCTTTAAAAGCAGGCAGGTAGATCTCATAGAGCGCTCTTGTGCTGACTTCTACGTTGATGTGGTCGCGCCACAGCTCCTGGTTGTTGAGGACATAGTGCTTGACACAGGCGGCGACGCCGTTTTGCTGTACGCCCTGGATATAGGGCACGACCATGGTGGAGGCCAGATGGGGGTCTTCACCCATGTATTCGAAATTGCGGCCATTGAGTGGGGTGCGGTAGATATTGACGCCGGGGCCGAGCAGGACATCCTTCTTGCGGTAGCGGGCTTCTTCCCCCAGGGCGATGCCGTATTTCTTGGCAAGCGAAGGCTGAAAGCTCGCCGCCAGGCAGGTAAGGGCCGGAAAGGCTGTGATGGAATCATTGGTCCAACCGGCATTGTCCCAGCTGTCCCAGCTGATCTCTGCGCGCACCCCGTGCGGGCCGTCGCTCATCCAGATCTCGGGTATCCCGAGGCGGGGCACGCCTTTGGTGCTGAATTTGGACTGTGCGTGGCACATGGCCACTTTTTCTGCTAAGGTGAGTTGGGAGAGGATCTCTTCGATTTTGGGGGCGATCTCATTTTGGGCTTGAATAAGGAAACTGCTTAGAATAAAAAGAGAGGTCAGAATTATTTTTTTCATACTTGCCATGCTTTGTTGAATAAATCGAAGGATGAAAAGTAAGAAAAAATTTTGCGAGCTGATCCGATTTATCACAAAAAACCTAATGGCTCCTCGGCCATCCAGGACCTTAGCTGCTCATAAACCGGGGGATGGCATAGCAAGTCCAAATGATTGCATTCAAATACGATCGCACGATTTTCGGCGCTAAAAGCAAGTTGCTTTGCAGGGTTTTTATGCCGCCCAAAGGCACTGTCCGGGTAGACGAGTCCATCTCCCAGCAGGAGGCTGGAAATATCGCCGCTTTCCTTTCCGGTACTTGCGGCTACCGCATAGCAGGCTACGCCTTTGGGCAAAGGCAAATGCCTTTTCTCCTCTGATCCCTTTGCAAAGCGATCGGTGCTTTCCCAATCTTCATCTAGCAGGTAGCCATACCTGAGGTCTGTGATTCCGGCACTTCTGATTTTGCCCAGTCGGGAGAGAGGCTGGGTATAAGGCGCAGCCTCAAGGATGATATCCACATAATTTCCGGCGCGTTCCAGCGGCGCGCCTTGGTGAGGCGTGCCCAGAAAAATGATTTTTTTGAGCTGTTGGGTCCAATGATGCTGGCGCATTTCTCCATAATAAAAGGCACTGCGCGCCAGCAAGCCTCCCATGCTATGAGTCAGCATATGTAGCTCTGTGACTTCCACAGGCCATGCTTGCAGGAGTTCTTCCAACAACTGAGCCAGCTGCTGGCCATTGGTAGAAATATGTTGGCCGCTATTATAGCGCAGGTAAATCGGAGAAAGGCCCAGTTCAACGGCCAATTGCTTGCCATGGTCATGGCCATTTCGCTGCCATTGCTCATCGTTCATGCATAGGCCATGAAGCATAAGCAATATTTTCCCATTTGTGTTGGGGAAGGCAGCAAGGATTTCTTTCTTTACCAGTTTAAGACTTTTTCCCTGATGCCGGAAATGCATAGGGATGGAAAAGGGATTTTGGTTTTCTGTCAGGTACTCACCCAACACGCCATTCAGGGCTGAAATAACCGCATTTCTTTCTTCTGTAGAAGCTTTTTCTGTTAGAATAGGCTCGATCTGTCTCAGGGTGAAAGATAGCCCATCCCCAACAAGCCTGCTTATCAGCCTGATATTCTGATAGGTGAACCTTGTGATCTTCCCGATAATTAGCTGTATCGGTGTTTGGGGCAAAAATGGAGGCTGCACAAATTGCAGATGCATGGCTTCCACCACATCTGTAATTCCTACAGTTGCATCTGTGATTATTCGTGAAATGGCCTGAATATCAGAGGCTTGAATGTGTTTTTTGTCAGGCATGATCACAGGAATGAATGGCTTGTTTAGCCCTTCAATGATCCAACATAATCGACTGCCATCTTCGCAAAGTCGGGCCATAGCTCAGCCTGCTCAGCAGGGAGCCATACCCAGCCTTTCATTTCCCGGTCAGGAGAAAACAGGTGTGTGCCAGGGAGCGCGCCTTCAACCTGCATTGCCTCTTTTTGGCCAGATCTGTCGAGTTTAAAAAGAACCCTGTCCTGCCAAAAAATGGCTGCCGTTTTGCTGTTTTTAGCTTTGATGCAGTTTGCGCCAAAAGCCTTGCCTTCTCTGGCCCCTGGAATTTCAGTGATAATCTTGTGAAATTGTTCTTCAAGTTGAGTCATGTGGCCCAAATTGCTGAAAATTGTTGATTTTTTTCCCATAACCACCCAACGTCTTTTTTTAAGAATAGTTTTCGTTCGCGACAATTTGTTTATTTTTTCCTGAAAATCAAGATAAAAAGCGTTTGATTTGCCGTTTTTCTATTCTTTTTCATAGAAAGACAAAGCTTCCGCTAAAATTTCCCCAATTATATTGAAAGGTAAATTTCCTGCTGGATCAAGCCTGAAAATTTTCATGCGGGCTCTTTTACCTGTTTCCAGGGCTGGATGATTTAAGTGCTTTCCCTCAACCATCAGGATATAGGGTTCCTGCGTTTTTTTATCTACCCAGAGGTAGCAAAACGCTTTTTTCCCATAACAAAAGCAAGGCATGCCGTATTTGCGGGTTTCGCTGATGTGAGGATGGCTGGCCATGATGATGTCCCGAAGGGTAAGCAGGCAGCTTTTTTGAGGTTCAGCTTGATCGAGGTAAAAAGAGGCGAAATGTTCCATAGTCACATCAATACTCCATTTACTGCCTCCACCGCTGGTGGGATATCCTCCTCACCCAGCATCTCCCGTAGGTCAATCTCAATCGTGCGTGTCAGCGCATAGGTGGGGATGTCATTTCCCAGCCCTTCAAAAGGATTTTCTGAATAATCCCCTACCAGCTCCATCACCAGGAAAACCCAGGATACAAGTACCGAAAAGGGGATCGAAAGCCAGATGCCAAACTCGCCGAGTTTGTGAAACTCAGAGACCATCCCAAAGGGAAGCAGAAAAATGAAAATGCCAACAAAAATAAAGCTCATATTGCCATATTGGCGCGGCAAAGGGAATTTTTTGATGCGCTCGCATTTACCCTGATGCTCATAAAAATCGTTGAGGATTTTTTGCAGTTCCATGTGGCGGAAGTCGTCGATCAGGCCTTGCTTTCTGAGCTGCTGCAACTCCTGGGATTGCAGGTCTATGATCTGCGTGGCGGTATTTTTGTAATGGATGAGGCGCTCATACTCAGCTGTACTCAGCAGTTTTTTGAGTTCTTTTTGGGTGATGTCATCATCCAGCAGGCCTACGCCAAAGTGCTTCATCCTTCTGCGGGCCGTACGGGCAATGTGGACATGTTGGTTGATATGTTCCCAGGGAGCAGGGATCAGCAATTGGCTTCGGAGGCTGTACAGCCAGGCGATATGCCGGTAGATCAGCTTTTGGTGAATGCTTTTTAAGCTTGCGGCAGATACCGCCCCAGGCGCAAATCCATCGGTCACAAAGGACCTGACCGTGCTGCCCCAGCTCCTGCTGCTGTTGATGATGGCGCCCCATATTTTGCGGGCTTCCCAGAGGCGATCATAGGCCTGGTTGTTTTTGAAACCAATATAAAAGGCTACCGCCGTGCCGATCAGAGAGAGAGGTAGCCAGGGTATGGAAAGCCATTCCCATTTGGTGTACTCATACAGCCAGGTCACAAGGCCTACCCAGGTCGTGATCCAGATAAGGTGCATACCTGAGAAGGCCATGATGCCCAGAAAGCCAAAATTTTTTCTAATAAACATGTGGGAGGATTTTTTTAGATGGTGGTTATATTAGCAAATATTTCCCTGCCAACCATAAATAGCAAGCATTATGACCTTACGCATCCGTACTTTTGAAGAATATGAAGCCGTTTACCAGGAAAGTGTCGAAAATCCGGAGGCCTTTTGGGCTGCACAGGCAGATACTTTTTTCTGGAGAAAAAAATGGAGCAAAGTACTCGAATGGGATTTCCGAAAGCCTGACATCAAGTGGTTTTTGGGAGGGAAAATGAATATCACGGAGAATTGCCTCGACAGGCATTTGAAGACAAGAGGCGATCAGGTCGCCATCCTCTGGGAACCCAATGATCCCGGTGAAGCCGCTAAAACCTTCACCTACCGCGAGTTACATGCGGAAGTCTGCCGCATGGCCCATGTGCTCAAAAAGCACGGCATCCAAAAGGGCGACCGCATCTGCTTTTATATGCCGATGATCCCCGAACTGGCGATCGGCCTTCTGGCCTGCGCGCGCATAGGCGCGATTCATTCGGTGGTCTTTGCGGGATTCTCCGCCCACGCCCTCGCCGACCGCATCAATGATGCGACTTGCAAAATGGTCATCTGCGCTGACGGTAACTACCGCGGCAACAAGAGTATTCCTGTCAAGGAAGTGGTGGATATTGCTTTGCAAAATACGCCCTCCATCGAGAGTGTGCTGGTGGCACAGCGCACCGGGCAGGAGGTACACTGGCAATCAGGCCGTGATTTTTGGCTGCATGAGGAGATGAAAACGGCTTCCGAAAGCTGCGAAGCAGAGGAGATGGACAGCGAAGATATGCTCTTCATTCTCTATACCTCCGGCTCTACCGGCAAGCCCAAAGGCGTGGTGCATAGCTGTGGCGGTTATATGGTCTATACCGCTTATTCCTTCAAAAATGTGTTCCAATACGATGAGGGAGATGTCTACTGGTGTACCGCCGATATCGGCTGGATCACGGGACACTCCTATATTGTCTATGGACCGCTGTTGGCGGGCGCTACGACGGTGATGTTTGAAGGCGTGCCGACTTATCCCGATGCGGGGCGCTTTTGGGAAATCTGCGAAAAGCATCAGGTGAATCAGTTTTATACTGCGCCTACAGCCATCCGCGCCTTGCAGGCGCAGGGGGATCGCCATGTCACGCCTCACGACCTCAGTAAGCTGAAAGTGCTGGGCACGGTGGGCGAACCCATCAATACAGAAGCCTGGGAATGGTACCATCGCCTGGTGGGAAAAAACAAACTGCCGATTGTAGATACCTGGTGGCAAACCGAGACCGGCGGCATCATGATCTCGCCCCTGGCGGGCATCACCTGGCTCAAGCCTACCTATGCCACCCTGCCCCTGCCGGGCATACAGCCTTGCCTGGTCAATGCCGATGGCGTGGAACTGACAGAAAACAATGTCGAGGGGCTTCTCTGCATCAAATTTCCATGGCCTTCTATCCTTCGCACTACCTACGGCGACCATGAGCGCTGCCGTCTGACCTACTTCTCCCATTTCGAAGATATGTACTTCACGGGCGATGGCGCCCGCCGGGATGAAAATGGCCTTTATCGCATCATCGGCCGTGTGGACGATGTGATCAATGTCTCGGGTCACCGCATGGGGACCGCCGAGGTGGAAAATGCCATCAATGAACACCCACAGGTGGTCGAGTCAGCCGTGGTCGGCTTTCCACACAAAATCAAAGGGCAAGGCATCTATGCCTTTGTGATATGCACGGAGGCCCCTGCCGACGATGAAGCCTTCCGCAAGGAAGTCAGGCAAGTCGTGACCGAGGAGATAGGCCCCATCGCCAAACCCGATAAAATACAGATTGTCAGCGGTTTACCCAAAACCCGCTCGGGCAAGATCATGCGCCGCATCCTGCGCAAAATCGCAGATGGCACAGCCGATAGCCTGGGAGATGTATCGACTTTGCTGGATCCGGCTGTGGTGGAGGAGATACGGGCGGGGGTGCTTTGATTATCGCCATTTTGGTCTTTACACGCTCCCACGCTAACAGCGAAATTTCGCTCATATATTTGCTATATTTGCGCCGCAAACTCAAACCAACGAACGATCTTCCATGCTTACCAGCGAACGCAACATACGCCTCATTTTTGGTCTGAAGCTCAAGCAGCTTCGTCAGGGTAAAAGCATGTCTTTCAAGGATTTATCTGAGGCATCGGGCATGTCAGTCTCCTATCTCAACGAGATTGAAAAGGGCAAAAAATACCCGAAGACGGAGAAGATCGTCAAACTTTCCCGCGCGCTCAATGTGTCCTATGATGAGTTGGTTTCTTTGAAGCTGGACAAAAAATGGCATCCCATCATTGAGCTGTTGAATTCAGGTTTTTTGGAAAACCTGCCGCTCGATCTTTTTGGGCTGGAGATCAGCACTTTGATGGAAATCATTTCCACTGCACCTGTTAAGGTCAATGCCTTCATCAGTACCATCGTCAAGATCGCGCGCAACTACCAGATGAGCCGTGAGCATTTCTATTTTTCCGCTTTGCGGAGTTATCAGGAGATGCATGACAATTATTTCGAAGAACTGGAAGAGGCGGCCGATCGCTTTGTGGCCAAATACCAATTGGATGTCAGTCCGCCGGTTAACCGGAAGCAGATGTACGATGTGCTGGAGGAAGCTTTTGGCTACACTATAGATTCCCAATCGCTCAGCGATCATGAAGAATTCAAGCAGTACAGGGCCGTATTTTTACCCAAAACACGCAAGCTCCTGATCAATAAAAAGCTGACTGCTACGCAGGAATCCTTCTTGCTGGGCAAGGAACTTGCCTACAACTTTTTGGAGATGGCTGAGCGCCCGCTCACTTCTGCTCCTTTTCAGGCGGATACCTTTGAGCTGGTGCTCAACAATTTCCGCGCATCCTACTTTTCTGTGGCGCTTTTTATGAATCGCCACATGTTCCTCAAAGATCTCGACATGCTTTTTTCGAATGAAAAATGGGATCCGGAAGCTTTCCTGGCCATCATGCGAAAATATGAGGCCTCTCCGGAGATGTTCCTTACGCGCATGGTAAACCTGCTCAGCTACCATTACCGCATTCCCAATCTCTTTTTTATCCGAACAAAGCATAAGCTGGAAAGCGATACTTTTCACATCACCAAAGAGCTGCACCTGACACGCCTTCATAGCCCTCATCGCAACGATTTGCATGAGCATTATTGCCGGAGATGGGTCTCTATCACTACCCTGAAGGACCTTCAGGCGGAAAATGGCAGGAAGGATTATCTGGCTGATGCCCAGATTTCAAGCTATGTCGAACCCCAAAGCGAATACCTCTGTATTTCTATTGCAAGGACAAATATGCCATCGCTCGATTCAAATATCAGCGTTACCCTCGGCATACTCGTCGATGCGGAATCCCGCAAAAAAATCCGCTTTCTCGCTGATCCTCAATTGAAAAATAAAAATGTCAGCGAAACCTGTGAGCGATGTCCCCTTACAGATTGTGCAGAAAGAGCTGCACCAGCAACGATTGTTGAAAAAAATCAACGCATCCAGAAGATTGCCAGCAAGCTCGAAGAGCTGGATCAGCAGCAAAGTTAAAACTGCCAACTACCCACTGCCCACTGCCCACTGCCCACTGCCCACTGCCCACTGCCCACTGCCCACCACCCACTGCCTCGCCCCGTATTTCTACGCGATTTTCATCGCTAACCCCCTTTTCTTCATTTACCTGAACCCTCTGTTTTCCATAGAAAAAAAGCGACTGCAAGCCATTTTGCGGACATGAAAACGTTTCGCAAAAATCCGCTTTTTTACCTCGCGCTGGCAGTGATGGCAGGCATAGTGCTGGAAGGTTTTTTCTCCTTTGATGCTTTGCCCTATTTGCTGTTAGGCCTGGGAATCATCCTGTTTTTAGCTGCGAAAAAGGCCTTTCGCCTATCGCTGAATATGGACAGGCTGGGGAGTATAAGCCTGCTGCTGCTGGCGGCATTGCTGGGAGTATGTCTTTCTTTTTGGCAAAAAGACAAGCTGAGTTATGAGCTGGAAAGCCTGAATTGCCACGAAGTGGTGGTGGCTGGGGTGGTAGAAAAAACTGTCAAAACAAGCGCCTTCGGCCGCTCTACAGAATTGCGGCTCTTTGGCTATGCCGACAGTTGCAAAAACTGGCAAAGCCTGGAGGGCAAAATTCAGCTCTATTTTAAGCCTGAAGACAGCACGGCTGTCCGCCGCTACGACAGCTTGCAGCTGCGGGTCTATCTCACCAACATCCAGACTACGTCTGAGAGTTATGCCTCCTACCTGCTTTCGCAGGGGCTTCAATACCGCGCTTATGCGAGGCATACGCTTGTCACAGGCCATGCGCAAAGCGCAGAAGCGGCTTTTTGGGGCTTGCAGCAGCGCCTTGCGCTGCGGATGGAGGCGCTCTTTGAGCGCCCGCAACAAGCGGCCATGGCCAAGGCCATCCTGTTGGGAGACAAAGGCTCGCTTTCAGCCGAGCTGAAAGAGGCTTTTGCGATCTCGGGCCTGAGCCATATTTTGGCCATTTCCGGCCTGCATATAGGCATCATTTTCCTTTTGCTCAATATCCTCTTGCGGCCGCTCAACCTGCTGCCCCATGGGCAACAAATGAAAAATCTGTTGATTTTAGCGCTTTTGCTGGGCTATATGTTGCTTGCGGGAGCAAGCCCGGCGGTGGTGCGCGCCACCCTGATGTTTGGCGCAGTGCTGCTTTACAAACTCTGGCGGCAGCGATATCATTTCCTCAATTTATTGGGTTTCTCGGCGCTCTTCCAAATGGTTTTGGACCCGGACATCATTCAATCTATTGGATTCCAATTGTCTTATATGGCCGTTTTGGGCATTGTATTAGGCTTTCCTGTATTTGAAAAATATTTCAATACGCCCTGGAAATGGGTCAATTATGCCTACGCATGGATCGGAATCAGCCTGGCGGCCACCCTGTTTACGGCTCCCTGGGTGATTTACTATTTCGGACAATTTCCGACTTACTTTATCCTCAGCAATGTGCTGGTTTCCATACTGGCTTTTGTGCTTGTATTTCTGGGATTCCTGACGGTTTTGTGTGCTTATATTCCTTATCTCAGCGGCTGGCTTGCCTGGCTTACTGAGCAGGCCCTGGCCTGTCTGGAGGGGATTGCACATGGGGTAGCGCAGCTTCCCGGAGCCAGGCTGAGCAGCCTGAGTATAGATGAACCAGGAATATGGTATTTGGTGATAGAACTTGCCGTCACGGCTTTGGTACTGCTTTTACCCAAATTGCTGTTAATAAAAAGACGCAGTTCGCACGAAATGATCCAATTTGAATCATAAAATGTGAGCGAACTGCGCCTCTTTCCCTATTATCGTTTGCTAATTTTGAAATGCTTACTTTTTTGTTCCCCGGTAATCGGACTTGCTTCCAGAAGATAGATCCCGCTGCTGAGGTCTGAGATATTCATGTTGTAGCTGTTGCCAGCTGTAGGTCCAAAGTGGGATTTTCTTTCCCAGACGATCTGCCCTTGCAAATTTCGAAGCTGTAGGGAAAAAACGTCATCCTGTAAGGAATTTAGTTGAATTCTTGTCAATCCGTTGGTCGGGTTGGGATATGCCATCAGGTCAAAATCATTGCCCTGCATGGCAAGTTGAATAATATTTGAATAGGAGATTTGACCGCTTATATCTACATTTTTGATCCGGTAGTACATTTTGGATGCAAAAGTGCTTTCATCAATAAATTGATAATCGACATAAGTTTCGGAAAAGCCCTGGGCTTCAAGTCGGCCCACGAAATGGGGGTTGTCAAAAGTCCCATCGAAACATTTTTCGATTTCGAAATAGTCTGCATTTACTTCTGATGCAGTTTGCCAGTGGAGGAGTACTTGCTCCTCATTGAGTACTTCTCCATCAAATCCAGCCCATTCTACGGGAAAACCAGAGCCAAACACCTGCAAAGAGTAGGGGATAGCAGTGAAGGTCAAATCCCCAAATTGGTTGGAGATGTTTTCAAGCTCATTCTCCGGGTACACCCGGCTGACAAGGTTCCTGTCGAAAACGATTTTCATCGCCAGGATAGGTGGGGTATTGCCAGAGATGTTCATGGGATTGGGAGGGCCTATAAAGCTAAAGTCCGAAATGCCATAAGAAAATCGTGCATTATATGTCTGGCTGTTATAGCTGAGAGACATATTATTTTGAATGGCACATGCTTCTGTAAATGGCGGGGTCCAAACTGTGTTAAACCATGCATAAGACATATAAACAAGGGTATCCCTGCCTACACAGTTATTGGGACCTGGATTGTAGGTGTAGCCACTGGTCGTCTGAAAGGCAATGGAAAAATTGGCAGCTCTGATAGAAAGCATATTGGGAGAGCTGTTTTGCAAATAATAAAGGACGGTGTCCCGGTTGTTTGTACCGTCTTTGATTTGATAAAAAAGATTAAGTGATTGAGCGAATGAGAAAGTAGCAAGAGCAAAGAAAACAAGTGAAAAAGCGTAAAATTTTTTAAGCATTTTGAATAGGGGTTTATCGATCCCAGGCGAGAAATTTTCCGATAAAAAAAGCAGACTCTCGTCTGCTGGTTATAAAAAGTATTAAGTAAAAAGGATGGTATTTCTCTGCTGGTTTTTTCCCTAATATAAATGAACCTTAATGGTTTGTTTTCTATAAGGTTCTTCCATTTCGGAAGCTTCCAGCAGATACATGCCAGCCGGCAGATGGCTCATTTGCCATTGGAGGGATTCCCCCAGGCCTGAGCCCAATCTTTTTTGGTCATGCAGCAGTATACGGCTTTGTAGGTCATAAAGCTTAAAATCGAAGTGTTTATCCTGTTGAATGGGAACCGAAATGTGCAAGCGATCTTTTACAGGGTTGGGGCCCACCAGGAGCGGGAAATTGTCCTGCTCAAGCTGAACCTCTGCTGTTTGGGAGTAGCGATAACTACCATCGCCGTCAACTATCTTCAGCCGATAAAATAAATGTGTCTCTTGTGTATATTTATCAAAAAAGGAATAAGAAACTTTTTCGTCTGAAAACCCCTGAGCCCTAAGCTCTCCTACAATAATCGGCTCATTAAACCTTCCTGAATAACTCTTCTGAATCTGAAAATAATCACTGTTAATTTCCTGTTGGGTGGACCAACTCAATTTCACTTCCTTGTCAGGCACTTCCTCAGCCCCAAAGGAAACAAACTCTACAGGGAAAGCGGATCCGAAGCGGACGATCTGGTAATTGACCCTGGAAAAAGTAGCGTTACTTACCTGATTGATCGGGTTTTCGGTTTCGTTTTCCATATAAATATCCCCCAGACAGTTACTATCCAGCAACAATTTCATGACAACCATGCGACTGCTAGCCGTGGAGGGTGGAACTACCCAGGGAGTGAGGATAGAACTATTGCCATAGGAAAAACGGTGATTATATGTCAGGCTGTTGTAGCTAAGACTAACCGTATTTTTTATTTCACATCTTTCAAGGAACGAACCCCAGTTTTGGGAAAAGTATGAGTAATAAATTTCAATCAAAGTATCTTGATTAGCACAGGCTCCTGTTGGAAAAGAGGCAGAGCAACTGCTTTGAAATGCGAAGGAGAAATTCACTGCACTAACTTGTGCTGAAGAAGCTGAATTACTCATTGCATAAACAATCACACTATCCCGGTCATTTGGGCCTGCTACTATTTCATAATAGAAATTAACAAGCTGGCCAAACGCCTGTTTGCTTACCAATGACAAAATACAGAGCAAGAAGATGGTGAATAGTTGTCTTTTCATTAATTGATGATAGATATAAAAACCCTCTTAAAAAGTAAGATCAAGTAAAATGGGCATGTAAGGTTTGGTCAAAAAATGACAACTATTCCATCTCAAATATATGAAATAGCTGAACATTTCCCCAAAATTCGCTTATTTATTTCAAAAGAAAGAGTACTCTCACATATTCACTATGTTAGGTTGCGTACTTTTAGGTAGATAAAATGCGGGGAGTAGGTTCCCAAAAAGTAATTCCTCTAAGATCTGATATACCCATAGAATGTAACATTACGGCAATGATACAAGGGTAAAACTGTTCAACAAAATAAATAATCTGATTTACGTATAGTAAAACTACGTAATTATCCGGATACCGGCAAGGGAAAAGATCGAAAAGTTAAAAATAGAGAGCTATGATTTTTTTTCTGTCGGAAACTTCTTTTTGGAGTGACCTGCAAACTTATTCATGGAGTCATATACTTTGAATACATCCCCTGCGATAAAGTCAAACAGGCGGGGAGGAAGGATTCCCCTGAGGATGGGCGTGACCTTAACGATCCAGGGCTCTTTTACAAATACATCATTGTAGCGAACAGCCTTGATGATTTTGTTTACAATTTCATGGGGCTTCAGCATCGGCATGAGCATCGGGGCCTGTACGCCTTCAAACATACCCGTATCAATAAAACCAGGCATCACAGTTGTGACATGCATATTGTGATAGGCCTTTTCAAGTTCTATTCTGAGTGACTCAGACCAGCCTACCACAGCCCATTTTGAGGCTACATAGACCGACATTTTGGGGTTGGGGATCAGCCCTGCGGCTGAGGCTATGTTGATGATATGGCCGCGTTCGCGGCGGATCATTTCCGGTAGGAAAACGCGGGCGACATGCATGCACCCCATCACATTCACCTGTATACTCAGGTCTATATCTTTTGCCGTATGGTCTTCGAAATCCTTCCCAACGACAATCCCAGCATTGTTAAACAATATGTCGATCGTTCCCATCTTGTCTATCACGTCCTCGGCGGCCCGTTCTATTGCCTCTGTATCCGTCACATCCACCAGGTAGGGATGCACGCTATAGCCCTTCGCCTGGAATTCTCCGGCTGTCTTATAGAGCGTATCCTCATTCATATCCCAGATAACCAAATTTTTGGCTCCTTTCTCCAGGCAGCCTTCTCCGAGCAATTTACCTATGCCGGATGCACCTCCGGTGACCAGTACGTTTCTGTTCTTGATTTTTGACATAAACAAAAATAATAAGTTATGCGTGCATAACAAAATATTTTACTATCTGCTCAGGTATTGGGCTGGGCGGGTGTTTGTGGCTAGGGAGCCTGGAAAATGCAGGAGAATCGGATGCCATTGACCAATATCATCCCGCTCCCCCGGAAAAATCACCCAATTTTTAGCTTTTAAGCTTTAGTTTTAGGTAAAATAGAAACCCATGAAACGAATTAGCCTGTTTATGATTATGCTCCTGCTGCTGAGCCAGGGGTTTAGCCAGGACGAAAAGCGCCTGTTGGTACGCCTGGATCAGGAAGACCAGGAGGCCATGGATGCCCTGGTGATGTATCCCGAAAATGTCCGAAATGCCATCTTTGTGGTGGCAGGACAGCCCGATGCAATCGTCCGACTCGATGGATTGCAAGAACTTACAGCCTCTGAATTTCAGGAGCTGGTGGTTTACTACCCACGTGAGACGCAGGAGCAGTTTTATGAGCTGGTGCGTTATCCAGAGTTGGTGGTAGCACTGGTAGATGCCGGGAAAAAAACGCGGCAGGAAATTGAAGACATAAGCCTGGATTATCCGGAAGAAGTCCGAAATGCGGCGCGCGAACTGGGCCGAAATGAGTTTGGTACGCTGATTCAAATCCGCCAGCTTCAGAAGGAATTTCGCTTCGCATTAGCCCAAATCAAGTCTGATTATGATCAGAGGCAGCAGGAAGCCATGGATCAACTGATCAACCTACCCGAAGTCCTCCATTTACTTACAGGAAACTATCGTCTGACCCTTCTCATCGGATCACTATATGAAAAAGATCCTGTATGGGTGGGCCAGCACATGGATTCGCTGGCACTGGTGCAGGCGCGTGCGAATGCCAAAGAACTGGAAGACTGGAAGAAAAACCTGGAGGAAGATCCTCAGGCACTACAAGAGCTGGAAGCATCGGCAGAAGCTTTTGCCACAAATCAGGGCTATGATGAAAAAAGCTACCGCCGGGAACGCACAGAAACGGTCGTTATCCATCATTATAACCCCTATCCTTACTGGTTTGGCTATCCCTACTGGTATGAATATCCTTTTTGGTATAACTATCCCTACTGGTACCATTGGGGCTTTTATTATGGACCGGGCGGACGAATCGTCATTCACAGCATGCCTTCATGGTATTACCTGAGCTGGCATTGGTATTATCCGAATCATTGGAATTATTATCCACATTTTTCCAATTGCCTGGTCAGGCATTATGACCAACATCGCAACTCTTCTCAAAGTTTGAGCGGCACCACACGCAGATGGGTCAATACCCATCAAAACGAACTCGGAAGAGACTTTGTCAGTCGGGATCAGGGCCGCGTACAGCGGATTCAGGAAGTGGCCCGTTTTGAAACGGATTACCAGAACTATGCGATTCAAAAAGGAGATAAGGCTGTAACAAGGCCTGCTTATCTGGATAGAAACATCCGAAAATATCCCCATCTCGAAAACAGCGAGCAAATTAAACCCGCTCCAACAAATCAGCAGCCTACTGATAGACCGGTCAGGGTGACACCCAGTCCTCAACCGCGCGTGGAGCCCCGACCCACTACGAGGGAGCCCATCAGGCAGGCGCCTGTCTACCAGCCACCCCGGCAGGCTACACCGCCACAGACCCTGCCGCCAAAGCGGGAGATACGGATCAATCCGACTCCGACAACGCGCGAGCGCATTAACCAGGGCAACCAGCAGCACCAGCAGCAATGGCAGCCACCCAAAGTGCAAAGCAAGCCTGCGGTGAGTCCTCCACCAGCCAACAGGCAGATCATCAAACCCGCCAAAACGGGAGGCGGGAAGATCAAGCCGGGAGGTTGATCCTTATTTCCCGGAAAGCTGAAGCAGCTTCATGCTGCGGCCCTGCCGCGTGCCAACTTCCACCCAATACATACCTGCGGCTAAGGTATGTAAGGGCAGGCGATAGGTCTGGCTGGTGATATTTTTTTTCTGGAAAACAAGCTGCCCCAAAGGATTCCAAAGGGAAAGGTCAAAAGGCTGCCCGCAGCTAACCCAGACCTCCTCTCTGGCGGGATTGGGATAGATTTCGACCTGGAGGGCGCTGGCATCTTCAGCTATGCTGACCAGGCAATTTTCTGGCAGAAAAAAGCTATGCAGCTTGTCCTTTCCGGGCGTAGCGCCCGGGCTCCAACTGCTCGCGGACTGGCGGATAGCCAGATTGGCGGGATTCATTTCCAATTCATTGTCAGCATAATCCAGGCCGCTCAGATGCAGCTGGTGTTTACAGGCTGTGGAAGCTTTCAAATCCGTTGAATCAAGCTGAAAAGCCCAGATCCGGCGATTGCTGAAGGGAACAGGAGTCGTTATATTTTGCTGAAAAGCGATGGCTGGAATCTCAAGGCTGAGTTGCTTCATGGGCTCGCTGCAATGCACGAGGATGCTCAGGTTGGCATATTTATCCAGATTTAGGGTATCGGAGCGAAAGGAAAGGGAGGTCCCATCCCACAGCCAATCTGTGCTGTCTGTTTGACCATTAGTCTGCTGGAAAACGACTTTTTGCACATAAGGACGAAAATTATCAATCACCACCGGCACATCCAGTGTCACTTCATTGTAGCTGCCGGGCAGGCTATCGCTCAAAAAATTCACATCTCTCGCGCTAAAGCGAATCAAATACTGCCCTTCCGGATAGCGGGCTTCCTCATTGATGGCCGCATCCAGGGCGCTGTTATTGGCCCAATCTTCCCGCTCGCCGATGCGGATGGCGGTATTCCAATACCTGTCTGCCGGGGCGACTGAGGTATGCGCCGTCAAAATCCAATTGTAATTGGAGGAAGTCGAGCTGGTGCCAAAAACCTGTCCGGCATGGGCATCCAGCGGCGGATTGGAAAAATCAATGTTGCACACCAGGCTATCGCCTATGCTGTTTCCACCGATATCCAATATCTGGTAAGCCAGCTTAAAAGGCGCTACCGCGCCCACTCCGGGCGACATGCCCAGGGGATCCAGCCGACTGTCGTCGGCATTGAGCACAAGGTCGACCTTGTGCCCGATCACCCGATGGCTGAGGCCATCGACCAGGCTGTTTTGGGTATGCCGCGCTGCTGCGCGGCTGAGCGAATGGCCATTTTCCCGCACAGACCACGCATAAATGGTCGGAGGCGTATGATCGTCGAAAGGCGCAAAGCCATTTTGCAACAAATTCTGCCCCATGCGCTGCACATGCACATGCACCGCACAGCCTGTCGTGCTGGTCATCGAGCCGATTTGCTGGCCTGCGGCCACATTTCCCGAAAACACCGTGGCATCTATATGATAATACCGGATGGTGCCATTGGCACTTTGGATGTCAATGTATTTGTTGCAGCCCGAGCCACCGGTAGCGGTCACACTCCCCGCCTCTATGGCGAAAACACGCAGGTCGCTGCCATTGGTGATATCCACCCCCTGGTGGAAGCGTGGCGAGCTGACGCTCCCCCGAAATTCGCCCACCGTGCCCGTGATATGGGGTTGCTGGCTGGTCGGAAAGACAGGCCAGGGAAGCTGGGCATAGGCCGACGAAAGGAGGAGGATAAAGATGAAAATGATTTTCATGGACTGATTCTTTTTGAGTGGGCGGCACTTGTAGTGCCGGGATATTTGGTCGGCACTTGGAAGTGCCTCCCATCGTTTTCTTGTGAGGCGTTACGCCTCTCTCTCTAAATGCTGGGAGGCAGTTCCTACTGCCGACCACATCTCATCTCACGGCAGTTCCTACTGCCGACCACATCTCCCAGCAGTTCCTACTGCCGCCTCACCAGCGAAGCACCAGCTTCGCGCCATCCACCAACTCCTTCTCAAAGCGAAGTACCTTCGCTTCTGCCTCCCACTCAAAGGCGACACCGCCTGCATTGACGCTTGCTGGGGCCTTGTCGAGGCCGTAGACAGCGAAGCTTGCGCTTCGGGTGGCAGGAGCTCCCTCATAGCCATTGCCGCGCATGGAGCAGTTGATCTCCAGCACATTATCGCGCGAATAGGTGTACAACTCCATCAGCTGATAAGCGCCGGATTCATAAGCTCCTTTCGTTTTGCCATCGTCAAAATAAATTTCAGTGGCGCTTTCCTCCACATCAAAATAGTAGCTGATGTCCAGCTTTTCGGAAGTATAGGCGCTGGTATTTTTTACGAGGGGCGTGGTGACGATCATCGCTCCGGCGCGGGCATAAACGGGGATTTTATCCATGGTCAGGCTGGTTGTGATAAACCGTTGGCCCTGAATAACTTCTCCCGTCCAGAAGTCATACCATTTGCCTTCGGGCAGGTATAGCTGCATTTCGCTGAGGCCTGGCTTGAGCACGGGCGCGACGAGCAGTTCATCGCCCCACAGGTATTCATTCATGAGGGTATCCGGAGCATCTGGATAGGCGGTAAATAATGGCCGTGCGAGCGGCATGCCGGTCTGGCTGTTTTCCCATGCCAGGGTGTAGTTGTAGGGCAGCATGCGGTAGCGCAATTCAACAAAGGGTTTGACATGCGCCTGGACTTCTGCGGGCCAGAGGGCGGGCTCGGCGGGTACGCTGTTGTCGGCATGTGGTCGAAAGATCGGGCTGAAGGTGGCAAACTGCAGCCAGCGCGTGTAGAGCTCTGCGTCAGGGCCTGGGGCCATGGAGAAACCTCCTGCATCCGAATGCAGGTAGGCGAGGCCTGAGAGGCCCATGCTCAGCATCATGCTGACCTGGGGAGCGAGACCGCTCCAGCTTCTGCTGACATCCCCTGTCCAGGGGAGCAGGCCGTAGCGATGGGTGCCGGCAAAGCCGGCACGGCCCAGGTGGAAGAGGCGTTCCTTCGGAAAGTCTGCTGCTGTCTTTTCGTACAGCATTTTGGCCCATTCGTGGCCGTAGGCCCCGTGTATCTCATCGGCTGTGCCGATGAGGTGATGGATGCCCGCAGGGTGCTTCTCTGGCTCTGCCAGATCTACCCACCAGCCAGCGACGCCATAGGCTTTTTGCTCCTTGTAACGTGCCCACATCCAGTCCTGCGCTTCCGGCTTGAAAATATCAAGCAAACCACCGGGGCCGAAGTAAAAATCTTCGATCACATAGGTATTGCCTGCGCTGTCAAGCCCCAGCAGTTTGTGCTGATCCAGGTAGGCATAGTGTCTGGATTTTTGGGTGAAAAAGGGTTCAGAGACAGTGATGGTCTTGACTCCTTTCCGGGCAAAATCTGCAATCATACCTTTCGGATCGGGCCAGTGGGTGCTGTCCCAGCTCAATTGCCCCATTTTTCCATCTTCTATTTCTTCCCCAAACCAGAAAATATCGAGGATGATGGCATCCACAGGAAAGCCTGCGTCCAGCGTTTTTTGAAGTTTCTCGCGGGCTTCCTGCTCGCTGCGGTAGCCAAATCGCGATTGGAAGTGGCCGTAGGCCCAGAGCGGCAGCAGGCCTTGCCTGCCGGTGAGTTCGCTGTAGTTTTCCATCAATTCACTGAAGGAATCGCCATTGATAAAGTAATAGGCCATATTGCCTCCTTTGCTTTTGAATTCCATCACATCGCCTTCGCTTTTTCCGATATCCCAAACCGCTTTCGCAGGATTGTCGATCAGGAGCATATATTCTTCCGAAGACATGATATGCGGAATGGCGTAATTCAGGTTCAACGCCCCTTCCCCATAGCCATAATGGGGATTGTTGTAGCTCAGGAAGCGCTGGCCGCGCCGGTTCATCGCGATGGCGCGCTCGCCGGTGCCATAGATGGCTTCGTCTTTCCGGAGCTGAAAGCGCAGCGAAGTCGTATCCTGTTCCCGCCCATAGCCTGCTTCTTCGCTCAGTTTGAGGCCGCTTTCGTTGTCGAGAAAACTGATGACGAAAGGATTCAGGCTGATATTCACCGTCAGGTGGGCAGTTTTGGCACGGATATTATTTTTGCTGTGGCTGATCTGCATCGGCTGTGCCTCCGTAAGTAGGGGCGCATACAAGCGATCACCGGAGGTGAGAGAATCCGAAAAAGTCACTTTGATGACATCATCTGTGAGGGCAGCGATGCTATATTTGCCTCTATTGGTGGTGATGTTCAGCACATGGTTTTCGAGCTTATAGGGTTTAGAAATGCTTTGACATGCCTGGAGTAAACAGAAGAGTGAAAAAGCAAAAACAAAATATCGAAACATGATGCAGGGAATTAAAGTTAAGTCGAATAAACAATCGCTAAATATATCCAAATACAAAACATGAAACATCTAATTTCCATCATTTTGCTGCTTTGCATGGTTTCCCTGGGAGCCTGCAACAGCCTGGAAAACCATGCTGATGAGCGCCAAACGGCGACACAGAAACCCACCCAGGCGGAACTCGCCAAACTCAGCAAAGCCTACTTTGCCAGCGGTTGCTTCTGGTGTGTGGAAGCGGTCTTTGAGAGCGTCAAAGGCGTGAAAGAGGCCGTATCCGGCTACGCCGGGGGCACGGAGAAAAATCCCACTTACCGCCAGGTAAGTGCAGGCTCCACCGGCCATACAGAGACCGTAGAGGTCTATTACGATCCCGAAGTAGTGAGTTATGAGACTTTGGTCAAAGTCTACTACGGCTCGCACGATCCCACGACCGTCAACGGTCAGCATCCCGACTACGGCTCGCAATACCGATCTGTCATTTTTTATACAAATGAAGCAGAAAAAGAGATCGCAGAAGCCTTTAAGGCTAAGCTGGATGCCTCTGGCGAGTACAGCGCGCCCATCGCTACGGAGATCGTGCCCTATGTGAAATTCTGGCCGGCAGAGGACTATCACCAGGATTATGAAAAAAACAATCCCAATCAGGGCTATGTGCGATCGGTCTCTATCCCGCGCCTGAAACGCTTCCAGGCGAAGTTTCCGGAATTGTTGAAGTAGCAGGGCTTTTTTTAAAACCATATAGGGCATAAAAGTTCATATAAGACCGCAATATCAGTCAGCTTAGTATAAGGGTAAAATAAATGTCTCCATTTACCTTATTGTTTATTGACAGGATTACAGGATTTTCAGGATAAACAAGATCGTAATGCAATTGTCCTGTAAATCTTGTGAATCCTGTTATCCTGTCCATTCTCTTATATGGTTCAAATATGAAGCCTCTATTGAAAATTTCATTTTTATAGGAATACCCTATTTGAAGTAGATAAAAAAGACAAAATTCTCCACCGAAATCGCTAAATTGAAGGGTAAACCATCAAACCCTTCTTTATCATGAGATTAACCAAACTGTTGATTTTAGCGATTTGGGGCTGCTTTTCGCAGCTTTCTGCACAATGTGTCCTGCCTCCCGATTTTTTGGGACAGCAGCAGATTCATTGCGATTCTTTCCGCCTGGGGCCCGTTGCGGGGCTCAGCAAGTATGTTTGGAATAACTCTCCTTCGGATACTTTTCCGACTTTTCTGATTCATCAGGGAGGGCAGCATTTTGTCGAGGGCCTGGATAGCCAGGGCAATGTGTGCCGGGATACGGTGATTATAATTATTCTGCCATCTCTCTTAATAACCACCCCACCGGAAATACCCCTATGTGGTAACAGATATGTAGACCTATGTCCCAGTAGTGGTCCCTGGGGTGGAGGGAGTTTTACTCAATACCTTGAATATTACGATTCCGCAGCCATGGCTTTTGTGCCTGCCCCTCTGGGGAAATGCTATTTCTGGATCGATTCTACCAGCACCTTCATGGTGGAAATTACGGATCAAAACGGCTGTAAAGCGCGTGATACCTTTACTTTCGTTTTCAATGAAACATTGAAAGTTCAGACCAGCATTTATCCTGATTTCGGCAAGGGTGAAGGCGCTGTCAAAGCGCATGTCATACTTGGCCAGCCACCTTTTGAATACAAATGGAGCACTCTCAATTGGTTACCTATTGACAGCATCGGAGGATTGAATGCGGGCACTGGAGGCAGGCTTGAGGTGCGAGATGCAACAAGCTGCACCACCATGGTGGATTTTGCTATCCCTTATGAAACGGCCGTTTATCCCGGCGATGCCAACCACGACCAAAAGGTCGATATGTGTGATTTGTTTCCCATAGGCCTGCATTTTGGGAAAAATGGCCCCAGCCGCCCCAGCGCCAGCATCAGCTGGCTGCCGCAAAGGGCTCCCCTTTGGAACCAATCCCAACTCAACGGCAAAGACCTTCGCCACGCTGACACCGATGGAGACGGGACCATCGGCTGGTCAGATACGCTGGCCATCCAGCTCCATTTCGACTCTACCCATTTCAATCAAAGACCTGTCCCGGCTTCTGGAGGCGTTCCGCTCTACTTTCAACTTAGCTCTTCCCAGCCCCTGCTTCCAGGCGATACCGTCACGGTTTTTGTCATGGTGGCCCGGGCCGATAGCCAGGTTTTTAACCTGCTTGGACTGGCCGCTGACTTCCAGCTGGATGGCTGGCTCATAGAAAGCCTTTCAGAGAAAATTTCCTTTAACGGAAATTGGCTGGGAAATCAGGGAATGGATTTGATTGCCCTGAAACGGGAAAATCAACTGAAAAGGGATTTTGATATCGGCATGGTCAAAAATGATGGAAGGGGAAAATCGGGCTTTGGCAAGCTTGCTGAGCTTACTTTTGTGCTGCAAAACCGTCCTATCACCGGCCCTGAGCCGATTGTGATAAGCTGGGGCGAGGCCAAAGCGATAGATTTCCAGGGGGAAGAGATAGAACTAAACCCTCAGAATCTGCTGTTTACCGTCAGTCCGGTGATGGCTTTGGAAAAGGATATTTTTGACAAAATTTCTATTTACCCCAATCCTGCCCGGGATTTCCTTCAAATTGACCATCCAGGCATCCGCCTGAGTCACCTCAGTCTTTACAATTCTCTCGGCCAGGAGATACAGCTACCTACGAAAATCGGGCTGGATAAAAGCCTCATGAGGCTCTCGGAGCTGAGTCCGGGCATGTATTGGGTGAAAGGTGGAAATGGGGAGGGATTTTTTGGGCGGACTGTGATATTGCAATAAAAAATACAAAAAAGAGTCGAGAAAGTTATTGATGGGCCTTTTCCAATTCTCAATTTTCAAATCTGGTATCTGCTCAAAATGCTTTACATTATTGGTAATCAAGGTGAAATCATTTTCAAGAGCGATACCAGCAATTAATAAATCTGAATTACCAATTGTTATTCCATTTCGTCTTAAAAATCCAGCTGCAGTAGCTGAGAGCCGGATGGATGAATCTGAAATATTGAAAACATTACAATCCAAAAGAAACTTTTCATAGTCTTCCATTTGCCTGTAAGCCTCTTTATAAGCAAGACCGCTCAGTACTTCAAAACATGTAATAAGGGAAATATTAAGGACTGAATATTGGGAAAGATATTTTTTGACTTGTTCTTCTACGTCTTTATCCCCTCTCAAATAGTAGGACAATATGTCCGTATCAAGCAAAGATTCATTCATACTAAAACTCTCTAATATCTTTGGCTCGATTAGCTTGAAGGTTTATGGTTAAGTCATCAAAAACTTGATCATCTAAATCCTTCCAGATTCCCGCATAAGAGAGGATTCTGTTGGGACGCTCCTTATCTGTATCCAGACGCTTAACAAAAGCCATTACCTGGCTTAATTTAGCAAGGGAAAAGGCTTCCAATTTTTGAATTATCTCCAGTTTTATTTTTGAAGTCTTTGTCATGGTCTTCTTCAAAGTTAAAAGTTGTTATTCAAATATACGGAATTACATGGGAATAATTGGGGATATCCACAATTTAAAGTCATAGGATACCTAGCCCTTTTCCCCACCTCAAAAAGTTTCTATTTTGCAGCAACATCATGCTGTCAAAACTCAAACAAATCCATCTGGAAGAGTGGCTCCTCGGAGCCATGCTTGGCATCGTCTGCGTGCTGTTTCCCCTGAAACTGGGCGCGGCCCTGATGATCTATAAAAAGCCGATGCTGGCTGTCGGGACGCTGATACTCAGCCTCATCCTCTGGCGCAAAAAGCGCCTGTTTTTTCCTTCGGATGCCTTTAGCTGGCTGTTTGCCGCTTTTGTGGGCTGGCATTTTTTGTCTGCCCTGTGGGCGGATCATGTGGCGGAGGTATGGAAAAGCAGCTTTTACTGGCTTTCGCTTTTTGTGTTGTATCTCAACATTCGCTCGCTGGATCTGAAGCACTTCAGCAAGTGGTTTTGGCAACGCCTGTTGCTCACCATCCTGCTGGTGAATGTGCTCTTTCCGGGCTATTTTTTTTACCAGGAATTATTCGAATCAGAAGGCCATTTTCAGCTAACCCTGAGGTATAGCGCCGAACTTCGGGCCTACTTTTCCTACCACAAAAATGACATCATTTCGATCCTGCTAATCTCTATTCCCCTGATTGCTCTGTTGCATGAGCAGCCCCGCAACAAATGGGTTCTCGCCATTTTGATCCCTTACAGCCTGTTCCTCATTCTCATTGGAAGCAGGCTGGCTTTGCTCATCTTCGCCGTTTTGGCGATTTATTATGCTGTCCTTTACCGCCAGGAGTGGCATACTAAGCGACTGCTCATCGGGCTTCCGATGCTGCTGATCACCCTCATTTTGCTTACGCTGGGGCTGGCAGATGACCCGGAAAGATTTTGGTATATCTACAATCCTCTGCGGTCCGCAGATGCGGGAGGCAGTGATGCCAGACTTGTGATCTGGGAGAGTTCCCAGCGGCTCCTGGCCGAAAATCCCCTTGGGGGGATCGGTAGCGGAAACTGGCATACTGCCTATATGAAGTTTGGCGGCAGCCAACTGGACGCGGTCAAAGATGTGCCCAATGCACATAGTCTCCCCCTGGAGACGGGGGCCGAACTGGGCCTATTGGGCCTGGGGCTGGTGTTGCTGCTGCTTTGTCTGCCGCTTGTGCGGCTTTTGCGCAAAGCGCCCGGAAGCCTGTTCGGCAGGCACCTCTCTGCTGTCCTGATCAGTTTTTTGCTGATCGCCTCGGTATATGGCGTGGCCTATAATCCCAACAAAGCCCTTGCTCCCGCCCAATGGCTTTGGCTGGCAGCGGTAGCCCTTTTTTATGCGAAAGAGATGCAGTCTGTGCACAGATTTCGCTTTGCGATACCCCTGGTTTTGCTGGGCATGCTTG
This sequence comes from Bacteroidia bacterium, assembly GCA_030430205.1. Taxonomy (GTDB): domain Bacteria; phylum Bacteroidota; class Bacteroidia; order J057; family J057; genus JAUIGE01. Next base: position 99,244 of record JAUIGE010000010.1, on the reverse strand, counting down.
CGTGCTCATGGTCTTTTTTCCTATTGTCAAAAGAGCTTCAGTACCAGAGATACAGCATCCAGCTTGCCAACAACAAGCCACAGGCAGCTTTCAAAAGCCTGAAGGAAATGCATCATCCCGGGATTTTTGATTTTTATGAAAAAAAGCACCTTTCTCACCTCAAAGCGCTCCGGATTTGGGAACTGAACAAAAAAGCTTTGTCGCTCAAATTGCTGGAGGAGGTGGCAGCAAGCTGTCCCTATGACTACCGGAACTGGTTTCAATTGGGGGAAAAGTACAGGCAAACGGGAAAATTTCCGCTTGCGGTGCGGGCTTTTGAGCAAAGCCTGCAAATCTATAACGACTATGTCCCGGCTGCCCTGGGGCTGGCCAAATCCTCCCTGGAGACGCAGGATGAGCAGGCTTTTGACAAAGCCATTGCGGTCTATCAGGTGAGCATCGTTCCGGTGATTGAGCGCTTATATCGGGAGGAAATATGGGAATCCACCCATCAGGAGGAACTCGATATGTGGAATATACTATGTCGGCAGCAGGCTCAATTTGAGCTGTTGCAAGCTGTGTTTAACAGCTCAGGGAGTAAATGAAAAATGTTTCCCTTTTTCGCTTTGTCTGCAAAACTTCCTCCAGCCTGACATGGTTTTTCCTTGCCTTGTCTTTTATTTCAGCCAGGGGTGCATTTTTCGAAAGTACCATCAAAACCTTTGTTCCTGCCTTCAGGTAGTCTGTTATTTGGTAAAAAAGCGCCTGGAAATAGGCCAGGTCTTTTCCTGCAAAAAAAGCATATTCATCCACAGCGGTAGCTTCCCGCTGGTAATATGGCGGATTGATCAGGATGTAGTCCAGCTCTATAAAAGGGATTTCTTCAAATAAATCTGAATGAAACAGCTCTATGGCCAGGTCATTGGTATCGGCATTTTGCTCCAGGGCATCTAATGCCTGCTGGTTGATATCGGAGGCGTAAGCGTGGGTTTCCCGATGCTCTGCCAGATACAGGCTGATGAAGCCGCTGCCACAACCCAGCTCAAGCACGCGCTTGTGCATCAAGTCGAGAGACATCACATGGTCTAGCAAAATGTCGGTAGACAGGTATAGTCCGGGATGAAAAACCGTGGGCTCCAGGCGCAGGCGCAGGTCTCTTTTCTGTATCCACCGCGGCTTGCGGTAATACCATTTTATCATGCGATAAAGCAAGGGAGAAAAAGTTGTAGGTAGGTTGTAAAACATTTATTCAGATGCGAAGCCCTCTATTTCAGGTTGACGATAGCGAAGCCAAAACTTTTGCAAAGCTTTCAGCTCATAAGGATAGTGGAAAAAATTGAACCTATAACGAAAAGCTGATAATTTATTTATAACTATTCGCTGAAGAGGGGTGATTTTGGGGTCGGTAGCCGTTGGGAAGCGCGCATGCATGACCGTTTCAAAGTTTTTGACTTTGTCTACCATCGCTGGCGTCAGCCAGGGAGTGAGGGGATTTTTGCGGAGATCGAAGTTTTCCCAGCTGGGGGAAAGCCAGTCTTCCAGCTTTTCGGGAAAAGCAAAACCTGCCTCTGTGATTTGTTGGTACAATTCTGACCCTTCTGTCGGCACTGGGCTGTAGAGGTAAATGATAATTTCAACTGCCGGGTTGATGGCTTTCACTTCTTTGATAAAGCGAATTTCTTCCGTTATATGGCGCATAACCGTCTTTTTGTCCGGTCCCGGGAATCCCAATACAAATGAGTATTCAGGAATAATCCCCACTTTTCCCATGCGCTCGGCAAAGGCTTTGATCTGATCCCCTGTCTGCTTTCCGCCTTTATCTACACTTTTTAAAATCTCGTCATTCCCACTTTCCGCCCCACAGAAGATCATCTTCAGGCCCGACTCCTTCATGATTTTGAGGGACTCATCTGTGTATTTATCGATTGTATCGATACGGCCCTCTCCCCACCAGCTCATGTTTTCAGGTGCTATCAATTTGGAAAATTCAACCGTTCTTTTTTCGGAAACGAAGAAGTTATTATCGTGAAATTCGATGGCATCTCCACCATAATTGTTTTTGATGAATTTGATCTCTGTATAGACTTTTTGGGCAGATTTTGCTTTCCAGCGTGCCTCATAGATCGGTACTACCGCACAAAAAGAGCAGGTAAACGGACATCCCAGACTGGAATGATAGGCAATGGTCTCACGTCCCAGATGCGTCGGCCGCAGGTAGGATTTTATAGGATAAAATGCATTCAGTTTTGCATATGGCAAGTCCGCCAGGCTGTCCTGATTAACGAGGGTAGCTTTATAGGTTTTGATCAGTTTCCTGGCTTCATTTTTATAAATCAGGTTGTTTATGATAGTATAGTCACCTCCCTGCTCCAGGGCATCCAGCAAAGCTGGAAAAGCCTGATCTCCAGGACCATTGATCACAAAGTCTACATAGCCACTTTCCAACACAACCTGATATTGATTCGAAGCGAAATAGCCTCCCCAGATATTTATCACAGCAGGAAATGCTTGTCTGATTCGCTTTGTGATGGGAATCGCCTGACGCAATTGTGGACCGGGCATGGCGGTACAACCGAAGTATTTGAATTCTCCCGTTTGGAGATGTGCTTCAATTTTTTGCCAGGGATCCTTTTCCTGGTTTCCATCTACGATGACCCACTCGTATTTTCCGTCAATAGCTGCTGCGACTTGCAGGATGGAGTTTGGGATGCGGAAATTTTTACTGGAAACGGCCCGAGGGTTAAAGAGGAGTACTTTGTTAGACATGGAAAGGGGGAAAGTATTTAACTACAGTTTTTGGATCAAAAGACCTGAACGCTCTTCTATCATACAAAAAGATGATTTCTTTTTTATTTCCCTAACCACTGAAAATGTTTTTTCAGAGCTGCTGCAATGAATTCTGCCGCAGCCTTAGTTCCACCTTTATGAAAATGTACAATATCATACATATAATCACTGGTTTTCGGGATATGGGCGTCCAAATCGATTAAGAGAACAGATCGTTCTCGAGCGACTGTTCTGATTGTCATATTGAAGGTGTCCTGAAGTGTTTTAGCCACTTGATAGGTAAAGCCGAGGTCTTTGCCATGGTTAATTATCCCATGGTGGATTTTGTCTTCTATCTGGTCCGTAAACCTGCTAGCCTGGGTCATCAATACAGGCTCTATTTCATACCGTTGGCATATGTCAATAAAAAGATGTTGCGCTTGCTTAAATTTTTCAATTACCTCAGATAACTCATATTCTACCTTCTTTCCCCTGATATGTTTCCATTCGTCTTTTTCTGTTTTTTTACCTCCATGAGGATCAATAATCATAGATTTGGAGGGATTGTTATTCCAGTAATCTTTCTCTTTGATCAATACATTCCAGTCATTGACATTGTGCATCATGATTACAACATGGGGTTGCATGGGGATTACTTTGTTTAATAATAAATTAATGGAATGCATGCTGTTATTTCCTCCCATAGCTCCATTATAGCTATTGAATATTTTCCCTGTCTGATTTTCCAGCATCTGTGCTGTAAGGTATGGGAAGCGAAGCGAATCTTCTACATAAAGGCATTCTGTGGTACTTCCACCTAAAAATACCAGGGAGTAATCGGTTGGTGTATGAACAGGTTTGTAAACCATAAAGCCTTCTGAATCTATCCTTACAGGATAAGCTTTTTGTACCAATGCATCGCTATGATCAAGTTGCTCTAGCTGGGGGGTATAGGATGCGGACCAATTAGGTCGCCACTCTCTCAGGCGAATACTTCTTTTGCTGATTGCTTCATTAGGAGAATCATTAACAAACATTTGATAGATAATCCCTGCACCGATGGCAAAAATGCCTACAGAAAGAAGCCATCCCGTCACCTTTTTGTTCCTCACTCTCATAATTATTAGTTTGACAAAGGAATAAAATTATTCTTTTCCGCATATATCATGTCAATTCAAATCAAAAAACAAAGGTATGAAGTATACTTTTTTGTGCCGCTAATCTGCCTTTGTTCCTATTTCTGCTACACTTCTCTCTCTTTTCATTTGCATGATTTTTCAAATTCATACTTCCCTGCCTTACTCGTAAAAGAAGGGATTCCGCCAGCATCTGTTTTATTTGATATATACTCTTTTAATCAATACATCCATAGCCAAGGCTATCCCGAAATTTTAGCAGATTTTTACCTCAATAGCCCCTTTTTAAGCACCGCATTTTTACCCCTTACTTATATAGAAGATGCGCACCTGGCCAAAAACATATTTAACGTTTTCAGCATCATCTGTTTTATTTTTAGCTTAGGCTTGCTTCATCAACTTTATGCGAAAAACCATTCCTGGTTTATCCTGTTGATTCCCTTGTTTTTTTTTATCCCCCTCAGAAATCATATTCTGTTTGGGCAGCTTTATTTTATCGTTCTTGCTGCTATGCTGCCAGCATATTGGGCCATTCAGCATGGCAAAGAGTGGCTGGCAGCTTTGGGGATAAGCATTGCCTTTTTGTTAAAAATATTTCCGGTAATTATGGGTTTGCCGCTGCTATTCCAACAGCGTTGGCGGCTCATCGGAAAAGCGATAGTTGTCACCCTGGCGCTATTTGCAATCAGCATTTGGGTAAGTGGCAGTGAGTTTTGGCGCGTTTACCTGACAGAAATATGGCCACAGGCCATCCAAAATAATTCAACAGTTGGCTTTGCTACCCGAAGTCAATCCTTTGATGCATTAGTCAAAACCATCTTTGTCTATGATGCTTATTACAATCCTAATGCGCTGATTGATCTACCTCGCTTGTATACCTTTGGCATAACGATCTATAAAGCAATTATTTTGGGCCTCGCACTCCAACTCAGTTGGGCTTATCGCGACAGACTTCTTCGCATATTAGCGATATGGACGGTAGCATTCATGCTTTTACAGAGCAGATCGGCCTCTTATGCACAGGTTTTATGGATTATCCCTGCTTTTGAGTTTCTGGATTCGGCAGAAAGAAGGAGAGGAAAATTCCTCTTTTTAGGATTACTCCTCCTGCTTTGTAATTTCCCGATTCATTGGCTGGCGGATAGTCCGATCATTTTGCGCTTTTTGCGATTATGGCTATTCTGGGCATTGGGAGGATGCTTTTTTTATCTTTTCCGATCAGAAATCCAGCAGAGAAGCCTGACTGTTCTGGTATTGTTTTTAGCTATTTTTCTATGGAGCATTGCTTCCCCGCCAAAAGAAGATCAGGCTGGCTATGTTCTGGCAGAGAAAAACTATTTTATGATTATGGATTATGGCCAACAAGACGGTTTGTTGGCATATACGGCTATGGGGCGAAAAATAGAGGAAGTCAAAACTTCCATTCCAATTCACTCTTTTGATACAACGGCTTGTTCGATCCGGGAAGGTCAGATATACTATCAGGGTAAACAAATGACCTTTGATCCTGGGCTCAAAAAGAAACCCGTGCTGATCAATGATCTTGAGATTTACTTTTTAAGCGATTTTCATTCCCGGCGTGGCGTTTTTACGCTGAAAAAAATCCCCCTATAAGCCTTATGAGCAGACAGCCATAGGTTCAACATAACCGTTGAATTTTTGGGCAATATGGGTTAAGTGCGTTCATTTTTCCAGTCAATCATTTTGTAACAAAGCAGGATTACCCACTGCCCAACCGCAGCCGCAATCAAGGCACCTGTTATTCCCATGGAAGGAATCAGGATAACATCCAAAACCAGGTTGGTCAGGATACTAATGAGTCCGATTATCACCAATAGTCTCTCCTGACTATTTTTGATCAGGTTAATACTTTTAACTGCAAAAAGATAGTAGGGAATCGCATATAGAACGCCCACAGCATATATCTCCCAGCTAAAGCCAAAAGCATACACGATAGGGAATAAAATGGCAATGGCCACCCCTCCCAGCACAGAAAGAAAAATGCCTAAAGGAAAAATTTTCCGGATGATAGCGGTGTGCGTCTTTTTATTTACCCGCAATAGGTTTTTCAAAAAGGGTTGAAGGATGAAATATGCGCCATTTCTCACATACATAAAAAGGATAAACAGCACTTGAAATCTCCCCAGCTGGTCATCGTCTCCCAGAATCGCAAGGCTATAGGAATTGATTTGATTGCCAAACAGGCCAATAAAGGTCAAAATCAAATACGGTGACGCCTGCCTCAACTGGAGTAGATTAAAAGCAAAATAATTTGCCGGTAAAAGGTCCTTTCGATATAGGTAAATATAGATCAGAGATTTGATCATATAAGAGGCCGCTAACATCCTCAAATACAATAAGGCTGTGAGATCTTGTTGGTAAATCAATATGCCAGCGAGTACCCCCAAAAACCCAATTACTTCAATTATCAGAGCAGCTTTAAACTGCTTAAGGTATATCGTAACGGGATCAAAGGCCCTATAAAAGAAGATCCCGACAATAAAAAATGTGAGGCTTGCCCAACTTTCGAATTCTCTAAAAAAGAGCAGTAGCCCCAATGATGCGATGACTGCCAGGAAGGCGCGGCTGAATACATTTTTCTGCCAAATAGCAGCGATATCTTTGGGTCGAATACTAAAGGTTTTGAGCAAAAATTCTTTATGTCCCCATGAGATCAAACGATTAGTGACCATCATCATGAGTACATAGGCCGTGATCTCTCCCCACAGTGCAGGGGTGTGTATCCGAATGATAATGGCAGAAAAGATGAGGCTAAATACAGGAATAACAACATTAAAGGCCGTATTCCACGCGATCAGGTTGAGTCTTCTCAGGGATTTTATAGAAAATGCTTTTTTAATTTGTACCCCCATCTTCTATAAACATTCTGGCTTGTTTTTGATTTGGATGATTTGATTCTTTTCTTTCCTAGATGCTATCAATAAAAGACTAATAGTTGAGAAAATTAAAGAAATATAGCCTTCGATAACACAAAAAATGAATCCTTTTTTTCGCTATCATATATTGGGAAGCCTGCGTTTCATCAAAGGTTATGTTGAATTATCTGGTGGCAAAACGCCCGTTGTCATCTATACCATGGCAAAGGTAGGCTCCATGTCTATTTACAGATCAGTGAAAAATCAACTCAAAAGATCCGTTTTTCATATTCATACCATGAATCAGGAAAAAATAGATCGGGCCTATGATTTATGCAGGGAGAAAGGCCTTTGGCCAGATGCGAAAAGTCTGGGAGGGCTTATATTTAACCGAAAAGTTCGGAAGCGAAAAAATGTGAAAATTATTTCTTTGGTACGGGATCCTATTTCACGCAATGTATCTGCTTTTTTTGAAGTGTTTCGATATCATGTGGGAGTAGATAGCGCCGCTTTTACAGGAGACATGGAAATGTTGAGGCAACCCTTTTTGAATAAACTCAATCACGATTTCCCACTATTGTGGTTTGAGGAAGAATTAAAGCCGACAATTGGTATAGATGTTTATGCCCAACCTTTTGATACAGAAAAGGGATATAAAATATTCCAAAAGGAAAATATAGACTTGCTTATCCTTCGTACCGATTTGGCTGATTCCGAAAAAGCACTAATTGTCCAAACTTTTCTGGGAATCCCAGATTTTCGGTTGGTTAATTTTAACGTAGGTGCAGAAAAAAAATATGCTGCCCTTTATCAATCATTTAAAGAACAGTTGGTGCTTCCCACAGCTTATCTAAACCGAATGCTTGATTCTACCTATTGTCAGCATTTTTATACACATGAAGAAATACAGAGTTTTCGTGAAAAGTGGGGCGTAAAATCAGGTCATTAGTGTCCCCCCGTAATTTTCTCCTCTCTCACACTTTCTGGAGCCTTCACCACCTTCCAGGGGCCTAATCCATCCACATCCTTTCGGTGATACAGATCCCCCAAAAAATCAAATTCATGATGGCGATGCGTCTCTATTCCTTCCAACATAAGTTTCACTTCCACAAGTGGTTTCCGCCATTCCTGAGCCAATCGCTGCGCCGATGGCTCCATAAAGGAGATATAACATATCTCCATTTTTTCATGGTGCCATCTTTTTAGGAAATGTCGATCATGCCATAAAGTATCCTGATGAGCACGCTGCCTTTCAACTCGCATCTTCAATGAATCCCTGAGGTCTTCATAGCTCAAAAAACCTTCCCAATCTCTTTGTTTTCGAAACAAAGGCAGGATTTGGCTTTCATGACACCAAAGGCATTTGGCAGGTTTGCCAGCATTTGAGAAAGCCAGCGTACCGGCTTCTTTACGTTTACCAGAGGCAGTGTATATGCCAAATTTCGGGAGACCATTCTCCATAACTTCAAGCGTTTCAAATTCCAATACGTTATGAGTAATGGAATCCGTCTCAGTCGCTAAAAAGAATTCACGGTTTTGAATATGGTTATTGGAAAAAGATATAATCCGCCGTACCAATGAAACACTTGAGTTGTCGACACTCCCCTCCATGGGATCATAGGTGAATTTACTTTTGTATTTCTTTAATTTTTTGGGGATGTCAACCAGCGTAAAATAATTGGTAGCATACCCCAATGTGAGGCTTATATACCTTCCTAAATCTATCGAGTTCTTTGCTTTATACGCTTCTGTCTTTTTCCATTTCCGATTGAGGTAGCTCAAATAATCTACGGTTTTGGGCTTAAAACCGAGCTTTTCTATGTCCAGAACGATTACAGAGTCTTCTAGGGAAATGCCTTTCAGGCTTGTATCAGAAGTAATGGTCGAACCTAAGTATGCCATACACCATTTGATGGCTGCCAGATGGTTTTCAGGAGAGTCCTTCTTATGGGTCTGATACCATTTGAGTCTGATTTGGTGATGGCTTTTCTCCTGTGTAAAAGCCAGGAAAAGGCCAAATACCATCACAAAACAAAATAGGATAGGAATCACTTTTGTAAAAAGAAATTGCTTAGGAGGCAGCCTGTTTTTCATAATACATCATTCCACGTAATACCCAAGATTTGAGTTTTGTTTTGAGGGCTGAAGGTTTCAGCCATTGTTTGGACATTTTATACTTATGCCAATTCACCTCATTGGTCACCCAACGGGTAGCATAATTGTAATATTCCCGCGAATAGGTCCGCTCAAAATCCCGATCCCGGTCCGTCGTTTTGGTCCAGTCAAGGCTTTGGGTTTGTATGGCTTCTACCTCTCCATAGAGCCTTGTCCCTTTGATAGGGTAAGCAATGGTGATGGTAAAATGATCCGGATTAGATTCTTTGAGGTGTTTAACGGTCTCTTTAATATCCGCTTCTGTCTCCCCAGGGTAGCCCAGCATGATAAAGGTTCCAGCCTCCATGCCTTTCTGGCGCGTCAGGCGAATCATATCGCGCACTTGATTCACATCGACTCGCCTATCCATCAGGTCTATGATTTTTTGTGAGCCGCTTTCGGCGCCTATCCATATCCGAAAGCAGCCTGCCGCTTTCAGTAGGTCTATCACCTCTTCATTGAGGCGATCAGCTCTGCTGATACATTCAAAGGGAATGATAGCATCCTGCTTTTGCACTTCCGCAGCAAAACCAGTCAACCATTTATGACTAACCGTAAAGACGTCATCGACAAACCAGACGCTATCGGGATGGTATGTTTCCTTTAGATGCTTCAGTTCTTCAACGACTTTAGCGGGGCTTCTTCGTCGATAACTTTGGCCATAGACCGCTGTGCTGCACCATGTGCAGGTATATGGGCAACCCCGTTGTGTACTCACAGTCATCGACTGCATGCCATGGTAGGTCTTCCAGGTATCGAGATATTTTTGAATATCTATTTTGTGGCGATTGGGAAAAGGAAGGTCGTCCACTGGGCGAATACGGCTGCGTTCTTGGGTTTGTACCAGAGAACCTGATTGCATGAAGGCTATTCCATCAACTTCTTGGAGTCCTTGATTCGATTGAATTGCCTCAACCAATTCACGCATCGTTTCTTCTCCCTCTCCAATGACTACAACCTCAGCACCTGCATCCAAATAATCAGCCAGATTATACCTAACATCAGGCCCACCTAAGATGATCTTGCTTTCTGGCAAATGTTGCCCAATATACTGCATCAACTCGATTACATTGACCTTGGTCATGAGGTTGACGTAGATGGCGATTATTTCAGGTTTCTCTTTAAGGAGGTATGATTGCTGAAGTCTTTTTTGTGAAAAAGTAGTATCAAATATTTCGTTATCAATTCCATATTTATCAAGCCATGCTGAAATATATAAAATCCCCAAAGGTGGGTAAGGCTTCATTATTTTTTGCTCTTTCTCATCTTCATATATAAAATATCCATGCGTAAATAATACTTTCATTGATGTTGATTTTATAGATATTTTACATAAATATCGCCCGTTTTGATCTCCATGGGCAGTTCTTCTATGAATTGATAAAACTCAGGCTGAGTCTTCCAGGTCTTCAAAGAGAACTTCATTGTTTCATATGGAGAAAAGTTAAAGGTTAAGGAATCAAACTTTGACAGGATTTCAATGCATTCCAGAGCGATCTTTTTTAGTCTATTATTGTATTCAAAACTCATTGCCTTAAGTGGTTGAGATAACCCTTCTAGTACTTCTGCTTCATAGCCCTCAACATCTATTTTGCAGAAAGCCGGAACTCCATAATCTCTGATAAGATGGTTCAAAGTAGTAATTGGTATTTTCCTGGTGTGAGGCCATTCTATATTATATTTATGTTGCCCCTGGTATTTTTCTATAAACTGATGGCTTAGCGTACAGACTTCAGAATAGTTTGAAATGTAAATGACCCCCTCCTCAGGTTTGCTCCCAATTGCAACAGGGAGTATGCTAGCTTTTTCATTTCCAGAAAACTTTTGCTTCAAAATATTGTAGGATTCTTCAACCGGTTCAACGGCAATTACTTTTGCTTCAAGGCTCAAAAAAATCCCTGTTCTATTCCCTACATTCGCTCCTATATCAAAACATAAATCCCCCTCTTGGATAAATTGGCTGTAGAAATTTTTAAATCTATTTCTACGCCGCCATGCAGAAAGCCCGTTTTTGATTTCTCTAATCATACTTCTGTTTTATAGCTTTTGTCATTGCGGAGGCTTTCTTTTGAAAGTGGATCAAATAGTGATCAGATCTGTTTTTACCTATCCCAAAAAGGATCGCAAGATGTTCTCCCATCATCAATATAGGTAATCCTTTGATCTGATTGAAATAGGAAGGGATATACCCTATAACCAATGATTTTATCTTTTCATACAGGCTAAAATAGGCTTCCATTTCCGCAGGCGAATGAAAATAGGTTGCGATCTCCTTGTTGCTCAGGCTCACATGTATGGGACAATGGGAATCTCTGGCTAGATAGACTTCCCGTTCATTCTTCCACCAGCGATAGTATTTTTCCAACAAGGTCTTCGGAGGCATCACCACAAACACACAAGCTCCACCAACATTCAAATGTAGTTCGCAAAAACCCGCAAGCCTCCTCAACTCCTCCCCTGACAAACAATTCAGCCCCCCAAAATTCGAAAAGATCACATCAAAGGGAGCTTCTCCCTCCAACTCTGGCGCAGCCAGATCAAGCTGCTTTATCAGAATCTTATCCTGAAGTTTCGCTTTTTCAGCCTTTTGCTGCGTTTGCTTAAGCATTTCTGTAGAAATGTCTGTCGCCAGCACCTCATGGCCCAGGCCAGCCAAAAAGCAGGCGTCCTCGCCTGTGCCGCAGTTGAGCTCCAAAATGCGCGCATTTTCATATTTCTCCAGCAGCTGGCGCAGGTAGCGCCATACTCTGTCGCGCTGTGCGCGGCCGATGGGCGTATCAGTAAATTCCTGATCGTAGCTGGAGGCTACTGTGTCAAATGCTGAACTCATGTATGCTTTGCGTATCGCTGCAAAATTATCCGGTGATACACCGCCTGAGGCAGATGATAAAGCATCCGCAACATATTTTTCCCCTTTTCCCGAAAAGAACTTTTCACCCTCCCAGAGATCGTCAGCAAGCCTTTTTGGATGCGGTAGCGATTGTGGACATAGCGATGAAGTGTTTTGTAAAAGACAGGCGGATAGGTATTGTGAAACATCAGGTCCAGGTCATCTGAATCCTTCCAATTGGCTTTTTTGTCCAGGTCTGATTTTACTTTTTCATAAAATCCTGTGCCAGGGAGCGGGTAGGAAACCGAAATCCCGATCTCATCGGGCATCAGGTCCAGGACCATGTGAAGGGTCTTTTGGATGTCCTGCCAGGTCTCGCCCAGGTAGCCAAATTGCAGGAAAAAGGCGATGCGTGCGCCATGGGCTTTCAGCTTTCGGCTGGCTTCGTAGATTTGCGCTACCTGGGTGCCTTTGTCCATGGCATCGAGTATCTTCTGCGAACCGCTTTCGGCCCCCACCCAGACGATGTCTGCGCCACTTTCTACCAGGGCATCGAGGTTGTCGTCTTTGAGCATCAAATCCACCCGAGACTGGATTTTGTACTGAAAATCCAGGCCCCGCTTCTGCTTCTCGTCGCGAAAGCGCTGCACCCAGTTGGGTTTCAGACCGAAGATGTCATCACACATCCAGAAGTAATGCACATCAAAGCGCCTGACGAGGTACTCGATTTCGTCCATGACGCGCTCCGGTGAGCGGGAGTTGTAGCGGTTGCCGTAGATGGGCTTGGCGCACCAGTTGCATTTGTAGGGACAGCCACGGGTGGTGGCGATATTGAGCGAAAAAAAGCCATGCTTTTTCATCCATATCCGGCGGTAGGGATCGATGTCGATCCGATCCCAGGCTGCCATGGGCAGCTCATCGAGGCTGCGCAGCACGGGGCGGGCAGGCGAGAGGGAAACTTCCTTTCCCTTTTTGTAGCTAATGCCCTGAATATGAGCTGTTTCTTTTCCATCACGAAGGGCTTCGCAGAGTTCCAGCAAAGTCCTTTCGCCCTCTCCATGAATCACATAATCTGCCCCCTGGGCATGGTACTCTTTGTAATGATCCGTCGAGTCGGAGCTGTTGCAGACAGTCGTGATGCCGCGGGCTTTGGCGTAGGCCAATATTTCGAAAGCGGCCTCACGCATATTGGTGAGGCACATTTTGGTGAGGTAGTTGAAGCCGTCATCGTAGAGGACGAGGAGCTGGGGCTGCTGAGCATCTATCCTGGGATAGATTTCGCTGTGATGTGCGACCAGGTTATTGTCGTGAAAAGCAGTTTCAAAACCCGCTTTTTCCAAAACCGAAACAGCATACAAAGTCCCCAAAGGAGGATATGGCTGGGCGGTTTCCCATTGTTTCCTGTCGTATTGGTAAAAATATGCGTTGGCACAAAGTATCTTCATTGTATTCCCAGCTTTTCCAGCTTTTCCTGATGAAGTAGTTGAATTTTTCGCGACATATTGAGGGGATGGATTTTGGACTCCGTACGGGTAGATTTGAACATGTGGTCAAATTCGGCCTGCCTGACCAGCTGTTTGTACTTCATCCGGTTGCGCCATTTCATGCCCTTCATGATGAGCAAGTCTGCCATATCTCCAACAGGACCCCAGGACAAGAATTCTAAAAGTCTGGAAATTAGCGGTTTATCCAAAGGCCTAAAGTCATTTTCCTTCCACTGTCCATTGGGCAAAAAACTGCTGATCCAGACATTTTGCCTTTTGAGTTGGTCGAATAAAAGCGGGTCCATCAGGGGGATGAGGGTGACCAATTCGATGGCAGTGAAAAGGTTTTTTTCCTTGATCTCCAGGTCCTTTTCCGAGATGAAATAGTTGATGCAAAAGTATTTGCGGGAGTTTTTGAGCCAGACCCATTTATAGGCTTTCAGCAAAAGCCGGGAAATCCATATTCTGTTTTTGGCGGTGATGATGAAAAAATCAATGTCATCCTCCTCCATGAAGACCTCTTTCGAAAGGCTGCCCGAGATGCAGACGCCTTTGATAAAAGGAAATCTGTGGATCAGCCGGGAACTGGCGATGGCCTGTGGCATGATTCCCTTTGCCAGCCCATTGTGTTGCTGACGCTTTTGAACATTCTCCGGCTGGTCTGCGAGGGAAAAATAGCCATTTTGAGAAAAAACCTTGCCCGCTTCCAGCATCCGGGACAAGCTGGAGCTGACTTCCTCGCGGGAAATGGAGATCGGGGCGTAAAAAACAATTTCATCCAGGCTGAGTGGATGGCTGAATATTTCAAAATATGCCAAGGTGTAGCTGATTGCCTCCTCAACTTTGAAGTGAATGGATACACCTACATGCATAAATTTTCGGCAATTCTTTTGGAGTAAAAATGATTTTGGCAGAAGGGAAAAACCAAGTTATCTATAAGGGGGAAATATTACAAATTCAGCTCCTTGCCCGGCCTTAAGGCGCGCCAAACAACCACAAACATAATCCCTACCGCCAGGAAGTCCGCAAGCGGATGGGCATAGTACACGCCATCCAGCCCAAAGCCCATGGGCAGCAGCAATACAGCTGGGATGAAAATCAGAAACATCCTGCTAATCAGCAGGATAGCGGCGGTGCGTCCATTGCCGATGGATTGAAAAAGCGTCACGCCTGTGAAGAAAAGCGGTTGAAAAGGCAGAATCAAAAGGGTGATGCGAAAGAGGAAAATATCGTGTTTGCTGAAAGTAGAATTGGGTAAAAGCAACGAGAGGGTCGCCTCGCTAAAGAGGGCCAGGGCCAGCCAGATCAGGCATATAATGCCTGTGGCGGTAAAGCTAAAAAGCCACATGGCTTTGCGCACGCGCTCGGGCTGCTTCGCACCAAAGTTGATGCCCACCACAGGCGCAAGCGCCTGGGCAAAACCAAAAATAGGAATCACTGCAAGCAGGTAAATGCGGTAGCAAGCTCCCATAAAAGCCAGGTCCCAATCGTCGCCATAGCGGGATACAGATCGAAAAACCACCACCTGCTGCAGGAAAAACATGACCTGCATCATCATGGCCGAAAGGCCTATGTACAGGACCTCCTTCGCGATGAGGGTGGAGACAAATATTTTTTTCAGGTTAACCGGAAAACTGTTTTTTCCCCTGAAAAAATGACTCAGATCCAGGATCACCATGGCCACCATGGCCAGCACACTGGCCCAGGCTGCGCCTTCCACGCCCCAGCCAAATACACCGATGAATAAGGCATTCAGCACGATATTGATGAGGGCTGCCGAGGCAGAAAAAATCATGGCAGCTTTGAGGTTGCCTTCGGCACGGATGAGGATGTTGACGCCTACGGCGTATATGCGCACAAAAGCACCGATCATCATGATCTGCAGGTAGCTTTCGCCATAGGCCAGCACCTCGCCTTTTCCGCCCAGCATGGCGATCAAATCGGTGGCCAGGAAGTAGCCGGGGATGCTGAAGCCGATTCCCATCAGCAGGCTGAGGGCTGTGAGGTTGCTGAAGATGGCTTCCTGCCGTGGCTTATCCTCCGCGCCGATGGCGCGGCTAAGCACAGAGGCAGAGCCCTGCCCGATCATGGAGGTAAGACCTCCGATCAGCATCAAAATAGGAAATGCGAGCGAAATCGCCGCCACAGCGTTTTCGCCCACAAATTGTCCAACAAAAATGGCATCAAGAAAAGTATTGATCGAAGCCACTGACATGCCCAATATCCCTGGCATCGCCAGGCGAAACATCAGGCTGCGAAGCTTGTCTTTGCGGATTTGGGTGCTGAGGTCAGTTTTTGGAGCGGACATGATGGCCGCGAATATCGAGAAGAAAGCGCAATAAAGAAAACAGAGAAAATAAGGAACAAAGAAGTCAAAAGGCGCTCAAATTAGCCCATTCCTACATCCTAGTCCCGCCTCTCGCTTCCCGCCTCTCTCCTTCCCAAAAGGCCATTTGCCCCGATCCCCTCTACCCGCACGCGAAAACGCGTGGCGACATCCGAAGTGCGAAATCGCACCGTGAGCTTGCCGGAAGCTGGCACGCTCAGGCGGCCATTCCAGTAGAGCGTTGTACGCTCGTCGGTTTTGCCTTGTAGCTCGGCAGCCGAAGGCTGGTAGAAGCTGCGCGCAGCGTAAAAATCTGAGCTGCTGCGCAGCTCGGGTAGGTTGAACGTATCCGTAGGATGATCTATGGCGAGTTCTTCGTCGGCGTAAAAGTAAAAAGGCATGTTTACATGATAGGGATAAGGGGCTCCGGCGGTGGTCATAGCAGGTTCAAACTGCAAGTGGGAAAGATGAGGTTTGAGGCGTTTTGCCCAGGCGCGATCGCTGTAGCTCACGACTTTATGGCGCTTGTACAGCCCGTTTTTGTCAACAAAAACCATGACTTCGCAATTTCCCTGAAGCTCGCCCGGAAGAGGCTGCAGCTTGCTGAGGACTTCTTCGAGATTGGTTGCCTGGGGAAGGATTTCAATCACTGCCACCGTATCCATCAGCCACATCATGCGCGGACTTTTGGATTCCATCACCACGACTCCTCCGGTGAAATCGCCATACTCTGCGGGAGAACCACTCAGGAAAATCTGTACTTTGTCCATGGCTACTTTGGGTAGCTCAGCTCCTCCCCGGACTTTCACCCCATCTACGATATATTGAGTGGAAGAGGGCAGCGCCCCACGGATGCTGATCGCAGCATTTTCAGTATCTGATTGATACACCCCGGAGGAAAGTGCGGCTAAATCATTGACGCTCCTTCCGGGTAAATTCTGAATATCTTTCCCTTCAAACTGTGTGACACTCTGCAAATTGGGATCGCGGGGGAAAACATCAATCCGGCCATATCTCACGATGTCCACATTGTCCATCTGAAAGGTATTTGTCTCTGGAGAAGGCTCGACCTCTTCCAAAAACAGATCTGCTTGTGGGACCGTTTTTTGCCCGCTCCCTGGCCAGAACAGGGCCATAAAAGGCCTGGGGTCTTGTTTTTGGAGGATTTTTGCAAAATCAGGAGCTGTTTTCTCAAGGGAAAATGTCTGAGCTGAAGGCTTTGCAGCAAGTCTGGCTGCGGTCCGGGGTGTGACCACGGGCTGCACCTGCAACTCATAGCGCAACTCTCCCGGCATGCCGATGATGCGCTGCTGCTGTGTGCCAAATCCTGCGGCTGAGACATAGAGCGTGACCGCTCGCTCGGGCTGCGTCCGTGGCAGCCAAAAGCGGCCCGCCTCATCCGTTCTGACGACCTGATCTTTATCGCTAAGCATCACCTGCGCGCCGATGATCGGCTGCTGGTTGTAGGCATTGAGGACCACGCCCCTGAGGGCGAGTTGCTCCGCCTGGAGGGCAGGCGCTACAGGCTCCTCCCGGAGCAACTGTTGCCAGTCATAGCGCCGCCAACCATGGGTCATGAGCAAATAATCAAGCTTACTATTATTATGAGAAAACAAATACTTTTGGGGTTGGTGGATGCTCCCTTTCAGCTCGGATTCGAGCGTCATCCAGCTGAGGATGTCAGAGCCGAGTCCCTCGGCAGCATCGGCAAGCTCTGCCTCTATGGCAGAGAGGGAGAGGTCAGCGGCACATGGCCGCCCTGCCTCATCATTAACGGTTAGAGAGAGTTTTACTTCTTCGCGAGGGCCGTAGCTCTCTTTATCTGTTTGTACATCTATTTTCAGTTGTTTTCCGCTCTGCACATAGAGCAGGCGCTCGGCGAGCGGTCTTTCCGCTTCATCAAAAACGGTGAGCTGGGCGATGCCCATTTGCATATCGCGCAGGGGAATGCGCCAGCTGTTGTCGCCGGCCTGTACATCGGCCATGGCCGAGTAGGTGACGCTTTCGCCCTGGCGAAGGACGAGCCCCAGCCGCCTGGGGCGGCTGCTCTGTATGCTGACCCGGGCGATCTCATCGCCTGTCTCTTCGAGGCGTAAGACTACGCCCTGGGGCAGGGCTGCGGGCAGCCGCTGGCTGATGGTGCCTTGAGTAGGGTGGATGATTTCCACCTGGTATGCGCCTGCATCAGGCGTCAGCTCAAATGCACCCATGCCATCTATGGCAGAGCTGAAAGTGGCCACTTGCTGGCCGCGGGAGTCTTTTACCACTCCCTCTACATCCAAAGGATGTCCCTGCTGGTCAGTCACTTTAAAAGCAACTCTGCTTTTCAATCCCTGAACCATATAACCGCCCTCCGGCAGGAGGTCCAGTTTTGGGCTTTTCGCAGTATCTCGCATTTTCCCTTCCTCCCCTGCTTCTTTTCCTTTGACAAAAATCTGCTTATGAAAAATGGCGGGATGTTTTTCATTTAGCTGCCAGATCGTGTAGGCGCGAAGTTGGTAGTTGCCTGTGGCAAGGTCAGCGGGCAATTCCAAGCTGCCTTCTGCCTTTCCGGCGGTTAGCTGTAAGCCGCGGCTTTCCACCCGCTTTCCTTTGCTATTCAGCAGTTCTATATGCAGGATTTCGCTTTGCCCTGCTTTGGCAAAGTCCTGTAAATCACGCACATAGCCCGCCAGCCAAACCGTTTCTCCTGCACGATAGTGCATTTTATCGGCCTGTACATAGACTTTTTCGAGGGGAAGTATTTCCTGAAAAGAAGCGATGCGCTCTTTTACTTTGTCCAAAAAATCAGCTGGCCACATCATGGCTGAAAGCAGCGCAATGAGGGACAGGCCTAAAAATAGGGTTATAGATGTTTTTCTCATGATGTTCGCTTTGAGGTCATGAATAGAATGAGTCAATAAGGCATTGCCCGATGTTTACGAAAGTACAGGAGGGATCACAGAGAAACAGGCTCATTTGAGCTTTTCGGTGACACGTTTTTTTCCTCAAAAATATGCCCGAAAAGGAAAAGCCATTCCCCCAGATTGGAGAGAATGGCTTTTTATTGATTAAAAAAGGGGATGGGTTACTAAGATGGTTTCGGGTTTGGTTGTTTCGGGTTTGGTTGTTTTGGGTTTCGGGTTGCTGCTTCCGTCACGAAACCCGAAACCCAAAACCCAAAACCCAAAACTTCTTCTATCTGACGATAAACTTCTCAAAACCTGTTTTGCCCTGATGGCTCAGCGTCATGATGTAGACGCCTTTTGCCCAGTTGTTGACAGGTATTTGGGTAGAGAAAAGCTGGCTGTTGATTTCCTGATGCAAATCAAACTGCTGCTGTCCGTTCAGGTTGGTGATGCGGATGTCGAGCGTACCGTGCTCGAGGTTTTCCATTTCGACGAATACAAATTCGTCTGTGAGAGTTGGGAAAACTTTGGCGTGAAAGATTTCACGGATGGGGTCAATCGCTACGCCAGGTCCCTGGATGACGGTGTCGGACACATTGTAAATGTTGTCCCCGGAAGGATTGCCATTTGCATTGGAAGCATTCCCTGAAACAAAGAAGATGACTTCACCGGCGCCAGGATTAGGGGCTGTCCAGTCAAAAGACCAGTCTTTGGTGTCGTTGGCTGAGATTCCTGCGGAGGTATGGGTCACATAATTGCCGCCTCCGGGATTGATTTTGGTTTCAGTCGAATTGAGGATGGTCGGTGCGCCTACATTGGCATTGGCATCCGGAGAATAAGAAGAAGCTTCGAAACCAAAACGGGTGATTCCTACCTCTGTCAGGTTGATGTTGATGGTGTAGGTAGTTCCTGGCACATAGCCTGTGGCCGGGATATTGGTGGTGAGTGAAAGGGTCCCGTTTCCGGTGTTCAGTCCAAAGGAATTATGACATCCTGTCGCAGCACAGGTGCCAATATCGATGGGAGAACCTGTACGGCCAGATGGCGCTCCGGAAGAGCTGGAGGTTACTTCATTGAGAAATGCAGTCAAAAGGATAAGACCAAAAGCGTAAAGTAAGTAGCTTTTTTTCATAGTAATAAGAGTGTTGTTAAGTGAAAAATTAAAGAGGCTAAACTAAAGAAACTTGATTTGTGTTTAAGATAAATCTGAAAAAAGATCATCATAGACCCCCAGTCCAAAAAGGCTGAAGTCATACTTCACCGGATCCTCGGGGCAAAAGCCCGAAAGTACTTCGCCCAATTCGAGCACGGCTTTCCAGTCATTTTGCCTGCGCTGAAGCAAGCCTAGCCGGCGTGCGATCTTGCCGGTATGCACATCCAGCGGACAGAGGAGCTGGCTGGGGGAAATGCTTTTCCACAACCCAAAATCCACTCCACGCTTGTCATCGCGGACCATCCAGCGGAGGTACATATTGATCCGCTTGGCGGAGGAGCCTTTGGCGGGATTGGCGAGGTGCTTGTGGGTGCGGTCGGGAAAGGCCGTCGGGGAGCTGAGCACAGCGCGTGCATGTACGATACCGTGAAATACATGGGGGTCCGAAGGCTTTATTTTTTCCGAAAAAACCTGCTCCAGGCCACCATGATGCGCATACAGCTGGCGCAGCGAGAGGACCAAAGCCCGCGCATCTTCCCCTTTGAAGGTGCGATGGACAAAGGCATCCAGCCTTTCCAGCTCTTCCTCCCCTGCCTCCATCACGAAGTGATAGGGCTGCTGATCCATCAGGTCCATGAGTGTATTGGCGGAGCGAATGATGATGTCCCGCCTTCCCCAGGCGATGAGTGCCGCGAAAAAGCCGGATATCTCTATATCTTCCTTGCGCGAAAAGCGATGGGGAATGCTGATGGGGTCTTCCCTGATAAAATCAGGGGTATTGTAGCGGTCGTAGGCCTGGTTGAGGAGGTCGAGGATGTTGTTCATTAATCAAAAGTCCGGTTTATGCGGAGAGTTGGCTTTGTGCTGGCGCAGGGCTCTGCGGGCGAGTCGCAGGCCGATATAGAGGGTAACGAAGGCCAAAATGAAGATGTAGGGCCAGTGAAGGAATAGGAAAAAGTCGTAGAGTCCGTGGAATAAGACAGCTATAAGCAAGCCTTTGAGGCGCTCGATCTGTGGGCTTCCTTTTGCCAAAAAGCGGGCACGGCCCGCATAGTAGCCCATCAGCACGCCGAATACGGCGTGAGCCGGTACAGCTGTCACCATGCGCAGGAGCGCGACATCTTCACCACCCTGAAAAACGTAGAGGACGTTTTCGATGGCGGCGAAGCCGAGAGAGATCGTTGCACCATACATGATGCCATCATAGGGCTCGTCAAATTCTTTGAGGCGGTAGGCGTAGTTTCGAAGTACGAGGTACTTCATGCCTTCCTCGGTAAGGGCTACCACGATGAAGGCGTAAATGATGATGCCAAATAAATCAGAGTTTGCATCCACTTCAAACAAAGTCCGCAACTGCTCCCCGACAAACACAACCGGTATGGCCGTTAATATGCCCAAAACGAAGGCAATAATCAGGTGTCGGAGGGGTTCGCGGTCGTATTCGTCCTTCACATAGAGGTATGTCATCAGGAAAACAACCGGAGCCAAGGCTAGTACCAATAATTCCATATTGCTATATACACAATCACGCCTTTTTTCTCAAACGACACGCTTGCTGATTTCATGCTAATTATCTACAATTTCACTCGGCCAATAGCGTCATTCACTCGTATTCTCTTTTGAATGCAAAGTTGTTCACACATTTTTGTAAGCAAACAAAAAAGAAAATCAATAAAAATCTGTGTGATCAGCGTCAAACTCTTCCTGATCTTAAATATCTTCTCATCTGCCAATTCTCAAATTAGCCTCCCATGAAAAACGTCTTTAACGCATCGCTCCTCTTTTCCCTGTTGACCCTTTTGACTTTGTCAGGTTTTGCCCAGCTATACAGCCCGGCGGGTCGTCCCGATTTTGAATATGCTGATGGCTATGTCATCCTGCCCTCCGGCCAGACTAAATATGGTGAGGTAAAATTCCTGAAAGGAAAGTACCAAAGTGTGGGAGATGAAAGCGGCTGGGGCCGTGCCATTCAGTTTAAAGCCTTTAAAGGCGGGAAGGACAAATTTGATGCGGAAGAAATCCAGGGCTTTGTCTACAACAAAGAAGGCTATAGCGGCGATGTGGTTTACCACAGCATGCCACATCCCAAAAAGAAAAACCGCATGGTTTTTTATGAGTTGTTGCTCGACGGCAAAGTGAAGCTTTACGCCAACCCTAAAGATTACCCCAAAGGGGAAAAAATCAACCCCAATAAGCTCAGCTACTACGTATTGCTGGAAGGGCAAACGGAAACCCGTTTGGTCAAAAAGAGCAATTATGATGATTTGATAGAAGAATTGAGCGAGCAATCGCCGGAGTTTTCGGCCTACATACACGCCCTTCCGCGCAAGCGCAAGAAGTTCAAATACATCACCCAGACCCTGACTTTTTACAACCGCCATTCGGCTAAACTGTCAGGAGGGGGGAGGTAGTTTCGAGTTTTGGGTTTCGAGTTTTGGGTTTCGAGTTTTGGGTTTCGAGTTTCGAGTTTCTTCCCGAAACCCGGAACCCGAAACTCGAAACCCGGAACTTCCTCATCCTATCATGCGAAAGGCATCTTCAATATGCTCGATGAGGGGATGCTCTGTATCGGCATTTTGAATGGCGATAACATCAAAGCGCACCGGCACGGTGCGCATTTGTTTTTCATAGAGGTAGCAGTCGGCTACCTTGAAGATTTGTCGCTGTTTCTGAGCCGAAACGGCTGTTTCGGGAAAGGGCCCTTCGGCGCCGCTGCGCGCCTTCACCTCCACAAACACCAGCTCTGCTGGCTCCAGTTGCAAAGCCACGATGTCCACTTCAGCACGCTGAAAGCGGTAGTTGCGGTCGAGGATGTTGTAGCCTTTGGCTTCAAGTAAGCCTGCGGCTATGTCTTCGCCTTTTTGGCCGATGTCGTTATGGGATGCCATGGGGATGGTTTCGGGTTTTGTGTTTCGGGTTTCGGGTTTTGTGTTTCGGGTTTCGGGTTTTGTGTTTCGGGTTTTGTAATTCTTGTCCTGCCTCCCATCTCGCCTCCCTCCTCTCCTCATCCCCTAAACGGATTGTCTTCGGAAGTCTGGCTTCCGTCATAGACGCGGATGGCGATGACTTCGGCTTCAGCCGTTTTTTTCCCTTCCGAGTAGATGTCACAATGCATGATGGTCTTGCGTCCTTTTTGCTCAACAATCTGAGTGCGCAGCTCAACCGGCTCCAGGTTGGAGGTGGGTTTGAGGTATTTGATGCTGAGGGTGCCGGTGGCATAGCGGTATTCGGGCTGGCTGCCCAGCGCCCTGCCTTCACTGCGATAGGCCGCCGCCATGGCGGTATTCATACAATGACAATCTATGATTGTAGCCATAATACCACCGTTGAGCACATCGGCCCAACCGTGGTATTTTTCCTGCGAACGCCAGATGCATACGGCTTCTTCCCCTTCCCAAAAGCTTTTGATCTGCAAGCCTTCATGGTTCAGGTTGCCACAGCCAAAACATACATTACCGGGTACGTAGTCCTGGAAATATTGCTTTTCCATCAATCAAAAAGGCCTTTTATGGCTCTTTTGAGGTGATTGTAGGATTCGCCTACTTCTTCTTTTACTTCGTCCCAAATGCTGTCATCATCTCCGTCTTTTTCTTTTGCAGAAGTCAATTTTGATTTGGTATCGTGGATTCTGCTGCGAAGCGTTTTGCGCTTTTCTTCCAATTCATCGCGGGCATCGGCCTGAGCCAGGTGGTAATGCAGGCGCATCATGTCTAGCTTGCCGCGAAATTTTTCCGCTTTTTCCTTCATCCCCGCAGTCAGCGTATCGGTCTTTTCTTCTACAGCTTCCTCCCACTCATCCAGTTTGTGTCCCATCTCATGTAGGGCGGATTCCAATTTTCCTTTTTGATCTTCAAATGCGTCTTTCGACTCAGCCTTTCCCAAAGCCAATTGCAGCTGCAGGTGCTCCAATTTTCCTTTTAGGCTTTGAGCCTTTTCACCCGTACCCAGCTTATCTACTTTTGACTTCAGGCTATCTACGGCTTCTTTGAGCTCATTTTTGCCCTTTTCAAAATAATCAGATACGTCCATTCCGTCCATATCCAGATCGACTTCCAGTTCGTCGAGTTCTGCCATCCAGTCTTCAAGAAATTTGTTCATAGTTCAATAAATTGGAGATTTTGTTTGCTTTTACGTTAACAGTCCCAATTTACTGAAGGAGGAGAATAATTGCTAATGACAAAAGTTAGTTTTAGGGTGATTGCATCAATGGGGAGAAGGGAGAAGGGAGAAGGGAGAAGGGAGAAGGGAGAATGGAGGATGGATAATGGATAATGGACAATGGACAATGGAGCAAATGGTCTTACATTGTCATTTGTCAATTTGCTTTACTGGATTTCACAATCGCTATCAGTAACCGAAGCACCTCACGATTTTGGGCTTGTATTAGCTCGTATTCTGCGGAATTTAAAAATCCAGTATGCTTGAGAAGATCAAGCCAGTATTCTGATTCATTACACTCTTTCAGTGCAATTGACATTTTGTGAATAAAATCCTTTTTACTTTCTGCATGTTCGGCCTCTCGAATCAATGCGCCAACCGCTGTGCCTGATCTCAATAATTGACGGGACATCACTGATTCCTTTTTTTCTTCTTTTAAATATTTGTACAGTTCAACAATGGCAACTGCTAATTTGAAGCTTTTTTCTTTTACTATGTTTTTTCCCATGATGGCTTGTTTGAATGGATAATGGATAATGGACAATGGACAATGGAGAATGGACAATGGAGAATGGATAATGGAACAAATGGTCTTACATTGTCAATTTTCCATTTTCAATTGTCCATTGTCTTCATTGTCTTCATTGTCTTCATTTTCCCTTGTCAAGAAACTGTGCCCAAAGTCAGGCAAAGCTAAGGGCATCTTCATCAGCATAAAATAATATTTCGAGAAATTGATACAATTGCCCTGGGTTAGTTTCGATTTTATCCTACTCCTTTACAAGCTTACGACTCCACCATTTGCCTTCGGCACGACCCGAAAGGATATAAAATCCGGGCGTCAGACCTTCCAGTTTGAGTTCGTGATGCGCGCCGCTGAGGGTCCAGCTTTGGAGGAGACGGCCCGCAGGATCGTAGAGAGAGACCTCTTGCATCGGCATTGAAGGCGTGTGCAAATACAGCATTTGACGAGCAGGATTGGGGAAAAGGCTGATCTCTTCAGAGATGATTTCCGGCTCTATGCCTATGTTAGGGCCTTTTTGGAAAAGGACCACTGTATCTGCATGTATATTGAAACACACCCGTGTTTCGCTCAGGGTGATGGCAAAGACATCTTTGATATTCAGGTGAAGATCTTCATATACAAAGGCTTTTTTAAAGATCAGGTCATCTATGGTAAAGATGTCAAAATAGGCGATTTTGCCATGTCCATGGCTGTTGCGCTTGGAGCCTGCCGGCTCTGCTTTTGAAAGTGCCACTTCCGTTTCCCCATCCATGAAAAAGTCCTGTTCCAACCACAGCAGAGAGTCGCGGCTGGTGAGCCAGGAGTTGACGGGGCGAAAATTCACGCCCAGCGTATCAAGCAGCATCATGTCATAAGACAGATCAAAAGCCAGCCCATAGAGGCTGTCTACTTCCTGCGTGGCATCTCCTGCCACGACCCAGACACGCAAGGTGTCGCCTGCCTCTATCGTGTCAGCCTCCGGCTCCAGAAAAAGTGGCGGATAGCTACGATTCGGATTACAGGGGTCAAAACTCGTTTTGCCATGCGATTGGCTATAATTGAGGAGGATAGGCCGCAAGTCTTTGCGGTCGACAAAGCCATCTCCATTGCAGTCTGCATGCTTCTGGTCTGCACCATTGACCAATCCCACATTATTGGAAAACCAATTGGTGGCGATGGTTGGGCGCCATGCGCTGTCTTGCTCCATCGTGGCACGGGCCGGACCCGCCTTATCAAAAGCCAGGCCTACATAAAGGGCATCGCGATTGTTGGCTTCGCCATCCGAGTTGGCATCACCCGGCCAGACCTCCCCGGCACCCACACAGAGGAGGGTATCTTCCATGGGCAGGCTATCGCGGCTTATGCTGCCGGTGCTTGAATGGGTAGCCGAACTAATCAGGATCAAAGTAGGAGCAGTAGCCCGTTTAACGGGCTTCAGGCTCAGAAATCGCGCATTTTGTAAAAAATAAGTATAGCAGTTCCCCGCCTTGTCACTGACACTGGACTTGACAAGTATCGCATGGCGATCACCATTGAGGAGGATGCTTGCGCCGAGGTACACTTTCCCGAGCATGACATCAAAATCAGACATGATGCCCTGATAGGGGTTGGTGATGCCTTGCGGATTGATGCCTGGCCCCGGCCAGAAGGTGACGCGGTTATCAACCAGGCTCATGATATAGTTTCCGCGCATTTTCAGGCGCACCCGCCGGGGAGGGCTCACAGCCCCCAAAGAACCCAATTCTTCCGCACCCCAGGCGATATCGCCTTCCCCATCCGCTTTGGCGAGGCCAAAGCTGGTGCCATTGGCAGCCTGGAAAAAGATAGCCATGCTATCTTGTCCGGCATGATAGGCGAGCGCGTGGATCGCGCTGGCTTCATAGTTCGTCCGCCACTTGATATATCCGACATTGGGTCGCAGGGAGTCCCGCAGGCCGATCAACTCGGCGAAGTGGTTGCCATTGACGTCGACTGTATGACGGGAGATGACCAGGTCACCATTTTGCTTGACGATCAGGTTGTTGCTGGGAAAAGGAAGATTGAGCGTTTGTTGGTGGGAAAAAATGCGTTCTTCCTCAAAATTGCCCGCTGGGTCCACCTTCACCACCATCAGGTTTTGGTTGGTATTCTTAACATTTGTTAAGACGGTAAAGGCGTAGCCGCCATCGGCTGTTTGCTCCAAACCGGTGAGTATCCCGCCTCTGTGAGCATTTCCAAAGTCATATTCTTTGACAAAAAGGAGTTCAAAATTGCCGTCGAGCCTGCCAATCACGATTTTGGCGCTATCGGGGTCACGGTTGATGCCCGAGGGGCTGGCCGACCAGCTGTGACCACCAAAAAAATAGCCATTGCCTCTGGCTTTGCGCACGAATTTCAGTTCGTCAATGAAACCATGGTCATAGCTAAAGCTTTGCAGCACCTGACCGCTGGTATCCATTTGTAGGATACTGATATCCCAGCCCAGATTACCCGCGCGGCCAGATCCTGCCATGAGCAGGTGATTGCCGTCCCGCTCGATCAGCGGATCGGTGATCAGCGGATCATAGGCTTTGACAAAGACGGCCTGGGCCGTCAGGAGCGCCGGCAGGAGGAGGAGAAGGAGGATACAGCTGTAGGCAATCTTTTTGATCATGACTTTAGGTTATTTCACCTTAACAAATTGAACAATCTCTGGAAGACCAACAAATACATATCAGGTGCTTTATCGGGAAACTTTTCCTTGTTTATTCCTAAAAACGGATCGGAAATTGTCTATTTTTAACTGGTTAATTGTGAGATTCAGCTCTGCTTAACTTTTTTTATCGGTCATTTTTTATGCTAAAAAGTAAAACTCTCAGTTTGTTGCGCTCTTTCTCAGCATGGGAAAGAAGGCATCTTTGGGAATACATAAAGTCGCCATTTTTCAACAAAAATGAAAAACTGATCCACTTTTGTGAGCATATATACCAATATGCGCCAGAATTTGAGCATGAGGAATTGAAAATGGAGGCCCTTTTCCCGCATTTTTTCCCCGGAGAAAAATACAACCACCAGAAACTGCGCTACCTGATGTCAGATTTTACCAAGCTGCTGGAAGGCTACCTCGCCTATCAAAAATGGCAGCAGGATGACATCGGCAAAGAGCTGTATTTGCTGGAAGCATGTGCCGAGCTGAAGGCGACCAAAGTTTTTGAAGAAAAAAACCGCAAGCTGAAACAGAAGCTGGAAAAATCCTTTAGCCACTCTCATAACGGATACGCAGACAGGTTGAGGTACCTGGAGCTGAGCTACAGAGAATCGGTAAAGTTGGGCATAAAAACAGCCGACAGCTGGGAAGTAGGCGATGTGGTAGACGCTTTGGATGAATTGTTTTTGGTCAATAAACTCCGCTATTCCTGCGAATTAGTCAACCAGTCCAAGGTGCGAAACCGCCCTTTCGATTTTTTCCTGACTTCAGAGCTGGTCGAAAAAATGGAAACCGAAGAGGAGATGGGCGGAGCCTTGGGGAAATTGTATTTTCACGCCTTAAAGATGCTCCAATCCACGGAAGGGCATGTTTATTATGATGAATTCAAAAGGCAACTGACGGCTTTGGAAAGCGAAGTGGAAGACCGCGAGCTCAGCGATTTATACATTTGTGCGCTCAATTATTGTATTCAGCAAAGCAACAAAGGCGAAGGGAAATTCCATCAGGAGCTTTACGAAGTCTACAAAATCCTCATAGAGAAAAAACTCCTGCTGGATGACCACGGTCGTCTTCCGCTTCAGCATTATAAAAATATGGTGACAGTCGGCACCCGGGTTCAGGAATTTGAATGGACACAGCATTTTATTGAAAATTACCGGCAATATCTTCCCAAAGAAGAAGAAGAAAACGCCTATACCTACAATATGGCCTGGTTACAGACAGAGCAGGGCAACTACCGCCAGGTGAAGCGTCTGCTCGCTTTTGTGGAATTTCCCAATATCTTCTACCAGTTGGGTTCGCGTCTGATGCTGATAAGAACCTATTATGAATTGGAAGATTTTGAAGATTTGAGCTACTTGCTTAACAGTTTCCGAATGTTTCTCAGGCGAAACCGGGAAATCACCGACAACCGACGGACATCCTATCTGAATCTCATTCGCATTCTCATTCATATGCTTAGGTACCGACAAGGGGGAAAAACTACCCTGGAAGAGCTGAAAGACCTTTTGAAGAGTTATCCCGACGTGGCAGCCTATACATGGCTGGAAGAAAAAATTGCGGAACTCAACCCATAACAACGTGCGAAAAAATCTTCCTTACATCATACTTTTTGTAATTCTGCTGGCAAGTTGCCGCAAGGATGCGCCTACTCCTTATATTCAAAAAGGCGTCATAGCCGAAAAGGCGATGGTGGTGAGCGCACATCCGCTGGCTACTGATATTGGGGTAGAGATATTGCGGAAAGGCGGCAATGCCATCGATGCCATGGTGGCAGTTCACATGGCATTGGCAGTTGCATTGCCCAGAGCGGGCAATATAGGTGGCGGCGGCTTCATGGTTATGCGGGAAAAAAATGGCCGCTTTCACTGCCTCGATTACCGCGAAATGGCGCCTTCGGCTTCCCAAAAAGACATGTACCTCGATAAGGAGGGTAATCCTATAGACAGCCTCAGCCAATACGGCCACCTGGCCGTAGGCGTGCCCGGATCGGTCGCCGGCATGGCCGCCGCGCACGACAGCCTGGGCAGGCTTCCCTGGGCAGAGCTCATACAGCCAGCTATCGAGCTGGCTATCAGGGGCGTAGCCCTCAGCCCTATTGAGGCCAATATCCTCAATGAAAAGACAGACGCGCTACGGCGCTTTTCCACCCTGCCTCACCCTTTCATGCAGAAAGCCTCCTGGAAAGCCGGAGACATCATCCGGCAGCCAGAGCTGGCCAAAACCCTGGAACGCATCCGGGACCAGCAGCGGGCAGGTTTTTATGAAGGCGAAACCGCCGATCTCCTGCTCGCTGAAGTCGAGCGGGGAGGAGGTATCCTCAAAAAACTTGACCTGATCAACTATCAGGTGGTCTGGCGCGAAGCGCTGCGGGGCAACTACAAAGGCTATGACGTCATAGGCATGCCTCCGCCATCGAGTGGCGGCATCGCTCTTCTCCAACTTTTGGAGATGGTGGAGCCCTATTCCCTGGCAGCCTATGGCTGGCAGAGCGGAGATGCCGCGCATGTTATGATCGAAGCGGAGAGACGCGTTTTCGCAGACAGGGCAAAGCATCTGGGAGATATGGATTACTTCCCTGTGCCGATCAGCAAACTGCTGGACACCAGCTATATAGACCAGCGAATGGCTGATTTTAATCCTGCGAAAGCCACGCCTTCGGATCAGGTTTTGGCCGGAGAAATCAACTACCTGGAATCAGAGGAGACCACCCACTTTTCCATCGTAGATGCTGAGGGAAATGCAGTTTCGGTGACCACCACGCTCAACGCAAGCTATGGCAGTTGTGTATTTGTGGGAGGGGCAGGTTTTGTGTTAAACAATGAAATGGATGACTTCAGCGTCAAGCCGGGTTTTCCCAATCTCTACGGCCTGGTAGGTGCGGAAGCCAATGCCATCGAGCCTGGCAAGCGCATGCTGAGCAGCATGACACCGACCATTCTTGAAAAGAATGGAGAACTCTTTATGGTCGTGGGCACGCCCGGAGGTTCTACCATCATCACTTCTGTCTTCCAGACCATCCTGAACGTAGTCGAATACGAAATGAGCATGCAGGGAGCGGTCACGGCACCGCGTTTCCATCATCAGTGGCTTCCTGATAAGGTGGACTATGAAAAAGGCGCGCTTCAGCAAGCTCTTGCTGAGCTGATCGCCAAAGGCCATATCCTCGAAGAGGACGAGCCTATCGGTCGGGTAAATGCCGTATTACGGCTTCCCAATGGCAGCCTGGAGGGCGGGGCCGATCCCCGCAGAGATGCAAAAGCCGCAGGCTTTTAAACATGCCGCCGGAGCAGGAAATGCTTTCCCACACCGGCAGCTACTATTAAATCAAGGTTCCAAAAGCCTGCGAAAGCCCTGTACGCGTTTTTCCCAGTATTTTACCCCA
Source organism: Bacteroidia bacterium (assembly GCA_030430205.1). Lineage (GTDB taxonomy): Bacteria > Bacteroidota > Bacteroidia > J057 > J057 > JAUIGE01. The sequence continues at coordinate 68,939 of JAUIGE010000010.1, read as the reverse complement.
TCAATATAAGCGATTTCTACACCATTGGAACTGGATGCATGGATCATGCTAAGGGATTCTCCCTTTTCAGAGGTTACGATCCCAACATGGGTTATTTTGCTTTTGCGTGGCCCGAAATAGATCAGGTCTCCAGGAGAGGCATCCTTGCGCTTGATTTTTTGCCCTTTTCGGGCCTGCTCTTTGGAGACACGCGGGAGGTCAACCCCATATTTTTGGTAAATGTATTTGACATAGCCTGAGCAATCAAAGCCCTGCGAAGGGGAATTCCCGCCATAGCGGTAAGGGGTGCGCAGGTGTTTTTGAGCTTCTGCAAGCAGTGAGTTGATCGTGGCTTCGTGGGCAAGTTTTGCTTCTTTCTTTTTCTTCTTTTTAGGCCTCCGGACTTCTTCCATATTGTCGGGTTCTTCTACAGATGCCGGGAAGATAAGGTGGCTATCTATTGCATTTTCCAGAAAACGCTTTTCGCAGTTTTCGTAGGCCTCGCTGTCGGTCCATGCGCATAGGAGCAGCACGGCCAGAACGGATGTGTAAGTAAGTTTCATCGTGAAAGTGTTTTTGACTGTTTTACAGCAGGTAAACGCTTTCGGACTAGTCTGTAGTACAGTTGGCAGTTGACAGTTGGCAGTTGGCAGTTGGCAGTTGGTAGTTGGCAGTTGGCAGGAAATGCTATTTGTTGTTATTGAATGATTTGTCGGGGTAAGCGGGAACGGGTGGCACTTCTCTGGGGTCTTCTTCGATCAGTTTTTTCAACAAATCTATGGCTGCCTCCAGTTGGGCATCCTTGCCTTTGAAGGTGGCGTGGGGCAAATTATCTACCACGATATCCGGCTCAAAGCCGTGGCCTTCTATCAGCCAGGTGCCATCGGCACCATAAACGCCCATCATGGGCGCGCGCGCCAGACCGTTGTCACTCAGGCGGTTGGAACCGCTCAGCCATATTTCCCCACCCCAGGTGCGCATACCGATCGCTGTGCCCAAATTCAATTTTTTGAATCCATCGGCAAATGCCTCTCCATCGGAAGATGTGTTTTCGTCCACCAAAATGACGATATGCCCTCTGAATGCATATTGCATATTCCAGTAGGGTTTTCCCGAGCGGGACTTCCAGTACATCCATGCTTGTCTGAGCAACTTTTCCAGAATGAGGCTTTCGATATTGCCGCCATTGTTGTGGCGGACATCTATGATCAGGCCCGGCCTGTCATAGACAGGGTAAAATTCCCTGTACCATTGGTGGAGGTCGTTGCTGCCCATGGCGCGCAGATGCACATAACCGACCTGATTCTCGGTTTTCTTTTCCACCTCCAACCGACGGGAATATTCCCAGTCGCTATAGCGCAGGCTGTACATATTGCCGATAGGTACTACCACGACATCTCTCTCGGCTTCGCCTCGTTTTAGCCTCAGGCGCACTTGTTTTCCGACCTCATTTCTGATGAGTTCGCCTATATCCAAAGCGGAGGAAGTGGGCTTCCCATTGACGCTTGTGACGATATCGCCTACCCGTATGTCCAGATATGGATCATCCAGAGGGGATTTTTCATCCGGATAATCGGGATCCGCTTTGTAGATATGGTCGATCCGAAAGCCTCCGGCTTTTTCGTCCCTGCTAAATCTGGCCCCCAGATTGGCTACAGCTATATTTTGGTCATCGTCGCGGGTATCGCCCCCGCGCACACTGGTATGCAGGGCAGACAGCTCTCCGACAAATCTTCCGATCAAATCGGAAAGTTCTTCCCGGGTGGTCACCCGGTCCACCAGGGGAAAATACCTGTCATGCATGGCCTGCCAATTGACGCCGTGCATGTTTTTGTCATAAAAATAGTCCCGCTCCATGCGCCAGGCATCGGTGAAAAGCTGCTTCCAGTCCTCTCTGGGCGTGATGCTAAAGCGCCAGGAGCTCAGGTCTATTCTGCTATCAGAAAGGTCTTTCACTTCGCTCAAACCCGCATCAATCATGAAATAATTGTCTTGCTTGCGGATGAGTATTTTCTTGCCATTTTCGGTAAGCTCAAATGATCGTACATCCTCTACCAGGCTTTTTAGCCTGACAGATTCATTGTCGATTTTGACGAAGCTCAAATGGGTTTTCGCCTTGAGGCCCGTTTCCCTGCTCAGCAGGTAAATAGCCTTGTCGTTAACGCCCAGACCGCGGTAGTTTCCCGCATCAATAGGCACCTCGGCTATTCGGCTGACGATGCCCTCACGGTCGATGATGACCTGGATGTCTTCTTTTTCCTTATCTCCTTTTGACTCTTTCTCTTTATTTTTTTCTTTTTCCACAAACAGCTCATCTTTTGGGCGGAATGGAGAAACGGTCCCTTTTTGCAAAGCGATATGGTATAGTTTTTCGCTGGCGTCAAAATAGGCTTCCGGCTGCCGGGTCCCCCAGGGGCCTCCTACCAGAGAAGTAAAACTTCTGTCAGAGAGAAAATAGATGAATTTCCCATCCGGACTCCAGCGGGCATAGTTGCTGTTGGCTCTGTCAGTGGTGAGGGGAAAAGCGTCTTTTGTATCGAGGCTGTAGATGAAAATCTGCAACATTTTGTTATCCGCAATCTGAGTAAAGGCTATCCAGCGGCTATCTGGCGACCAGCTAATAGAGCCGATGCCTTCATCTTTTGTTGAAATGATTTTGCTTAGGCCTGTGGCGAGATCCAGCAGAAATAGGTTTTGTTCCAAATCTTCATAAGCAAGCCATTTGCCATCGGGGGAGGGGAGGGCACCAAATCGCAAAACCTTTCCATCCTTTGTAAGGGATTTGTGAGGCCCTATCCCGTCAGCAGGCATGCTGATGAATTCAAATTCTCCACTTTCATCTGAAAGGCTAAAGATCTGCTTTCCATCCGCAGAAAAGGCTGCATCTCTGAGGCGCACATCCTTTTTGTCTGTGAAGGCAATCATGCGACCCGCCTTTACAGGCGCTACAAAAACGCGGCCTCTGGCCGTGATAACGATGCGATCTCCTTCTTTGTCAGGATTGACGGAGGTGATATAATCCGCGGGTTTATCCACCCATTTTTCCTGCAACTGATGCAGATCTGAAAGCAGGCGGATGTTGATTTTTTGTTGGGTTTGGGCCTTGATGTTGTAATGCCAAAGGTCTGCACCATGCTGGTAAACGATATTGCCGGCAGAAATCCCGGCATTTCTGACATCAAAGATGCTGTGGGTGGTATGTTGTTTTTTGTCATCCCCATTTTCATCCATAGACCAGATATTCATGATGCCATCACGGTCTGTGATAAAATAAATCCTCCCCTCGAAGTACATGGGATGATGGCTTTCGCCTGTATAATCGTCTGTCAGTTTGATGGCTTCGGCCGTGCCCTGGGTAAACTTCCAGATCTGGCGGGCCGTACCGCCTTTGTACCTTTTGGTGACATTGCCATGGTAGGATGGCCGGACAAAATAAACGGTCTTGCCATCTTGATGGAAAGAAGCTTCACTTGCCTGACTCAAAGGAATCCTTTCCTTCGCCCCGGTCACAGGGTCTATCGTGACCAGCTGCCGGTCGGGGAGGGTGGCAAATGCCCGCGTATCATAGGCGATCCTGCCATCGGGCGTCCAGCCATTTACAATAGAAAAATCACTTTCATAGGTCCATCTTGTGGGGAGCCCTCCGCTGATCGGCATGGTGTAGACCTCCGTCGGCCCTTCATAACTGGCCGAGAAAGCGATGGTTTTGCCATCGGGAGAGATGCGCCCAAAGCGCTCTTCTTCTGCATGGGTGGTTAACCTTTGCGCCAACCCGCCGCTCAGCGGAACCGTCCAGAGATCGCCCTCTGCAGTAAATACAAGCTGATTTTCGTGAATATCCGGGTAACGGTAATAACCTTCAAAGCCCTGGGAAAGGGCTTGATTTTGGATCAGGAACAAAAGAAGGAAGTAGGGTAGAGGGAGTGATTTGAAAAAAGTCATGAGAGGTTTTTTTAGTAGCGGAGGGTTCTTTTGCCGAATTTAACAATCCCTCATGATTTTCACCAAGGTGTTTATTGCTTAATTTAGCCCCTCAAAATCTTAAATATCCCTGTATTTTCATGTCTCAAAAAAATAAGTTAGTAGAAGTAAGCCAGCTTTTTTTCAAGCTGGGGAGTATTTCCTTTGGCGGCCCTGCGGCACATATTGCCATGATGGAAGATGAGGTGGTTACCAAAAGGAAATGGATGACCCATGAACATTTTCTGGATTTGATCGGTGCCACCAACCTGATTCCAGGTCCCAACTCTACCGAGATGACCATGCACTGTGGGCATGAGCGGGCGGGATGGAAAGGGCTGATCGTCGCCGGGGCTTCTTTTGTATTTCCAGCGGTGCTTATCACCATGGTTTTTGCCTGGCTTTACCAGCAATACGGGCAACTGCCCGAGGTGGAACCCTTTATCTATGGCATCAAGCCTGCCGTGATTGCGATCATCCTGGGAGCTGTTTTCAAATTGGGGAAAAAAGCGCTCAAAAACGTCGAATTGGGCATACTGGGCGCTTTGACGTTGATCGCCTGCTTGCTGGGCGTGCATGAAATTGTGGCTTTATTTGCCTGCGGTTTGCTCGGGCTCCTCCTGTATTTTATCAAAAGACCCGCGAAAACCCTCAATAGTTTCACCCCCCTGCTTTTGCTTTCCACCCTCTCAACTACCGCTTTTCTGAAAATCTTCTGGACCTTTCTGAAAGTAGGGGCCTTGCTGTATGGCAGCGGCTATGTGTTATTTGCCTTTCTCGATGCCGAGCTGGTCAACACGGGCCTGCTCACCCGCCAGCAATTGATAGATGCTGTGGCTGTGGGGCAATTTACCCCAGGGCCGGTGCTGTCGACAGCGACCTTCATCGGCTGGCAATTGCATGGATTTTGGGGCGCCATCGCCGCGACCGTAGGCATTTTTCTGCCTTCATTCATCTTTGTCGCCATCCTGAATCCCCTGATTCCCAAAATGCGGAAGTCCAAAATCATTTCAGCCTTTTTGGATGCTGTGAATGTGGCAGCTGTGGCTGTGATCGTGGCGGTATGTGTGGAAATGGGAAAAGATAGCCTGACCGATTGGCGAACGATTGTCATTGCCATTGCCAGCCTGATCATGGTTTTTGGCTTCAAAAAAGTGAATAGCGCTTTCATTGTGATTGGCGGAGCGGGGCTCGGCTATCTCCTCCAATTTATTGGATAGGGAATGGCTTAGTAATGATAAAAAATTAACCTTTCGAGTTAAGCATGGAAATACGGCAAAAAAGCCCCGAAGGGGCGATATATATCAACATAGGGCAAAGCCCTATGGTAGTCAGCCCCCCGATAAATCGTGAGAGCCCTGCAAGGGCGAAGTATTAGCTATGTCGCCCTTGCAGGGCTACTATGCGGGACCTTTTTGTCACAGGGCGTTGCCCTGTGTTGATATCTGTCGCCCCTTTGGGGCTTTGGGAACTGCTAAAAAAAGTGGTTTTCATTCTTGCCGATAAAGCGTGCAGAAAATCGAAACCTTATTTTTAAAGCTTTACTTAAAAGCAAAAATCCCCTCTTCACTGCTGAAGAGGGGATTTTGTATGAAAAGAGAATGGAATTCAGCTCTGATTAAAAAGTCAGGACCGTTGTATTCTCCTCTTTTAGGGGATCTTCAATGGCGGATTGTGCCTTGATGATTTCTGTTTTGGCTGGGGCTTCCTTTGCTGCGGCATCTACGCTTTTCTCAGAGTCAGAGTTAAAGCCTTGTGTGCCCAGGATCAGGATAAAAGGAAGGATAAAGAAGGTGGTAACCACATATCCGATTCCGTACAGCCTGTTTTTGGTAGTAAGTCTTCCCAGACCTGATGCCAGGTTGATAGGAATTTTTCTGATCTGAGGGATAGGATAGATCACAAAAACGCCGATCAGGTTGAAGAGTAGGTGGCAGAAGGCGATCGCCAGGCCGGCGATGGGGTTAGCAGCAGTGGTACTGACGATGGCCGCAATCAAAGCAGTCGTGGTAGTACCTATATTGGCACCCATGAGGAAGGGGAAAACCTTTTCCAGAGAAACCTTTCCGGTAGCTACAAGCGGCACGGTCAGCGATGTAGTGACAGAGCTGGACTGTACGAGGGTTGTGATACCGGTACCCCAACCGAGGGCTTTCAGGGTGCTGCCAAAAAGGATTTTATCCACTTTGTGCTGGATCTTTCCGATCAGCAGGCGCTTGAGGCTCCATGTCAGGCCATTCAGGGCAAAAAACAGGATAGCAAAAGCTACCAGGGTGGTAACAATCGGTACGATGACTGTACCGGCACCAAAGATGGCTTCTGTCCCATCAATGATCCCGCTGGATGCAGGCTTAACCGAATGTTTAACAAACTTCATGGCATCCAGAAAACCGCCTGATCCACCTCCTACGAAAAGCAGGTTGGCCAGGTAAGCTGCTGGCTTGCTGAGGATGCCAAACATCAACTCCAATGGGAAAAGGAGGATCACGGTGATGATGTTAAAAAAATCATGTACGGTAGCTCCTGCGATTGCCCGCTGAAATTCTTCCCGCTTTCTGATATGTCCCAGAGAGACAATGGTACTCGTCACAGAGGTGCCGATATTGGCGCCCATGATGATAAAAACTGCCAGAGAGATGGTCTCAGGACCTGCTCCGGCCCCATAGGCACCAGATGCCACGATGGCTACCACTATCGAAGTCGTAGTAGATGAGCTTTGGATGATCGCTGTGGCCAGGATTCCGATAAACAGGCCAATAAATGGATTGCTGGTAGAGGCCACGAGGCTCTCAGCAAAGTCTTTTCCGAAAAGCTTGAAAGAAGCTCCCATGAGTTCAAGAGAAACCAGGAAGACGTAGATGATCCCGAGCAGGAGCAAGACTTCGCTTGCCTTCTGTGCAAAGGATTTTGGATTTTTTGGATTTGCCTCTATAGAGGTATGTGCGTTTTGCATGGTTTAGAAGTTTAGGTTTGTCGTGATGCGCATCACCATATTGTTGGATGCGGTACGTGTGACCACCAAAGGATTAGTTTCAGAATAAGTCAGGTCAGCCTGTATTTTCAGGTTGTGACCCACGATAAATTTGGATACACCGATGGTATAATCGGTGCGGGGATCGGTAAAGGAGGCGATTTTCTCATTGGGCTGAAGCGTAGAATAACGCGCAGCAACCTCCCAGTTATTTTTGAACATATAACCCGCCTGGGCATTGTAACCCCGTCCGGCATAAACATATTCGGTATCAGTACCTTCTGTATTGGTTGTGACAGGTGAGTCTGTCATGCGCTCTCCGAACTCTCCATATACAGACAGGCCCTGCCATTTAAACATCAAATCGGCATTGAGTGTGACAAGATCTCTTGTCTCATAGAGGTAAGAACCTCCCTGCCCGCGGCTGCGCTGGGCATTGTCATTATAGGAAGCGGAAAAGCCAAGGGCTAGCTTAGGGCTTGCTTCTCTCTCAATGGCAGACATCACATAATCGCCTTTGCTTGCAAACTCTCCCATAGGCAGAAATTCAACGCGGCCTCCATACATCAGGCCATTATCGTTGCCGAGGCGGTTGCGACCTTCGCCGGTAGAGATGGCAAATTGCTCCTTGATGACGGCTTTGTTGATGACCATCTTATGCTCCAGCATGATACCCGCATCGCGATCCAGGTTAAACCTGCTGTTGACGATCGAGCGATCTACCAACTGCAGACTGCCGGATGATACCACGCGCTCCCGGTTGCCAGGCATTTTGAACTGGCCCACCCTGAGTTTGAGGTTTCTGGCTATTTTGAATTTGAGGTATGCGTCCAGTATCATATTGGTATAGTCTGAATCCTTGCCAGTGACCTGGAGGTCTCTATTACTCAATCCCAGCTCGATTTTGTATTCAATACCTGGATTGAAAGTATAGCCTGAAAATTTCAGGCGGGCACGGCGGATGCTGAAGTCTGTGAGAAAAGCATCTTCTGTTGCATTCAGATCATAATTTCCTTCGAAAAGGGTCTGGAAACGCGCCTCAAATTTGAGGTGCAGGCTTTCGTCTGCTGTGGTAAATTGTAATCCCTTCCCAAATTTTCCCCCAACGCTTCCCTGATCATTGCTTTGGGCGACTGAAGAAAGCACCAAAACCAGAAGGAAGAAAGTGAAAGAAATGCTGCTGTAAATAAATCTTGTCATAACAATAATTAAGATCTTCAAATTATGCCCGCAAGAACGCAGCGTAAATTGAAGTTAAGATTGCTCTCATGTTAATTAATGGTTAATTCGTTTAAAGGGATTGTTAAGCAGGGTTTTTTATAGAAAAAACGACAATTGGCTGTAAATCAGTTTTTTATGTGAAAAATGAAATTTTTCTCTTCTCCAGATAGGATGGCAAGGGTGCCATATTTCTTAACATTGAAGAAATATTGAGGGCTGGGTCGGCATTCGGAAATGCCGGGGAGTTCGGTCGGCATTCGGAAATGCCGGGGAATTAGGTCGGCATTCGGAAATGCCTCCCATCGTTGGGATTGGAGCCTTCGGCTCATGTGGAGTCAATTGTAGTTTCTGGTCGTTTTTGACGACCATCATCTAAATAGCTGGGAGGCAGTTCCGACCGAACTCCCGCAGTTCCTACTGCCGACCGAACTCCCGCAGTTCCTACTGCCGACCGAACTCAGCAGGCTGAAAGCCTGGGCATGGATGGTTTTTATCCGCTAAAATTTCGGAGCTACCGTCTCAAAAAGCATCTCTTTCATGTTCAGTGGATGAACAAGCCTTAGCGACAAAGCATGCAAGGCAAGCCTCTTTTTCCCTTTTTCTGCTTTATTCCCATACATTTTATCTCCGACTACGGGATGTCCCATTTCAGCGAAATGCACGCGGATCTGGTTTTTACGACCCGTAAAAAGGGTGATTTCGAGCAAGCTGCTATTCCGAAATTCCCTGAGGACCTTATAGCCAGTTTTGGAAAATCTGCCTTTTTCCGGATCATGGACAGAATAGACGCGATGCGCTTTGTTTTCTGCCAAATACGAAGTGATGATACCTTCTTTTTCTGCCAATTTCCCCTCAACAAGGGCTATATATGTTTTGCTAAATGATGGCCAGGCATCCTGCAGGTAGTATTTGGTCTCTTCGTTTTTTGCAAAAACCAGCAGACCGGAAGTCTCCCGATCCAGGCGATGGACAATAAATACCCTGTTGCGGGATTTGGAGTTTCCTTTTTTGACGTAGTCGTTGAGGAGGAAAAAAGCGGTTTTTTCCTTTTCGCGCTCTGTGGAGACTGTCAGGAGGCCCTGGGCCTTATTTACCACGATCAGATCGTGGTCTTCATAGATGATTTCCAGCCCTTTGGGCTGGTGTTTTTTGGAGGGGCGTTTGAAAGCGGGTTTTTTGTCTGGCATGCATTACCGATAAGTCCTATTAGCAATATCATCCACCACAATGCCCGAATCGGAATAGATTGTTCCCAAAATCCCTCCCAGCTTATAGTTGTCGAAGCCGACAAAGTAGAGTCCCCGGTGGTCCCCCTGCGCCACAGGCGCTTTGGGCACCTGGTAGGTATCCAGGAGGCTATCTATGTTCTCGACGAAGTCGTGGAGTTGCGCCCGGTAGCCCGTGGCGAGGATGACGGCATCGAAATCATGGCTTTGGCCATTGACAAAGGTGAGGCCGGAGGCCTGGAAGCTTTTGACATCCGGCAGGATTTTGATCTTGCCTTGTTTGATCATGGCGACGGTGCCCAGGTCTATGACAGGCGTTTTGCCTGTTTGGCGGAGTTGTACGGCTGGATGTACGTTGGACATGGGGAGGCCGTATTTTGACAAATTGCCGATGACGATTTTTCGCACCTGGGTTCCCAGCCAATCTCCCAGCCCAAAGGGCAACTTTTCCAGTTTTTTGGCTGTGACCTGTACCGGGCGACCGCCTACATCGCGGGGCACCACCGTGACCGGGCTCCTTACCGAGACAGAGACATCTATGCCCTGCTCGGCCAGGTCCAGAGCAAGCTCAGCGCCGGTATTTCCCATACCGATGACCAAAACCTTTTTGCCTGCAAAAGGCGATGGATTTTTATAATCGCGGCTATGCGAAATAGCACCAGTAAAGGCATCCTGGCCAGGCCAGCTGGGGGAGAAAGGTACGCGGTTGACACCAGAGGCGATGACCACATGATCGGCCAGAAAATGCCTGCCATCCTCTGTATCGACAGCCCATTTGTCATTTTCCTTTTTGACGGAAGTAACGGCAGAGTTGAAGTGGGGATGGATTTTAAAGCGCTTCGCATAATTTTCATAATAGCGCGCCAGCTCGTCTTTGGGGACGTAAAGCGGGTATTCTTCCGGAAATTGCATGCCCGGCAAATGCGAAAATTGCTTGACGGTGTGCAGCAGCAGCCGGTCGTAATGGTTGTGCCATGACCAGGCGATCTTATCTGTTTTTTCGACGATCTCGAAAGGGATGCTTTGCTGCTGCAAGCGACCCGCGACGGCCAGTCCTGCCGGACCTGCGCCTATAATGAGGTTTTGTATGTTTGTTCTTTGCATGAATTGTGATTCCTTTTACTTGTCGCTTTTCAGGGGGTATAGTTACTTTTTGCCTCACATAAGTTTTTGTCCCAAAATGGCCCTGGCCGCTACGCGGCCTGTGATGACGCAACCCCCGAGGAAGGTGCCTTCCAATGAGCGCCTGCCGTGCATGCCGCCGCCTCCAAAGCCTGCGGCTTCACCGATGGCATACAGCCCCTCTATGGCCTCCTGCCTGCCGGAGGCGTCAGGGCGCGTAAGCACGCGGCAATCCAGGTCGGTCTGTATGCCGCCCAGGCTCTTGCGGGAAAGGATAAATTCGCGGATAGCGATCAGAGGCATTGCTTTGGGATCGTTGATCTTCTGGAACTTGCAGGTGCGCGTGCGATCGCCGCTATACTCGCGGGCGTGTGCGATGCGTTTGAGCTGCTCGTCATTAAAGAATTGAGGGCCTCGATCTATCTCGGCATCATATAAGCCGACGGCTTCCTGCATATTTTCGAGTTTGACATGGCCTTCGCCTGTGAGTTCATTCATTCTTTCCACCAATTCCTCCATGGAATAAGCCACGACTACATCTTCGCAGCGATCAATGACATCACTGACCAGCTTTTGGTTGCCTGTCACCAGCGTTTGGTAGATAAAAGGCAGAAACTTTTTATCGCGAAAGAGCGGATTGGACTCAGAGCCTGAAATGGCGAATTCCTTGTAGGCGATCTTCCGGTTGAGCAATTGCCAACTGTACTTGACGGGTTCCTGGCAGATGCGCTCCACCAGGTAGCGCGTGTCATAGGCGGTGATCAGGGGCACAGGCCCCATGCGTTTGCCTTCGTAATTCAGCCAAAGGGCTGATTTGCAAGGGACAAGGCTTAAGCCGTGATCCTTTTTGCGGGGCGTATGATGGCGTATGCCGGCGGCATAATTCCATTGCTTTTCCAGGTTGACGACATGGCCGTTGATGGCTTCGCAGGCATCATGCAGGTCGCCGATGGCGAAGGGATGTGCGCCATTGAGGATGGTTTCGGGAGGCGTGCCAAAGGATTTTGTATCCCAGTTTTTTTTGACCCGCTCAATGCTGCCATTGATGCCGCCTGTGGCTACGACCAGCACTTCCGCTGCTATTTCAAAAGGCTTTCCATCTGCTTCCAGCTTGCCCCTGACGCCTTTAATAAGTTGATTTTCACTGATGATTTCATCCACCCTATGCCCAAACAGCAAGTTGAGTTTTTGCGCCTGTGGATGGGCTTTTAGCTGACCAATGAGCTTATAAGTCAATTCCCAGCCCGTGCCCCATACCATGTGAAAGCGCGGCACGGAATTGCCGGGTTGAAACAGCCCGCGCTCCACCCAGTTGATGACAGGGAAAAAGCCTAAGCCTTTGGCTTTCAGCCATTCATAGGCATGAGGGGTGCTCATGTGGATGTATTGCTCAGCCCATTTTTTACCCCAGACCTCGTCTTCTTCAAACTCCGCAAAGCTGAACCAATCCTTCATCGCCAGCTCCGTGCTGTCCCTGATGCCTCGCTTGCGCTGGTGTTTGGTATTGACAAAAAACATCCCGCCAAAGGCCCATTTGGCCAGGCCGCCGAAGTTGGCTTCGCTATCCCGATCCACGATGGTGACACGCTTGCCCGAGGCCAGCAGCTCCATAGCGGCCGTGATACCGGCCAAACCGCCACCAATGATCAATATGTCGGTCTGATGTTTCATGAGGAGGAGGGTTGATTTTTTTGAAAAAATGAAGTAAGGCAAAGTGGGGGGAAGTTGCAAGCCTGGGGCTCATTTGGAGGAGATGAAGAGTGGACGCTGATAAGGCTGATTTTTATGATAAGACTATGTTTGAGCTAGAACGAAAATCTGCGTCCACTCTTTATTTTAGGTGTATCCCAAATTGTCGTCCTAAGGGTTGATTAAATAATAAATTGTGAAATAAAGCGCCTTGCGCTTGTGTTTTGGAGAGCCCGGATCGCCTTTCCGCTCCAGGACATGAAGGCAATGCACTTCCAGATTGTTCAAAAACGACAATATGATATACAGCACTCTTCCATTCAAGAACATGAAACCCAATTAAGTACAGGACAAAAAATGAAACCTATGAATGATGAACACCCCAAAAGTCCCGAAGGGACGTCATATTCCAGGATCGGGCAAAGCCCGATCATTCGATTAAGACCAGGCATTAAAGCCCTGAAAGGGCGATATATTGGGTATGGCGTTTTAAGATATGTCGTCCTTTCAGGACTTCTATGGGAGTCGTTCACCTTCATGGGGCTTCGCCCCATGCTGCATATAGCGTCCCTTCGGGACTTTTGGAGGCTTGCCTGAAAAATTGTCCTGTACTGAAGAAACCCAATTTAAAAAATCCCTATTTTCATAGGATGAAAAAACTCATCCTTCTCGCTTCAGGCCACGGGCTGAATGACTGCATCGCAGGCTACCTGCTGGCCAGTCTTTTCCGCTTTGAGCTCTCCGAGCTCGATCTGGGGATGAGTGTGCTCATCTATAACCTGCTCGCCTTTGGAGGGCAATTGCCTGTGGCGGCGCTGATCCGCCAGCGGTATCACCCCCGGCAGCTGCTGACAGCAGCCTATCTGCTGCATATTGCAGCTTTGCTGACATTCGCTCTTGACTACCGCCTCGCCATATTGGCGATAGGTATCGCCTCGGCGATCATCCACGTCGTAGGCGGAAATGAGAGCCAAAACGGCAGCGAAAAAGCGCGTGAGCTGGGGATTTTTGCTTCTCCGGGCATATTGGGCCTGGTGCTGGGCGGCTACTTTGCCGTGGCAGAGATGCCTGTCGGCATATATTGCGGCGCTTTGGCGCTGCTGTTGTTGCTGCTTTCACGCAGCCTGAGCTACTCCAGTGGCCTGCCTAAGATGCAGGCTTCCGCAGACAGCCATCAGCTGGAAAACCACGATCTCCTGATGATCCTGTTGCTGACAGTGATCAGCTTCCGGTCTGCTGTCTGGAACAGCTTTCAATACCTGCACGAAAACCAGCACGAAGTGCTTTTTATGATCGGCATTGCCGCCATGTCGGGCAAACTGGCGGGCGGCTTTCTGGCCGATAAAATCGGCCTGAGGCGCTACACCCTCTGGGCGTTGATGCTCAGCCTGCCCCTTTTGACTATTTTTAAAAATAGCCTATGGGCGCTCCTGGCAGGCGTTTTTCTCCTGCAATCTACCCTGCCGCCCACGGCGCGGCTCCTCATCCGCCGTTTTCGGCTGAATCCCGCCATGGGAGTCGCCTGGGCCTTTGGCCTGTCCATCGTCCTGGGAGGCCTCTTTTTCATGACGCCCCTGCGCCTGATCATGGATTCCAACGCAATTATTGCAGCACTCATCCTGCTAAGTGCTATCTTCGTAGGCATCCGAAAAATTCAACCTTCCATTTAACTTTTGCTGTATGGACATCCTCAACCTCATCGAATCCATCCTCACCATTCTCGGTATTTCCGTCGGTGGAGGCTGGGCCTTTTGGAAATTTGTCGTTCACCGCGAGGCTCACCCCCGCATCGAGTTTTCGGTAGATGTCAATTTTGTGGGCAAACAAGGCGATGAGTGGCTGGTCGAAGTCCTCGGCCTGATGGAAAACAAAGGCAATGTTCCCCACAAAATGACCAACCTGGAATTTGACCTCAAATACCTGAAGACAGGAGATAAACTGGCCGAAAACGAAAAATTCGGTGGTCAGATAGACATCAAGCATGTACTCAAAGAAGGCTCCTGGCTGCCCTCTGTAGAGGATGTCTACACCCGTTTATATCCGGGCCTAAGCATCCGCTACAACTTCATATACAAAGTGCCGGGCGATGCCACTTTCCTGCTGATCCATGGCTTGCTGGATTATGGCAATAAAGGGGAGCAGACGCGGGCGGATCGCCTGGTGAAGGTGCCAAATTAGTCTTGTACCTGAACTCAAACTCAAACTCAAACTAATCCATCCCTAAGCCTCCGGCTTTTTCCCCCATTTAATCGGCAAAAAGCGCGGCACCCGCTTTTGATAATCCTTATAAGCGGGATACTTCCCGGCGCTGATTTTCTCGCTGAAGTCGGAGCTTCCGAGGAAGAGCAGGATCAGCAGGATCATGCCGATGATCGACCAATTGAGCCAGCGGCCTGTGGCCGCTACGCTGAAGAGGTAGAAGGCAATCCAGGTGCCTTGCTCGGCGGCGTAATTGGGGTGGCGCACCAGGCCCCAGAGGCCTGAGGAGCGAAATCCCTGGGCGTATTCGCCCAAAGCTTCTCCCGCCGCTTTGCGGCGGTGCTTTTCGGACTGCCAGCTGTATTGCTGGTTGTCTGCGATCGTCTCGATCGCCACCATGCCCAGCAGCAAAGCTGCTGCGAGATAGTCCAGCCAGCCCAGGGGCGTGTCGCCCCCCTGCCAGGCTGCCACGATCGGCAGCGTAAACATCAGGATCAGCGCCTGCTGATAAAAGGAAATAAAAAAGAGGTTAAAGAGCGTAAAACGCCATTTTTTGCTAAACAAAGGCATCGCCTGCAAGACCGCCCAGCGGTAGTCTTCCTCCCCTTTCCAGGGGATCCAGCTATAGCCACCGCGCCGCGCGAAGTTGAGCGTCAACCTGACGCCCCAGACCGTTACCAGCACCGCCATCAGCAGCACCCGCTCATTCCAACCCGAATGCATCGCCACAAACCAACTGTAAACGATGGGCATGATGCTCCACAATTTGTCCGTTTGGCTGTAGTTTTTGCTGAGTTCGCTGATCAGGAAAGTCGCCACCGACACCACCAGCATCATCATGCCCAGCGTTTTGAGCGCAGCCCACTGGGCCTCGCCCGGAGAGGCGTCAGCCGTAAAAGCGACAAAAGGCAGGACGATCAGGGTGGCGAGCAGAAGGATGATGGTTCGTAACATGTTGAGATGTGATTGAGAGTGGCAGCAATTTGGCGGTTTTTGTTGGAGTGTGCAATATGTGTGTTAACTTTGGGAAGCAGAACAAAAACTCCTGAATTTTCAAATTTTCCCATGGCAAAGAAGCAACCTCCAAAGCGTAAATCCACCCCTAAACGCCAAAAGGCATCTCCTTCCTCCAAAGCGGTAAAAAGCCAAAAGCAAAAAGCGCCAACATCGGAAATAGAACCGCTCTACGGCGATTTTTTTGAAAAATATATCTACCCCCGAGCCAATTGGGTGGCCCTGGGCCTGATGCTCCTGCTGAGCCTGATCGTCTTTGGAGATTATCTGTTTGGGGAGTATTTGTATTTGTTTAAGGATATTGGGAGTGATACGGTGAATGATGTGTTTCCTACTGTGGTTCAGCGGCACGATTTGTTTAAAGAAGAAGGTTTTACTTCCTGGAGTTTTAGGCAAGGGATGGGTAACAATATGGGAACCTGGTTCAGCATCAATCCTTTCTATTGGATCAATCTGTTAGCAGGGAAAAAAGCCCTTCCCTATACTATGATATGGACATCTGTCGCGTATCTTGGAATTGCAGGCCTGTTTTGTTTCCAATACCTAAAAACGGTTGGCTTTAGTAAATACGTTGTCATATTAGGTTCAATCCTCTATGTTTTCTCTGGTTATGTCATGGGAGTCCATAGCTGGTACTCCTATAATGGATTAATCTTTGCAGCACCTTTGATGCTGTGGGGGACTGAGCTTCTCCTGAAAAAGAATAACCCCATCGTGCTCCCTATCGCCATCTACTTCCTGGCAGGACCCAGGCTAGTCACTTTTGGTTTTTTCCTGATCGTCTATTCTTTCTTTAGGTATGTATTG
The DNA here is from genome assembly GCA_030430205.1 of Bacteroidia bacterium. Lineage (GTDB taxonomy): Bacteria > Bacteroidota > Bacteroidia > J057 > J057 > JAUIGE01. The sequence continues at coordinate 52,751 of JAUIGE010000010.1, read as the reverse complement.
GAAAACGGCTGGAACTGGAAAGGTCTGATTCTTTTCTGGCTGAAAATTGGTGCTTTGAGCGCTTTGGGTGTGACAATCGCTTCCTACTTTTTTGGCCAGACCCTGATGAATATGCTGGGCAGTTCCCGAATCTCTGGAGAAGCCTCCAAGGTGGCACAAACCACGGAGACCCCCGTTTTTGCACTGAATTCCTACCTTGTCAATGTAACGTCTATCCTTAGGACTTTTGCCACAGATATGCTGGGTGGTGCCAAAGATTTTAAGGGCTACCGCAATTATCTGGAATCTCCCTTTTATTATGTGGGGCTAGTCTCTCTTCTCCTGATTCCACAGGCTTTTTACCATGCAAAAAAATGGCATAAGGCTCTCTTTGGCGGGTTATTGGCATTTTGGCTGATGATCTGTATTTTCCCCTTCTTTAGATATGCCTACTTCCTTTTTGTTACGGACCATTTTCGCTCCTTTTGTTTACATGCCTCTTTGATCTTCTTATTTGTGGCGCTTTATGGGCTAAATGCTATCGAGAAATCAGGGAAGGTACATCTTCCAACTTTGTTATTGAGTTTAATAGGCTGTTTGGTTTTGCTAAACTATCCCTATTTCGATGACGGTCGCGTGAATGAAGGCCTGCAAATGGCTGCCAATGTCTTTCTGATAGCCAGTGCTGCAAGCCTATTTGTGATGAGTAGACCAAAATTTAAATTTGTAGGCCTTGGGTTGTTAATGGTAATAGTCGTTGTTGAACTCGCCACATTTAATCACCATGTCACCCATGATAGAGACCCGATAACCAAGTCTGAGTACAAAGCCGGCGCATTATATGGGGATAGCAGTGTTGATGCGCTTAAACAAATCAAAGAAAAAGACCCCGGCTTTTACCGGATACAAAAAGACTTTGCATCCAGTCCCGCCATCCATTACAGCCTCAATGATGCCATGGTTCAGGGATTCTTCAGTACGCCTACTTACCGATCCATCAACAAACAGAGTTACCTTGATTTTCTGGTAGCAACGGATATGATGGAAGCAGGGAATGTTGCTAAAACAAAATGGATACAGGGCTTAAGAGATCGGCCTATACTCCAGTATGTAGCAAGTGTAAAATACATTCTGAGAGAAGACAACGGTTCTGATTTAACCCAAAGAGGTTACTCCCAGTGGGGCGCAGTGGAAAATGTCAGAATATTTGAAAACCCTTACTTCATACCCTTTGGCTTCACCTATGATCAGTTTGTGACAGAAAGTGCATTCCGGGAGCTTGACAGAAACAAAAAAGACATAAGCCTGGTACAGGCAGCAGTCATCCCGGATGAAGTTGCGAGCCAACTTTCTTCGCTATCCGCCTTTAATGCCCAACTGATAGATCCAGGACAGTTTACCTACCCCGCTTTGCAGGGCTATATACAGGAAAGGAAACAAGGAGCATTCCAAATGACGGAATTTCATCATGATCATTTGAGTGGGAAGGTGAATATGGATCGGGAAAAGTTACTCTTTTTCAGCATTCCTTTTGATAATGGATGGTCTATGTATGTGGATGGGGAAGAGGTGGAGTTGTTGCGGGTGAATGTGGGCTTTATGGGAGGGATGGTGCCTAAGGGGGAGCATGATGTGGAGATGAAGCATGGGAGGTCAAATATGCCTCTACTTATTTCCGTATCAATGATAGGACTAGCTCTGTTTATTGGGCTGATCTTTTGGTATAAAAAAAAAGACAATATAGGAGAATAAAGATACTTGACTGAATCGTTCCGTTATAGGGTTTTAAATCCAAGTATTTCGTTTGGTGATTACCGCTCTGGCAGCGTCAAATATCCGATATATACATAAGAAAGTATATTTTGGGTACTTTATGGCAATAATTCCAACAGCCCAAATCGTGTGTTTTATTAACCGTATTCGACTGCCCGTAATATTATTTTCGTGAATCCGGTACCTGCCTAGGATTTGATCTATATATCCTATTTCACCTCCATGTGCAAGTACATCTGTCATGAAGAGATAATCTGAGACAACTTTTGCTTTTGTTGAATTTTTTCTTCCAGCTAATGCTTCCCTTCTTAAAAGGGTAAAAGCGCCCGGGAAGAAGCAGCCATATTTGATTACATTCTGGATAGTCCCTTTTCTAGCGGGTCTTTTTCTATTAATAAAGTTACAGATTTTTTTTCCTGAATCAGATTCAAACAATTCTAAATTGTGGTATGTGCCAATAAGCTGTGGATTGGCCTCGAGAATTGCTACTTGGGTAGAAATATTGTTTGGGGCCATGAGATCATCCCCATCTAGTCTACACTTATACTTCCCTCTTCCTTCAGCGTTTAATTTATTGAAGTTGCCAATAGTTCCGATATTTTGTTCTTCGAATAGCCCTCGTATGATATTGGGGTATTTCTGCTCATAGGATTGGATTAATTCAACTGATCCGTCTGTAGAGCCATCATCACTCACGATAATTTCAAGGTTTGGGTAAGATTGAGCAAGTGCACTTTCAATTGCCTCCTTGAGAAATGCCTTTTGTTGGTAAGAAGGAATAAGAATAGATACTAAGGGTAGTTCGGATTCATTCTTAGTCATCAGAGTTGATATTATTTTGAGAAAAGCATTACAATTTTTCTTACAAAGGGGAATAGCCCAAAATATACCACCCGGGCCATTATCCGAGTCTTTAAACTAATGAATTGAGGATATTTTGTATAAAGTTCCTTTATTTTTGCAGCAAGAAGTTTCCTTTTTTCTCCTTTTGGAGAAAAGGTAAGGTGATATTTCCCAAAGTCGATGATGCACCTAAGGAGTAGCAGTTTACCTTTTTCATCATCAACTTTCATATCCACAAGCCATTCGAGAATATCCTCATTCACGCGAGTATTTACAAGAAAGTTTTGCTCGTTATCTTCAAGCATTAGATTGGTTCCATGAACTCTATGTACTCCTAAGGGCTTTTGGATTTCACCTGCATAAAAGTTTCCGATTGCAGAAATTCTTAAAAACATATGTATGTCTTCTGCAAAAACCTTCATAATGGTAGGAAAGCCGCCTACTTTATCAAAGGTTTCCTTTTTAATGATTACACTGGAAGGTAAAAAGTGGCCATTTCTCTTTTCCACTATGGCTTGAAATAACTCGGTTGGAGGAATTGCATGTGACATGGTGTGAATGTGAGGGTGCCCCTTCGCTTCCCAGGCTATCTTAAGTTCTTCTCGTTCAAATTTGTTAATCAATGCGCTATACACAGCATCTGCATCGGCATGTTGTAAAAAAACCTCTTTTGCTTTTTTGAATCTATTTGCTAGAAAATAATCATCAGCATCTAAAAACGCCAAGTAAGGGGTCTTTGCTTTCTCAATTCCAAGATTTCTGGAAGCTCCAATCCCTAGATTTTGACGATTAGGATGATGATAACAAAACACTTTTGGGTATTTCTGTGCAAGCTTTATACATAAACTGAGGGAGTCATCTTGAGAGCCATCTTCGATCAAGAGAACCTCCTCTGTCTCTTCCTGAGCTAATGCAGACTCCACAGCTTCCTCTAAAAAGGCTATTGCATTATAGACCGGTATAATTACCGAAACAGAAAACAGACTCATTGGAGAATGGTATTTTTAGTAAAAATCGAACCTCTTTTTCCAAAAAACAAATGTACCCATAATGATGTGTAAACTAATTGTATTCAGTTGTAAGTTTGAGCAAGTGTACCAATCATAGGAATGCCTTTTACAAGCTATTTTCAATTGACTTGATTAATGTTTCTCCCCCAATATCTCTTAGAGCAGGAGTAATTGCAATTTGCAAACTACTGCGTCGAGATATCCCCTTGGTGATTTTTTGTACAAAAGAATCTTCAAACGAAATACCAAGAAAAGAATAGAGTTGCTTAACTTGAACTTGTGGATCATTCAAAAAGTCTTGGTAAGACAGTTTGAAAAAACGATCAGCAGCAATCTTTTGGAAAAAATCTTCGGCATATTCAGTGGAAAGTCGCCACTCTGACAGCCCCTTTTCCAAGTAACTGTTTCCACGAATTGAGATGTTTTTGAGTTCTGCTAATTTTGAAAACGTATTCCACCTCTCCTCTCCAGCAGCAAACCATTCTCCTTTTTCTGAATATACAGCTATAGATTGAGCTACCTCTAATCCATTACGATATAGGTATATATATTTGGCTTCTGGAAAGATTGCCTCGATAAATTCTAGTCGAAAAGTATTAATGGGAAGTTTTTCAAGTAAAATATTGCCCTTGTCAATCGTTTGTTCTTTGAAAAAAAGACTTCTTAATTTCTGCTTTTTCTTTGGAGAAATATCTTCTGAGCCTACTTGAAATCTGGGCTTTATTGGGATGCCGGACCAAATATCTAATTCAGGAAAAGCTGTATGCCAAATATCTCTTCTTTCATTCAAATAAGTGATTTCCACATGTTGCCCCAGGGTAGTTCCCAAAATAGTTGTTCCAGACCGACCACAGCCGATAAGGAAAACAGGATTGAAAACCTTGTCTTTCTTAGAGAAGCTAAACTTGATATTCCGGATTAAAGATTTACCCCATAAGAGGATCGTCCATGTTGTTATTTTTAGGATACGTAATATCATATTAATTCAACTTTTTTTGTCATTCAGATAATTCCTAATTGCTTTTAGGTCACTTGCTTTTAATATTAGATTACCTAAAACAGGAACTTGCATTCTTTTGACAAGAAAAAAACCTACAAAACTCCCCGTAAGTAAATAAGCCGCTAACATAACCCAACTAGCTCCAATGATTCCGTAACTTGGGATAAAAATAAGGTCTCCCACGACTGTTACACCAAAACCTATGGCTTCAGCTATTACCATAAACTGATGAAGATTATGAGCAGAGGCATACATTCTCCCCATCCCTCGTATCGTTAGAAAAGGCATGCTGAAAAAAATGATTTGTGTAATGACTACTGCATCCTGAAATTCTTCCCCGAATATAAGAGGGAGAAAAAAGTCACTTAGTAATAATGCCCCCACACTAAAAATAATAGCAATGGTATTGGTTAACCGAAAGTAAAATAAAAACCGTTGCTCTCCCTCAGCTTTATCAAGTTTTATTAGATAGGGCTTTAATGCCTGATATATTGGATAAAAAAAGAGTTCGACATTATTAAGCAAACTGATTGCTAATGCAATGAAACTGAGAGATTTCAGGCCTTGATATAGAGTGACTACCCAATTAAAGAATCGATTGGTAAAAAAGCTTAGCAGATCCATGGTCCATCCCTTGATTGAATAAATAAGGAATGGTTTAATAAAATCGGAATATGAAAACTGAAAACTGAGTTTAAAAGCTTGGCGAAGCTGAAGTATAATCAAAAAAATGGCTGCAAATAAGATTTCAATTCCTAAAAATAAAACAAATAAACTGTAAAGGTTTTTTTCCCAGAAACCTATAATTGATCCAGCATAAAACAAACCAATCAGTAGCACCTTGGCTATGGCACTTACCACTGTGTATTGGTTAAATATTCTGTAAAGCAAATTCCCAACGGCATATGCACTACAAAACTGAATTATTGCTTGAGCAAAAAAACTTAAAAGAAAATAGCAAAGAAAAAAAATCCCTTGAAATCCTTTGGGTAATATTATGGCTAAAGCAGGACTATGAGTTGAAAAAAGGGCGCCTCCAATTATTGCTACAATTATCATAGCGAAGCTTAAAACTAAAAAGACAAATCCTGCAATTTTTTCTCGAGGAAAGTCACCTTTGGCCAAATAGTAAACCATGGCGCTACGAACGTTCATTCCAAATATTAAGACACCGATGTTTGCATTGACATACAAAAAGCTGAATACGCCATTACCCTCAACCCCCAATAATCTAACCATCAAAACTGAATAGATGAATGTTAGAACCATAGAAATAAATCTGGCAATTGAAGTAAATGCTACATTTCTGTTGATTGATTTATCGTCCATGGTTAAATCGCAGGAGCTTCTCTACGATAGGAGCTTGGTTCTGTAGTAGAGGATTGCAGCTAAAAAATAGTTGTCTTATTCCAGTTCCTATTCGAAAGAATACTTAAACGTATCAATATCTTCCTGGTAAAAGTCAGCAACAATCTTTTGCATTTTTGTAGTGTAATAGCTGGTATATACTCGATGTTTTGACTTATTTAGTTTGCGTAATTCGCCTTGAAGGTTCGATTCCTGCTTCAATAATTCAAAATCATTTTCCAAGTTTTCAAACCTACCAAGAAAGTCCAGATCAATTTTATTTTCAAGGTTTAATAAAAAAAGTCTTTGAGGTAAAAAGTGAAGGCTTCCCTTTACTTTGTTAGCAAAGGACTTATTCTCTAGTGCCAAGATAAATTGTTCAAAATCATCAAGCCCTTTTAAGTATTTTTCTCCCCAGAATTTGTCATAAGAATTTATGCCTCCTTTTTTCATGAAGGTATAAGCTGATAAAATGCGGTCCCACGGATTTCTGACGAATGAAAACTTGAAATAGCTGCCGTACTTGATAGCATCATATGCTTGGTATTTCCAGATCATCCAATGTCCTACTTGCTCGCTGAACAAGCATTCAGAAATACTTATTCCAGCGCATTTGGGGATATGAATGAAAATAGCCTGATGTGTATCATGAAGGTTTTTATAGGGATTGGCTACGGGTAGATGTTTGTACACCTTCATGCTGAGTGCTGGAGCCTGTCTGAACACCTGCTTAGCTAATAAAGAGACTTTTTCATGATTGGCACCCATCCTATTTATTCTTTGTTATTTGCGAGTCGGAAATTAACTTTTCATACATATGTACTATTTGTTTCCAATCGTACTGTTTTCGAAAGTCTTTTAACTTTGTGGGGTCAACTAGCCATCCCTTCTTAAATTTTTTGTGATAGAAATCTTCCATTTTATCCGCTGCTTCTTTCCACTTTCCAAAGCTAAAAAAGTCTCCAGAGTCACCGGTTTCAATTAAATCAGTACTCCCACTTACCGGTGTTGAGATGACAAATAAGCCTGTAGACAGAGATTCTAATGCGGCAATAGACATGGCCTCATCGTAAGAAGTAATTAATTGTAGACTAGCACTCTGATAGTCTACTAAGAGTTCTTCTTTTGTGATCCAGCCGGTAGTTTTTATGATTTCACCTAACTGATATTTTTCTATGAAGGATTCCATGTCCTTCCGCATGGGGCCATCGCCAATTACTTTGACCTCGATATCAGCATCAGGTAATCTTTTTATCAATTCCCTAATAGCTTTCATAAAAATCAAGGGCCCTTTTTGAGCCACGATTCGTCCTACAAAAATGATCTTGAATTGTTTACTCTTCTTAGAAAAATCTGGTTTGAAAAAGTCCGTATTACATCCATTTGGGATAATCAGGTTTTTGTGCTTATGCTTACCCATGAAGCGGTCAGCATTTTTCTTCATCTTCTCTGTGAGAAGGACCAGATTCTTGGCAGGTTTAATAATACTTTTTACCCAAAAATAGGTGACTAAATGATATTTCAACATTTGCTTAGGGAAGAACCAAGGGATGTCCTGCCCATGAGAAATGACGATGTAGGGAACACCTCGCTCTTTCCAAAGTCGCTTAGCTGGAATAGAACTTGGGATGGAAAAGTGACCAAAGGAAAGCGCATAATCAGTAGGGTCATTCCTGAGAAACTCCCATGCTTTTGAGACCCAAGATATCATCTCCACTGGGTTGGATTGGTGGACATGCTTTCGCTTACTCTTGACGCGTACAATTCGAAGAAACTCATTTTTATTTTCAATTTCTTCTTCTCCTTCAAACCAAGCGGTTAGTACAGTTATTTTATATCTTTTACTACTTGCTAATCCTTCCGCTTGGTGGCGTGATACTACCCCCCCTCCCCCGCCTAAAGGAGGATATTCATAATTAAGAATGAGGATATGGGGTACGCTTTTTGTCATTCTGAATGTTTGAACTTAAATCTTAAGGAAACGATTAATACTTCTTTCGCCAGAAATAGAGTCTATTGAAAAGCGTTTTTAAATTTTCTTTAACTCCAGGTTTAAACTGAGATTTTAATTCAATATGACGATATGATTTCTTAGGAGTCATATCAATGAATTCAAACCCTTTTTCGCTTTTTGCAATTAAGAATTGGTTAAAGGGTAAGCCATAGATTTTTACATCCATCGCTTCTGCAAAATAGACGGCAAATGGGAAAATCAGGGTCGGTTCATATCTTAAATCATGCTGCCAAATAGAGGGAGAAAAATCATCCCCAGCGAGTATCCCATTTTCGCTTACTTTATCCCAAATCGTGATTAAATCAATTGTAATTCCTTTTAGTGTATGGTCTCCATCAATGTATGCAAAATCCAAGGTTTGAGAAGGTATTTCATCAATAACCTCTGTCGTTTTTCCTCTTAAGATGATTCTTTTTTCTGCGGCAAATGAAGTTTTTCGGAGTGCTTCCTGGTAATAGGTTTCAAAAACATCATCTGTTTTATTAGCCGGCTTGTTCCAATTTTCCAGATTTCGCCATGGGTCAATTAGGTAATATTGGTTTATTTTTGAGCATTCCCTTAAAATTTCTTCAGCAAAGGCTCCTTTATATACCCCAATTTCTGCAATTTTTTTTGCTTCAGATTTATCAATTAGGTATTTCCAAAGTTCAATCCTAGTTCGGAATGAATTAATATTTATTGTATTGAGTATCTTCATACCCCCAAACCTACCTCCTTTTCCCAAAATTCCCCTTCTCCTTCACCAAATAAATAGGTCGCTTTCGCACTTCATTGTAAATCCGGCCTACATACTCTCCGAGCAGCCACATCAGCATAAAGAGGAAGCCCATAAAAATAAACATCACCACGACCAGGAATTTGAAAAATTCATACTTTGAATTCCGCACCAGCACATCCCAGCTCATATATCCCAAAAAGATGAAGCCGAAGAGGATGCTGAAGATCCCCAGCACAAATCCCACCTGCAGGGGCAGGCTTGAGAAGTTGAAGAGGCCGCTCATGCCGAGCTTGATGAGTTTCATCAGGCTGTACTGGGACTCGCCCGCTTCGCGGTCGGGCCGCTCGTAGTCCACGAAATCGTGGCTGAAGCCTGTCCAGGCGACCATGCCGCGCAGGTAGCGCGAGCCTTCGCGCATCTCGTTGACGGCTGCGAGTACCCGCTTATCCACCAGGCGGAAGTCGCCTACATTGCGCGGAATGTCCACCTCTGTGAACCTGCTGAGCATGCGGTAGTAGAGGCGGGAGCCCTGCCGCTTGAGGAAGTTGTCGCGGCGGTAGTTGGTGCGGCGGGCGTAGACGATGTCGGCGCCATCGCGCCATTTTTGGATCATATCCGGGATCAGCTCAGGCGGATCCTGCAGATCGCAGTCCAGGGAGATAACAGCCAGGCCGCTGGCGTGTTCAAGCCCTGCGGTCAGGGCGGGCTGGTGGCCGAAGTTGCGGCTCAGGTCGAGGTATTTGACATGGGGATCGCCTTGGGCGAGCTTTTGCAGGGTCTCCAGCGTACGGTCGCGGCTGCCGTCGTTGACAAATATCAATTCCCAACTTTCCCCCAGGGAAGCAAAAACCTTTTTGACCCGCTCATACAGCAGCCCGATATTCGCTTCTTCATTATAAGCCGGCACGACAACAGAGTATTTGCACATGGATTCGGAGGATTGTTCCGGGAATTAAACTTTGCAAGTTGATTCAGCGGTCAAATTAGTAATTTTGCTCCGCCTGGGCAATCTGGGGAAATGATCAGAATTTGCTTGAGTGGGGGTGGGGAAGATTTTGACGCAGATGAACGCAGATTATTATGATTTTTTATGTTTTAAGAAATGGCTCCATCATAAACCTTTAACCTCAATTAGGCTCCAAACCTAATTTTATCATAATAACCAGCGAAAATCTGCGTCCACTCTTCATTTCAGGAGCAGCAGTTTTTTCGTATTTTTAGCAAATGAAAAGGAAATACCCCATCGGGCTACAGGATTTTCAGGAAATCCGTAACGGAGGATACTTATATGTAGACAAAACCCGTCAAATCAATAATTTGGTAGGTGAGGGGAAGTATTATTTCCTTTCGCGCCCAAGACGGTTTGGAAAATCACTTCTTTTATCTACGCTGAAGTACCTTTTTCAGGGAGAAAAATCGCTTTTTAAAGGCCTATGGATCGAAGATCAATGGGATTGGGAGCAGCGGAATCCTGTGATTCATCTTTCTTTTAGCAGTATTGGGTATAAAACCCAGGGCCTGGATGTTGCCCTGACCCGAAGAATTGAGGAATTGGCTGGTGAACATCATGTAGAACTGAAAGAACATGCTTTTGACCAACAATTTCGGGAATTGATAAAAAGTGTGGCTGAGCGTGACGGCAAGGTTGTGTTATTGCTCGACGAATATGATAAGCCTTTGGTTGATTATATGGACGATCAGGTGCATGCCGAAACGAATCGGGCTATCCTCAAAAGTTTTTATTCCGTCCTCAAAGACTCGGACCCTTACCTTCGCTTCTTCTTCATCACAGGCGTCTCCAAGTTTAGCAGGGTTTCGATTTTTTCTGATTTGAATAACCTGAATGATATAACGCTTTCGCAGCATTTTGATGATATCTGTGGCTATTCTCAGGCAGAATTGGAAGACGTATTTGCTCCCGAAATAGCGCATTTGGAAGAGGCATATTCGCTCCCGAAAACTGCCCTTCTCGATAAAATTAAAACCTGGTACAACGGATATTCATGGGATGGCCCACATCGCATGTACAATCCTTTTTCCATCCTGAACCTGTTTTTTCATGGTCGTTTTTCCAATTTCTGGTGGGAGACCGGCACGCCGACTTTCCTGATGCAGCGGCTCCGTCGCAGCTTCCAGTTTGAGCTGGAAAACTATATGGGTGGCACGGATTTATTCGAAAGCTATACGCTGGGCAGTGAGGATACTGCCTCTCTGCTCTTCCAAACGGGCTACCTGACCATCAAAGAGGTCAACGAAGAATTGCGGCTCTATACCCTGGGCTATCCCAATCTGGAGGTGAAAGATGCGATGTATCGCCATCTGCTGGGCGCTTTTCGCCATACGACGACGACGGAATCCCAACTGCTTTTTGCCCGCATGAAACTGGCCCTTGATGTGAAGGATATGGATACCTTTATCCAGCAGATCAATGCGCTTTTTGCCAGTATTCCCTACCAAATCTTTATTCAGCATCAGGAGAAATATTTCCATTCGATCCTGCATATCGCCTTTCATGCCGTAGGGCTTTTTATCCAATCGGAGGTAAGCACCTCCGCCGGACGGGTAGACTGCATCCTGCAAAATGAAAAATACATTTTCATCGCGGAATTGAAACTCGACCAAACCGTAGAAACGGACTTAAATCAAATCCGCGATAAGCGCTACGGAGCCCCCTATCTGGGACAGGATAAGGAAGTTCTGGCCGTGGGTATCAGTTTTAGTTCGGAGACAAAAGCGGTGGAAAACTGGGAAGTAATTCCTTATGAAAAATTAGTTATTAAGTGAGCAACAACATGCCGACCCTCTCGATCATCATTCCCATATACAACGAAGAAGGCAATATCCCTGTGCTCTATGAGCGCCTTACGCAAGTGATGCATAAGCTGGGCGAAAGCTATGAGCTGCTCTTCGTCAATGACGGCAGCCGTGACAACTCACTCGCCCTGGTGATGGAGCTCGCGCAAAAAGATGCGCAGGTCAAGTACCTCGACTTCAGCCGAAATTTCGGCCACCAGATCGCCGTCACGGCGGGCATAGACGCTGCCCGGGGCGACGCCCTGGTGATCATAGATGCGGATCTGCAGGATCCTCCTGAGCTGATTCAGGAGATGTTTGTGAAGTACAAAGAAGGCTTTGAGGTGGTCTACGCGAAGCGGAGGCAGCGGAAAGGGGAGACCTTTTTCAAAAAGGTCACTGCCAAAATGTTCTACCGCACCCTCGCGCGCATCACGACGCTGGACATTCCCCTGGACACGGGCGATTTTCGCCTGATAGACCGCAAGGTGGCGGAGGTATTGAAAAAAATGCCCGAGCAGAACAAATACATCCGCGGGCAGATCGCCTGGATCGGCTTTCGACAAACCTTTGTCGAGTACGACCGCGACAGCCGCCATACCGGCGAGACAGGCTACACCCTGCGCAAGATGATCCGCTTCGCCCTCGACGGCATCACCGGCTTCTCCAACCTGCCGCTCAGGCTGGCCACCATCGCAGGCTTCACCGTTTCTGGCATCGCCTTCCTCATGATGATCTACGCCCTGGTCAGCAGGCTAATCTGGAAAGACTTCGAGCCCGGTTGGACTTCCCTTATCCTTTCCGTCCTCTTTATCGGCGGCATACAGCTGATTACGATCGGCATCATTGGGGAATATATTAACCGGATCAGCACGAATGTGCGGAATCGGCCGCTGTATGTCATTCGTGAGACGAATGTGGATGAGGAGGAGTAGACGCAGATCGACGCAGATTTTTATGATTTAAGATGTTATACTTTGAACCGCATAGAAAGTCCTGCTTGCACAACCATATAAGGGCATACAGAACATATAAGAATGACCGCATTTTCGCCTTATATGTCCTTAAATGGCCTATATGGTTTCAGGTCCTAAGTATAACATAAGAGATCATAACAATCAGTGTAAATCAGCGTCAAACTCTTAAACCCCAAACCCCAAATCCCGATTATGAAACAGATAACTACTTCTTTCATCCTCATGATACTGAGTTTTCAGATGATCGCTCAGGACTATGCTCCACTTGCGGAAGGCAGGAGTTATCTTTTTGCATCGGATAAGTCGTATCAGGCACAGGTCGGAACCCTGGGGTTTAGGGTAGATAGTAGTTGGGTGAATGGAGGAAATCGGTATTTTCAGCCGCTCAGGGTGCCATATTATTGTCTGGATCAGTGGCAACCTTTGCCTCGATTACTTTGGCCTATTAGCGACAGACGTGCCTATCCCTGGTTGCAAGGCAGCTACTTTTGTGATAGTGCTCATAGCTATGTTTTCCAGAATCAGTTTCAGGAAAGTATCCTCATCAGGACTCATAGTCAGCCAGGAGCTAGCTGGAGAGTTTACACCTATCCTGATAGTTCAAGCATCTTTGCAAAACATGATAGCACTGTTTTTAAACAGGTATTTTCCGGATGGGATTCGGTAAAATATTTCCACCTTCAACTACTTGACTCTCTGGGAGATAGCCTGCAAAGTTCCTTAAATGGGACGGAGATACAATTAGCAAAGGACAATGGACTCATTCAGACAATACGCTTTGAGTGTTTTCCCAGAGGCATCCTGGATACCTTCTTCACTGGCGACAAAAGTATGGTTTTATATCAGATAGGGGCCACACATCCGGATGTTGGGAAATATCCGTTGGCGGAAAGGCATATCCTTAACTATGAAGTAAATGACACTTTCCAAATAGAAGCAAAGTACTTTAATGACCCTGATTATTGGGGACAAAGTTTCACCCAACAAATAATCAAAAACAAAAACCAGGCAGGGCAAAAAGTCACCTATCAAATTGCAAGACGGGTTTGGGACGTTGAATATGCTGAAGGAAGAGAGACTATACGATGCTGGGAGGATACAACTAATCTAACTGTAGATTTATCCATTCCAGCACCCTTACCTCTAATTCCAGACCCTCAAGGCTATGTTTATGACTATTCAGAAAATCATTTTTTTGCTGGGAAAAGATATAGAATACCTTCGGCTTATGTGTATTATTCTGCCGTTGATAGCTGTTTTATAGAGCCCATAGATGGGTACGGATTTTCCAGTCTTGTAGGCATTGGGCACCATTTTGGGGGAAGTAGACGCAATCCTTTTCCACCTACTAGCTTTCGCCTTCCCATCTATTACAGAAAAGGCAGCACAAGCTGGGGCACCTACCTCAATTTTGACAGCCTCTCCTGCACCGTCGGTCTGGAAAAAAACTTATTAAGAGACATTCATGTCACCTACCAGGACAACCAACTACGCATCCAGCAGGATGATCCCCAACAATTGGATTTTCAACTCCTTTCTATGGATGCCAGGATCCTGATAAGCCGTGAGCTGGCATCTGAAAGTGAACATCAAATCAGTTTAAGTTCCCTTCCACAGGGTTTGTACATATATCATTTGCGAGGTAAAAAAGGCCAATGGAAAACGGGCAAATTTGTCAAAGGACAATGATTTTTGGTTCTTCCATCTGCAAATCAATGTTATTAAACTAAGCTTTTATTCACAGCTAAGGAAGCGAGGGGAATTAAAAAGTGGAAAAGGCCATTTATGGCAACCATCAAAAATAGTTCTTCCCTTTTCACTTCCTTGTTTATTATTCATTATTCGTCCTTCCACATGCCATGCATCCTTAACTTACTGGCATTAATCAGCAAATCAGCAAACTCTTCCCCCCAGGCATCCTCCCAATCACCCCAACTGCTCATTCCCTCTTGAGAAAAGCTGCGCATTCCTGCTTCTTGAGGAAAAATGCAGAATATGAAAAATTCAATCTACCTTTTCCTGATCAGTTGGATAAGCATCCAGCTTCTCCCGGCCCAGAATATGATTCCCAATGCAGATTTTGAAAACTGGACTGCGGACACCCTTTTCCATATATGGGAAGGAGGCTATACCACTTCCAACACACCGAGTTACTTTTATACAGGAAGTCCCAATGTGGTCTCTGTTCCTGCGCCTTTTGGGCAGGCTGTCCACCTGGCGACCAACATTGCCGGCACCGACACAGTTGTGGGAGAACTGGTGCTGGGCGCTTTTTGCCCTACGGGCTTTTTGGGCGGAATCCCTTTCTCCGCTACCCCCGACTCCCTGGTCGCCTGGGTCAAGTATGATGTCACTTCACCGGATAATGCAAGCATTGTGCTGGTTTTTAAGGCAAATGAAATGCCTGTTGCTGTCAAATACTTTCCCCTAAATGGGTCGCAGCCCAATTACATCCGCAAAGCCTGGGCCCTCAATTTGCCGGGAGGTACCCCTGCCTATGACCAATTGGCCATGGTTATCTCTTCCGGCAACAAGGATCACCTTCGGGTCGGTTCCTGGATGGAGATCGACAGCATCGCCTTTACCGGCAGCAGCCAGCAATTTGTCAACCCCAGCTTCAATGAGGTGAATTTGCTCCATTATGAAGATCCCGATGGCTGGGCTTCTCCCAATATTTCGCTGGGCCTATTTGGCAGTACAGTAGGGATCAGCAAATCAACTGACGCTTATTCGGGCATGTATGCTGCCCGGATAGAGATGGTCGCTTTTGTCAGCAATTGTGAGCCAGATACCTTCGGATTTATGGGGGAGGGCACATGGGATAAGATAGATGGGCAGGATGGTGGGCAGCCATTTGCTATGACAAGCCCTCAAATGGCTTTGGGAGGCTATTATAAATATGAAGCTGTAGGCAATGATACCGCCATGGTGGGCCTGCTTTTCACCCACTACAATACTGCCACAGCCGAGCGGGATACGGTGCATGGGATCATCGTTCCTTTGGCACCGACAAGCAGCTATGAAAAATTTGAAATAAGGTTTGAAGACAGTGATTTCACCACGATTCCGGACAGTTTCCACCTGGTTTTCCAGGCAAGTGATCCGGAGCATTTTGCCTCTCAGGGAGTAAGAGGGGATGGAAGCACCCTATGGATTGATGCCCTCGAAATGTACACCACCGTGGGCATAGCAGATGCTTCTGAAATCATCTCCCGCCTGTATCCCAATCCCGCTACCGATGAGGTGCGCCTGAAGTGGGATGCCCAGGCAGGCCACAGCTATGAAATCCGTTTGCTCGACATACAAGGCAAAAGCCTGATACAAAGCATTTCCAACACCGGCGAAATCCAGCTGGATATAGCAAAATTGCCTGCGGGATTGTATTTTGTCAACATAAAAGACCAGCACAGCAATATGCGCAGCAGCCAGAAACTGCTGAAAAAATAACCCATGAAGGCCTTTTCCTTCCATACACTGTTCATTCTCCTCTTCTCTCTGGCCTACAGCCAGCAGGATGGTTACCGCTTCAGGCATTTCAGTACAGAAGATGGGCTTGCACATATCGCCGTCAATACCATATACCAGGATAGCTACGGCTATCTCTGGTTGGGTACCTGGAATGGCCTTAGCCGATACGATGGCTATCGCTTCCGCAATTACATCTTTGATGCCATGGACCCCCTTAGCCTGACCCATGGAACCATTTATGCCATCAATGAAAATAGCCGGGGAGAGCTATGGGTGGGAACAGAAGCAGGCCTCGATCACTACCTCCGTTCAAAAGATCGTTTTGAGCCTTTCCTCGCAAATTGTGAAGCTCGGATGCCCTGCGGCGCCCGCTTTACCTCCCTCGAATTTGATAAGCAAAACCGCCTGTGGGCTTCCCACCAGCTTTTTTCTCCCTACAATGCCATTTACCGGGAGGATGAAGAAAACGGATTTCAGGAAGGTTTGCCCATCAGTATGAATAAAGTAGTCAATACAGGCCGTTATTGGTGGGTTATCAGGGATAAAAAATTGATTTTGTTTGAACCCGAAAGCATGGAAGTGTATCCTCCACAGGAGATTTTTCCTGTCTTGGAGCAGCTTTGGGAAAAGAAAATTTTTACCCTCGCCAAAGGCCCGGATGGAGAGATGTGGATGGCAGCGAATGATGGATTGTATGTATATGCTCAGGGCAAATTACAAAAGCAGGAGGGCTGGCCTACACAAAAGATTACCGCTCTGCTGGCTGACAGCAAGGGGGGCGTCTGGATGGGCACATCCGAGGGGCTGTATCACCGCGCTGCGGGGGAAGCCAGCATTCAACTGGTCCGTCATGACCCTGTCGTTTCCAGTTCGCTTTCGTCCAATGAAATCAATTGCCTCTATGAAGACCGGCAAGCCAATGTCTGGATTGGCACAGAAAGAGGCGGATTGAATGCCGTCCAACTGAGCCCAGGCCAAAGCTTTGACGCATTTGATCACCACCGTTTTGGGGTGGATAAAAACAGCCTGACGGTCTATGCCTTGCTCAAAACCCGCAACCGGGCCCAAATCTGGGCCGGAACCAACCAGGGGATTTTTATTTTTGATGCAAAAAGCCGCAAGTTGATTCGGCACATGAAAGACGAATTGCCCGATCAGGCCATCAGGTCTTTGTATGAAGATCAGCAAAATAACATTTGGGTGGGCAGTTTGAACAATAAATTGATTCGCTTTTCTCCACCTCAGCCGGGGGATTTTTCCTTTGAAAGAATGGCAGATCAGAATGGGAGCATCCGCCGGATAAATGAAGGGCCTGGAGGTGGCCTGTGGATTGCAGGAAGAAGTATGTACTTCCTGAAAGAAGGGCAAAAGCAAAAGCTAACTTTTGAGCGGCTCCCGTCCCATACCCTTCCCAATACCCTTCCTTACATCTGGGATTTTCAATTCCAGGACAGTTGCCATGTTTGGATTGCCTGCAATCAGGGTCTTTTTTTCCATGATGTATGCACCGACAGCATCCTCCATACGCAATTATTTCAGGCGCAGGGGCATCCAGAGAGCATGAATGTTTTTGACCTGCATATAGATGAAAAAAGGCAAATCTGGCTGGGTTTATGGGGCGGGGGACTGGCCCGCTTTGATCCGATCAATAAAAGCTCCCGGCGTTATGGCCAGGTGCATGGCTTGCCGGGAAACCATGTCTATGGCATATTGGAAGATGGGCAAAACCAGCTCTGGTTGAGTACAGACTACGGCATTGCGCGTTTTAATCCCCGCACCGAGCGCTTCAACTCCTTCACCCAGGCAGATGGGCTGATGAGCAATGAGTTTGACTCAGGCGCTTTTTTTGAAGCGGAGGATGGGGAAATGTTTTTTGGGGGCAGAAATGGCTTTGTTTGTTTTCGCCCATGGGAAATCCCTGCCGAGCCGAAGAAGCCTATGCTGGAGGTCAGACTGACCTCTTTTCGCATTTCGGGAGAGGATTTTCAGCGAAAAAAGGCCCTGGAAGCCATGGACAGCATTGTCTTTTCCTTCGACCAAAACCAGGTGCTGGAGTTCAGCTTTTCCGCTTTTGACTTTTCGCGCATAGGAGAAACGCGCTATAAATACCGCCTGCTGGGCTTTGAGGAGGAGTGGAGTGCGCCCACGCGCCTTCCTACCACCCGCTATACGGACCTCTCACCAGGGCGCTATACCCTGGAAATCATGGCCAGCAATTCCAACAGCTTCGCTGCTCCGGACATCCGGCAAATCCATTTGCATATACGCCCTTTGCTGGTGCAAAAAAGCTGGTTCAAAATTCTCACAATTGGATCCGCCCTTTTTCTGCTCAGCCTGCTCGTCTATATCCGTACCCGGCGGCTCAACCGCCGCGAAAACACCCTGCTGCGCTACAAGGCAGCCCTCGCCAAGCAGGAGGCCCTTGCGGCCCAGTTTGACCACCATTTCACCTTCAATTCACTCAACTCTATCCAGCGCTTTCTCATCGAAAAGGAAAACAATCAAGCCATTCGCTATATCTCCCGCTTTGGCAAGCTCATCCGGCGCGTGATGCACCAGGCACGCCAAAACGCCATCACCATCGAGGATGAGATGCAGACCCTGGAGCTTTACCTTAGCCTGGAACAGTTGCGGGTACGTTTTCCTTTCACCTATGATATCCGTATCGACAAAGAAATCGACCCCTTTAGCATGGAAATACCTACCATGCTGATACAGCCTTATGTCGAAAATGCCATCTGGCATGGTCTGATGCCCGCCGAAAAACCCGGTCATATCATCCTGAGCTTTCATTACCGGACGAGCTATCTGCTGATCAATATCGAAGACAATGGCATCGGCCGAAAAAAATCAGCAGAGCTCAAGGCACGTTCCAGCATGAAACACGAATCCCGGGGCATGGCCCTCGCACGTGAGCGGCTGCAAGGTCTCAACATCAAGGGGCGCCAAAAAGCGAGTATCAAAATCCATGATTTGGAGGATGATCAGGGCAAGGCTTTGGGCACCAAGGTGGAATTGCAAATCCCAATAGGATAAAGAACATGATCCAAACCATCCTCATCGACGACGAAGAAAATGCCCGCATCACCTTGCGTGGCCTGCTCGAAGCCTTTTGCCCGGAAGTAGAAATAGTCGGCGAAGCAGATAGCATCAAAAGCGGCATCGCTGTGATCAAAGAGAAGGAACCCGATCTGGTGTTTTTGGATATTCGCCTGAATCCAGGAAGTGGATTTGACATCCTGCAGGCCCTGGATGCGGTGGATTTCGAAATCATTTTCGTTACAGCCTACAATGAATACGCCATTCGGGCGATTCGATTTTCGGCCCTGGACTACCTGCAAAAGCCGGTAGATGTGGATGAATTGCAGGCAGCCGTGGAGCGGCTGGCAGAAAAACACAAGGCAGAAAAGCCTGCCATGCAGCTTGAAATCTTCAAAGATGCCCTCAATGCCCAATATGGCCGCATCGTGCTGCCTACTTTGGAGGGCTTTGTAGTCGTCGAACTCAAAAATATCATCCGCTGTGAAGCGGACCGCAACTACACCCACTTTTTCCTCGATACCCACAAAAAACTCACGATCTCGCGCACCCTCAAAGTCTATGAAGAGCTTTTAGGGGAAAATGGCTTCGTCCGCATCCATCAGTCCCACCTGATCAACCTCGCCCAAATCCGCGAGTACAAGCGCCGCAAAAAAGGCGGCATCCTCTTCCTCGCCGATGGCACAGAGCTGCCCGTGGCTGAGAGCCGCAAGGATGAGCTGATGCGGAAATTGGGAGGATGAGAGGATTCAATTCTTCACAATTTTCACCACCTGTTTTTCTCCCTTGTCCGTGATAGCTTCGAGGTAGTAAATGCCGGGAGCTAAACCATTGAGCAATAGTTGATTTCGCTGCTTGCCCTGGGCTGATGAAATCTCCTGGTACAGAACTTCCTGCCCGAGCGTATTGCGTAAAATCAGGCGGATACCACCGGCATGAGCCAGGTAACTGGAAACAATCAGCTTTTCCTGTTTTTGTACAGGATTGGGTGAAACCCATACCCACAGCGCATCAGACTCGTCGAACATAACTTCGACGGTATTGGAATAGCTGGATTCGCCATTGGCGTCCAAAATATACAGGCGGTAAAAAAGGCGTTTGACGCCCGGAGCAGGGTCCCAGTAGGCGTAGCGGAAGGAACTTCCGCCGGTCAGGATGTCCAGGCGCTCAAAGATGCTTCCATCGAGCGATCGCTCGACCGAGAACTCCAGGCCTTCGCCTGTAGAAGTCGTCTCCCAGGAGAGGCCTACGTCTCCGCCCAGCGTCTGGGCGCTCAGCACTATCTCCGTCGCAAAGGGGCAATTGCCCACCGTGACAGTCGTGCTGGCAGAAGTAGACCCGCCTGCATTGCCTGCGGTGAGCGTCACCGTGAAGGTGCCGGTGCTGTTGTAAGTATGAGAAGGGTTTTGAAGGGTAGAAAAACTGCCATCTCCAAAACTCCACAACCAGCTGGTAGTAGGATTGGCAGTGGCAACACTGGTATCCGTGAAATTAACCACCTGCAAGGCGCAGGCCGATTGGGGCGAGTAACTAAAGCCCGCCTGGGGAGCTACTACTGAGCAATCCACGGCATTGATAAAATTGAGCTTTTGCTCAGTACCGATACAGCCCAGCGTGTCTTCCACCGTGAGGCTAACATAGTAATTGCCCGGTACGGTATAGATATGGTTGACGGTATTGCCGGCAAGTGGCCCTGCTGAGCCTCCATCTCCAAAATCCCAGCTATAGGTAGCAATGGACGCGGAGGGAACTGGCGTAGCAGTGAAATCCACTCCAGGTATACTGATGCAGACCGGATTGGTCTGGGCAATCGTAAAATCGGGATCCGGTGTCTCATTAAAAAGGTAGCTGATGGTAAAATTAAAGGTGTCCACCCTTCCACATTCATTGACTGTGGCTACATAGCCTGTGACAGGCCCCGGCTCAGTAAACAGGACAAATAAGGTGTCCAAATCCGAGACTGTATTTGTCGAAATATTGCGCCCATCATCCAGTACAAAAGAGGCATTTACCATCGTCTGGTTGAAAAGAATCGTGTCTGTCAGCAGGACAAAAGTTGTATCACAACTGGAGCTTTGCCCAAAACCTGTTGCATTGAAGATCGCAGGCCACTCGCCGAGCATAGGCACGATATGCAAGTCAAAATCTATCCCATCATCTGAAAAATAATTGTAAAAAGTAGGCATACAGTGATTGGAAGCATCAGCTTCGCCTTCTCCTATCGTGGAACTTTGAAGGATCAGACGGTCGGTGGAGTTAAAGCCATTCATCTCTACCCCTACATGGAAATTGGTGGTAGCAGGCGTAACCAGGGTATCAAAGACGAGCCAAATTTCTGTTAAAAAGGTTTGGGGAAGTCCTATACGGTAGACTTCCAGTCCGGTGATCCCGCCAACGGGCCCTGCATTGATGTCAGGCGCACCAAAGCCGTCATCATCATAGACATAGACATCTATATCCATGCTGCTGTCAGCATCCACAAATCCGCCTATCCCCAGGCGCACAGCGCCCACCTGACTCGCTCCCGGCGTCGGCGCCGTAAAACGCTCATACCAGTTGGTATTCTGCGAATAAATGCCCGTCTGTGACCAATTGTAAAAATTGGGTACACCCGTTACATAGCCACTTGCAGGAGCCATGGTCCAGGTAAATCTGGAGGGCGTATTGGTAGGGAGCAGCCACTGGCTGTCCAGTGTATCACAATCTGTCGAGGAGGCGAGCACCTCGATATAGGATATCTTGGTGACGCTGTCCGCGCCATTGGCATTGGATACGACTAGTTTTACTGTGTAAAGCCCTGGAAGGGTATAAGTTACCACGGGTGGTGTCTGACCGGAAAAAGTGGCCGGGCTTACACCGCCTACAGCTCCCATATCAAAACTCCAGTTCCAGGTTGAAATAGGAAAAGCCGTGCTTGACAGGTCTGTAAAGGTCACATGGGCTGGCGCTACATAGCGCACAGGCGTGCCCCTGAAATCCGCCACAGGCGGCAGGCTGTTGCAAAAACTGTTGCCATAGGCCAGCCAACTGCCCAGATAGGAGTCAATCATGCAGTGCATGCGTCCCGCCTGCTGGCTGGTGAAGGTGTTGGTACAGCCTGAGTAGGACATGAAGTTGTTGCGGGGCGTATTGTTCCAGGGGAAGAGGTCACAGCTATTGTTGGGATCAATCGGATCAAAACACTGGCCCGTCTTGACGGGATGCGGGTTGGTGTCACTGCACCAATCGCCTTCGGTATCGCCATTGGAAGAGGAGCCGTTGGCGGAGGTTACGGACTCATAACAAGCTGTACAGCTCGATACTTCACTCACGCCCCGGAAGGTGTGCTCCAGTCCAAAAACATGACCCATCTCATGGGTCAGGGCAAAGACACCGGCGGGCGTTCCGGCTGAACTCAGCACTATGCCGCCTTGTATGTCGGTGCCACCCCCTACATCGTAGGGAAATTTGGCGTAGCCCGCGATGATCTGGTTGGCAGGCGTGCCTGCAATCTGGATATTTTCAACCACATAAATGTTGATCAGCTGCTGGCTGCTGTCTCCCAAAGTGGTTTTGAGGTTGAAGTCTTCTGAAAATGGCTCTATATCTGCCAGGGTGGCATTGGTGACAAAATGTGCGCCTTCGGTGCAAAACTGTACAAGCCAGGGCGAATAATGCGCATTGAGCTCACTCATCAGGCTGTCTATGCCTGCCTGGTTGATGGGAAAGTTGCCCGCGGTGGATCCTACCACTGTCCAGCGTAATTTGAAGTTTTTGATGGGATCGCCCAGCATGGGGATGGCGGCATCGCGGTTGACGGCGCTGTCGCAGGGCACAGATACCGGGCAGTTGGCCCGGGAACTTCCCGAGAAGTTGACGACGGGAACCGGCGTCAGGCAGCCGCCATGCTGGAGGTTGCTGCGCGGCACGACGAAGTCCACTTCGTAGCCTTCCGGCGAAAGCAGTTTGCCGTTGGGGCTTAGCGGTAACTGGCGCTGATTCTGCGCCTGACGGGGCAGCAAGGGCTGCCCAAATGCGGCGGTTCGCAGGCTTTGGCCTGCCTGATGTGGGACCAGCACGCGGGTCGTGCCTATGCGTTTTTCCTCATATTTCCCCTCCTCAAGCCAGCTAAAACCCATGATATCCTGGGTAGATTTAACTTTATTTTTGAGATGCGGAGCTGTCTGGGGCGTTCCAATGGGAGTTTTCTGGGCAAAAAGCATAAAGGGCATAATGCCCAGAAAAAGGAGTAGCTGTTTCTTCATGTTCACTGTTTTCGTCTGACCGTTGAAGTACTGTAAGTGCAATTCTGATTCCAAAGGCGGACGTTTATTCAAAATTTATTGGAGGAATCTCATAAATAGCCCAATCCTGGTTGTGGACGAGCAGCCATTCTGCGGGTAAAAGATGGGATCGGTAGCTTAAAATATGGCTAATATGATGTGTCCTTAAGGCCTGAAGTGCAGGTTCGTCCAGGGCCATAAATGCCTCTCTGGCGCTTGCTTCTTTATTCAAATAGCTTTTGCGAAAATCCAATCCATATATTTCCTTCACCCGATCGCTCCAGATTTTGGCTCCTGCATTTTGTTTCAAATTTGCTTTGTAGCTGATATAAACCGCTCTTTCTGCATAATAGCTAAAAGCTGCGATCTCCATCGGATGGATGAATAAAGCGTCTTTGGGCGTTTTTTCCTTTGCCTCCAGGCAAATGGCTATCAGGCTATCGGCCTGCTTTTGCCTGCCAAAATCAAAGGGCACCTTCCACGGAAGGTAAGAAGTCGCAAAAAACAATACCGCCAATGCGGCGGTCAAAGCCAGAAACAACAATTGTTTCTCAAACCTCATCACCACTCCCATTCTCAATCTTTCTCCCACGCTTTCCCCCACCATCTTCGCCATGGCACCTATCCCCAGGACTTTCAGCCAAACACTCACCTTAAACCACTGAAAAGCCGCCACAGTCGGATTGCGCAGCACTTCCACGCCTATCGTATAGGCGATACAGCCGAGCAGTAGCAGGACCAGCCACAAGCGAATCCGCTTGTCTTTCCATTGCCAATAGGCCATGATCCAGCACAATCCGGCCATAAACCAGGTTTTGAGCGGGTATTGAGAGGGCATATAGTGATGCCCATTCCGAAAGGCAAAAATCTGTTCAAAAAAATCTTTTGCCGGCTGGGTGGCTTCTGTTTGTCCATAGCTGATTTTTATCCAAAGGATATACAGAAAGCCCGTCAGCATATAGAGGAGGAAGGGGAAAAGCAGCGTGTTTTTGTGTGAAAAAAGCTTTTTCCAGTTGAGCAAAAACTCCACGCCGAATATCAGCATCGCCAATTGTAAACCCACCAAGGGGTGGATCAAGCTGCTGAAAACCAGCAAAATAACCATCAGGTAGTTTTTGCGGGTCAGCCAGCAATAAAGCGCCCACATTCCCAGGGCTTTGGCGGGGGAAGCTGCGGTGAAAGTGCTGCCATAGAGTTCATTGGCGCCGGGATTCCATAGATAAAAGGGGATGAGAACCAGCCCCATCGTCATCCAGGCAAGGTATTTATCCTGAATCAAATGGCGCAGCAAGCGGTCCATACCTGCAAGCAGCAGCAGGGAAGAAAGCAGGTGAAAAACAAAAATGCCGGTTTCCAATTGTTTGCCCCACAGGGCCAGCATCTGTGCGATGGTCCAGCGCTCATTGGGCACAATGTCCACGATGCTTTGCAGAAATAGGTCGCGGGGATACAGGCTGGGATCATTCAGCCAAAGGGCATAAGGCAGGATTTCGATATGATCTCCACGCCCGATGGCAAAGCCCCATCGCAATAATAAAAGGCTATACATCAGGCCCAGAAACAAAAAAGTGCCATCTTGCCAACTTTTCCGGATGTAAGTTTTCCCACGCATAATTTCATGCGAAAGTAGGGAAAAATTAAATTTGTATATGAAATTCTCAAAATACGCACTTTCGCCGCGGGTTCTGGCTGCGCTGCCAGCACTTGACTTTGAAAAACCTACCAAAGTACAGGAAAAGGTGATTCCCTTTTTCCTCCAATATTTCAACCTGATCGTTGAAGCCCCTACGGGTACGGGCAAGACTGCCGCTTACGGCCTGCCGCTGATCTCGCAACTCAATCTGCAAAAAAAGAATACACAGGCGCTGATCATGGCGCCTTCCCGCGAACTCGCGATTCAGGTAATCGACGCGCTGAGGAGTTATTATGAAGGCGATGACCTAAAGGTCGCAGGCGTCTACGGAGGCGTGAGCATGGCTGAGTCGGAGAAGGCGGTGCGCTCAGGCGCGCAGATCGTTGTGGCTGTGCCGGGCAGACTGAAAGACATCATGTCCACGATCAAATTTGATTTCTTCTGGAAAGACATCAAATATTTCATCATGGATGAAGGCGACAAATTGCTGGAAGGCGGCTTCCAGAAAGACTACGAAGCCTTTCGCATGCACCTGCGCAAAAGGCTTCAAATCTGCTTTTTCTCAGCTACCATATCTGAAGAAGCGGAAGCTCAAATGAAAGAATTGATTAAGCCCGTAAAAGTGATCCGCCTGCACCCCAAGGAAATGCTGAGAAGCATCAAATTTCACAAGGTGGCGGTAAAGGACGGCAAGCTGACAGCTTATCTGGCGGGTTTGATTCAAAGTCAAAAGATCAAGACAGCCCTTGTTTTTTGCGGCAGGCGCGAAGAAGTGCAGACGATTACAGGCTTTCTCCGCAATTGCGGATATATGGCCGAGTCCTACTACGGCTCGCTGGAGCAGCAGGAGCGCGCCAATATTTTGACGCGCTTCAAGGAGGGACACATCCGCTTCCTGGTAGCGACAGATCTCGCGGCCCGTGGCCTCGACATACTCGACCTCCCCAACGTCATCAACCTGGCCATTCCCAAAAAATACGACTACTACCTGCATAGAGTAGGCCGTACCGGTCGCGCAGGCCGCAAAGGAAATGTCTACAATTTTATCAGCTCTTCAGTGGATGATGTTTACATCAAAAAATACCACAAAGAGATTGATCTGGGGGCATATTACATAGATTTTGAACCCGCCAATCAGCAAAATACCAAAGTCGCTGAGGATGAAAAATGGGCAAAATGCCATTTGTCCAGAGGCAAGAAAGACAAAATTCGCAAAGGCGATATCGTAGGCTTTCTCATCGCTCAGACAGGCATCGAAGCCGATCATATCGGCACCATCACCATCTATGATACCTACAGTATCGTAGACATCCCGACCCAGGCATACTATGTCCTAAGCAAGTCAAAAGAAGCCTTGCAGATCAAAGGCAAAAGCCTCAAGATCAGAAAGTACTCCCTCGATGAGCAGGAAAACCGCGCCCGCGCGGTGAAGAAACTCCTGAAAGACAGGAAGAAGAGTAGAAAATTAGAAGATTAGAGGATTTGAAGATTAGAGGATGGAAATGGCATTACATCCTCAAATCCTCTAATCTCCGAATCCTCCCATCCTCCCATCCTCAAAGTCCATACTTCTCCATCTTCCGATAGAGCGTTGATCGACCAAATCCCAGCAGCTTCGCTGCCTGAGTCAGGTTGCCATTGGCCTCTTTGATGGCCTGCATGATGGCTTTGCGCTCCATGTCTTCGACATTGAAGGTTGGGGGAGGGGAGGGGAGGTTTTTGGCAGGTGCGCCGAGCTCGGCGATCTCCAGGTTTTTTCCTTCAGAAAGGATGACAGCCCGCTCGATGCAGTGCTGCAATTCGCGCACATTGCCGGGCCAGTCGTAGTTTTCCAGCTTTTTGATCAGGCGCTTGTTGAGGCGGAGGCCGTCTTTCTCATACTTTTGGCAGTAATGATCGAGGTAATGTGATGCCAGCAGCTCGATGTCATCCTTGCGCTCGCGCAAGGCAGGCAGCCGGATTTCCACCGTATTGATGCGGTAGAGCAGGTCCTGGCGAAAGGCTTCGCCTGCAACCATCTCGTAGAGGGCTTTGTTGGTGGCGCAGAGCAGACGTATGTCTACCGGGATGGCTTTGTTGGAACCCACGCGGGTGACCTGCCGGCCCTGAAGGGCCGTGAGCAGTTTGGCCTGGGAGGGGAGCGGCATATTGCCGATCTCGTCGAGAAAGAGCGTGCCGCCGCTGGCGACCTCGAAGCGGCCCGTCCTGTGGTCGCGGGCGTCGGTGAAAGCGCCTTTCACATGACCGAAAAGCTCTGATTCGAAAAGATTTTCGACGATCGCTCCCATGTCTACCTTGATAAAGGCAGCGGCTTTGCGTTTGGATCGCTGGTGTATAGCCCTGGCTACCAGCTCTTTGCCCGTTCCATTTTCACCCAAAATCAAGACATCAGCATCCGTAGCAGCGACTTTGCTGATGGTGGAAAAAATCTTTTCCATGGCCGCAGAGCGACTGATGATTTCAGGATAAGCCTTGTCGATTTCCTCCGAAAGGGCCTGTTGGGTATTGCGCAGCCGCACGACTTCGCGCTGGGATTGGCTGAGGCGGGCGACCGCCTGCACCGTGGCGATCAGCTTTTCCTTTGTCCAGGGCTTGACGAGGAAGTCTATGGCGCCTTCCTTCATGGCGTCTACCGCCAGGGCGATATCGCCGTAGGCGGTGTTCATCACCACATGGGCCTGTGGGTCCAGTTTGAGGATTTTTTTGAGCCAGGCGATGCCTTCTTTGCCACTCGTCAGGCCCGGCCCAAAGTTCATATCCAGGAGGATAACATCGAAGGTGTTTTCTTCCAGCAATTTGGGGATGAGCCGGGGCTCACTCACGGTTTTGATGTCTTTGACATGAGAGCGCAGCGCCAGGCGGGCAGTATAGAGGACATCCTGGTCATCATCAACGATGAGAATATGTGACATGCGGTAGCTTTTTTTGTGTCAGATTGAGACGTAATTTGTGCCAAAATAAGACATTTTTTTTGATTAGAGGATGAGAAGATTGGTAAATTTGTAGATATTGGTCTGATAATCAGTTGATTATTTGTTGGGTCTGCTTTTTGTATCTCGTATTATCTCGTTTAAACCAAACGAGTTTTCAAAACCTGTTTGGTTTAACAAACGAGATAAGATATCTGGATTAAATCTATCCCAATATGTTTAGAAACTACCTGCTCACCGCCCTGCGCAATTTTCGCCGTCAGCGCATTTTTTCTTTTATCAATATTTTGGGTCTGTCTGTCGGGCTGACTTGCAGCCTGCTGATCATCCTGTGGATACAGGATGAGAGGAGCTATGATCAATTTCACGAAAACAAGGATGAGCTGTTTTCCGTGATGCGCAATTCCTATTTCACCAATGGGGAAGTCTACACTTTCTCGGCTATCCCCAAGCCTCTGGCTGAAGTATTGGAAACCGAATTTCCCGAGATCACCCATGCCATGCTGTACAGCTTTACGCTTACACAGGTATTTACCAAAGGGGAAAATGCAATTCGGGAGCCTGGGCGTTATGTAGATTCGCGTTTTTTGGAACATTTCAGCTACCCCCTTCTTGTGGGCGATGCCCGTAAGGTACTTGCCGAGCCCAATCATGTGGCTATCTCGCGGGCGATGGCCGAAAAGCTTTTTGGTCCGGATTGGCAACAGAAAAACATCCTGGGAGAATCCATCAGCCTGAATAACCGCCTGGAACTGACTTTGACAGGTGTTTTTGAAAATGTAAGCAGGCATTCCAATCTTGACTTTGAATACCTATTGCCCATTGAAGATTTTTACCCCTTTAATGATTGGGTTCATGAATGGGGAAACAATGGCTTGCGCATGCAAGTGAGATTGGTAAAAGGGACTGATTATCAGGAGTTAAACAAAAAAATAGTGCAGGTCATCAATGACCACAACAGCGGTGACAACCGCATTTTTCTCCAGCCGATCACCGATCGCTATTTGTACAACAATTATGAAAATGGAGAGATCGTCGGAGGCCGGATCGAATACATTCGCATCTTTTCGCTGGTGGCTGTTTTTATCCTGTTGATCGCGGCGATCAACTTCATGAACCTGGCCACGGCCAGGTCAAGCAAGCGCATGCGCGAGATCGGCGTCCGCAAAGTCGTGGGCGCAGGCAAGACTGCGCTCATCCTGCAATTTTTGGGAGAATCAGTTCTCCTGGCGGTTTTGGCCTTTTTCCTGGCCATTTCCTTCGTTCAATTGCTCCTGCCCATCTTCAATGAAATCACTTTCAAAGAGATTCAATTATCCTATTTAAGCAGCAGCTATCTGCCTGTATTTTTTGCCATTGCGCTGCTGGTAGGGCTGCTGGCAGGCGTTTATCCAGCCTTTTTCCTTTCCTCCTTCAAAATCACACACATCCTCAAAGGCAAACTCAAGCACAACTATGGCGCAGCCAACATCCGCAAGGGATTGGTCGTCCTGCAATTTTTTATCTCCATCGTTTTGACGATCGGCACCATCACGGTTTACCAGCAAATCAGTTTTATTCAGCATAAAAATATCGGCATAGAAAAGGAAAACCTGCTTTGTTTTGATTTGGAAGGAAAAGCAAAGGAAGATTATGAATCTTTCAGACAGGAGCTGCTGCGCCAGCCCGGTGTCAGCAGTGTGACAGCCATGAATCAATTTCCTTTGAATGTAGGCACTTCGACCAGCGGTGTGGATTGGCCCGGCAAAAGTCCGGATGAGAGCATCCTGATTCAGATCATCACTGGCAAGCAGGATATGGTCGAAACGCTGGGATTACAACTCGTGGAAGGACGATCCTTCAGCCGGGATTTTGGCATGGATACCTTGTCGGTATTGGCAAATGAAGCCGCAGTGCGGGCCATGGGCCTGGAAAATCCGCTGGGTGTGGAGTTGGATTATTGGCAAAGGAAGCGGAAAATCGTGGGTGTACTCAAGGATTTTCATGTGGCATCGCTCTATGCCACCATAGATCCGGTGCTGATCAGCATCACAGAGAATGAGCCGGATTTTCTCTATGCGAGGCTGGAAGGGAATCAAACGAAAGAATCCATTGAGGCCATCGAAGAGATGTACGCCAACTTCAATCCAGGCTATCCGCTGAGCTATCAATTTATGGATGATGCCTATAACCGCATATACCAAAGCGAAGCTTCTCTGGCGAAATTGACCGCCTACTTCGCGCTGATCGCGATATTTATCTCCTGCCTCGGCCTCTTTGGCCTGGCGACCTATACGGCGGATCGCCGTACCAAGGAGCTGGGCATCCGCAAAGTGCTGGGCGCTTCTGTCTCCCAGCTGATCGTGCTGCTTTCTCGTGAATTTACCTGGCTGGTGGTGATCGCCTTTGCGCTCTCCGTGCCTGTCTCTATTTACTTTTTGAGAAACTGGCTGGAGCAATTTGCCTTCCATACAGAGCTGGGCGCCAGCACTTTTGTGATAGCTGCCGTATTGGCGATGGGCATTGCCTGGTTGACAGTAGGCATACAGGCCTATCGGGCAGCGATCAGCAATCCGGTGCATAGTTTGCGGGCTGAATAAAGAAAAAAAATGCAATTTTGGCTATGAGCCAACTTGCCTTCCACAAAAATTTCCGCTTTCAAGTCATCCTGCGGCTTATCCTGCTGCTCGGCATGGGTTATGCCACCGTGTATGTCGCGATGGAAACCTACTTTTGGCTGGTGGCGCTTTGGATGGGCCTGGCCTGGGTGACGCTGACCGTTTTTTTCATTCGTTTTGTGGAAAAAGGCTACCGTGAGTTGCGGCAATTTCTCATCGCTGCTGCGCAGCAGGACTTTTCCAATACCTACCTCACTTCTGCGAAGACCGCCAGCAACAGCCTGCAGCCTGTTTTGGCTGAGCTCAACCGGGCTTTCACGGATTTGCGCAGCGAGCGCGAAAGCAGCTTTCGATACCTGCAAACAGTCGTGGAGCATGTGGCAGTCGCCTTGCTTTGTTTTGAAAAAAATGGCGATGTCATGCTTTTCAACCGCGCTGCGCAAAAGCTTTTCCACAAACCCTACCTGCATCAGCTGCAAACCCTGAAAAGCTTTTCGCCCGAATTATTTGAAACCATCGAGCACCTCCGGGTAGGGCAGCGCGAGTTGGTCAAAATAAATGAGCAGATGACCCTTGCCGTGCGTGCCACGGAATTCAAATTGTTGGAGGTGTCTTTTAAACTCGTTTCCTTCCAGAACATACGGGATGAGCTGGAGCAGCAGGAAGTAGAAGCATGGCAAAAGCTGATCCGTGTGCTCACACACGAAATCATGAACTCCGTTATCCCCATTTCCACGCTCAGCAGCGTGATTCAGGATATGCTGGAAGAGGATATGCAGCCCTCGCATATCGAAGACCTGAAGCAAGGGCTTCAGACGATAGAAAAGCGCAGCAGCGGCCTGGTCAATTTTGTCAAAGCCTACAAAAGCATCACCCAATCCTATCAGCCCCAATTTGAGCAGCTTGTACCCGAAGTGCTATGTAAGCGCGTCGCGACTTTGCTGGCTGTTCAGTTGCAGGAAAATGAAATTCAATTGCTGCAAAAGCATGAACCTGGCCTTCAGCTGAATGGCGATCCCGAGCTGCTGGAGCAAGCGCTTATCAACCTGATCCTCAACGCCATAGATGCTGTCAGAGACCACCCCAGGGCCCGTATCGAATTGACAAGCTTTCAGGATGAAAGCGGCCGCATCCTCATCCGTATCCGCGACAATGGCGCAGGCATCAGCCGCGAAGTGTCGGACAATATCTTCGTGCCTTTTTTCACCACCAAGGAGCATGGCTCCGGCGTGGGGTTGAGCCTTTGCCGACAGATTATGCAGTTGCATAAGGGATCTATCAGCCTACAAACGGCTGAAGGGGAGGGGAGTAGCTTTCAGTTGGAGTTTTGAGGAGAGGAATAAGGAAGCCAAATTCGGGCTTTACCTGTAAATAGCCATTGTACTCAAACTCAAACTCAATCTCAAACTAACCCTTCCATTTATCCTTTTGGAGAAAAGCGGGTATCCCGGATCGTTTTAATTGATTGATAATCAATTGGGATGTAGGGACGGATTATAATCCGTCCCCACATCTCCCAACGAAAATCGTTGAAAATGGTCGAAAATGGCATTTTCGGAAAATAATGCTGTTGCAAAATTGATAGGGCAGGCAAAGCCATATTTCCTAATGTTCCTTCATCAGCCGTACCACCGCCACATCATCCATCGGATATAATCCTTTCTCCTGTTCCAGCGCGGCAAATTTGCGGCTCAACATATTTCGCTCTTCGCGGAAACTATCGTCTAGCAGAAAATAGCGTTCTACCATTCAAAGAAAAGCTGGCGTGGATGTAGCCTGCGCTAAACTCGATTCAGTGGCTCTTGCGGGGAGGGCTTGTGGGTAATCCGCGCCATATGAAGTGATTAGAATCTGAAAAGTGCATAGCACTTTATTTTTGAGGCCCCGGATCGTTTTAATTGATTGATAATCAATTTGGATGTAGGGACGGATTATAATCCGTCCCTACATCTCCCAACGAAAATCGTTGAAAATGGTCGAAAATGGCATTTTCGGGAAATAATGCTGTTGCAATTTTTTTGCCATCAGTTTGAAAATAAAGGTATTTCCAGATTTCGCGCTTTTTCTCTATATTGAATTCTACAATTCAGACGACTGATAGCCTTATGGAGGATTTTTATCAAAAAGTCAGAAAAGAAATGCGGGACTGGCTGGAAAGCAAAGCCGGTAAATCGCATACAGCGGCTGAGTACCTGTTGATGGTGCCGGATGTCTTTCATCTGTTGCTTCGGCTGATGGCAGATAAGGACGTCAACAAGGGCGAAAAAGCCAAAGTAGGTGCTGCCATCACCTATTTTATCAGTCCGTTGGACTTCTTTCCCGAAGGCATATTCGGCCCGGCGGCTTATGCCGACGATCTGGCTCTCTCCATTTATGTGATCCATGGCCTAATCAACACCGCCAATGTGGCGATCCTCCGCCGCAATTGGGCCGGCGAAAAGGATATCCTTGACGTCGCCCGCAGCTTCGTCAAGTCCTCTTACGACCTGCTTGGCAGCGGTATTCTGAAAGAGAAGATTAAGAAGATTATTAGCTGATGAGAGGATTGGCATGTTTTTCGTACAAGCATCTTTTTCTTTATTTTGCTTTCTGAATTTCTGCTATCATGTACTTGCTCTGGAAAATTTTTCGCCTTGTCGTTTGCTGGCTTGTGATAGGGATGTCACTGACATCTATACAAGCCCAAAACAGGCCTTCCTTGGAAGGTTCTTTCCCGCATGAAGGGTCGAAAGATATACTGCGCAATGCATTCATTTCCCTCAAACTTAAGCTGCCCAATGGCGACCTTGATTTCCGCACCGTCAATACAGATCATGTCAAATTGTATCCCAGCGACAATCCCGGGGAGTTGATCCCCATTTTCCTGACCCTGAGCAATTCCCTCAACAGCCTTATCCTGGAGCCCTATGGCATGTTGGCTGCCAATACTTTGTACACAGTTGAGCTCTCAGATGGCATAAAAGATGAAAAGGGAAAGACTTTTATACCTGTTAGTTTTCAGTTTGAAACAGGTGAACAAGGCTTTCGCAAGCTGATCACCATGAATCGCCCTTTTGGCGATAAGCCCGAAGATGGCAGCTGGCAGGAGACAGATGTGTCGGGGGAAGACTTGTCTACCCCTTTTTTGCGGGAAGCTACCCCGCTGGCTGCCGCTCCCAAAGTGGAGGAGCCGCCTAAGTTGCTCAAGCCGGAGCGCTCCCGCGACGAATTGCTCAGGCTGGTATTGTGGCTCTATGGCGGCGCCAAAACGCCGCGAGGTTTTGGACCTACGGTCCTGAAAACACCACCCATCCCTCCGCTGCCTTTGGCAGCGCTGCGAGAGACTACGCTCGATATGGACCAGCTCATCGCCATGGCTGCCGATACCACTGCTGCCGATGATCCTGAGCTTGTCGTTGACAGAAAAGCGGAAATACAGACCAAATGGTTGATGGCGGATTTGGATCAGGTTTCACTGAAAAACGAAGTGTCGGCACTTGGGCTACCAACAGCACGCTACCCCCGCCGTATCGGCAAACGCCCTCCACTTGTCAGCCAGACAGAAATCGAAGACTTGCTGGCAGAAGCCAATCAGGATTTGATTGATGCTTTTAAGCAGGAGCAATTGGCGCGTGTGGAAGAAGTGAAAATTGCTGAAGCAGAAAAGGTTGATATTCAGCCGGAAAAACTGGCTATTTCCATAGAAAAAACCACTGCCCCCAATGAAAAAGCAGAGCTTTTGCCTCCTCATGCCGAATTACCCTCTCAACTCGCCCTGCAAAAATCCAAGGTCAGCGAAGAAGAAATCTATGAGTTGATTTCCAAGGCGAACCAGGAGTTGATTGAAGCGGAGCAGCAAACTGTAGAACAAGCAGTAGAAGCAAAGCAGGAACCCATAGCCGAGGCAAAACCTCAGGAACCCATAGCGGAGGTAAAACCTCAGGAATCTCATACACAGATTGCGCCTTTATTGGTGGAGGAAACCATCAGAAACCAGGCAAAAGCCGGAAGAATCAGTTTTCCGCAAACTGCCATTTTTCTGAATGAGTATGTGACCGTCGAATTTGACTTGCCCCAAAGGGAGTTTGTGAGTTTTGTCCTGCGCGACATCAAAGGCGATGTGTACCGCACCGAAGGTGGCTATGTGGAAGCCGGCACGCATAAACGTGCCGTGACGCTGGAGGGAATCCCTCCGGGAGCCTATGAGGCGGTGGTAGAGACGATCCACCAGAAGGTGGTGCGGAAGGTGACGATTTTGGAGTAGGGGATTCAAGAACTCTTCATACCCCAGGTCTTTGGTATATGAAAATATTTTGTTGATGCTTTCAACCATATGGCCCACTCTTTCGAGATCTGTTGGTTTAGCTGGCATAAACGAGTACTCTTTCCTGATTAATTGTGTTTTTGAATGATTTAAGCTCCTGACCCTCTTCTACTAAATCTATTTCCCTGCCTGTTTTCGAAGAGAGTTCTTCTTTCATTTGAATGAGGTCAAATAATGAAATTTTATTGGGCTTCTTGAAAGCGACCAGGATGTCTATATCACTATCTTTACTGATGGTCTTTTTTCTGGCAAAAGACCCAAATACCCATGCTTTTTCAACGGGTTTATCAATAAAGTAAGTTTTAATGGATTCAAGAATTACCTCTCTGCTTACCTCCTTTTGCGTTCCTTTCCCTTCTTTTTTAAGTCTTTTCTCCACCTCCCTCAGCACTTCCTCTGCGTATTCTGAAGAACGAATTTGGTAATACAACTCCTCACTTAAATATTTGACGGCCAATTCTTTATAAGGGACTTGATATAATTTCGATAAAGGTTCGATGATGTTTTCAGGAGCCCTTTTTTCATTCTTCTCTATTTTGCTTAAAATTCTTGGGCTGTAGGCGATTGCTTCCCCCACAAACTTTAGGGTGTAGTTTGAGGTCAGCCTTAACTCCTTTATTTTTTCACCGAAAGTTTGTGATTGCATGGCTGATTTTTATTTAAAGATATAGTTTTTATTACTTTTTGTTGGGTGTGAGGAGCATCTTTTTTTACGGAGAATAATCTTTGTTGGGTGTTTTTTGTATTGAGGCGGTGGTAGAGACGATCCACCAGAAGGTGGTGCGGAAGGTGACGATTTTGGAGTAGGGGAGGGTTACACCAATCCCCGACAAATCCGCCCGGCAAAGCCGGGCCCCTCATACACAAAACCCGTGTAGACCTGCACCAATGAAGCTCCCGCTTCCAACCGCTCCGCCGCATCCTGCGGCCGCATGATCCCTCCCACGCCGATCAACGGCAGCTCCGGGCTTCTCTCAGCTACATAGCTGGTGACTTCCTGCGCACGCGCAGTCAGCGGGCCGCCACTCAGTCCGCCATTGCCGATGGCTTCCACTTTGGAAGCTACGGTTGCCAGCGGCTCGCGGGCGATGGTGGTGTTGTTGAGGATCAGACCGTCGAGACGGGCCGTGGCGCATACTTCGATGATGTCATCGAGTTGAGAATCTGTCAGATCGGGTGCGACTTTGAGCAATAAGGGTTTGGGTTCAGGCTTCGCCTGGTTGATATCCTGAAGGCTCAGGAGGAGCTGGGTGAGTGGCCCTTTCTCCTGTAGCTCGCGCAGGCCGGGCGTATTGGGGGAACTGACGTTCACCACAAAATAATCTACATATTCAAATAGCTTTTCGAAGCAGATAACATAATCCTCGGTCGCCTTTTCGTTGGGCGTATCTTTGTTTTTGCCGATGTTGGCCCCGACGATGAGGTCTCCTTTTTTCATCTTTCGAAGGCGCTCCGCTACCACTTCAACCCCTCCATTGTTGAAGCCCATGCGGTTGATGAGGGCTTTGTCTTTGGGCAGGCGAAAAAGGCGCTTTTTGGGATTGCCCGCCTGCGGGCGGGGTGTGACGGTCCCAACTTCCACGAAGCCAAATCCCAGGTAGCCCCATTTGTCCACCAGCTTCGCATCTTTGTCAAATCCCGCCGCCAGGCCTACCGGATTTTTGAAATGAAGCCCAAATAACTCCCTTTCCAGCGACGGATGTTGGTAGGTGAAAAATGTGCCTATCAGCCGCGCCAGGGGCTTAAATCCCAATATAAGTTTTAAGAAGGTAAAGCTGAGGTGGTGCACCCGCTCGGGGTCGATGAGGAAGAGGAGGGGACGGATGAGGAGTTTGTACATGGGGGAAGATTGGGGGTTCGGGTTTTGAGTTTCGGGTTCCGGGTTTCGGGTTTCGGGTTTTGAGTTTCGGGTTACCCGAAACCAAAAGATGCGAAACCCGAAACCCAAAAACTCGAAACAAGTTTTCGCTACTGCGCTTCGTCCGCTTCCAGCGTGAATGTCCTTTCAACAGGGTTGAATTGACTCTGGAGCAGCGTGCCTCCCCAGTTGAGGAGTTCCAGCTTGACAGAATTCTCGCCCATGGGCAGGCCTGTCATGACGTAAGGCGTCCATTTGTCTATGATAAATTCATTGCCGTTGATGGTGGCGCGGACCCTGTTGCCGTCGGGCGCGAGGTCGGTATTGACGAGGAAAAAGTCGAGCAATACGCTTTCCACATTGCCTTTGCCTGAATAGGTTCCTTTGGGGCGGCTGTAGAACATATTGGGTCCGTTCAGATCGAGGGCGTCCTCGCCTGTAGCTGTCTGCATCAACACATACGAATTGTCATTTTTCACGCTTTCATGATAAGAACGGGCGAGAAATGCCAAAATAACGTTGTTGCCTTCTTCCAGCGGATGGCTGAAGCTGGGTTCGTATTTGGCGAAATAGGGCCCGTTATTGATGATCAGGTGGATGTGCTGGCCTTTGGCGGAGTTTGCCAGGCCTTTGGTGGCGGCGTCAGAAGTCTGCTCTCCGAGCATATAATTGGTGACGGTGAAGTCGAAGACGCCTTCGCCTGTTTCGCTCATCTCAATCGGAGCGAGGCTCAGAGAAGCATCTGCATAAGCAGGAGAGTTGGTTAGAGGGGTCAGGGTGATGCCACCCTTGGTCGCTGGAAAGACATCTGCTTTCAGCTCCTGGTCCATTCCCTCGGTCATTTCGGCATCTGCCTCCTGCTCTTCAGCCTGGTTAGCGGGACAGCCCATCAGGAAAAAGGCCATCGCCAGCATTAGTGAATAAGTGGTAATATTTTTCATAAAAAAGTAAATAGGTTAATTTTTATTGGTGATTGGCCCGCAAGAGGTCATTCACCGTTTTCACCGGATTAAAGGTAATAATTGGAACTTCGACAAACAAAGTATTCCAGTTGGCCATGGCGCCATTCCAGAGTCCGGGAAGCTCCTGTGCTTTCAGGTCGCGTCCATCGCTGGACTTGTAGGCGATGAAGCCCGCCTGCGGATCCGTATATTCAAGGAGGTTATATTTTTCTCCGTCCTGCTTGTATGGTGCGCATATCAAATCCACGGGATTGAAGTGGGTTGAATCTTTCATGATGCCCATCTGGGCAGGATTATTTTCATCAAATTGGGCGCTTTCGATCACCTGGAGGGACACCGTCCCATCGCTATTTGTGGCCCAAAAGGGCCCACCGCCCGGCTCTCCTTCATTTTTGACCATGCCGCATACGCGCAGAGGACGCAGCAATTTCCCCAACAAATAAGAAACTTTCTTCAGCAGGCTCAGCTGCGCATAGGCCGCCGGAGGCAGCACACAAAGCTCTTTTTCCAAAAACTGCTCTACCTCTTTTACCCATTTCGCATCATCGGTTTTAGACAGGTCTTTGATATGTTGAAATATCTTTTGCTGGTAGGAAAGCAGCAAGCCCGCAAGGGCTTTTTTATAGCGATAGGTCTCGCCTTTGATGCGATCCGGTACGACATTGTCGATGTTTTTGATGAAGATGACATCGGCTTCGATGTCGTTGAGGTTTTCGATCAGGGCGCCATGGCCTGCCGGGCGGAAGAGCAGGCTGCCATCCGCTTCGCGGAAAGGCTGGTTTTTCATATCCACCGCGATGGTGTCTGTCGCAGGTTTTTGCTCCGAAAAACCGATCTCAAAAGTCGCCTGAAACTGCGCGGCATAGCCTTCTATGATTCGGTTGAGCAATTTGACAAATGCATGTCTGTGCTCCGGGGAGATGGTGAAATGCAAGGGAACCTTGCCGTCTCCATCTTTGCAATAATTTGCACCCTCTACGAGGTGCTCTTCAAAAGGCGTGCGTGCGCCTTCCTCATATTTGTGAAAGGCCAGCAGGCCTTTGGGCAATTGGCCGTAGTTGAGGCCTTTTTCCGTCAGCACATAATCCAGGATTTTGAGGTAATCCTTTTCCTCTTCCGCTTTTTCCAATACAGCCATCCCACCCATGCTTTCAGCAAGATCCTGGTAAAAGGCAAATTCCGGCAGGCAATCAAAAAAATCGTGCATATCTCCCTTGGGAGCTTCTGCCGTGCCTGTTTCGAGTTTTGTTTTATAGGAAAAAAGCGATTTGAACATGCGGCTGGCCGCGCCGGAGGCAGGCACAAATTTCAGTACTTTCAGCACTTTACTCACCATCTCATAGTGCGCCACCATTTCGTCCGCTTCTTTCTCTGAAAGACGGATGAGGCCATCGCCCACGGTGGCTGCTTTTACCACATTTGCAAAAGGAAAACCTGTTTCAAAGTTTTTGATTTGCTGCTCAACTACAGGCAGCGCACTGCCTCTTTGCTCGATCTGAATCTTATCTTCTTGTGTAAACATGTATGTTTCGAATTTTCAGGGCATAAATGAGTAAGCCCCAGCTTTTCACGCTGCAAGTATTGAAAATTAAGGGCTTAGCGCAAATTAAATTTTTGTAATCTTTCTGCCGAAGATCAGTTCGTCCCCTTCCATGATGGTGAGCAGGTAAATGCCAGCATCCAGTCCGGAGAGGTCGAGGCGGTTTTCGCCGGGTCTGATGTGCTGCTCCAACATGACCTGCCCGAGCAGGTTGCGGATCAGGAGGCTTCCCTCCCGGGATGTTTGCAGAAATACCGCATTGCGGATGGGATTGGGATATAATTCGACCTGTGACGGCAGTTCAGTCCGGCTGAGTTGGATGGTCGGAAGGAAGGTAAAGGAGCCATCCAGATCATATTGCTTGAGGCGATAATAGGTGACCAGCTGGGTACCGGGAGAAAGGTCATCATAGTGATAACTGTGGCCTGCGGATGTATTGCCTTTGCTTTCCACAAAAGCGACATCGGTAAAAAAGCTACCATCTACGCTTCTTTGAAGTTGAAAGCCGTCATTTTGCTGCTCGCTGGCGGTACGCCACTCCAGGGCCGCGATCTGTCCGCGCCAGTCTCCTGTAAAGTCAATCAACTCTACCGGGAAGGCCATGCCGTCCAACTCTATGTCATCGATGGCTACGCCCGCAGCGGCGACAGAATTGTCCGATTTGAATGCAAAGCGAAAGCCCACATGGGAGATATTGACAAGGGTAGAAAGGTCGTAGAAAAAATTGGCAAAAGCGGAGCCGAAGTTTCCTGTGAAAAAGGGTTCTGAATAAGGAAAGGAGGAAGCCCAATTGAAGTTGGAAAAATTGTACCAGGCTGGGGCTACCGTGCCCAGATTCCTCCAGCTATCCCCCTGGTCGGTGGTGTATTCTACCCGAAAACCGTCATAGCCCGTTTCTGTAAAAAAACGGCCCTTGAAGCGCAGTAGGTAGTTTCCTGACTGACTGAGGTCAAACTCAGGGGTGTATAAATACGATTCGCTATTATCGAGATAGGGGCTGCTGATGGAGGTGACAAAGGCATTGTTGCCGCTGGCGGTGCCGTCTTTGCCCGGATAGGAAGACTCCCCCAGTTCCCAGGCTGTGCCGGAAAGGTTTTCCGTCGCAAAATCAAGGGGATTGCTTTCCAGGTCTCCTCCTGCCTGGAGGCTATAATCTCCCCCTTTGTTGGGGACAATGTGAATAAAACCATTTTTGACTAAAACATCTGCGCCATTATTGATCGTCAGGCTCACCTGGTATTTGCCAGCAGTGCTGTAGGTGTGAGATGGGCTTTCCTGGCGGGAATACTGGCCATCTCCAAAGTCCCAGTACCAACTGCTAGCCTGGGTGGACTGATTGATAAATTTTACGGTTTTCCCTATATAAGTCACCCGCCTGTCAGCGTCAAATGCCGCAGAAGCGCCCATAAAGACATCACTGGCAAAAAGCCCGCGCCCATGCGTGGCGGCTATCACCAGATGGTCAGACGCCCGCGTCTGAAGCATATCTACCCGGCAGTTTGCCAGACCATTATTGCTGGGCCCCCACTGCGTGGTATATGCGCTGAGGTCATCGGTAGACCAAACGCCTACTTCTGTCGCCAGCAGCGCCTGGTCTTCATTGTGTGGGTTGAAAATCGCCCATCGCACAGGCATATCAGGCAAATTGCCTTCGACGGATTGCCAGGTGGCCCCACCATTGGTGGTCTCCCAGACCGAGTTGACGCCCCAGTTGGCGTAGGTGACCAGCAAGTGGTCGGCATTGCCATCGGCAATGGCGATGCAGGAGATATAGGCAAGCGGCATGCCGGACAAATTGTTGATCTGGGTGATCACCGGCGATGCGCTATGCGCATTGTCCACGCGGTATACCCGACCATTGTCTATGCCGAAGTACACGCGATTGCTTGTATGAGGATCACAAATAATGGTGGAAACCCGTCCGCCAAAACCGCCATTGATGGCTGTGAAGCTGTTGCCGCTCTGCGGATTGTCCCAGCGCAGATAGGAGCCGCTATTGTGGGCTGAATACATCAAATGGGCATCATTGTCATAATCCGAAGGATTGATGAAGCGGCCTGTATTTCCGCCACTTATGGAAACAAAGCTGTTGCCGCCATTGGTAGAGCGGCGAAAATTGTTGTAGACATAAGAAGTAAACTGAAAGAGAGGCTGCGTCTGGTCAATATGGCAAAAGGCGCCATCGCCTCCGGTAACTTCTGTGGTATTATTCAGGGCATTGTCTGTAAAACGGTGGCTGCCATTGTCCTGGGCACCGGCCAGGAAATAGTAGGACCCCAAATCGGGATGCATGGCACAGGCATAAAATTGGGCCGTCCGGTAGTTGTTTTCTTTGCTGGAAATGGTTGGACTGTTTGTATTTGCGTTGGCTGTGCGGTAAATGCCGCCATCATTGCCAAAGTAGGCTACGGCAGAATTGCCGGGTTCATATAAGATATAATGCTGGTCAGCATGCACATCCTGGAAGCCAAAGCCCCCATACCAATGGGAAATTTGCGTCCAATTCAGTCCGCCATCATCGCTTTTAAACAGGTCAATGCCTCCCACCATCAGCACATTTTCATCATTGGGATCTACCGCTATAGCGAGGTTGTACCAGGCCTGAGACCGACAAAAGTCGGCCGTCGGTATGCCCGGATCGGCATCACTGGGTTCATTGCGTAGCTGCCAGGAGGCGCCCTGGTTGGTAGAAAGCAAAATGCCGGAGGCCTGGTTTCCTGCTTCTGCAAGCAGGTAGATATAATTGGCATTGGAAGGCGCACAGGCGAGCTCGATACGCTCGGCTGTGATCGGCAAAGCTGCCAGAGCTGAATAAGTCAGGCCATCATCCGTTGAGCGGTGCACACTCCCAAAGGGAGCCACATATACATCGCCATTTGCAGCGATTTCGATATCATAAAGGGTATTGGAAACGCCATTTCCTCCCAGCACTTTCACCCAGCTATTTCCTCCGTCTGCAGATCTGTAGAGGCCAGACATCGTAGCTACCAATACAGCGCCTGAAGGCGTGACAGCCAGGCGTTGGCAGTAGTTGAAATTGCTATAATCGGTGCTGCTCAGGTGGATCCAGCTTTGTCCGCCATCAGTACTTTTCCAGAGCCCCTGGCCACGTACTGCGTCCAGGTTGTAATAACCCTCTCCTGTACCAAAATACATGATTTGGGGATTGGCGGGAGAAACGGCAATGCAGGTGATCGCAAGATTGCTGAAAAAATCATCTACCACCTGCCAGTTGGGGGCGCTTACCGTGATATCTGTGGTTTTCCATAAACCACCGGCAACCCCTGCTGCAAAGACACTTTTTTGTGTGAGGTCATTGGGGTCTACCAGGATGGCGCGGGTGCGTCCTCCTACATTTTTGGGACCCATCTCTGTCCATTGGACACCCAAAAGCGCCGCCCGGCTGTTGGCCTGTTGCAGGCGTTTTGTATAAGCTTGTGTCTGAAGCAAACGCTCCCTCGGCACATAGCCCAGCGCGGGGTCCCGGGTCATTTCAACTTCCTGTTTCATTGCCAGGTCCATCCTGTCCCGTTTAGAAATTTTATTCGCTTCAGTGGGAGGCGTAGAAGAAGGAGGGGAGAAGTGTGCACAAAACAATAAAGCAATACAGGCAAGCCAAAGACCGGCTTGAAAAAGCAAGGGGGAAATTTTCATGATTTTATCTATCCGTAATTACCTAAGCTAAATGTACGCCGGAAAATTGATCTGTCCTTTTTGAGAGCAAATATCGTACTAAAACACCAGCTGGCTGAAAGGTTTTGGAGCTAAAATAAATAGCCAAAGCATGAAAATGTCATAAGGTAATGACTGTCAGTGTGTTAGGGGTTTGGTGGGAGGCTGTGTGTAAACTGTCAATTCGGTTATTTTCTTTCGGAAAAAATACAGCATCCTAAAAAGAGGCCAAATGGTTTTATTCGTTTATTGAATGAAAGAAGGGTGATTCGCTCAAATTTCAGATTGCCTGTACATGTTTTCAAGCTGCTTTTGCAGGCCTTTTTTGGCGCGATGCATCAGGGATTCTACAGACGAAAGGCTGATATTCATGATCTGTGCGATTTCCTTATAGGGCAAATCTTCGATCTTGCTGAGGGTGAAAGCGATGCGCTGGTTTTCGGGTAAAAGGGCAATTTTGCTCATCAAAATGCGGGCACTTTCCTGCTGCTCCAGGCTCAGGCCTGGGTGATCTGATAGGCTGGCGGGTTCTTCCGCCTCTGTCATGTCGCTGAGCGACTGTTTCCAGCCAAAGCGCTTTTTGCGCTTGTGGAATCGAATAAATTCGAGGGATTTATTGACCGCGATGCGGTAGAGCCAGGTGGAGAGTTGCGCCCCTTCGCGAAACTTGCCCACGGATCGAAAAACCTCCAGGAAAACCTCCTGGGCCAGATCTTCAGCATCTTCCCGCTTTTGCACAAAGCCATAGCAGGTATTCACCACCTGGTCCTTATAGGTTTCGACCAGCTGGCGAAAGGCATCTTTGTTTCCGTCCTGTAAAGCCTGTATGCTGAGGGGAAGTGGCATGTGGAAAATCGGTTTTTATAGAAAAGCGAGGGGACTAATGGCCAGGTGGAGGCTTTCTTTCGGGCCTGTCAG
Source organism: Bacteroidia bacterium (assembly GCA_030430205.1). Lineage (GTDB taxonomy): Bacteria > Bacteroidota > Bacteroidia > J057 > J057 > JAUIGE01. Next base: position 9,115 of record JAUIGE010000010.1, on the reverse strand, counting down.
GCCCACCAGGTGGTGGCGGTGGCGGCGGCAGCAGGCGCTCCAGAGTTCGATTGAACTTAACAAGCTGCTCCGGCTCCAGGACCGACTTGATGTCTATGAAATGATGAATCGTTTGCTTTTCTATGGCTGCCTGGGCGCTACCAATCTGCTCCGCATATTTGACTAACAAAAGGGAGTCAGGTTTAACAGCTTTGATTTCTTCGAACATTTTTCGCCTGCTCCCATCACTGGCTTTGCGCAGGGCTTGCATTTCCTGAAAATGATTTTCCCGCAAAAGCTTGATTTCTTCAAGTTGTGAGGGGGAAAGGCCTAATGCTTCCTTCAGGAAAAGTTCGCCATTTTTAGGCCTCAGAGGCGGCCCGGACCTTTTTTCATTTTTTGCCAGCCAAAGTGCGCTGATGGAAATAATATTGACCACAAGCAACACTACCACCAGGGCATTCATCCTGCGGGCTGTATTGAAGTAACTCATAAATTGTAGAGATTTATGTCATCTGATTGGCTTTTTTGAAGTTGGTACTCCTGCATGAGGGCCTTTAATCCCTGATCCTGGCTGGTGCCGGTATGGGAGGGAAAGGGAGAGCCAAAAATCAGGAATAAATTGATGGCGGTTACGGCCAGCAGCAAAGCTGGCTTCCACCAAAGCTGCCATAGGGGCCGGGACGCGGCCTCCTGCTCCCGCTCCCAACGCGCCATGAGGCGGGTTGAGAAGTAAGGGGAAGCTTTGATAGGCTCCCAGGAATCGAGGGATTCAAGGATTTTTTGAGGGTCTTTTTGTTCCATAGTGTTTATTGCTCCTTATGTTTCCATTAGATGCGCTTTCAGGAGAAAACTTGCGCTCACTCTATCGCTATTTTTCAGTTTGCCCAATATGCATTTTTCTTTACTTTTACTCCACCATGGACATGCAAGCACTCAAACGTCTGGTACAGGAAGGGGAGCACCAGAGACTGGAATTTAAGCGAAAGGCTAATCATCCCGAGAAAATAATTCGAGAATTTGTCGCTTTTGCCAATAGTGAAGGGGGGACCCTGCTGCTTGGGGTGGAGGATGATGGGGGTATTTTTGGAACAAAAGAGCCGGAAGGAGATGAATATCTGCTGATGGAAACGGTCCGCAAATACATTTATCCGGACATTCAGCTAAAGCTTTCTCGGGTTCCCGTGACTTCAAACCGGGCCGTTCTGGTCTTTGAGATCGAAGAAGGCTTGAATAAGCCCTACTTCGTACTTGAGGAGGGAAAAAAACGCGCTTATGTACGGGTACGCGATATGTGCGTGCAGGCCAGCCGCGAAATGACCACTTTGATGCGCTTCGAAAAACGCAGCAATGGGGTACGATTTGAATTTGGCGAAGTGGAGCGCAGGCTCCTTCAGTATGTCGAAGTCGTGACCCGCACCACAGTGCAGGACACCCAAAAACAGCTTCGGCTGCCTAAGCGCCGGGCTTCTGGTTTGCTGGTGACGCTTGTGCGAGCAGGCCTGCTCAAAATCCATCCGACGGAGGCGGAAGATTATTTTACCCTGGCGGAGGATTCCTTCACAGCGTGAAGTGGGGAGTCGAAACCCGAAACCCGAAACCCGAAACCCGAAACCCGAAACCCAGAACTGTCCCCGTTTATACCATTGAGATAGAGAAAATCGTTAATCGGGGGAAGTTAATACCACGAGACGCACACCAAATACCGTAGGCGCCAAAATTTTACTTATTTTACGAGCTGTTTTTTCATTTTATATGGAAAATCTTATTTGATTACTTCTTTCCAATTAGCTGCACAATGAAGAATCGTATACTTTCTATTTTTCTTTTTTTAGCCACTTTATCAATTAGTATTCCGACACAAGCTGCGCACATTGTAGGCGCTGACCTTAGCTATACCTGTCTGAATCCTATTCTCCATACCTATGAGATACGCTTGCGATTGTACCGCGATTGTGCAGGTGGAGGAGCACAATTTGATAATCCTGTGCCAATTTTTATTTTTAGAGGTTCGACCGGTCAGACTCAGACGGTATTGAACATTGCCCTTCCTGCCAATCAACCCCAGATCGTGCCTCCCAACTGGTCGGCTTGTACGAATCAACCCTATACACTTTGTGTGGAGTATGCCGACTATGTCGGGACAGTGTCTTTGCCTCCCCGAGTTGGTGGATACAATGTGGGATGGGCACGGTGTTGCCGCAATAACATCAGTACCAATATCCCCAATAATCAGGGGATGAGTGTTACAGCTCATATACCCGGTACCGATGAAATCGGCTCTTCATGTAATACCATGGCGACTTTTAATAACCTCCCACCACAGTTTCTCTGTGCCAATGAGGCATTTAACTTTGACCATTCAGCAACGGATGTAGATGGCGATTCGCTCGTATATTCCGTATGCCCGCCTTATTCAGGATTGAATGGCAATGGGCAGGGAGTTTCCAACTTTAACCCTCCTCCTGCCCTGGCAGTAGGTACAAACCCCATGGGGCCCCCTCCTTATAACCTGCTGAATTTCGCAAACCCCTATACCGCCACCAATCCATTTGGTAACAATATGTTTAGCCTGGATCGCTTTTCCGGGCAGCTCAATATTACGCCCTCGGCGCTGGGCACATTCGTTTTTGCCCTTTGTGTAGATGAATATCGAAATGGGGTAAAAATCAATTCGAATAAAAGGGACTTTCAGATCACAGTAATCAACTGTATCAACCAGGGGCAACCGCCCATGAATACCTCCAATATCAGTGGATTGCCCAACACAAGTAATGATACCATTTACCTGAATCCCCGGGATTCTATGTGTTATCCGTTTTCCCTCTATGCATCTACTATTGGAGACTCGCTTATTCTTTTTCCCGCAAGTGCCATTTTTGGTGTAGGAAACTCCCTCCCTCAGCCTTTAGCCACCATCAATACCACTACAGCCAATCCAGATCAGGATTCCGTTGTAGGGGAAATCTGCTGGTTTGCAGGCTGTAACTATGCCGGAGATACGCTGCCCTTTATTGTTGGGGGAAATAACCTTTCTGACTGTTTTGGTTTCAACCAGGCTTTTGATACGGTTTGGGTGATTATCAGCGGGGCTGCCATTCCAACGATCAATCATAGTGGATTGGGAGGAAATGGAGACAGCATAGCTGTCAATCCCAATCAGGCGATCAATTATAACTTAACCGCCAGAGAAATAGATCCGCTGGATTCTCTGATGGTATTTTCCTCTTCTGCTCCTACCGGTACCGCCCTGGTCGTGACGCCCCAGGGGCCCAGAGATGTAACCGGCACGGTGAATTGGACACCGGGCTGTAATGATGCCGGACAGACATTTCTGCTGATTATGGCAGCGAGGGATACCAATATCTGTAGAAATCAAAGGACGGTTTATGATACTGTCACCGTAACGGTGAATCCTCTGCCCATGGTAGACTTGCTGCCTGTGGCGCCGGTGATATGTATTTTTGACAGCATACAATTGACCGCCTCGGCTACGGCACCGGTTACCTATAGCTGGTCCCCTGCTGCGGGCCTCAGCAATCCCAATATTGCCAATCCGATGGCAAGTCCTGATACCACCACCACCTATACGGTGACTTATACCGATGCGAATAACTGTACCCAGTCCCTCAGTGTGACTGTGGTGGTCAATAACCTGCCCGTCATCAACATCACGCCTGATACCCATTATTGCCCAGGTATTCCTGTTGGCTTGCTTGCCTCTGGTGGTACAGGATATGTTTGGAGCCCGGCAAGTGGTCTGAGCGATCCCAATGTTGCAAATCCCGATGCTTCGCCAGATGATACAACGCTTTATACAGTGACTGTCACAGATGCCAATTCCTGTGTAAATACAGCTGCGGTACGTGTGACGACCATGGAGATCAGCTCAGGGACAGATGCTACCATCTGTAATTTTGATTCGACTGCCCTCACCGCCACAGGCGGTGTCACTTATAGCTGGCTACCAGCAGCTTCAGTCGCCAACGCCAATGCGGCCAATACAAATGCCGCACCCAATGCCAGCACAGACTTTGTCGTGACGATCACCGACAACAACGGCTGTGTAGACACAGATACAGTGACTGTCCTGGTCAATCCTTTGCCTGTCATCACCATGAGCCCCGATACACCGATGTGTATTTTTGATACCATCACAATCAGGGCTTTTGGAGGAATCGGAAGCATGTACCAATGGAATGCAGACCCCTCTCTTCTGATGAACAATGTGCCCAACCCCATGGTCAATCCGTTGGCAACAACGACTTATTATGTGACCGTAACGGATATCAATGGCTGTATCAGCATGGATTCCGTCACCGTGACGGTCAATGCCAGACCGGTCATCACCGCGGCCAATGATACCGCCAAATGTGGAAATGTGGGCGTACAGATCAGCGCCAGCGGAGGATTGAACTATTTTTGGTTCCCAACCACAGGCCTCAATAATGCCAATATTGCCAATCCTATCGCCAACCCGGATTCTTCCACGACCTACTATGTAATAGGGGTAGATGGAAATCAGTGTGCCAGTGGCGATTCAATAATTGTGCGGGTAATGCATGCGGATGCAGGGGCCGATCAGGCCATTTGTATTGGAGATACAACCCAATTGAGTGCGGGGGGAGGCATCGGCTATAGCTGGAATCCCGAGCCGGACCTGGTGGGCCTGAATGTGCCCGATCCCATTGTTTTTCCTACTACAACAAAAGATTATGTGGTAACTGTCCAGGACACAAGTGGCTGTTTTGACACAGATACTGTCCGTGTGGTAGTCAATCCGCTTCCAACGATCACCATATTGAATCCCAATGCCTATGTATGTACAGGTGGAGGAACTCAATTGACAGCCACCGGCGGCTCCATCTATAGCTGGCGGTCGGATACGACATTGAGCGCGCTCAATATTCCCAATCCGATTGCTACTCCTTTTAACTTGACAGCCAATCTGGTAGATTCCAGCTGGTACTATGTCACAGTGGTAGATTCCAATGGCTGTGTGAACAATGATTCCATCGGAATCGAGGTGCGTCTCCTGCCGATAGTATCGGCGAGCAATGATACCTTTGCCTGTCCGGGCACTGTCGTGCCGATTTCAGCCAGCGGAGGCGTCTCCGTCAGTTGGTCGCCCATTACGGGATTGAGCAATCCGAACTCGGCCATGCCGGTTGTCGACATAGATACAACAACCCGCTATACAGCGACGGTTACAGCTGTATGGGGCTGTTTTGATACAGCCAGTGTGGTGGTAAATGTGATCAACCCGCAGGCGGGAGAAGATACCACCATTTGTTTTAGCGACAGCGCGCAATTGCGGGCAAGGGGTGGCGTATTATATTCCTGGCTGCCAGCCATGGGCCTTTCGGCTACCAATGTAGCCAACCCCAAAGCTTCGCCACGTTTCACCACGACCTATGTCGTGTTGGTTACAGATATGAATGGCTGTGAGGACACCGATACCGTGACGGTATTTGTCAATCCGCTGCCTTTGGCGGATGCAGACATGGATCGCCCGATTTGTATCTTTGATACAACGACTCTGGTGGCAACGGGAGGAAGTATATACCAATGGGATCCTTCTCCCTTCCTCAGCGCGACCAATATGGCTACTGTCCAGGCTTTCCCCAATGTGACGAGCACTTTTTATGTCACGGTCACGGATACCAATAGCTGTTCTCTCCGGGATTCGGTTATCATCACTGTCAATCCTCTGCCCATCGTAGATGCGGGTCCCGATACCACCAAATGTGGCGAACCCGGCCTTCAGATCAATGCAACGGGTGGCATCAGCTATATCTGGTTTCCGGGAGGCAGTTTGAGCAATCCGAATATAGCCAATCCTATAGCTACGCCTACCGATACCACCACCTATTATGTGTTGGCTACGGATATAAACGGCTGTCGCAATATTGACTCGATGACCATCTCAACCATGTATGCCATGGCTGATCCGGGTGGGACTATCTGTTTCGATGATTCGATCCTGCTGACGGCCAGTGGCGGCATTGGATATAGCTGGGCACCGGCGGCTTCTTTAAGCTATCCTTTGCTTGATAGCACCATGGCGAGGCCTGATACCAGTACACGCTTTATCGTGACGGTGCTGGACCCCAGTGGGTGTTCAGATACTGCGAATGCTTATGTGACGGTGCTGCCTGCGCCGCTTGCTGATGCAGGACCCGATACCAGCGTCTGTCTGGGGCTTTCCACCCAATTGCAAGCAGCTGGAGGGGTCTCCTACCTTTGGGATGCAGATACGACTTTGAGTGCTTTGAATATTGATAATCCTATTGCAACACCTGTAGATACCACCACCTATTATGTGACGGTGACGGGTGCCAATGGCTGTAGCTGGCGGGATTCAGTGGAAGTGATCGTGCATCCCCTGCCGACGGCCAATGCCGGCATAGATGATACCATTTGTATTTTCCAAAGCACTACGCTCAATGGGTCTGGTTCGGTGATCTTTAGCTGGAACAATCCATTGACGCTTTCTGACGATAGCATCGCCAATCCTGTCGCTGCTCCGCAGACCACAACGGATTATATCCTCACTGTAACAGACCTCAATGGCTGTCAGGATATGGACACCATGCGTGTAGTGGTCAATCCTCTGCCGATGGCAGATGCAGGGGCAGATACCGGTATTTGTATTGGAATTCCTTTGCAAATGATGGCCACAGGCGGCCTCTTTTATACCTGGGATTTTGATCCTGCTTTGAGCGATCCACTGATTGCCAATCCTGTGGCAAATCCTGTTGATACAACTACTTTCTATGTGACGGTGGTAGACAGCAATGGCTGCGTGAATCGTGATTCCATCCTGGTGGATGTATATCAGTTGCCGCCAGCAGATGCTGGTCCTGATACCGTTGTCTGTTTGGGCGGTTCTATGCAATTGACAGCCAGTGGTGGCCTTACCTATATCTGGCGTCCCGATTCAACGCTGGATGTATTATTTGGCCCCAATCCGATTGCTACTCCGCTAGATACCACCACCTATTATTTGCTGGTTGGAGATATATTGGGTTGTGTGAATATTGATTCTGTTACGATAGATATACATCCTTTACCGGTTCCCGAAGCAGGGATGAATGATGAAATTTGTTTTGGTGATAGTATCCAACTGGATGCCGGAGCCTCTACGGGCACCAATCCTCTTGCCTTTGCATGGAACAATGGCGCAAGTCTGACGGATGACAGCATTGTCAATCCTCTTGCGTTTCCCCCGACGACCACCACCTATATGTTGACGGTGACAGATGTCTTTGGCTGTCAGGAGGTAGATTCGGTCACCATTGCGGTGAATCCTTTGCCGCCAGCTGATGCGGGTGCAGATGTCGAAATCTGTTTCGAAGACAGCACCCAACTGATGGCAAGCGGTGGCACAAGCTACCTCTGGGACGCGGATCCATCCCTCAGCAATCTGACGATTGCTGATCCTATGGCAGGCCCTGCCGATACGACTACTTTTTATGTGACCGTCACCGACGATAAAGGCTGTTCTGCACGGGATTCCGTGACAGTCCTTGTCAAGCCGTTGCCGATGGCAGAGGCAGGGGTGGATGAAGTCATCTGTTTCGGCGATGATGTTCAACTGGGCGCTACAGGGGGGATCTCCTTTCTCTGGACGCCTGCGGCGGGCCTTTCCGCTACCGATATCGCCAATCCTGTGGCTGCGCCCGATCTGACCACGCGCTACTATGTGAGCGTCATAGATGCCCGCGGCTGTAGCAATATTGACTCCGTATTGGTTACGGTCAATCAGCTCCCTGTGCTGATTACCAGCCCGGATACGACCATTTGCGAAGGCTTTTCGGCTTCTCTCCGTGTGAGCGGCGCGCTCAATTACCTGTGGTCTCCAGGGATTACTTTGAATAATCCGATCATCTCCAATCCCAGAGCCACACCGCTGGTCAATACCAAATACTATGTTGTAGGCACCGATGGTGCGGGTTGTGTGAGCAGAGATTCTGTTCAGGTGACGGTTATTCCAAAACCCGATATTACGGGTACGTTGACTGACAGCATTTGTAAATATGAATTGACAGACCTCATGGTGCAGGGAGGCGTGCGCAGTCTTTGGTCAACCGGTCAAACGAGCTATACCATCACGGTTGATCCGAAGGTGCCAACGACCTATTGGGCATTGGTTTTTGATGGGGACAACTGTCCGAGTGATACCTTCTATTCCATGGTCTTTGTGGCAGAGGAAAGGCCTCGGGCCTTCTTTGAGGCAGTTCCCGGAGAGATATTTCCGGGTGACAGTGTCACCTTTGTCAACCTGAGTGTAGGCGCGACGAAGTTCCGCTGGGACTTTGGCGATGGCGCTATGGATAGCGTGGAAACGCCCACGCACACCTACTTTGAGCCCGGCATCTTTGTGCCAAGTCTTTGGGTGGACAATGAAGTGGGTTGCCCCGACTCCATCGAAATTCCTTTCGTAGAAGTGCTGGAATCAGCCATTTTCTGGCCCAACGCCTTCACCCCCAACAGCGACGATATCAACGACTATTTCTACATCCCCAATGGCGGATTCCAACGGCTGGACATCCAGATATTTGACCGTTGGGGCAAAATCGTCTTCCAGTCCTCTGATCCCGGCTTCAAGTGGGATGGCAGGAAAAATGGGATCGCCGTGCCCGAAGGCGTTTACGTCTTTGGTATGACCGCCATCACCTATGATGGCAAGAAGGTGGAGCGAAGCGGAACGATTACGTTGATACGATAAGGCTTTAGCCTTTTGGTAAAATATGCTGGCTATGTTGCTTTTAGGGCGACATAGCCAGTTTTTTTTTGACTGAGGCGATGGACGCTTGCCATAAAAACTTCGTTTTTTCTCACTTTCAATAGTTTTGGAGGCACTTCCGAGTGCCGACCTGCTGGCAGGCGACACGCCTGGGGAGATCGGTCGGCATTCGGAAATGCCTCCCATCATTTGGGTTTTGGAAGTGACTTCCATTTTTGGGGTTTTGTGCCTGGCGGCACGCTTTAGGAATAGCGAAAAAAAAATCATCAGTTTGTTTCAAGTAGTTTGTCATCGTATGTTGCAGAGGCATCCTAAAAAGCTAAAAAGAAGTGAAAAAAGGCTAACTTCATTAGCGGATAGAGATAAAGCCGAGCTGTCATAGGTAGC
>JAUIGE010000054.1 GCA_030430205.1 Bacteroidia bacterium | reverse complement strand
GATTCGAAGGAAGCCATTCCTCGATCGAGGGTGGGAGTAAACTGTATTGACGACGATCTGCTTCTATAAATTTCCGCATCTATATGGAATTTTATTATTTTCGTAAATTACGAATTATTTTGGAAAGGTTACAAGCCTCTCCGACAGGCTGCTAGCGTACTACTTTTTTGATTAGAGACCGGAATTTTTACAACCAAGGATGCCCAAAAAGGAGGAACCTTCAAGGTATCTCCTCTCCATGAAATACAGATAGAATCATCAGGGATTAAATCTTGGTATACTTTAAGTGTCACCGCATTTGCTAATTGCCCTGAAAGATCGAGTTTGTTTCCCATTTCGGAAATAAAAGCTGGAGAAATAAATTCACCTAATTCCCCAAATTTTATTTCTCTCCTATCAATTTTGTCTCTGATTAAACTATCAGGATCAAAGTGAATAATGATTTCATCAGTGATGTATAGTGGGTTTCCATTGGTGTCATTAACCGCAGACATAACCCGCTGATAACTACTATACTTCAAAGCCAAATAAGCATTAATCTCTGTCATTGTCATAGTTATATCCTTTGGACCAGATGAGGTTTCCATCTGAATCATACTTACTGCTGAGGATGTTCGGGCCTTGTCCGCTTACAACCGTATTGCCCACGATGTAGAGGTTACTTTCATTATCCAGCGTTGATGCCGTCCAGTCGATGCTGTCAGGCAGGCCGTAGTTCGTTTCCCATTCTGTATTGATGTAGGTTTGGGCAGGCTTCTGAAGGTCTTTTTTCAGGGACAACAAAAACATAGCTTTGTTTTAAATCCCCTCAACTATCCCCACCCTCCAAATAAATCTTCACTGCCTCCTGAATCACATCGCTCACGCGCAGCTCATGTTCCCGGGCGTAGTTTCGGATTTGTTCCAACAAATTTTTGTCGAGGGAGGTCGTGAAACGACTCAGGGCCTTGCGGCGGGCGGTCTCCTCGGGCGAGGAATCCTCGCTCATGGCTGCGGGGATCAATTCCCCCAGGTCTGTATTTCCATAATCGTCATTGAGGTTTTGCAGAAAACCTTTTTTCTTTCCTTTCCTGCCGGGCTTCGCCTTCTGGCGACTTCTTTGTACTTCGAAAGCTTCATCCAAAGCTTCCAATATGCCTTTCTTGCGGCCCGAACGGCCGGATTTCTTTTTAGGCAATGGCCTTCCTCCCCCTGCTACAGGTATGACATCCTCCAGCACGTCGTCATCAAATGCGTTTCCTAATGATTCTAAAAAGCGTTTGGCCATGGTTTTTAGTTTGCAGTCTTCAGTTTGCAGTCTTCAGTGTACAGATCGTGGCAAGTATCAGACTCTGCCAACTGTAACCGCCAACTGCACACTGCCAACTATTTACTGTTTACTAATTCTATCGTACGTTTGATTACCTCTTTTGTGAGGCTGGCATAATCTTCCGCCCCATTGCTGTTTACATCATATTCAAATATGTCCTGCCCCATGCTTTGGGCTTCTGCCAGGGATACATTGCCCCGGATGCTGGACTCAAAGACCATGTCGCCATAGGTCTGGCGTGTATGCTCCATGATCTCCTTATGCAGTACCTTTCGGCTGTCATATTGTGTTGCCACGATTCCGAGCAGTTCCAGTTCTTTGTTCATCCGGGTTTTCACCGTTCGCAGGATTTTGATAAAGTCTGACATCCCCTGGATGGCCAGAAACTCCGGCTGAAGGGCGATGATCGCATAGTCGCTTGCTGTGAGGGCTGAAATGGTCAGTGCCCCCAAAGAGGGTGGGCAATCAATCAGGATGAATTCGTAATCGGAACGAATGTCCTCCATGGCCTCCGAGAGGATAAACTCTTTGCCTACATCATTATTTTTCTCAAAACCAGCAAGGTGGATAGAGGAAGGGGCAATATCCAGTACACCTCTTTGCTGGATGATGGCGCGGATCGGCTCACCAAAAGAAAGGACATTGAAGATGCTCTTTTCCTGTTTCTTTAACCCCAACGAAAAGGTAGCGTTGGCCTGGGGATCCAGGTCCATCATCAGGACACGATGTCCCTGACGGGCGAGGCCTGCGGCCAGGTTAACTGTGGTAGTTGTTTTTCCTACCCCCCCTTTGTGGTTGGCTATAGAAATGACGCTCATGAAGCTTAATTGATTGAATTTATGCGAAATTAAGCTTCAAATTGGCAATCTCCTAATCTAATGCAGGCTCTTTTTGGCCTAATTTCCCCTGGGTAATCAGTTGATAAACGGCCTCCTGCGCCCGGATGGCGGGCTCTCCTTCCTTCCGCTCCACCTTTACATTTTCGAGATTGCTGCCCAGGCGAACCGCCTTGACATTGTCACGCATCTGAATCCGGAGGATCTGCATGATCTCGGCTTTCATTTGAGCATCGGTCAGGGGAAATGCCACTTCTATCCGGCGAAAAAGATTTCGCTTCATCCAATCTGCTGAGGAGAGGAACATTTCCTCCTCTCCATCATTGTAAAAATACAATACCCGGCCATGCTCCAGGTAGCGATCCACGATGCGCGTAACGGTAATATTTTCACTCAATCCCTCTATCCCTGGCCTCAGGCAGCAGATGCCGCGGATGATCAAATCAACCCTGACACCCGCCTGACTGGCCTCATAGAGGCAGTCAATGATGCCTGGATCTTCCAGGTTATTGAGCTTGATGATGATGTGGGCATTTTTGCCCGCTTCTTTATGGGCAATCTCCCGGGCAATTTTTCCCGCCAGTATTTCCCGCATGCCAAACTGCGCCACGATCAGGTGCTGAAAAGGCACAGGCTGAAAATCGCGATTCTCCAGGCAGGCAAAAACCTGCTTCAACTCTTTGGTGATTTCTGGCCGGGTCGTCAAAAAACCATGATCAGAATACAGGCGGGCTGTTTTTTCGTTAAAATTTCCTGTACTGAGAAACGCATATCTTTTAATTCTTCGGCTTTCTCCTTCTCCATAAACGCGGCTCACCAACGCTATTTTAGCATGGACTTTCAGTCCGGGTATGCTGTAGATGATCTTGACGCCTGCGGCTTGCATCTCCTCCGCCGAGCGCAGGTTGGCATCTTCATCAAAACGCGCTTTCAGCTCCACAAAGACGGTCACGTCTTTGCCGTTTTGGGCGGCACGGATAAAGGCGTTGACGATCGCCGAGTTATTTGCCACCCGGTATTGGGTGGCCCGGATCGTCGTGACCAGCGGATCAACCGCAGCCTGGTTCAAAAAACTCAGTACATGGTCATAGGAACTATAGGGAAAATGCAGCAAAAAGTCCTGTACATCCAGTGCATGAAATATGTTTTCATAGCTGTCAATGACTTTATTTCGAATAGAAGGCCAGCTTTTTTGTTCCAGATGTGGCGATAAGGGGTTGGGGAAAGAGAAAAAATCGCTGAAGCTGTGGTATTTGGCACCCGGCAGCATGTCATTTTTTCCCAGATCAAAATTCTCCCGAAGGTAGCGCAGCATTTCTCTGGGCATGCTTTCATCATACAAAAAACGAGAAGGTCTTCCCACCTTGCGTTTTTTCAGGTTCTTCTTGATTTTTTCGACCAAATCCCCCGTGAACTCATCCTCAATCTGCAGGTCGGCATCCCGGGTTAGTTTGATCGAGTAGCTGCTTTCAATTTTATATCCCGGGAAAATCTTGTCCAGATTGTAGCGCACCACATCGTCCAGAAACATGATCGTATAGCGATCATTTACATAAGGCAGCATGATGAAGCGGGGGAAATAATGAGTAGGGATTTGTACCAAAGCATATTCGGTCCTTTTCTCTACAGCTTCCCCCTCAACTTTGGTCTTTCGCCCCAATGCCAATGCCAGGTATAACGCCCTGTCGCGCAGAAAATGAACGATCTTATCCTTTTTCAACAAAACCGGATGCACATTGGGGATGACTTCTGTGGAGAAAAACTCATCCACAAAACGGATATGCTCCGGATGTGAGGGGGCGCGGTTGAGCAAATGTATTTTAAAAGATGCCAGTGCCGGCAGGATTTCATTCCGGTATATTTCTCCCAAAACCTGTTGCTGGCGGTCCACTTCATCATGGATTTTGTCCAGCACATTTTCCGGATCCAACCCCAGAGCCTGGCGTTTTTTCCTTTTTACCCGAAGCAAAGAGCGCACAGTGGCCTCCCTTACCCGAAAAAACTCCTCTAAATTGGAGGAATATATTGCCAAAAACTTCAGCCGTTCATACAAGGGCAAGCTCGTGTCCTGGGCCTCCATCAGCACCCGGTAATTAAAAGAGAGCCAACTGAGATCTCTGTCAAAATATTTTTCCTGATCATTCATAGAGGTAATATGCTTCGGTTCGGATTAATTTTGCAAATATCATTCATGAAAACTTTGTTAAGTTATCAAAATCCTCTCTTCAAGCTTTTTTGTACCATCAGGGTTTTGATGATAGAAGTGCATCTTCCTACCTTGCGGCTATGAATAAGCAAAGGCTTTATTATTACTTTTTGTACGGGCTGCTTTTGGGCGGCATAGCTGGAAAACTGATCGGCTGGATCAGCCTGACGCATGGCATCTTTTTCGACTGGGTGACGGAAGGGATGGTGCTGTTATTTTTGCTTTTGGAAGGAAAAAGCCTGTTTCGTTACCTCAATCCGGGCATCCGGATGTTGGACGCCATGCGGGGAGATGGGCTCATCTTCCAGACTGCCGGCAAGGCCGGCTGGTTGGCGGTAGGAATCCTGATCAGGATCCTGGGAATAGGCTTCCTGAGCCTGATGGCTTTTCTGTTTTTGACAGAATTTCGAAATACTGAATACATCTTTGCCGCGATCTGCGGCTATTTTGCCATGCAGTTGCTGGCGGGGATCGTCCTTTATCTGCGGCAGAATCCCTATTATTTTTTGATAGATGAGGAAGGGGTGAAAAACTATTTTTTCAGCTACAAACAATTGAAGTGGGAGGAAATGGATTTCATCGGCCTCAAACCCCAATGGCTGGCGCTCCAGCCCAGGCAAAAAGCGGTGAATATCATAGAATTTGAGAACCTGGAAGGGGAGTTCGGTGGCCTTATTGAAAGCCTCCAAAGCCAGGCCTCTGCCCGGAATATTCCCTTCAAAGACCAACGCCTGGAGTTCGGCCCCGAAGCCGGGGCAGAATAATTACCCCACTTCTTTGCAAGAGCTTTCGTTCCTTGGAGGTAAAATACAGATTCATGAAAAAAGCCTATTTCCTTTCTTTTATCCTATTCTTTGGAATTACCCTGCCCTCTCTCTCCGGACAAAACTGTGAACTTATCCCCCGCGAGCGCGTCATGCTGGTCGGCGACAGTTGGTCGCAGTTTACTTTTTTATACAAAAGCTACGAGCGCGCTTTTACCCAATATGGCTACCCTGACATCACGATTCTCGGTGACCGCACCGCCATCGGCGGTACCCGCGCTTCCGGCTGGGCTACGTCCACCAATCTCGAACTCATCCGCATGGAGCTCGACAGCCACCCCCAGGTGGAGCTGGTCATCCTCTGCGTAGGAGGCAACGACATGGTCGCCTCCAGTGGCTGGCGAAAATCCATGAATCAGGCCCAGCGTGATTCGGTTTTCGACTGGGTGCGCACCCATATAGAAACCATCGTGGACCACATCATCAGCATTCGCCCACATATCGAAATCCTGCTGGGAGGGTATGACTATATGAACTTTGTGGAAAGCATCCTCAACTATCCTCCTGGGGGCACCAATCCCTACGAGAGCATGTGGAATACGCTCGAAAATCCGGATCCTCAGGAGATGAATATCGGTCTGGGAGAGCTGGAAAGCCGAAAAGTGGCCATTGCCCATGCTTACCCCCAGGTACAATATGTCAATTCGCTGGGGCTGAATCACCACATCTACGGCTATCCCGATAGCCTGCCGATTCCGCCATTTGGCAGCTTTGCTCCGCAAACAACCGCCCTGCCAGGGCAGGCTCCCGACTACCTACCGCTCAATGGCGGCGATATCCGATTTCCTTCGCCACAGATAGCCATGGGCGCTGTCGTGCCCGGCCTCAACATCCTGCCCGGCTTTGATTGCATTCACCTCAATGAGGATAGCTATTATCATTATGCGGAAAACCAGACTCGTCATGCCCTGCTCGACTTCCTGAAAGGAAATCCAGATCATAGCCTGCTTTCAGCGGGCGCAGATCAGGACGGATGGATACGCTCCGATGGGCAAATCGGAAAGGGAAAAATAGCAGCTGGCACGGACAGTTCGATGAACAAAACCTATGGGTTTATCTCTTTTGATACCGATAGCCTGATTCCCGGCAAACAAATCAGCCAGGCAAGTTTGTTCCTGAGGCGGGATTCCCTCGCGGGCCTGAATCCTTTCACCCAGGGCATGCGCCTGGATATAGTGGCAGGCAACTGGGGCAATGGCCCCGGACTGGAAAGTGGCGATATATCCGCGCAAGCGGATCTGGAAGATGTGGCCTGCGTCGCCACTTTGGCGGCGGAGGATGGCTATGTGCTTCGACTCGATCTCACAAACGATGCACTTCTACACCTCAATCCCGATGGGCTTACTCAATTCAGGCTTGTCATGCCTGATTCTTTGCTGGGAAAAGTGTCTTTTATGGGATTTTTGGATGGGGATAATCTGGGAAAATTTGAAGCACCGCGGCTGGATATTTTCCATGGCATTCCGACCTCGGTTCCACCCACTCCTTCCCCGCTTAGCCTGGAAGTCTATCCCAATCCCACGGAAAAAATGCTTTTTCTGCATTTTCCTGGCCAGCAGCCACAAAAAGTTGCATACTCTTTGATGGATATGACAGGAAAAACCTTATACTATGAGGCAGAAGTTGGCGTTCCATTCGGAGAACCCATTTCTATGGATTTTTCCTCCCTGGCTTCCGGTATATACCTCCTTCAAATACAATCAGGCGAAAGGAGGTGGGTAAAAAAGATTTTGAAAAAATAAACCCTATGCGAATGCGAATTTCTCCCCTCATTTTTCTGGCCTTATGCCCCTTGATGTTCCTCCATGCACAGCCCCCCGATCCCCAAAAAATGGCTGCTTTTGAGCAAAAGGCGGATTTCCAAATTCGTGCTGAGAAATTTGAGACGAAAGATTCCATCTACCAGATTGTGAGGACTGCCGAGCGGGACGAGATCCTGCGGCTGTTTGTCAATGAAGTAGAAGTGATGAATGGGCGTGGCGGCCAGACTGACAATTTTCTTCAGTATGGCTTTATTCGCGAAAATGGAAAGCGCATCGAACTGCCTCGGGGGGAGTATTTTTTTGCTTTTCAGCATGACAAATTCTATACAGAAAACTACCGCGAGACGCAAAGCGGCAATTACCGCTTCGTCAACCTCAAGCGCTACGGCTTTGTCAATAACCGCCTGCGGCAGGAATCCAGCCGCTACGATACGCTGAGCACTTCCCTCAGTCCCAAATGGTACTACTGGGACGGCAAATACATCCTTAGCCCGATGGCTCAGGATATTTTCATTCAGGATTCTTCCTTTTTCATGGTTCGAAAAAGCGATCATCCCCGCGACATCCTGCTGTGGTATATAGATGGGGAATCTTCCACGACCACACTGAACAAGCTGGTCAGGCTGGGCCAAAAGATGTGGGCGCCGGCCTTCCAACCCCAGGCCTTTGGCCTGGAAGAAGTCTACGCCAGCAAACGGCATTGTGTCGTTCACAGCCTCTATCAGCAGCCGGGCAAGCCGCTGGGGCACCTTTTTTCGGTCTTTGACCGCTCTGGACAGCTCCTGTGGGAGACCGACCAGGGGCAGTTGCTCCTGCGGGCTTCTTATCCCAGGGAGGAGATTTTTCTCCTCTATGAGCACCCGCTGCTGTTTCAGCAGCTTCGCTGCATGGATGCCGGCACAGGTGCCGTGAAGTGGGAAAATTCCCTGTATGAAGAATACAACAATGACCCCAAATTTGAGTTCTCTGTCATAGATGCAGAGGATGTTGAAATCGCGGAGATGTACCCCGTCAGCAATGCTGAATTCATTGCCGTTATTGTACAACAGAAAGGAGAGGAAAACCGTAAAGGCAGCGATCCTGTTCTTTTCCTGATCAACCGGCTGGGCAGAATGGTTTTTCGCTACGAAATTCCAGAGCCTGCCTATCATTTTCGCATTCAGACAAAAGGAGAAGACTTCAGCCTTTTGACAGAAAATGCGACCTATTTTTTTCGCAGAAAATAAACCGTAAACCCACAAACCATCCAAATCGAATGAACTTATTCAGCAAAAAAGACGAATACCTCGCCAAGGCAAAGACAAAGCTGGAGGAGCTTGGATCTCAACTGGACAAATTGGAGCAAAAGGGCATGGAAGCTTCCGGCCAAACCAAAGAGAACATTGAGCAAAAAATCCATGAAGTGACTGAACTCCGCGATGAGTTGGCTGATGATGTAGAAAAACTCAAAATCGCCGTGGAAGATTCCTGGCAGGACATGCGCGAAAGCATGGAACAGTCTTTCTCCCGAATCACCCAAATTGCCAAAGATTCCTACGAAAAAATCACCAAACGTTAAGTTGATGAAAAGCTATCGAATCCTATTTTTTTCTGTATTGATGCTCTTTGCAACTCAGTTTTCAATGGGGCAGGAGGACAAGCTGACGAAAGAAGAGATGCAAAAGGACCTGAGCTATATGGCGGACTATGTCCTCAAATTGCATCCTTCCATCGGTGTGAATATTCCAATTGCAAGCTATGAAAGCTGGGTAGCTGAAATAATGGATCAATTGCCTGAACAGGCCGATAAGATCCAATTCCTGAGTTTTATCGAGCCTTTGATCGATAGCCTGAAATGCGGGCATACCGCTTTTCTTCTTGACGATATGAAGTCCCTTAGCAGCCTTTCCGGCTCGGTGAGTGGATATTTGCCCCTCAGAGTTTTGGAAATAGAAAACAAAATTCTTGTCAGTCAAAACCTGAGTGATGACAGCCTGAATATACAGGAAGGCTTCGAACTGCTTACCATCAATGGTACTGAAGTCTCCGAAGTGCTGGACCAGATCGGTCGCCTGCACATCGGTTCGGATGGCAACAACCAAACAGGCGAGGCCTATTATAGCGCATTTCTATTGCCTTATGGCTACAAAATGTTTTTTGGCGAGCCTGATTCGTTCAGGCTGGAGCTGAAAGATTTGCAAAGCGACAGCTTATATGAGGCACATTTTGAGGCGCCGAGTCTGGCCTCCATTCGGGGCCATTATCAGGCTCGCTATGCGAGCGATGCACCCAAAGAAACCATAGAGCTGGATATACTTGAAGACGACAACATCGCCTTGCTCAGTGTGCATGGATTCAGTGGTTATGACCCTTTTCAGATTTTTTATAAAATCAGGCTGAAAGAAAGTTTTACCAGTATTTCTAATAAAGAAATTGACAAGCTCATCATAGACCTGCGCGGAAACCGCGGTGGCTCCATCAGAAATTGCCAGAAATTTCTGGGCTACCTTCTCCAGGAAAAACGGTCATTTTTCCAGGAAGCAAGCATCAATCCAGCCTATGAGACGCTTGATATAGAGCCAGCCTACAAGTTGAAATTCACCCTGAATGGCATTCAAAAATATCCCGATAGGCTGGTCCTCAAAAGCTGGGGCAGAAAACAGATCAAGCCCCATCCCAAATACAATTTTGATGGAGAAGTGGTCCTGATGACTGATGCAGGCAGTTTTTCGGCTGCGGCCATCTTCTCATCCATCATCAAATCTACCCAAAGAGCCAGGATCGTAGGCGCAGAATCCGGAGGCAGCTATTTCCAGACCTTCGCTGGCTTCAGCAAAAAAATCACCCTTCCCAACTCCCATATCAACCTCAGCATTCCCATGGTACGATTCGTCCACGAGGTAGACATGCTGATGCAGGCCCTGGACAGGGGAGTTATCCCGGATGTGGAGATTCCCTCCACCCTGGAGGACTACTTCCAGCATAAGGATACCCAGCTGGAGCGGGCAAAGGAATTATTGAAGGGTTTGTAGCATGCACACCACCTTCAGCAAAGCGGAAATAGAGCGATATAGCCGCCATCTCCTCATCCCGGAATTTGGGATGGAGGCGCAGCGCAAGCTCAAAGAAGCCAAAGTGCTGGTTGTGGGTAGCGGCGGTCTGGGGAGTCCCCTGCTGCAATATCTTGCAGCGGCAGGTGTAGGCAGCCTGGGCATCGTCGATTACGATGTTGTGGATGCCAGCAACCTGCAACGGCAGGTAATATTTGGGGCAGAGTCTGTGGGCAAGGCCAAGGTTGATGAAGCCAAAAAGCGCATTCAATCGCTCAATCCCTATATCGAGGTAAAGACCTACAATAGCCTTTTAACTTCCGAAAATGCCCTGGAAATCATCCGGGACTACGACCTGGTAGCTGATGGCACGGACAATTTTGCCACCCGCTACCTCGTCAATGATGCCTGTGTTTTGTTGGACAAACCCAATATTTATGCATCCATCTTCCGATTTGACGGACAAGTGTCCGTCTTCAACTACGTCGACAGCGACGGTCAGCGCGGGCCCAACTATCGGGATCTTTTCCCGACTCCTCCCCCACCCGGCCTGGTGCCGAGCTGTGCCGAAGGCGGGGTGCTGGGCGTATTGCCCGGCATTATCGGTTCCCTCCAGGCACTGGAGGTGATCAAAGTAATCACGGGCATCGGGGAGCCGCTTAGCGGACGATTATTCGTTTTTGATGCCCTGAGCTTTTCCAGCAGGATCCTGAAAGTGAGACCCGATCCGGCGAATCCATTAAATGGAGAAAATCCCAGCCAAACCCAACTCATCGATTATGAGGATTTTTGCGGGGCGGGGCATGTGGAAGAGGAATTTAATACACAGCTTCATGTAGCTGCTATTTCAGTAAAGGATTTGCAAAAACTCAAAGTTGAAAATGCTGATTTTCAGCTGATTGATGTTCGAGAACCGCATGAATATGACATCGTCAATATAGGCGGGGAACTTATTCCCCTGGGGGAGATTGAACAGCACATCGGCAAAATCAGCCAAAACAAGCAAGTCATCATTCACTGTCGCACGGGTGTTCGCAGTGCAAAAGCGATCCAAAAACTTGAATCTCAATTCGGATTTTCGAATCTTTACAACCTAACAGGTGGCATCCTTGCCTACGCACAAGAGGTAGATAAGGCGCTTCCGGTTTACTAGTGAGAACTAGTTTGCAGTCCGAAGTTTGCAGTCGGAAGCTTTTCACAGCCCACTGCTACCTGAAGACTGCTTACTAACTCCCCGCTCTTTGGCATCCATGTATGTCCATACTCAACATAAAAACCCTGTGTGAAGCATATTCACAAGTGAATCACCGTGAGCGGCTGGTGGGCCTGTTCCGGGATTTTGACAGGGTACTGGTGACTTCCTCTTTTGGAACGACATCAGTCATGCTTTTACACCTTGTCCACCAAATCAAACCGGATCATCCGGTTTACTTCATCGACACGGGCTATCATTTCGAAGAGACGCCCCGCTTTGCGGAGCAGTTGAAGCGAGAGTGGGGGCTCAATGTGGTTTATGCTAAACCTAAGAGCGATGAACATAACTGGAGCCGGAAGCAGCGTCTTTGGACGAAAGACCCTGATCTTTGTTGTGGTATCAACAAAGTGAATCCGCTGGAGGCGCTTAAAAAGCGCCATGAGGTGTGGGTGTCGGGAATGATGGGGGGAACGACGGATTTGCGGGAGAATCTGCCGATTTTTGTTGAGGATAAAAACATCCTTCGTTTTTATCCATTTATCGACAAATCTGAAGCAGATGCAGCGGTTTACAAGCGCATTCACAGGCTTCCCAGCCACCCGCTGGAAGCCGAGGGCTACGGCTCTATTGGATGCACACATTGTACCCAACGTGGCGAGGGGCGTTCAGGTCGTTGGGCAGGCAGCACCAAAACTGAGTGCGGTTTGCATTGGCGCTAAAAAGAAGGCTGTCTCTTATGAGACAGCCTCTTTTTTTTCACTCTTATCACTCTTATTTTTCGCCCGACTAGCTTCGCTTAGCTTTTTTATTGGAGGGTGTTGGTCCGTTTTTCATCACAAAACGATGATCTTCAACCAATTGGAGCAAATCAAAGGCGCTCAACAGCCCGACTACCCTTTGCTCATCGGTCACGACGAGGTGGTTGATATGGTGGTTGCGCATGATGCGCGCAGCGATGTGCACCCCGCTATACAGCGGAACCGTGTAGACATCTTTGGTCATCAAATGGCTGATGGGGGTATTATCGGAGGTATCTTCCAAAAGGTCTTTGGTGGTGATTATCCCTTCCAATTCCATATCTGCATTCACAACAGGCACTGAGTGTACCTTGTTTTTGAGCATGATATCTTTTACATGGCCAACAGACTTGTGTGGCTGGGTCGTCACTACGGACGGAGACATGAGATCTTTTATAGTTGCATTCATAACAAATAACAGTTGATGAAGCTAAAATACAAGGTCTCAACTGCCATTTTCCCTGACAGAAGTCACCCAATCTCATGACTTTTGGAGAAGGTAAAATGGCCAGCATTTTCAAACCTAAAAACCTCCTTGGTATGCGTCCCTATCAGTAAAAAAAGCCTATTTCCATTTGCTGAAAAAGGAAGCGATTTTCATGCTGATAACGCCAAAGATGGCTTCTTTGAAGATCCCGCTGGACATTTTGGATTCGCCATTGGTGCGGTCGCGGAAGATGATGGGTACTTCTTTGATTTTAAAGCCGTACTTCCAGGCGCGAAATTTCATTTCGATCTGAAAGGCGTAGCCTACAAATTTCACGGGACGTTCCAGGACTTTTTCCAAAACGGCCCTTTTGTAGCATTTGAACCCGGCGGTTGTATCGCGGATTTTCATCCCGGTGATTAAGCGCACATAAGCGCTGGCATAATAACTCATGAGCACGCGGCTCATGGGCCAGTTGACCACATTGACCCCATTCACATAGCGGGAGCCGATGGCCATGTCAAAGTCTTCATCCCGACAGGCTTTCAGCAATTCAGGTAACTCTTTGGGATTATGGCTGAAGTCTGCATCCATCTCAAAGATGTAATCATACCCCCGCTTAATGGCCCACTTGAAGCCGTGAATATATGCCGTCCCCAGGCCTTGCTTCCCGGCCCGTTCTTCTATAAACAAGCGTTCAGGGAATTCTTTCATCAGATCCTTGACGATCGCTGCAGTACCATCTGGAGAATTATCTTCCACAATTAATACATCAAAGCCATCCTCCAGGTCAAAAACCATTCGAAGAAGAGCTTCTATGTTTTCTCGCTCGTTGTATGTAGGAACAATGATCAGGTAAGGCGACATCTAATCTGGGTTAACAATCTGATGGGGTAAAGAAAATTGAGCGTAAAGAAATGGAAGAATTGCCCAAAATTCAAATAATCGCATGTTAATGCTTTCTTAAAGTAAAATAGGTTTACTCAACTATAAAAGTTTAGTAAACCCATTTTAGCTGTTTTTTCCTGTATCAATTAAGCCACATTGTCTCTGTTGCCGCGAATCGCACGGTAGCCGTACAATCCCAGCCCCAGGGCTGCAGCGCCGATCAGGGCATAAGCAAAGGGCGGAAGGCTGCCCTCGCCAGAGTTATCTTTTCTTCTTCTTTCCAATTGCTCCTCGTATACGCCCACATAAGCCTCATGCTCTTTCACATCCCAGCCAGTCAGTTTGGCCATTTCATTCAGCTCGCTCTTGCGGCGCAAGATCAGTTTTTGCAGATAATCTTCGCCCTGCGGGCAACGATAGGTGCCTTCGGCTGGGTGATGCATCACATAACGTGCCTGAAAGTTTTCCTGATTAGGCGTAACCTGAAATTGCAGGTCCTGGGGAAATTTCTCCAGGTTGTAGCGGAAATGCAAACGGGTGATGAATACATCCCCATTATAGTCTGTTCCGCCTACTTTTTGGTTATCCAGCCAAAAAACACCCGCCTCATTGAGGTCAGCGAACAGGGGCGGCTCGCCAGAGCAGGGATCACACTTCGTATAATTGCTGGAGCTGAGGTCCCAGGCATACTCAGTCAGAGCGATATTTTTTCCTGCTTTTTCCCATGCTTTTTCAAAAAGGGCAGCATAAAAACTACCAAAGGTTTCTTTGATAAAAGTAGGGATATCACGATCTGTAGGGATTTCGATGGTGCGGTAATTGGTGGTTTCGATGCGCCCTTCCCGGGAGAAGGCATACACGACCAGGTCCTGATCGCCCTCGGCATTGGCCATGCCCAGACGAATCGGCAACATAAATTTGTTGGTTTCAAAGGTCATTTGCAGCGGGCTGAGTTGCTGATTTTCCTTTTTGGCATATTCCATCAGGTTGACCTTTGCCACAAAAAACTTCACATTGTTTTTGATGTATGGTTCCAATATCGCTTCGGCATGGGCCGGCACCTGGTATCCGTTGCTTTTGAGCCAGATTTTGAGTCCTTCGGACTCACGTGCAGAAAGCACCAGGATGTCGTATTCACCGATGGTATATCGGGCTTCTATTTTGATGCCCAGGGCATTATTCTTTTTTTCACTATCAGCAGAAGCCGGAGCTGCTACTTCATACTGCATTTTTTCATCGAGAGAAAGGCCCTCATTACAGGGATCCTCATCAAAATACTCCACCAGACGTGGGCTGGAGTAGGCATCCAATTTATCAAAAATGGAAGCACTCACAATCTTGATCTGGTCTCTCTGAATGACCACAGGAACCGGCACAACCATGGCAAATGCCTCCACATCGCCGCTGAAGTCGCTGGCCATGGTAATCGTGGTACGATTGCCATCACGGGCGAGGATCACTTTGGATGTTTTATTAAAAAGGCTGGCATCGGCCTGGGCGACATAGAAGCCACAAAATGCCTGACTTTGGGCAAATAATCCCAATATTAGGAGGGAAAAGAGAAGGCTACGGATCATAAGGTTATGGTTTTCAGGTTTAAATAATACCGTAATTTACTCAATCTTCATGCAAAAAGATGCCGAAGGGGACGTTTTTTTTGAATGAATGCTAAATAACAGAAAACGGATAGTAGAAAAATTCCTGCAAATAATGGCCATTTGGGAAAAACATCCAGAGGAATAACAAACCACTCATTGCGTTTTTCCTCTTTTTTCACCGGATTGAGCCAGGGCTGTGTTTTCATCAGGTCTGCGTAGGCAAATGGATACTTTTCAAAGGATTTCGATTCCCAACCAGTCAGCGACTGAAGTTCCTTCAGTTCGTCTTTGCGGCGCTCTACGAGCTGCTTGAGGTATGTCTGGCCTGCTTCGCAGGCAAAGTCAGAATCGGGCACCCGATGCACCACATAGCGCCCCTGAAAGGGATTTCTGTCAGGCGTAGCCTGGAAGAGCAGATCCTGCGGAAAAGTCTCCGTGCGGTAGCGCACATGCATGCGTGTGAAATGCAATTTCCCTTCATAGTCTGAAGCCGAAAAATCATCCGTGTTGGGATTTACCCAAAAGACACCTGCCTCCCGCAATTCACCATAATTGGGCGGTGTGCTTGAGCAGGGATCACATTTGGTGAAGTTTTCCGAATCCAAATCCCAGCTGTACTCGGTCATGACCACATTTTGTCCTGCTTTTTTCCAGCTCAAATCAAACAAAGCGCTATAAAAAGCGCCAAAAGTATCCGCCACAAAATCAGGTATGTCGACATTTGTTGGGATCTCGACTGTGCGGTAATTCGTGCACTCAATGCGGCCTTTGTCGGAAAAGGCGTAGACGATCATGTCCTGATCTTCCTGGGCATTGGCCATGCCTAGTCGGATGGGCAACATGAAGCGGTCCGAGCTATAAGTGAGTTGGATGGGGCGCAGCTCCTGTTTTTCGCCCGCTGGCATTTTTTCCAGATTTACTTTTACCACAAAGAAAAACATGCCGTTTCGGATGTAGGGTTCCAAAAGCCTTTGGGCTTTTTCGGGTATGCGGTATTGGTTGGCTGTCAGCCACTTGACGAGTCCACCGGACTCCTCGGCAGAAAGCACCACGATGTCGTATTCGCCCACCGTATAGCGGGCTTTGATGGTGACCCGGGTTTCCACATCGAATCCCCCAGCTCCATCTCCATCGTCAGCTTCAGCCGTAAAGTCATCGCCAAAGTCATCTCCTGACCAATCATCGTAATATTCCGGTTCACAGGGATCCTCATCATAGTATTCGACGATCCTCGGGCCGCTATAAGCGTCCAGTTTGCCAAAGATAGCCGGATCTGCTACGCGGATCATCTCGCGGGTAGGCACCTCCGGTACCGGCACCACCATGGCGAAGTCCTGCACAGGACCTTCAAAGTCCGAGGACATGGTGACCACGGTCTGATCGCCCATGCGGGCGATGATGACTTCAGAAGCCCGATTGAAAAGGCTGGCGTCAGCCTGGGCGACGTAAAAGCCGCAAAATGCGGAACTTAGCTGGGAGCTGAAGAGGATGAGGGAGAAAAAAAGAATTCTTTTCATTGTTGCTTTTTGAGGGTTGATGGAGGGAGAATGAGGAAGGTCATCAGGGGATTTCAACGATTTTCGTTGATGAGATGTAGGGACGCATTATCATGCGTCCCTACATGAAAAATTGATTTTCAATCAATTATAATTCAATCTAATCCTCGGGATCAACCACCCCAATGCCAACCCGCCGCAGGCGATGAGCAGGATCACATAAGGCAAAATCGGCCCGGAAGGATTTTCTGGCAAAGGCATTTGCCCTTTTTCATATTTTTTCTTTAAAATCTCATAAGGCCCAACATAGGTCAAAAACCTATTCGAAACATCCCATCCTGTCAATTTTTCGCAATTGATCAATTCCCGCTTTCTCCTCATCACCACATCTGCAAAGTATTTAGCTGCTTCTTCACAATCTTCCATGCCTACCGCCTCTTTCACCGGATGATGGATCACATATCGCCCCTGAAAATTGCGGCGATCCGGCGTGAGCTGAAAGCTAAGATCCTGCGGAAAATGCGCACCATCATAGCGCACATGCAGGCGGGTGAAGTGCAGCGATCCCTGATAGTCAGAGCCTTGCCAACGATTTCCATTGGAACTTTCTGTCAGCCAGAATACGCCTGCCTCCTTCAGTTCTGCATAAGCAGGAGGTGTCGTGGCACAGGGATCACACTTGACAAAGTTGTCAGCATCGAGGTTCCAGGCGTATTCGGTGAAGACGACATCTCGGCCTTCCTTTTTATAGGCTTTGTCGAAAAGGTCTTTGTAAAAAGGTTGAAAATCCTCCTGAATAAATTCAGGAATATCCTGATTGGAAGGGATTTCTACCGTGCGGTAGTTGGTGGAAGTGACGCGGCCCTGGGCCGTGAAGGCGTAGATGAGCATATCCTGCGTGCCTTTGGCATTGGCCATGCCGAGCCGGATCGGCAGGACAAATTTGTCAGATTGAAATTCGATCTGAATAGGCCGCAGCTGCTCTCCGCCCACTTTTGCCTGTTCCTTCAGGTTTACTTTCACCACAAAAAACTTCATCTCATTGCGGATATAGGGCTGCAGCAGTTTGCTGGCTTTTTCGGGGATTTTGTAGCCATTGGCTGTCAGCCAGGTCGCCAGTCCGTCGGACTGGGTGGCGGAGAGAACGACGATATCGTATTCGCCGATGGAGTAGCTTTCAAGTATAGTGACACCCAGCCCATTTTCATCTTTTAAATAAATGGTTTCGCTCACTCCTGCATCGCTCCTTGAATTTGCCCAGGTATAGGTTAAATATTTCATGCAGGGATGTTCATCCTGATACTCCACCAGGCGCGGCCCTGAATAATCATTCAGTTTCTCAAAAATCGCCGCATCGGCGATGCGAATCTGCTCCCGCTTGATCACTTCCGGCACCGGAACGATCATAGCGAAGTCTTTGAGATCGCCCTCGTAGTCATTTTTCATCGTCAGAACGGTCTTGTCGGCTTTGCGAACGAGGATGACCTCGGAGGTGTTGTTGAAGAGTTTGGCGTCGACTTTGGCGACGTAAAAGCCGCAGAATGCGGTGGTGGCGAGGAAGAAGATTGTGCCGGCAACAAAAAGGAATAGGGTTTTCATGCTTTTTTAAATTGTGGGTTTCTTTTGAAATAAAAGTAAATCAGGGGAATCAGCCCTAACATCAAAAGCCCAAAATAAGGAGGCAATTTACCCCCACGCCCTAGCCACAAGATATTTTTTTTCAATTTTTCTTCAAGAGGGGTGGCACGAAGCCGCATTTCTTTTTGCATTCGCTCTTGTTCCAGTTTGACAGCCTCCTCATAGGCTGGGAGAGCCTTATTTGCCATTTCCACATATTCCTTTACATAATCAGAGGCATACAGCATATCCGCATAGTTGGTCAGTTTGTAAAAAGAGTGAAGCTCCTCTTGCCGCCTCATCATCACTGACTGATAATAGGGAAAAGCGTCTGGACATGACAGATCCGCCGGATAAGGATGGGTGATGAAATAGCGGACCTGATAATTGCTTGTGTTGGGGGTTGCTTGAAATTGAATATCCTGGGGAAAATGTTCTTCATCATACCGTACCCGCATGCGGGTGAAATGGAGGTCACCCTTATATGAGTTGTCTAGCGGATCAAGCCAAAAAACGCCTGCCTGAGCCAACTCTTCATAGCTCATAGGGTTTGTTGGGCAAGGATCGCACTTATTAGAATTATTTCCACTAATGTTCCAACTATACTCCAGTGCTAATACATTTCTCCCATTCTTTTCCAGCTTTTGGTCCAAAATCCTTTCGTAAACTTCATTAAATCTTTCTTCCGCAAAAGTGGGTAAAGGCTTATCTGTAGGTATTTCAATCATGCGATAATTAGCTGGTTCAATGCGACCTTGATCACTAAAAGCATAGACAATCATATCCTGAGGACCTTCTGCATTTGCCATTCCCAGGCGCAAGGGAAGCATAAATCTATTACTGGAATAGCGCATTTGAATGGGCGGCAGATTTGATATATTCATCTGCTTCCAGGCACGTTGATCAACTTTGACAACAAAGAAAAACATCCCACTTTTGATATAAGGAGAAAGTAATTCATTGGCATGGGCAGGAATTTTGTAGCCATGGTCTGTCAACCAAAGCTGAAGCCCCGCAGCGTTTTTGGCAGAAAGCAATACGATGTCATAACATGAGACTTGAAAATTTTCACGAATTTTCACCTGGTATCGATCTTTTCCCTGAATGGAAGAATTTCCCTTCATGAGTTGTACACCTGATATCCTTCCCGAAAGTTGCCTTAACAAATCTCGATCATCCACTAAAGTACATGGGTCAGAGTCATTATACTCTGTAAGCCTGGGAGCAGAGTAATCAGAAAGTTTTTTAAAAATAGAGGGAGAAATAGTTTTGATTTGTTTCTTTTTCAGGACCTCTGGCACAGGTACAACCATCGCAAAATCTCCGACATTGCCATGTACATCTGATTGCATGGTGATGACCGTCTCAGCACCTTTGCGTGCGATGATTACAGAGGAACTTTTGTTGGTTAGGCCTTCTTTAAAGTTTGTCACATAAAAACCGCAAAAAGCTGTGGTGAGGAGGTAAAAAACTACCCCACTTGTCACCCAAAAAATATGCTTCTTCATAGGGAGATATTAGGTTAAATATGAAATGAATCCCGGTTCAATTCAAATTAAGAAATTTTTGAAACAAAACATAATGGGGATTCATAGCCTACCTACTCCACCAGAATCCGCCGCACTCCCAGCAACTCCCCCTCCTGAAATACTTTCAGGATAAACACTCCCTGCCGGTCGCAATCAATGGCGTTTTTCACTCCTGCCGGAAGGTTTTCCTGCCTTGAGACTTCCCGCCCCATCAGGTCATACATTTTCCAGCTTATTTGCCCTGGCTGCCTGTCCACAGCAATCACCAATTTTTGGCCCTGCTGTACAGGGTTGGGATAGCAGGTGAGTGATGGCTGAGGTTCGGGCCCCTCCAGCGCAGTAAAAACGGAGCCCGGCGCAAAAAACACATATTTTGAGGCGCTGATGAGCGCCTGCTGAGCCCATGCAAAGGGGCCATGCATGATGACACTTTCGCTAATGTCCATGCTTCGCAGCAGGCCCTGGTAATCCCCATCTATGCTGATCCAGGTTTCATTCAAAGAATCCCTCAGCAGGGGATTTTCGACTGTGGTCTGAAAATAATTTTCATCGCCCAGGCATTGCAGGTCTATTTCGCTTCTGAGGTTGAGACCACATTTCCCGGTCATTGAAAGAAAAAAATAGCCAGAAGCCCATCCCCAGTGCATAGAAGGACTTTGGGGAGCCAAAGGGTCAGAAGGAGAATAGGCCGAAGGATCGAGGTGGTTACGGGCCGAGTCTATGCCCATATAAAAAGAGATGGCTTCTATCTTGTTTACATAATGGACGCCCAAATCGATCACTTCCGGCTGGCTGGCATCTACCAATGCGACCAAATCCGGAATGAGGTAGACCTTCCCGGAATCATGGGTAATGCTAAAATTGGAAAGATAGTATCTCAGATTGATGACCGTAAAATCCTGCCCCAGGTTGTTTTGAGCCATTTTGTTAATGGAAAACTCATCCTGGCCAAGCTTGTGGTTGATTTCCAGTTTGAGGGAAGTCTGGGAGAAGCCCAACTGCGTGAGCAGGGTGAAGAGGAAGAGGGAGAGCAGGTAATTTTTCATGGGAAAAAGATAAGGGATTTTATTGTCAAAAACATAAGTTGGAATTGGAAGATTACTTTATCGCAAAATCAGGCATTTTTTTTGTTTAATGATTATATTTTTTACACTTTCAAAATAAAATAGTCTCACAAACAACTACTCAATGACCCGTTCAATTACCCTTTCTTGCTTGTTTCTGTTTTTTTCAATGACTTTTCTTTACAACATATTGGTGGTAGAAAAGTCCCCATCCGTAGCCGAATTGAATGAAAAACAGAGCCTGCGCTACGCCCAATATGAGAACCGCATCTCTCAGAAGGGTGAATCTGTTTTTCTGCAAAATGTCAAACATGAAGTCATTTTTAGCCCTGAGCGAATCCGTTTTCAGCCCAAAAATCAGGGACCGGAATTCAGTTGGTCTTTGGTGACGAATGTTGCCACTGATTTTGTATCCCCAACCAGACTAACCGACCAGGAAGGTCAGGATCATATCGTGTATCAGCGAGGTGAAATGGTAGAAAGGTACAGGATTGGGCAAGACTTTATCGAACAACAATTTGTTTTGGAAAAGATGCCGACCCTTGAAAACAATAAGTTGTATATCAAGGGAAAAATCGAATGTGAAGGGATTTTCAGGCAGGAAGAAGCGCACTGGGTTTGGGAAAATGAAAAAGGGAAAGTACGCCTGGGGGATGTGACCGTTTACGATGCGGACCAAAATATCCTGGCTGCGAGTATGCAGGTGACAGAAGAAGGGACAATGATTATCGTGGATGGAATGGCATTGGCCAATGCGACATATCCTGTAACGATAGATCCGGTTTTGGATGCAGCAGATGTGAATTATTCGACTTCGCCCAGTGGCAGAAATGCCATTGACCCGGAAGTCGCATACAACCCGGATGACAATGAATATGTGGTGGTTTTTCCTGCAGATTTTGCAACCGCCGGCACGAAAGATATCTATGCCCAACGCGTCAGCGCCACTACCGGCGCCAAAGTAGGCAGTCCACTGAAAATCAGCAGTATGCCTTCCGGTCAGGGTGCCCTCGACCCGGATATTGTCTACAATGAGACTTCCGATGAATTTTTTGTGGTGTGGAATACCGGACCTTCCACCCAGAAAGTACTGGGAAGAAGGGTTGCCAAAAACCTTTCCGGTGTTTTGGGAAGCGAAATAACGATTGGCAATACGACAACGGTTTCGCTATTCCTGCTGGGCAACCGTATTGCCTGGAACAGCACCGATAATGAATATTTTGTGGTATTTTCGAGTGTCACCCAGGCCAGTGTATTTACCTGCAGGGACATCAAGGCGCAACGTATTTCTTCGGCAGGCGCAGCAGTGGGAGGGCTCATTTCGGTTGAAACAGCCGTTTGCTCAGGCTCTACTACCAGAAGGGAATTTTACGAACCGGATGTCGCTTATAACAATGATAAAAATGAATATCTGGTCGTATATCGCGGTGGAGAATCTTCGGAGTTTGATTTTGAAGTTTTTTATGAGCGCTTCAGCAATACCGGCACCAATATTCAGGGAAAAACGGTCATGACGGCCACGACTACCCCCAATAACTTGACCTCCTTTCCCCGGGTTGCCTATAATCGTCAGGGAAGCAGTACAGGCAAATACCTGGTTACATATCAGACCCAATATGGCGCGGCGTCAAATGTCGAAGTATATGCACAGCTCATTGATGGAAATGGGGTCACGACCGTAGGGAGCCATTTTGCGATCAGCAACCCAGCCGATAGCAAAGGTGGCGCTGATGGTGAGCTGACGTTCAACCCGCACAACAATGAGTTTCTTGTCATGTGGATGAACTATAATGGTGGTTTCCCTGATCAGGTCTGGGTACAACGACTGAATACTGCGGCAACCAAAATCGGTTCGGCGGAATCCATTTCAAGCAGCCTGCTGTTCAATCAGGTAGAGGGAGGAATGGCTATTCGGAATAATTCGAATGAATCGCTAATCGTATATGAGGCGGGATTCCCGAACAGTGACGTCTTTGGACGTCGTTATACGACGGTGACGGGTCCTCCTCCCCTTGTGGCCGTCTGTCAAAACCTGACCGTCTCCCTCAATGCCTCTGGCAATGCAAGCATAGCTGCATCTGCTATCAACAATGGTAGCAATGGAGGAGTGGCTCCCCTTTCATTGGTCGCCTCTCAAACCAGTTTTAGCTGTAGTAATATAGGCATAAATACCGTCACCCTGACTGTGACCGATGCGAATAACGTCACTGCAAATTGTGCAGCAACTGTAAACATCACGGATGTGACACCACCTACGGCGATATGTCAGAATGCAACGATTCAGATTGGGGCAGGTGGCACCGCTACTGTAACCGCTGCCAATATTGATGGTGGCTCCAATGATGCCTGTAGTGGTAGCGGCAGTGCTTTGGCTCGGGTTGCAAGCCCGTCTTCCTTCAATTGTTCCCAGGTGGGAATACAAACAGTCACCTTGACTGTCTATGATGCGCCGGGGTCTTCGGCCAGCTGTTCGGCAAATGTCACAGTGCAGGATAATATCCCGCCCAACGCAACCTGCAACTCTGCCACGGTATCACTGGCCCCCAATGACACCTTCCTCATGTACACCTTTGTCCTCGAAAACCTTGTCAATGCCAGTGATAACTGCGGTTTGTCTGCCACTCATGGACTGGGGGAGATCGACGCCTATATTACCTGTGAAGATGTAGGTACAAGGCTTATCAACTTCACCATTAATGACGTTAACGGAAATTCTACTCCCTGTCCGGTGATGTTTACGGTTCTGGAAAATACGCCGCCGGATGCAGCGTGTAAGAACACCCTGGTTAACCTCGATGCAAATGGAGATGCTTCCATCGCGGGTAGCGATGTGGATGGTGGTTCTTCTGATAATTGTGGCATTGCCAGTCTGTCTGTCAGTCCCAGTGCCTTCAGTTGCAATGACCTGGGTAGCAATGGGGTTGTACTCACCGTGACGGATGGAAGTGGGAATTCAGCTTCTTGCAGTGCTTCTGTAACGGTCCTGGATAATACCCCACCAACAGCTGGCTGTCAGAATTTAACCCTACAGCTGGATGCAAATGGAAACACCGGTACTTCACCTAACTCTATTGAATCAGGCTCCTCTGATAACTGCGGCACGGTGATCACTCAGAATTTGACCCCCAATTCTTTCGACTGTAATGATATAGGTGCAAATACGGTGACCCTGACGGTAAGAGATAATCATGGCAATACAGCCAGCTGCACCGCTACGGTAACTGTTGAAGATAATATTGTCCCTTCCTTATCCCTCATTGGGGTCAATCCTATTGTCATCTGTGAAGGTGATGTACTTCTGGATCCCGGGGCTGTGATTTCCGATAACTGTGGCGGAGGAACCATCCCGGGTAATACATCAGGTGTCAATACCAACCAGGAAGGTACTTACAACATCACCTACAACTACTCCGACCCCGGCGGCAACGCCGCCCCCCAGATCACGAGAACCGTGATCGTGGAGCATACCCCTGGTCAGCTCGCGCCGCAGAACTGCGGCAGCTGTAGTCAAATCCGGTTTGACTTCTGCGAAGGTGATCCCACACCCGATCTCGAAGCCCTGCTTACTGCCAACGCCAACTACGAGTCTGGCATCACCTTCAACTGGTATGCCGATAACAGCGGCAGCCAGGGAAGCCCCATTGGCACACCGTCCGTGAATACGGGTTCCAACAATACCAGATTCTACTGGGTCAGTCAGCAGGATGGCAATTGTGAAGGTCCCGCAAGGAGAATGCGTGTGAGGGTTAGGAAAACCTCAATTGTAGTCTTCGACCTGCCGGCCCTGGGCTGTAATCCGGGCCAGATCAATCTGGCAGCTTATGTCTCCGACAGTCGGGGCATTGCCACCGGCTTCAGCTTCTATGATTCCGATCCCGATCTGGGCAGCCCCACAGCGCTGGGCACCGCCACCGCCACCAATGGCGTGGTGAATGCGGGACAGTACGTGATCGTCAGTGTTCCGCCCAATCCCATCACCTACTACGCCACCGCTGGCAACAATACCGGTTGTCAGGTGACAGCCAGTGATTTGGTGGTCAGCACCTCAGTAGCGGCATTGAATCCCATTTCCAATGTGGTCGTCAATGCCGGCGATCTTGTGAACGTCAGCTTCAGTGGAACCAACACCACCCAGATTATCTGGTTTGATCTGGCTGTTTTAGGTAATCCCTACATCGGGATTATGGGTTCTTTGGGTATCGGCAATCTGATGTTTACAGCACAAAATACCACCCTCGGACCGCTTACAGCTACAATCCGGGTGATTCCCTACAATGGAAATTG
Organism: Bacteroidia bacterium; assembly: GCA_030430205.1. GTDB lineage: Bacteria > Bacteroidota > Bacteroidia > J057 > J057 > JAUIGE01. The sequence goes on along the minus strand of JAUIGE010000054.1, from coordinate 8,266 downwards.
TGCAGGGACTTTCCAGGACTTCACCATCACAGTGAATCCATCGGCTGCACCTCGCCAGGCGAGGAATAGTTTGCAGTTGGCAGGTCATCAGCTGGCTTACGACCTCATCCAGCTGGATTGGGATATCCGCTATGAGTTTGCCCTTACACATTTTGAGGTTGAAAAATTGCAGGCTGATGGCAGCTGGAACAAAGTGGCGGAAGTGGCCTGGCAGGAAGATCAGCATGGCTACAGCTATGTGGATGCTGACGCAATGTCTGAAGGAAATAGCTATCGACTAAAACTGGTGCATGCTGACGGCCGTGCCGTCTGGAGCAGGGAGGTTTTTGTCAATATCAATTTGCACGGTGCAGAACGATTCATCCTCTATCCCAACCCGACCTCTGGCCGGTTTAACATGCGTGCCGAAGGCAGTTTGGAGGGAGACTGGCAATACCAGTTGTATGATCAGTTGGGAAGAGCTCTCCGTAGCGGGCCCCTTAGGGGTCGCGAAACGGCCCTGGATATCAGCGAACTGCCGATAGGCTACTATTATCTGCGGATCTCAAATCCGGAGGGATTGGGTTACATCGGAAAAATCGCGAAGCGATAGGGAGAATTAGCAGAAGAGTACATCTGCTCATCAATAATATTATTTTACCGGAGGCCGCTTACCACCAGGAAGGCGGCCTTCTTGGCTTCTACTCCAATTATTAAGATATTTGATTTCTTCTATTTTCTCAAAAAGGTAAATATAGGGGATCCTATTTTGCAGGCGATTTGAAGCATGAAATCCAAATTCCTGGTGTTCATAGGCTGTTTTATTTTATCGGGTATTTTTGCCCAACAGGAGAGGTATAGCACACATTTCAGGTCGCTGAGTGTAGAGGATGGACTGTCGCATCGGGTCGTTTATTGTGTCCATCAGGACAGTGAAGGCTTTATGTGGTTTGGGACAGAGTCTGGCCTGAATCGCTTTGATGGCTATACATTCAGCAAATGGACAAAAGCAAAAGGAGGCCTTTTCTCAGACCGGATTCACATGATTTTTGAAGATGCTGAAGGCTACTTTTGGATGGCAGATCGGGCCGTATACCACGATAAGTCTCCCCTAAAAAGCCTTCAACTTTTTCACCCACAAACAGAAGAAAGCGTCAGTTTTGAGGAAAAATTCGGAGAGCAAGCCCCTTTTCATCCCTCAGATATCATCCACCTTTCTCAAACCGACGGCCAGCATATTCTTTTATTGGAAAAGGCTAAAAGCTGGACGTATCATCCTGCTGAAGGCTTCAAGCAGCTGTTTTGGGCAGATGGGATGCAGCTTATCCGCTGGATCAACAAAGATGAAATCTGGTTGAAAAATGCCCATGACAGCTTGATTTGTACGGATGAGTCGGGACGAATCAAAGCCAGCCTCGGTTTAGGCAAAAATAAGGCAGTCAATGATCTCATCCGCCAGCAAGCTGGCGACAGCTCGATCCTGTGGATCCTGCAGCCCCCGGAAGGGACAGAATCCGGCGAATTTCGCCGAATTGGCCCCGATAGTGATACCCGCTTTGTTGTCAACAAAAATTCTCCCTTTCCAGGCCCCACCAACATTAGCAGGGTGGCTGTAAGGGCCAGTGACCAAAGCCTGTGGTACACAGAAAATAAATCTATCTGGGTGCTGGATAGCCAGGGAAAGTATTTATGGGGAAATCCTGAAATACAAGGAGAAGAAGCTGCGAGGAAGGTAAATCAGCTTTTTTTTGACAGGGAAGAACTTGCCTGGTTGGTGACCGATGAAGGCATCCTGATGATGCACTTCAAAAAAAATCCTTTTACCCTATATCTTGACAGAGAAACAGCCAAATGGGATATCGGAAAAGCCTCGACAGGTGTCCGCGGCATCATAGAAATAAATGGGCAGCTGCTCATCAACCGCTACACAAGATCTTCCCGCATCGACCTGGCAACGGGTATGGGACAAAATACCTATGAGGGTTTGCCTCCATTTGATACCAAAGACCGTCGAAGGCGTGCGGCAGAGGATTTGTTGGGGGGATACCGCGTTCCTCTTTTGCTTGACAGCAAAGGTCGGTTATGGACGGCCGCTGAGGGCCTGTTGCGCTTAGATACCGAGGGAAATGAAGTTCAGGCTTTTCCCCTCAACGAAGGAACCCTCACCGCCTGGGCACTTTTCGAAGATAAAAATGAACGAATCTGGCTCGGCCTAAATCAGGGACTGGCTGTTTTTGATGAAACAAAAAAGCCCGCTCTCCAGCTTTTCGATGCATATAATGAACATACAAGCCTGCAAAAAGCCCATGTCATTTGCTTTTATACAGACAGAGAGGGCATCATTTGGGTGTGCAGCAATACAGGCCTTTATGTGCTGGATTTACAAAAAGGAATTACCCAAAAATACGCTGCTTCCGAAGAGGGAAAATACCATTTACCTGCCAGCAATTTTTACCACATGCATCAGGATGCACAGGGCGTATATTGGCTGGCCACTGCGGACGCAGGCCTTATCAGATGGGAGCCCCAAGCTTCCCAAAAACCCATCCGACAATTCACCCAGGACCATGGCCTGCCCAGTAATACCCTCTATGCTATCTACGAAGATGATTTCAATCATCTTTGGATGGGGAGTGATTATGGCCTCATACAGTTCAACAAAGAGGATTTCACCTTGAGGAGCTTCTTCCCGGAAGATGGGATAAGCAGCTATGAGTTTAACCGAACCTCCCACTATCAGGCTCCTGACGGGCGGCTGTATATGGGTACCATCACAGGGGTGAATGCATTTTATCCTCAGGCATTTTATCGGGATAAAAACGATGAACAGGCATTAGTGATCAGCTCTTTTAAGCAATATATAGAAGACGAAGACCTGCTCAGGGATTTGACAAAAAAACTGAAACAGGACAGGGAAATCGTTTTCTCCCCGACGGACCGCTTTTGTTCCATTCAGATAGCTCTCCAGGATTATTTTTTTAGCCCCAAAGTCAAGTATGAATACAAGATAGAAGGCCTCTATGATGTCTGGCAAAAGATGCAGGGAAACGAATTGCTACTGAGTGGCCTTCCTTACGGAAAATATCAGCTGAAACTGCGCGCAAGAGGGAGCGATGGCAGCTATGCTCCACAACAAATCAGCTTAGCCCTGATCGTCAAAAAGCCCTTTTACCTGAAAACAGCTTTCTTAATTTCAGCGGCTATTGCCTTGCTTTTGGGCATCTGGCTTTTGCTGCGGTTTCGTACCCTGCAGCTCCAGCGCCAGAAAAAAGTCCTGGAAGACATGGTGGGCAAACGCACACGCCAAATAGAGCAGGACAAAAAAACCATCGAAAAACAGGCAGCTGAATTGCAGGAATTGGACAAACTGAAAACGCGTTTTTTCACCCATATTTCCCATGAACTCCGCACGCCTATCACCCTCATTCTCGGGCCTGTGCAGCAATTGATCCAGAAGGCAGCAGGCAAATTCAGCAAGGAGATGCTGGATCCGCTCTTTATGATCCGAAAAAATGGGCAATCTCTCCTGCAATTGACGGAAGAGCTGCTGGAACTGGCCAAGCTGGAATCAGGACAGGTAAGTCTGGACCTTCAACCCACTGACTTTCAGTTTTTTTGCCAGCAAATATTCTCCACTTTCCAGCTACAGGCAGAGTTTAAAAAAATCACCTACAGGATGGTGTACAAGCTGGAAAGGCCCCTTTTTCTCGAAATAGACGAAAATAGCCTGGGCAAAATCCTCACCAATCTATTGAGTAATGCACTCAAATTTTCCTCCAGTGGAGGAGAAGTCATTTTTGAAATCCGGCGAGAGGCAGGCCATTTCCTGCTTGCGGTTCGGGATAAAGGGCCTGGCATCGCGGAGGAAGACCTTCCGCACGTATTTGACCGCTTTTTTCAATCGAAAAAAAGGCAGGCTTCCCATAAAGGAGGCTCAGGCATTGGGCTTGCCCTTTCCAAAGAATTGGCTCTGCTCATGAAGGGGGAATTGGCAGTGGAAAGCCGTGAGGGAGAAGGCAGCCGGTTCTATTTGCGCTTTCCGGCGCGGGAAGTGGAAAGTATTTCCAGGTTGGCTGAGTCTCAGGAAGTTTTTTGGGTAAAAAAGGAAGAAGCGCTTAAAGGGGAAATCACAGCCACACCTCCGAATGCCGAAAAACGGCATATCCTCATCGTCGAAGACAATGCCGACATCCAGCAATTTCTGCGTAGCATGTTGGAAAATGCCTATCATATCACTGCTGCCTTTGATGGGCAGGAAGGCTGGGAATACCTGGAAAATCAGGCACCGGGCGCTTTGCCTGTTTCCCTGATTCTTTCCGATATCATGATGCCGCGCATGGATGGCTATGCTTTGTTGGAAAAAGTAAAATCTCATCCTATCCACCGGCAGTTGCCGGTCATCATGCTGACGGCACGCGCCGCCGAGAAAGACAAACTCACCGCCCTCCGAATGGGTGTAGATGACTACCTCACCAAGCCATTTTCTCCCGAAGAATTGCAGGCCCGCCTCCAGAATCTCCTGCACAACTACCAGCAAAGGCAAGCCTTTCAACAAGAAAACGAACTGCTTCAAAAGCTTGAAGAGCAAGCCCCAGAGCCGGTGGATGATGCCTGGCTCCAGCAATTGGAGCAGCTCATCCTGGATACCCTCGACAAGGGCATGAGCCCTTTGGTATCGGACCTGGCCAGTCACATGGCCACCAGCGAAAGGCAACTGCTGCGCAGGGTCAAAAGCCTGACAGGCCTTTCCATCAAAGACTACAGCCAGGAGGTAAAACTGCAAAAAGCGCGCATCCTGCTGGAGAAAAAATCCTTTGGTACCATAGCCGAAGTGGCCTATTCCAGCGGTTTCAATACCCCTGCCTATTTCAGCAAAGTATTTGAAAAACGTTTTGGAAAACGGCCTTCTGCTTACCTAAGCCCCACTTACTAGCTAAAATGTCTGATTTTTTCATGTAAATGGCGGGTTTGTTCACCCCCCATGCACCCATCTTTGGACTGTCAACAAACCACTATTAAACTTATGAGACAGTCAACAAACATGAAATCATTCCTGCCCTTCCTATGCCTTGTAATTTTGTTTTCAGGCTACAGCCTTTTTGCCCAAAGCCCTAACCTGACCGCAAATGGCAATACCATCACGATCAATAGCAATGGCAGCCACAACTGGGAAGGTTTTGCCCAGGATTATATCATCCCTTCGGATGCGGTCACCAATGGATATGACCATATAGAATTCACCCTGAAAGGAGGTGATGGCGGAAGCAGACGGGTCCCCAATCTCTGCCGCACCAATGGAGGAGAAGGAGCTACAGTGGTAGCCCGATTCAAAATCGGAACGGGTTCCAATGAGCTTGAGCCCGGTGGCAAGATTCGCTTCGTAGTCGGGAAAAAAGGAGATAGCAAGTCAGGCAATGGCTCAGTCGGTGCCGCCGGAGGCGGAGGTTCAGCAGTATTGTATTTAAAACCTGGCATCAGTGGCAATTCTGGTTGTTCCGTCTTCATCAAGAATGCTTATTATTCAGTTCCTTCTCCAGACTTGTCTGATGCTAATAGCTGCTGGATCATCCTGGCTGTAGCTGGAGGTGGCGGAGGCGCCTATGCCACAGGCGTTTGCGGAGGTTCTTCCGGCAAAGGTGGAAATGATAGTTCCTCAGGAAGTAATGGAAAAGGTTCGCTCAGTGGAAATGGCGGGAGCAATGGTGGCCCTGGCAGCGGGGCGGGCAATGCCGGAGGGGGAATCCTCGGATTAGCGGGAAGTACAGGAAATGGAGAGGGCGGAGGTTTTGACGGAGGAAATGGGGGCAGAGGTACGGGAAAAGCCGGAGGCTATGGCTATGGTGGTGGTGGTGGCGGCGGCGATGCCGGTGGAGGTGGCGGATTCTCTGGCGGTGGAGAAGGTGGATTTAATGGCGGAGCAGGAGGCGGTGGCAGCATTGTTGCCACCGGCAATACCTACCAAAACATTACGGCAGGAGGCGCCCATTATCATGCAGAACATGGATTTATCACCTATACCATCCAGGATCGTCTATCCAATTCGCCGGACATGATATGTAAAAATGTAAACATCAGCCTCAACGCCAATGGGACAGCAAGTATCGCTGTAGCTGATATTGACAATGGAAGCACAGATCCGGGCGGAGCTTCGCTCAGTTTTTGCTTTCCAACGAATAACGGCTGCACGAGCAGCCTCAGTTTTGATTGTAGCCATCTGGGAACCAACATTGTGACCCTACAGGGCACAAATGGCCAGGGAACCTCCAGCTGCGTAGGCTCTGTTACAGTTGAAGAGAATCAAGCCCCTACCGCATTGTGCCAGCCTCTGACACTTAGCACCAATGCCCAGGGGGAGGTATCACCTCTTCCGGCAGCCATTGATAATGGCTCATCGGATAATTGTACCGCTCAGGCCGATCTAGTCTTTGACCTGGATCAAACGCCCCTGAGTTATTCCGTTTTTGCTCCCGTTCAAACGGTAGCCCTGACAGTAAGTGATGAGCAGGGCAATGAAAGCAGTTGTACTGCTGCCGTCCGGGTTGAAGACAATCTACCTCCGGTAGCTGTTTGCAGTGATCTAACCGTAAACCTGGGGCCTTTCTCCTCCACATTTGTCAACAAATCCAGCCTCACATCCAGCTCTCATGATGTAGGAGGAGCCGGACTACAACTCCAAACAGGCCTTCTCACCTTCGATTGCAATCATTTGGGAATCAATCCGGTTACCCTTAGTGTCCGTGATCAAGAGGGAAATAGCAGTTCCTGCACGTCATACATTACCATTACTGAAACAGAAGCCCCCGGCATTTCCTGTCCAGCAAAAATTATTCAGGACAATGATCTCGCGACCTGCGGAGCGCGGGTAAGTTACAGCGTGAGCAGCAGCGACAATTGCACCCAGGTAAGTCATGCCCAAACCGATGCCAGCGGATTTACTTCAGGAGATGAATTTCCCATAGGAACCACCACACAAAGCTATACCGCGACCGACGCCAGCGGTAATACAGCCAGTTGTAGTTTTCAGGTCACTGTCAATGATACCCTGGCCCCACAACTCATTTGTCCTGCCAGCATCAGTGAAAATGCTATCCCAGGTACTTGTTCTGCCACGGTTGTCATTAGTTTCAGTATCTCAGACCCATGTGGAAATGGAACTTTGATAAATTACTTTATGTCAAACTTCCAGGTAGGTACGCACATCCAAACACTCAGTGGATATGATGCTGCGGGCAATGCCGGAAGCTGTAATGTTTCCGTTATCATACATGATGTTGAGGACCCTAAGATAAGTTGCCCGGCCCCGATCAACCTGAGCGCAAGCCCGGATCAGTGCAGCCGTCAGCTCACCTATATTGTCCCAAAAGGCATGGATAATTGTTCCGGAACCACAACCAACCTGACCTCCGGTCTGGGAAGCGGCGGAAATTTTCCACTGGGAACCACCACTGAAAGCTACACCATGACCGATGCCTCCGGTAATACCGCATCCTGCTCTTTCGACGTAACCATCACGGATAATCAAAAAGCTGTCATCAGTTTACTCGGAGATAATCCTGTCATCCTTTGTGAGGGCGAAAGCTATGTGGAAGCAGGAGCCACCGCCTCTGATAATTGTGATCCTCAGGTCGGACAGAATATTTCCATCAACAGCTCAGCAGTGAATACAAATGCCGCGGGCAGCTACCTTGTGAGCTATCAGGTGACCGATGTGAGTGGCAACAGCACCCAACTTAACCGAACCGTCATCGTCAAGCACACCCCCGCCCAGCTCGCACCGCAAAATTGCGGCTCATGCAATCAAATACGATTTGATTTCTGCGAAGGCGAAGCCACGCCCGATCTCGAAGTACTGCTCACGGCCAACTCCAGCTATGAGTCTGGTGCAGACTTCCGCTGGTACGCTGATGTGAACAGTCAACAGGGAGCAGCTATCAGTACGCCAGTAGTGAATACTGCCTCCAACAACACCCGATTTTATTGGGTGAGTCAGCTTTTCAATGGCTGTGAGGGTGAGGCTCGAAGAGTGAGAGTGAGGGTGAGAAAAACCTCCACAGTGGTCCTGGACTTACCTGCCATTGGATGTAATACAGGCCAAATTGATCTGGCAGCATGGGTTTCAGATACACGTGGCATCGCCTCTGCCTATACCTTCTATGATGCAGACCCGAAACTCGGAACCAGTCCAGTTGGCAGTGTTTCAGCCAGCAGTGGGCAGGTGAATGGCGGGCAGTATGCAGTGGTCAGTTTGCCGGCGGGCGTGAGTACCTATTATGCTGTGGCCAGCAAT
>JAUIGE010000009.1 GCA_030430205.1 Bacteroidia bacterium | reverse complement strand
GGTATGGCGTTTTAAGATATGTCGTCCTTTCAGGACTTCTATGGGAGTCGTTCACCTTCATGGGGCTTCGCCCCATGCTGCATATAGCGTCCCTTCGGGACTTTTGGAGGCTTGCCTGAAAAATTGTTCTGTACTTAAACGGAATGAAGTAAATGGAAAATATGGAAATAGCAGAAAGCCTACAAGAAATTAAACATCAAATCTCTCAGGCAGCCTTAAAAGCGGGCCGCAATCCCGGGGAGGTCAAACTCATCGCCGTATCCAAAACCAAACCCATGGAATTGATCCATGAGGCTTATGCTGCCGGGCAGCTTGACTTTGGCGAAAATCGTCCGCAGGAGCTCAGCGAAAAGCAACCCCAATTGCCGGCGGCACATTGGCACATGATCGGCCATTTGCAGCGCAACAAGGTAAAATACCTCGCGCCTTTCGTACACCTCATCCACTCCGTGGACTCTGAGCGCCTGCTGGCGGAGGTAGACAAGCAGGCCGCAAAATGCGGCCGCATCATCGATTGCCTGCTGCAATTGAATATTTCAGAGGAAGACGCCAAGTCTGGCTTGCAGGAAAAATCCACCCAGATTTTATTGGAAAAAATAGAATCATATCCCCATGTCAGGATCAAAGGCCTGATGGGCATGGCTGAATTTACCGATGACGAGGCCGTCATTCGAAATCAATTTCGCCGCCTGAGGCTCGCCAAAGAGCAGCTTGCTGCTGTCTCGCATCCCCGCATTGAGTTGCGGGAACTCTCCATGGGCATGAGCGGCGATTTTGAAATCGCCATAGAGGAAGGTGCAACGATGGTTCGCATCGGCAGTGCAATTTTTGGGGGGAGAGGGGAGAAGAGAGATTAGAGAGGTGAGAGGCGAGACGAAGAACGAAAAACAAAAAAACGATTTTTTATGTCACTCTTCCGGTTTTCCCCTACTCCTTCGGGTTATCTGCACATAGGCAATGCCTTCAATTTTGTCCTCACCTGGCTGATAGCCAGGGAGAAAGGCGCGCGCATCCTGCTGCGCATAGATGATCTCGATGCCGTCCGCAGGCGGGACGAATATGTGGAAGATATCTTTCGATCGATAGATCGACTGGGCCTGGACTATGACGAAGGGCCCGGCGGGCCGGATGATTTTTATGCCAACTGGTCCCAGCAGCATCGGCTGCCGCTCTATGAAGCTGCGCTTCAGAACCTGGCAAAACTGCCTGAAGTCTATGCCTGCGGGCTTTCGCGAAAGCAAATCAACCAGCTAAAAGCTAAAGGGCAATACCCGGATGCGGCCCGAAGACAAGCCTTGTCCCTGGAAATGCCAGATACCGCCTGGCGGATTCAGACCTCTCCGACCCATGACATCTCCTTTCAGGATATGACGGGCGATCGCCACCAGGTCAATCTGCATGCGCAGATGTGTGATTTTGTGATTCGGCGGAAAGAAGGCCTTCCGGCCTATCAACTTGCCTCGCTGGTCGATGACCAGCATTTTGGGGTGACGGGCATCGTGCGTGGGCGCGATTTGCTGCCTTCTACGGCGGCTCAGCTTTTTCTGGCAGAAAAGATTGCCATGGAAGATTTTGGTCAAATCGAGTTTCTCCATCATCCGCTTTTTGTAAAAGGAAAAGGGGAAAAACTGTCAAAGTCTGCCGGAGCCGTTTCCTTGAAGGAAATGCTGAAAAAACCAGAAGAGGTTTTTTCGTTTTTGAGTCAGGCCTTAGGAATGGAAAAGGGAAGGAGTCTGCAGGATTTGCAAGCAGGTTTTCAGATTAAAAGTCTGATTATGAAAGGGATACAAATTTGAATCCCTAGGTAGGGCTAGTCAAAGCTCCCTGGTTCCAGCGTGCTTTGGCATCAGTTTTTTCAATTGATGGCCTTCATCAAGGATAATCAAAATGCTTGTCAATGGCGCGGCCATTGCGGGTGATGGTGAGCTTGAGCTCAGTGGCTTTGCGGATGCTGATTTTCATCCATCTATGTGCAAATTGCTGGTAGAATACCGATTCTTCAGCTTTTTGCCATTCGCCATCTTCCTTGCTCCAATACTCAATGCGGAGCAAATGGCGCCCTTTGGGGATGCGGGACGTATAGCTATGTTTGCGTGAGCGTGGCGCGGGCTGAGTTTCTCCTTCAAATTCACCATCCAGGTAAATGCGGTATTTTACCTCATAATCGGCTTCTTCCTTTACGCCCTGCTCCACTACTGTCACAGTAAATGGATATATCTGCGGCCCTGAAGTAGAGGCACAGGCCACAAAGAGGCACAAAATCAAAAGCAAGGTCCAATATTTAGGTATCTTTAAACAGGCTTTTTCTAGCATCCTTCTCCTCGGTTTTTCTGCAAATTAGAACGTGAATTTAGGGAAAATAATGCGCTTTTTTAGGTATTTTCAATACCCAATCTGCTCTTCACCGCATATTGCCCCAACAAGTGCCGGACTTCCTTTTCGGCGGTTTTCTCATTCGTACCTTCTTTAAACACTACCCCAACTTCGGCTAATGTCCCAAATTTACGGTCAGAGGTAGCTTGTACTTTCACCTTTTCTACAACGGGTATTTTGAGGATTTCGCGCACAAAAATGCGTTCAATTTCTCCCAGGTATAGAGGCACTTTATGCACTTTGCCGATGGGCGTTAGCGGCATCTCCTCCAGGATATGGATGGCCTGCGGCAGGGCTGCACGCTCAGGGATATGTTTCTCCGCAAAATGATACAACTCCTCTCCGGTGGCATGATGGCCTGCTTTCAATTGGACAAAAATGACGGGAACTTCCCCAACTTTCGGATCCGGGCTTGCGACAGCAGCTACCAGCGCGACTGCCGGATGCTTATGCATCGGTTCTTCTATCATCCTGGGATCAATATTATGTCCGCCCCGGATGATAACTTCTTTTTTCCTGCCTGTTAGCCAAAAATAGCCATCCTGATCCTGCCGACCCAGGTCGCCGGTATTGTACCAGAGACCTTTTCCATCGGCGCTATCCACCCAGATATGCTCGTTGTGGAAAGATTCTTTATAGCCTTTGAAGACATTGGGCCCACGCAATATTACTGCGCCGATTTCATCGCTTTGGGCCTCCCGCTCAAAGCTTCCGTCGGGACCTAAAATGGCGATTTTCATTTCCTGATAGGGAAATCTCATACCGATGGAGCCCACTTTCCGCTCGCCCAGCGGCGGATTGATCGAACTGGCACAGGTGCCTTCGGTACAGCCGTAACCCTCCAGTAAGCGCACACCGCTTTTCTTCTCAAAGTTTTTGAATACTTCCACAGGCAGAGGCGCAGCCCCGCAAATGGCATATTCGAGGCTGCTGATGTCAGCTTTGCCGACGGGCACATCCAGCAATTTGCCATAAACAGTGGGCACAGCACTGAAGAAAGTGAGCTTATAATGCTCCACGATTCGCCAAAAATTGGCGAGCAAACCTACCGTCCGATACCCCTGGGGAGGCCCCAGGGTGACAGTAGCCCCGATAGACCAGGGGCCCAGCCCTGTCACGAACACCCCATTGACATGGAATAGCGGCAAGGCGCAAAAGAAATTTTTACCCCTCCCTTCTCCATCGCCCAGATGCAGCATCATCGCCCAGGCATCAAAAACTTCATTGCTGTGTGTATGGGCAGCGAGTTTGGGTTGGCCTGTGGTGCCACCTGTATGGAAATAGGAGGCGATATCGTCGCCTTTGATCGTTCGATCAAAGATCAGCAGGTCTTTGGGGAAGCTGCTTCTTCCCTTATTGAAATCGATGACTTCCTGCCCCTCTATATCGCGGATTTTCTTCCGGCTCATCAGCTTGACGAGCAATTTGGTCATGCCTTTGAGGTGATCGGCAAGATGCACGCGCACTACTTTCTCCAGGCTGGGCACCTCTTCGCGCAGGCTTTCCACCTTGTCCCAAAGATCTGTTTTGGGAAAGGGAGCCAGGGTGACCAATACTTTGGTACCTGCGGCACGAAGAATATCTACGATCTGTGAAGCTTCCAGCAAAGGATTGATGGGATTGACGATGCCCACACATTCTGCGCCCCAGATGGTCCAGTGCGTCTCGGGCATATTGGGGAGGATGAAAGAGACGACATCGTCTTTTTCGACGCCCAGGGAGTGAAAGAAGTTCGCGGTTTGGCGAATATGACCCAACATTTCCCGAAAGCTGTAGCTTTCTTTTTGGGTATAGGCTTTGCCTTTTGCCTGCAAAAACCAATGAAGCGCGGGCGCTTCGGGAGCGATGGCCACTCCCTGTTGGAGCATGTCGAAAGTATTTTCGGGTAGATTGTGTGCAGCGAGGGGCGTTTTTTCCAGCTTAAATATATCCTCCTGCGAACGAATTTGAATCATGTGCAATCTTAGCCTTTGGGATTATCAGATGTAGGGTGGGGCCTTTTTTTCTTCGGAATATGGTCTTTAGACTCAAAAAGCCTGTAGAAGGCGTAGCCCACCAGAAATAGTGTGCCCGCACCAGCTAAAATAGCTATAAGCAAGAAAAGCAAGGCAAGGGCTATAGCCTCTGAACAGGCAAATGCGCAGGCTAGAAACCCAATCAAATATGCGAGCCAAAATCCTCCAAATGCTGCTAACAGGAACAGAAAAAATGCGAGTCCCCTGGGTAGTGTCCGATAGCGTTTTTTCAGGCTTTTCACTTTGCTCTTCAGCACTTTGGCATGCTTAATCATCGCTTTGGTTTTGAATAAACCGATGGCAAAGATGTTTTGGGGATTTTTCTCCAAAGAAGGGCCTTTTTGATTTACTTTTTGAGCGAGAGAAATTTGTTGAATCTGGGTTTCAGGCTCTGGCATTTTCTCCACTTCATATATAAAAAGATTTCCAACAGCAATAGCCGTCAAAAAGGCCCCTATACAGATGACAAAGTGATATTTTCGCGAAAGCCAATAGCCAACATTTTTAGGAAAAAATTGCATAAACAAAATCAGCGCAGCAGAAACTCCCACAATCCCTATCGCAGGCAACTCCATATCCCAGGCAGCCAGGCCAAAGCCCATTTCTACTCCCAGGACGATGAGAAGGATTGCCGCCAGGACAATCAGCCAACGTGCTTTAGCAGGATGAGCTTTCGCCCAGTATGACCATTTTTTCATTTTAGGAAGTGTGTTAGGAGAATTAATATTCATTTAACAAGGTATACAATTTTGCCTAAATCGGCAATTGCCATTGCCCCAGATACTTCAGGAATATTTTGCTGATGTTTCGGGCATCGTCGATACCTCGATGGTGTGTGCCATCGAGGCTGAAACCTTCGATCTCAAGGGCCCTTTTCATGCCCATTTTGTTGCCTTCACCCCTTATATCAGGGTATTGATGTTTGAGGCTAATGTGTTGTTTGACCCAGTCTGAACTAAGCCCATGTAGTTTACAATCGTGGTTGAATTGGTTCTTATCATATAATCCCCAGCTGCAAAGCAGATAGGCTTCCCCTATCCAATCTCTGAAAGCCTGAACCACACTTGGAAAGGGATCAGCAGAATCAATGTCTTCCTGGCTGATATGTGTGAGTGAAATGCAAAAGGGTGAAAGGATGGGATCCAGTTTGGGTCGTACAAATTTGCAAAATTCACCCATTTTATGGCCAGCAGCGTCAATTTTTACCGCTCCGATCTCAATGATTTCATTGCGGCTGCCTGGAACTCTTTGTTCCCAGCATGTCGCTTCCAGATCAAATATAATGTAGTTCATGTTGTCCGGGTACAGCTAGCTTGCTGAGCAATTGAAGGTATAAATTCAAAGCCTGGTGCTTGGGTGCATTAAAGCGAAAGTCAATGTAGGAAGTCAGGTATTGCTGGGCGAAATCAGCTTCAATCTCAAATTTGTCAGCCCAGCGGGCAGCGCTTTGCGCTGCTCCCTCTACGCCTTCTTTGAAGGCGTCATGCAGGCGCTGGCGCCAAAGGCTATCCAATCTCCCTTTGGGCGCAGCCCAAACGGCAAAGGCAAATGGCAGCGAAGTCATCTCCTGCCAGGCAAGAGAGAGGTCGTAGACATAGGCATATTGCCCACGCATTCTGATCGCCTGATCGCCGATCACAACACCGGCACTACTGCCTTTGATTTGCCCAAAATTGCGACTTTTTGGCTGTAACAGACTGGGATTCAGATTCCAGTGGTGCTGGAGCAGGATGCGGGCAAGGCCATTGGAGCTGCGCGAATGCGCATCGAGTACCAGGCTTTCAGCCTCCTCTAGCGGCACCTGTGAAAAGATAAATACAGAAGCCACTTCTCCTTCCGCACCGATACAATAGTCGGGCAAAATCTCTATGGCAGGCATGTCCGGAATAGCGCCCACAGGCACCAGAGCCAGATCACAATCACCCTTTTGCAAAGCGGTACCACAGGCCGCAGGTGGCATACACAGCAGGCTTACCTCTTCGGCAGAAAAGTGTTTCTCTAACCCATCCAAAAAGGGCCGTGTATTGATGTATTCGACAAGTGCGATGCGCAGCATAGTTCAAAGATTGGCTTAAATCTGGATGATTTCCAGGTGCTCTGTATGGTTTAATTTTTCCGAAGAAACCTGGCCATCTGCTTGAAAATGAAGAATATTGAGGCCTGTATTGCTATGGTCAAAGTCTTCCATGCGGTCCATCCCCAGCCCCAGCAATTGTGCCAGGATGATGCGGTTGGTACGACCATGGGAGCAGATCAGGATCTGTTGCTCCTGGTGTTTCTGGTAGATTTCATCAAAAAAAGGCTTGATACGCTTCCAGGCTGAGTTGGGAGATTCCCCTCCCTCAATGCCGCGGTCAAAATCGCCCTTTTTCCATGCCTCCTTCACTTCGTGAAATTCCTGCTGCATGGCCTTGTCAGGCCTTTTTCCCTCCATCCATCCCCAACCAAATTCATTGAGCGCGGGCGATGTATGGAGCGAATACTTCGCTTGCGTTATCCAGGGAGCCAGCGTTTGGTGTGTGCGCTTGAGCGCACTTCCGTAGATCGCGTCAAATCGCAGATGGGCATAATGCTTAAAAAAAGCGAGCGCCTGTTGGCGCCCTGTCTCGTTCAAATCAGAATCTATGCCGCCACCCTGGACGATACCCCGGCGGTTAAAATCGGTTTCTCCGTGTCGTATGAGATATAATTTCATGGGAAAAGCTAAAATATTGAGGGGTTATGAGTTATACTCCTTAACTACGTTATAGACTGTATCTCGTTCCAGTGCCTGAAAGCTAGCGCTTTCAATTAAATCTACCAATTGCTCTGTGGACAAAGCCGGATTTTGCTCTTCAGAGCCTGCCATGGAGTAGATTTTGGTGGTATCATCTATCGTCCCATCCACGTCATTGACGCCAAATGAAAGCGAAAGCTGCGCGGTATGCCTGCCGATCATCGGCCAGTAGGCTTTGATATGATCAAAGTTGTCGAGGTAGATACGCCCGATGGCGTAGTTGCGGAGGTCTTCGATCACGGAGACTTCCGGGAGATGGGACAATTCATTGTCCTGATTGCGAAATTTGAGCGGGATAAAGGTCTGGAAACCTCCGGTTTCATCCTGCAAATCGCGAAGCCTGCGCATGTGATCTACGCGATGCGCGTAGCTCTCCACATGGCCATAGAGCATGGTGGCATTGGAACGAATGCCCTGATGATGGGCGATCCTGTGCAGCTCCAGCCATCCTTCGGAGGATACCTTGCCTCCGGCAATCCGGGCCCTGATCTCTTCATCAAAGATTTCGGCACCACCCCCAGGGATAGAATCAAGACCTGATTCGATCAGCATTTTCATGCCTTCTTCATAGCTGACCTTCGCTTTTTTGAAAATATAATGGTACTCAACCGGCGTAAGGGCCTTGATATGCAGCTCCGGCCTGTGGGCTTTGATTGCCGAAAAAAGGTCCATGTAAAACTTCAGGTCGTATTGCGGCAATACGCCGCCGACAATGTGCACCTCTGTGACGGGCTGGCCGTCGTATTTTTTGACCATGTCAAGCATTTCATCCATCGTAAACTCCCAGCCGTCAGAGCGCTTCTTGATTTTGCGGGAATAAGAGCAAAAGGCGCAATCATAGATGCAGACATTGGTCGGCTCCAGGTGAAAATTGCGGTTGAAATAGGTCCTTTTCCCATGCTTTTGCTGGCGTACATGGTTGGCAAGCATGCCCAAAAAAGCTACAGGCGCAGCCTCATAGAGATATTGGCAATCCGCATCATCGATGCGCTGACCCGCCATGACTTTATGGGAGATGGCCTGAAGCTGTGTATTTTGAGTTATGGTTTGAATTGAAAACATGAAGAATGGTATTGATTTCGGGATTCTTATTTTCAAAAATTTCTGAAAATTACAAACAAAGAACTCATTCTGGAAAAAATAAGTTGAATTTGTATATTCGCAGCCCCAAACTCTCAAACCTACGAACATACGAACGCTCGAAGCTTCCCATGAACTACAGTTCACATATCCAACACGAAATTTTCCAGCAACTAAAGCACAGCAGTGAGCAACTGGGAATGCGCGCTTTTGTTATAGGAGGTTTTGTAAGAGACTTGCTTTTGCAGCGCCCCGGGAAGGATAAGGATATCGACATCGTGGTGGAGGGTAAAGGAATTGAACTGGCAAAGGTTTTTGCGAAAAGAATGGGAGGGCTGGAGGTCGTGATTTTTGAAACTTTTGGCACGGCCATGGTCAAGACCGAAGACTTCGAGGTGGAGTTTGTCGGCGCACGCCGCGAAAGCTATCAGCGAAATTCGCGCAAACCCATCGTAGAGGAAGGAAGCCTGGAGGATGACCAGCTAAGAAGGGATTTTACCATCAATGCGCTTTCTATTTCCCTCAATCAGGATGATTTTGGCGAGTTGTACGATCCTTTTCGGGGGATAGAGGATTTGGAAAATGGCATTATCCGTACACCAACTGATCCCGATATCACCTTTTCTGACGATCCCCTTCGCATGATGCGGGCAATTCGCTTCGCCACCCAACTCGGTTTTTTCATAGAAGAAAAAACCCTGGCAGCTATCGCCGACAACAAAGATCGGATCAGGATAGTATCCCAGGAGCGGATCACGGTAGAATTGAACAAAATCATTTTGTCTCCCAAGCCATCAGTCGGGTTCAAATTGTTGTTTAATACAGGCCTTTTGCCCCTTATCTTGCCAGAACTGGATGCGATGTATGGCGTGGAGGTAGTGAATGGCCGCGGGCATAAAGACAATTTTTACCATACGCTGAAGGTGCTGGACAATGTCGCCGAAAAGTCAGATGACCTCTGGCTTCGCTGGGTAGCGATTTTGCATGACATCGCCAAGCCGCTGTGTAAACGCTATGAGCCGCAGGCAGGCTGGACTTTTCATGGGCATGAGGACAAGGGGGCGCGCATGGTCCCTCGCATATTCAGGAAGCTGAAGCTTCCCTTAAATGAGCACATGAAGTATGTGCAGAAGCTGGTCAACCTGCACCAGCGGCCTATCGCGCTGGTGACAGAAGAGGTCACGGACAGTGCTATCCGCCGGATTATCTTCGAAGCCGGCGAAGACCTGAACGACTTGCTCGAATTTTGCCGTGCAGACATCACCTCCAAAAATGAATCAAAGGTGAGGCGCTACCTCCAAAATTATGAATTGCTGGAAAAGCGCATACACGAAGTGGAGGAGCGGGATCAATTGCGCAACTGGCAACCGCCCGTGAATGGAGAGATGATCATGGAAATCTTTGATTTAAAGCCCGGAAGGGCCGTAGGCCAGATTAAAACGGAGATTCGCGAAGCGATTTTGGATGGACTTATTCCCAATGAGCCCGAAGCGGCTATCCGCTATATGCATGAGATCGCGCCCAAATATTTACCTGAAAAGAATGATAAGTAGGCCGGGTAAAATGAAGAAAAAGCCCACGATATAAACCACCCCATACAATCTGTTTCGAAAGCACAAGCTGCCCAGTTTCTCTGCCAGGATCACGGGGAAATCTCGAATTTTTGCAAAAGGAAAAAGCAGGAGGACGCCTGCGAAATTGAAGAGGAAATGCGCAAAGGCAATCGCCAATGCGGCTGAGGAATCCACAATCTGTTCACTGCCGATAAAAATGGCCGCAAAGACCGCTGTGGTGGTCGTGCCGATATTGGCGCCCATGATGAAGGGGAAAGCCCGTTTTAGGCTCACTTTGCCTGTAGCCACCAGGGGCACGATAAGCGAGGTTGTGACAGAACTCGACTGTACGGCGGCAGTCGTGATAAAGCCCCAAAACAGCGATTGTAGGGGAAAGAGGAATATATAGCGATTGAGGTTTTGCTCTATTTTGCCTATGACCAGGGATTTGAGGGTGTAGGTCAAAAAGCGAATAGACAAAAACAGCCCTGTAAGGCCGATAGGTAGGCATATCCAGGGCGAACCCTTGGGGAAGCTTGCCGTGGCCGTCAGGCTGATCAGGTAATGTGAAATATCTTTCAGGTAAAAAAAGAGCCCATCGAGCATGTCTATTTCCTGGGGATTGACAGCCTGGCTCAGGCTGATAGAAAGGGAGGAAAGGATCCCGAAAAAATATTCAAGGATGAATAGAAAAACGGCCGTGATGACATTGAAAATGTCATGAAGACTCGCCGCAGAGATGGCCCGGGGGTATTCCCGGGCATTACCGATGTGGCCAAGGGCCACAATGGTACTGGTGATAGCGGTGCCAATATTGGCACCCATCACAAAAGGAATCGCCAGAACCAACCCCAATTTTCCCGCAGCTACAAGCGCTACTATAGAAGCAGTAGTCGTAGAAGAGCTTTGGATCAAAGCGGTCGCCAGCATGCCTATAAAAAAAGCAAGAAAAGGATTCTTACTATGTCCCAGGAGCTCTTCTGCGCCTCCTTCAAATAGTTTAAAACTTCCTCCTACAAGGTAAATGGAAAAGAGAAAAAGAAAGACGGGAATGATAACCCTGCCAATTACGCTCAATGTCTTCCAACTCCGCGCAAAGAATGCGGACTGGGAAGTTTTGGGAGGAGTTTGTGGTTTTGGGGGCATGTAGTGGCGTTTTCCAAGCGAAGGTAGTAAGCTTATTTAGAGATGTTGTTACGAAATTGTAATATAATCATGAACAAAGAGAAAGGCTATGTGATACCTGAGAAGATCACATAGCCTTTCACGAAAACTACATTTATTCAGAAAATAATCTTCTGCTTAGTCATTGTATTTTATGCTTGTGCATTTGTCAGGATAGAGGTGGTGTTTGATGACAAGGAGGATCGCTCCTTTCACGCCACCTGCTTTTCCAATGCGGGCAACTTCATTTACTTTATCGATGGAGTTGTTGGTGCCATCTTGCTGCCAGACTTCACCATCAGGGGTGAGTTTGAACACTGCATTGTCACTTTTTACCCGGATAAAGATATTCTCACCTGATTTTTGAGCTTCAAATTCATTGAATCCGGTGGTATAGCTACGGCCACTGGGTACCGTGGTACGCACCACATATTCATCCCCCGATGAAGAGAATATTTCGCAAAGGCAAGTGCCACGAAGCTTCTCGTCTTCGGTTCCAAGGACAGTAAAATGTACGATTTGCCATTCTCCATTCACTTTTTTCCACGCAAAAGTAACAGTCTCCTGCCCTTTGACATGCAAGCCATCAGACTGCTTGATCTCATAATTGATGATGGCTACCACCGTAGCCACACCTTCATTCACATAATTCTGAAGGATTTTTGTGACACCGTATTTGATTTCCATTCCTTCATTTCTTGTTAGCATGTCCAGATATTTGGAAAAGCCTTCAAAACTGGAGTTTTGCATCCGGACATTGTCAGAAACACTGAAATAGAAAATGGTAGATTGCATGCTCTTTGAGAAAAACTTCAATACAGAAGATTTGTCTTTTGACTCGGGTAATTTGGAGTAGGCCTCCGCAAAATCCTTGACATAACCTTCAAGTAGTTTTTGCGTTTCCTCATTGTTTTGAGTTTGAGCAGAGAGCAGGGAGGGGAAGAGCAACAAGGGAAAAATGAGTCCTTTGAGTACTGAGATATAGATTTGCTTCATAACAGCTACAAATAATAAATTGGAGTTGTGTAAGTTTTTCACCTAAAAAAACGACCAAATATACATAAATCGCGTCTTTATCAATGAATCTCTCAAATTAAATTCAAAGTCTCTTCAGCCTATGCCAAAACATGACTTTAATATCCTATATGTAGATGATGAATCCCAAAATCTTATTTCCTTTAAAGCTACCTTTAGAAGAGATTACAAGGTATTTACAGCCAATAGCGCTGAGGAGGGATTGGAGCTTATGCGGAATGAAAAAATCCACCTGATCATCACTGATCAGCGCATGCCCAAAATGACCGGCGTTCAGTTTCTCGAAGAGATTCTTCCCAAATATCCGGATGCCATTCGGATGGTGCTGACGGGGTTCAGCGATGTAGAAGCCATCATTGATGCCATCAATAATGGCCGCGTTTTTCGATACATCACCAAGCCCTGGGATGAAAACGAATTGCGGATGACCATCGAGAATGCCCGCCACATGTACACCCTCCAACAGAAAAACAAAACCCTCATTTCTGAATTGCATTACAAGGTAGAAGAGCAGGAAAAGACCCTGAAACTCTTCATGAAATATGTGCCGGAAACCGTGGTGGAGAAGGCACTTCAATCCGCTGATGATTCTATTTTTGAAGGTGAATGCCGGAAAATTGCGGTCCTGTTTTGTGATATCAGAGGCTTCACAAATCTCAGTGAAGAACTCGCTCCCAGAGAGGTGGTAAGCTTTTTAAATGATTATTATTCCGTGATGACGGAGGTCGTAAAAGAATGCGGAGGCGCTGTCAATCAGTTTGTGGGGGATGAGGTCTTTGCTGCCTTTGGCGCGCCTGTGGCCATCGAAGATGCCGAGTACAAAGCTGTCTGCTGCGCCATAAAGATGATCGAAAAGATCATGGAGCTCAATGAAATGTATAGCGAGCGTTTTGGTCGCCAGATCGAAATCGGCATCGGTATCAACAGCGGCGAAGTCATCGCCGGGAATCTCGGCTCCGAAGACCGCATGGAATATTCCCTGACAGGTGACACCGTCAACACCGGTAAGCGCATCGAAACCCTGACCAAAACCAAAGCCAATACGATTTATATCAGCGATTCCGTATTTGAAAAAACAGCCAACCGCTTCCAAACCAAACCCCTCGAACCCGTTATGGTAAAAGGAAAAAAAGAACCCATCAGGGTTTATGAGGTGGTTTATTAGTTTCGGGTTTTGAGTTTCGGGTTTCGAGTTCCAATCTGTCTCGACTCATCCTCCAGGACATCATCCCCATCTTCTAATCCTCAAATCTACTCATCAACTCATCTGCTAATCTGCAAATCAACCCCATGTTCTCCATCCTATACGTAGACGACGAACGCCAGAACCTGGTCTCATTCAAGGCCTCCTTTCGGCGTTATTATGATATTTATACTGCCCAAAGCGGAAAGGAAGCCCTTGAGATATTGCGATCTCAGGCTATTGATCTGGTGATCAGTGATCAGCGTATGCCTGAGATGACAGGGGTAGAGTTGTTTGAAAAAGTGCTGAAAGAATTTCCCGACCCCATACGCATGGTCATGACCGGCTACAGCGATATGCACGCCATCGTAAATGCCGTCAACAAAGGCAAGATATACTACTATATCGCCAAGCCCTGGAAGCATGATGAGCTCAAGCTCATCCTCGACAATGCCCTGGAGGCGTATCGCCTCAAGATGGAAAACCGCGAACTCGCGGAGGAGCGTAATGAGCTGATTATCAAGACTGAACGTCAGTCTAAGGAAAACATCCTTTCTCAATTTGAGACACTTAAAAATCAGGTAAATCCCCATTTTTTGTTCAATTGTCTCAACGCCCTGGCTTCCCTGGTCTATGATGATCCGGATAAGGCGGAAGATTTTATCACCAAAATGACCAAGGTCTACCGCTATGTCCTGGAGCACAAAGACCAGGCGCTGGTGCCTGTGGAGGAAGAAATGCAATTCATGAAAGATTATTTCTTTCTGCAACAAACCCGCTTTGGCGACAACCTGAAATTGAAAATCGAGGTTCCCCCGGACTACACTCAAAAACTGGTGCCCCCTCTTACACTTCAGCTCCTGGCTGAAAATGCCATCAAGCACAACATCATTTCGAGGGAAAATCCCTTGACCATAGAGATTTTTATCCTGCCTTCCGGCCACCTCATCATGGGCAACAACCTGCAATTGCGTGCAGGAGGGGATGTGATTTCTACAGGAATCGGCTTGCAAAACCTGCGCGACCGCTACGGTTTTCTTTCTGACCAGCAGCCGGAATTTTATGAGGAAGACGGCTTTTATGTGGCGAAAATTCCGCTCCTGGAGTAGCTAAGGGAAAAAACATTCCCTCCATGGCTGCCAATGACCCTAAAATCCGCTACCTCGGATGGCACCTCCGTCGGAAACCAATTTCGATTATTCGGGACGACAATAAACAACCCGTTTTCATCCCCCATCGCAGCAAAACGATCTGTATGTTGCCTGTAGGGCTGTACGCCTATCAGCTCCCGGAGCTTGTTATAGGATGCGGGTGCATCAGGGCTTACCATGCCGATTTCGCTTAGGTTGATGACGCTTTTTATGGAAAAAGCTGCTTCCGAAGCATTGGGCAAATCGTGCCGGGCGATGAATTCGACGATATTGCCTGCCGGATCTGCGAAGTAAATCGCATGTGCGTTCCAATTGTCGAAATCTATGATTTCGGCCTCTCCATTGAGAATGATCGCTGTCCGTTTTTTCAACCAGGATAATGCTTCAAGCGGCTGATTTTCAGGGATATTAAAAGCATAATGATAAATGGGAATATCTTCTTTTTCTGAAAAATGAATGATACTTTTGCCAGCCCGAAAGCTGAAAGCCTGAGGCGTAGAACTTGTTCTTTCAAAGCCTAAAAGATCACAGTAAAATGTTTCAAGCTTTTTGGGGCTAGGGGTGTAGAGGAAAATTTCGTGAATTTGCATGGGATGTCTTTCTTTTCGTACAAATTTAGCTACCTTTGCGGTTCAAATTTTTGTAAATAATTATTACTGTCATGCCAAAAATGAAGTCTAACTCCGGGGCAAAGAAGCGTTTCAAAAGAACCGCCTCAGGAAAGTTGAAAAGAAAGCATGCTTTCAAAAACCACATCCTGACAAAGAAAACGAAGAAGCAGAAGCTTAAGCTCCGTCACTACTCTGTAGTGAATCCTAGCGATGAAGATCGCATGGAAGCCATGTTACCTTACCTCAAATAAGGAACTGCAGTATTCCACTTTTTCTTAATCTTAAACAATGTGGGTGAATAGCCTGCTTTATTTTTTAAAAAAATGCCTAGATCAGTAAACCACGTTGCCTCCCGCGCGAAACGGAAAAAAATGATGAAGTTCGCGAAAGGATATTGGGGCCGTAAAAAAAATGTTTGGACGGTAGCCAAAAACCAAATTGAAAAAGGTTGGCTCTATGCTTATCGTGACCGTCGTCAGAAAAAACGCGTATTCCGCTCTCTGTGGATCGCCCGTATCAATGCTGCCTCACGTCAGCATGACATGAGTTACTCCGTATTTATGGGAAAAGTACACGCCTCTGGTGTTGAACTGAACCGTAAAGTGCTCGCAGATCTCGCCATGAATCATCCTGATGCTTTTAAGGCGGTGGTTGATACGGTGAAGTAGAATAGAGAGCAGAGAAGAGAGATAATTTATGGGAGCGCGTTGCGCTCCCTTTTTTTTTGCATATTGTTCAAAAACAATATCTATGAAAACCTACCTCTTTTTCCTTTTGCTGTTGACTCTTTGCATTTTTAATGCTTGCGCGCCCACCTATAATCCCACCCCTTCACAACCAGCCCTTTTCAGCGAAGCAGGGCAAGCTAAAGTAAGTGCTTCCTATTCCGGGAGAGCCGGAAACCTACAGGCTGGAGTAGCCCTCAGTGATAACTTCGCGCTTATTACTACCTTAAATGCTTTCAAAAACACCTATTCCTACTCTATCGGTTCTACCGTATATTCAGATGAAAGCAATGGAGTAAATTGGGATATACTTCCAGGGTATTATACCACTTTTGGGGAAAACGGAATCGCGGAAGTCTTTGCAGGCTTTGGGACCGGCAGGGTTAGTTCACCCGGTTACGATGGCCGTTTGAATAAACTCTACCTCCAGCCTTCCATCGGCTGGAAAGGAGATATTACTGAAGGAGCTTTGACTATGAGGATGACAGAACTTTTTCTGCCAATGAGAAGCGTCACGGAAGAAAGAAGGGTCTTCTTTTTGGAGCCAATGTTTTCCTTCGGGATTGGTGGGGAAAGACTAAGGGTCTACACCCAAATGGGCATTTCTATCTCTCCTAAAAGTTTGTCTGGGGCTATACAAACAGATTATAATCCCTTTCTTTGGAATTTGGGACTACAGTTTCAACTTGCAAACTGAGAATTGTGTGAATCTTTTGTTAAGGAGAAATTTTTTGGAGAAAAATTAGGTAATTTGGGCCAAATTATTGCCTAGCCTAAGCACATACAAACCTTATTCCTTAGCAATCAAAAATTTGCCCATGAATCAATCAAACAACTATGTCATCATCATGGCAGGTGGCATTGGCTCCCGCTTTTGGCCTATGAGCCGCCAAACCTTTCCGAAACAGTTTCATGATGTCTTAGGACGAGGAAGAAGCCTGATACAGGAGACTTTTGACCGTTTTGTCCGCTTTATCCCAGCCGAAAATATATATGTAGTCACCAATGATAGCTACTATGGGCTTGTTAAAGAGCAACTGCCAGCCCTCTCAGATCACCAGATTTTGCTTGAGCCAGTAGGGCGAAATACCGCTCCATGTGTGGCCTATGCATGCTACAAAATTAGCCAGAAGGATCCCTATGCCAATTATGTCATCGCTCCTGCTGATCACCTGATCGAAAAGGAAGATATTTTTCAGCAAAATATCGAGCGAGGCCTCACAGCAGTAAAGGAAAATGCCATCATCATGACCCTGGGCATCAAGCCTACAAGGCCTGATACAGGTTATGGCTATATCCAATATATGGAGGATGAATTGGATCTGGGCTACTATAAAGTGAAGACCTTTACGGAGAAACCTAAACTGGAAATAGCCAAGGAATTCATAAAAAGTGGAGATTACCTCTGGAATGGCGGCATTTTTCTCTTTTCGAGTTACACCATTCAAAAGGCCTTTCAGGACTTCTTGCCTGATATGGCAGACCTTTTCTCTGAAATCAGTTCTGCTTATTATACAGAGGATGAGGTAAATGCTATCAAAAGCGTTTATGAAATGTGCAAGCCTGAATCCATGGACTACGGTATCATGGAGAAAGCAGATAAGCAGGATATGGTCTATACCATCCCTTCAGATCTGGGTTGGAGTGATCTGGGGACCTGGGGGTCTGTGCATGCCAACTCCCTGAAGGATGAAAACGGCAATGCATCTCATGGAAACATCATGCTGTTTGATTCTCATGACAATGTGGTACACTCAGAAAATGACAAAAAAATCATCGTTGCAAATGGTGTCGAAGGCATGATTATCGTCGATACAGGCGATGCGCTTTTGGTCTGTAAAAAAGATGATGAGCAGTTTATTAAAAAGATAGTAGGAGAACTTAAAGATATTCAGACAGGTAAATTTGTCTAATTTATTGAAGGATTGGTAGGTGAATTTTAGTAATCTTGCCAAAATTTTAACAAATCATTAATTCATTATGAAAGTTGCAGTTGTAGGCGTAACAGGCCTGGTTGGGACAGAGATGCTGCGCGTTTTGACCGAACTGGATTTCCCAGTAGATGAACTGGTACCCGTGGCTTCGGCCAAATCAGTAGGTAAAGAGATTGAGTTCAAAGGGAAAAAGTATAAAGTCGTGAGCATGGAAGACGGCATTAAGGCAAGACCTGATTATGCCCTGTTTTCTGCCGGAGGTAGCACCAGCCTGAAATTTGCCAAAGATTTCGCTGCCGTAGGCACCGTGGTTATCGACAACTCATCCGCATGGCGGATGGACCCCGAGGTACCCCTCGTGGTACCTGAGGTGAATATTGACGCTGTCGGTGACAGCAAACTCATCGCCAATCCCAATTGCTCCACCATACAAATGGTGTTGGCCTTGGCTCCTCTTCATCGCGCTTTCAAAATCAAGCGCCTCGTAATCTCCACTTACCAAAGTGTGACTGGCACAGGCAAAGCAGCCGTTGACCAGATGATGGCCGAGCG
This sequence comes from Bacteroidia bacterium, assembly GCA_030430205.1. Lineage (GTDB taxonomy): Bacteria > Bacteroidota > Bacteroidia > J057 > J057 > JAUIGE01. Next base: position 172,583 of record JAUIGE010000009.1, on the reverse strand, counting down.
CGCCGGCAAAGAGGCCGCCATGGTCTACCCACAACCCATAGATCTGAATGTGCTGCCACATTGTGATGTTTTCCTCGAAAACGACTATACCAAGGAGGAAATGAAGCTGGTTCACGAAACCCGCAAAATCCTGGGCGACGATAGCATTCGCATCACTGCCACTGCGGTGCGTGTGCCAGTGGTTGGAGGGCATTCTGAATCGATCAATATTGAGTTCGAAAAAGCTTTCGAGATAAGCGAAGTCCGCAGACTTCTCAGCGAGATGGAAGGCGTCATCCTCAAAGATGATCCTTCACAGCTACAGTATCCCACGCTGCGCGATTCACACGGCCATGACGAGGTTTTCGTCGGGCGTATCCGCCGCGATGAATCCGTTGAAAACGGATTGAATATGTGGGTGGTCGCAGATAATCTGCGAAAAGGCGCCGCTACCAATGCGGTTCAAATCGCCAAAAAGCTGGAAGAGAACGCCAAAATTGGCGTTTGATAACAAAAAGAATGGACACGGAATAGGACTGATTTTACTGATATACACGGTTTGGGATTACAACATGTGTAAATCAGTAAAATCAGGTTAAATCAGTGTCTCAATTCTTTACAAATCCCATGGAAAAGCTTCCCTCCTACACCCGAAGCCAACTGGCTTCCCGCAACGGCTCGGATCGCGATGAAATCTGGATAGCCTACAAAGGCATCATCTATGAAGTTACTCCCAGCCGCCATTGGCGGACTGGGATTCATTATGGGCATTGGGCAGGTCAGGACCTGACTGATGAGCTCGCGGATGCACCACATGCCGAGGAAGTTTTTGCACGGATGCAAGCCATAGGAAAATTGGAAAATTAAAAATTTTCCTCAAACATCCCGCCTCTCGCCTCTCGCCTCTCGCCTCCCGTCTCTCCTACTTCAGGCTTCGCCTCTTCACCAGGTAGTCCGTCAGGACTTTGTCATAAGACTGGGCGATGTCCACTTCGACAAAGTCAATCATAAATTCGTAGCATTTTTGCTTGAAGGTGGCTTTAAAATCCCGCATCATTTCCTTGTACTGGCCCCTAATCTCATTGGGTCGCACTTCAATGCGCTCTCCTGTTTCCAGGTCTTTCAGGATGATAGGACGATTGGGAAAATCAAAATCTTCCTCTGTCCTTTTGTCAAGCAAGTGGAAAACCAGGACTTCGTGCTTTTGGTGACGAAGGTGCTTAAGGGCCTGAAAAAGCTCCTCCATTTGGTTAGCCTGGCTAAATAAATCGGTTATCAAAACAACAAAGGACCTTCTGTTGAACTTGACTGCGACTTTGTGCAGGACCTCAGCTGTGGCGGTTTTATGGGTGAAAAAATCTTTGCTTTCAGCTACCCTTTCCAACTCTTTGAACATAGGTACCAACCATGAGTACTTGGATTTTGCAGGTGCCGCAAAAGTGATGTCTTCATCAAACAAGGTAAGCCCTGCGGCATCTCGTTGACCGATCATCAGGTATTGCAAGGCTGCAGCGAGATAGGCTCCATATTCCAATTTGGTTAGGGTGTTGACGCCTTTTCCTGGCTGGGGATAGCGCATGGAGTCACTGATGTCCATGACTACCTGACAGCGCAGATTGGTCTCCTCTTCGTAGCGTTTGGAGAATAATTTGTCTGTTTTTCCATAGACCTTCCAGTCTATATTGCGCAGGGACTCGCCTGCATTGTAAGGTCTGTGCTCGGCAAATTCAACCGAAAAACCATGATAAGGGCTTCTGTGCATGCCAGTGATAAATCCTTCTACAATGAGCTTGGCTTTGATCTCAATATTTTTGAGCCTGCTTACGACAAGCGGATCCAGGTATTTTATGGGTTTTGTTGCCATTTGGGGTTTTCATTCAGATTGGTAAAAACAAACAAGTTTTAAAAGTACTTAAGTTATTACAATCAAAAAAGTTGTGGAAATGACTTGTTTAATTCATTAAAATCCCGGTTTATATTTTTCTTTCATTTTTTATCTGTCTACTTTGAAATCTTGTCGAGTGAAGTAGAATCATTAGTTAGATATGCAAGCCAGGATTTTTTTGCCTTTTAGATTCACACTTCTTACTACCTTTTTTGTTTTAACTTTTTGCTCACAATCAATCGGGAAAAGCGAAACACAACTGCTGGATAGCTTAAATCACGCATTTTTGGACGCTTCCACCGCAGATTCAGCCCGGATATCTGAGCTCGTCGCTAAGATATATCGCTCCTATGGCGATTATCCCAAAAGCCTGCAATATGCCCAAATGGGATATTGGCTTGCTGAAAAAGAGCAGGATTCTCTTCTTTTAGCTTCCTTTAACAACATCCTGGGTGCCATTTATCTCATCAATAATGATCTCCAACGTGCCTACGATTACCTTCTTGAGGCCAAGAATATGTATTCTCAATTAGGAGATACCCTATGGCAACTTAAAATCCTAAATAATCTGGCTCTCATTCATTGGAAAAAGAATGAGTTTAATGAGGCAAAAGTCCAATTCCATAAAATCATTGAGGATACTCAAAAAGCAGATGCTTACTCATCCCAATCAGTACTGACTGAACTCAGGCTGGTGAGTTACTTTAATTTGGGTTTGATGCATTATGAGCTAAAAGAGCATGCAAAGGCATTGGAGTTTTTATACAAAGCCGAAAGTTTGTTGCCTGAAGCCAATAACAGGGAAGATTCTGTCCGCCTGCTGCAATTGTGCGTCCGATTGGCTCAGGTTCACTTTGAGTTAAAAGAGTTCTCTGAAGCGGAGAAGCAGATCGAAAAAGGCAATGAAATGGCCTTGAAAAGGGGAACCGAAGAGCATATGCTGCGCTTGATGGAGGTTGAAATATCTCTCCTTTTACACAAAGGAGAATGGGATAAAATGATTGAAAAAAACAGGGAATATGATAACCTGAAGAAAAGTTATTTTGATGTGGAGAGGGATAAAGAAATGCAATTTTTGAATAAACGCTTTGATATAGAGCTCAAAAACCATGAACAGGAGATCCTGCGCAAGGAGCTGGAGCGGAGAAATCTCCAAAGGATGTTCCTGATGACGGCATTGGCTTTTATTACCATTATTTCTTTCATGCTGTTTTATTCCCTTCAGCAAAGAAAAAGAGCCAATATTGCCCTTCAAAAGCAAACCGAGGAACTGCGAAATGCAAAGGAATTTGCAGAAGGGGCTTCCAAAGCCAAGGAAGAATTTCTTTCTATGATGAGCCATGAGATCCGCACGCCTCTCAATGGGGTGATAGGCATCACCAATATTCTATTGCAGGAAAATCCCCGACCTCAACAAAAAGAAAACCTGGATATCCTAAAGGCCTCTGCCAATCATCTGTTGGCGCTCATCAATGACATCCTGGATTATAATAAAATAGATTCTCAAAATCTGAGAATCGAAAAAATCCCCTTTAACCTAGGTGAGAGCCTGGATGTCATGTGCCGGTCCCTTATTTTGGAAGCGAAAGCAAAATCACTTGATTTCGAATGGAGCTTTGATGCTGATTTGCCTATTGGAGTCATAGGAGATCCTGTAAGGATCAATCAGGTGATGAATAACCTGATTTCCAATGCCATAAAATTCACAAATGAAGGCTTTGTGAAATTCTCCGTCAGGCGTGCAGGAAAAGATCGCTTTTTGTTTGAGGTAAAAGATTCAGGGGTTGGGATTAGCCCGGACCACCAAAAATTGGTTTTTGAACGATTTACCCAATCCTCAAGTGAAATAAGCCGAAAGTATGGAGGTACGGGCCTGGGGTTAACTATTTCAAAGAAATTGGTAGAATTAATGGGAGGGAAGTTAAAGCTTGAAAGCGGAGTGGGCATCGGCAGTACTTTTTCATTTGAACTGGAATTACAGGAGGAAAATTCCATTAAAAGTCCCAATACCGCTTCTCCCAATCATCGGGGGGCATTGCAGGACTGTTCTGTTTTGTTGGCAGAAGATAATCTCGTGAACCAATTGGTTGCCAGGAAATTTTTGGAAAACTGGGGGGCGAGTCTGGTGATCGCTGCGAATGGAAAAGAGGCCATAGAAAGACTTTCAGAAAAGCCTTATGACTTGATTCTCATGGATATACAGATGCCTGAAATGGACGGATTGGAGGCAACCCGACTCATACGACTGCTGGATGATCCTCAACAAGCCAATATCCCCATCGTAGCCCTGACGGCTTCCGTAGTCAACAAAGAAAAGGATTGGATCCGCAAACATGGCTTCGATGGCTTTGTCTTTAAACCGTTTAAGCCGGAAGATTTGTTGAACCAAATCACCGAATTGTGGCGCGCTCCCGGCCAGGTCCTTTAATACCGCTAATGAGCAAATGAGAGCGGCTAGGCCCATGTAAAAGACCGTTTAGGCTTTTGTGTTTCTGTTTCTGCTGGATATTTTTTAAGTTAAATTACATTTGACGCCAGCATATGAAGACTCCAAAAAGCCATTATCTCCTCCTCATGCTCATTTTTGCATGCCTGACGAGCTCAGGCCGCATTACACCCGGGCAAATCCCCTTTAAGCATATAGAATTGCCTGTCTACCAGGCTGACCCTTTTGCCTTGCAGGCAAAGCTTGAGTTTGCCTATGCCGAAGCGGCCATCCAAAAACCAGCCAATTGGCTGGAGCTTCAGGGAGAAAATCTCCCCTATGAGATAGACCTGGTATTTACCAAATACCCGAGTGATTTTTCGCGCTGGCGAACCGATTATGATCAGTTATTGACTGACAGGCTCAATGCCCTTATCGAGCTGGATTCCACGCTTTTGGACAAAAATATTCGCTGGAATATGATCCTCCAAACACGGTGCAAGACCGAAGGAGAAGCAAAGCGTTTTTTCCATGGTTTTGTTATCAAGTACCGCCCCAAATCCTACCAGATCATCGACGATGTCAAATCTCCCCAAGACCTGCAAGCCCTCATGACAGGTGCTGCCATTTCCCGGGATTCGACGGTTATTAAAGTAATAGCGCGTCACCCCGAATGGAAGGATATGCTGGTAGTCGTAGACTGGACAGGAAGTATGTACCAATATGGAGCTCAATTGGTGCTGTGGCACAAGCAAAACCTCCTGTACAATCAAAATCAGACCAGACACATGGTCTTTTTCAATGATGGGAACATGAAAAAGCAGCAGCAAAAAGTGATTGGAAAAACGGGCGGTATTTACTGTGCCGCTGCAAATGAATTGGACAAAATCGTTTTGACCATGGAAAAGGTCATGCTGAAGGGAGATGGAGGGGATACAAAAGAAAACGACCTGGAAGCGCTTTTGAAAGCGATGCAGATGCTGGAGGGCTACCAGGATGTGGTCCTTATCGCCGATAACAAAAGTGATGTGCGGGATATTGCCTTGCTCAGCATGCTTGACAAACCCGTTCATGTCATTCTCTGTGGGATAGAGGAAGATAATTACATCAATACCGATTATGTAAAAATCGCTTATCAGTCAGGCGGTAGCCTGCATACCATCAGCGAGGACCTGGAAGAATTGCGTGAACTCAAGCCCGGAGAGCGAATGGCCATTGGCAATATGAAGTATGAAATCAAAAATGGAGGCATCTCCCAGGTAGCTCATGCCCGTGAGTAGCTTGTCCACATTCCTTTCTTATTTTCTCAACAAAAGGTGGATAAGTGCGCAATTCCTGTTTTAAACCCTTCCTTTTATTTACCTTTAATGTTCTGATTATTTATGGACTGACCAACACATTTCACCCATAATTCCTGGCTAAAATGGCTGATAACGCATCCCGTAATTCCGATAGAAAGGCGCAAGAGGGGAAAGTCTACAATATGGCTCCCGGCCCTGAAGCCAATATTGGCAAGGTGCCCCCCCAATCTCTGGAAATGGAAGAAGCTGTTTTGGGAGCCTTGCTGCTGGAAAAGGATGCATTGCATAGGGTTATTGATGCGCTTACTCCCGATATGTTTTACAAAACAGCCAATCGGGAGATCTACGAAGCGATTCAAACGCTTTTTCAACGATCTGAACCCATAGACATCCTTTCGGTCAAAGAGTTTTTGCGCAAAGCCGGCAAACTCGACATGATAGGCGGAGCCTATTACCTCGCCCAGCTCACCTCCAATGTCGCTTCCTCAGCTAATATAGAATTTCACTCACGCATAGTGGCGGAAAAATACCTCCTCCGCCGCCTGATAACGATGTGTGGAGATACCCTCGAAAAAGCATACGACCCCACCACTGATGCGCTCGAATTACTTGACCGTGCAGAGCAGCAGGTCTTTGAGGTATCAGAAAGCCAGTTGAGGAAAAATTACTCCTCCATGGATACACTCGTGATGGAGACACTGGAGCGCCTGGAAGAAATCCGCGGAAAAGACAGCGGGGTGACAGGCATCCCTTCAGGTTTCACAGAGCTGGACGCCATGACAGCGGGCTGGCAGCGGACAGATATGGTGATTATTGCGGCAAGGCCTGCTATGGGAAAGTGTCTGGGAAAAGGGACCAAAGTATTGATGCTTGATGGGCAGTTGAAAAAAGTGGAAGAAATCTGTACCGGCGATTTGCTTATGGGACCAGACTCTCAGCCTCGAAGAGTCAAATCCATTGCTACAGGAAGGGAAAAGATGTATTGGGTCCGTCAAAATCAGGGAATAGATTATCGGGTTAATGAAAGCCATTTACTTTCTCTTAAAAGAAGTCGGCGAGAGGGTGGTTTTATAAAAGGCGAAATCCTGAATATTTCGGTAAAAGACTACCTCCAAAAATCTTCGAAATTTCAATCAAATTATAAGGGGTATAAGGTAGCGGTTGATTTTGAAACAAAGGATCTGCCATTCGATCCCTATTTTTTGGGACTTTGGCTTGGCGACGGAAGGAAAAGTGATATAAGAATTGCCAATCAGGATGAAGAAGTCATTTCTTTTTTAGAGGCCTATGCCTCTGAGTTGAATATGGAATTACATACCTATAAGCATCCGGAAAAAGTGGCAATGCATGCCATTGTAGCGGGTCCTATGGGTCATAAGGGACCATCATTGCAGGCAGAATTGCGCAAGATGGATTTGATTCAGGAAAAGCATATTCCCTCCCGGTTTTTAATCAATTCAAAAGAAAATAGACTATTACTCCTTGCTGGTCTTATCGATAGTGATGGTCACTATTACGCCAAGCATAACGGCTATGAGATTTCACAAAAGGATGAATCCCTGGCTCGACAGATAAAGTTTTTATGTGACAGCCTGGGGTACAAAACTTCTATCCGAAAGAAGAAAGCAACCATTGCGAAAATAGGATATGAGGCAGATGTCTGGAGGGTTCGTTTCTCTGGAAGCATTGATGAGATTCCTGTTCGTATTCCCAGGAAAATGGGAAATCCTTATACTGTGAATCGCGATTGGCAGGTGACGGGAATTTCAGTGGAATTTGACAAGGTAGATGACTATTACGGCTTTGAGTTAGAAGGAGCGGATGGGTTATTTTGTTTGGAAGACATGACTGTAACTCATAATACGGCCCTAACGCTAACCCTTGCCCGAAATGCTGCTGTTCGTTTCAATACAGGGGTAGCATTATTCTCCCTGGAGATGGCTGGTGTGCAGCTTACCCAACGTCTGATCACCACAGAAGCCGAGCTGGATGCCCAAAAAGTCCGTACAGGACGATTGGAAGATTATGAGTGGAAACAGCTTATCACACGCATAGGAGGGCTGAGCAAAGCTCCTATATATATTGACGATACTCCCGGTTTGTCCATCACTGACTTACGCGCCAAGGCGCGAAGACTGAAAGCCGAACGGGACATCGGCATCATCATGATCGACTATCTCCAGTTGATGACAGGTAGCACCGCTAAAGGCGGTAACCGTGAGCAGGAAATCGCGGGAATCTCCCGCTCCCTGAAGATCATAGCCAAAGAATTGGATGTATGTGTCATTGCACTCTCTCAGCTGAGTCGTGCAGTTGAATCCCGGGGCGGAGATAAGCGCCCCATGCTAAGTGACCTGAGGGAATCAGGCTCCATCGAGCAGGATGCCGATATGGTTGCTTTCCTCTATCGTCCCGAATATTATGGCTTTGAGACAGATGAAGAAGGTAACTCCACACAGGGACTTGCCGAACTCATCATTGCCAAGCAAAGAAATGGTCCCACAGGAACCGTGAAATTACAATTCATAGGGAAGTACGGTAAGTTTACCGACTGGGGATTCAATGCCAATACAGAGGTCCAATCTGCCTATGGCCAATTAGGTGATGTGAGCGGACAAAGTGGAAATACCATCACTTTTCAATCCAAGATCAATCAATCCAACAGCCCGGATGACAGCCTGGATGTACCTTTTTAGATGTTAGATATTTGGAATAATACCAAAATAGTAATATATTGAATTGGTGTTTATTCTTGCAAGCCTTTATTATTCGCCCATATAAATCTTTTGGCCATCAGTTGAACTTGTAAGAATTTTTACTGATACGTATTTTTTGGTAGAAGCTAAATGCGTAAAATTACCTATGTAATTGTTCTCCACTGTAGATTATAGCCCTCATTAAACACAACACCCATGCTTAGTTTACGCTCTGTAATTTCAGTACTCACCTCATTTTTACTCCTGTCTATGTCTAGTGGCTACATTTTGAGAGCCAGCCCCAGCATCTCCTTTTTTGCTGGAGATTTGGAAAATCTGCGTCAGGAAGCAGCTCAAAAGAACCTTCCTTACGTCATTTATTTCAGTCTTCCTGAGCATTTGGAGTGCCAACAGCTAGAAAGCCAAACATTCACCTATGATCCATTGGTGAAGTATGTGTCTTCTCATTTTCTGGTTTATCATGTAGATGCAATGGCTGGCGCTTATGCGCAGGCATTGATCCAGCATTATCGCGTGAAGGGTTTTCCTACCATCCTGGTATTCGGCTCGGCCGGTCAGGCATGGGGACAGTTTTTCGGCTATATGTCAGGTCAGGATTTGTATCAGCAGATAGATCAGCTGATCAGGACACATGCAGAGCCGGTGCTCACCCAGGGAGAGACCTGGAGAGATGGCACAAATGTAGCCCAGGAGGGAAGTTTACAGGTCGAGGGGCGAAAACCTGCCCCCATGGCTGCTCAGGTACTTGTTGCATACGATCCGTCAGATCGTAAGGCGGAAGAGAATTTTGGGATTAAGGTAGGACGCTTTACGAACATCAACCATTTGGAATGGGAAGTTCAAAAGTATGAACATTTTTGGCACGGAGCCATTTTCACCTACAAGGAAGTAATCCGGGGTCGTGATTACTACATGCTTATCCTGGGAGGATATGAGTCAGCTGAAGAGGCTGATGCCTATGCGAATCCGATGCAGCATATCGCTGCTATTGACACGGAGATCATCGATCTTAGGAGCCTGATAGCAGGCCTGTAAAAGCAAAAGCCGCCTCATTGAGGCGGCTTTTTTCATTTCTTACAAATGGATTCGATTAATCTTCCCAACTCGTTGACAACTCCTCTTCTTCTGTATCCAGGGTGTCAACCACAAGCTCTGAAGTGTCTCCATTTTTGGAAGAAGTGTTTTCTGTTGAAAACTTCCTTTCTTCTCCGTCTTCCTCATTTTCATCATCATAAGGTCTTCGGGTAAACTCATCATAATCATAATCAGGAAGAAGTTCTGATTTTACATGATCGATAGTTTGGTTCAATGAATTGAGGAATTTGTTGAAATCTTCTTTGTACAAGAAAATTTTGTGCTTGTCATAGCCTCTGCCATTGAACCTCCGTTTGCTTTCGGTGATGGTAATGTAATAGTCGTTTGATCGGGTAGATCTTACATCAAAAAAATAGGTGCGCTTTCCAGCTCTGATTTTTTCAGAATACACCTCATCTCTCCCTTTCAAGTCATCCATGATGATGTAATTTTAGGTTTACAGTTTCGAGCAAAAATATAAATAATCCTTCTTAACGCAAGTCTTTTTCCCTTATTCCTTCTTCTTTTTCTTTTTATCCAAATCTATTCCTTGCTCTTTCAGGCGCTCTTTTTCGCGCTTTGCCTGCTCACTGATTGCCTTCTGGCTTATCTTTGCTTGAATTTTATCATCAGGATGGTAAACCCCATATATTTTTTGCTGTTCCCGGCTCAGCTTGCGGTTATATTTTTCGGCCAGGGATACATCACTGTACCACTGAAAATAGCCGCCACTTTTTTTCACAAAACCCATCGCATCATAAGAACCATCCGGGCCGATCTCCCAACTGGCCCGCACCTGCATCCCCGGGCTGCTGCCCTCAGATAAATGATCAAATACAATCATTTCTTTTTTCCTGAATACGCCTTGTTTTACATAAGCCATATTCAGCGAAAAAGGAGCATTGTCTGAGTATTTGAACAGCAATCGATGCTTGGAGATAAATATTTTCTTCTGTTTCTGTTGCTGAGAGCGCTGGTCAAAAAATTCTCCCACTACTTTTTGATAAATAAAAGTCTCCGCCCCAAAATGGACTTTCTCAGGATCTTCCTGGTCAAAGTATATCACATCCAGCACCTTATAATTGGTGCGGTTGTCAAAGCCATTCCAACCAAACAACAGGTAAAAATCCTGTTTCCTTTTCTTGAAGCGATCCGGCTGATCGCGGCCTATCACATAGGTGTTGGCTGTATCCGGGGGCGCAATTTTGAGGGTATATTTTGGAATGCTTTTGCGGTATTTGGGCAAATAATACTGTGCGCCCAGCCAGTTTTCATTGTTGAGAACCATGTGCTCCATCTCTGGAACCACCTCCCGGGTTTCCAGCAATGGAATAACGAAATATTGCGTTTTGCCCTGCTCATTTACATACTTTCGCTGCACCAGACCAAAGTAATAATAGTACTGATCGCCTTCGTATTCATTGAAATTCCTGTCCACTATATGCCAGGTGAAAATCCTGAAGCTATTATCCTCCGCACGAAGGATGGAGATGGATTGCAGGCTGTCAAAATTATAGGAATAACTTTCAGGTTTTTTGAGAGTTTCTATCAAGAGTTTGGCAAACTGCTTGTTGACGCTGATTTTGTGCCTCAGCGAGTCATGCGTCAGGATGTCCAATGCCATGCCTTTCAGGCGGGATTCTACCGCCGCAAGAGAAGCCTTTTGAGCAAAAAGGGAGGGAAACAGGCTCAGATTTAGTAGGATAGCAAAAAAAATTACTTTGCCGTATCTCATAAAATGTTGGTTTGAAATAAAAATGGTTCTTGGATTACTTTGATAAGTGAAACGAACTGAGAGTTTGATTAGTGTATGTCACAGAATGCGCGGTCAATAGCTGCTTTGTCCTTGTAAGAAATGCCTATTTTTGCGCAAAATACCCTTACTTTAAGGCTTCAAATATTCACCAGATCAGCCAAAGCAATTAAAATTGAATTCCCTGCTACAACGCATATCAGGCTTTATCGAGCGCCATACCTTGTGTGAAAGTGATCACCGCATTTTGCTTGCGATCAGTGGCGGGCCGGATTCTGTTTTTTTGGCTTTTGCCCTGCAAAAGCTGAAGTATGAAATCGCTTTGGTACACATCAATTACCAATTGAGGGGACAAGAATCAGATCAGGAAGAGGCGCTTGTGCGGAAATATGCAGCAGACTGGGAAGTACCCCTTTTTGTAAAAAAGCTGGAAACGAAAAGCCAGGTCGGGGCGGGAAAAGATTCCCTGCAGGTGGTAGCACGGCGTATTCGCTATGATTTTTTCGAAAAAATCATGGATGAAGAAGGCTACCATAGATGTGCCCTGGCACATCAGGCAGACGACCAAAGCGAGCAGGCCCTGCTCTCCCTGCTCACCGGCAATGCCGCTGAGGTCCTTCAAAAAATACCCGCTAAGCGCGGGCGCTTCATACGACCGCTGCTCGAAATCAGCAGAGAGGAGATCCTCGAAGCCTTACAGGCCAATAACCTGGCCTATGCCATTGACTCATCCAACCTCAAAAACGATTACCTCCGCAACCAGGTGCGGAATATCATTCGCCCCGTTTTGCGGGATTTCAACCCCAGAGCCGATGAGCAGTTGCGGAGCAAGCAGCAGCTCTATGAAAAGCAAAAAGCTTTTTTGGATGTTTTGCTCGATCAATGGATGAAATCCTGTTTGCTAAGTGAGGAAGAGGATAGCATTCAGCAAATAGACTGGCGACCCTTTGTGGATAGCTGGGGAAAGGAGCAGCTGCCTTTGCTGTTGGCCCATATTTTGGGAAAATGGGGACTCCATGGGCACCTGTTGTGGCAAGGTGTGGACCTCCTGGATTCACAGGTCGGTAAAGTCCTTTGGGTGGGGGAAAACTGCCTGCGAAGGCTTCGAAATGGCCTCAGTTGGGGAAAGGAAGCGGAAAAGCCTACAGAAACAATTCAGATCAAAGCGCCTGAAATGCAGCATCTGCCTAAAGTATGGAACTGGGGAAATGTGCAGCTTCGCCTTTCATTTCTGCTTTCTGGCAAGCCCCAATTAAGCAACCGCAGGCATTTTTACCTTGATTTTGACAAGCTCCGGTTTCCGCTAAGCCTCCGCGCATGGCGCGAAGGAGACTATATGCAGCCATTGGGAATGGCTGGCCACAAAAAACTCAGCGACATTTTTGTCGATGAAAAATATACAAGTGTGCAAAAGCGGCAGGCTTTTGTACTTGAAGATAGCACGAAAGTCCTCCTTCTTTCGGACTTTCGCATTGCTGATTCCGTCAGACTGACGGAGAGAACTGAACGAATCCTGCTAGTTGAAATGATATGAGACAAATATTTGGTGTTTCCCTCATCCTGATTTTTTGCATGCTGGCTTGTCAGACAGACAAGCCACAGCATAACAAACCACAGCCGATAAAATTGGCTGATTCTACGGCGCAGCCGGGTATAGAGGGCCGCATCGCGGCCCTGAGCCGCGAGTTAAGACGAAGCCCCGACAATTGGGCATTATTGAAGGATCGCTCCCTTTTGTATTTTCAAAAGGGCAGGCTGGATAGTGCCGTGAGCGATATCCGCACGGCTTTAAATATATATGACGACAGCCCTGAGCTGCATTATTTGCGGGGATACTATGGCATGACCCAGGGCGATACCGGCCTCGCCGCCTATCAGTTTGAGCTCGCTGCCAATTATGGCAGCGGAAATCCTGATACCTATTATCAGATGGGGCAGATTGCCTTTTTCAAAGGGGATTTTCCCCTGGCGATGGGCTATTATCAGAAAGCCGCAGGCATGGATACTCTGGATCCTATTTATCCCATTGCCTTGGGCTTATTGGAAGAAAACCGTAAAAACTACCGCAAAGCGCATAGCTGGTACCAAAAAGCTCTTTCCATAGATGAAAACAATGACAAGGCCCTACTCAAACTCCACGACCTGTGGATGGGACATTTGGGCAATGAAACCCAGGCCCTGGATTATAATCGCAAACTATTGGAAATCAATTCTTTGCATCCCCTTGCAAACTACAACAAAGGCGCCTATCACTACCGCCGCGCGATCACCCTGGGCGCAGAGCATGAGCGTTTCAAAGATGAAATCAACCAGGCCGTAGAGGCCTTTTATATCGCCATTAACAAAGGCGAAAACGCCACTTTTGCAGAGCCTTATTTTTACCGTGGACATTGTTATTTTTTGGCTGAGCGCCTCGATCTGGCGCTTGCAGATTTCACCAAAGCCATCCAAATAGACAGCACCCACGCCCAGGCGCACTTTTACCTCGGCAGCATCAATGAATACTACCAGGACCTGGAAACGGCTTTGATGCACTATCAAAAGGCCGTGGCTGCCAATCCGGAATTCCCGGAGGCGCGGCTTGCTGTAGAGGAGCTGAGGGAGAAGTTGAAGTAGGCGGAGAAAGGTTTTATGTATCTTTTCTTTCAAAAAGCGTTATATCTGAAAAGAATGAATCTTTTATGTAACACTTTTTCCCAATTCCGATATGAAAAACCCAACCTTCAACATCCTGCTCATCAGCACCATGCTGATATTTTTTGCTGCATGCAGCAACAACTCCTCTCCCGAAACCCAAAACCCGAAACCCGAAACCCAAAACCCGAAACTCCCCTCCCTCCCCAATGAATCCTGGGCCATCCCATTCGAATCCTTTCAGCTACAAGCTGAAGAAGCTGTGGAAATCCAAACACCAGGCGGAAGCCTGATAAAGATCCCGGCGGGATCGTTGGTAGATGCCGACGGCAAGCCCGTCAGGGGCAAGGTTGAGCTAAGTTACCGCGAGTTTCACTCGGCAGCGGACATCTTCCGCTCGGGCATCCCGATGCGCTACGATTCTGCTGGTAGCAGCCACATCCTGCGTTCCGCTGGCATGTTTGAAATGCGCGCAGCGCAGGAGGGCAAGCCTGTCTTCATTGCCGAAGGCAAGGAAATCGAACTGAGGATGAATTCCGCCAAAAGCGGCTCCTACAATTTTTACAAATTGAATGAGAGCGGAGACAACAATTGGCAATACCTGAAAACGGCTTCTTCGGAGTCATCTAATGGAGAGCAGGGGGGATTCAGGGACATCCCCAAAGCGTGGATAAAGCCTGAAAAGGCTGACAACGAGGCGGTTATATTTGATTTTAAAACCAACTATCAAAACTATCCGGAATTGGCGGAGTACAAAAACGTGCTTTGGCAGGATGCCGGACTATCCGAAGATGGGGTGTTGAAAGTAGCAGAAAATGAATGGATTTTCGGAGAAGCCTGGGAGGACGTAAAAGTGACACGCGCCAGGACTATTGGGGGAACCCATTATTACTTTTTAGCGCTGAAAAATAAAGGCAAAAAGGCCCGCCTGCTTGTAAAGCCTGTCCTCGAAGGCAAAGCCTATCGCAGGGCCATGCAGGCCTACAGCCAAAATGAAGAAGAAAGAAAACGGCTCCAGGCCCAATATGCCCAACAAACCCAGCAAGCCGCTGCCCAGGCGGCAGCCAACAGTTTCTATTCAGGTATCCGGACATTTGGCATATACAACTGGGATCTGATCCTCAAAAAGGGCAATCTGGAAGTACTCGCAGCGGATTTTAGGCTGGAAAATGGGGAAAGGCCTGAAACCGTTTACCTGATTATCCCCGATGCGCCTGTGGCGGTCAAATTTACCCGGGATCAGTGGAAAGAATTTACCTACTCTCCCCATTGGAAGAGCATGGTGGTTGCTGTTTTGCCAGACGACAGGCTGGCGATCCTGAATGACGATGAGCTGAAAGCGCAGCTTCAGCGCGGAGCCCAAAGCATATTTACCCTTCAGAAGGGTAGGAGGGTCGCTTTTCCCGGCGAAATCGCACAGTTTTTTGCTCCTTAATGTCATTTTTCCTCAATCTTTTTTCTCATGAAAGCCTGCTCAATCACTTGCTTGCTTGTGCTGCTTTGTATGCAGCTCTCTGCTCAAATTTCCCTTTATCCTGCCAACCAGGGCATGAAATGGGGCATGGTAGATTCCGGTGGAGAGTGGAAAATTCCGCCTGTATACGATGTGGTAGATGACCGCTATTTTGGAGAGCTTTTGCCTTTTTTCTATGTACAAAAAGGAGATAAAAAAGGCGTTTTTCATGCTGAAAAGGGAGAAATAATTGCTCCCTTGCTTGACAGCATTGTCTTTATCAAACCCCTTCATTTTGAAGGCTATTTTTGGGGAATACAAGACGATAGCATATTTATTTGGGATCAGGCAGGAAAAAAGCTTTTTCACCTATCTGATCCCTACCACTTGCGCCTGGCAGGCAACAAATGGGCGAAAGGCTTCATTAACTGGCTTTGGATTGTGGAAAATGGCGACAGTTCTATTTCCAAAGAGCCATTTGAAGGCATCCGCATTCTCTCCGGGAATCTGCTTGTGGTGACTCGTGACAGCCAGTTATTCCTGGCTGATATGGAGGGAAAAAAGCTTTTTCCAAATCCTTTTCAATATGTGGAGATACAGGATAGCAACTGGGTTGTCGGAACCAGGGAGAAGGGTTCGGAGGTTTTTGACCTGGAAGGAAAGCTGCTGTTAAGCTTCCGGGATACCTTCATTTGTCGGCTCACAAATGACCATATCGGCTATATAAGCGATCCTGAAATCCGTATCAATCAGCCTTATGGCTTGATGGATTGGGACAAAAACATCCTAACACCCCCTCTCTATGAAGACTATGCTGTAGATAGCAGTGGGTATATATGGGTAAAGCAAAACAATCTCTGGGGTGTTCTGGACAAGCAAAAAGCCCTGCTTTTTCCGCCAACTTTTAGCCTGCCCGGCCATTTTGATGATCGCCTGGCGATCGTCCAGTCCGGCAACAGCCTGGGCATTATCAATCTATTCGGCGAGATGCTCGCCGAGCCTCAATACGCACGTATTCAACTCTATGATGATATGGCCCGTCTGCAAAAAGCAGACGAAAGCTGGCAACAAATCCCTTTCGATTCTGCCGGCAGGCCGGTTCGTCGCATGCGGCTTTTGGTGGAGGGGCGCAGCGCCCGCCAGGATGTAAGCCCAGCTTTTGCAGGGCAAAATCAGCAGCCCTTTTCAGCCTACGGCTGGTTTCAGAGAAATGGCTTCTGGGCCTGGAAGCATCCAGAAAGCGGGGAATTTGTGATCAAAGGCGGGATTCGTTCGGTTATTCCCCTTCCAGAAAAGGGTATCACGGTGATAGAAAAAGAGATAGAAATCGGTCGAGGATCCTCACTCATTCGCTTCGCGCTTGTCGATCACAAGCGAGGGAGGTGGCTGACAAAGCCTGTCTATTCACATATCGAAATCACGGATTTTGATAAAATGCCTGTTGCAAGGGTTCGCCAGGGCGACTTCACCCAGGGCCTGCTCAACCTGCGCGGGCAGGCAAAATTATTTGGGCAGGTCCAGAAGATCGGGCCTTTTCACCATGGCCTGGCGGTTGTCAGTTTTCGGGAGGGGAAGTTGGCTATTCTGCGCCAGAACGGCAGCTTTGTAAAGCCTTTTTACCCTAAAACCATTTCGTATCTGACTTCCTTTGAAGGAGGAATGGCCTTTTTTGAGTCGGGCGGTAAATGGGGCATGGTGGACAGTTTGTTGAAAGTGCAACTCCCTCCGACCTATGATAGCCTCTATCGGCTTCCGGGGACAGAGCTGTTTGTGGTTAGTCAGAACAGGAAGAAATTCAGCTATTTCAATGAAGAAGGCCATTTATTATTTGAAAAAAATGGGATTCAAAGCGGCGATGTGCATGAGGGAAGGTTTTGGATTCAAAATGAAGAAGAGTTGTTTGCATTCAGGGATAGGAATGGAGGGGAAATAACGCCTTTCCTATTCACGCGGGTCAATGATTTTCACGGAAGCATGGCCGCTGTGGCGGCAAGAGGCCATGGCTGGGGGTTTATTGACCGCGAAGGCAATTGGAAAATGAAAGGATTTGAGCATTGCAAATCATTTGCATACGGGCTCGCTCCTGTTCGTCAGAAGCGGCGCTACGGCTATTTGCAACAGGATGGCTCCTGGCTGATTCAGCCTCGGTATAGGACGGCTTTTGTCTTCCAGGCCCCGGGCCTGGCTGTTGTCCGCAAGAGGCGGAAATATGGCGTCATTGACAGCCTGGGGCAAAAAGTGCTGGGCATGCGCTTTCAGCGCATGGAGATTGGCCCGGCTTGTCTGGTGGCGAAGAAGAATGGCCACTTCCTTTATTTTGATTTTCAGGGAAAAAAACGGGATTCACTGCCTGAAGGTCCAGCCTTACTCATGGGAGAGCAAACACCCCTGCATTCCCACCTCCAAAAATTAAAGCAAACCGAAATTCGAACACCTTCCGAAGGCGTGACCCTATGCCAATCTCCCAGGCAATATGGCTTGATCTCGCAAAGTGGAGAGCTCTTAATTCCCTTGAATTATGATGATATTCGACCTCACGAATATGGGAAAACTTACATTCTTTATGGGATGGGAGCTGTACACTATATTGATCAAAAAGGAGGTTGGATTTTTCAGAATCAACAATTTAAGCCATAATTTAGGTGAAAAACTTCTCATTTTCTTACATATTCTAAAATGAATTGATTGGGGCGCGATTTTTGCTTGAAAATATTTTGGTTTAATCACTCCTGGTTTTATTGAAAGTGACTTTTGAATTATCCCTCTTGTACTCCAAAACATGTAATTCCTGTTTTTTTTGATTCAAGTATACTCATTTCCTTCCTTGCAATTATGTTTAAGCTCCGTGTTTACCTTTCCTTTATAGGTCTTTTGATTTTGTTTGGCAGCTGTGCTTCGGATGACAGCATGCGCACAACAGAAGATCCCCCTACGGTGGAAGAGGTGTTTGGCAACAAACCCGAAGCCGTAGCAGATAAAATAACTTCCCCTCTGGAAGGGTTGGAAGTTTCTTCCAAACCCTACAACTGGCAGGCCCATGAGGGTGGCACCATCAATCTTCCCAATGGGACAAAGCTCATTGTGCCCGCCCATGCCGTCATCGACGCCGAAGGGGGAGCCGTCACCGGGCCTGTAAGCCTCAATTACCGCGAATTTCAGGATATAGGAGAGATCTTCCTCAGTGGTTTATCTATGCATTTTGACTCGGCAGGCCTTCGCAATTTTATGCGTTCAACGGGTATGCTCGAAATTCGGGCAAGCAAAAATGGCGAACCGCTTTTCCTCGCAGAAGGAAAATCCATTGAGATCGTTATGCCCAGCCCGTCTCAAGGGCCATTCAATCTTTACCATTATAATGAAGAAGATAACAGGTGGAAGTTTGTCCTGAGCCGTGAGGCGCAGCCCAAAGAAGTTGCGGCTTCCAGCCAGCGAAGAGGTAAACTGCCTTTGCCACCGGTAAAACCTGGAAAAATCAGCCCTACGGATATACCGTTCAACTATGCTGTGCGGACTGACCACCTGCCCGAATTGGCCAGCTATTTTGGCTTGCAATGGGTTTATGCAGGAATAAGCCGGGGAGGAAGCCTGGATGCTTCCAAAGAAGTATGGGTTAACAAAAAAACATGGCCCGCCGTTACCCTCGAATCTTATGATCGGAATAGAGGCCTTTATATGCTTCATCTGCGGGATGATGAGCAAAAAGTGAAGGTAATTGTAAAGCCTGTGATGGAAATACGCGACTATGAGAT
Source organism: Bacteroidia bacterium (assembly GCA_030430205.1). Classification (GTDB taxonomy): domain Bacteria; phylum Bacteroidota; class Bacteroidia; order J057; family J057; genus JAUIGE01. Next base: position 153,613 of record JAUIGE010000009.1, on the reverse strand, counting down.
GGCTTTGGTAGATTATATGGAGGCCGAAAAAATTTACAAGGAATTGAAGGCTGCTTATGACAGAGAGAATGCCGCTTTTGCCTCCCGCTCACAGATGCTCCGCAAGTGTGCCATTAACCAATTTGGCTATTATAACTGGGATTTGCCTATTTCTCCTACACAATTTGCTGTTTTGGCTGCTGACTTCAGGCCTTCTGTCAAAGGAACTCAAAGCATAGATTCGGACTTTAGCATGGTATATCTGGTCTTGCCGGAAGAAAAAATTGTAGTAGCCTATCCTCAGGATCAGTGGAAAAATTTTCGCTATATGCCTTCAGCCAGGAACCAAATTCTTGCTATAGGCAAAAGTGAGCATTTTTATATGCTTGACAGTGAGACCTTCGATCAGGCCAAAGGCAAGGAAGCCTTTACTTTTAAGCTACACCAGGTTGACAAAAAGATAGCCACTGTGCAGGATCTGCGCCAATTGCTGGACGGAGGTGTTTAGATAAAATATGCTTGAGGATCTACTTGTCATCGAGCTTGCCAGCGTGCTTGCGGGCCCCTCGGTGGGCATGTTCCTGGCAGAACAGGGGGCACGCGTAATCAAAGTTGAAAACCTGCGAAGCGGAGGCGACCTGACCCGCAGCTGGCATCTGGCCAGTGAATCTCCTCAAACGGACCGCCCGGCCTACTTTTGTGCCGCCAACTGGGGCAAGGAATCTCTTGCCCTTGATCTCAAAAAAAACATAGCAAAGGACATCCTTTACCCCCTCATCCGCAAAGCGGATGTCGTGGTCAGCAGCTACATCCCCGGCACCGCCGAGCGCCTGGGCGTGGACGCCTCCACGCTCTTACAACTCAACCCGCAACTCATCTGCGCCGAAATCAACGGGTACGGCCCGGCAGTTAGCCGTGCAGCCTTTGATGCCATCATTCAGGCTGAAGCAGGATTCACCTACCTCAATGGAGAAAAAGGAAATGGCATGTGCAAAATGCCCGTGGCATTGATGGACATACTCGCAGGTCATCAGCTGAAAGAGGGCCTTTTGCTGGCCCTGATCAAGCGCCTGAAAACAGGCGAAGGCAGCCTTGTTCAGATTTCGCTGATAGAATCAGCCCTTGCCTCCCTGGCCAACCAGGCCACCAATTGGTTGGTGGCAGGCCATAAACCCCAGCCTCTCGGATCCGAACATCCCAATATTGTGCCTTATGGCAGCATTTTCTACACGGCAGACAAGCTGCCGGTGGTTCCGGCCATCGGCAATGACCGACAGTTTGAGGCGCTGCTCGCCTTGCTGGAACTGCCAGCAGACCTTCGTTTTACAACGAATACAGAGCGACTGAAAAACAAAGCAGCTTTGTTGGAGCTGCTGCAGGTCAGGATAGGCCTATGGCCACGACATGAGCTGCTGGCAGCTTGTGAAGCGCGGCAAATTCCGCTGGGAGCTGTTAATGAAGTGCATGAAGCCATGCAACTGGAACAGGCACAGCCTCTTATCCTGGAAGAGGACGGGATAAAAGGATTGAGGACTTTTGTAGGGGAGGAGAGGAGGCGATTGCTGCCGCCGCCTCACCTGGGAGAGCATAGCAGGCAAATATTAGAAAGAGATTTAGCCCTGGATAAAAAGTTTATAGATGGCTTGATGTCAAAAAATGTGGTGGGATAGTTTTTTTTGTTAGCTTCATATTACACTTACTTGTTTTTATACTAAGAGAAAAATCAATTTCAGTACATGCCATTCAAATCTGTCTATGTAGCAGCCACTGGCCAACACGTTGGGAAGACCACTTCCACCCTGGGCCTGATCCACAGTTTGCGATCTGTGGGTGTTAATGTGGGCTACTGTAAGCCCGTTGGACAAAAATTCGTCACCAAAATGGATGAGCGGGTTGATAAAGATACTGCGCTGTTTGCTCAGTTTATGGGTTTTGATATTGAGCCTGAAATCCATAGCCCGGTCATCCTGGGCCCTGGTGATACCACCGATTACCTGGATAATCCCGAAGCTTTTAACCTGAAAGAGGCCATTTTGAATGCTGCCCGGGTGCTGGATGAGCGACATGATATCGTCGTTTACGAAGGAACGGGGCATCCCGGTGTAGGCGCTGTGGCAGATGTCTCCAACTCTGTTGTTGCAGAAATGGTCCATGCAGGACTTATCATGGTCGTGGAAGCCGGGATCGGCAATACCATTGACAAATTAGACCTGAACCTCAGGGTTTTTCAGGATATGAATATCCCGATCATCGGGGTTATCATCAACAAAACCCGCAAGGATAAAATGGATAAAATCCGTCATTATGTGGGCAAAAAACTGGACCAATGGGGCATCCCCATTTTGGGAATCATTCCCTATGAAGAAGAGTTGGGCCTTCCGCTGATGGATACGATTTGCAAAGCCATCAAAGGGCAGCCGATTTACAATGATGACCAGATGGACAATCGGGTGAAGGATATCATTGCGGGATCATTGATTGAAATGGAGGATCTGCGTCGCCTTTCCAACCAATTGTTGGTGGTGAGTGTGCGGCGATTTGATGATGCGATCCGTCGCATCAAGCAGTTTTCTGAGCAGCACGCGCTGGTTGAAACACCCCTGGCTGGCATCATCATCACAGGTAAAGGAAGCCTGAAAAAAGACCATGAAGATTACATCACCTACCATAAGATACCCGTGATCCGGTCTTTCTTCGATACCTATGAATCTGTTATCAAAATCAGCAAAATCGAAGTGAAAATTAACACAAGGACACCCTGGAAGGTGCAAAAGGCCGTAGAATTGTTTAAAGAGTATGTCGATTTGACGCCGATTATGGATAAAATAAAAAGCTAAGTTTTGGAAAAAGCTGCTTGAAAGACATTTATTTAGAGCTATTCAATTGTTTATGAAAGGAAGAGGCTGTTTTGCTTCTTCCTTTTTTTGTTTTTTGAAAGATGGTTTTCTTGGAACAGAAAATGGGTTGGTATAAAAGGGCTTTTCTGTTGATTATTTGTGGGTTAAAATATTTTGGGGGTGTTTTTGGCTTTGTTTTTAAATATTGGTGGTGAAAAAATAGGATTTATTGATTTTTGCTCCTTATTTTTGCTCAAATTTTAAAATTCACTTAAGATTACCGACAAAAAAATGGCAAACCCCCGTTTTTCTGCATTGCAGACGATCCAAAACCGCATACCGGTGCCTCCCATCACTCGCAAGGCTCGTCCGAGCGAGATTTTTGGAGAAAATGTCTTCTCCAAAACTGTGATGAAGCATTACCTCTCAAAAGAGGTGTACAAGAAGTTGTTGGCTGCCATGGAGCATGGAGCTACCATTGATCGCGAGATCGCCGATCCTGTTTCCAGCGCTATCAAGGCCTGGGCGCTCGACAAAGGAGCTACTCACTTCACGCACTGGTTTCAACCCCTTACGGGTATGGCAGCAGAAAAGCATGACTCTTTTCTGGAGTTTGCCGATGAAGAAGCCATTGACAAATTTTCGGGAGATGAATTGGCTCAGCAGGAGCCGGATGCTTCTTCCTTCCCCAATGGTGGCTTGAGAAGCACCTTCGAAGCAAGGGGATATACGGCCTGGGATTGTAGTTCGCCTGTCTTTATTTTCGAAACTACTTATGGAAAGACGCTTTGTATCCCCACGATTTTTGTCTCCTATACCGGAGAATCTCTGGACTACAAAATTCCTTTGCTCAAGTCAATGGCCGCTTTGGATAAGGCTGCGGTAGACGTATGTAATTTCTTTGACAAACGCATCAAAAGGGTAGTGCCTACCCTGGGAGCAGAGCAGGAATACTTCCTGATGGACGAGGCTTATTACAACCTGCGCCCTGATTTGATTTTGAGCGGACGTACGCTCATGGGAGCTTCTCCTGCCAGAGGGCAGCAATTGGACGATCACTACTTTGGAGCGATTCCTGAGCGCGCCTTTGCTTTTATGAATGAGCTGGAGTTTGAAGCTCTCAAAATGGGTATTCCTCTAAAAACCCGCCACAATGAGGTCGCTCCCAGCCAGTTTGAGTGTGCGCCTCGCTTTGAGGAGATGAATGTCGCGGTGGACCATGGACAAATCCTGATGGATTTGATTGACCGTATCGCCCGCAAACATAAATTGCGGGCATTGCTGCACGAAAAACCTTTCGCAGGGATCAACGGATCCGGAAAGCATAACAACTGGTCCATGGGAACAGACACAGGTAAAAACCTGCTTACTCCCGGCTCCAATCCGCAGGAAAACCTCATGTTTTTGGTTTTCTTCAGCACCGTGATAAAAGCTGTTTATGAATATGCCGATGTCCTGCGTGCCAGCATCAGCTCAGCCGGAAATGACCACCGCCTCGGTGCCAATGAGGCTCCTCCTGCCATCGTTTCTGTTTTCATCGGTTCCCAATTGAGCAAAATGCTGGACGAGATTGTCTCGCCTTCGCGCAAGCGCAAAAAAGACCAGCCATCGGCTTATATGAAGCTGGGTATCAGTAAAATACCCGAACTTTTCCTCGATAATACCGACCGTAACCGTACCTCTCCCTTTGCCTTCACAGGCAATAAATTCGAATTCCGCGCGGTGGGCTCTTCTGCCAATAGTGCACGCCCGATGATCGTTCTCAACACTGCTGTTGCAGAGTTGCTGCAGGAATTCAAGAAAAAGGTTGATGCAAAGATCAAGCGTGGCCGCAAGAAAGAAGCTGCGATGCTGGATGTGATAAGAGAATTTCTCAAAACGAGTAAAGCGATTCGCTTTGAGGGAGATGGATATAGTGATGAATGGGTAAAAGAAGCCGAAGCACGGGGCCTTGCAAATGTCAAGCAAACCCCTCATGCGATGGACGCTTATTTGTCAGAAAAAGCTGTTAACCTATTTTTCAATAACGGTATTTTTGGTAAAGAAGAATTGCATGCCCGCTATGAAGTATTCATCGAAAACTACCTCAACAAGATCAAAATTGAGGCGGATCTGATGGCTGACATGGGGTTGACTGCTGCGATACCGCCTGCGGTAAACTACCAGCGTACGCTTTTGTCTAATATCGAAGCGGCTGCGGATGCTGGTCTCAATAAAAAGGTAGTTGCTGCTCAGGTGAAAATTGTTGAAAAAATCGGCGGTTATATCAATGACATAGTTGATTTGGGCGAAGAACTGGCGAAAGCCAGAGAAAAGGCGGATAAGCAAGCTGATGCAACAGCAGAGGCGAAGGCTTACGCTGAGGATGTTTTTCCTTACTTCGAAAAAATACGCTCTGCCATAGATTCTCTGGAAATGTTGGTCCCAGATGAGCTTTGGTCTCTGCCTAAGTATCGTGAGATGCTTTTTGTGAAATAATAGCGGGTAGCCATTTTTTCAAAAGGGTTTCGATTTCTTTCAGCTTAAAGGGTTTGGGCAGAAAATCCTGCATGCCCACCTGCTGACAAGACAGTCTGTCTTCCTTTGAGACATTGGCGCTCATTCCGATAATGGTCGGATAATGGTGTAAGCCCGGAATTGATAAGATCCGTTTGGTAGTTTCCAAACCATCAATTCCGGGCATTTGTACGTCCATAAAAATGAGGTCGTAGGACTGGTGTGTGGCCTGTTCGACTGCTTTATAGCCGTCATCGGCAAGGCTAATTTGGTACCCTAGTTTTTCCAAAACGGTTTTTGCCAGGAGTTGATTTATCGGGTTGTCTTCAACAATCAATATGTTGGCAGGGTATTTCACTCCCATTTTTTCATCTAAGTAGTTTTCCTCATTTAGCAAAGCGTCCTTTTTTATTCCTTCAGGGCGCCTACCGATTTTCATCGGTAACTCCAGGTAAAAAGTGCTGCCTTCTCCTATTTTGCTTTTTACAGATAGACTGCCCCCCATCAGGTTAGCCAGTTCATAGGATATAGAAAGCCCCAATCCAGATCCTCCAAATCTTCTCCCGATAGAGTTATCCGCCTGGATGAAGGGCTGAAATAAGCGCGTCAATTTTTCGGCTGAAATACCAATCCCCTTATCCTGGACGGTAAATAAGCATCTTGCTACTTCATCTTTCACAGAAAGCACTTTTCCCTCTAAAATAATCTCACCCTGAGAAGTGAATTTGATCGCATTGTCGATCAGGTTATTTAGAATTTGCCGCAAACGCGTAGCATCACCGATCACCCAATCAGGGATTCCTTCCTCAATTTGCACCCGAAGGGACAAAGCTTTTTCGGAGGCTTTCGGTCGGAAGAGGTTTTCCGCGTCATACAGTGTTTCTTTTAGGGGAAATGAAGCCTCTTCCAACTGTAATTTTTGAGCTTCAATTTTAGAAAAATCCAGGATGTCGCTAATCAGATGCAACATGTCCTCACCACTTTTTTTTATGGTATGAACATAATCGAATTGCTCGCTATCCAAATGGGTTTGTTCAAGCAATTGCAGCATGCCCAAAAAGCCATTCATGGGCGTGCGTATCTCATGGCTCATTGTCGCTAAAAACCGGCTTTTGGCCTGATTGGCCGCTTCTGCCGCTTTTTGAGCTTCCTTTAGGGCTTCGTTTTTCTGATTGACCTCCTCCATTTTTTGGGTCAGGTCATCTGATACTTTAGATAGAAATTGAATGATGGCTTGTTTTTCTACCAGGGTTCGTTTGAATTTGAAATCGATGATTTCATACGCTTTTTCTACCGTTTCTATTTTTTTGTATAGCTCATTTGCTTCTTCTGAAGGTAAATGAACCTTATTGGTATAGTCGAATAATTCCTTTAACCCGTTTTCCATGCTTAATTGATCTCTTTTAGCAGTACCAAAGAACATGTTTCGTTGTGAAAATCGCTGGGACATCCGGTGAGAGATCCTATTTCACCATAGGTGAAAAAACCAATTAGTGGGGCTTTCCACAAATTTTTGAGCCCTGCTACTTCCTCTTTGATCAACGGTCCCAAAGCGACATGCCGTGCCTTACATGAAAAAAGAATCAGCGCGTCTGGATTTGGGAAGTGCTCATGCAGTTCCTCATTTTCCTCGATGATCTTTTTGACTATATCAAAATTGGGCGGTATAGAAAAGCGAACTTTTGCGCCCTGGGGGAGACTGCCCGCGAAGATCAGAGAGTTGTTATCCGGATTGGCCATGATAGGCCAGCGTATCACAAACTTTCCATAATCCCGGTTCAGAAGTAGGGGAAATTGAACCCCCATCGTATTGACAATGTCCTTGCGGGGATCCAACTCGGAAGAAAACCCAAAATAGTTTTGGTACACCTCCAGAGCAGGCACATCATCTATGGTAAACACAACATTGTTTTCGGCATGTGTGATTGTTTTTTCTATGCCTACAGGTTGCCAGCCAGATGCGGCAAGTCCCTCCATTCTGATCTTATCTCCATCGAAAATAATCCCTGAAATGCCTTGATCGGATTTTTTATCCTTGCTAAAAACAAAGGTAGAATCCATCTGAAAGTTATCTCCTGCCAGGCCTCCATAGATGGTAGCCATCTCTCCCAATTCGGTTTTGAGTCCTTTTATAATTGCTTCTCCATCTGTTTCTAATCCACTTCCGAGGACCAGGACAGAGGGATTGCTGAATCTTTTGGTGGCTTTTTTTCCCATTATCTGAGAGATCTCAAACATCGATCGATCTTGTTTCTCATACAGAGAAACTTCAAAATAAGCCTCATCGAGTTCAAATAACATGCAGACAATGCTGTCTTCGAGTATAACTGAATCTATGATTTCACCTGCTGTGGTCGCACCACAGAGTGCGATATTGTGAGATTGAAAAACGGAAGAAATATTTTCGGGTTTATGGATAGGGGCACAGAAAACCAAAGCCAGCGTAGGCTTAATATTTTCAGTAAGGATAAAAGACAATAGTTGAGAGTGGAGTGATTCAGTGGTGGCTGCCTGAATGGTAAAACTTTGCATGGCTGAAAGTAATTCAAAAATTACAATTCTCCAATTTTAGAATAATACTAACAGGGAAGTAATGGCGGCGGTCAAAAGAGAAAGCAGAGGAAGGAATATTTCCCAAAAATTAACTTTCGATGGGATCACAAAAAAAGAAGGCCAGGGTAGGCACAAAGTGAGCATCCGTCCTTAATTGAGGAACCGGTGCCTCCAACTTTGCAATAGATTGTTCATGTATTACCCTGCTTACCGTAAGCCCATGGACAACAATTCACCTCTTATTTTCCAATACCGGAAATCTCCATACTCTGTCGTTCTTATTTTCCTCTTGAATAAGATTTTGTCTACCTTTGCGTGGATTTTAAAACTATCAAATAGAAAGAATTTTGTCTCAACGCATACTCTCTGATCAGGAAGCTCAAAGGCGCGATGAATTAAAGCAACTCAAAGAGCTCGGGATTGACCCTTATCCAGCTGCTGCATATCCTATTACGCATAAATCAGCCCAAATAAAAGCTGATTTTGAAGCAGGTAAAGAGGGCTTCGAAGCTGTTTCTTTAGCAGGCCGTCTGGCCTCAGTCAGGATCATGGGAAAAGCCTCTTTTGCAGAGCTTGAAGATAGCACGGGCCGCATTCAATTGTATTTTAACAGGGATGAGATATGTCCTGGCGAAGACAAGACGCTCTACAATACGGTTTTTAAGAAACTGCTTTCTCTAGGCGATATCATAGGGATTAAAGGACATGCCTTTATTACCCAGACAGGCGAGAAGTCTGTTTTTGTTAAAGAATTTATCCTTTTATCCAAAGTGCTACGCCCCATTATCTTTCCCAAGATAGAAGAGGATGGCACCATCCACGACACCCTCAAGGATACAGAGCAGCGCTATCGCATGCGCTACCTGGACATGATCGTGCATCCGGAGGTGCGCAAGGTTTTTCGTAAGCGAACTGCCATGGTGCAGGCGATGCGGGACTTCCTCAATGAGCGTGGTTATCTGGAGGTAGAGACGCCTATTTTGCAGCCTCTTTATGGCGGTGCCGCAGCGCGCCCTTTCAAAACGCATCACAATACCCTGGATATGACGCTTTATTTGCGCATCGCAAATGAGCTTTACCTCAAGCGGCTGATAGTCGGGGGCTATGATGGCGTCTACGAATTCTCCAAAGATTTCCGCAATGAAGGCATGTCACGCTTTCACAATCCTGAGTTTACCCAGGTAGAGCTGTATGTAGCTTATCAGGACTATTTCTGGATGATGGATATGGTCGAAGAAATGCTCGAAAAAGTCGCTATAGCTGTGAGTGGGAGCCCTGAGATCCAGGTGGGGAAAAACCTCATCAGTTTTAAAAGACCCTGGAAACGCTATACCATGTATGAGTCCATCGAAAGCTTTACGGGTGTAGACATCTCTGAAATGGATGAGGAGGCGCTTCGAAAAACCTGTAGGGAACTGAAAGTGCCCACCGATGACAGCATGGGCAGGGCTAAATTGATAGATGAAATTTTTGGGGAAAAGGTAGAGCCTTTTCTGATACAGCCTACCTTTATCACCGATTATCCGGTAGAAATGAGCCCCCTTGCGAAAAAACACAGAAGCAAGGAAGGACTTGTAGAGCGTTTTGAGGCCATCTGTAATGGCAAGGAAATCATGAATTCTTTCACGGAGCTCAATGACCCCATTGATCAGCGTGAGCGTTTCGAAGAGCAGCTGGAATTGGGTAAGCGGGGTGACGATGAGGCTATGGTCCTTGATGAGGACTTTTTGCGCGCCCTGGAGTTTGGCATGCCACCGACGGTGGGATTGGGGATCGGTATTGATCGTTTGAGCATGATTATGCTCAACCAGCCCTCCATACAGGATGTCTTGTTTTTTCCGCAGATGAAGCCGGAAAAGAAAATAAAAACCGCCAGGCCGGAAGATTTTATAGCATTGGGCGTGAATGCTGAACTGGTCCAATTGTTGTATAATTCCGGCATCCTTACAACAGAGGCCCTGGCCATGGCACAAGTCAATAAATTACATCAGAATATTTGTTCTGCGAATAAAAAAATGAAAATGGGTTTGACAAATCCTACTAAAGAGGAAGTACAATCCTGGATTGATGCTGCCGAAAGTTTGGGCCGATCAAATTAATTACCGTTTTTTGTCTAGGATAAAGCAAATTACCATATTCACCAAAAGCTTTAAGCTATCTTATCCCAATTGAAATAAATAATTATGTTGTCTACTGATCCGATCGAGCTGAATCAAGACGGAAATGAGGAGAATGAAGCCCCTGAGCAAACAACACAGGCTACTCCCGTCTCTGATTCCACAGAGGAAACTCTGAAAGAAGAAAATGAAACTATCCAGGAAGATCTTTCCTCGCAGGAAACTGTAGAGGATGCTGTTGAACAGCCAGTTGCTGAAGTTGAAGAAGAACCTGAAGTTCCAGCTGTAGCGGAAATCGTTGCCGAAGAAACTGCTGTAGAAGAAGCTACTACTGAAGAAGTAGTAGCAAAAGCTGATGCAGCAGTGGAAACGACCGAAGAAGTTGTAGCAGAAGCTGCTGTAGAGGCAGAGGCGGCTGAAGAAGTTGCTGCAGAAGTAGGAGAAGAGGCCGAGGACGATAGTCCCTTGGTAGTGGGAGAGAATTTTTCTGAGGAAGCCATGCTTCAGCAGATAGACCAGATTCTGGAAAATGAAACCAATCTTGACCAATTAATAGAGTCTGCCAGTCCGCATGAGATGATCTTTATGTTGGATCATTTTTACAAAGCGGAGGAAGTACGACCCTATATACGCAGAGTAGGGTTGATCAAGCGAGCCTTTGATGGCTTGAGAGAAAAAGCCGAGCAGCCTCCCGAGGTACTTGCCCGCTTCTCTACCGCTCTGGCTCGTTTCAATAAGAAACGCTCCGAGTATCAGGCTGCGCAAGATGAAATCAAAGAAACCAACTCTGAGAAAAAGCGCAAGCTGATTTCCAGCCTCAAAGAAATTGTTGACACAGAGGATGTGAACAAAATCGATGAAGTGCGCGAAATCCAGAGTGCCTGGAAAAAAGTAGGCTATGTCAAGCGTGAGGACATGGAGGAGCTTTTCAGGGAATATCGCTTTTTACTGGATACTTTTTACAAAAACCGCGAACTCCACTTTCAGCTGCGCGATTACGATCGTCAGATCAACCTGCAGGAGAAGGAAAGGCTTTTGGAAGAATTGCAAACCATTATTCCAGAGGAAGAAGAGCGCGAAAACCGCGATATATGGGTATCGAAGAACGATCTGTTGACAGATATTCAAATGCGCTGGCGCTCTGTAGGCCATGTGCCCAGGGAAGATCTCGATAGGATCAATGATTCTTACCGAGAAATCACCGGACAGTTTTTTGCCATCCGCCGTGAATTTTTTGAAAATCAGGATGAGGCGAAAAAAGAGAATGAAGATCAAAAGCGTGAGCTTTTGGAGCAAATGAAGGCCTATGAAGAGTATCAGTCCGAAAAACCCAAAGAGTGGAACCATGCCACCGATAAACTTCGCGAGCTACAGGAAAAATGGAAAGAGATTGGCCCTGCACCTAAAGAGGTGAACAGTGAGCTATGGAAGGAATACAGAAATGTAGGCAATGCTTTTTTTGGGAAAAAAGCTGATTTTTTCCGTCAATTAGACGAAAAAAGGAACGAGAACCTGGAGAGGAAGAGAGAGCTCTGTGAAAAGGCGGAAGCCATAAAAGATAACGAGGATTTCGAGAAAACTGCCAAAGAGCTGCGGACTCTCCAGGAGGAATGGAAAAAAGTAGGGCCGGTTCCCGAGCGTTACTCCAATAAGCTTTGGGCACGTTTTCGTGCAGCATGTGATGTCTTCTTTAATGCCCGTAGGGAGCATTATTCAAGCCGCAGAAATGAAGAAGAGGAAAATCTGAACAGCAAGAAAGAGCTTATCGAAGAAGTTCGCAAAATTTCTGTTGAGGAAGCAGGCGGCTCAGATAAGGCGATCGAGTTGGTGAAAGATATTCAGGCGAGGTGGAAGGCCATCGGGCGGGTTCCTTATAAAGATAAGGATACCATCTGGAAAGAATTTCGTAAAGAAATAGACCAGTTTTTTGATGACCTGCGCGGAAACCGCGACCGGAGCAACTATGTGAAACTGAAGGAAAAAGTGGAGTCCCTTCCAGAAGATAAGCGTAGCCGGGCACTAAAGGGTAGAATAGACAAGCTTCGTCGCAAGATGGATGCTGTAAGAGAAAAAGTCGAGCAATACAGCACCAACATTCAGTTTATTTCCAAAGGAAAAAGCGGTGACGGTCTTCGTAACCAAATCCAGAAGGAGATTGACAAAGAAACTCGTGCCCTGGAAGATATGCGTAAGCAGTTGAAGCAACTGAATGAAATGCTTAGAAATCCAAAACCGGAGGAGGCTGAAGAAGAAGTAGAGGAGAATGTAGAGGCAAAAGTGGAAGCTCCAGTGGAGGCAAAAGCTGAGAATACTCCGGAAGCCACTGAGGCAGAAGATACTGAAGCGGTCGAAGCCGAAGAGCCGGAAGCCGAAGAGCCGGAAGCTGAAGAAGAAAAACCCGCTGAATAAGCAATCTGATTCAATAAAAAAAGGCCGCTTTCTTATAGGAAGCGGCCTTTTCTGTTGGTTGTAAGCGGTTATTTGTTTCGATTCATGCGATTGGGTGGCGTTCCCTGATTTTGTCTAATTTGCTTAAGCACCCATCGGGGAAACTCCTCTTCCGCCTGATAGAATTTGAGTACTTTTTCGATAGGCAAAACGCCCTTGAATTTGGGATAAAATTTCCTGGAGATTTCAGCTTCCTTAAATTTCAATTCTATCAGTTCGTCTGCCAACTCTTCGAGCTCCTTATCAGAAGAACTACCAATGCTCAGCTTGATTTCCTGTATTTTGAGCCGCGTTTTCCCCTGGGTCATTTGAAGTTCCTTTCTGTATTCGTTATACAGCGGCCAGAATTTTTCAGCTTCTTTGCTTGTCAGGTTGATTTTTTCAGTCAGAAAGCCGATCCTAAGCTGATCTATTTTGGGATTATTCATATCCATATTCCTTTGCCCGAAGATCAAACCGCTGCTGCATATCAGCATGGCAAAGAATAGTATGTTTGCTTTTATTTTCATGTCCTTTGTCAAGATTAACATTATTTTCATTTAAATTTCTTCCAAAATCCATTCTTCCAGGTCCTGCTCTGTCCAGTCATTTTCCTCCAAAAAATCTGTTATTTCATCTTCTGAAAGCTGAGACGCCTCCAACATTTCTACTTGAGAAATGTCAAAAACTTCGGCCAGGGTATAGGCATCTACGCCTTCCGTTTCGATAAATGCTGCCAACTCCTCTTCATTAATTCCTGCAAATGGATCAGCCTGAAGAGGCGGAGCAAAAATCAGCCAACTTCCTGCGATGAAAATCAAAATAGCTGCTGCTATACTGGCGGGCCTCCAGGAGGGCTGTAGTTTTTTTACCTGAGCCTGCTCAGGATTGGCCTGCTTAAGCTTGCCCTGCAAGCGGTTTCCAAAATCATCAAAATATCCCTCTGGAGCCTCAAAAGGCTCTTTTTTGTTGATTTGAGAAAGCATGCTGTCATGCCCGATGACCGTCTCATCTGCCATTCTATTCTGTAATCCTAACTGGAAGTCAGTGAAATAATTTGGCGGAGGGCTAAAAATGGCTTTGCCTTTCCAGGCAAGCAATTGCGTTGCCCCTGCTTCCTGCAACTCCTGCCTCCATGTATCCTTTTCTGTTTTCATTTCGACATATTTTGTTCCATTTCTTAGCTTGCTTCTTCCCGCAGCCTCGATTCTATTTTTTTTACAGCATGATGATAGCTCGCCTTCAATGCGCCTACGGATACTTTCAGTATTTCCGATATTTCATCATATTTCATTTCCTCAAAATACCGCATACTAAAGACAGCCCTCTGTCTTGCGGGCAATTGTTCTATGGCTGATTGTAATCGCTTTTGTATTTCGGCTCCATCTGCTGCTCGTCCTGGTCCCTGGCTATGCCGCAGATCATCCTGTATTTCTGTTACATCCTGAAAGTGATGCTTTTTCTGCTTATTCAGAAAGCTAAGTGACTCATTGGTAGCAATCCTATACAGCCAGGTTTTCAGTGCTGAATCACCCCTGAAACGATCCAGAAAGCGCCAGGCTTTCAGAAAAGTATTTTGTAGTACATCATCGGCATCGGCATGGTCTATGACCATTCTGCGGATATGATAATACAGCATCTCCTGATAAGCTTCAACCATTTGGTTGAAAGCTCGCTCCCGGCTAGCCGGATTTTGTAAGGCTGCAACAAGACTTTGTTCGTTCAAACTGACCATTTGCTTTTAGATGAATCAAATTGCCAAAGGTTTAATTCACAATAATTAATTCAATGCATAAGTTTGTATCTTGAATTAGAAAATACACAAACCATATGAAAAGCCTCTTTACCCTGCTGATTGCTACGAGTTTCTTTTTTTCAACCCCTGCTATTGATATGATAGATTTTCTGCGAGCCTACACGGCGGACCATTATAATAAGCAAGCCTTTGGTGAGTTTTTGTATGTATCCATCAAAGATCAAAAAATGTATCACATCCAGGATTGGAAAGTGGAAAGAGAGTATATCGTCTCTACGGCCGCTTTGGGTGCGGGGAGCCTGAGTGGCAGCAATAAAACACCGACAGGGCTTCATACCATAGCAGCCAAATATGGAGATGGCTTACAAGAAGGTGCCATCCTTAAGGCACGCCAATTTACAGGCAAAATTGCAAGAATTTATACAGATAGTACAGACGTTGAGGTGGACGATGTCACGACACGTATTCTTTGGCTGAAAGGAGAGGAGGAGGGAATCAATAAAGGCTATAATGCCCAGGGGAAAAAAGTAGATTCTTACCAACGCTATATCTATATCCACGGTACGCCAGAAGAAGGCATGCTCGGAAAACCGGCATCGCATGGTTGTGTCCGGATGAAAAATTCGGATGTAATTGAATTGTATGAAAGGGTAGGAAAGGGAGTAAAAGTGCTTATTTTGGACAAATAAGCACTTTTATATTAGATATCAATATTTGCATATTTTGCGTTTCGCTCGATGAAGGCACGTCGCGGAGCGACTTCATCTCCCATCAGGGTAGTGAAGATACGATCTGCTTCCGCTGCGCTGTCAATACTCACTCTTTGGAGAGTTCTTGTCCCCGGGTCCATGGTTGTATCCCATAGCTGATCGGGGTTCATTTCACCTAATCCTTTGTATCGCTGTATGGTTACCTTGCTTTCATCTCCTCCGGTAAACTCATCAATAGCGGCTTTGCGCTGCTCTTCTGTCCAGCAGTACTTGCGTTTTTTCCCTGCTTTTACCTGATAAAGCGGCGGTTGAGCAATATAAATATGCCCGGCTTCTATCAGGTCATGCATATAGCGGAAGAAAAGCGTCAAAAGGAGGGTACGAATATGGCTACCGTCAATATCGGCGTCCGTCATGATGACGACTTTGTGGTAGCGCAGTTTTTCGAGCGAAAGCTCGGTTTCCTGACCGATATTGGGGATACCCAGGGCGGTGATGATATTCTTGATCTCCTCATTATCGTAGATTTTAGACGGATGTGCTTTTTCTACGTTGAGGATTTTTCCTCTTAGGGGTAAAATCGCCTGAAAATGGCGATCTCTTGCCTGCTTGGCGCTACCGCCAGCAGAGTCACCCTCCACCAGGTATATTTCACACTCCTCAGCCTTGCGGCTGGAGCAGTTGGCAAGTTTGCCGGGAAGTCCTCCGCCAAATCCCTGATTCTTTTTTTGAACGGCCTCGCGGGCCTTTTTGGCAGCGTGACGTGCTTCAGCAGCCAGGATGACTTTCTGGAGGATTCGCTTGGAGATTTGAGGGTTTTCTTCCAGGAATTCAGACAATTTTTTATTTACGATAGACTCCACTGTACCGGAAACATCGCTATTTCCCAGTTTGGTTTTTGTCTGCCCCTCAAATTGCGGCTCCTGTACTTTCACAGAAATGATGCACATCAGGCCTTCCCGGAAGTCATCTCCAGAAACCTGGAATTTCACTTTCTTGAGAAAGCCTTCCTGCTCTGCATAAGCCTTGAGGCTTCTGGTAAGCGCTTTTTTGAAGCCGGAAACATGCGTTCCTCCTTCATGGGTATTGATGTTATTCACATAAGAGTGAATATTCTCACGGTAGGTGTTGTTGTATTGGAGGGCAAGCTCCACGGGGGTTGTACCTGAGTCATCGATACCTTCTATATAGATGGGCTCATCATGAAGTGCTTCTTTTCCTTTGTTGAGGTACTCAACAAACTCCTTTAGTCCGCCTTCGGAGTGAAAAACCTCTACGAGGGGTTCTCCCTTAATAAGTTCCCGGTAGTCTGTCAGCGTAATTTTTACGCCTCTGTTGAGGTATGCCAGCTCGCGCAGGCGGGAGGCAAGTGTATCATACTTATACTCCAACACAGTGAAAATACTGCCATCGGGCCAAAATTGGGTGTGGGTACCTGTTTTATCGGTCTCACCTATAACGGTAACTTTTCCCTGGGCTTTGCCCATTTCATATTCCTGCCGGTATACCTTTCCATTTCTATGGACTTCTACAAAGCAATTTTTGGACAAGGCATTCACACAGGAAACCCCGACGCCGTGAAGTCCACCAGAAACTTTATAAGAATCTTTGTCAAATTTACCCCCTGCACCCAGACGGGTCATGACGAGCTCCAGGGCTGAAAGCCCTTCTTTTTCGTGCTCATCCACGGGAATACCCCGACCGTCGTCAGTAACACTGATAGAATTGTCCTCGTGGATACCCACTGATATTACATGGGCATGGCCAGCCATGGCCTCGTCAATGGAGTTATCTACAACTTCATAGACCAGGTGATGGAGACCTCGCTCTCCGACATCCCCAATGTACATGGCGGGGCGCTTGCGCACATGTTCTATACCTTCTAATACTTGAATATTACTTGCTGAATACTCCCTGTTGGGCTGATTCGTCTCACTCATAAAATAGATTTTCTCTAGGTGAAAAATAGTGAATTATCATTCTTTGCAGACCTTCAAAGATACGAATAAATCCTTGAATTTCCGCTTGATGAGTGGGATTTGAGAGGGAAGAACCCTAAGTGAAAAACAAAAAAAAAGCAGCCCAATCTTGGGCCACTTTTCCGACGTGTAATTCCAAATATGTGTAAAGAACGATATATTATTAATCCTTTTGGATAATCAATTTTTTAGACCATGATTTTCCTTTTCCTGAGAAGGTAAGCAGATAGATACCTGAGCCTCCATCAAAGTCTTTCAGATCGATGCGATAGCTGAGCTGATAGCTGTGTATATCTATTTGCTCGATCGTCTGTCCGCTCATAGAAAGCATTGAAAGGGTGCCCTCCATCTCCTCTGGCAGTTCTATCTGTAGATAATCACTGGCAGGATTGGGATATAAGTTGACTTGAGAAGCCAATAAAAGCTGTGGATCAATCGAATTCAGGATGCTACTGCTATCTACAGATCTCACTGTAGTGATGTAGTAGTGATTTTCGAGATGGGAGTCACTCCCTTCATTGTTGCCTAATCTGGGCCATACAATAACCGAAATCCCACTTTGACCAGCTCTGAAATTGGTGACATCTGCCAAAAATTCACCTGAAAAAGGTATGGTAGAGTCAGCATCAATCCTGCTTATCAATACTTTGAAAGAACTTTCCTCTTCAACTACATAAGGGTCGGGTACCGGTGTGTAGCTTGCATGTACATTCATGGTGATAAAACCACTGTCTGCAAGAAAAGCATCCGGGCCGTTGTTTTTGAGATCTCCCGAAACGGGAACCATCTGTCCCACAACGACAGTATTCGGAATAGATACATTTAACAATTCTAGATCATAAGTTTGGCCTTTTGAAAAAGACACCATTCCTAAAATCAAAACAATCGTCAAGAGCAAGTTGACAATTCTCATAGTTCCTTTCTATTTAACTTACCTAACTATTAACAAAAATACGGTTCTCTTGCATAGTTGAAATACATTTAGTAAGTATGATATTACAAACTCAAACATGCAAATGAATCGCCTTACAGAAATTATCCAGAGTCTTAACAAACAGGAAGCAAGAAACTTCAAAATTTTCGAGAAACGCATAGGTGCTGATAAGTTCGAAAAAAAGATGTTAAAGCTCTATGATTACATCAGAAGTGGCAAATATGAGGAGCACGATGATGCGATAGTCTCCAAATTATATCCGCCAAATAACAAGAATGCTTATTACAGACTCAAAAATCGCTTAATCAATAATTTGCAAAAAAGCCTGATAGAATTTCACCTGGGGGTTGACAAGCGAATGACGGTTTTGGGAACCATCATGCTGGCCCGAATTTTTTATTACAAGGCAAACTACAGGCTCTCTTTTTACTACCTGCAAAAGGCAGAAAAGCAAGCAATTGACAGCGCTTCATACAATTTGCTCAACCTGATTTATGATGAAATCATCTCCCTGAGCAAATACTACTATGAAATCAATCCACAGCATTATATTGATCTGAAAGTAAAACGCAATGAAGAATATGCGGGAATCCAGCAGGTAGAGTACCTTCTGGCCAACATCAATTACCAACTCCACCGCACCAATTTTTCGGGTTTGGGAACCAATGTTTTGGGGGAGTTGGAGCGTTTACAAGAGCAATTTAAGCTGCTTCCTCAAGATCAGACAGAAGCCGTAAAGATCGAAATTAACCGGGTCGTACGCTCTATTCTTCAGCAGAAAAAAGACTATGTAAGTCTGGAATCCTATTTAAAAGAGAGCTACCGAAACTTTAGTAAGGAGGGATTTTTCAATAAATCCAATCACCGCGAAAAGATAATCCTTCTCGTTTGGATAATCAATACCCTTAACAAAGTTGGGAAGTTTAAAGAAGCAGAAAGTGGCCTGGAAGAGCTGAATAGCGCTTTATTGGACTATAATAAATTGTACTACAACAATTATATCTGGACCTATTACATGGCCCTGGTTGCAACCTGGTCCAGCTCAGACCAGAACGCAAAGGCTATTGACTTGCTGGAAGATTTGAAAAGTAGAAATGATGAATCTCTCAGATATTACACGCCTTATATATATATAAGCCTGGTTACTTTTTATTTTAATACTTCGAATTATGATATGGCGACACGCAACCTGAATCATTTGTTGCATACCTCTGCCTATCAGGCTCTTTCGTATCCTATTCGATTGGGTTTATCTATTGCTGAAATCATGATTCGCATTGACCAGGAAGACTGGAATTATGCGCACTTGCGGCTAAAGACGTTGAAGAGAAGCTTGAGGACAGTTATCAGCAAGGAGGAAAACGTTCAGGAAAAGGCTTTTATCTCTATTCTCAGTGCCATTGTGTTGGAGCCTGATGCCTTCAAACAGGAAAAAATCAAAAAGCGGATTCGCTCTTTCCTTGAAAGTGGCAAACAAGAGGTCGGCTCAAACATGCCCATAGATTACATCGCATGGCTTCATGCCAAACTGGAAGGCAACAGCTATTATGAAACCTTCCTTAAACTGAATCGCCTGGAAAGTGAGCCTCCCAAGGAGGTTGTAAGAGAAAGCTAGTCTCTATACAATTCCAAAAAAGCACCTAGCGAAATCCTGCCTACATAGGTAGGTTCTCCGCCATTTCCATTGGGAAGGAAAATATCCATATCTCCTTGGTTAATAGGAGGATAGGTGGAGCCTTGGGCATAGGAATGAGAAACAAACATCATGTTGTGATTCACTCCTACTTTTTGCTCATTGATCAACTTGTGTAGTCGCTCATGGCGATAAGTCTCCCCATAGGCAAAGTAGGTCAGGCTGCGAACCTTGGTGGTAGGAATATCAAGTCCCATGGTATCGGCCGACATCTTACAGCGACAAAACTCGCTGGTAAGGGCTGAATCAATAGGAACATTTAGGCCACGCAATACCTGCCCGATTTTCTTAACATCTTCAAGCCCCTGCTCAGATATCTGGCGAGCGGAATCTGATCTGCAGGTTTTCCACCATTGGCCGTGCGTGGTCAATTTATCCTGTCCCACATTGGCCTCTGCATGACGAAAATGCATCACATAGCCCCCTCTTTTGATTTTGCTAAACATTTCATGTGACTGGGTGACATAAACCCTCGAGGTAGCCCTAATGGTAGGATCTTCTTTGCTGGTAGCAAGGATGGTAAAAGTGCCTATTTTGTTGGGGGCTACATAAACGCCGCCATCTGTGATGGTTCCGCCTGTTTCATCAGGAACCTCCCAACTGACGTCAGCATTGGCGGTGAACAAAAGGGTTTTGCCGGGGGGAATGGCATTTGATCCACTGGGGGTAATTGTCAATACCAAAGGGAGGCTGGGTTCATCTTCCTGACAGGAAGACAAAAAGGAAATCACAGCCAGGCAACAAATAAGTAAAACAAATTTTTTCATAGTGGTAAACAAATAATAGACACCTAATATAATTGAAAGGTGCTGATTCACACAATCATTCAACGGATTCATTCTTAAAAAGTAGCCATTCATCGAAAAGAGCAATAATATTTTACCATCAATGATGAACTTGTGGGAAAAGGTGCTCAATTCTTTTACCCTAAAAGCTCCTCAAAGCCATGAAAAATCTACTTTTCTTTTTTTGCTTGCTTCTCCTTCCCTGGATTTCAGGGACTTCCCAACAAATCAATTTTGCCATTCAGCAGGAAGGCATTACCCTGAATTATGCAAAGGTTTGGGTGGTAAATCAGGATCAGAAATTCACCTATGCTTTTCAATTGGGGGCCCTGGAAGGATTTCCTCTGGAAATTTCCAGCATTACAAGCCAGTTTGAGTGTGGAAATTTGCAATCTGCCGCCGTTCGTTCAACGAATAATCAGATGAACATAAAAGGGGATGGGCTTTTTTACCATATCATAAAAGACGGCCAATACTGCCCACAGAAAGGCTCCTGGGCAAGGACGAGTCTGGCAAAACTTTTTTGTGAGAAACCCCTGGCGGAGTCTGTTTTTATAGAATCAGAAGGGCAAATGAGTCCTTTATACAAATTAGACCACAACCACTACCAAATCCATTTGGCAAATGGGGCAGATATGGTTTTTTCCTATGAAAAAGAAGTGTGTGTATCTGTAAAAATATCCCTGAAAGGGGAGGAGTGGGAACTCAAACGTATAGAAACGTTTATGTGATCCCAACCCTCCTGCAATCGCTTAGCGATTGACCATTTTGGCATGATCTGCCAGGAATTTTTCCAGGCCCGAATCCGTAAGCGGATGCTTGATCATTTTATCGATAACGTTAAAAGGCATGGTCGCCACATCTGCTCCCAACAGCATGCATGACAGCAGATGCTGCTGGTGACGCACGCTGGCAGCTAGAATCTGGGTTTCAATCTTGTAGTTATCAAAGATGACACGAATCTGCTCGATGAGGTCCATTCCATCCTGGCCGATATCATCTAATCTTCCGATAAAAGGACTTACATATTTGGCCCCTGCCTTGGCCGCGACAAGCGCCTGCGCAGCATTGAAAATCAGGGTACAATTGATCTTTATGCCTTCGGAAGCCAGGGTTTTGATGGCTTTTACCCCGTCCTGGATCATAGGAACCTTTACGGTGATGTTGGGGTGTATTTTAACCAGTTCCCGGCCTTCAGCGACGATGCCTGCATAGTCTGTAGAAATAACTTCTGCGCTAACGTCTCCATCAACCATTTCACAGATTTTGAGGTAGTGAGATTTCACATCACTTACCCCTACTTTGGCCATCAACGAAGGATTGGTGGTTACCCCATCCAAAACACCCATATCGGCTGCTTCCTGGATTTCGTCTAAGTCTGCGGTATCAATAAAAAATTTCATGGAAATTGCGTGAATTAAATTTTCGCGCAAGTTATCCATTTCTTTTGACACTAACCATGAAGAAAACTAACTCTGTATCACAGGGTCTATGACACAGGGGCTTCGCCTAAATTCCAGGCGTTCGCCTTTTTCATTTTCGGCTTCTACCTTTACGCCCCCTCTTTTGTGGTAATCAAGCAGGTAAACGGTTTCTTTATCCTTTCCCAAATCATGCTTTAAAGGCGTGCCATCCAGGTATTCGACATTTATTATCTTATGTATCGGCTTATCGAGGTACAATTGATAGGTGGGGGCTACAGGAGCCCATTCATTTTTGGGTGTCGCGGGTGGTTCGGTTACCTGTATTTGCGCGTAGGCAAAGGAGCTGCAAAAGAGGAGAAGGAGTAAAAACCGCATATTGAGTAGAATATGAATTGTGTGAAAGAAAGATACGGTTTTTTTTCAAATCTTCTAAGACAACATGCCAGCAATAGAAGCCGTGAGAAAGGCTGCCATTGTCCCTACAATCAGGGCTCTCACCCCCAGTTGAGAAAGGGTTTTTCTTTGACCGGGAGCCAGGGACCCGATTCCCCCAATTTGAATACCGATAGAGGAGATGTTCGCAAAGCCACAAAGGGCATAGGTGGCAATGATTATGGATTTATAATTGGTTAATATGCCGGCATCTTTAACTGTACTCAGAGATTTATAGGCTATAAATTCATTTACTATCGTTTTTTCCCCCAATAACTGCCCCACTACCAGCATGTCCTCAGCTGCGGCTCCCAGTAGCCAGGCGATAGGCGCAAAAACGATCCCAAAAAGGTACTCCAGACCAAATTGATCGAATTTGCCGTTTGTCGAACTGGCAACCATCTCATTTAACCCCAGTAAATCTCCAACAACGTCTCCTAAAAAGAAGTTCATCCCTTTTACAAAAGCGATGAATACAAGGAGCATGACGCCTACGTTGACGGCGAGTTTCATTCCTTCGGTGGCGCCATTGGTGATGGCATCCAGAACATTGGAGCCGATCTTGTCCTTTGAGACCATTAAGTCAGTATTGACTTTTTCTGTTTCTGGCAACAGCATTTTTGCTGCGACAATGGCTCCAGGAGCCGCAATAATGGATGCCGTAAGGAGATGTTTGGCAAAAAGTTGTTGCATCGCAAGGTCAGTACCTCCCAGGAAACTTACATAAGCGGCAAAGACACTCCCGGCGATGGTAGCCATTCCGCCTCCCATCAGACAAAGGATTTCTGATCGGGTCATTTTTTCGAGATAGGGCTTTACCAGCAGAGGAGCTTCCGTTTGGCCTAAAAATATATTGGCCGCAGCAGCAAGGCTTTCTGCCCCGGACAGCCTCATGGTTTTGCTCATTACCCATGCAAAACCATATACTATTCGTTGAAGGATGCCTAAATAATAAAGCAAAGAGGTAACGGCAGAAAAGAAGACGATGATAGGGAGGATTTGGAATGCAAATATCACAGACCAACTTTCCGAAGGAGCGTGGAGTGCCCCAAATAAAAATTCTGTGCCTGCTTTGGTGAAATTGAGCACGGCTACAAAGCCGTTTACAACCGCCTGGAAGATTTTGCCAACAATCTCCACTTTGAGCACAAGCAGTGCGAAAGTCAATTGTAGAAAAATACCTGCTCCTACCAATTTCCAGTCAATCGCTTTGCGGTTTGTACTGAACACCCAGCAAAATGCCAAAACGAATAAAATACCAATAAGCCCCCTCAAGATATTCATGAATTCAAAAGGCGGTGGGACCAAAACCAACCTGCTATAGAGTTTTACTTCCTGGCCATCAGCAGATGTCAACAGAAGGTTAGAGGTTTCGTCAATGTGGACATGAAATTTGCTTATCCTCCTTTCAGATTCCAATTCTTTCAAACCCTGAATAACCACCTCAGCACCTTTTGAAAAAAAGGTCAATGAAGGATTTCCGTTTTCAGAAACCTCATAAGCGACAGAGTCAATACCTGAAATGATAGGAATGCGCTCCTGGATGAGCAAAAGGGTATCACCTTTTAGCAGTTTCCAATGGCCTTCGAAAGAAACAGAATCTGCCTTATGAAGGAGCCTATCCGCTTTTTTGCTGTAATAACGGACTTGATATGTACCATCTTTTTTGAGTTCAATCCCTTCACCAAAATCTTGTTTCAATTCAGGAGAATCGCCAGCCACTTTCCAGGAAAAACAAAGTGTATCAGCTAAAATGTCTTCCGCCGATAATAACTTGCCGCTAATGAAAAGGCAACAAAAAAGAAACACGGTTTTAATTAGAAGATTGCTAAATTTCATATTGGTGGGTTAATTCATTAAAACTAGCATTTTGAATGATTTAGACAAAGATTTTATTCAGACTTGGGTAAACAAAGCCCTATCTGGAATCGTTATTTTAGGAAAAGGAATTTTATTATTGAGCAGATTATGGAAGAAAATTGGTTAATCATAGCGGGTTTCTCTAACCCCCGGGAAGCAAACCTGGCCGCTGAAGAGTTGAAGGCCCAGGGGGTGGACTGTCATACCGTCATAGGGGAAGGAGGAGAGTGGATGGTTGAAGGTCCGGATACGGCGGATTGGATTTTCCTGGAGGTAAAAGAGGAGGATTATGATCTGGCGATAGATATCTTACAAATAGATCCCATGACCATA
This sequence comes from Bacteroidia bacterium, assembly GCA_030430205.1. Lineage (GTDB taxonomy): Bacteria > Bacteroidota > Bacteroidia > J057 > J057 > JAUIGE01. The sequence continues at coordinate 129,298 of JAUIGE010000009.1, read as the reverse complement.
GAAGAAGTGGAAGCTTCTTATAGTTTTAATGAAAACCGCGAACGCAAGCGAAAAGGCTGGTTTGTTTTTTGGACAGGCTTATTTTCCTGCGTGGTTATTTTGCGATTGTTAGCTGAGACCCTATAAACTGCCCAACAGCCTCTCCGGCCTGATAGGCGTCACGCCTATTTCTTCACATACCAATCCCCCCGCAATATTTGCGAGCCTGGCCGCTTCCAGGACGGAAAATCCGCCCGCCAGCGCCAACCCAGCCACCGCCATCACGGCATCCCCCGCTCCCGAAACATCTATGATTTCACGCCTATGCGCAGCTAAATGGGCCACTTGCCCATCCTGCGAAAGCAGCAGCATGCCTTGTTCGCTGAGGGTAATCAGCGTATGCTGATGGGGCATTTGTGTTCTCAATTCCTCGATAGCATTTTCAATCCCCCTGAAATCGTCCTTTGCGAGTTGATGGCCAAGGCCTTCATTCAATTCTTTCAAATTGGGCTTGAACAGGCTACAGCCGCGATACTGCCAGAAGTTTTTGAACTTCGGGTCCACCATGCTTGAGATTCCGAGCTCATTTGCTCGTTGGATGATGGCCTGAATCAGGCTTGATGAAAGAAAGCCCTTATCGTAATCCGAAAATAGAATACCGTCAAATTCCTGTAGGCGAGCTTCCAATTTGTTCCAAATTTCTGCTTCAAGTTCTCCCGGGATAGCAGTTCGGACTTCTTCATCCACCCTCAGCACCTGCTGACCGGCGCAGATGATGCGCGTTTTCAGGGTGGTTTTTCGATCCTGAATGGGGAAAAGAAACGAGGTATCCAGGCTGGATTCCTTTGCCAGATTGCGCAAGGCATTCCCGGCCTCATCCTGACCCACTATTCCACAAAGGCTGCACCTGGCTCCCAGGGCTATCAGGTTTAAGGCGGCATTGGCGGCTCCACCCAAACGCCTTTCTCTTGCCGCTATATCAACGATAGGCACTGGTGCCTCGGGAGAGATTCGCTCCATTTTACCCCATAGGTATTGGTCGACCATGACATCGCCGACTACAAGTATGTTTAGGGATTTATTCTTTAGCAGAAATGATTTGATCAGGTCTTTCAATGTATTTTTATTTTGGATATTTATTTTTTTAGTAGGTTTTTTCTCTTGGAAATAGTGGCTGGTAAGTTATTTTAAGCAAAAAAAGAGTATTAATCCTTTTTATTCTTTATGGCCCCAGAAGGGAAAAAATATTTTTGGAATGGTTTTTGAAACTTTGGCTAAGAGAAAGGTAATCATCCTTTTTTCATCTTCTGATTTAGACTCTGAAGAATACTCCCAGACTCCTTTAACCGACGATAGTTCAGCGTACAGTTTTTCCTCCGCAAATTTTTTTGAAGGCGGAGCAAGTTAAGTTTTTTCGAGGATTTGACCTTCGATGTAGGGGATTATTATATCCAGGTTTTACATAAAGAAAATTATTTAAGTATCTGTTATACAGGTTCTTATGGTAAATACATGATTTATTTTTTATTTAACTAACACAATTAAACAATTTCCAAGGACTCATGCTAAGCATCATTTTAACACGGAGCAAACTGTTGGCAGGTGTACATGGAGAGAAGAACGAACTTCTGTCTTTTGGGACACGCAAATACCTGGATTATGCAGGTAAACCCATGCTCCAGGCCTTGGAGGCCGGATTGGATAAAGTCGCCAACGCATACGCGCAATTTCAGCGGAATAATGGAAAATCTGTTGAAGAGCTTATTCCAACAGCTGTAGCTTTTGCGGTTGGAAATCAAAAAAAGGATGGATCACTTTATGAAACCCGTGATGTAGTTGATTTTTTTAAGAAAAAACTAACTGCAAAATTTGAACTTTTTCATGTAGAGCATCTGCCCATTTCCTATATCAGAGGAGTGAACGGAAGCACTGCTTTAGCGGAAGAAAGTTGCATTGTTTTGGAAGCATTGGATGAGCATCTCAATGTATGCTATTGCAACATCCCGACAGGTGCCAAACTTAATGGAAAGTCAGAGGGAGCTGGTGCTTTGCGCTATATTTCCTTTAAAGAAATAGGCCAGTTTGCTGCAGCTTCTGAAATTTATAATGAGGTGATGAAGCAGTTTACGCAGGCCGGATTGGCCCTGGATGCTAAAACCAAAGAGCAACTTCAAAGCCAGGTCAACAGCAGCCTTGAAAAAGGCTTTAGCGATCAGACCTTCCGGGTTAACCGCTCCGCGGGCAAGGTGACGATCAAAGCTGAGCTCGGGATGACAGCCCGCCGGCAAGAGGAGGTAAGCGCCTCCAATGTAGCTAGTCTCAAAGAGAAGCTTTCCAAGGAGGAAATTGAAAGCCTGGGAGTTAAAAAAGTGGTTCTGCTAGGTGACTACCTTGACAACCGCGTATTCCGCGATTACCTCAATAAAGATCTGCAATTGGGATCCAAATTGCTTGCTCCTGGCAGAAACGGCTGGGATGGAGATTACCTTTCCATCATCAAAGGCCTGGGCCATTCGGCGGTTGAAAGCAAGAAACAAAGGGAGGAAATGGAGCGAATTCGGCTCGAAGAAGAGGAGAGAAGAAAAGCCCTGGAGCGGGAGCAGCGCCTCAAAGCAGAGCGGGATAAATTGTTGGAAGCTATCAGAAGGCAGTGCACCAATTCTTCTAAAAAAGATGAATACGAAGAGAAATATGTGGCCCTGGGTGCCAAGTTGAATATGCCCAAAGAGGTGATTGTTTGGAATATACAGGAAGCTCTCAGCAGTGCTTCATTGCAAACACCCGCATACAGTGAATATTCCTCCACCAATATGGTGGTTCGCTCCAACCTGCCTGCGACCAGCAATAGCGTGAATGGAAGCAAACTCAAAAGCCTGGAGGAGATATTTGACATCAAGGGCGTTTTGGTAGATCCTGAATTTGCAACGAAAAAAGCATCACTCAAGGGCAGCGCTGCCAATAAAGTGATTCGTTTGCTGGATGCCAACGCCATGGCAAACCCTGAAAAAGTGGCTCGCTTTGAGCGCTTATACCAGAAGGAACTGATTTATTATCAGGAGCTTAGCGAAATAAAAGATGCCCTGGAAGGGAAATATTATTATCGGGATTTTATCCCCAGAAATACCCTCAAAGAATTTATCAAGAAAACCGGCATGGACAAACGCGAAAGTTTCGCCAAGCTGAGCAGCAAGGACCTCAAGTTTATCCTGCGGGTATTTGATGAAGTGAAAGGGCTCCCTGTCCCTCATACCAACCTGGCAGACTTTAATATCCTGGTGGTGCAGGAGGGGTTATTGAAAAGAAGTACCGAGATCAAGTTTGTAGGTTTTACCTCCGAGGATTGCTCGGTGAGTGAGATGACCCAGAAGCTCCATGAGGTATTTAAGGGCTTGTTGAAGCCTAGGGTATATGAAGAATTCAGAAAAAACCTAAATATTTAAGATGAAAAGCAGTGCAACTCAATCTAACGGTTACCTACAAGCTCTTGAAAAGAAAGAACGCAAACGTCGCAGAACGAAGCTTTTTCTTCTGGGGGCTGTCGGGATAGTAGCTGCAGGCAGCGCGATACTCGTTCCCAAAATGCTGAACCAGCAGATGGGCGCCTCAGCTGAACAAAGCCCTAAATTTAGGAGCTTCTATGCAACTGAACTGACGGATGATAAAGTCAGGGCCTTTTTTACCGGAGGCAATAACCACATGGTGATTCGATATCCGGGAGAAGATCGCAGAGACACGGTTGTGTCCTATAATGAATATGCATCTTTGATTTCCCGATCTACGGATTGGCAATTTAATGTGGTTTCAAACTCAGACCTTTTCAGCGATGAAGAAGGGGATGATGCTACGATATCAGCAGTAGACGATGCCTTGCAGGTGGCTCTCGGAAATGACGGAGAATCTATGCCTGCGGCCAATGAGGAAGATAATAGCGATCAGATTTCCAACGATTTCGGATTTCGGGTAAGAGGCGATCGCTCTATAGGCAAAACCCTGAATATTCAGGTCCTAAACTTCCGGTCTGATATCAAATATGAAATGGATTTTGGAGACGGGACCCGTCAGGATATAGAGCGCACAGCGCGCATCAGCTATGATAAGCCAGGGGTATATGTGATTACGTTACGCGCTTCCGGCGATGGCGTGCCCAGAAGAATTTATGCTACCTATCCTATCACCATAGAGGATCCCAATGCGATTCAATTAGAAGAGCCTTTGGTAGCCTCAAATGAAAGAGGCGAAATTTCAAGTCTGGAGGATAATGCGCCTGTTTTGAATGAAGTTTCTTCTTTGAGTTCAACTGCTATTTCTGCCAATAAACCCTCTATTCCTGAGACTTCTTTGGCTGAAAGGCCCACAACCAACAGGACTGCCTCTCCAGCCAGCACGGCTGGCAATAACAATACAAGCCCCGCTACGGGTGCTGATAACAGCCAGCCTTTCTTTGCTGCAAGCAAGATGCCGGAGTTTCCAGGTGGAAACAGAGGCCTGAGTCGCTATATACAGCGCAACCTGCGCTACCCTCGGGTGGCCAGTTCCAATCAGAAATCAGGGAAAGTTACGGTTCGTTTTATTGTGGATGAAAATGGAAAAGCCAAAAATCCACATGTCGTAAAAGGCCTGGGTAACCCCTATGATGCAGAAGTCGTCCGCATGATTGAAGCTATGCCTACATGGGCTGCCGGAGAGCAAAACGGGAAAAAAGTGCCTGTTTACAAATCTCTGCGCATCAGCTTTGACCTGGACAATGGCTGATAAAAATTTGTGGCTTTCTAAGAATGTACATACACATCTATTAATTAGTATGACATTCCTAATTGGTATGGAGGAACCCGGCAGGCTGCCGGGTTTCATTTTTTAAGAGCTACAGGTCACTGAATTTCTTTTTTCCTTTTGCAAAATGCTGCCAGACGAGGCTTTTATTGAAATAGCCGCTGGGCGGAATCTCCTGAGGCGCTTGCGCATATATTTCTTTTCTCCTTTTTCGCCAAAAACCCAACTGCCCATAAAAGGCAAAATGCGCTTTAAGAATGGCTCCGATATGCTTGAATTCTCCTTCTGTAAGCAACTTTACACCCCATACCCCATCCAGCACCAGGCGAATGAAAATCTTGGGAAAACGCTGCCGGGCAGGCAGATTTTTGTACATCATCGCCAGGCTGTTGTTCACATTGAGAAATGTTTTTCTGGGATTGCTTTTCTGGAGGGTACCCCCTCCAACGTGGTAAACTACGCTCTCAGGAGCTACAAAAATTTTGTAGCCATGGTTTTTTGCCCGCCAGCAGAAATCAATTTCTTCCATGTGCGCAAAAAAGCTTTCCTCAAAAAGCCCAATCTCCTCAATCACTGATTTGCGCAGCAAACAGCAGGCTCCACTTGCCCAGAAGATTTCCCGGGCATCGTCATATTGCTGCTGATCTTCCTCGCACAGATCAAAAAAGCGCCCCCTGCAAAAGGGGTAAGCAAATTTGTCGATGAAGCCGCCGGAGCCTCCGGCATATTCAAAATGCGATTTTTGCATCTGGGCGAGGATCTTGGGCTGCACAGCAGCGATGGCCGGATCAGCCTGCATTTGTGCCACCAGGGGTTGCAACCAACCCGGGCTTACCTCCACATCGCTATTGAGCAACGCCACGAAAGGGCTTTCGATAGCCGGAATCGCGCGGTTATTACCGCCGGTAAAGCCGTAGTTCTTATCGAACTGCAGGATGCGAATAGCGGGATAATTTTCCTTCAGAAAAGCGATACTGTCATCACTGGACGCATTATCGGCGACCAATATTTCCACATGAGGATAGCTGGTAGCCATTACGCTTGGCAAAAATTGCTCAAGCCATTTTCTGCCATTCCAATTGAGGATCAATACCGTGACTTTGGGGTTTTCCATAAAAAGCTTGCTGCTTCCTGTTAAATGATCACATGCCCAGATTTCCCATATCCAGGCCTGGGATATTGGGCATCATGCCCTGCGTAGCGTTTTGGATTTCTTCCTGTCCTTTTTCTTCCGCCTGACTGAGGGCTTTATTTACCGCAGCAGCAATCAGGTCTTCCATGATTTCAGGGTCATCCTTGTCGATGATATCCGGATCAATGCTGATTTTCAGCACTTTACGGTTAGCATTGGCAATTACCCGTACCATGCCTCCACCGGCTTCGGCTTCTACGATGATGCCATCCAATGATTCTTTGGCCTCCTTGAGACGGGCTTGCATTTCTTTCATTTTGCCCATCAAATCTCCCAGATTTCCCAGGTTCCCTAGATTGAACATATTGATAAATTTTATTTGAGGTTAAAATTAGGGGGTAAAGATAAGACTTAATGTGCAGATGTTTTGTTTGACTCTGGCTGATGTTTCCATCGGCGGTGGGACCAAAGCCAATAGGCGGGCTCTTCTTGTATGACAGCTTCCAGCAGCTGGGCGTGGTAGTCGGTGAATCCGTGTATGTCTTTGTTTTGGGCAAATGTATGGCTGGGAATGGGCAGCAGCCTGCAGCAGTAATGGCCCCTTTTGAGTTTGCGGACATCCGCAAAGTATGCGGGCACATTGCGGCCTACGGCGAGCATGGCTGCACCTTCGTGCATGGCGGTAGGCAATCCCAGAAAATTGCTGAAATACAGCTGCTTGCGCCTGCTCGGCGATTGATCGCTCACAAAGCCCATCATACAAAGCCCTTTGAGGGCTTTTACGGCCCCGCGAAAAGCCTCTTCCTTGCTCAGCAGCTGTGTACCCCAGCGCGAACGCACTTCGCGCATGAGGCGATCCATAGCCGGATTTTTGAGTTTATGATAAATCGTATAGGTCGGCACATCGCCTGCATGGAAGTCTATGCAGCTATTGGTCCACTCAAAATTGCCGTAATGGGAGGCTATTATCAGGGTGCCCTTGCCCGATTGGGCGATGTGCTCCACGACCTCAGGACTGAGGAACTTCATCCGCTTGCGGAGCTGGTTTTCGCTCATGCTGACGCCTTTCAGGGCTTCCACCAGCAAATCACAGAGATGGCGATAAAATCGCCTTTCAATGCTCTGGCGCTCCTTATCGCTTTTCTCAGGAAAAGCCATCTTTAGGTTGTTGGAAACAACCTCTCGTCTGTATTTTGTTACATAATAAGCCAGCAAAAACAGCAGGTCGCTGATTCTATACAAAATCCCAAAAGGAAGGTAGCTCAGGCCATAAAGCAGGATTTTCAAAAAAAAATATTGCATGGATTTCAGTCTCCAGTCTTCAGTCTCAGGGATCGATATCCTTTAGCAAACGATTGCCTTCATAGGTATCCCGCTTGTATTCCTGATTGGGGTAGGGGGTGTCGCCTGTGCTGAGCATGCCTTCCCAACCAAAATTTTGCAGTTCCCCATATTTGTTGGAGTGGATGAGGATGTACTCATTGGTGCCGAGGTCATTGTCGAGGAAAACAAAAATGATCTGGCTTTGAGCGCCCAGGCGGTCAAATTTCCATACTTCGAAAGGCAGGCGGTTGGATTCATAAGGATAGCGTTCCACATCGCTGGGTATGCCATATTTGAGAAAAACGCGACCTCTGTCCGTTTCCCAACCTTCTCTAAAATTGGACTTGAACTGGTCGTTTACATAATCCAGGGCAGCTGTATGGCCCTTCCAAAGCTGTTCGACGCTTTGGTCCTGACCGAGCCGCTTTTCCCAGAAAGCAAACAAATAATTCTGCTTATCTTCTTTTTCGGTGAGTGCCTTGGCAAAACGGATCTCATTTTCGGTGCTGATGTGAATCAGGGTTTTGATGAAATAGGTCATTTGCTCTTCGGTATATCCGCTGAAAAGATCAGCCCCGGCCTTTTTGGTGATGTACTCGGCCAGCTTAGGCTGGACGCGGGAGTTGGCGACAAAAAAGGTTTTGGTAAAGGATTTCTTTGCTGTCTGGGCTTTGTTGAAGACGTGTATCTTCAATTGATATGTCTGCGATGGCAGACGGGCAATGTCAAAGTGGCCCGAAAAAACATCCAAAGCCGCAGGGCTTTTTTGGCGCATCAGATCATACATCAAAAGCGGTTGACCGCCTTGCAATATGCTTGCCTGGGCATAATAATCCCCATCAAAAAGCTTGTCTGCATGGTAAAATTCTACATAAAAGCCCAGATGATCCTGGTCTACAAAAGTGGCATTCATGCCAAAAGGGATGATTTCGTAGCCATTTTTTGTTAATATATTTTCCTCCCTGGCTTCCTTTATGCTGTGGACAAACTCCAGGTCGCTAAAGGAAAAACTGTCTGCCGCTTTTTCCATATCAAAACCATAATAATTGACCACGGCCATGGCCTTTTCATCATGGTTATCTTTGATGATCACTTCGAGCAGGTAGTTGCCTTCGTCTATCTGGATTCTTTTCATTTCCACAAATGCCTGCCGTAGGTGCTCATCCGTCGTGTCCGGGATAAGTGGGCTGAAAAGGTTGTAGTTGTCTACATAGGTTATAAGCGTGTCCGTTTCTGAGATTTTTTTCAATTTCACCCGAATCAACACACTTGCCTGAAAGCCTCCTTTTTCGGCCTTCACAAATTCCACCGAAGTAGCATCTATAGACATATAGGCTTCTATATAGGGCTGGTTGGCGGGATCCTGGAAGCGGCAAAGGTCCAGGTAAAATTCCACATCTCCTGCCTGGAGTTGAAGGCAGCAAATGATGCTTATGACATACAGGAACAGCTTTTTCATACAATTGAATTTTTGACTAATCTCTCTAATTTACACAAATTACTAAAACTCATCTTTCATTTGCTATTACACATTTATGTATAACGCTATTTTTCCTATTTGTTACTGTCCGCCCATCTCCTGGTTTGCGGCAGCCTGCCAGGAGTCTGCCATCCTGCTCGAAGGCATGGCGCCTTACCAAAAGCAAGCCTACACCAACCGCATGCACATCCGTGTATCCAACAAAGTAATGGCGCTGAGCATTCCGGTAGAAAGACGGAATAGGCATGTCCCCATCAAAGAGAAGCGGATCAGCTATCAGGAAAACTGGCAACGACATCACCAGCGCAGCATTCACTTTGCCTATCAGAATTCTCCTAATTATCCCTACTATATGGACCATTTTGTGCCTTTCTATGAACAAAAATATGAATGGTTGATTGACTATACCTACGAATGGATAGGCTGTTTATTCCAATTGTTAAAAAAGGATATACAGCTGGGAGTGACAGACATTTTTGAAGAAAAAACGAAAATGGAACATGACTACCGTCAGGATTTTGATCCTACCCGCAAAACACATGCAGCCTGGTTTAGGAGCGAGCCCTACACCCAGGTTTTTGAAGGCTTTGAAGAAAACCTATCCATCGTAGACTTGCTGTGTAATGAAGGGCCTCAGAGTATTTCTATGCTGAAAGGCATGTTTTCAAGATGATTCAACTAACTTTGGCAAAAAAAAACATGGACAGCATAAAAATAGATAGCATCCAGGACGCAATAGAAGATATTCGGAATGGGAAAATGGTCATCGTGGTAGATGATGAAAACCGTGAAAACGAAGGGGATTTTGTGATGGCAGCAGAGCATGCCAGCCCTGAGGCAATCAACTTCATGGCAACCCATGGGCGGGGACTGATATGTGTTCCCATGGAGGAGCAACGCTGTGAAGACTTGAAACTGGAGTTGATGACGGGCAAAAATACCGATCCGCATAAGACGGCATTTACCATATCGGTAGATTACCTGAAAGGCACGAGCACAGGCATTTCTGCAAAAGACCGCGCAAAAACGGTGGGTGCCCTGCTCGATCCGGATACCAATCCGGATGATTTTGGGAAACCAGGGCATATTTTCCCTTTGAAAGCCAAAAACGGAGGCGTTTTGAGAAGGGCTGGTCATACCGAGGCGGCAGTAGACCTCGCCCGCATGGCGGGCCTGAAGCCCGCAGGAGTGATCGTCGAAATCATGAATGAAGACGGCTCCATGGCTCGCCTGCCCGATCTCCGCAAGGTGGCGGATCGCTTCGATATGAAGCTCATCACTATCCAGGATATGATCGCCTACCGCCTGGAAAATGAAAGTATGATCAAGCGGGAAATCAGCGTGAAGCTGCCCACAGAGCATGGCGATTTTGACCTGGTGGCATTTCGGCAGCTGGATACAGAGGAATTGCACCTGGCTTTGGTAAAAGGCAGCTGGGAGGAAAATGAAGCCGTACTGACACGGGTACATTCTTCCTGTGTCACAGGAGATATCTTTGGTTCCTGCCGCTGTGACTGCGGCACCCAATTGCAGCGCGCCATGCGCATGGTAGACCGCCATGGGAAGGGCATCGTCTTGTATATGAAACAAGAGGGGAGGGGCATCGGCCTTCTCAATAAGCTAAAAGCTTATAAGTTGCAGGAAGCAGGCCTCGACACAGTCGAGGCTAACCTGAAGCTGGGCTTCGATATGGACCAGCGTGACTATGGCGTAGGCGCCCAAATCCTGCGCGACCTGGGCGTGCGCAAGATCAAACTCATCACCAATAACCCCAAAAAACGGGCGGGCCTCATCGGCTATGGCCTCGAAATCGTCGATTCCGTTCCCATCGAGATTCCTTCCAATACCCACAATGAAAAGTATTTGCAGACCAAGAAGGAGAAAATGGGACATGAGATTTTGAAAGACTGAAAAACATGACTGAAAAACTATACCTCGCCGTCGCTCCCGACGAACCCTATATGCCTGTCAGGCTGCATTTTGTGATCGGAAAGCAAAAGGTCTATGACCTCTTTCAGAAATTAAGCAGCGTAGATTACGATAAAAAAGCGGGTTATTTTGACTGGTTTTGGGAAAAATCCCCGGATTTGCCTTTTGCTTTTGACAATTCGGGCGTGCCCGAGGGGCATGATTTACTCCTTGCCCAGATGAAATTTTTGGGTGCTAACAAGCTTCATATCATCTGTAATTCCTATAAAAAAGCCATTGCTGTCCTCCACTTTTTTTCGAAAAAACTTAGCTCTAAATATTTGAGGCTGGTAGAAATGGACATGTGCAATTGGGTGTATGAAGCGACGGAGGAAACCAAGCTTCTGGTACCGCAGTTTGGCTTTGATTTTTTTGAACAGCGGGAGCTTGTTCTCCTGGATGGAGGCAAATTCATGCGTTATGCAGAGGCTTTGGAAGCAGAAGGAAAATCTCCTGAAGAAGCATTGGATGAAGCAGGTAAAATGCTGGAAGAAGAGGACAAACAGCCCTATCCTGAATACCATAAAAGGATCATCGGTCCCAGCAAGGAAGACCGGGAAACTGTCCCGCTTATCCTCATGCTGGTGCAGCGGGTTGCTAATCAGCGCTTTGCTGATGGGAACTGCGAGTTTGGCATGAAGGATGCCGCTGCGGAAATGGATGGGGAGTATGGAGAAGAATGACAAAAAAAAGCCGGGCAATAGCCCGGCTTACTCATATACACACTGTGTGTTTATCTTCTGCGATCTCCACCGCGACCTCCGCGGTCGCCACCACCACCTCTTCTATCGCCTCCGCGATCTCCACCACGGCCGCCGCGGTCTCCGCCACGATCACCACGCTCTTCGCGTGGAGGTCTCTCAACATAGCCTTCCGGCTTAGGGAGGAGCGCCTTACGGCTCAGGCGGAACTTGCCGGAACGTGGATCTACGCCTATCAGTTTGATTTCTATTTCGTCTCCGACTTCCATAACTCCTTCCATATCAGGAAGGCGCTCGTAGGAAATCTCTGAGATGTGCAGCAGGCCTTCTTTTCCTGGAAGGAACTCGACAAATGCACCATAATTGGTGATGCTTTTGACAGTGGCTTTGTAGGTGTCACCTACTTCAGGCTCCATGATCAGGCCTTTGATCTGTGCCACGGCGATCTCAATGCCTGCGGCATTGGTAGAGCTGATGGTCGCTTTGCCCATCTTTTTGTCTACTTCTTCCAGCACGATGGTCGTTTCACTGATTCGCTGAATCTCCTGTATCACCTTACCGCCAGGTCCGATCACCGAGCCAAAGGCTTCGATCGGTACATCTATTACATAGAAGCGAGGCGCATAGATAGAGACTTCTTCGCGAGGTTCTGCGAGGGTTTCTACCATTTTGCTGAGGATATGAGCACGACCTGCTTTGGACTGAGCAAGGGCTTTTTCTATGATTTCATAGCTCAGGCCTTTGATCTTGATGTCCATCTGACAAGCGGTGAGGCCGGCAGGTGTACCTGCTACCTTGAAGTCCATATCACCCAGGAAGTCTTCATCTCCGAGGATGTCGGAAAGTACAGCGAAGCCGTCTTCTGTGGTAATAAGCCCCATGGCGATGCCAGAGACAGGGCTTTTTATTTTTACCCCCGCATCCATCAGTGCCAAAGCTCCGCCACAAACAGAAGCCATAGAGCTGGAGCCATTGGATTCTGTGATATTGGATTCGAGACGTACCGTATATTCGTAATCGTCAGGGAGCATGGTTTTGAGCGAGCGCTCAGCCAGGTTGCCGTGACCTACTTCACGTCTTCCTGGTCCGCGGTTGAAGCGAACTTCACCCGTAGAGAAACCAGGGAAGGTGTAGTGAAGGTAAAATTTCTTGGAGCTTCTGGTGGTCGGGGTGTCAACCGTTTGCTCATCGAGTTTGGTTCCCAAAGAGGCGACACAAATGGCTTGTGTTTCACCACGTGTAAAGAGTGCGGAACCGTGAGCGCGCGGCAACAAGCCAACTTCACAGTTAATATCACGGATTTCATCCAGCTTACGGCCATCGAGGCGAAGGTTCTCCACCACGATCAGTCTGCGGACGATCTCTTTTTGTATTTTTTTAAAGTACTCAGCGAATCGGGTATCGAAATATTCAATTTCGTTATCGCCGCTATATTTCTCTTTCAGTTGCTCTTTTGCATTGTTTTTGATCTCACTCAGGCGCTCAGAGCGTATTTCTTTTCCCTCACTGGAACGCGATACTGCTTCAATATCCGCAGCGATCATGTCATTCAATGTTGAATACATCTCCTCATGCAGCTCCAGTTTCTCGTATTCACGGGTGGTTTTACCTACCGCCTCGCGCAGCTCAAGCTGGCACTGGTTCATGGCTTTGCACCCTTCATGGGCTGCTTTAAGCGCTTCCAGCATCACTTCTTCGCTTACTTCGAGCATTTCGCCTTCTACCATGATGATGGAATCCATGGTGGCAGCAACCATCAGGTCGAGGTCATTGCCTTCCATTTCACTAAGGGTAGGATTGACGTGGAAAACGCCATCTTTGCGGATAACGCGTACCTCAGAAACAGGATCAGGGAAAGGAATATCAGAGGCCATCAGGGCGCAGGAAGCGGCAAAGCCAGCAAGGCCGTCGGGCTGCTCCTCTCCATCGGTGGAAAAAAGCTGTATCATCACCTGTGTGTCACCGTGATAATCTGACGGAAACAAAGGTCTGAGGGCTCTGTCTATCAGGCGTGAGGTAAGGATTTCTCCTTCTCCCAACCTGCCATCTCTCTTAAAAAACCCGCCTGGGAACTTACCGGCGGAAGAGAATTTTTCCATATAGTCAACGGAAAGGGGAAGGAAATCCACCTCCAGGTTGATCTCTCTTTTGGCTACAACTGTAGCGAGCATGGCAGTATCTCCACACCTCACCATGACAGCACCGTCTGCTTGTCTGGCTATTTTACCTGTCTCAACTGTGATTTCTTTACCACTGCCAGGTAGGATCACAGACTTTTTAATAACGTTCATATTTTTCTTTTTTCTCTTCCGCTTTGATAGCTAAATACAATCTAAAAAATAAAAAAATTGGGAACTGAAATCAATTCCCAATCATTTTTTATCGCCTCAATTCCAGTACCTTGATGACTTCCCTGTACCTTTCGATATCCGTGTCTTTCAGGTAATCCAGAAGCTTACGGCGCTTTCCTACCAGTTTTTGAAGTCCTCTCTGTGTGGACTTATCTTTTCTGTTTTTCTTCAAATGCTCTGTGAGACTTTTGATACGGTAGGTGAAAAGTGCAACCTGTGATTCAGGTGAGCCGGTGTCAGTCTTTGTTCCACCATGGCTATACTTCTCAAAAATTTCTTCTTTTACTTCCTTGTATATATACATGAAAACATCAAATTTATTTGTTCAATATTGATTTTTCGGAAACGAGGTTGCAAATATAGATAATACCTTTTGGGAAAACAAAGCCCAAATCAATTAGATTTGCCGTTTTCTGCCACAAAGTAGGGCCTCCTGGCATCTTCTATTTAGGCTTTCTATAAGAATCAAGACTGATAGCTTGCTTTATCTTATAGAATAAGTAAATTTCGGCTTATTATAAACCCCTTATGTTTAATCAATTTTTGAAATAAATGAAAGTATTTGAAGTTGAGCCGCTGGAAGGGATAGGTGTGATAAAATTAAAAATGACACGACAGGAAGTCCATAGCCTCATGGGCGAGGCTCCTGAGACAAGCGGCTCCCGTAAGCAAGTTGAAAGTTACCATAACGGTGGATTCCAGGTTTTCTATGGAAAGGATGAAAAAGTGGAGTTTATCGAGTTGCTTCGGGACTCTGGCATCGCTGCCAGCACCCGAGGAATCAATGTCTTTGATACCCCAGCCCATCAGGTACTAAGTGAGATCGCCGGTTTTTCAGAGTATAACCAGGATGATCCCGAAGTCGGATACAGCTATGTATTCCCCGATTTGGAACTTAGCCTATGGCGGCCCAATATACCCGAGAATGAAGAAGAGGAGGATGGTAAGTATTTTTCTACCATCGGTATAGGCGTCCGTGGCTATTATAGTGCCACTACACAGTCTTGATATACATTTACCCTAAATTCAAATCAATATGTCAATCAGATTAGGGGACATCGCTCCCGATTTTTCCGCCCAAACAACCATGGGCGAAATCAACTTTCACGAATGGCTCGGTAACAGCTGGGGCTTGTTTTTTTCTCATCCCGCTGACTTTACGCCAGTTTGTACCACTGAATTGGGCCGTACAGCTCAATTGAAGGCGGAGTTTGATAAAAGAGGTGTAAAAGCAATCGCTATAAGTGTAGATCCGCTGGATTCGCACCTTGCATGGCTCGATGACATCAATCAGACCCAAAATACCAGCATGAACTTTCCCATCATCGCTGATCCGGACAAAACGGTTGCGGTCATGTATGACATGATTCACCCCAATTCTTCGGAGAAATCAACCGTTCGTTCTGTCTTTGTCATCGGCCCTGACAAAAAGGTCAAGTTGACATTGACCTATCCGCCTTCTACAGGCCGTAATTTCGCGGAGATTCTCCGCGTGATAGACTCCCTTCAGCTAACAGCTGAAAAACAGTTGGCTACGCCAGCCGATTGGGAAGCTGGAAAAGATGTCATCATTTCGCCTTCGGTGTCACAGGAAGAAGCGGAAAGGCGCTTTCCCAATCACACCGTTGTAAGACCTTACCTTCGTACGGTTAAGTATGATGAGGTTTAGGGGGAGGTGGGAAGCGAGAGGCGGGAGGTGAGATAATCGAAGACTCCGATTCAAAGAACAAAAACGGCTTCCCCTTGGAAGCCTTTTTTTTGTGCAGCAACTTTGCCAACTCTATCGTCCTTACGAAAACTGAAAACCATGAATAAACAGCAAATCTTAACTTTTCTACTTATCCTGGGCCTGGCGGCTACATTTTCATCTTGTGATAAAGACAAACTCTCAAAATGTGAAAATGGGAAATGTGAAAATACCCTTCACCCGAATAGTAAATTGGAGGTCATTGAAGACACCATCATCCAGGACATCAATATTGTTAGCGGAACCCAATTGGTTTTTAAGCATCAATTTGAACAAAATGAAAAGGCGAATATCTCCGACGATGAATTTTGGGATTGGATTTATTTTGAGATAGATCCCAGCCTGGATAAGTTCAGCTATGTGGATGCTGAATTGTCTCAGATAAATGCTCTATATGAGTATTCCTGCTTTTGCTTTGGGCCTTTTCACTTCAGAATTGTTCGGGGCAGCATTTCCGGTACAAAAAACGGCGATAGCTGGGATGTTACTGTCGATGTGGAGATAGACAGGGACGAAGGATTTATCGTAAGCAAGGCTTTTTCCAATGTGTATGAATAGAGGAAGGGAAGAGCTATTGAAAAAAACCGCTAAATTGTCCTTTACTTATAAGGTACAATTTTCGTTTTCTCCCTAAAGTGTATTACATGAAACTCCTGAAAACCATTAGCCTGATATTATTTGTCATATTAACCGCCTCCTGCGGAAAGGATCCCTGTAAGGAAGTCATTTGCCAAAATGCAGGGAGCTGCATTGAAGGTGTTTGTGAATGTCCTCCAGAGTTTGAAGGTGAATTTTGCCAGTATGTCAATGTAGGTGAATATCTGGGAACATACCAGGTTAGCTATGAGGGCTGTTTTCAGGCAAGTCCCGAGCACTCTGTTGCGGTGGCTGAGGTGTTTGAAGAAAAGGAAACGATCAGTTTGACAGGTCTGGGAGACTATGCCTGTCCTGGAGGAGAGTTGGCTGTTGAGGGAAAAGTAGGGTTGAATTCGATTCTTCTTCCTGCCCAAACGCTGTGTGCAGATGGCAATTTTGCCGGATATACCTATATGGGACAGGGAAGCCGGAAGGGTGATAGTTTGTTGCTGACTTTTTCTGTCAGCTATGAAGCAGATGGGGTCGCCCGGCAAGATAATTGTACAGCGACCATGGTAAAAGAATAGGTATCATGAATAATTCTTTCTCTTTTTCATTTATCGTACTCCTCCTCTTACTTCTATTCAGCAGCTGTAAAGAAGACCCCTGCGAAACCGCAGACTGTGGCCCCTATGGGAGTTGCATCATTGTAAGCGACGAAGCTACTTGTCGCTGTGATGAGGGCTTCGAGCAGGATGAAAGTGGCAAATGCACCCTTTTCAGCATTATCCAGTATCCCGGGACCTATACAGCTACAGAAAGCTGTACCTCCAAGCTCAATGGCAATACCGTAGAGCAGACATACACCCTGGATATCAGTCTTTTTTCTACACAGGAAATTATCCTGGCCAATGTAGGGGGCTACAACTGTAGCAGCGGTCCCCTCAAGGTAAGAGCCTTGATAGAAGATAATGACATGGTCTTTTTGGCAGGTTCCTATTGCAAGGATGATTTTAACCAGACAGAATTTATGATAAGTGGAGAAGGGGAAATTTCTGATAATGGCATTGCCTTTTCCTATGAATTGAGCTATAGCCAATTTGGAACGGTGACGACAAGTGATGTATGTAGCGTCACATTATCTGAGCAGTGAGTCTGCCCGCAGGCTATCGGCGGATAGGCTATCTGTAGGCAGGCTGTCCGTCGCGGTGGCTGTAGAATCCGGATACAGCTGCTGTAGTAGTTTTTGGGCTTCCAGAGAATCCGCCTGCCATTGTTTTTGCTGAATGATCGAGCGATCTCCTTCCTTTTCCGATACCTCCGATGAGCAGGAAAAAAGAAATAAACCGAATGCCAGCAGGACTAAAATTCTCCCGAAACAGATTTGCATACTATTTAACCTATAAAATGAGCCATTGACAGGCAAAAGGTAGGACTTTTTTTTGTTCTGAGCTTAATTTGTGATTTATTTGAAGTACATCTTGTTTATTTTTCAATATGAAAAAGTTCAACCTGTTTACCGCTTTCTTTTTTTTCCTGCTTCTGACGCTCTTTTTCTCCGCTTGTGATAGAGAAATTGATACGCGTCCCATACCTGAAGACCTGAATCCGGGCATTGCTTTGGAAGTTCCTTCCCGGGCAAACTTTACCCGCCGCGTAGGCGAGCCTGTCGAACTCACCTTCCGCCTCACTGATAATGAGGCCCTCAAAATTTTCCGCCTTGCAGAATCCCTCTACGATACCGACGGGAATCCTGTCATCGTAGATGCTTACAGCAGAGATGAGGCGATTAGTGGGGAGGTTTTGGTCAAAAACTACATTTATTCCGTCCCCTTTGACATCGCTGGCCAATTGGTTAGACCCTATTATAAAATAGTGGTTGCCTTTTATGTCATTGATTCCAAAGGTGCCTCTGCGGAAACAAAGATTGAAATTGATGTCCTGCCACGCATTGGTCCACCAGAGCCCTTCCCTGTACGTGAGTACAAAGACAACCGCATGGATCACCCCAATGCATTCAATGGAAGGGACGATTTCAACTTCTATAATCCCGCCACATCGCCTACAGTGGATTTGGATAAAGACATCAAAATCGTTAATGAACTGCCTGGACCTTTGAAAGACAAAAGCCTGATTTCCCCCAACAATGCGTTGAGAGGAAAAGATTCTGTCTTTGTGCTGATTGACCCTACACGGCTCAATTATGAAACATGTACCTATACCACCATCAGGGAGGCCTGGTATTCCGGTAATCCTATCACAGACAAAATCAAAATGCCGAAAGTCGGTGAGTACCTGATTATTCGTCTCGCAAAAGGCACCAAAGAGCAATTTGCTGTGATGAAACCTACTGAAGTGAGCACCAATCCTTCAACCGGCTTTATCAAATTTGATTTTAAGGTGACGAATTGATCGGAATGATAAAGCGGATTTTGTGGTATGTGGGACACAGGCTTCGGGCCAAAAATATCCACCGTATCCATTCTCCATTTGTCTTTCATCTCGTTTCAAATATACTGCCCCATCGGTCTTCACCGATGGGGTTACTTTTTGAGCAATTGCGCAAAAGCCTCTCCAGCTCTCAGCAGCAAATCTGCTTTGATGACCTGGGCGCAGGCTTCGGCGGCAAAGCCGCCGCTCAAAGCTGCAAGCCGCTAGGCTACCTTGTCCGGCGCTCTGCGCGCCGGCGCAGAGAAGGAGAATTGCTTTTCCGCCTGGCAAAATTCCAACAACCCAGGCGTTGCCTGGAACTGGGGACACATCTGGGATTCTCCGGCCTATACCAATTGGCGGCCTTGCCTCAGGAAGCGCGCTTCCTGACGCTGGAAGGAGCCCCCGAAATCGCCGCCATAGCGCGGCAGCATTTTCGCCACTTCGGCTATGAGCCGGAGCAGCTTGTCGGCGACTTCGCCGGGCTGCTTCCGCAACTGGATCTGGCTGCTTATCAGCCGGATTGGGTGTTGCTGGATGGCAACCACAGATATGAAGCCACGCTTCAATATGCGCGCATGATCCTGCCCTTTATGCCAGCAGGCAGCCTGATGATATTGGATGATATTTATTGGTCTGAGGGCATGCGCAGAGCCTGGATCGAATTGATACAGGAAGAGAAGGTCAGTTTGAGCCTGGACTTATTCCATATCGGCATACTCTTTATCGGGCGAAAACAGGCGAAAGAGCATTTTCGCTTGCCCCCTTTTTATACTAACTTCACCGCCTAACCCACGAACTTTCAAATATCATTATGAAAATCAGCTACGAGGTAAAATTTGGAATCATCACCGTTCTCGCGATTCTGGCAATTGTCTTTGGGGTGAGCTATATGCAAGGCAAGCGGATTTTTGGGAGCGATTTGACTTTATATGCAAAATATGAAAATGTAGGAGGCCTCATTAAGGGAAATGCCATTTTGCTAAATGGGGTAACCGTGGGACAGGTCATGGCCACAGAATACCAGGATAGTGTGGTTTTGGTAGAAATCAAGTTGGACCAGGACTGGTTTATTCCTTCTGATTCCTATACTGAGATTTTTGCAAAGGATATGATTGGGGTAGGGGGAAAGGCGATGAGGATTGTAAAAGGCATATCCTCCAAAGGATTGGAAGATGGTGAATTTATCGAAGGCCGGATGGAGAAAGGCATGTTTGATGAATTGGAAACCACAGCCGAAGGCAAGTTTGGAGACTTATTGGCGGATTTTAAAGAATTGATGAAAAACATTTCATCCATTTCAGGTTCTGTGGACTCTAGTTTTAAGGCAATTTCTTCAAGAAATGAGTTGGAAAGAATTCTTCTGAATATTGACAAGTCCCTGGCAAACATCAATAAAGTGACCGGCGAATTGGCCGAAACCATGCCTAAGATCAAAGAGTTGTCGACTACACTTGCAGATAATGGAGAAAACGTAAAGCAGACGATGCAAAACGTCACCACCCTGACGGACACGCTCGCCGCTTCCAGCGCCGATCTCCGCGCTGCTGCAAGCAGCGCCAAAACCGCCCTCGAAGGCGTAGATCGGATCGTAGCCGATCTTCAGGGCACCGAAGGCACCATCGGTAAGCTCATCAACCAGGACAGCCTTTACAACGACTTGAACGGCACCATTCAATCTGTCAAAGCCCTTGTTGACTCCGTCAAAAAACGTCCCCAGAAGTACCTGGATGTGGATGTGTATCTGATTGAGAGGAAGAAGAAGAATTGATTAGCAGATTAGCAGATTTGCAGATGCGAAACCCGAAACCCGAAACTCAAAACTCAAAACCCGAAACTCAAAACCCGAAACAATGCTCCTAACAAACATAAGCCAACTCTACCAGGTCGCCTCAGAAGGCGAATTATATAAATCAGGACTGGGCATGCAGGATGCCAGCTTGCTTGAGGATGCCTATCTTCTCGTAGAAAATGGTACCATCACGGCCATGGGCCACATGAACAGCCTTTCGGCTGATGCATGGCCGCAGGCACAGCGCATTGACTGCTCCGGGCGAATCGTCATGCCCGGCTTTGTCGATAGCCACACACACCTCGTTTTTCCCAAAACGCGGGAGCAGGAATATGTCTATCGGATTCAGGGAATCAGCTATGAAGAGATCGCCCGCCGCGGCGGTGGCATCCTCAACTCGGCCAAGGCCGCGCAGGAGATACCCGAAAGCCAATTGCTCGAAGAAACCATCGGGCGGGCAGAAGAAATCCTGAAATTGGGGACCACCACAGTCGAAATAAAAAGCGGCTACGGCCTTACCTACGAGAGTGAGCTGAAGCTCCTTCGCGTGGCAAACGAACTCAAAAAGCATGTTCCGCTGAACATCAAAACGACCTTCCTGGGCGCTCACGCCATTCCGACCTCCTGGAAGGGAAACCGGAAAGGATACATCGACCTGGTCTGCGACAAAATGTTGCCCAAAATCGTTGAGGAAGGCCTGGCCGACTTCATAGATGTCTTCTGTGACGAAGGCTTTTTCACGGTAGAAGAAACGGAATACATCCTCAGGAAGGGCCAGGAATACGGCCTGCCCGGCAAAATTCATGCAAATGAACTCGCCTTTTCCGGCGGTGTACAGGTCGGCGTGAAATGCGGAGCCTACTCCGTAGACCACCTGGAGCGCTCCGGCGATGCCGAGATAGCAGCCCTTCAGGGCTCAGATACGGTCCCCTGCCTGCTCCCTTCTGTCCCTTACTTTCTAGGGATCGACTATGGCCCCGCCCGCGATATGATCGCGGCAGGTCTGCCTGTCGCCCTTGCGACAGACTACAATCCGGGCTCATCGCCCGGAGGCAGCATGTCTTTTGTCATGTCTTTGGCATGTACCAAAATGAAAATGCTGCCCGAAGAAGCGCTTGTCGCTTCCACCCTCAACGGCGCCTGGGCGCTGCGCATGTCCGACACTGTCGGATCGCTGGAGGTCGGTAAGCAGGCAGACCTGCTGATTACCAAGCCTCTGGCTTCCCTGGCACGTATTCCTTATAGCTTTTCGAGCAATTTGATTGACCGGGTTGTGATTCGGGGAAAGGAGGTGTGATGCCGCTCAGATCCAATATTCTCCCTTTTGCATCAAAAAGCAGCGCTCCTATAGATGAGGCTTGCAGCAGTTGAAAGTGGATATTCAATCGGTTGAGTGTGGCTCCCAGACTCACAAAAAGCAGAAACCCTGCAAATAGAAAGCAGTGTCTAACGTTTCTCACAAAGGAAAAAGATAAAGTGTTGTTTGTGATGAAAACCGTTGGTCGGAAACGGACAATTTGACGAAATATAGTATATTTGATAAGCGTGTAGCTCCTGCTGTCGTTGCCTCATACCGCTGCTAATCCTGTATTATGACCAAATCCAACTCACATAGCCGTAACCTTACTATCAGTCTTTCCACCCTTGCGATTGTTGCCCTGGTCATGGGAGGCTATTATTTTATTTATGTGCAACAAAACGAAGATTTGCTGCATGAACGGAATTTTCGGATTCTTACCCAAATCAACCATAATATTCAGGCAAAGGACCAGACCTTCAAGCGGGTGGCGGACAACCTCCCCGGAGATTTATTGCGCTTTAAAGAAAAAGTAAAAAATTATTACAACCAACAGGCTGATTCCCGTAATCAGGCAGAGTTGAGCAAATACCTGTATCTGTATCGTGATTCCATCGAGAACTTTGTACGGGATACTTTGGGACAGGATATTACTGTATTGCAACAAAACATTGATACCCAGGAGTATGTGAACCGATACCTGCTCGCCTGGGCAAGGGATAATAAACAATTTTTGCCTACGCCCCCCAGTCCCCGCCCCACCATCAAATCCATAGAGCAGATTGAAGCAGGGGATGGGTATTTTCAGGTAGCGGGCCTCAAAGGAGAAGGGAGCAAGGTCCCTTTTCACCAGGTTGAAAAATCACTCAGCGAGGAGCTGAAGATGACCGCCAAAATTAAAGCCATCAAGCCAAAAGCTTCTGATGGAGAAAGAAGACCTAAGCGGTTTATAAAAAGTGAGGGCTCTTCTCCGCATCATCTTAGGTATAAATCTACTCCTCTTGAAAACAAGAAAGGGGATCCCACTTATGAAATTCATCTCACCAAAAACTTTAAAGAGTTTATGGCGAGCCTTGTTCGCACAGATGTCTATGATGATTTATTGTTGTTTTCTTTAGAAGAAGGCAGTGAAGATGGCAGGCGAAAGGCAGAGGTGATTTTTCAGACTTCTGAAATCCCTATGCAGGTAAAATCCCTGCCTGATAGCCTGCTCCTGACCGATAAGATATTTGGCCTTTTGGCTAATAACTTACGCACCCTTGAGATAGTAGGGACCAAGTACAACTGCTATTTGCAGCCCATGGAGCTTGGAGATCAATCCATTATCCTCTGTGGCCTGGTGCGCGTAGAGCGCTTCAATGGGGAAAAATTTCGCATTTCCACCCTGCTGATTTTGATTTTGGTCCTGATCCTTTTCATAGGACTTCTGGTGCTGCCAGTCCTGAGACTCAGGTTGTTGAGCTATTATGAGAGATTAGGAACTTCGGATGTGGTCTTGTCTATGATAACGGCCATTTTGGGTTCGGCAGCTCTGGTGCTGCTTCTCTTTGATGTATACCGTTTTAATGGGCCAGATGCCATTGAGCGCAAAGCGCAATTGGTAGATATGTCAAAGGATATTTCTTATGCCTTTGTCTCTGAGTTGGAAACGATCTATGACCAACTGGAAGCCTATGATGCTTTGGCGGATTCTATTGAAGGAGATTATACCGAAGTGGCCAGTTTTAATCCCCGTACCAATCAGCCTACGCATCCGCTGGTTTACCCCAATTACTACCCCTTCTTTGCCAATGTTTTTTGGGTAAATATGGAGGATAAGCTGGGACAGGAACTTACTGTGAGGCGAAGCCTTACTGAAAAAGTGGATATTTCTGGCAGGCAATACCTCGAACGGCTCAAGAATGGAGAATCCTGGAAGCTGCCTTCGGGAGGGGAGTTTATGCTGGAATCCATCCTTACCCGGACGACCGGAGATAATCTTGCAGCTGTATCCAAGCTAAGCGCAAAAGATGATGCAAGCATCATTTTTCTGGCTACAAAGCTTTATTCGGTGGTGGAAACGGTAGTTCCTTATAGTTTTGGGTTTTGCATCATGGATGAAAATGGCGACGTCTGGTTTCACTCGGACGAGAGTAAAAACCTCCAGGAAAATTTTCTGGAAGAATGTACCGCCAAACCCATGAAAGCAGCCATCTATGCCAGATCTTCCCTCTATATAGATGGCAATTATCAGGGCAAGCCCTATAACTTTTTCATGGAACCCATAGAGGGCCTCCCCCTGTATATCGTCAGTTTTGAAGAAAAAGATTTTTACGAAAATACCCATGAGCAGGTCATCACTTTTACCTTTGTACTGATCATAATCAGCTTTTTGTTTGGACTGGCGATTGTAGCCCAAATGATCGCTTTTAGCCCCAGAAGGCGGCGATTAAAAGGAGAAAACTTCCTCTTCAGCTGGCTGCGGCCCCGCAAAGGCAATGCGACTGCCTACCGCGTTTTGCTCCTTGCAAATGTGATTACCCTCATTGTCCTCTACCTTTTTTCCGCGGATCAAAAAGCCCTGGGGGTTATCAATATGTTTGGATTGGCCTACATATATACCTTTATGATGGTCTATTTCTCCCTCAGTCGCAATCCCTCTCCGGTAGAAAAACAAGTGGGGGTTCAAAATCAATATCGATTCCTGACCTCTGCCGTTGTGCTATTGCTGGCCCTCAACCTGATTACGGCATCATTAGCTCCCGAGGATTTTCTGAAAACCCTCTTTTTCCAACTGATTCATATCGCCATTGGCCTCGGAGCTACCATGATGATTTACAGGCTGAGCCCGGTAGATGAAGAAGATTCGGAAAGCTATCTTGAGTTGTTGTGGAAGCCCTTTCGCCTGATCGTGAAAGTCCTGACGCCCAGAAGAAGTTATCGCTTATTCATGTTAAGTTGGCTGGGAATCATCAGTATTTTTCCCTCTATCAAATACTACTCCATCGCCTATAGCCGGGAGATCAAGCTGGAAATAAAGCACACCCAGGTGCAATTATCCAAAGACATTGCCAGACACAATCAATGGATTGATAAGTTGTATTTAGGGCTGAATATGGATACCCGGGCATTGGACCATCTTAAATTGCAATCCATTTATTCGCCATCCTATTATGCCACCATTCATAACGGCAACAACGAGTCCGGTGTATGGATTAATCCTTTCCTGGAGACGGGAGAACTCACCCGTTCCAATGGCTTTTACAGCCTGTATGATAGCTTGTTTTCGCGGATACGACCGCGATATGATGAAAAAGTCCGAATCACCAACCAACTTCGGCTGGCCGCCAATGCCGATACCAGTTGGTATTGGACGGAGGGGGAAGGGCTCCTCCAAAACCCGTCTTTGGGAAAGGTAAAGACCCTTACCTATCAAAATTCCAATGATGGTACCCTGCTCACCTCACACTTGCATGACTATGATTTGCCAAATCCCAGCCACACCGCAGGGGTGCTATTCTGGTTGCTTTTTGTAGGCTTATTGGCCTTCATTTATCTGCTGCTTGACTTCACCATCAGGCGACTTTTCGCTGAGAGCGTAGTGGAGATGAAATCCCCTTCTGACGAAGAAGTCAGAGAAAGCATCAACCAGACCGGGCAAAATGTATTCATGATTATCCCTCCCCGGGCTATGGGGAGCAAGTACAAACAAACCCTTGGGCGACGCATGCGGGTCAGTTTTGCTGATTTTCATGATGAAGCGTCTTTTTGGGAATTTGTAGAAAAAACAGAAGAAAAGCTGGACTTGAAAACAACAGAGGCAGGCGGCGGGAAAAAAGTAGCTGATAGATCGAATCTACCTATAGTCCTCAATCACTTTGAGCACAAGCTCAGCGATATGGCATTATGCCAGTTCAAATTGAAAATCATCCACCTGGCAATGAATCATTGGAAGCAGGTGTTCCTGGTTTCCTCTATTGATCCTTTTGATCTGATCCTGGTGTACCAACAGCAACTCAGAGTTGCTCAGGGCGATGAAAAACTTCGCCTGGAAGACGAACTAGAAAGCTGGACAAGGACGCTCAGTCGATTCTATAAGATTAATTTTCCATTCGAATCTGATCCTTTGTCCTATGGTAATGGTATCCACGAATCACTTCTCGCGGAGGAGTGCCGCCATGGCGCATTCCTCCGATATCTATATCCAGAATTGCAGGTTCTTTATGTGGGCAAAAGGGATATAGATCCAGAGGACATCATCCTTGATATCGAGCTTCGTGCACAGTTTTATTACCAGATTCTCTGGACGGCGAGTTCCAAAGAAGAGCAATACATTCTCTATGACCTCGCCCAGGATGGGCTTGTCAATGGAAGGAATATACAGGCTCTTAAAACATTGATACGCAAGGGCTTAATCATCAATGATGGGGAAGAACTCCGCGTCATGAACCGAAGTTTTCGCAACTATATCCTCACCGTTACCAAGCCTGAGCATACGCTGGAGATGGAGCAAAGAGTCAATGTGGAAAGTACATGGCGAAGGGTACGCACCCCGATCATGATTATCCTCTTTACCCTCGCGGGTTTCCTCTTTATTACACAGGAAGAACTCGTGAGCAATTCAACGGCCTTCATTACTGCAGCAGCAGCAGGCTTGCCGGCGATCTATCGCGCCATAGAATTGGTCACTGGTTTTAACCTGGGGAAGATGTTTAGTCGGGGGAAGAAGGAGGAATAATATTTTATCTCAGGAATTCCGGTAACTGGCCAATATCGTGAGGAGAGTTGCTAATTAGGGTGTTGAAATATTCATCATTTTTAAAAGGAATTTCCAGTGCTACAAGATAGGGAATAAGGTAATACTCACTTTTTTCAAAGTACTGGTCTTTTTCTACCCTTTCTGAAAGAAAATTGCGAAACTCCTCTATCTCGATAAAGAGCTTTTCTCCTTCCGGCTTCCTTTTGGGAAGTTTGAAAAAAAAGATAGAATTGATACTGATCAAGGGTATGAGGGGAAGAAATAAGAAAGATTCGGAGGACGATTCTATATTATATGCCATAACCAGACCAACAAAGGAAAAGGCCAGGCATACGGGCAATGCGACCCAGTTTTTGATTTTAAGAGCATAAATGGCTCCTCCCATTAAGCCCAGGGATAATGGGATAACAAAAAGGAAATAACCTGTACCAAAGTCCAGGGATATATCTGTATAGGATTTGGTAAGTACCATAGAGATAAAGAATGAAAACCCCAACCCTATCAAAATCAAGAGATGCTTTTTGAAAAGGAAATGGCTGTAATTTTCATCTATATAGCTTTGCATTCTACCCTCAGCCCTGGTGGTAAACCGGCTTTTCTTTTTGCCGATGCCCAGCCGTTCGATGTAGGATTTGCGGTTGAAGGAAAGGGCTGCACGCTCATCGCCGCTCAGTCGCTCGAAGGTGGCCAGTTTATTCAGGTAAATGCTAAAGGATTCATTGCGCCACTTGATACGGTAGCAGTCTTTCATGACTGCACTCAGGATGCCTGCGAGCAGGCATTGTGCATCAAAGCCTCTGCGCCAGATATAGCGCAATACCGCGGGCGATAGGGATTGGGGAGGCAACTCCCTGGGAATGTCCGAAAGTTTGCCCGAAAATTGATTTTTGAAGTAAAAGTAAAAGAAAAAACCAGCCAATAGGATACAACTCACAGCGATTCCCAGCCAAAGCGGGCTGTTTTGAAGCGTATTGATGAGTTTTTCCTGCATAGGGTATGTGGGTTTATAGGAATAACGAAAGTAGGGAAAATAGATACACTTTGGTCTTAATTTCGTATCTTTAATAATAACAAAAAAAAGATGAAGAGTCTAAAAATTCAATTTAAAGCAGGGAGACAGGAAGAAATAATAGCCCTGGTAACTTATCTCAAAAAATTAACAATTGTTGAGAGCATAGAAGAAGTTGAGGAGAATGGAGCTGAAACAGGTTCTAATCCTATGGTAATGGATGTATTTCTGGAAAGGATTGCGGAGGCCGAAAAAAACATTCTCGAAGGAAAAACCTTTAACACAAGTCAGGTCAGGGAAATGATGAAATCATGGAAATAGAGTGGACGCAGCATGCTCTGGATTCTCTTGAAAGAATATTTTCCTACCTGAAAAGTTATTCATCGGATAAAACTGTAAATTATATAGAGAAGCTTCTATTCTTCGCAGATGGACTTGGTTCTATGCCATTTATTCATCCAGAATGTCATGAATTGAGAAGTACCCAAAAAATTTACCGTTCAGCCGTATTTGATAAAAAGTATAGAATCATTTACAAAATCGTTGGAGATAGAGGAAAAATTTTCATCCTTGATGTATTCCATACTTCTCAGAATCCTGAAAGGATTTCCAGGCTGAAAGATGTCGAATAATCAAAAATTCAACTCCACAAATTCGAATTTCTCTCCATCAAATAGCCCTTTGTCGCTGAGTTTCAGCGCTGGAATCACCAGCAATCCCATAAATGACAAAGTCATAAAAGGTGCCTTGAGCTTGCAGCCCAGGCTTTTGGCGAAGCCATCTATCCCCGCGTAGGCTTTGCCTACGCTGCGGCCATCCTGATCGGACATGATCCCTGCCACAGGCAGGGGCAGGCATTGCGTTTCGGTGTCGGAAACGGCAGAAATGCCGCCCTGCTGCTCAATGACGGCATTGAGCGCCCTGGCCAGGCTGGCGTCGTCTACGCCTACAGCGATCAGGTTATGGGAGTCGTGGCCGACACAGGAGGCGATGGCGCCTGTTTTTAGCCCAAAATTTTGGATAAAAGCAAAAGCAGGTGGCGCTTCCCGGTAGCGGTTGATCATCACCATTTTCAGGATGTCCCGATCCACATCGGACACGAGCTGCCCCTTTTCTGTTTTGGCCTCTGCTACCAGAGCCCGTGTGATCAGTTCCCCATCGAGTGCCTCGATGATGTGCAGCTGGCTGCCTGTGGCAGCCAGGCGAAGGCTGTCAGCTGATATTTTTCCAATATTAAATTGATTGATAGGCTTAAAAGAAACAGGCTCGATAAAAGATTTTCCTTTTTCGGCTACCTTTTCCCCATCAATCCAGCAGGCTTCCACTTCAAAAGATGTCAGGTCTTTGACCTGGATCAGGTCTGCTGCATCGCCTTCACGCAGCAATCCCACCTGTAGATCGTAATGCTGTACAGGATTGAGGGACATGGCACGGAGGACATGGAAAAGCTCATGGCCTTTGGCGATGGCTCGTGCGGCAATCGCATTCAAATGGCTGACCATCAGGTCATCAGGATGTTTGTCATCCGAGCAAAACATGATCTGATCCGGAAACTCCCGAAGCAGTGGAATAAGCGCTTCAAAGTTTTTGGCAGCACTGCCTTCGCGGATCAGGATTTTCATCCCCAGCTCCAGTTTTTCCTTTCCTTCGGCATAGGAAAAAGCTTCGTGATCGGTTGAGATGCCTGCTTTCTGGTAGCTTTTCAAAGCTTCTCCTCTCAGGCCGGGCGCATGCCCGTCCACGGGCTTGCCGAGTGCATGCGCGGCAGCGATCTTGGCCATCACCCCTTCATCCTCATGGATGACTCCGGGATAATTCATCATCTCTGAGAGGTATTTTACCTCGGGCATCTCCAGCAATTGCTGCACCCCCTCCGGGCCGATCTCGGCCCCAGCGGTTTCAAATGGCGTGGCCGGCACGCAGGAAGGCGCACCGAAATAAAATTTCAATGGCACTTTACGTGCATTCTCAATCATAAATTCTACGCCCTCAATGCCCAGTACATTGGCGATCTCATGCGGATCAGAAACCGTGGCCACAGTGCCATGGCAAACCGCCAGGCGGGCAAATTCTGAAGGCACGAGCATCGAACTTTCGATATGGATATGTGCATCCACAAAGCCTGGCATCAGGTAACTCTGTTCTGTGACTTCTTTTTTCTCTATCCGACTGATGCGCCCATTTTCAATATGTATCTCGCCCGGGAAGATGCTTTGATCGTGAACATTGACAATTTGGCCTCTTAGAATCATGTTTTTTGCTTTCTTTGAAATTTGATACAAGATCGTTTTTACGATCTATCTTACCAAAATTCAACCCGATCTGTCCTGATATTTGTGGAATCAGGAAATGGGAATGGCCACCTTTTTTATCTTTGATCTATGAAAAACTATATGCTACTCAGTTGTTTCCTTGGCTTTTTAGTATGGGGAAACTCCCAGCCCATAAAGCTGGGATATAGCTTCTCTGAAGGAGAAGTGCTTTTTTATAAAGTCGAAATTAAGTCTGAAAAATTCCATATCACTCAGGAGTTAAAATTTGAGGTCGACTCAATGGAAGATGGCTCTTTTGCTATCCAGGCTGTCGTTGAAAAGCTGGAAGGCTTTGATGATGCAAATACAACAGCTATACATGATCCTATGGCTTTTCGCCTGGATTCATTGGGGAAGCTGCTACAGGAGCTGAGGTACATCCACTCCCTGGAAAAACCCCCATTGAATATTGATGTACAGCATTATTTTTTGCCTTTTCCAGAGAAGGGAGCCTTGATGAATGTGCCATGGAATATGGCCAGAGAGGTCGACGACCTGGTTTTTGATTCGGTATTTAGTTCATTTACCCTGAAAGAAATAAATGAAGACTATGCGAGGATTTATGCCACAAACAACTTTTCTGAAAGCACAAAGAAATTTGAAAAAAACATTTCAGGGGAATACATAATCGAGCGAAAAAGCGGGAAAGTCATAAAAGCAGTACTTGACAATAAATCCTTTACAGGCTGGAGTCAATTAGAAGGCCAAATCATTATTTCCAAATGGGATCCTGACGCACCGCCTATTTCGCAAGAAATGAAAGTCAGCTATTTGGCAGAGGGTTTTGCTGCCAATACCTTTGAAAATGAGCATGTGATCAATCGAAAATTGGTCATTATCATGGATGAGGCCAATATCATTACCTACCATCGTTTTAAAGAGTTGGAGGCAGAGGGCTTGTTGAGCATGAAGCAGACAGATTCTTCTCACTGTTGCAAGACCTTTGACATCACCTTGAGTGAAAAAGGGAAAGCTTTTGTAGTTGACAGTATCATGTGGGATGATACTTTTTCATCCATAGTGGAGACCTACCGCTATGACAGCATTCAAATCCGCGAAATCATCCCGGCTGAAGGCTATTTTGAAATTAGGTACAAGGTGATAAATCTTCAGCCCACCCCATTCGTGAAGCTTTCACGCCTGGGTTCTGAACTAAAAGGCCTGGATTACGAGTCAAGCTGTTTTGTAAGGGAAATAAACGGCAGTTGGCAGCTCGACAAGGATAATCGCTTTAGGGGATATCCAGATAAAAACGGCAAATACTAACAACCTAAAAGAAAGGGCCTCTCGCCAAAGCGAAAGGCCCTCTGTATGCTCTATCTTTCATCAACTAATCAGCTAATCAATTCGGAACCTGAGACCCTTTTCCCGCATTGGGTACCCATAGGAACATGCGGTCAGAGTTTTGGATTTGGCCATCCAGGTTGTAGTCACCGCCCCGGTAACCAGAGGTGCCTACTTCTGCCTGCCAGATGTGTACATCATCTGTATTTTGGATCTGGCCGTCGCCGTTGGCATCACCCGCAAACATGAGCTGAACTCCATTGACCAGTCTTACAGGCTGTATGCCATAGATAGGCGTAGAGGCAGAGGCAAAGTCCACAGTGGTGGCAGTTGTACCGAGTCCATAAACTGTAGAGCCCATGATCGGTAAGTGATTGCGATGGAAGATGGCAACATGGTAATTGCCCGGAGCAGCCATGTTGAAACTAACGGCAGAAGTGCCGTCTATATCTACGATGTCGCCATCGCGTTGCAGCAGCGCCGAGCGCGTTGCGATCACTACAGAAGCGTCCTGCGCATCGCGCAGTTCGACGATTACCCAGTCCACGATTGCGTCAGGGCCTATTACGTCCAACACCTGCTGGCTGGTAAATTCGGCACCGCCACCTATATGCACATAGCCAAGAGCTGTGAATGGTTCATTCAATGGCAGTACCCCCAGGCTTCTAAGCCCATCTGTCATCAGGCCACTTGCCGCATCGTATGCGCCTTGTAGCATGACAGAGGCTGCAATGCTTGGTGGTGTTGGAGGCGCGATGATGTTAACAATCATGACAGCAGAGTCATATTCCCCTACACATGCTCCTGTACCAGATACTGTATAGGTGTATTGGCCAGCCATTTGTGTGGCGGGATTAAACTCACCGGTATAGCCTGTTGGCAGAGGCGTGCCATTGGGGGCTGCCCAAACACCCCCTGTATTTGGATTATTTGTCAAAGAATCAAAGAGGTGTAAAATAGGATCACTTGTCAGTAAGTTGATGTGGTGTCCTGTGCCCGCATGAGGGCCATCATGTACATCTACATTTGTGTAGACGGTATCTGTGCAGCCATCGCCGTCAATGCCGACAAGTCGGTAAACACCGCCATTTGCAGGTGTGGCAGCAAGAATGCTGGCATTGGCAGCCTGAGAGTTGAAGCCAGCAGGACCACTCCAGTTGTACTGAATCGCCTGACCAGCTGCGGAAAGATGTATGTCTTCCCCTTCGCAAATTGGGCTGTTTGTAGTTGCCTGAATATAAGGAGCAGGCTTCACATGTACCTGCACAGCTACAGCAGGGCTTTCGCAGCCATTTTCAAGTGCTGTCACCCAGACGGTCTGGGTAGCGCCGGGAGCAGTTTGAGGGTCATAACATGCGACTCCGCCTGCAAGCAGATTCGCGCTGCCGGAAGGATTGGCATCATAAAAGTTGAATGCGCTGGCAGCAGGAAGGCCCAATTGGGTGAGGCTGCCAGAGATGACGACATTGTCAAAACGCCAGGTGCCTGTGAAGCCTTCGGCATTGTAGCCATAGATGCGGAAACATACCTGGGTAGCTCCACTGATGGTTAAATCAATCTCATGCCCTCTCCAACTGTCATTGTCAGGGACATTTTCGATGGCCACTGTATTGCCTGATGAGGCAAAATTGTCAAATGAATAGGCCACAATAAAGTCACGAATACCTGAATTGGAACGTCTTTCGTCAAATTCAATGTCAGTCAAATCCATTTCCCATCCGGGATTGGCGCTGACGCAGAACTCGATGTATTCATTGGCGTTAAGCGGGCCTGTACTCCAGCTATTGGCTGAGTAGGAATCTGTCGAACCATTTCCGGCAGGGAAGCTGATGCTTCCATTTCCAGAGCCAAATGAAGCACTACCAGCAGAGCCATTGCTGCTGGAAGAAGCGCCAGCGGCGGTTTCGCCTTCAAATGTCCACATGAAGTCAACGACTTCGCTGCCGAGTTGTGGGATCAGGTTGCCTTTGACGGCTACATCATCAAATCGCCAGGTGCCTGCTGAGCTGCTTCCATCATAGCCATATATGCGGATGCAGATGGGGCCATTGTGTACGATAGAAGAAGCAAAATTGAAGCTGATGGGCGTATATGCCGTTCCACTTATGGTAATATCTGTACCGGGAATCAGGCTTCCAGCTGTAGCAAATCCATCCGTTGAATAGTGAACTTCTACTTCCATCGGACCTGATCCTGATCTCCGCTCTACGAAGCTGATTCCGGTCAATTCCAGGTCAAAACTGCCGCTGGGGCTAACGCAGAATTCGATATAATCATCCAGATTCAGCGAGCTGCTATTCCAATTGGTGCCCGCATAAGCTGTACCTCCATTTCCATCGGAGAAGAAAGCAATCCCTGATACACCCGGACCAAATACGGCATCCTGAGGGATCGCTGCACCCTGATTACTTACACCAGCGGTGGATGCATTATCAAATTCCCAGAAGGCTTCGAAAGCCTGTGGGCCCGGAGCGCCGGGGGTGATTTTGGTGGATTCGCCCTCACAGATGTCGATATCTTCTACTCCAGGAGAAAGGGGCGCATCTGAAACCAGGAGATCGAATTGGAGAAAGTTGGAAAATTCCGTGCAATTGATGCCCGGTGTACCCGAGACAAAAACAGTAGCAGGACCGCTGACATAGGCAGCAGGGTTGTTTATCGGAATCCAGCTGTTACCGCTTTGAATGTAAAATTGGGCTGTAGGTGATCCGGGGGGAAGAGGCAGGCTAAAGGTAGCGATTCCTGTTCCGGGAGCATCTTCACATGCTGAAAGCTGGGATGTGCCGATTTGGGTACTTGGGCCTACGCTAACGATGATCTGTGTAGGCTCGCCCTGACAACTGGCAGCACTTTCTCCAATTACTTCAAAGACAATATCCTGAGAAGTGGCTGTCGTATTGATATAGAAATAACCGTTGATTGTATTTCCATTTCCTCCCTGTACAGAACCCAAAGCAAAAACACCTGGAGGAAGCACAGGAGCTGCCCAGCTAAAGCTTACGCCAGGCATGCTATTCACTTCTGAAAGCGCGATGTTTACTTCTTCTCCGCTGCAAATAGTTGCAGAAGCACCTGCAACCACCGGCTCGGGTTTCACAGTGACTACCACCGCCACAGGGTCACCTTCACATCCGGCTGCGCTGACAGGAATGACGTTATAGGTAACTGTCTGAGGGGAGCCCGTTGTATTCTGATATCCATCTGTGATGGGTGCAGCAGAAGCAGTGCTGCGGGCACCGCCGCCTGGGATGGTTCCAAAAACCTGTAAGTTGTCGAAAGCAACTTCTTCATCGCCGCCGTCCATGGCAAGTCTTACCCGGATTTGAACACTGTTCCCATTAGGGATATTAAATCCAAAAGAGGCAAAAGTATTGGTCAATTGTGGGCCATCGCCATTCCCATCATCATCTGTATCCAAAGCCAAAGGCTCGTTGAATGGATCCCCATTGTCTATATAGCTAAAGCGAAGACCGGGGTTCCAACCACTGCCATCTACATTGTATTCTACATAGAAGTAATCTGCCGCATCGTATTCAAATACCCTTCCTGCTGCAAATAATCCTTCAAAGCGAGGATTGACCGCTCCCGAAATATTGATGGCATTCAGGGTTAATATTTTTTCATCGAGTTCATCCCCTCCATTGTCATCTGTATCTTCAGCAGCCCAGTAGTAGGTGCCATCTGCACCGATATAATTGGGGCCTACTGTTCCATCAAGGAGCGAAAACAGGTCGTTGGAACCATCATAGAATTCAGCAGGAGCAGAATAACCTACACCTCCGCCTTCAAAAGATTCACTTCCAATCAACACCTCAGAACCTGTTCCTGTCATGGGAGCAGAAAGGGTAGGGGAAGCCCATTTGTATTTCTCCCCTGGCATATTGGTGAGAGAGTTGGTCGCGAGGTTGATATTGGCGCCAGAGCGGCTGCAGACCATATCCGTCAGGCCACTGGCCAATACCGGATCGGATCCTACTGTCACATCAAAAGTTACAGGATTTGAACTACAGTTATTCAAAAGGGCAAATACAGTGATTTGCCCAACAATAGGCTGTGCGCTGGTATTGGCGGCAGCGTTAAAGCTGACATTTCCCAGTCCACTAGCTCCCAAACCAATTTGGGTATTCGTATTGGACCAGACAAAAAGCGCTCCTCCCGGTGTACTGCCAAAGTTTGGCTGAACCAAATCTCCCGGGCAAACAGGCCCGATATGAGCGATAGGATCAAGCACCGGCTTAGGATGAACGGTCACTGCCTGAGTGGTAGTTTCCGAACAATCAGGAACATTGTTGAAGGTATTGGTAGCAACCACATAGATGGTATGGGTACCCGCTCCGAGGGTGGTAATTACAAATTGTCCCGTATTAACGGAGCCATTGGTCGCTGTAGCGCTTCCCAGAAATACTCCACCATTATTGGGGTCTCCGAGGTAAAATTCATATAAATCTGCCTGGTTGGCAGCATCAGAAACATATTGAGCCAGATCAAGCTGGGCACCCTGGCAAAGCGGATTCGGCATGGCCAGGCTGTGGTTGGGTTTTTTGCGCACGCGCACACGCACTTCTATTTTGTCCTCGCTTTCGCAGCCATCCGGAGATTCCTGCGCAACCCAATAGGTATAAAGACCTGGATTGCTGGTGTTGATAGAAGGAGGGCTAATGGGGCTACCAGGCTCACCATCTGAGTCTTCACACCAGTTCAGGCTATAACCATTTACATAGGCACTGTTGCCTCCTGTAATGTATGCATTGAGGTCAGGAGTGGGATCGTCTTCGCAGATACGAAGGCGGATATGGCCACAATTGTTGCAGTCTTGCTGCGCAAGATCAGGAGTCACACCGATCGTTACTGCCTGAGAGGTAGAAGCTGTACAACCATAGGCATCAGTAACCGTCACTGAGACCGTTGCATTGCTGCTGCCAAAGGTCACTTCTGCAAACTGATCGGAACTGCCGCCTCCATCTGTAATACTGGCTCCGGGCGTAGACCAGGAGTAACTAAAATAGCTTGCAGAAAGGGAAAAAGTAGCAATGCCATTTTCACATACTTGTGAAGGAGGGCTATCGAATGACGGCTGTGGATCGCCCACATTAAATGCCTGAGATGCCATATCAAAGCAGTCTGTACCTTTTGAATAGGTATTCAGGTTATCTGAAGTCGATGGGGCACCATCTGATGTAAGGTAATTGAAAGATGCGACCTGGTAGCTGCCGCCAGCTATACCGCTGAATTGCCCATTGGATTGAATATCCAGGATATTGCCACTGGCATCTGCCAAAACGTAGGTTTGGGAATAAGTAGGATCTCCCTGAAAGCCAGATGCTGAAGCACTCAATGTGGCGATTGCGCAAGCGCTTGAAGGCGCTGTGAGGGTCCCTGCATCTGCGATGCAGGGAGGAGTGCAGGTGACATTCCATGTACATCCTAGTGAAAATGTATCATCATCGCCTATCCAATTGCTCTCATCTGAAATTTCATCTCTTATAGTTTCTTTACTTCCACTTATAGTAGAGCAATCATATTTATAGTTATCCTTATGTGAAGTGAAATCCAGCGTTACATTTGCTGGGAGTCCAGATGGAATTTCAGTACTACTTCCGGAAAAATAGTCGTAGAAAAAAAGATGCGTAATACTTGTCCCATCCTGGAACATGTACAATGCATCACCACCGCCTGCTAATGCAAAACTTCCTCCTGTTCTGGCAGCTGATCCATTATTGGCAGTGATACTTGTGTTTCCAGGATTTGTGATTATAACCTGAGTCCCACAGCTGAAGGCAGATGTCGCCGTCCAAGTCAAAAATCCTTCACCTGAATTGAAAGCCGTTCCAGTCCATTCATTATCAGTGAACCGAATTGTAGTATTCATATCTACATCCTTGAGTAGCAAGAAGGAAATAATATCATTTCCATCAGAAACAACCCCAGTGAGCATTACATCTCCCGGACTTAAGGCAGTTTGGGCATTGGCAGAAGTCTGCCAGAATCCTGTAGCCATGAAAAGCAAGAAAGCCCCAAGGGCTGGAAAGGTAAAATGTTTCATAAGTAATAATAGCTAGCTAGTTTTATCCGAATATGAAAATGTGACTTTAAGGATTGGA
The DNA here is from genome assembly GCA_030430205.1 of Bacteroidia bacterium. Classification (GTDB taxonomy): domain Bacteria; phylum Bacteroidota; class Bacteroidia; order J057; family J057; genus JAUIGE01. The sequence goes on along the minus strand of JAUIGE010000009.1, from coordinate 92,308 downwards.
AAGTCCTAAAAAGTGTACCAACTTCTTCGAAAATAGCAATTATTCCTTGCGGAAACAAGCAATGCAGAGGGATTTAAAGTGCAAATAACACTATTCGCGGTAGGCGACTGTGATCAGGGTTTGACCAACAGCCCGGAGCGTCTCTTTGGATATGATATGGATATCATCCTGGTGGGTGTGCCACTGCCCAAAAAAGGTACGCCCCCCTTCACCAGCCTGGTCGCAAATGTCGATGGTGGGAATATTTCTGAGCACATTGACATAATAGTGATCATCAATAAAAGAGGCACCGGGAACCGGGGGGAAATAAGCTCCATATCCCAATTCGGCAGCCGTATTCCAGACTTTTTGCACGATATTTTTGCCAAATTGCAGGGAATAAAAATCCTGCTTAAAAGTAGGAGAGGCTGCGCCAACCATATCCAGGTTGATGCCATACATGGCCTGATAGCCCGCTTTATGCGGGTTTTGAGACCAATATTGCGAACCCAGGCAGTAGGTGTTTTCGATGGCGGGATTGCCATAGTCTTCTACATCCCATAGGAAGATGTCCACCCCGACATTTGGGCTTTTAAGCCCAAACTGTCTCGCTGCTTCCAGCAGCACAGCCACACCGCTGCCGCCATCATTGGCGCCGGGGATGGGCTCATATTTGCGGGCGGCATCGCCCGCATCGCCATAGGGACGGGTGTCCCAGTGAGCAGATAACATGATCCGACGCCGGGCGTCGGGATTATAGCTGGCGATGATATTTTTCATCGGCAACTTGATGGCATTGCCCTGCAAATCGCGGGCGTCTACCGTCGCCTTTTGCACATGCACCTGTGCCCCAAATGCCTCAAACTGGCTTGCCAGCCAATTGGCGCATGCTTCATGCGCGCGGGAGTTCGGTACCCGTGGCCCAAAAGCCAATTGCTTTTCTACATACACATAGGCTGAGTCACCGCTGAATGCGGGAACCTGAACCGCTGCTTTGGGGGGAGGTGTTTTTCCATTATTTTCACTTGTTTCTTCCCCGCAGGCAAAAAGAAACAAGAGCATTAAAATCAAGCTATAACGCATAAATAAATTTTTGTTTATCCCACCTTCCACTCCATCCCCTCCGGGGTATCTTTTACTTCAATATTCAATTCATTGAGTTTGTCCCGGATTTTGTCCGATACGCCCCAGTTTTTCTCCTGCCGCGCTGTAGCGCGAAGCTCACCGATAAGGTCCATTAAACCCGCCAGGGTTTCGTTTTGCTGAGAGGAGCCTGCGGCTGATTCTTCTGCCTGAAGTCCCAATATGTCTGTAAAAAGCGTATGGAAATCCGCTTTGAACTGGTTGAAAGTATCAGGATTGACGGCAAAAGGGCCGCTTTTTTGAGCATGCAACTGGTTGATGACCGGCAAAACCTCAAAAATGCGGGCAATGGTTTTTGCCGTATGAAAATCATCGTTCAACTGCGCCTCGCAGTCAGCCATGAAGGTGGAGATGTTTTCCTCAAAGTCTGTATTGACGGCTAGTGGACGGCCGTCAGGATTGATCTCATCCAGGCGTTGCAGGCCATCGCTGATGCGTTTGAGGCCTTTTTCGCTCGCCTGTAAGGCTTCATTGCTAAAATCCAGGGTGCTTCTGTAGTGCGCCTGCAGCATGAAAAAGCGAATATTCATCCCTGTATACGATTTTTCCAGAAGGGGATGATCCCCGCTGAAAAACTGGTACAGGTCAATGGCATTTCCAAGGGACTTGCCCATTTTCTGGCCATTGAGGGTAATCATGTTGTTGTGAAACCAATATTTGGCTTCTCCATGCAGCTCTTTGGGTGCGTTGCAATTGCAGGCATTGGACTGAGCGATTTCTGCTTCATGGTGCGGGAAAATCAGGTCCATACCGCCGCCATGGATGTCGTATTTCGTGCCTAAGTATTTGGTACTCATGACCGTACACTCCAGATGCCAGCCGGGAAACCCCTCGCCCCAGGGCGAATTCCAACGCATGATGTGCGTGGGATCGGCTTTTTTCCACAAAGCGAAATCAGCCGGATGCTTTTTTTCACTTCCTCCCTCCAGGTCTTCCCGCGAACCTGCCATCATATTTTCCAGGTCACGCCCGGAAAGTTCTCCATAGCCAAAGTCTTTGTCATATTTTTCCACATCAAAGTAGACTGAGCCATTGGATTCATAGGCATAGCCGTTTTGGAGAATTTTCTCCACAGCTTCAATCTGCTCGATGATATGTCCCGTAGCACGGGGTTCGATGCTCGGCCGCAGGATGTTGAGTGCGTTGAGGCACTCGATATAGTTGTTAAAATAGTGTTGGGCAACTTCCATAGGCTCCAGCTTTTCAAGCCGGGCCTTTTTCTCCACTTTGCTTTCTCCCTCATCTGCATCTCCCACCAGATGGCCTACATCGGTGATATTTCGCACATATCTTACCCGAAAGCCCTTGTGCTTGAGGTAGCGAAAAACGATGTCAAACGTAAGGGCCGAGCGTGCGTGCCCCAAATGCGGATCGCCATAGACGGTAGGACCACAGACATACAAACCCACAAAGGGAGGATTGAGGGGTTCAAATATTTCTTTCTTTCTACTCAGCGTATTGTAGACGACCAAAGACTTCATGATGATTTTTCAAATAAATTTAGCGAAACGAAGGTAAGGATTTTTTGTTTCCATGCGGCTTTTAATCCGCACAATTAGAGTTGAGGTTGTAGGACCCGAGGATGGGGTAGTGATCGGACTGGCCTTTTTTGATCACCCGAAAATCCGATATTTTCATATCATTGGAAACCCAGTGATAATCAATCCTCACACCCAGAAAATCTGATAGCGGGAAGGTCCAGCCAATCCCATGGCCTTGTTTATCGAAGGCGTCGGTAAATTTTTCTTCGAAGGGCTGGGTAAGGTTGGAATGCGATAAAGCATTCATATCTGCCGTGAGAATCAGGGGAATAGAGCTTTGGTTAACTTTTTCCAAAACCATGTCAATCTGCCTTTTTTGCTCCGGCAAAGTCTTCCAGGATACTTTCAGCAGATGTAACATTCTTTCCCACAGGTTGTCTTTTTCTTTGGATTCGGGGAAAAAACGGAAGGAATTCAGGTGGAAATTTCCAATTCCAAATTCACCGCATGAAGGATGCGCCAGGGTCGCCAGGAAGCCATTATTGGCATTGTCGGCGTCCATGTAGAGCGTATCAAAGTTTGTAATGGGAAAACGGGAAAGCAGCGCTACGCCCTGGTAATGGTGGTCAGGCCTGAAGTGCAGGTGCGTTGGCAGGCCCAGTTTCTGCGAAAGGTATTGCAAGGCTCTGACGCTGTCTCCCTCGACCTCATAATTTCTGAATTCCTGAAAGCAGATGACATCTGCCTTCAGGGGGGCCAGCAGATTGTAGACGGAGTCTACGTGATGGTGGTCAAAATTGAAATTTTTGACATTATAAGAAAGGACTTTCAGGTTGACTGCTTTATCGCCCTTGCCGGGGAGGATGTTGAAATCCTGTGAAAAAACCCAAAGGCAGGCAGCAAAACCCACCAAAGCCAGGAAGCGCCAGATGCCTTTTTTCTTTCGAAGCAATAAAAAGAGAAGCAAATAAATAGGGATTCCCGCCACCAAAACGGCTGGCAGGAGTTGTAGCGGGGGCAAGTTTTCTACTTCAATCCAGGGAGCTACTGCCCCTGCAAGGGTCACCAGTATAAGAAAGAGGTAAATGCTGGCTATTAAGTAGAAAAATAGGCGTTTAAGCTTTCTCATTATCTTCCAAACCGGAAGCACGGAACAAAATTTCTTTCTCTTGTCGGCTAAGGCTGTCGTATCCTTTTTCGTTTATTTTATCAAGAATTTTATCGATGGTATCCTGTGAAGTATCCGTTGAAGCAGCTGTATCTGAGCTGTCGTTTTGCTGTTTGGGCTTGCTGGGAGTGGCTTTCACCTTCTTTTCTGAATACCCGTTATCTTTGTAAAAGCTCCAGATTTTATCTGTGATATCTGTGCCATTTCGCAATGCATATACATGCAAAAAGCCCCAGGCTGCTCCCAGAAAAACCGAAACCGCCACTGGCGTGATAAAGGCCGAACTGGCAAAGTCCAGCAAAACCAGTACCACGACTACCCAAACGAGCTGTACGCGCCCAAAAAGGAAGAGTTGGATGGGGTAGTGGGGAATAAAAGTGGCTAATGCCACAGCAAAAGTAATCATGACTGCGGTCATCCCGGAGAGATAAGCTACGCTATCGCCGGGCGAAATCAGCGCCGAAATCAGCATGGTTAAAAGCCCCAGGGCCGGTAGGCTGAGGATAGCAAGCCTGCTGCTTTTTTCTTCTCCCAGCATCTGCCGGTGAATCCGGCTGAAGGTCCAGAGCAAAAGCCCATCAAATAGCAGCCTCAGGGGGCTGAAAGCAAAAGGGGAAAATACCTTTACACCCTCTTCCACCGTAGCCGAAAAGAATGGACTTGCCGATATCAAAGGATAGGTGAAAATGCTCCAGGGTTGAAAAATAAAGGCCTTCCCGGAGGAAGGGATGAGGAGATAAGAAATGATCTGTCGATACAGATTGGCAGCATCTTCCCCGCCCACGATGTGGGCTATGATGAAAAGAATGATTTGGAGAATCAGTCCGCTCCCCATGATGATCATCAACCAGGCTGTGATTTGGTGCCTGCTGATAAATTCCGCCAGCTTTCTCTGCATTTCCATGGATGAAGGAGTTTCGAGTTTTGGGTTTCGAGTTTCGGGTTTTGGGTTTCGAGTTTCGGGTTTCGGGTTATTTGGTTGGGATATATTTTCTTACTTGAAAATACAAAAAACCGGCTGCAGCGCCTGCCAGGTGGCCGAAGTGCGAGATGCCGCTGGTTACCCCCAGCTCGCTTCCTGCTGCCACAAGATCAGCGACCACAAGTGCCGCTGAGATAACACAAGCCCCAATGACAAACTTTTTCGCTTCGAATGAACCTATAAAGAAAAAGGATAATTTTTGCGTGGGAAAATATAGCGCGAAGGCAACCAGAACGCCAAAAAGCGCGCCTGAAGCACCCACTACAGGTGCTGAGGAAGGATCGAACAAAGTCACAAGTATTCCTCCAACAACACCACAAAAAAGGTAAAATTCCAGGAACCTTTTAGGACCCATCACCATTTCCACCACAGGTCCCAAACTGGCCAGGAAGAGCATATTAAAAGCAATATGAACAACTCCACCATGCGTGAAAAAATAGGTGATGATCTGGATGGGTTTAAAATACTCTCCATTGTATGAGTTGGGGATGACAAGATCTGTTTTCCAGAGAAAAAAGTACTGCTTAAAGAACAGATCAATTTCTGAAAAAATGCTTCCGTCACCTGGCGTAAAACCTCCTGACAAGAGGACAGAAAGCGGCCAGAGGACAAATACAATGACATTTATAATAATAATATTCTTAACAATCGGGGTCAATCTCATCATGATGTTCTCGGTTTTTAGCTTAAGCAAAAAAATCTGTCAACTCCTGCCGACTGATTATACGATAAACAGGCTTCCCAGATGGGCTGTATGCTGGTGCTTCGCACTGAAACAAATCCTGTAGCAATTGTTGCATCTCTGAGCTGCCCAGATGTTGGGAAGCGGCGATGGCCGATTGCCTGGCAACAGAACGCGCAATATTTTCAAAAAGTTTCTCAAAAACACGGCTCTGACCGATTTCTTTCATATCGGAGATTACCTGCCCGAAGATGCCTTCGGTCTTGCTGTTGGCGATGCCTGCCGGCACGCCATAGACGATGATCGTCTGCTGGCCCAGTTCCTGGAATTCAAAGCCCAGTTTGAGCAGGATATTTTCTGCTTCCTTCAGCGCTGCAAAGTCCAGCGGTGCATATTCAAATGTCTGAGGAAACAGCAATTGCTGGCTGACGATCTTGGGGCCGCTGCGTGCGATCAAAAATCGCTCGTACAAGACGCGCTGGTGGGCGCGGTGCTGATGGATCAGCATCAGCTGCTCATCGCGCAAAGCGATGATGTAGCGACTGGCAAACTGCCCCAACAGCTGAAGGGTCGGAACCCGGGGCTTTGCCCGGGCCTGCTCTACCTCAAAGAGGGTAGGGGAGCCAGGAGAAGCCGTGGGCGAATCACTTTGCCCACTCTCTCTCTTATAGAGCGCATCCCAATCCTTCTGTTGGGGACCTGCCTCGGTGGATTTTTCGAATCCACGACCTGAGAAAGAAGAAGAACGGCTGCTTTGGGACCTCAGGTCACCTATGGTCATTTCGCTATCCGTATCTTTGGGTTCGGATTGGTAAATGGCTTCTTTGAGTTGGGCATCTGTAAAATCGAATACAGGTGCATCGTGTAGGTCGCCGAGCCCTCGCTTGACAAGGCTCTGAAGCAATACATATATTGTCCGTTCATCATCAAACTTTACCTCCGTTTTGGTGGGGTGAATATTGATGTCTACATGTACCGGATCTATCTGGAGGAAAATGCAATAAAACGGAAATGCGTCTTTGGGAATAATTCCCTCAAAAGCCTGCGAGATGGCGTGATTGAGGTAATTGCTTTTGATGAAGCGATCGTTGACAAAAAAGAATTGTTCCTGCCTGTTTTTTCGGAATAATTCAGGTTTTCCAATAAATCCTGAAATGCTCACATAACCCGATGCTTCTTCTATCCAGCGGAGTTTGTCCTTCAGTTCTTTTCCAAAAAGCGCAATCAAACGATCTTCGAGATCGCCGGGAGCCAGCTCATATACAAGGGTGGTATTGTGGGTAAAGCTGAAGTGAATATTTGAATGGGGAATGGCAACCCGCAAAAACTCATTGAGGATGTGTCGCGTCTCGACGGGATTGGATTTGAGGAAATTGCGGCGTGCCGGAACGTTGAAAAAGAGGTTTTTGACAGAAAAAGTGCTGCCTGCTGCTGTGACGCAAACGTCTTTGCCGACCAGTTTTCCTCCATCGATGGAGATCTCTGTGCCGAGCTCAGCCTCATGCAACCTGCTGCGCAGTTGTACCTGGGCTACGGCTGCGATGCTCGCCAGGGCTTCGCCCCTGAAGCCCAAAGTACGGATATTGAAAAGGTCTTCCTTTTCGCGGATTTTGGAGGTTGCGTGGCGTTCAAACGCCATACGGACGTCCTGAGAGGACATTCCGCAGCCATTATCAGTGACCTGAATCAGGCTTTTGCCGGCATCTTTGATGAGAATATCAATGCGGCTGGCCCCTGCGTCGACAGCATTTTCCAACAACTCCTTGACCACGGAGGCAGGGCGCTGCACGACTTCCCCCGCCGCAATTTGGTTGGCGATAGCGTCTGGCAATAGTTGAATAATACTGTCCATAAAGGCTTCAAATTTGGGCATTTCCACCAAGCTTTACCAGAATTTCAGTCTTTTTGTTTAAATTATTGTTCACCCTTCTTATTTTACCAAAACACTGCTGGTCATTTCCCCTTTTCTGCAAAATAGTAAGTCTATGAAAAATGAAAAAAGCTAAACTTTCGGCCCTTATTTTCTCCTGTTTCCTGTTGCTATCTTCCCTTGCTGTAGCCCAATCAGGAACTGATTTTAACGCTTTTCGGTCAAGAAATGCCTTCCATCTTGAAGCGGGTGGCAAAGCCTGGGGCTGGTCCCTCAATTATGAAAGACGCTATATCCTAAGCGCGGATTTGCGTTTTTCCTGGCAGTTGGGGGTGAGCAAACGCATCGGAAACGATTGGACCCCCGATCCGGACCGTGAAAGGGACTTTTTGATCCCCATCAGCCTGCACCTGATGTATGGCGGCGGAAAGCACCAGGCCGAAGCAGCCCTGGGCACCACCCTCAAAACCATCCATGGTTTCAGCAGTGGAAATGTGCGCTATCCGACCCTGGAAGGCGGCTTTTGGATGATGGGAGTCGGGCAGTTGGGCTATCGCTTTCAATCTCCTGATTATGGACCCGTATTTCGGGTTTTTTATTCACCGATTTATCAGTACCTCAATCGGCATACGGTGGGGGAGAAGTCATTTTATCACTGGTTTGGGGTGAGTGTGGGCTGGGCTTTGAAGCATGCTTATGTGGGCTAGGGAAGTATCTGAGGGTGGAGTTCCTCAAGAACAAAAGCCCAAACACCCAGGTGAACAGGTGTTTGGGCTAAATTCGCCCGTATCATGGGGCATCATTTCGCTTTCAAAATCCCTTCATCCACCAATACCTGAAATCCATCTTCCATGGTTTCTTTTAAGGGCTTGAAAGTCATGCCCAGCTCCTTTTTGATTTTTGAGTTGTCGGCCTTCCAGGGCACATTCACGTTGTTGCGCAGAAATTTTCTGGAGAACAATTTATTGGCCATGGGACCGACAAGCATCAATAACCACTTGGGAAGTGCCTTTTTGGGCAGCGGAAATTGATCCCCATACTTCGGCAATAAAACGGTGCCCATCTCCAGGAAATTGGTATTATGTGCGGCTGTGATGTACCTGCCCTGCGCAGCAGGGGTAAAGCCTGCCCGGTAATGCGCTTCTGCGACATCGCGGACATCTACCACGCCGATCCCCAATTTGGGTGCGCCCATCTTCATGTCGCCTCCGCCCAGCATTTTCAGGATATTCATGCTTTCAGAGGTCGTGTTATGCGGATTTAAAGGAGGACCAAATATGCCGGGAGGATTGAGGGTTACCAGATCCCATTGGGATTGGCCTTCTGCTATTTCCCAGGCCTTTTTTTCTGCCAGGGTTTTGGAATAGGAATAGGGTTGATATGCCAAAGATGCTGTGGTATTCCACACTTCTTCGGTCAGCTTTCCACCCGGAGCGTTTACCGTGTCAATGGCATCTGTGTATATGGCCGCACAGCTGCTGGTGACAACCACCCTTTTTACAGAAGCTACTTCTTTGGCTGAATTCAGCACATTTGCGGTACCCTGCACCGCGGGTTCGATCAGCTCTTTCTGGGGATCTTTTACCTCAATCGTAAAAGGGGAAGCGGTATGATATACCAACTCGCAGCCTTCCATGGCTGCTTTGTATGATCCCGGGCTGAGGAGGTCTGCTTTGAAAAATTTGATTTCCCCTTTGGAATTCGCAGCAGCGTCTTTTAGATGCTTGATTTTCTGCTCGTTATCGGGATTTCTCACGGCTGCGTGAACGGTGATGCCTTCGTCTAACAGCCTCTTTACCAACCAACTGGCTACGTAACCGTTGGCGCCCGTTACCATTACGGGTTTCGTTTTATCTATCTGGGTCATGATTAAATGGGTTTTGTATAGAATATTTTTTACGCTACAAATATCTCTGAATAAAGCGGGCCTCACTAACACATAATGCAGGAAGCTTTACACGAAATGCAGAAGGTTAATTTTGGCTTCGGTAGGCCACAGGCGTCAGGCCGGTTTTGGATTTGAACAGGCGGGTGAAATAATGGGGGTAGTTAAACCCCAGGTCATAGGCTATCTCACTGATTGACTGATCTGTTCCTAAGATCAGGTTCTTGGCCTTCTCAATGACAAAGTCATTGATGTGGTCTTTGGGCGTTCTGCCTGTTTCTTTTTTCAGCAAATCGCTGAAGTAATGTTGAGACAAGTTCGCCTGTTCCGCGAAGTATTGAATGCTGGGAAGGCCAGATTCCAGGTGCTTTTTCTGCTTAAAATAGGCTTTGAGTTCTGTCTCAAAAAGGGCAAGGATGTCCTTGCTTTCGCTGGTGCGGGTGTTGAACTGCCGTTCGTAGAACCGCAGGCTGTAGTTGAGCAGCAGTTCCAGGTTGGAAACGATCACCCGCTGGCTATGTTTATCAATCCGCTGCTCATATTCATGTTGAATATTGGCTACGGTGTCAAGCATCCTCTTTTCTTCCTCCTCTGACAAATGCAGGGCTTCCACTACTTCATAATTGAAAAAGGAGTAGTCATCCATCTGATTGCCCAGGTGCGTATTCCTGATCAGATCGGGGTGAAAAAAAAGCATCCAGCCCGAAATATCTCCTGCATTTATCTCCTGGGTATAGGCATAGACCTGCCCGGGCGCAGAAAAAACCATCACGCCTTCCTCAAAATCAAAGGATTTTCTGCCATAATCGCCGCCGCAGCTTTTGTCCTTCAGCGAGGCCATGTAAAAGTCATAAATGACCCGGGTATTCAATTCCGTATCCTTTATCTGAATCTTTGAAGCATCTATCAGGGAGATTAAGGGATGCAGGGGTTTGGGAAAGCCCAGCAGGGTATGCAGCTGGCTGATTGAGCTTATTCGGATAATGTTTTCAGACATAATATTTTCGGGTTGATTTGCTTAGGAAAGCCCCAAATAGATCAATACACTGTATCATTTTTTCTCTCCGCCTCAGCGCCTCTCCGTTCAATCAGAGCGTCGCAAAATTGAACAGAGATATGTCCTGAGGCTTTGCGAAGGAGTCGGAGTGGCGGAGAGAAATTTTTGTAAATAGGTGATTTATTTTATCGACTTTCTTTATTCACAAAGGTCTATAATCTGTCCCTGCTGCGCTTACACAAAACGCAGATTGACTAACACAGAATTCGGGAATAGGTTGAGCCGGCATTGCAATAAATGCTTTGGCTTAGCAGATTGCTGCATTTTTACCGATAGGAATTGATAAACAAGCGAAGCTCTTCGGAAAATTTGATCGGTTCTGTATCGTGGGGATGATGGATGGAAGCATCAAAACGAACAAACTTTCGTTCCTGGCTTCCCAGATTCAGGTAAGCAAGCTCGCCAGCCGTAACCGGCACGCTCACATCGTATTTGCCATACATAAAGAGGGAGGGCAGGCTGATCTGCGACAAGCTCCCCAACAGAGAGTAATCCACTTCTTTGGCATAGGCCACGGGCTGGTTGAAAAACCAGGATACCTGCCAGTTGACGGGATTGTTGTCGATCAGGGCTCTGTAGAGCTTCTCAGAGCTGACGGTCCTGCGGACCGTTTCATCGGCGATCAGCTGGCTCATGCTTCGCGCAGCCAGTTTCAGTATCTCTGTATCATCCGATTCCGGATTCAATCCTATTGCCTCGTCCCGGATTTGCTGCCATGCTTCCACGCTGATATCCAGGGCTATCTGCTCCTCCGCGATCGTCTGGATGATGTCTTTCCTCGCCAGACTGGCGCCGGGCAGGTCCATCAGCCCTGAGACATTGATCCAGCCTTTCAGGCTTGCCTGCACGCCAGGGCGCAATAATGTCGCGCCGCTGAGCAGTCCCCCCCAGCTATGTCCCATCAGAAAAAGACTGATGTCTTCTCCATATGTGTGTTTCAGGAGCTTCAGGAGCGCCTCCACATCCGATGCCATCAGATCGATCAGGTCCTCCGGTGTATTGTAATGGCCCTGGGCCATGGATTGCCCGCGCTGGTCGAAGTATACGACCACATAATTTTCCTCCAGATCAGAGATAAACATGCCATCTCTAAAAGCCAGCCCAAAGCTGCCTGCCCCATGCAGCACCACCAGGAAGGTTTTGCTATCGGCATTGCCGTGCAGGTAGGCGGGCATATCTGCACCTGCATGACGCAGGTAGAGGGTTTTGTGGATTTCGCCAGACGGGCTTTCCGGATTGCAGGAGAGCAATATGCCAGCCAGGCAGGCGATCCATATTCGCAGGGAATTTTTCATGTTGAACAGATAAAATGGCGGGTCAAAAAAATGGATGATCTCTATCCGGATGTTATTTCAGGGGAAAAGCGCAGCCCACTTCCACCTGGAGCAAAGGCATGACAAAGGTGTTATAGGGCATCAGGATGATCATATTGAGGCGGGCAAAGTAGCTGCGCCCGGGATCTTTTTTGCTGATTCGGCCCAGGCCTGCCTGGAAAGAGGGTGCGAAGTACAGACGCCCCGGCAAAAAGACCCTGCTGATCTCTCCAGCAGGAGAAACTGCATAGGTATCATGCAGAAATGAGCGAAATAAGCCCAGCGGGTTGGCAGTCCAACTGATGAAGTAGCGATTGGGGTAAATCGCCTTGCGTTGCCATCCAGCATTGACAAAAAGCCCGCGATAAGCTCCCGGATCAGCAAAAAATCCCACATCCAGCCGATGGCTTTTTTGCAAGCTTTTTCGATTGCCTTTCGCAGTCTTGAGGCTATCAGGCGGTAGCTCTGCATTCAAAGAAATTTTGAGACCGGGGTTCCAGATATTGTTGCCAAGGTAGGCCAGTTCCAGGCCAGACGGCCGACTTTGACAGAAACTGCTTCGGGGCAATGCACATGCCGCGCAAAGCAGCAAAACATAGATGAAACCATGTGATATAGGAGAGGAGGAAAAATACCTTTTCATGAAAACGAAGATAAGCAATCCCTCCCTGTTTTGCCTGCGGATCTCATTTTTAGGCCAAAACAGCCGAAATAGGCTTTCATCAGTGCTTCCTTCAGTACATCGGATTGGTTGAGTTTTTTTGCCTCTTGTGCCAATCGGTGAGCATCGCCAGTGCCTGGGGTCAGGAAAAAAGGAATTGCTAAGCTGGAAAGGAGTTTGGCTTAAGCTAATTTCCCAAAATTTTCCTTAGCTTTAGGCTGTCATTTATGGAAAACTACATCGTATCAGCACGTAAGTATAGGCCCGGCACTTTTGCCTCCGTCGTGGGACAATCCCACGTGACCAATACGCTCAAGAGCGCCATCAAAATGGGCCAATTGGCCCATGCATTCCTGTTTTCGGGCCCACGGGGCGTGGGCAAAACCACATGCGCCCGCATCCTGGCCAAGGCCATCAACTGCGAAAAACTGACCGAAGCAGGTGAACCCTGCAATGCCTGCGAATCCTGCGTTTCCTTCAATGACGGAAAAAGCATGACCATCCATGAGCTGGACGCTGCCTCCAACAACAGCGTGGATGACATCCGCAACCTGATCGAGCAAACCCGCTATGTGCCTACGCCCGGCAAAAACGGGCAGGCTCGTCGCTCCGTCTACATCATTGATGAGGTACACATGCTCACCCAAGCGGCATTTAACGCTTTTTTGAAAACGCTGGAGGAGCCGCCGGCACATGTATTGTTTATCCTGGCGACTACTGAAAAACATAAAATTCTTCCCACTATCCTGAGCAGGTGCCAGAAGCACGATTTCCGCCGCATCCGCGTGGATGACATTGCCGGGCACCTGGAGTATATTTCCAAAGAGGAAAGTATAGCCTATGAGTATGCTGCCTTGCAGCAGATCGCGCTGAAGGCGGATGGCGCGCTGCGCGATGCACTCAGCCTGTATGATCAATTGATCAGCTATACCTCGGGTACCCTGAGTTTCGAGTCTGTACTCGAAAACCTCAACATCCTCGATTATGAATACTATTTCAAGGCAGTGGATGCCATGCAGGCACAGGATCACAAGCAATTGTTGCTGCTTTTTCACGAAGTGATAGAAAAAGGCTTTGAAGCCAAGGACTTTGTGATGGGGCTTACCGCACACTTCCGAAACCTGCTTGTCTGTCAGTCTCCCGAGACTTTGGAGCTGCTGGAGACTTCTGAAAATGTGAAAAAACGCTACCAGGAGCAGAGTGCCACGGTAGATTCAGGCTTTTTGCTGAATGCTTTTCACCTGTGTTCAGAGTCTGAACAAAAATCCAAACAGGCGACTCACCCGCGTTTGCTGGTGGAGTTGTTGCTGGTCAAACTGGCGCATTTGCGCCAGGCGATCCGCGTAGCGGAGGGAGTAGAGCCTGAAAAAAAAAAGCCATAACTTCCTCCCCAGCCCCAACTCCTGAGCCGGAACAACCTCCGACTCCACCAACACTCGAAAAACCTCAAAATTCCATTCCTCAAAAAGCAGCCAGAGCCATTTCCAAAGGGAAAAAACTGGGTAAACTCGCCAATCTTTCCAGCTTGAAAGAAGCTGTAAAAGAAGAAAATAAACACAAGAAAGAGGAGGAAGTAGAGGAGGTGAAATCCTACAGCATCCAAAAGGAAATTTACATCAGCCAGGAAGTTTTCATGGAAGCCTTTAGCAGCTACCTGGATATTCTGAAGATGCAGAATAAACATAACCTGGCCAATATTTTAGAAACTTCCCAACATGCTTTTACCCACAACTGCTGGGAATTGACGGTGCCTGAGGGCTTCGTGAATCTGGTGGAGAAAGACCAGGAAATGTTGCCTTTTTTGAGGGAAAATGTCCGCCAGCCCCAACTATTTGTAGAGATAAAACAAGGGGCCACATTCATCAATCCCAACGATCAAAAACCTTATTCTGAAGAGGATAAACTCAAGGCCATGAGTGTTAAGAATCCCGCATTATTGGAATTACAGAAAAAGTTTAAGACTAGAATTATCTACTGAGAGAAGATTTTTCTGAATATAACTTTCAATGCTTGACTTTTTGCACGGAAAGTGATTAATTTGATTGAATAATTTGTAATCTTTGACATTTTGGTAAGGATTCCCTAATCATTTTCATTATGAGTGATACCAAAAGCTCCCCTATGGAGCAGTTGGCGAGGTTGGAGCGTAGTCTCTTTCAGCTTAGTGATGTCATCCGAAAACACCAGACAGTCGTTCAAAAGCGCTTCAAAGTAAGTGGCACTGAGGTAGAAATTCTCAGGTTGCTTAAGGATGAAGGCGAGAAAAAAATGAAGGACATTGGTGATAAGGTGAATGTTAAGCTGAGTAACCTAACCAACATCGTAGACCGCCTGGAAGAGCAGAAGCTAGTAAAAAGGGTAAACTCCAAAAGCGACAGACGTTCCATTTTTGTCCACATTTCCCCCAAAGGGAAAAAATTGCTGGATGACTATGGTTCTTTTTTGCGTGAATTATCTACACGTATGAAAAAAGCCATCGAAGAAGATCACTTCATGGTTTTAGTCGACGGCTTGGAAAAAATTACTCAGGTAAAGCTATCTGAAGACTAAGCGGTAGGCATTCAGCCCATTCCCTAGCTGATATTTCATATCAGAGGCTGAAACTACAAAAAACCGGCGCTGGAAACAGCGCCGGTTTTCTTTTTGGAATACCTGCCAAAATCTTAGCAGCAAGTGCTGCCCGATGTGCCACAGCACGCTCCTTCCTCTTCAGCCGCATAGAAGCTCTCGCTGTCTCCATGCGTATGAAACAATTCCCAGGATACCTTTTGCGGATCATTGACCCAGCCTTTGGTGGATTTTGCATAGCAGCAAACCGTCTCTCCATCATCCTTCATGCTCATCTGCGCCTTGTCTACCCGCTGGTAAAGCTCCTGTAACTCTTCCGGACTCTCAGCCTCAATGCCGAGATGCTCTATGCCAGAGCCGTTTAATTTGCTTTTTGTAATGGAAAAATTGACGCGCGGATCATCCAGCATCCATTTGGCATAATCCTCTTTTTGCTTGCTGGGCTGGCTGGCAAAAAGCGCTGAATAAAATTCAATAGACTGCTGAAGGTCTTTCACGCGGATGTTTACATGTAATCTTTTCATAATTATTTGAGTTGGTAAAAAAGTTTTATTGTTTAATCGCAATAATACGATAAAGGTTCTGAAAAAAATAGTTTTTTTTCAGCAACAGTCACCAAATGCTGATTTCAGGTCAAAAAAGGCAGATAATTCGCCTTGAATTTTTTCCCAATTATCCAGGTCAATGCAATAGCATACCTTCTTTCCCTCGATTTCGCCTTTGATGAGGCCCACGTTTTTCAGCTCTTTCAGATGCTGAGAGACGGTGGCCTGCGCCAGTGGCAATTCTTCTACGATATCTCCGCAGACGCAGCTTCTGCGCCGGATAAGCACTTCGAGAATGGCAATTCTTGCCGGATGGCTCAAGGCTCTTGCAAGATTGGCCAGGTGATTTTGACTTTCGGTAAAGAGAAGGGTTTTTGATGCGCCCATGTTTTTTTTATTTGCTATGTACTCCAAATTACGATAAAAGATCAGCTAATCGTCAAATTAAGCTTCATGCCTCCATAATAATTCCGGGGCAATCCCGGATAATAATACCTCGGGGCATTGCCGCCAAAAGCTGAGGCATTGGGCAATATCATGCTTGCGTATTGGCTGTCCAACAGGTTGTTTATTCCGCCAAAAAGCTCCATTTCCCAGCGTTTCCCCAGTTTTTTGCGCCAGCCGGCCTTTGCATTGAGGAGCTCAAAGGCTTCAGAAAAAATGCTGTTGTCATCACGCATCGGCATAGCCGATACATACTGCCCATTCAACCGGGCATAAAAGCCCGGAGCAGAATGAAAATCAATGCCTGCATGCAGGCTGGCTGCGGGAACCCCCGTCAATTGATTGCCGGAATAATCCTCGCCATCATCCACAAAATCCGCAAAGCGGTAACGGCCGAGATGGGCATTGGCAAAAATGCTTAGCTGGGTTTTCACTTTTTTCTCCAAAAACTGATACGAAAAAGCTGCTTCCAGCCCGCTATGCGTGCTCGCTCCAGCATTTACGCCCACAAACTGATCAAAATCAGTTCTGCGAGCCACCAACAGATTGCGAATTTCCATGTGGAAAAGCGTCACATCATAGCTGAATTTTTCTTTCAAAAATCCCCTCGCACCGATTTCCATATTCCAGCCACTTTCGGGCTGTATGTCAGAATTGACTGCGCCGTCGGGCCTCAGGCTCTCTTCGACTGAAGGAGGTGAAAAACCATGGCTAAGCTGCGCATAGCAGCTTTGGGTAGGGGAGAGGCTGTACAGCAAAGCCAGGCGGGGGGAAAGTTGGGCTTGGAAGCGGTACTGACCGCTTTGGTCGAGGCTGTCCGCAAAAAAACGATCCTGAAGATCGTAATGGGTCTGATTGAGATTGAGTCCGGCCGTAAGCTGGAAACGGGTAGCGAGCTGTATATCGCTCTGGGCAAAAAGGTTGGCGTAGCGGCGGATTTCCTGTTGGTTGCTGAGCAAATCAGCGATTTGGCCATTTTGTTGCACAAAAGTTTGCCAGGCATAATTTTCCCAAAAGTACTCTCCTCCGAGTTTCAGGTCCCAGCTTTTTTCTTCAAAATGCAAATAGGTCCGAAAGCCCAGGCTCTGGTTATTTTCCGTCAGGATATTGAAAGGCCGCAACTCATAGGCGGCGCGAAAGCTGCCAAAAACGCTCGCTTTCAGCGATATATGGTCTGCAATTTGCTGGCCATGGCTGATGCCCAGCAGGGCTTTGTCATAGTCTTCAAAGCCTTGTAGCTGGCCCCAGCTGAAAGCTGCAGCCTGCGGATTCTCCGCAAAAGTGGCGCTGTCAAGCGAAGAAGGAATAAATGCCTTCAATGAAATCCAGCTTGCAAATACACTTGTTTTGCTTTTTTCCTGATACAATCTACCCAAAATGGTGGCCGAAGTACGGTCATAGCTGTTGTTGTCGCGGTAGCCATCGCTATGGGTGTCATTGAAATTGACAAACCATGCGCTGCCTTTCTGGCTATGACTCAGGCGGTAAACCTGCCTTCTTAGGCCGTAGGAGCCGGTTTGGAGCTGGCAGCTTAGTGCAAGCGGATCCACACCGGGATGGTCACTGTACAGATTGATAGCCCCGCCGAGGCCGGCGCCAAAGATACTGGAGGCAGGGCCTCTGAGTACCTCTACTTTTCCCAGCAAGCTGAGGTCAAGGTCCTCGATAGTGGTTTCGCCATCTCCTCCCGTGAGGGGTATATCGTCGAGATAGGCTCTGACCTTGTTGGTGCCGAAGAGGCTGCGGCTGCCGATCCCACGGATCGTGATGCGGTTGGTATTCAAAGCACCGCTTTGCATATAGACGCCGGGAAGGCGGTTGAGGGCGGAGGTGATGGCGATGCCGGCATCGGGTTCGAGATCCGCTTTGCGGATAATGCTTAAGGCGGCAGCCTGCCTGAGCAAACTGCCGCCTGTACGGGTACTTTGAACCTGGACTTCGTCCAGGCTTAAGGTATCTGATTCATAATCAAAGGATTGTGCGTAGGAAGAACCCAGGCATAGCATTCCCCAAAATCCAAATACCAGAAAAATCCGCATAGGTTTTATTTCGATTTGATCTTGATGTTGCTGCCAATCGTCATCGGCGCATCCACGACACCAAAAGAAGGGTTTGAGATTTGCACGGTTCCGCCAAGGTCCTGATCCAGATTGCCTTCCAGGGTCCAGCCTGTTGTCAGGTCGATTACCATGGTGCCATTGTAAACGCCTTCGAGGCTGTATTGCATACTCATTTCGCCCATTTCAAATGTTTCTGTAGGGCCAGGAATCACTTCGGTTGTGATGTTGAGGTATGCTTTTCCATCTTCCACCTTTTCAAGTGTATACACGCTTTTCATGTCCAAAGCCATCACGGTTTTGGTGCTGTAATCATGCTTCCAGGATTTTCCGACTTTTACTTTCTTTTTTGGGAAAAAAGCAGATAGCTGGCCCACGCTGCTCTTCGTGGCTTCATCGCCAAATTGATTTTTCAATTGGGCTTTAACAGCTTTTTGAGTCGCTTCATCCAAACCTTCCATTTTAGAAAGGCCTTTTTCGAGCAAGGCATCTGTGCCGCTTACTTCGAGTACATTGCCCATTTGGTCCATTTTCATGTGGAAACTTTCCCCTATAAGTGCCGCCATGTATTGAGCTTCCGGATTTTCAGGCTCAGTATCTTCTTTCGAATTGTAAGAAAAACTTCCCTGTGCGCCATCACGGGCGCTTTCAATGAAATCATAGGTGACCTTGATGGTATGGATGCCATTCTCGATCTTTTCCACCAGATAAGTGTATCCAAATACCATGGTCTGATTGATGTCCTGGCTCATGCCCATGACGCTAATGTTGATTTTTTGCTCAGAAGTTTGCTGGAGCTGGTAGGATTTTCCGTCCTCCAGACGCAGTTTGAGGTCGTATTTTTGGGCCTGTACTACCGAAAATGAAAACAGCAATACGATGAGGATACTGAGTGCTAAAGGTGCTTTTAATTGGTTTTTCATTGTAATTTTAATTTTTGTCTAACTTACCGATATGAAGTCTTTTCTAAAAGTGTTTTCGTTTGTACTTGTCGCCATCATCGTCTATCTCTTACTGTGGCCGGTAAATATTCAGCCCAAATCCTGGACCCCTCCTTCTGCGCCTGCCATGGAAGGTATATATGCGCCCAATCAGGCATTGGCCGGGATGGAGAAATTTTCAGCTCAGCTTGGCGAAGGGCCAGAAGATCTGGCCATGGATGCGGCGGGATATATATATGCCGGTTTGGTGAATGGGAAGATTGTCCGATTTCAAGCGGATGGCAGCAATCCTGAGATATTTGCGGAGACGGGGGGAAGGCCGTTGGGACTGGCATTTGACAGCCTTGGAAAGCTGATCGTAGCAGATGCCGAAAAAGGATTGCTTTTGGTGGATGAGGAAGGCGGTGTGCTGCCCTTGACTAGCACTTATAAAGGCCAGCCATTTCATTTTGTAGATGATTTGGACATAGCAGCGGATGGAAAAATCTATTTTTCAGATGCTGCTGTTGGCTCAGGGGTGAGAAACTGGAAAGACGATATCATGTCCCACAGTGAGAGCGGAAGGCTCTTTATGTATGATCCTGCGCGTAAGCATACCCAGCTTTTGCTGGGAGGCTTGAGCTTTGCAAACGGCGTAGCCCTGGGGCCTGATGATGCCTATGTCTTGGTCAATGAAACAGGCGCATACAGGATCATGAAATATTGGTTAAAAGGTCCCAAAAGGGGAGATAGTGAAGTTTTTATCGAAAACCTTCCCGGCTTTCCCGACAATATTTCCTACAATGAAAAGGGCACTTTCTGGGTGGCATTGCCCAATCCTCGCAATGCCTTGCTCGACAAATTATTGCCCCATCCTTTTCTCCGAAAAGTGGTGCATCGGATGCCAGAGGCTGTTCAGCCCGCTCCGGTCAGGTATGGTTTTGTATTGGGTATCAATGAGAAAGGGGAAGTCATCCACAATCTGCAGGACCCTTCGGGCGCTTTTGCGCCGATTACAAGCGTGAAGGAGATAGGAGACTATCTGTACCTGGGCAGTTTGAGCGAGCCCCAATGGGGCCGAATCCGGCGACCTTAGACATGAGAGCCTTCCCAGGCTTTTACTTTTTTTCTACCTCTTATTCCCCTATAAACAATAGGAATCCAACCCACAACCGGCAGGAAATATGCCAGCACGATGGGGTTGCGAATCACGATTCGCCAGAAGCGAAACCAGCCCCTGATAACGCCCTGGGGCGCTTTTCCCTCCTTATGATAACGCCTGTCAAATTCCGTGAACAGGGCAGGCCAGCCTATAGGCGTGGTATAGGGCAGGTCCCGCCAATGCTTCAGCAGGTTTTTGAGCAACTCTTTCACCTTATAGGGACTGTGTCCATGCTCTTTTACATAAGCGTCCAGTTCTTCCTGCATCCCCTGCTGGATCTGGTCGCGGAGATGGCTGATATCTTCTGTGCTGATTTCCTCTCCTTCTTTGTCCAGCATCTCTGCAGGTTTGTACCTTTTGCCTACAACGTAGATCAGTTTGGCAGGAAGAGCTGAATAAAAAATCAGGGGAAATAAAATCATCGGAATAGTGAGTGGCCCGATAAATAAAAAAGGAACGCCGATCTTATTGACCATGCGGTTGATCCACTTGATGCGGTATGCATGGGGATTGATGTATTCGCCATTGACACACAGCAGGCTGATGATATCGGTTTCATATTTCAGGGCCATGCGGACCATGGAGGTGGAAAAAGTCTGCAACTGGTAGCGCCTGTTAAAGCCTTTGCCGATGCCGGGCACTCCCTCGGGATAAATCAGGACATTGTAATCGGACTGATTCATCATGGTCTCGAAGTTGAGGCTGTTCGCATCGATGGCGCCGAGGCGCTTCCAGCAATCCTGCAGCAAATAGGGATTCATGAGGTTGGAGGCCGAAAGCATGGGCGCCGCCAGGGGGCGAAAAAGCTTTCGGAGGTCGTAATCATACTTCTCCATCAGGCCTGCGGCCATGATCATGCCATCCCAGGGGAAGGCCATGCCTGAATGGTTGCTGGCAAAAATGACAGGCACATTTTCTTTGGGCCGCTCAGGCGGCAAGGCCTCGAAGCCTATATGCACAGGCCGGAAATAAACTTTGACAAGCTCTACCAACTCCTTTGCCATGCCTGCCATATATTCTGGCCTGTAGTGCCGGGTGAGCACAGACATATTTTGCTGGATGGCAAGTTGCAATTCCTCCTCGCTCATGTCGCGGGGGTGTTTTTTGCGTTTTGGGGTGGTCGCGTTGGCAGGCATAAATGTTTGTATTTACCGGGCAAAAAGCCATTGGCTTTCAGAGGATTCTCCGGGTCGGAAAGTATAGCCTTCTTCGCGAAAATGCTTCAGCTCTTCTACATCTGTGAGCCTGTGTTTGATGGCAAAATTGGACATCAGGCCCCGTGCTTTTTTCGCAAAAAGGGATATCATTTTTAGCTGTCCGTCCCTTTCTTCTTTAAATATAGGCGTAATAATGCGGCCTTTCAACTTATCCTGTCTGACAGATTTGAAGTATTCATGTGAAGCAAGATTGATGAGGATATCCGTATCCGCAGCTTCCATGGCTGCCTGTAGCTGTTTGGTGATGCGACCGCCCCAAAATGCATAGAGGTCTTTGCCTCTTCGGGTCTTGAGTTGGGTACCCATCTCCAGCCTGTAAGGCTGGATGAGATCCAGCGGCTTCAGCAGGCCATAGAGGCCTGAGAGGATGCGCAAGCGATCCTGGGCGAAAGCATAATCCGCCTCGCTATAGTTTTGTAAATCAAAACCCAGGTAAACATCTCCTCTAAAAGCCAATAAGGCCTGTTTGGCGTTCACGGGCGAAAAGGGAACGGAAAAGCGCTGGTAGCGCTCATGATTCAAGGCTGCGAGTTTGTCGCTGATGTTCATCAGCTTGCTTATTTTATTTTCGCTCATCTTCGCCAATTGCCTGATAAGCAGCTGTGATTCCTGCAGCATTTCAGGCTGCGAAAAGCTATCTGTGAATCTTGTTTCTTCTGAGAAATCAAGTGTTTTTGCGGGAGAAATTATGATTAACATGCGGTCTTAATTTACCATCTGATAAGGATCAGCATATTGAAAGGAAAAATTGAGGCTTTTTTTCAGTTTTTCATTGGAAACATATTTGCCTCCCTCTGTCTGTTGATCGCTGAATGTCGGGACGGGTAGGCCCATCTTTGTTGCAGCGAAGGTGTAAAATTCCTTTCGGCTGGGATGCGCATCAGCGCAGACATTGAAAACTTCTCCCCATCTTTTTTGTTGGATTATTTCCCAAATAACGTGGATACAATCGTCCAGGTGGACGAGATTGACAGGCGCATTGGCCTGTATGAGGTTTTTGCGACCTGCCAGGAATCGTCCTGGCCGTCGGTTGTAGCCTACCAATCCGCCCATGCGGAGGATCGTCATGGGAATGCCGGATTTTTGGAGGAGCTCCTCCACTTCCACCAAAGCGACGCCGGATTGGCGCATGGGGAAAGTCGGACTTTCCTCCGTGACCGTATAGGATGAATCCCCATAAACCGAAAGAGAACTTACAAAAAGTAAGTGGCGGGGAGGCTGCTGCCTGATGCCTTCCAGCAGTCGTGCAACTGTCGCCGGAAAGGAGACGGAGATCTCATGTTTATACCTTCCGGGAGGAAAGTTGAGAATCATGACATCCGTATCGGCAAACTGTGCAATATCCCCTATAATCCTGTGCGGATAAAGCTTGATGCAATAAGGTTCTATTCCCTGTTCTTCAAGATATGCCCGCTTTTCTTCTCTTGTGGTAGATCCTTTTACCCGGTTGTTTTTTTCTACTAAAAACTTTGCCAGAGGTAGTCCCATCCATCCACACCCTAATACTGAGCAAACCATAATTAAGGATTATTTATATTGAAAAAGTATCACTTCACCAGGAGGTCCATGGCTATGGGAAAATGGTCGCTGAAGCCATCAGGCTGGAATTCTCCCCGGAAAATGGCCCTTTTGGGAGCCAGACTGGCTTTTCCATAGCCCACACGGAGCCAGTCCGGATTAAATATATCAACTGATTTATTGACATAGCCAAAGCTGCTTTGGGTATCCAGGAGATGCCCACTGACCATAAATTGATCAAACAAATTCCAATTATTATCATAGTATAATGAGCCTTCATCTTCTTTTTGACTCAAATCACTCATGAGGTTGAGCAGGCTACCGGAAGCCTTTTGTTCCCAATTGCTTTTCGCTTTCAGCACCTCAGTAATAGACCGATTATCGGGATCATCGTTGAAGTCACCCATCAGGACGATGTTGGCATCCTGTTCTCTTCCGTAAAGTTGATCTACGATTCCTCTCACCTGAGAGGCGACCTGCAGGCGTCGTGGCTGGGATTCCTCCATTCCGCCTCTGCGGGATGGCCAGTGATTGACGATGAGGTAGAGGTTTTCACCTCCTTTTACCTGTCCTGCTACCAGCAGGAAATCGCGGGAGGTATAGTCCTGCTCCAGCGGAAAATTTACCCGCTGGGCGCTGTGATCCAGGTAGCGAAAAGCTTCGCTTCGGTACAGCAGGGCCACATCTATGCCCCGCATATCGGGGGATTCTTCATGCACGATGCGATAGCCCTGATCTGCAATCAGCGGATGGGCACATAAGTCCTCCAGGACTTTCCTGTTTTCTATCTCTGCCAGACCGATGATATCGGGCTGTATGCCTTTAATCACGCGGGCAAGATTTTTCAATTTCACCTGATATTTCTCAGGGGTCCAGGCATATTTGCCTTCCGGCAGGAAATCTTCGTCAATTTTCTCTGGATTATCCTCTGTATCAAATAGGTTTTCGACATTGTAAAAGGCGATCCTTAGCTCACCATCTGTGGGAGCAGGTCCTTCGTTGGGGCTATCGGTTAAAGATGGGGCGCTGCTTTCAGTATTTTCCGAAGGGGCCATACAGGCAAAAAAGGAACACAGCAGCAAACAGGTCAGAATTTTCCTCATTAGATGTGATTTTAGCTTTTCTTCTATGAAGGTAATAAAAAAAGGTCGACCCGATACAAATCGAGTCAACCATTTTTTGGGGAGGCGAGAGGTGAGAGCAGAGAGCCGAGATAAGAGAGCCGGGAGTTTGGGCTCTAGTTATTTGAAACGGTGCTCATGCGTCCGATGGGCAGGCCATTGCGCTTCAGTACCTCTTTTGCCAGGTTGATATAATTTACGGAGCCTTTGGAGCGGATGTCCAGGGCAAGCACAGGTTGGCCAAAACTGGGTGCTTCGCTCAGGCGGATATTGCGGTGTACGATGGTGTCAAAGACGCGATTGGGGAAGTGATGTTTCACATCAGCAACCACGCCATTGGCGAGGCGGAGTCGGGCATCATACATGGTGAGCAGTACGCCTTCGATCTCCAGTTCCGGGTTGAGGTTTTCGCTGGATTGCACAATCTTGATGGTATTGAGCAGTTTGCCCAATCCCTCCAAAGCGAAGTATTCGCATTGGACAGGAATAATGACCGAGTCAGAAGCTGTGAGTGCATTGATGGTGATCAATCCCAAAGAAGGAGAACAGTCCAGAATGATGAAATCAAATTCATCTTTCAAAGGAGCTAATGCTTTCTTCATCAGCCGGTTACGGTCTTCTATGTCAACCATTTCTATTTCAGCTCCCACCAGATCGATGTGAGAGGGAATAAGGTAGAGGTTGGGGAAATTGCAATCCCGAATGATCTCGTGGATGTCCAATTCCTCTTCCATGATGACATCATAGATGTTGCCCTCTGTGGCATTGGGGTCAAAGCCCAAATGACTGGTGGCATTGGCCTGTGGATCTGTATCCACCAGGAGGGTCTTATATTCAAGCGCTGCCAGACTGGCCGCCAGGTTGACTGCCGTAGTGGTTTTTCCAACACCGCCTTTTTGATTTGCAAGACAAATAATCTTTCCCATGGTTGTTATTTCGGTAGGATTTTTATGCGAGAGAGAAAAGATTTTTAATGAAGCCTGAACAGCTTTCTTTTGTGGTATTTGTGTAAGTTTGAAGCGGTAAATATAGCAATTTGTTGTTGGACAAAAGGAACATATCAACCGAATCTTTCCGTATTTTTTTCCCCATCCTGATTCTTCTGTGGATAAGTTGTGGACATGCCCCTGAGCAGGAAAATGAAAAAAATGTGTTTAGGATGAATCTGGAAGGAGGGCTAAAAAGCCTGGATCCCGCTTTTGCGGGAGATAAGCGCTCTATCTGGATGACAGCGCAGCTGTACAACGGGCTCGTAGAGCTGGATGAAAAGCTGAAAGTACAGCCTGTCATCGCCCGGAATTGGGACATTTCTCCCGATGGTCTTACATATACTTTTCACCTCAGGAAAGATGTGCTTTTTCATCAGGATTCAGCTTTTTTACAAAATCCAGACCTGACCCGAGAGGTCACTGCTCAGGATTTTGTCTATAGCTTTTCCCGCATTTGCGATCCTGTGGTGGCGTCTACGGGTTCATGGATTTTTAATGGAAAAATTCAGGGACTGGATGCCTATAAAGCAGGAGAAAACGATCATATCAGTGGATTTGCGGCAAAAGATGACAGCACCTTTGTCATCCGCCTGACGGCACCTTTTCCACCCCTTTTGGGCCTGCTCGCCATGCCATATTGCTTTGTCGTACCCCGGGAAGCGGTAGCTTATTATGGCGAAAATTTTCGCGCCCGGCCTATAGGGACAGGCCCCTTTCGCTTCTTCCGTTGGGAAGAGGGACACCACCTCATTCTCCACAAAAATCCACAGTATTTTGAAAAAGAAGGAGAATCCCGGCTCCCCTATCTGGACGCCGTTTCGGTGCGTTTTATGCCGAGCCGGCTTTCAGCTTTTGTGGAATTTAAACAAGGAAAGCTCGATTTCATCAATGGCATAGACGAATCCTATAAGGATGAAATTCTGAATCCCGACGGTACGATTAAAAGCAGCTATGCGGGGCAATACGCCTTCGAGCTGGCGCCGCAGCTCAATATCGAATACCTGGGTATGCTGGTCGATACCAGCGTCGAAATCGCCAAAAATCATCCGCTCACGGATGTGCGCATCCGAAAGGCCCTCAACCACGCCATCGACCGCCCCAAGCTGGTCCGATACCTGCTCAACGGCATGGGATATGCCGCCAATTCGGGCTTTGTGCCTTACGGCATGCCGGGTTTTGACAGCACCGCTGTCCCCGGTTATAGCTATGACCTGCAAAAGGCACGTAGCCTTTTGGCAGAGGCGGGCTACCCCAACGGGCAGGGCCTGCCCGCGATGACGCTCTACTCGACCCCGCTTTACGCGAATATTTCTGAATTTATTCAAAAGGCTTTTGAGAATATCGGCGTCCGCATGGACGTACAAAACCTGCAGGGTGGCACCCTGCGTGGCGAGGTCCGCAACAGCCGCGTCAACCTCTGGCGCGCCAGTTGGATCGCAGATTATCCCGATGGCGAGAATTACCTCGCCCTGCTTTACAGCCCCCATACCGTCCCCAACGGTCCCAATAGCACGCATTATGCGAATGCCCGCTTCGACAGCCTCTACCGGGCTGCCAAGCTCGTGACAAGCGATAGCGCACGCTATCAGCTCTACCAGGCGATGGATCGCCTGATGCTGGAAGACGCGCCCGTCATTCCGCTCTATTACGACCGGTCTATCAGGATTTTGCAAAAAAATGTCACAGGACTTGTCGGCAATCCGATGAATCATTTGCAGTTGAAGCGGGTGAGGAGGCGGGAGGCGGGAAGCGAGAAGCGGGACTGAAGACTGTTTTAAACCTTTCCTCCCTGGGGGAGTCTCATTGCTGAAAACGTTTCCGCCTGGCGTAACCCATTCTCAGGTAAAACAGCAAAAACGTACCAAGAATGGCGTAAAAGAGGGTGAACTCTGCTGCTTAGCGGCGATTTGTATTGCGATAGAGGCAAAAATTGCCTTTGTAGCACTGGATTTCCACCAGGCCCCGTGCCTTGCGCTTGTCTTCCGGATACTTTTCTACAAAATAGAAATCATATTCTCCCTCAGTTCCCATGTAATCGGGCAGAGCCAACCAGTCGGCCTGCCAACGTTTTTTGTAATACCGAATAGCCGGTACATTGGCTACATCAACTCCTATAGAGTAGGTTTTTTCCCCCTGGGCTAGATCAACAACCTCTACTTTAACGCGATGTAGCATTTCTTTTGTCCAGGTGTCATAGTAAAAGTCATAGGTGCCGTGAAGCTTGAGAGAATGTAGCATAAGTAGAACGACAAATAGCCCAATACCCCCCCTAAATACACTGATATACAGTGTGTTAGCTTGTTTTCTTTTTTGATTTCTACAAATAGAAAAATAGTAAAAAGGAAAAAAACAGGATAAAAAACAATGGCTGCTCTTCCCTGAAGGTAAAGATTGCCAAGCAGGAAATGCTGCATAACGGTGCTCAATATCATTAAGCCCAAAACCAATGATATCAGAAATAGGGTTGTCAACTTTTTTTGCATACTTTTTTTTACCAAAACAAATAAGCCAATGATAGTCGCTAGCTGAATAAGTATGGGAATAACAGATTTGAAAACTACTTTGAATTTATGATAACCATATAAATAGGTCGTGACCATTGAATGCACCGTGCCTTTCCAAAAACCATTTTCCGTACCATAATACAGTTCATTGGCTTGCCTGAGCAGCATGATGGGCCTGAATAGAAGCAGGGAAAAGAGGAGGGTGATGCTGAAAATAGGTAAAAGAAGTGAAGGGGAAAAAAGACGTTTGGGTTCCTGAATCAATATAAGCAAGCCTATCGCCCCCA
The DNA here is from genome assembly GCA_030430205.1 of Bacteroidia bacterium. Classification (GTDB taxonomy): domain Bacteria; phylum Bacteroidota; class Bacteroidia; order J057; family J057; genus JAUIGE01. Next base: position 64,755 of record JAUIGE010000009.1, on the reverse strand, counting down.
AAATTGCCAGGTAATAATTGATAAAAGTCAGGTTGCTAAAAGCTGCCATGCCTCCCCACAGGAAAATATGCCAGAGGTAAGCGGTTTTTTTGCTTTGGTGAAAGGAAAAAAGGGCATAAAGGCTTATCATCATAAAACCTGACGCAAGGCCATACCCCCTTCCCAATGAGAAAAAATCCAGCATATAGGGATTGAAATTCAGAAGAATAAAGCCCAAAAGCTGTAGGAATTTATCGTCAACAAATTTTTGCAAGAGCTTAAAAGAGAAAAAAAGGAAAAGGAAATGTGCGATCAGATTGGGGAGCCTGATAGCAAATTCAGAATTGCCTAAAATGCGGGTGCTGAACCTGATCAGGACGGAATTGAGGATATGGTTATTCGCGGCATTTGCTTCTTTCCAAAAAACGATCTCACCAAAGGACTTTTGCCCAAAAACAAGATAGGTCCAGGCTTCATCACAAGTAATCGAAAGATAGATGGCTCGTAAAACCGTGTAAGTCAACAACATGATAATCATGCCCCAAAACAGATGCTTCCATTTCCAAATTTTCATATCTCTGTCGATTTAAAGCCCCAATTTAATCCCCCAAAGCAAGCCCAAAACAAAATAAACCACCAAACTGACGATGGCAATGGAAATGAGATTGAGGGCAAATCCTGCCCGAATCATGTCCTTCATTTTGATATAACCGGAGCCAAAGACGATGGCATTGGGTGCTGTGGCGATAGGCAGCATAAAAGCGCAGGATGCTGCGATGGTGGCTGCTACCATCAGGCCGTAGGGATGCAGATTTGCAGAAAGGGCGAGTGCTGCCAGCACGGGCAATATCATGGTAACAGTAGCCACATTCATGGTTAGTTCTGTGAGGAAATTGACCAGGGCAGTGATGACAAGAATAAAGATAAAGAGGTGAATGCCATTCATGGCCTGCAGGCTCATGGCGATCCAATCCGCCAATTCGCTTTCTTTGAAAGCGGTGGCCAGGGCGAAGCCGCCCCCAAAAAGCAGCAAAATGCCCCAGGGCATTTTATTGGCTGTTTTCCAGTTCATCAGGAATTTTCCTTTTTGGGTGCTGGGAATCACAAAGAGGGAGAGCCCTCCCATAAGCGCAATGATGTTGTCATCGAGGCCATCGAGCCAGGGGCTTAGCCAGCTGCTGAGGGGGCTACGCATCATCCACAAAAAGGCTACCGAGGCGAAAACAATCAGCACCCGCTTTTCTTCGGCAGTCATTTTTCCGAGTTCTCGGAGTTGTTTTTGCACTTCTTTCCTACCTGCAGCCAGAGGTTCATTGGAAAGAGGAAATGCTACCCGAACCAGGTAATACCAGCTGATAATCAGCATGACCACAGCTACCGGAAAACCGATTTGGAACCATTCCATAAAGGTGATTTCTACCAACTCGCTGGCTGTCTGGCTAGAGTCCGCTGCCTGAAACTGTTGCAAAAAGGCCAGGTCTTCAGGACTTTTGTAAAATTCGGTGAGAAAACCGCTGAATATCAGGTTGGTAGGTGTGCCAATAAGGGTAGCCATGCCGCCAATAGAGGCGGCATAGGCGATGCTCAGCAGCAGCACAACCCCCAGGTTGTTTCGGTTTTTGATCATACCGGGAGATAATTCTCCCTCCCTGCTCAGAAAGGCAGATATCTGGCTGATGATCGCCAGGGCAATCGGCACCATCATCATGGTGGTGGCAGTATTGGAAATCCACATCGACAGAAAGGCTGTCGCCAGCATAAATCCCAGCACGATCAGCCGTGCCTGCGTGCCAATGGCCGAAATGATGCTCAAGGCGATGCGCCTATGCAAATGCCATCTTTCCATCGCCAATGCCAGGATAAAACCGCCCAGGAAGAGGAAAATCATCGGCTTGGCATAATTGTCTGTCACTTTTTCTATTTCCAATGCACCTGTAAGCGGAAAGAGGATGATGGGCAAAAGCGAGGTGACAGGAATAGGCACAGCCTCTGTGATCCACCAGCTCACTATCCAAAAAGTACATGCCAGCACAGAGCCTGCCTCGGGGGTAAGTCCCCATAATTCCGGTCCGATTACTTCGGGACGGATGATCAGTTTTGTCAGGACAAAGAGGAGAGGCCCAAGTACGATTTTAACAAGTTGCTTTTTTTCCATGAGGTGGGGGGAATGGACCCTTGAAAAGGCAGATTTTTTATGACTTTCGCAGATAAAGATAGAAGATTTGTCATGATATTTACGAACATGAATTTAGACTATATCATCAACCACCTGGCCGAAGATCGGCATTGCTACGAAGGCGCCGTTTCGCCTCCCATTTTCCAAACCAGCAACTTTGCCTTCCAAACGGTAGAGGATATGCGGGAGGGCTTGCGCAGGGAAATGGATGCTCCTTTTTATACCCGTGGGGTAAATCCCACCGTGCGAACGCTCAGGGCCAAACTGGCAGCTTTGGAGGGCGCCGAAGAATGCATGGTTTTCTCCAGCGGCTCAGCCGCAATCGCAGCAGCGGTGATGTCTCAGGTCAAGGCAGGCGATCATATCGTCTGTGTCCAAAAACCTTATTCATGGACAACGAAGTTGCTTTCCCGGCTGCTGGCACGCTTTGATGTAAGCTCCAGCTTTGTGGATGGGCGCGACGCGGAAAACTTCCGCAAGGCCATACAGCCCAATACGCGGCTGTTTATGCTGGAATCTCCCAATTCGACTACCTTCGAATTGCAGGACCTGGAGGCCATCGCCGCCATCGCCAAAGCGCATGGCATCCTCACCATCGTAGACAACAGCTACGCTACTCCGCTCAACCAGCAGCCCATCAAAATGGGCATAGACATGACGGTACATTCCGCCACCAAATACCTCAATGGTCATAGCGACATCGTCGCGGGCGTGCTCTGCTGCAGCAGAGAGAAATATGAAGAGATATTCGCAGGCGAATTCATGACGCTTGGGGGGATCATTTCCCCCAATGATGCCTGGCTCATGCTGCGCGGTTTGCGCACCTTGCCGCTGCGCATGCAGCGGGTGGCGGATACTACACCACGGATCGTGGCCATGCTCGAAAAGCATCCCCGTGTTGAAAAAGTCTATTATCCTTTTTCGCCTGATTTTGATCAATATGAACTTGCCAAAAAGCAGATGAAAGCGCCCGCAGGGCAGTTTTCGATGGCTTTGAAAGCCGAAAGGATAGAAGAGGTGGATGACTTCTGCAACAGGCTGAAGTACTTCACCCTGGCATGCTCCTGGGGGAGCTTTGAGTCCCTGATCTTTCCGACCAGCGCGCTGATAGATTCCGCAAATTATAGCGGTTCGCCTCTGCCTTGGAATTTGATCCGCTTTTATATCGGATTGGAAGAGGCAGAGGTACTGATGGAGGATTTGTTGGGGGCGCTTACTCCACAGCCGTAAAGCGCGCCTTAATCGTATCCCGCGAAAAGGCATTAAAATGCCACCATTCACTCAATATTCCCTGAAAGCCTGCTTTCATCATGGAGGCTCGCAGGATGCGGCGGTTAGTTACTTGTTGTTGGGAAAGCTGGCCGCTTTCGAGGTATTTCTGTTCGAAGCGGGGCTGGGCGAGGGGCCCGAAGAAGTCGAAAGGGGTGCCCATATCCAGGGGCTGGCCCTCGATGGTAGCGAGGGTGAGGTCTACGGATGCGCCGTAGTTGTGCATGGAACCTGCTTTAGGAGAGGCAACATATTGTTGCTGATCGGTGCCTTTGACGATGTCCCACATCTTGTATTGCACGGAGCGCGGGCGCACCCCATCGTATATGAGCAGGGATAGATGAGGATGAGCTTCCTGCAAACTGTGCTGTGCATCTGCCAGCATATCCGCAACTATGGGCTGAAGGTAACAGTGACGAAGGTCGCCATAGACATTTTCTCCCAGAAAATTGTCGGAAGTGGCGTATTTCAGCTCAACCTGAATGGATGGTTCTACCAGTTGAATGTCAACCAAACCAGCTTCTACAAGCTTTTTTTCCAGTTCTCCCATCTGAACCGCACCTCCAAATTCAGATAAATCTGCTGAGACTTTCTTTTCGATGGGCTCGGATTCCACCATTTCTTCTGGATGAACGACTGCATGCATGCTGTCAATCGCAGCTAATTCAGCCTCAGAAAGCTTCTTTTCAGCAAAAGGTTGCTGGCAGGAAAACAGAAAGAAGCAAGCAAAGCAGAAAAGTACGGAAGTTGTATTCATATCAATTCAATCTCAAAACCTTTTCAAAGGTATGAAATTCTCTTTCCATATTGGAAGCGAGTACCAGGATTCGGTCTCCGAGATGTGTTTCGATCAACTCCAGCATGCGGGATGCATTTTCGCTATCCATATTGCTGGTGGGCTCATCGAGCAGCAGGAGGCGGGATTGGGTGAAAAGGGCAAGGCCCACCTTGGCACGCTGCTGCATGCCGGAGGAGTAAAAGCGAAGCTTTTTGTCTTTATGCGGTCTGAGATGAAGCAGATCTATGATCTCTTCAGCTTGGTCGAACAGGCATTTTTTGAAGCGAAAATGCAAACGCAGATGTTCGGCAAAGGTGAGATCCTGGTACAATTCTATATAAGGACCCGACCAGCTCAGATGCTGGAAAAAGTGCTCTGCGTTGAGTTTCTTTCCATTTAGCTGATAGATCACCCTTCCTTCAGAAGGGTTCATCTGCCCTGCAATGATGCGAAGCAAGGTGCTTTTGCCGGAGCCATTGGAACCCACCAAAGCGAGCCGCTCGCCTGCTTTCAAATCCTGTTGGATTTCCCGAAAAAGCCAGCGACCGTAAAACTTTTTTCCAATATCCTGGAGGAAAATGTTCATGAGGAATGCGCTAATCTTCTTAAGATTTCGAACTAACTCCCTTTACAATCCCTCTTTCAGAAGTGCGAATAAACCTTACAATATAGTCTCGTTCTTCAGAATAGGGGACATTCTGCTCGATATAATCCATCGCTTCAGAATTGTTCATGCCTGAATTGAAGATATGGCGGTAGATCTCCATGACCTCGTTGATTTTTTCAGCGGTCATGCCTTTTCTTCGCAATCCGATGGAGTTAACGCCCTGGTATTGAACAGGTTCGCGGCCCACCTTGATGTAAGGTGGAACATCTTTCCGCACTTTGGAACCTCCGGTGATGAAGGCATGTTTGCCGATTTTGATGAACTGCTGCACAGCAGAGGTGCCGCCCATCAGGGCGTCATCTTCGATCTCGACATGGCCTGCCAGGTTGACGGAGTTAGCCATGACGACACGGTCGCCAATGATGCAGTCATGTGCTACATGCACATAAGCCATCAGGAGGCAATCCTTGCCGATAACGGTTTTGCCGTAGGCTTGAGTGCCTCGGTTGAGGGTGGCACATTCGCGGATGGTAGTACCTTCCCCTATCTCCAGGGTGGTCTTTTCGCCCACAAATTTGAGGTCCTGAGGAATGGCAGAAAGGACTGCCCCAGCAAATATTTTGCAATTTTTGCCAATCCGAGCACCATCATAAATGGTGACATTGGAACCGATCCAGGATTTTGCGCCAATGGTCACTTCCCCATGGATGGTGACATTGGGCTCGATATGGACGTGGTCACCGATGGTGATCCGGGGGACATTTCCTAAGGCGTAAACGGGGGTTTCAGAGGCTTCCCGCCAGAATTCCAATTGCTGGGTATCGGGGGTGATGACCGTATTTGGGCCGATGCGCACACCTTTCCCAATTTTTACTCCTTTTTGAATAACGACATTTGTACCGATGTAGGAACCTTCTCCGATTTCTACTTCGGCTTCAATGATAGCATAAGGAGCAATTTTTACGTTGGCGTGAATTTTAGCCTGAGGATGAACCAGAGCCAGGCTGTAGGATGGTGTGGAATTTTTTTCTGTCATGCTTTGTTTTTTGGGACGAGGCTGGCAACGAGATCTGCCGAGCAAACAACCTTACCGTCCACTAATGCTTTTCCTTTCATTTTACATATTCCCCTTTTCAAAGCAACCATTTCCAATTCGAAGATGAGCGTATCACCTGGTATAACTGGCTTTTTAAATCTTGCGTTGTCTATGGCAACAAAATAAACCCAAACTGTAGAAGGATCTTCAACGGTATTTAACAAAAGTACTCCACCCACCTGGGCCATGGCTTCTAATTGAAGCACGCCTGGCATGATGGGATTTCCTTCAAAATGTCCCATAAAGAAAGGCTCATTGATGGTGACATTTTTTACCCCTGTGATGCTGTTTTCTGCGAAATGGGTGATTTTGTCCACTAAAAGGAAAGGATAACGATGGGGCAGGATTTTTTGAATCGCGTTGATGTCAAAAACTACCCCTTTGACTTTATCAGATTGATATCTGTCGGTGATGCGCTTTTTCTTGATTTCTGCCTTGATCAGTTTGGCCAATTCTACGTTGGCTTTGTGGCCGGGACGGGCGGCCATGATATGGCCTTTGATGGGCATACCCACCAGGGCGAGATCGCCCATCAGGTCAAGCATTTTATGACGGGCAGGCTCGTCATCATAGCGCAGGCCCACATTGTTGAGGACGCCACGGCGCACCTCCATTTTGGGCTTGTTGAAAAGCTTGCAGAGACGATCCAGTTCTTCTTCGCTGATCTCCCTGTCTACGAGCACGATGGCATTTTCCAATGTGCCCCCTTTGATCAAATCCGCTTCAGAAAGCGCTTCCAGCTCATGCAAAAAGCAAAAGGTACGGGCGTCAGCAAAGTATTTGGGAAAATCTTCCATGGCAGGAAGGCTAACGTGCTGAGGCGGCAAAACATCGGAATTATAGTCTATCATAACCGATGCGTGAAAAGCTTCTGATGGCAATACTGCCAACTCCACGCCCCGCTCTCCATCGTGGTAGTGAACGGGTGTTTCCAAAACAAATATTTCGCGTTCAGCCTCCTGCTCTTCGAGCCCGGCTTCCAGCAAAGCTGCTGTAAAATCTCTGGCGCTGCCATCCATGATGGGCGGCTCAGGGCCATCGAGTTCGATGAGGATATTGTCTATCTGGAGGCCTACAAGGGCGGCCAGGGTGTGCTCTACGGTGTGGATTTGAGCGCCGTTTTCGGCGATCGTGGTTCCCCGGGAAGTGTCTACGACATTTTCTACCTCTGCCTTGACAAGAGGCTGGGATTCCAAATCCATTCGCTTAAAAACGTAACCGTGATTTGCAGGAGCAGGTTTGAACGTCATTGTTACATTCACTCCCGTGTGGAGGCCAACGCCTGAAACGCTTACTGTTTTTTGAATGGTGTGTTGTTGCATAACCAAGAAACAAATATTTAGCTGATGGGTATAAGCGCCGCAAATTTACATTTTGTTTTTAAGAAAAACGCTTTTTGCGACTGCATTTTAAATAGATGGACTTTCCAGCTCTTCCAGCCTTTTTTCCAGCCTATCCATTTGCTGGTACATATCGGCCAATTTGCGAAAAACCATTTCGGATCGCAACTGATCGCGGAATAACTGAATAGGAGAGCCTCTGAAAGCCTGTCCGGGTTCTTTTATGGATTTATTGACGCCAGATTGGGCGTCTATTTTGCTGCCTTTTGCCAAGGTCAAATGCCCCACTACGCCCACCTGGCCTCCCAGCATACAATTTTCTTCCAGGGTAGTGCTACCTGCGATGCCGCTTTGGGCGGCGATGACGGAGTTGGACCCGATCTCCACATTGTGGGCGATCTGGACCAGGTTATCGAGTTTGACCCCTTTTTTGACCAGGGTATCTCCCAAAGTCGCTCGGTCAATACAGCTATTGGCGCCGATTTCCACTTCATCTTCCAGCACGACCCTGCCCAATTGGGGTATTTTTTGAAAGCTGCCGTCTGCCTGCGGCGCAAAACCAAAGCCATCACTGCCGATGCAGGCACCGGCATGGATGATACAATTTGCGCCCACCACCGTCTGGTGGTAGATGGTGCTATGGGGAAAAATAACGCTTCCAGCGCCGATATGCGCGCCTTCGCCTATATACACCTGTGGGTGAATCTGTGCGCCTTCTCCAATCACAGCGCCTTCGGCGATGTAGGAAAATGCACCTACATAGGCGCTTGCTGCCACCTGAGCGCTATCTGCGATAAAGGCGTGTTTTTCGATCCCGGATTTGGGGCGACGCTGAAGTTCGGCCACCTTTTGTAGCAAAAAGGTAAAGGCAGCATAAGGATCTTTTACCCGCAATAAAGCGGTTTGAAGCGCTTCCTGCGGCTCAAAATCCTCCTGGACAATGACCGCAGAAGCCTGGGTAGTATAGATATAAGGAAGGTATTTGGGATTGGCCAGAAAACTCAGGCTGCCTGCATGCCCTTCCTGAATTTTGGATAAATCAGATATTTCTGTCTCTGGATTTCCTTCAAGTTTGGCATGGAGAATGGCAGCAATTTGCCCAAGTGTAAACTTCATGTTGTGTGTTCTTTCTATTCCTTAACAAATCACCCTAAGCACTTTTCCTTCAAGCTCTTGCCCCAAAAATGGAGAGTTTTGAGCAGGAGAAAAAAGATGATTTCTGCTAAATGTCCATTTTGCTTCAGGCTGGAACAGCGTTAACTCAGCTTTTTGGCCCACAGCGATGCTACAGGATGGTAGCCCAAAAACCTTTCGGGGGCCGTGGCTGAGCAAATGTATCAATGTATCGAGAGAAATGATTCCGCTTTTCACTAAATGCTTATTAGCAATTGAAAAAGCTGTTTGCAGCATCAACATGCCTGGCTCAGCCCTGGCAAATTCCAATTGCTTTTCTTCCAGACTCTGTGCGTAATGTCCGCTGAAAAGGAGATCGTACAGACCGTCCTGCAAGCCTTTTTGCAAGGCTTTGAGTTGGGAGGCATCCCGCAAGGGCGGGAAAAGCTTAAAATTTTCGTCAAATTCCGACAGAACACTGTCGTCAAAGCAGAGGTGGGCGATGGAGCCCCCGACCGTCAGACTCGCCTCCGGCGAGTGAAATTGCTGAATAAGGTTCAGCGCCAGGGGTGAACTGACCGGCTGCACATGCAGCCGACCGCCGGCATAGTCCAGCATTTGCAGAAATTCTGCCATCCGGGAAGATTCGGCGATTTCGGCTATGCCCTTCAGGCCCAGTTTGACGCTTTGTGCACTTTCATTCATCTGGCCACCATGGCTGAGGCTTTCCTCATCGGGGTAGCTGAGCAGGAGGCCTTCGAAGGCCTGGTAGTATTGCAAAGCCCTGAGCATCAGGCCAGAAGATTGCAAGGGATGCAATCCGTCAGAAAAACCCAGTGCACCTGCCTGCTGCATGTCATAGGCTTCGGCGAGCTCTTTGCCTTTGGCTCCTTTGCTGATGGTTCCCAGAAAGTGAAAATGGATCGGTAGGGGCTTGCTTCTTTGCTGAAGGGCGTGGATCATTTGGGCATGATCGATCACGGGATCCGTATTGGGGTAACAAATTACCCGACCAAAACCGCCGAAGGCGGCGGCTTTAGCCAAAGCAGCAAGCTTTTCTTTGTGCTCAAAACCGGGATCTGCCAGCACTACGCCGCTGTCTACCCAGGCAGGAGAAACATGAAGCCCTTCTTCTGAAATAACTTCTTCCTTATCAGCAGCCAAACTGCCAGGCTTCCCTATCGCACTAATTATCCCATTTTCAATCAACAAATCGCAGATTTGGGCGTGAAACGCACTTTCCGGGTCAATTATTTTTACACCTTGTATCAGCATAAAGAAGGTTCACACTTTTTGAGTTTTGGGTTTTGAGTTTCGGGTTTTTGCTGTTTACTGAAAACTACCGACTGCCAATTAACCTCTATTGTTTTCCAAATCGAAGCATCAAAATCTCAGCAAGGAGAAAAACGAGCGCAAAAACGATAAAATATTTCCACAAAGGTAAGCCTTGTTTTTCAATTTGAACACGCTGGCGGATATCTTCCGGATCGGCTTCCAGCAGTTGAATCCCTTCATATCCGGCCTGATTGAGTTGCTTGCGGAGAAGATCGACTCCGATAAAGTCCAGTTTCGATTCGTAATCGGAAATATTGAAGGAGATGATTTCCAGCAGGGAATCTCCCTGCATGATGCGGTAATTGCCTTCTTTCAAGGCAAGCTTCTCAAAATTGAGTATCGTTGAGCCGCCCTGCACATACTGTTCAGGTATCAGGCTGAAGCCATCCTGGGCGACCATTTGGATTTGGTTTTGACTGGAGGTGCGCAGGCTGTGTGGCTGGAAATAGCCTATTTCCTGTCCTATTTGCTGTTTTTGCGTCTGGCTCATGATTTGAGTTGCACGCAGAATGATAGGGGCAAAAACGGTTTTCACATGAAAATCTGTCCAGGAATCACCGGGAAACACGCTAAAAGTGTAGATCATTCCGTCTCCAATTTTGGATTCAAGCAGGAAAATATCGCCATTTTCCATTTTGATGATCTCATTCTGGATGGAGTTGTTATTGACCTTGATGGGATGGTATTTGTACACATTGGGTGCGTCAAACTCGCGGTTGTTGCGCTCGTTGGTGAAAATGCCATCGAAAAGCGGATGGTTCAATTCTGCCAGACGCGCCTTCATGCCTTCCTGCACGCTTGTCAGTGCCTGCAAATTGCCTATGCCGCTGTTGTTGAAGAAGGCATTGGCACCACTGAGATTCATTTCGTCAGCGGGAAAAAACATGATGCTGCCGCCTTCATTCAGAAAAAGGGTCAATTTATCCGCAAGGCCGGAGGAAAATTCCTTTACCCCCAATAGTACAACCGTCCTGTAATCATTCAACTGAACGCTGGAGATATTGCGCTCGCTGATGATTTGGGTTTCAAACTGCTGAAAAAGCTCAGCATAAAGCACATGCAGGTTGCGGGATTTTTGGCCTTCCACCAGCAGTACCTTTTCGGATTCTGGTACATAGAGGGAAAAGTACCTTTTGTTGTCAAATTCTATGGGATAGTCGTCGAGCTCGATATGCCCGGAGAGCCATCCGCTTTCAGTTGGGGTGAAGCTCATCTCCAATTCCAGGGAAGTATTGGGTTCCAGGCTCTGGTTGGCAATGGCTACAACTTTGTCATTTAGCAAAACCCTGACTCCCAGTTCATTCACCTTTTTGTTGCCATCATTGACAAGGGTCATTTTGAGCTGGATAGGCTTTCCTTTTTCGATGATTTGAGAAAGGATTTTTTGGCCTGAGACATAGACGTTGCTTTGCTCACGGGTGGCAAGAGGCAGGTATTTGACAAGGGTAGAAGTGTCGAGCAATTGTACCCGTACGCTGTCAGCCATGACCGTGGAGCGCTGAAAATCGCTCAGGAAATAGAGCTCCTGGACGGTATTTTGGGCATTGGCAAAAATCTCCTTGCGAAAAGAAAGCAACTCACTGTGGGCATGTATGCCCTGCTCGATGGACATCTCTTTGATGTCCTGCAAGGCGCTTGGCTGGTCGCCAAAGTTGGCGTTTAGCTGAATGCTGCTGAGGGGCATCAGGAGAAATTCATCCTGCTGACCGTAGGTATTGACGATTTCCTGCGAAAGTTTTTTCGCTTGCTGGAAGTAGGGCCCTTTTTCATTGCCTGCCTGCATGCTATAGGAATCGTCAATGACGATAGCCAGCGAGCGGTTGCCCAGCATCCAGGTCTTGCTGTTGGAGGTGATAAGCGGATTGGCAAAAGCCAAAACCAAACAGCTGATGGCTGCAAGCCGCAGCAGCAGCAGCAACCATTTGCGGAACCGCAAACGCCTTACTATGGATTTTTTTACCTCTTTGACAAAAGCGACATTGCTAAAGAGGATCTGCCTCGGACGCTGTAAATTAAAGAAGTGAATAATGATTGGAACAGCTAGAGCTGTCAAGCCCCAAAACATGGCGGGATTCAAAAAGGTCATGGCCTAAACAGGTTTTTTACACACATTTTTCTCTCAATTCGGCAAATATACATTTTTACCACTATACATAAGCTAAGCTCAGGGACTCTTTTTCACCGACGATTTTTCGCCCTTTTTGCTGCATAAATTTTTTCTTGCGTTTGACTTAAAATCTAATATATTTGCGGCGCATTTAAAGAACCATAGAACCATGTATTGGACATTAGAATTAGCAATTTATTTAGAGGACGCTCCCTGGCCCGCGACTAGAGAAGAGCTCATTGACTTTGCAAGAAGGTCAGGTGCTCCGGCAGAAGTAGAGGAAAACCTGGCTGACCTGGAGGAAGATGAGGACGCAGGAGCTGTGACCTATAGCTCAATCGAAGAAATTTGGCCAGATTATCCTACAAAGGATGATTTCCTTTTCAACGATGATGAATATTAGACTTTGTTTGATTCATTTATTTCCTTGATCGCAAATCACTAGATTTGCCATTATGGCTAATTTATCTATTGAAAATTTATTCATTTCTTTTGGCAATAGAGACATCCTGTGTGATGTCTCTATTCGTTTTTTAGGAGGACTAAATTACCTCATAGGACTGAATGGCAGTGGAAAAAGCAGTTTGCTGAAAGCTATCGTCGGGATGGTGAATTATCGCGGCACCATCAGCTTAAATTCGCAAGAATTGTCTACTTTTTCTTCCCGCGAAAGAGCCCGGGAGATCGCCCTGCTGGCGCAACGCCTCCAGCTTCCTTTTCGGACACAAGTGTTTGATTTTGTACAGATGGGTAGGTTTCCCTACCTCAACTGGCTGGGAAATTACAGCCAGGAGGACAGGCAGATAGCCGAGCAGGCGCTCGAAAAAATGCAGATTCAGGCTTTTCGCCATCACTCGATGGACGAGCTTTCCGGTGGCGAATTTCAACGCGCCAATCTGGCGCGGGCCCTTTGTCAAAACAGCCCTGTTTTGCTGCTCGATGAGCCAGCCCAATCGCTTGATCCTCTCAGTAAAGCTACGCTTTATGCCATGCTGGAAGAGTTGGCCGAAAGCCATTTGGTGATCTGTGCCACACATGATCTGGAATATTTGCAGCCTCAGGCGAGGGTTGTAGGGATCAAAAACGGCAAGGTCGTTTGGGATAAAATAGGCCAAAGCGATCAGCAGGAGTTGATGCAGCAGGTTTATGAGGGCTAGAAAAAGGGGCCATTAGCAGCTAAAAAATCATTTTTTCTCTATCCATTTTTGCACCAGGGTCTCCGCCGCCTGCATCGGCCCGATCTCGCCTTTGCCCACTTGCTCCGCAAGAGCAGGAAAGCGAACCTTCACTTGTTCATTTTCATAAAAGGCCTGATGCAGCAAATCCGTGATGCGCTCCTGCATCCACTGCTGCTGCTGCGCAGCGCGTTTTTCCTGCCAATGACCAGCAGCTTGCTGCTTTTGCTGAAAAGCCAAAAGGCTTTCATATAGCTCGCCAATGCCTTTTTGCTCCAAAGCTGAGCATGTCAGCACAGGCGGTTTCCAGCCGGAGGCTGTTTTGGGAAAAAGCCGCAAGGCCTGGCTATAAACCGCCTTGGCGGCCTGTGCTTTTTGTTGCATCGCACCATCGGCTTTGTTAATGGCGAGCAGGTCGGCCATTTCCATGATGCCCTTTTTGATGCCTTGCAGCTCGTCGCCTGCATGTGGCAGCAGGAGCAGCATAAAGGCATCTACCATGCCGTGAACGGCGATTTCGGACTGGCCTACGCCCACGGTTTCGATCAGCATGATGTCAAATCCCGCTGCTTCGCACAGCAGCAGACTCTCACGCGTTTTGCGCGTGACGCCTCCCAGAGAGCCGCCCGTCGGGGAAGGGCGCACATAGGCCTGGGGGTGATGAGAAATCCGTTGCATGCGTGTTTTGTCGCCCAATATGCTGCCTTTGCTGATGCTGCTGGAGGGGTCTACAGCAAGCACGGCCACTTTGTGGCCCTGATCGAGGAGATAGCTGCCAAAGCTATCTATGAAGGTGCTTTTGCCGACACCGGGAATCCCGGTGATGCCGATGCGGTAAGCCTGCCCTGTATGGGGCAGGATGTGGGAGATTAGCTCTCCGGCCAAATTTCTGTCCGAATCTAAATTGCTCTCTATCAGGGTGATAGATTTGCTGAGGATCATTCGATCCCCTTTCAGTATGCCTGCGGCATACTCTTCCGAACTGAGTCTCTTTCGAATCATTTATTCTCCCGATTCCATCATCACATAGGTATCTCTTACCATTCCATGCCTGCCTTGCCAGGCGAGAATCAGGCTGTCTTCGGAAAATTTGACGATTTCGTGGCGAAACCGGGGTTCTCCTTCAGCTATATCCTGTACGGTATCATTTATCTTTTCCGGCACAAAGGCAATAGCCGATTTGGTTTTGTTGAGGTAGTACTTTCCTGTGATAAAGTTTTCAGGATCTTTTTCCTCATAGCTACCATCTGCATAGAGCGTAATCATGCTGTGATTGCCTTCATAGCTTTGGAACTGTCCTCCATTGTAGGGATCAAAACGGGAGACTTTTTGCCAACTGGCAGTACTTGTGCTGTCTTTGGTGCCAAGGAGAAAGGAAGCTGCCTTGACTGTTTTCAGCGACTTGGCAGAACGATCACAGGACTCAGCAGTGAAAAGGAAAAACAGGATCATCAACAAAAAAACAGATAAAATGGATTTCATGTAATAATATTTTGGCAACAAAATAAACAATCTCCGCCATAAGGCCACAATAACAGGCACAAAGTCCCCTCCATCCTCTAATCTACAAATCTGCTCATCTGCCAATCTTCTTAATGATCCCGCCAAAAGAAAGGCGTAAAAAGCATGAGGACGGTAAAAAGTTCCAATCTGCCCAGAAGCATCAGGAAGGAAAGAAACCACTTTCCGGAATCCTGTATTTGGGCAAAGTTGAGGGCATCGCCAGGTCCTACTATCCCGATACCGGGACCGATATTGCCGAGGGTGGCCGCCACGGAGCCCATGGCGGAGTCAAAGTCCAGCCCCATGGTGGACATAACAAATGTGCCGGCGACAAAAATCAGCACAAAGATGATCAGAAAGGCCTTTATTTTGGAAACAACCTCTGTTTTAATGGGCTTGCCATTGAAGCGAACAGGCAGGATGGCATTGGGGTGAAGTTGCCTTTTTAGCTCATAATGGCTGTTTTTTAGGATAACAATGATCCGCACAAATTTGACACCGCCACTTGTGGAGCCTGCATTGGCACCGATAAACATGAGCACAAAAAACAGTACCAGGAGGAAGTGGCCCCAGGAGGTATAATCTGCCGTACCAAAACCTGTGGTTGTAATGATGGATAATACCTGGAAAAGGCTATCCCGAAAAGCTTTTTCAAAGCCAATCCCCGTTTCCTGGTATTTTCCCCAGAAAACTATGGAGGTGACAAGCAGTGAAATCCCCAGGACTGCATATAGGTAAACCCGAAATTCTTCGTTTTTCCAAAGCCTTAATGGCTTGCCTTTCAGGGCCCAGTAAGTAAGCGAAAAGTTGATGCCTGCCAGAAACATAAACAGGCAGACAATATATTGGTGATAGGCACCAAAATGGCCCATACTGGCTTGTTTTGTCGAAAATCCTCCCGTCGAAAGGGTAGACATGGAATGGCAAATGGCATCAAAAAAGCTCATATCACCCAGCATAAGCAAAACAGCTTCTGCCGCTGTCAGGGCGACATAAATGATCCACAGCCTTTTGGCTGTCTCTTTGACGCGCGGCGTCAATTTATCGGGCGTAGGCCCCGGCACCTCGGCAGCATACAGCTGCATGCCTCCAATGCCCAGGAGAGGCAGGATCGCAATCGTCAAAACGATGATTCCCATGCCGCCAATCCAATGTGTCATGGCTCGCCAAAAGTGTAGGCCCAAAGGCAGGTCTTCGATATTTTGCCCCAAAATAGAGGCTCCTGTGGTCGTAAAGCCAGAAATCGTTTCAAAAAATGCATCCGTATAGCTGGGAATTGCTCCGCTAAGAACATAGGGCAGAGCTCCGGCAAGAGACATAATCAGCCAACCCAGCGTTACAATCAGGTAGCCATCTCTTTTCCGAAGTTCGGAATTGGCGTTTTTTCGGGTGAAAAACCAAAGCAATAAGCCGATGCTGATAGATCCCAGGCCTGAAATTAAAATCGCAGGATGATCACCGGATTTAAAATAAAGGGAAAAAGGAAGCGCCAACAACATGGCTAAGCCACTGATTGCCAGCAGCATGCCCAGGACATTGGCAACCATTCGAAAATTGAACAGGCCACGCCTTTTGTGTTGAATTACTTGTGCTCTTGCCCTGGGCATATTTCCTTAATATGGGTGGTGAAATTAGTGATTGACCTTTCTTTAACAAAGATTTAATTTAGATGGATTACTTCACTTAGCTGCTTTTTTGTATTTTTTGGCCTTGAATTGTACACTCCAATGACAAAAGCACCATGAAAACGTTCTCCCCTTTCCTTCTTTCGGCCATTTTATCTCTTTTTTCCCTTCCGCTTTCTGCTCAGCTTACCATCGTAAATGAAAATTTTGAAGGTGCGGGTTCCTGGAACTATACCCCCAATCCCGCTACTTTTAATGTGAGCGGGGATGTTTGGGCGGTGGTCTCGGGCAGTTTGGGTTCTATTTCAGCCCCGGCCCCAGGCAGTAGTTTTTGGGGGGTACAAGACCTTGAAAACCCCAATGGAGGTACCACCTCAGGGGTTGCAGGTACGCTTACATTTGCAAATGAAAATGTGGCTTCCTTTACCAGCATCATCATTCGTTTTGATTACAATGTTGAAGGCTTTGATACCGGTGATAAAGTTGAATATGAATTGGTGGTAAATGGGGTAGGGCAGGGGATTACGGCTTTATTCACGGGCGGAGTGGGAGGTCTGTCTACTGCCGGATGGCAGACTCAAACGATCAACGTTTCCGGTACACCCACGACTGTGGGCCTGATTGTCTATGTGACCCAAAATGGCGGTTCGGATTATGCCGGATTTGACAACTTCGAGCTGGAAGGAGTCCTCTCAGGCCCCTGCCTGACGCCACCCAGCACCCAGGCCTCTGGCCTGATGGTCTCCAACCTGAGCAGTACCACTGCTGATCTCAGTTGGACCAACGGTAACGGCCTGGGCCGGATCGTGCTGATCCGCGAAGGAAGTGCTGTCACAGCTACCCCAACCAACAATACTACCTATACAGCAAATGCTGCCTATGGCAGCGGATCGGACCTCGGAGGAGGACAATATGTCCTTTATGCAGGAGCGGCCAACTCCGTCTCTGTAACGGGCCTGACGCCAGGTGAAACCTATCATTTCGCTGTTTTTGAATACAACTGCGCCGCAGGCGGGGAGCTTTATCTTACGACTTCCCCTCCCACAAACAATGGGACCACTGTTCCCGAAAATGTTTCTGGTTTTGATTATACCTGCATCACTAATAATAGTGTCACCCTCAGCTGGACTTTGCCCAGTTCTACCTATGATGGATTGGTGGTTTTTGTGGAACAGGGAAGCGCACCTGGAAATCCAACCCTGGATGCCAATGGATACATCAATGCAAATTCAAATTTCCTTTTTGCACCCAATTATGGTGCAGGAAGGAGGCTGGCTTACAAAGGCGCAGGCAGCAGCCTGACCATTACAGGCCTGACCACAGGCCTGAGCTATACGGTTAAGGTTTTTGTATACAAAAATAATACGGGGACCGTCTGGTCTTCAGGCAGCCAGCGCACCCTCACCACGGGCCTGAACAATGTGCGCGACCTCAATGGGATTCCGGGTGATGGAACGGCTACCATCCGGTGGACAAATCCTGATGCAGGCTGCTTCGACGAAATCCTGGTGGTGGCTGATCTGACCGCAGGGCTTGGTTTT
Source organism: Bacteroidia bacterium (assembly GCA_030430205.1). Classification (GTDB taxonomy): domain Bacteria; phylum Bacteroidota; class Bacteroidia; order J057; family J057; genus JAUIGE01. The sequence continues at coordinate 47,111 of JAUIGE010000009.1, read as the reverse complement.
TCCCCTACAGGAAATGGCTCGGCATATACCGCCAATAATGCCTATGCAGGCCCCAATCAGGTGATTTATAAAGGAGCAGGAAATTCCGTGAATGTTACTTCCCTTGTCAATGGTACGACCTATTGTTTTGAGGTATACATTCGCCAGGGAACCAATTGGAGCTCGGGAGCGGAAGTCTGCCTGACGCCCGGCATCACCCTTTTTCCGGGTGATTTGATCATTATTGGTTTTGACAACAATATCAGCGGCGGAACCGATAGAATCGTACTGACCAATCTGGTGGATTTTCCATCGGGGACTTCTTTTTCTATTGGAAATGCCTGTTATGAGCTGGAAGCGGCTTCGAATGTACGCACAGAGCGTTGGTACAGCGCCAGCGGCAATCCGGATTCAACCATTTCTTCCCAGCGATTTACCTACCTGGGGGCAAGTACGGTGGCTGCCGGTGCAGTCTGGTGCATTGACTTGCCAGCTTCGCTGGGTACCCCTATCAATACGGTTTCGCTCAATGGTAGCGCATTGACTTCGGGAGTGGATTTTGTGGCTGTTGAAGACGCTTCAACCAATGGGGTGGTCAATTTTTCCACCAGCAATCCCGATCCTATTTTCCTGATGCAGGGAGCATGGAACCTGAAGGCAAGCTATGGCACCTTTGATGGGAGAATACTGGGCGGAATCATGGATGGCGCAGCCTGGTTTGATGTGGCTGATAATACCATTGGCCTGCCCAATTTTCAGGATCGCAGACGTTCCCGTATTCCTCCGGATATTGAGTGTTTTGCCATAGAAGGCAATAGTACACCGGGCAATTATTCCGCCTATTATAACGGCACACGCAATAGCTCCTTTCACAACCTGATAGCAAGCATTGTTTCCTTTGGAACCAATTGGGTCGCTGCCACCGGCAGCGGAGGAGATGATTTACCTGGAACAATTTGTTCCAATACCTTCACGATCAGTGGCACCGTCACCCCCGGTCTTTGGACCGGAGAATTTGACAACAATTGGTTCGATTGTCACAATTGGGACAATTTTCAGGTGCCGGACTCCGGCGTGAGTGTGCTCGTCAATGCCGCTCCCAATGAGGCCCGGGTGGACTATACAGCCACCTATTCAGATCGCTTTTCCGATACAGCAAGCTGTAAAAACCTGACCATCAATGGCCCCCAAAGAGTAGATGTAAGCGGCAATAGCCTCAATATTCTGGCTATTTACGGAAACCTCAACCTGGCCGGAACCGGCAGCCTCGATGGCAATGACAGCAACGACAATACCTTGGATGGGCAGATAGTCCTTCATGGAAATTGGAACAATTTGCTGACTTCCAATGCTTTTGATGAGGGAAATTCCAAAGTTCGTTTTGTGGGAAATGGCAACCAGACCATAGAATGTGGGGGGGTAAATCCCGAAGGCTTTTTCTCTATAGATGTAAACAAAGCCAGTGGAAATCTTGTGTTGAATTACGACGTCATCCTGGATGAAGCCTATACAGGAGGTCCGGGCCAAAATGGACGACTTCTTTTTCAGGGAGGAAAAATAGATGCAAATGGCTTTATGCTGGACATCAACAACAGCCAAATTGGAGCCTTGCAAGGCTATGCGAATAACAGATATGTTTTTGATGGCGTCCTCAGGCGGGCGATCAACAGCAGTACTGCGGGTTATGATTATCCCGTTGGAACCAGTATTTATTATGAACTGGCCACAATAGACATCCTGGGCACAGCAGGTGCTACAGATATAGATGTGAATTTCAACAGGCCTTTGGCCTCTTTGGTTCTGACGCCCAACTTGCTTGATCCCACCGACGCAGTCAATTTTTCGGGCTTGCTGGATGGAGGCTACTGGACGATAGTAGATAATCCTGTTGCTGCTTTTAGCGGAAGCTTTAATCTGACCCTGGCGGAGACAGGCTACAGCAATGGTGGGGCAGGACATTATGCTGTCGTTCGCAGACCCCATAGCGCCAGTGCATGGACTATTCCTGCCGTTGACAATGGCTATACCGATTTGGGAACAACCGTTATTGCTTCGAGAACGGCCTATACGGCCTTTTCAGAATTTGCCATTGCCCTGGATCAACCCCAGCCGCTGACCTATGTAGACTTCCGGGCTGAAGCGAAAGAGGACCATATAGCCTTGCAGTGGGAAGTCGAAAACAGCCAGGATTTGCTTGGATATGAAGTGGAAAGAAGCAGCGACGGGATGTTGTTTGAAAGCATTCAAAAGGGATCGAAAGGGGATTTTGCCCTTATTGATGGCAGCTATCATGCAAAGGATTTGCAGCCTCATTTGGGGATCAACTACTACAGGATCCGGTCTGTGAACGCAGGGGGGGATTTCTTTTATTCTTCTGTGGAAGAGGCATTTTGGGGCGAATGGAATGATTTTGAATTGGTCAAAGCATATCCGAATCCTGTCAGTAATGGTCTTCAACTGGAAGTTTTCGCTCCTGTGAGTGGAACACTCCAACTGGAACTTATCTCCGCCGATGGCCGTCTGATTCAGCAAAAATCCATTTGGCTTTCGAAAGGAAAAGAGACGATTTTCTGGGACTTTTCTGACATGGCCGGGGCTATGTATTTTTACCGACTTCAATTTGATCTTACAATAAAAACGGGTAAGATTTTCAAGCGTTAAATAACCGTTTTATTACCTCCTTCAAGAATATGCTCAAAAGGAATTGTTCGCCTGAGAGCTGTCCAAAATAGGCCTTCAAAGTGTATACACTGTCTTTATTTTCGTATACAATGTTCTACAAATGAAAGGAAAGTGGCAGTGAGCATCTTTTTCGAGTCCTTATTTTCGCTCATATATTGCGATTGTTGAAAATATTTCTCTGACGGCATGATTTTTGTTATTTATGTAGATAACTCGGAAAAAATTACACATTTCCACAAGTGCTATTTTTCGTTGAGGGACTGAATATAGCACAATCGTTCTTTCAGAATTTGTGATTAACACCAGCAAGAACGTAAGAAATTGGTCTTTGAGACCCCTTCTTCTTGCAAGAATGCTTCATGAAAATCCACTCTTTTTTCGAAAAGAGTGGATTTTTTTTTATATCAAAAAATATCGCCTTAATATGTAGTTTATAGAAAGACAGATTAAGGGGAATATTTTTAACTCTAACCTCATCACATTTAATGATAAGCCGAAGAAAATTCCTGGGAAGAAGCCTGATTGGAAGCCTTGGAATGCTTACTGCCTCACAAACTGCATGTCAACCTACTCCTTTGGAGACTTCAGTCCCTGTATCACCCATCGCTGGCGAACCTATTGTCATTTCCACCTGGGATCATGGGATTCCGGCAAATGCAGCTGCCTGGCAACGCCTTCAGCAAGGCGGATCTGCTCTGGATGCTGTCGAGGCGGGGGTCATGGTAGTCGAGGCCGATCCTAATACCACCACTGTCGGTTATGGCAGTACTCCTGATAGGGATGGGCATGTCACCCTGGACGCCTGCATCATGGATCATGATGGAAACTGCGGCTCGGTATGTTTTATCGAGCATATCATGCACCCGATTTCTGTGGCTCGAAAGGTCATGGAGGATACACCCCACGTGATGTTGGCAGGAGAAGGAGCGCTGCAATTTGCGCTTTCCGCTGGCTTTGAAAAAATGGATTTGCTTACCCCAGAAGCTAAAGAAAGATGGGAAAAGTGGCTGGTGGAAAAGCAATATAAACCCCTTATCAATATAGAAAACCACGATACCATCGGGATGATTGCCATAGATGGAAAGGGCCATCTGGCCGCTTCCTGTACGACAAGTGGACTTGGCTACAAAATGCGCGGCAGGGTAGGGGATTCGCCCGTAATCGGTGCAGGCCTTTATTGTGACGGAGAAGTAGGCGCGGTAGTCGCTACAGGCCTGGGAGAGATGATCTTAAAGACGCTGGGCTCATTTCTGATCGTAGAGCTGATGCGCCAGGGTGCGAGTCCACAGGAAGCCTGTGAAGAGGGCATCAGGCGGTTGGCAAAAAAGGTCAAAAATTATGAAGAAGCACAGGCTGCTTTTATCGCCATAGATAAAAACAGGGCTTTTGGTGCCTATGCCATACACCCTGGTTTCTCCTATGCTATCGCCCGGGGAACTGAAAATCAGTTGATCCGCTGTGATTCGCTCCTTAAAAACTAGCCTTATTTCTTCAGGCCAATTTCTCTTAGCCTTTCGTCCAGGTATTCTCCTGCTGTCATGTCACTATAAGCTTTGGGATGCGCATCATCTATGCATCCTTCCAGGCAAGTGAGGTCCATTTCGGAACGGGGATGCAGGAAAAACGGCATGGAATAGCGCGGCAAGTGCATGCTCTCCCGTGGGGGATTCACGACGCGATGCGTCGTAGAGCGCAGGCGATTGTTGGTCAATCGCTGGAGCATATCGCCCACATTGATGACGATTTCATCGGACTCGGGAGCCGCCGCCACCCATTCGCCCTCTGCATTCAACACCTGCAGACCTTCTGCACTTGCACCGATCAGCAAGGTGATCAGGTTGATGTCTTCATGCTCTGCAGCACGCACAGCGCCATCAGGCACTTCATGCGGATTTTCAATCCCATAGTAGTGAATGGGTCGCAAAATGCTGTTTCCATGAAAAATATTGCTGTCAAAATAATGGACATCTAATCCCAAATACTCAGCAATGGCGCGCAAAAGATACCGGCCTGAGCCTTCCAGAGATTGGTACACTTTTACCCCATATTCCTGTACTTCAGGAACTTCATCCACCCAGATGTTGTCTGGATATTCAGCCTTGATGGGGTCTCCATCATTAACGATCTGGCCTACATGGTAAAATTCCTTCAGGTCGCCTACCGTTTTGCCTTTGGCATGCTCACGACCCTTGGATGTGTAGCCGCGTTGGCCTGCCAGGGCTTTGTCTTCATATTTTTCCTTGACTTCGGTAGGCAAAGCGAAAAATCGCTGAAAAGCATCATATGCTTTGTCGATATGTTCCTGCGGAACACCGTGATTTTTCACGATCGCAAATCCAATTTGCGAGAAGGAGTCGCCCAGCTTTTTGACAAAAGCAGCTTTGGCGGCTTCGTCGCCGTGGATGTAGTCGTTCAGGTCAACTTTGGGGATATGATTGAGACTCATGCTAAGAATTTGAAAATGTGGAAATGGATAAATGGAGGCAGGGATAGGTTTTTTGCAATTGCTAAAATGTCAGGCAAAAATACGAGAAAATTTCTTTTCTTCACGCGAGACCCTGTTTCCTTGATTTCTTATTTCCTCCATTTTTTCAATTCTCCTTATGTCCGTACTTAAAAAACTTGCAGGCGAAACAGCCATTTATGGAATCAGCTCCGTGATAGGGCGGGTATTGAATTTGATCCTGACGCCTTTTTATACAAATATATTTAGCCCGGGCATATATGGCATAGTGGGCCAGCTTTATGGCTATGTAGCCTTTGCAAATGTCTTTTTGACATTCGGAATGGAAACGGCTTTCTTCCGTTTTTCCGAAGACCAGGATGATCCTAAGAAAACATATAACCAGGCTTTTGTTTGGGTAAGTGGATTGGTTTTGCTGACCTTGTTGATAGGTTTATTGGTCTACCCTGTGGTGGCCAAATGGATGGGCTATGAAGGGCAGGAACACCTGGTACTGATGACGCTGATCATCGTTTGTATAGACGGTTTTGCAGCTTTGCCGATGGCAAAATTGCGCAAAGAAGGACGGGCAAAGCGCTTTGCAATCATTAACCTGACCAATATTGGGATTTCCCTTTTTGCTAATATCCTCTTTATCGGGGTTTTGGGCCTCGGCCTGGAATATGTCTTTATTTCCAATATCATCGCCTCATCCATTCGCCTGGTGATGGCAATGATTACAGGCTTGCCATCAAGCCTCAGCCTGGACCCCAAACTGTTGCGCAGCATGGCGCACTATGGTTTTTTTATCATGGTCGCTGGTCTGGCTGGAATGATGAATGAGACTTTTGACCGCATTGTTATTCCGAAACTATGGGAGGATGGGAGCCTGTGGGGAAGTCCCCCTGATTACCCAATGATTCCTCGTACAGGCAAGGAAATGAATGGTATTTACAATGCATGCTATAAACTATCGATGTTTATCATGCTGGTGACACAAGCTTTTCGTTATGCGGCGGAACCTTTTTTCTTTCGGGAAGCCAAAGAAAAAAGCTCTCCTGAAACCTTTGCCCGGGTATTTCACTATTTCATGATTGCTGTTTTTGCCACTTTTATGCTGATTAGCTCCTATGCCCATGAGATAGTTTCTTTTAACTTTTTTGGTCTGACAGGAAATAAAACTTTTGTGAATGAAGCCTATTGGGAAGGCCTCAAGGTCGTACCTATTTTGCTGCTCGCCTATGTTTTTTCGGCAGCCTATATCAATCTTTCCATATGGTTTAAAATTACGAAACAGACACGTTTTGCCATTCTTCTCGCCGGAACCGGCGCTTTTATCACTATTGTGATCAATGTGCTGACCATTCCCCGCCATGGCTATATGGGCAGTGCCTGGGCTACCCTGGCGGCTTATGGAAGCATGACGATTCTTTGTTATTATTTAGGCCAAAAATATTATCCCATTCCCTACCGCGTACAGCGGCTTTTTGTCTATGCTCTCGTCTTTATGACAGCCTATGTCATCAATGAAAGCATTGGGCCAACTGCGGGCTATTGGCCTGCTTTCTTCTTCAAACTGATGGTAGCCGCCGCTGCGGTGGGAGCTGTCTATGTGGGAGAGAGGTATTACCCTGTATTTGGAAAGGGGAAGGATTAGCAGATGTGCTGATGAGCAGATAGAATATTTTAAAATACTTTGTAACACAAAGTACTTTTGTGCGTTTAGTTATTCAAAGCTCTTCATGCCTGGGTTGGGTTAGGCACCCCCGTTCTTTTCGATACCCAGGTTTGAAGAGCTTCATTTTTTGAAGTGAAAATCAGCCAGTAAGCAAGCCTTTTTTACACACTTGAAAACAGGAGATACACGCTTGCGTAAAAGCATTTTTAGCTGAATGAATTCTTTCATTATTTGGGGGAATTCTTTATTTCAATTTCAAAAACTATGAAAAATGCTTACCTCCTTTTTGCCCTGATCCTCCTTGCCCCCTTTTTCTCTTTCGCACAGGAATCCCCAAACTCCCGCCTTTTAGCCCCACAGGGCAGCCTCCAATCCGGGAGCTTTGCCATCAGCATGTTACACCTGCGTCCTTTGGAAGATCTTGCCCTCAATGGGTACCAAAATGGGCTGGGCCTCAACATGGAATGGATGAGCAATGATTTGGGGAAACAGCTTCCCGTAAATGTGCAGCTGGGTGCACGTTTCGACATCACCGGTCATGGCCGCTACAAAGCAGAAGTCAGCTTGCTGGAGCCTGTAGATGCCCAGGCAAAATACCGCCTGAGCAATTCTCAGGTGGGAATAGGCGCAGTCGCCCGGATGATCACTCGCGATGCAGGACTGCGTCTGTATGTGGACTTTATGACGGGTTTTCAAAGCTTTTCAACTACCGAAAGCTATGACCTGATCGGGGCATTTCCCGGCTATGAAGATTATACCTCAGACGCTGTGCTCAGCAAATGGAATTTTAATTATGGCGGAGGAGCAGGTTTTCAATTGAGGATAAGCCAGGATGTAAGCCTCGATATGAGGGCAGTGTATACGCGTGGATCCGCAGTAAAATATGCAAATCTGGGCCAGCTCACGCAGGTTGAAAACCAAATTTCCTACCCAACGGCCTTTACCCCAACCAGCCAATGGGGTATACAGGCAGGACTTAATTTTAAGATTTATGACGAAGTCGGAGAGTCTGCTCCGGATTGCAATTGCTGCTGTGATTGCAATCACAAATAAGAGTGACCCAAATCCTATATTCACCAACTGATCCGGCCTCTCTTGCGAGAGGTCTTTTTTTTATTTTCTTTTATCCTCATGAGCAAGATTTTGAAAGTAGGCATTACGGGTGGTATCGGTAGCGGCAAAAGCACGGTTGCCCGGATATTCGAATCTCTGGGCTATGCCGTCTACAATGCAGATGATCGTGCCAAGTGGCTGATGGTCAATGACTCTCAGCTGGTTTCGGCTGTTAAAGAAGTGTTTGGAGAAGAAGCTTATTTTGAAGATGGGAGCCTCAACCGGCAGCTCATCGGCGGCATTGTATTCAAGCAACCCGACATGCTGGCCCGGCTCAATTTTGCGGTGCATCCGCGCACTACGGCAGATTTCCTCAACTGGGCAAATGCAGTGGAGGAAAAAGGCTATGAAAAAAGCTTTCTCCTGAAAGAGGCCGCTATCCTCTATGAATCAGGGACTTATAAGGCCTCTGATGCTGTCATCAGCGTCTACGCTGCCAAAACCACGCGCATAGCGCGTGTCATAAAGCGAGACAAAGTCTCGCAGGGAGAAGTCCTCGATCGCATGAACCGGCAATGGCCGGATGCCGAGAAAATCAGAAGGTCTGATTTTGTGATCTACAATGACGGCAGGCATAGCCTCGCCTTGCAGGTGCGCCAGGCGATTAAGCTACTTGCAGATCATTTTTAGGCTTTCCACCCTTTGATCTGAAATGACTTTGAGCAAATATATGCCGGCGGTCAGTTCCTTGATTTGGATAGGAACTGTTTCTCCTGCCGGGATATGAATTTGTGTTTTTTCCCAAATGATTTTCCCTGTTAAATCATGCAGCTGCAAGTCAATGATTTTGGCCGAGCTGCTGGATGTCTGTAGTGAAAAGTTGCCTTTGTTGGGGTTGGGGAAAAGGCGGAAAGCTTGCGGAACCTTTGTTTCCATGCCTGATGTACGGTAATCGATGCGGATCTGCTGCGTTTTTTTCACCTCGCAGGCGCCGTCTGAGGCAGTCATACTCACGGTATAATTTCCCACCTGGTGGTAGGTATGTGAGGGATTTTTGAGGGTGGAGGAGGTGCCATCTCCGAAGTCCCAGAGCCAGGAAATGCTGGTGGTATTTAAGTCAGAAAAGGTAACAGTCTGGTTGATACCAGCCGTATCTGGCGAAAAGTTAAAGCCCCCAACGGGCCCCTCCTGGAGGACATAACATTTGTAATTCAGGGCAGCGAGATTTCGCTGGATGAAGAGGTTGTTGACGCCATTGGCAGCGATGACAGCAAAGCCTATGCGCTTGCTGCTGTTGGGGGGCAGGTCAAAAGGCCCATGGCCTATGGTGTGCCATATATTTGCTCCGGGACCAGAGGTCCCGGCTGTAGTTTTGCCTGAATTGACATTGCTTATAGCTGTGAAATAGCCTGCATCAGAAAACCCAGCGGAATCTACCTCTGCCGCATAGGCAGTGATGTTGCCTGGTGTAAGCAGGCTTAGGCCGTAATATGCGGGATCTTGCCTCTGCAAATCCAGCGCGTACACGGTCTGAAATCCGGAGCTGAAATAGGTGGCATTTCGCAAAGAATCGGAGATATCCCAGTTGGCATACATGCCAGCATACAAATCCGTAAGCGGAGCAGCCCCATCATTTTGAATCACATAATCAAATATGACATAATGCTCATGGTCTACGTCCGTCCATGCATAGGCATGCTGGACAATGGTTACCCCCAGAGGGTTGGGCGATCCGGCGTCATTAAAAATGCTTTCTGCTTCCAATTCAGCCAGTAAGGGGTTTTCCAGGATAACAGCATTTTGCAAACTGACAAAGTCCTGCTGCTTTCTTCCTGTATGATCACGTAGGTTGGCAGAAAGCTGGGAAGGACCTTTACCTATCAGGAAACCTCCTTCAAACAAAGAACTCCGTTCGTTGCCATAGTACTGGACACCGAGCCCAATGTCATTTTTCGGATAATCCTCATAGCCAAAATTGCCAGTACTATTCATGCTTGTATGCAGCCTGTTTATATCAATATTGACCAGTGTAGGGTTTACGATCACTTCTATGTATTCAAAATCGTTATACATCAATGCCGTATCGGTATAGACCAGCCGAAGCTCCAGTTGCAGATTTTTGGGTGCCTGAGGCAAAATCCGGAATGCAAAAGGATTTTTTTCGACCTCAAATTTTTCATTCATATTCACCACTCCCTGCACTTTTTCTGGCAAAAGCCATTCGACGAATGCATTTTGAGAAGAGTTCGGGAGTTCAATGGACAACCTAAGTTCAGGGCTGGAAGCATCCAGGTAGTTGACAAATTCTCCTCTGAGGTATAGGGTGTCACCAGGGAGGTAAGTCGGAGCACCGTTTTGATTCAATAATTGGTAGGAAAGGTTTCGGATGGAAGGTTTTCGTGGGTCTTTTAGGGCACGATACATATTGACCCGACCTGTTCCGAGCTTATGCAGAAAGTTTTGGTTAAAAGTAATGTGGTAATGTGGGTCTGTGGTCACGCGCACGCGCTCTGCTGCCTGGAAGCCTGTATAGTCAGGAAAATGGGCACAGGTAATGGCCACCACCGCAGAAGCCAATGGAGAAGCCGCAGAGGTGCCGGAAAATCCTTCGTAGGTACTATTGCCAGTGGGGCCGCTTAGCTTCCATCCTGGTGCACCGACATCGACGGTATAATTATAGGTGGTACCCAACCCCAGCCCCTCGGGGCAGCAAACTGTATCTCCAAATTGGAGGTTAGTTACTGAGAGGACCTTGTCAAAAGCTGCGGGGTAAAAGCGCAAATCTGCGGGGGCATTACCACATGCTGCTACGACAGCTACTTTTTTGATCTCTATTGCATAATCGACTACATCCTTGCCCATCTTGCTATTTACCCGTCCTCCCCAGGAGCAGTTGACCACTTTTGCACCTTGTTCAGCGGCGTACAATACAGACTCATACCCATGAGTGATGGAGTTGGGGTAGGAATCCGGAGAAGCCTTGATCGGGAGGTAACGGCAATTGAAAGCAGTGCCGGCAGAGCCGATTTTATTATCTGGCGTAGCACAGGCGATACCTGTCACACTGACGCCATGCTTGCTCTGAAAGGAAGGATCATTATCTCCAAAGCCATCCCCTGATCTTCCTGCAAAATCCCATCCCCGAAAATTATCAATATATCCATCCTGGTCATTGTCCCGCCCATCTAGTGGGTCTCCATGATTGACGGCCAGGTTTTTTTTCAAATCGGGATGCAGGAATGAAATTCCTGAATCTGTGATTCCGATGACTACAGATGTATCTCCTTTGTTAAGGTTCCAGGCTTCAGGCGCCCTGACCTGTGCCAGGTACCACTGATTTGCGATGCCACCGGTGGTGTCGGCAAGGGGGTCATTGGGTTGGTAAAAAAAATCATAGATGTACCTGGGCTCCGCATACGCGACAGCAAAATGGCTTTCCAAGTGCCTGATAACCTTTTGCATCGGCCAATCTGCATCAAAACGCAGCTCATAGATCAAATCAAGATCGTAGGGCTGGCCAGAAATATTTTTGTTGGCGAAAGATGAAAAGGGAAAGTTTTTCTTGAGAGAAAGCGGTTGTAATGCGGAAATCCATTCCTGAAAACCGGGTAGACTAAGGGCCTCATCCTGACAAAATGGACGATAGACGGACTGGATTTTAAAAATAATTTGGCCTTCTACAAAAGCTGTTTCTTTTGCAAAATTGTGATGTGATTCGTGCACTAAAGCTATCTGCTCCTGCTGGGCGAAAAGGGGCATGGCCCACAAACTCATCAACCAATATCCTACAATGCGATAAAGGGCACTCATAAAATTAATTGAGTTAAATAATTGGAATATATATGCTTGCAAGCAAATTCCGTGACTAATCTGTAAAAATGGCAGTCTTTTTTTTAATGGCCGGATTATTGGTCTCCTGCCATAAATCCGCGTAATTTACCGAATTAAAATCAAAATATATGAGACCAGACGAATTTCAGCTTTACGCTCGGAAACATATGGGCATCAACAGCCTGACGCTTCATGATTATACGAGCGCTGTCAATAACCAAATCTATGGCATGACCCGTTCTGTGATTGAAGAACGCGAACGCCGGTTTGCAGAAATTGACGTTTTTTCACGATTGATGATGGACAGGATTATTTTCCTCGGTATGGAAGTAAATGATGCTATCTCTAATATCATCAACGCACAATTGTTGTTTTTACAATCTGTAGATCCCAAAAAAGATGTCAGTTTGTATATAAACTCTCCCGGAGGATCTGTCTATGCCGGCTTAGGTATTTATGATACCATGCAGATTGTCAGTCCTGATATCGCAACGATATGTACAGGGATGGCCGCTTCTATGGGAGCTGTTTTGTTGACAGCAGGTGCCAAGGGCAAGCGTTCAAGCTTGCCACACTCACGCATCATGATCCATCAGCCTATGGGTGGTGCACAGGGCCAGGCTTCCGATATCGCCATTGTTCACAATGAGATTCAAAAGCTGAAAAAAGAGCTTTACCAGATCCTTGCTGATCATTCAGGCCAGGAGTTTGAAAAAATATGGGAAGATTCTGACCGCGACAAGTGGATGAAAGCAGATGAAGCCAAAGAATATGGCCTAATTGATGAGGTCTTGGGACCGATTAAGAAAGATAAATAAAAAAATTACGATCTTTGAGGTCCGTTACCCCCAAAAATGGGTAGCGGACTCTTTTTTTTGCATTATGGATATCATGAAACATGAAAGCTGCTCTTTTTGCGGCCGATCAAAATCTGAGGTTCAAATCCTCCTCGCTGGCTACGGAGGCGCACATATTTGTGAAAATTGTGTAGCACATGCCAACACCATCATTGAGGAAGAATTTAGCCAGAAACCCACCACCCGAATCACCAGGGTGCCCCGCCCCAGGGAAATCATGGCGCACCTCGATAAGTTTATCATCGGGCAGGAAGAGGGCAAAAAAGTACTTTCTGTTGCTGTCTACAACCACTACCGAAGGGTCCTGCACCATGAGCGAAATAGCGGCCTGGAAAGCGATGTCGAGCTTGAGAAAAGCAATGTGCTGCTCGTAGGGCAGACTGGTACCGGTAAAACCCTCATGGCACGTACCATTGCCAAAATCCTCAACGTACCTTTCTGTATTGCCGACGCAACCGTCCTTACGGAGGCGGGCTATGTTGGTGAGGATGTCGAAAGTGTCCTGGTGCGTTTGCTTCAGGAAGCCGACTTTGATGTGGAGGCAGCCGAAAAAGGCATTGTTTACATAGACGAAATTGATAAAATCACCCGAAAGTCTGACAATCCGTCTATCACTCGTGATGTAAGCGGTGAAGGGGTGCAGCAGGCATTGCTTAAATTGCTGGAAGGTTCTATCGCCAGTGTGCCACCAAAAGGGGGACGTAAGCACCCTGAGCAGAATCTGGTTCAGATTGATACCAAAAATATCCTGTTCATTTGTGGAGGAGCATTTGTTGGGTTGGATAAGATGATCTCTAACCGACTCTCGGTTCAGACTGTAGGTTTCAATAGTAAACCTACCTCGGAAATAGCCGAAAGCACCAATCTCTTTAAGTTTATCCAACCTTCCGACTTACGCCATTATGGTTTGATACCTGAGATCATCGGTCGTTTGCCTGTGATCAGCCACCTGAACCCATTGGATAAGAAAACGCTGCGTCGGATACTGGTAGAACCTAAAAACTCTATTATCCGCCAGTACCAAAAAATGTTTGAGCTGGAAAACAAGACGCTGACTTTTGATGATGCAGTACTCGACATGGTGGTAGATAAGGCTGATGAGCTTCAGTTGGGTGCCAGGGGATTGCGCTCCATTTTGGAGGCCATCATGCTGGATATCATGTTTGATATGCCAGATAGCGATAGGGAAGATTATCTTATTTCGTTGGATTGGGCGCAGGATAAACTCGAAGCAAGTCTTATTGACTTTCGGGCCGCTTCTTAAAAAAGGCTTATGAAACGGTATTTCACTTCCCTTTTTTCATTGGAATGTCTTTCTCTGTTTGTGCTCCTGACCCTGATTGTGGGTTGTGGGACACAACCAAAGGATAAAACGGCTGGCAGCCTGTCTCAGAAGGGAGACAGCGCTGCCAGTTCTGGAGCCCAGGCTCAGGCGGATACCATGCTGGGAAGTGATCCCGCAGCCAGACGCATCGCACCCGACCAGGGCATCTCCCAAAACGGAGACCCTGAAGCGAGAGCCTATTTTGAGGCCTTTCGGAAAGCCCGAACCCGTCCCCTGGCCAGTGGACAGTCGCCTTTTGGCGATATGGAGCCCCAGAAAGAGATGGTACTAGCTGGCGAAAAGCTGATGACAGCCTTTCCCAATAGTAGCTTTTATGAAGCTATCAAAATAGATTTTCGCCAGGCTTTGAGAAATTTTGTGGGCATTTATCAATTGGAAGAAGGCGGTTATGTGCTGGAAAGGGTAGGCGATCCCATGGAGATCGGGGATTATTGGAATACAGAGACAGAAACGCATAAGCTTTTCGTTCAGGAGCAGTCCGATTCCAGATACAAGGAGATTGTTGCCAGATTGCTTGCCCGGAAATCCAGGATTTCCAAAAGGCCTGAAAATATCTATGTAATCTATGCCGAAACGGCAGCCAGCATGGAAGAAGCAGAAGAAAAGCAGTTTGAGTGGCTCAACAGGGGAGAAGATGTGCTGCACATCTTGCCTTACGATGCCGGAACGGCAGAGGAGAGCTTTGTTTTGACTTACCGTTTTTTTGAAGATGAAGAACAGTCTCTAACTTATTTAGATGAGGTGCAAAAAAGGACTGGTGGCAAAGCCGGCTATATGATGATGAGCGTAAATGGGGAAAAATTGTACCAATTAGGGATTTAGCAGCCTATTCCTTTACCAGACGGGCTTTCATCTCTTCAAGCAGCTGAGGGGCTTTCGGGATCAATACCTTTTTGATCTGTAATTCATCCGCGATATCAGAAACCAATTCCAGGCTTTCCTCTCCCACAAGCTGGAAAGTGCCCGGTAAATAGCCCTCAAGCACCAATAAATCTTTTATTCTTATTTGCAGATGCTCGTGCAAATCCGGTGGCTGGAACATAAACTCTCCAATGAAATTCTTTTCATCGGGATCTACCACTATCAGGACATAGGGATAATAGGGCCGCTGAGAAATGGGGCGCTTGAGTTTGGGGAAAGTAAATATTTCCATCAACCATTTGCGCTGAGCCTTGACAGGCAGATTCTGGCAATTGCTCCGGAGGAACAGTTTATTGGCCTGCGCTTTTGCGCCGGTTTCGTATTCGTTTTTTACTTCCTGCCATTGGTCTTTCCACAGGAGCATCGCTCCTTTTCGGAAGGGCACCCGAAACAGGATCCTGTGATGCTCCGCATCATTGGGCGCGGAGAGCATGCGCTCTGATTTGAAGCGAATAGCCATGCTGATGCTTTGCTCGATGGCAAACATCACCAAACGTGCCTCCTCTTCATCCTCCAAAGGCCAGGCTTCCATGCCTTTTTCATGATCCCTGATAAGGGGAAAAGAAGCCTCGCTTTCCATCTCCAGCCATTCAAATAGCTCTTTTTCCTCCTTCCAAAATTTGTCAAGGGGCTCAAACGACAGCAAAATGCAATCCGTTATATTGACCTTTTTTTCGGTATTCCAAAGGGAAAGATAGCTGTGAAGGCCTTTGGCTCCCTTAAAAATGGCCAGTCCCGGGCTGGGGTGGGACTTCCCTAATATAACACAATAGCCTACTTCGCCATTCTCTGGCTGTACCACACCAAACATCATGTCTTCCTCCATCCATTCCCAGGGCTTCAACTCCAGAAAGTCGAATCCCAGGCTAAATAGCCGGCGCCAGATGGGGAATGAGATGTCGTGAAGCATAGAGATTCAGGTTAGACTACAATGTTTACAATTTTTCCAGGTACCACGATCACCCTGCGAGGCGCTTTTCCTCCCAGGTATTGCTGTACGCGCTCATCGGCAAGTGCGGCCTTTTCAACCTCTTCTTTGGAGGCATCCGACGCAACCGAAACTTTCGCCCTCATCTTGCCATTTACCTGAATAGGGTATTCGATGCTGTCTTCTTTCAGGTATTTTTCCTCCCACTGAGGAAACTCAGCAAACAAAATGCTTTGCCGATGGCCCATTTTCTCCCACAATTCTTCGCAGATATGGGGGGCAAAAGCGGATAGAATAACCAAAAATGGCTCCAAAATTGCCAATTTGTGGCAATCAGCTTTGGTCATATAGTTGGTTAAAACCATGAAGGCAGGTACAGCGGTATTGAAGGACAAGCGCTCGATGCTATCTTCTACCTGCCTGATGGCTTTGTGCAATTCTTTCAACTCCTCATCTGTAGCCGCTTCATCTACTACCAGCCACTTTCCCTCTTCGTCAACAAATAAACTCCAAAACTTGCGCAAAAACTTATAAACGCCTGTGATACTTTGGGTATCCCAGGGTTTGCTCATTTCCAATGGTCCCAAAAACATCTCGAACATGCGGAAAGTATCCGTACCATAATCAGCGATTACATCGTCGGGATTGACGACATTGAAAAGACGTTTGGACATCTTCTCCACTTCTGTTTTGGTATATACCTGCTTACCACCATCGTTTCCGAAGGAGTGAAAAATACCACTCTGGTAGTAGCCGCCTTCAGCGACAAAAACAGCTTCTGAATACTCAGGCCGCCATTCGCTTACCTGAGCGATGCTTTCTCCATCCAGGTAGGACGGATTGCTCAAGCCATAATCTTTGATGTATTTGATATAAATCGGAATCTCTGCTACGCGAGCTTGCGGATTGGCATTTTCCTGAAAATCAGGATATGTATCCACCAAATGATGGCTCACAAATACCGTTACAGGACGATGAGAGATGTCGTGTTCATGCCAGTTGCCGGCCTTATCCTTTCCGTGGATCGTTGTAGTCGGAATGGTAGACATCATGACTTTCTCTGAAACCCCCTGTATCATGCCCTGGTTGACCAGTTTTTGGAAAGGTTCCTTTACGGAACAAACTCCCAGGTCAAACAAAAATTTTGTCCAGAAGCGTGAATACAGCAAATGCCCTACGGCATGCTCGGTACCACCGACATATAAGTCGACAGGCATCCAGTAATCAATTTTGGCGCTGTCGGCCAAAGCCGTATTGTTTTCGGCATCAAAATACCGGAGAAAATACCAACTGGACCCAGCCGCTCCCGGCATGGTATTCAAATCTCTTTCGCTACCGTCTGGCAAGTAACGCCAGCTATCGCCTGCACGGGCCAAAGGCGGCTCCCCGCTTTCTGAAGGCTTGTATACCTCCAAATGAGGCAATTTAAGCGGCAACTCTGCGATGTCAATGGCAGAAGCTACGCCATCTTTGAAGACGATGGGCGTCGGTTCTCCCCAATACCGCTGGCGGGACCAGATCACATCGCGTAAGCGGAAAGTGACTTCCCCAAAGCCAAGTTTCGTGGCTTCCAACCTTTCGATGCAGGCTTTGATGGCTTCCGTCGCTTTCATGCCATTCATGAATTCAGAATTGACGGAAAT
This sequence comes from Bacteroidia bacterium, assembly GCA_030430205.1. Taxonomy (GTDB): domain Bacteria; phylum Bacteroidota; class Bacteroidia; order J057; family J057; genus JAUIGE01. The sequence goes on along the minus strand of JAUIGE010000009.1, from coordinate 29,751 downwards.
GCCATCTTTAGAGATAAAGGCTTCCTTGGAAATGTCTCCTCCAGAGATGACTTCGTCAATGTTTAAGCCAAATTTGTGGGCAAATTCCCAGTCGCGCTGGTCGTGCCCCGGTACGGCCATGATGGCACCTGTGCCATAGGTGATCACGACATAGTCGGAGATCCAGATCGGCAGCAAATCCCCGGTGAAGGGGTGGACTGCATAGGCACCGGTAAATTCTCCCGTCTTGCGGGTGTCGGCCATCCGCTCGCGCTCCGTGCGGTTTTTTGCCCACTGTATATAGGTATCAATGGCATCCCGCTTTTCATCGGTGGTGATTTTGGCTACCAATTCATGTTCGGGAGCCAGTACCATAAATGTATTGCCATAGATGGTGTCAGGTCTTGTGGTAAAGACTTCAATGGATTCACCTGTGTGCCCTTCCACCTCATAGCGGATGCGCGCACCTTCTGAGCGTCCGATCCAGTTGGCCTGCATGGCTTTCATGGAATCAGACCAGTCCAGCTCGTCCAAATCGCTGAGCAAGCGATCTGCATAAGCGGTAATCCGTAGCATCCACTGGCGCATTAACTTGCGCTCAACCGGATGATTGCCACGCTCTGAGCGGCCTTCTTTCACCTCGTCATTTGCCAGGACGGTCCCCAAAGCCGGGCACCAGTTGACCGAAGCAAAGGAATTATAAGCCATGCGGTAGTTCATCAGCACATCGCTTTGGGCACTGGGGCTCATTTTTTTCCATTGGGCAGCAGTGAAGTTTTCTTCCTGGTCCGTGGCCGCCTGAATATTCGCATTTCCATCTTTTTCAAAATGGGCAACCAGTTCACTGATAGGCTTCACCTGATCTGCCTGCTGGTCATACCAATGTTCAAACAATTGGATAAAGATCCACTGAGTCCATTTATAGTAGGAAGCATCGCTGGTTCGCAACCAGGATTCCGGGTCATAGTGCAAGCCCAATAGCTCCATCTGCTCGCGGTAGCGGGCGGTATTTTGTTCGGTTGTTTGGGAGGGATGTATGCCCGTTTGGAGGGCGTATTGCTCGGCCGGGAGGCCAAAGGAGTCAAAACCCATCGGGTGTAATACATTGAAACCTTTCAGGCGCTTGTAGCGCGTCATCACATCTGTAGCAATATAGCCCAATGGATGGCCTACATGTAGCCCTGCACCGGAAGGATAGGGAAACATATCCAACACATAGTATTTGGGCTTTTCTGAAAGCTTCTCGGCAGCAAAAGTTTTATTCTCTTGCCAATACTGCTGCCATTTTTTCTCGATCTGTTGAAAATCGTACATAATTAAGACGGTTCCGGGTTTCGGGTTTCGGGTTCCGAGTTTCACGTTCAAGCTGGAACTCCCGAAGCAATTTCTGAAAATTTGCTTGCGAAAATAGGAGTAAAAGGGGAAGGAAACCAATCTTTCTAAAAGACGGTTTCGCTTTTTGTAAAAAATGTGTAGGGAAAGAAGTGCCTTTAACGGAAAAAGGGATGGGCGGGTTGAGCCATTGTGAAGGGCTGAAATTTTTTTCTAAGTGGAATTACAAAAACAAGAGCTAGAAAATATGTGAACAAGAGAATTACAAGCAGAGATTATTTTATCTTTGCATTCGAAGATATAGAAGGCGGAAGGAAAAAGAAAATCCTCCCCTCAGGCCTTCTCCCCACGTGATGTAATAAAAGGGAATCCCCTGTCAGCTTTTCGGTTTTATGGATGTATCCAAAAGATATGTATGGTTATGGGGGCTGCTGGCAGCCTTATTTTTTTTGCCCTTCCTGGGCAGGGTACATTTGTTTGACTGGGACGAAATCAATTTCGCTGAATGTGCGCGCGAGATGCTGCTGACCGGTAATTACCTCCAGCCACAAATTGATTTTCAGGCATTTTATGAAAAGCCTCCGCTTTTCTTCTGGCTCCAAAGCTTGTCCATGAAAATATGGGGCGTGGGTGAATACGGCGCTCGCTTTCCCAATGCGATCTGTGGTATGATCACGCTGGTGCTGCTTTTCAGGCTGGGAGAAAGGCATTTTTCTACACGCTTTGGCATGTTGTGGGCAGGGGCCTATTTTGGGAGTTTACTCCCCCATCTGTATTTCAAATCGGGTATCATAGATCCTTCCTTCAATTTATTGATCTTTTTGTCCCTGTATCATTTTATCCGCTTTTATTGGGAAAAAGAAAAAGGGCATCCTCCTGCTGCTCGCATAGGTACCTGGGGCCGCTTAGGCCTTTCGGCCTTTTTTATGGGCCTGGCGATCCTCGCAAAAGGGCCCGCCGCCTTTCTGATCATGGGGTTGGTTTTGGGAACCTATTGGATAGGGCTAAAGGGAAAATTTTATGTAAGACCTGTCGCAATTTTGACCTTCGGTATACTGAGTTTGCTGGTCTGTGGCTTGTGGTTTGGGTTGGAAAGTGCTGTGCACGGTCCTGCCTTCCTCAAGGAATTTGTCATCTACCAATACCGTCTTTTCAGTACGCCTGACGCCGGGCATGGAGGCTTTCCAGGTTTTCACCTGGTGGTATTGCTGGTGGGGTGTTTCCCCGCTTCTGTCTTCGCTGTGCGCGCCTTTTTTCTCCGTTCGGATGGGAGCTTTTTCCAAAAAGACCTGAAAAAATGGATGCAAATCCTCTTTTGGGTGGTGCTGATTTTGTTTTCGATTGTGCAAAGCAAAATCATCCATTATTCCTCCCTCTGCTATTTTCCGCTGACATTTCTTGCCGCATATACGCTGGATCAGTTGTGGGAAAAGCGGATTCGCTGGGGAATCTGGCTGAAAAGCAGCTTGCTGACGCTGGGCTTGCTGATCGCTTCTGCTGTGATGCTGGTTCCATTTTTGGGAAAAAATGCGGAACAACTGAAGCCCTGGATCCAGGATCCGAGTGGCAGAGCTTCCCTGGAAGCGGAGGTGTATTGGAGCGGGTGGGAAGGCCTGGTGGGCCTGCTGTTTCTGCTGGCTGTCGGTGCTGCTTTTTACTTTTTTCAAAAAGGAAGGCCGAAAGAGGCTTGTATCAGCCTCTTTGGAGGCGGAGCGGTTTTTGTCTGGCTGCTGCTGGCAGTCTATATCAACAAGATTGAAGGCTATTCGCAGGCTGCACCCCTTGCTTTCTTTGAAAGCCTCGAAGGGAAAGACGTCTTTGTGCAACCCATGCACTATAAGACCTATGCTCACCTTTTTTATACAAAAAAACCACCTCCAGGCGAAGCCGTCCCTTCTATTGGGCAATTGATTTATGAGGAGGTAGACAAAGATGTGTACATCTCAACCAAGATTCACAAAGCGCCTTTGTTGAGGAAAATTGAGGGAGTAGAAGAATTGCAGGCTAAAAACGGATTCGTTTTTTTCAGGCGAACGAACAAAAAATAGGGCATAAAAAAAGAGTGTGCAACCCCGCAAGCTTCTTGCGTGTCGCACACTTCACCTCACTCACTACCTTAAATCTTAATAACCTTTTGTCTAAGCTTTTTTATTAACCTTAATTCTTATTTCTTTTTTTGTGGCTCATCTTTCAGAACTCATACTTAAGATGATGGTAGGAATAAAAGGTCACATAGATTTGAGAAAAAAATGAAAAAAGAGATTGTTTTTTTTCTGCTTTATAATTCGGGGTGTGTAATTGGCTAGTAATCAATAGTTTAAAAATTTAAATATGTGAGGCTTTTTTGAATAAAAAACTAGCCATGACCTTCTTTTCTACTTCACCCCTTTAATTACATAATTTCTCCAGATTTTATTCTCTGAGTTAATCGTAATAAGATAAGCGCCTGATGGTAAAGAATGGATATCCATTTGATGTCTGCTTCGTGGAGGAGTGTGTTCTGTGGCTACTAATTTTCCTGTCATATCATGTATTTGGATTTTGATAGGGGCAGTTGGAGGAATGGAAAAAATAAGCTGAACCTGGTCGTAAGCAGGATTAGGACTTATCTTGATATTAGCAGTTTCTTTTGAATCAAGGCTACTCATGGGCTCAGGGTAATAAGCCGCAACATTATTTGTTGATATACCATCCATCCGGTAAAAACAGCCACCAGCATATAGTGTGTCTTCTATGACCGTTAATGTATGGATCCCCCCAGATACATCAACAGCTGATTTCCATTGATGACCATCATAAACGACAAGGGAATTAAGGGTATCAGAACTGATATTACCTGTGAGACTTCCCCCAACAAATAGCTTGTCATCATAAACAGCCATCGTATTGACTTGATTGTGGTATAAGGCATTGGGCTGAAAATCAGGAACAGCATGCCATTGATTATCAGTCCAATAAGCGATTGTATGGGCAGATTTCCCCCCTGCTTCTGTAAATTCTCCCCCGACATAAAGGGTATCATGGTATACGGCTATAGTGTACACATCGTCGTTTAAGCCTTGCCCCAGCTTATTCCAGCTGCTTCCATCCCAATGAGCAAGAAAAGCCTCTTCTCCGGAAAAAGGAAGGTCGAATTCTCCTCCTACATATAAAGAACCTAGATAAGGAAAAATAGTACGGACCTTTCTGGTCAAATTTGCACCTACCAAAAGGCCTTCGCCCACAGGAATTAATTTTCCTTTTTGATAGATGGCAATACCATCTGTATTATTAAAATTGCTGTCTATAGGTCCGAACTGGGCCGAACCTCCTAATAACAGACTATCGCCTACAGCTAAAACAAAATTTACACAAGCATTTGAAAACACTGAGTCACTAAACGGCACCCAATCTGTTTCATCCCATCTCACCCAATATGCGATCCCATTATCCCAGAAGCAGCCACCTGCAACAAGTGTATCATTAAAATTTGTCAATGCATGTACTGATGAGAGAGAGGGCGTTAATATGGAATTTGAAATTCCCGTTCCGATGGCTTGCCATGATTGACCATTCCATATAGCTACTCGATTAAATTTACTCTTTCCCATCTCAAAGTCCCCTCCTATCGTGATTCGTCCTTTAAATTTTGTGATTGCGTTGACGCAGTTGAGATCAAGGGATGCATCTTGACCGATGGGATGCCAAGATTGAGCAGATAGAGTGGGAAAAAGGAGAAGGAAAAGTACAAATGGGAGTAAATGTTTCATCATGATTATAGAATGAATGATCACCTTCGGTCGTTTCGTCTCAGCACAAAGTTCTTTATATTTATCCTAATTTTTTAACCCGTCTGGAATTTTGTCCGATTAATAGGGGGCTAGACCACTACTCAAATTCCCGCTACCTCTTTGTGTACTATCAGTGACATTTTCATCATTCTATTTGATGTTGTAATAAACAAGAAAGAGTTGTACTAAATCTCCTGGGCCTACAGGCTGCTGTCTTGGGTAAGGATGATAAGTAGGATCGTGATTTGCATATAGGGGATATAATGGGGTGAAAGATTATTCTCCAAGCTTCTTATCCATATATTTCCTGATTAAATCAATTTAATTTCAATTAATTTCATTTTACTCAATTGATATACAGTTAATTATGGTATTTTGACCTGTGTTTTTTCTCATCTTTTGTAAAAAATTGTGATTTTCTATGCAGAGATAAGCTTCTACTTTGGCATCATGAAAAAAAGAAGTCACATGAAAGTAAACACCTATTTTTTACGCCCCCTGATCAGCAAACTACTTTTGCTATTTCTGATTTTTCCTCTTTTAACTGATGCGCAACCTACCGCCCGGTTTAGCATCAGCCCATCTTCTCCAATCTGTATAAATACCACCGTGACCCTAACGGACCAATCCCTTGGTACCGGCCTGAGCTATAATTGGGATTTTGGAAATTCAGCAAGTCCCCAGACTGCCAATACCGCAGGACCTCACCAGGTGAGTTTTTTGAGTCCTCTACAGGATACAGCTCGGCTAATTGTGACAGACAATATGGGGCTAAAAGATACTTTTGAAGTGATTGTCAACCCCATTGCGGTTGGGCCTATTACGATTTCGTCTCCTTCTTCCCTGTGTCAGGGAGATTTGGTGACTTTCCTGAGTGGGATAAATTCGCCCTTCAATCCATTCTATTACTGGGATTTTGGGCCGGGTGCTATTCCCCGCTATGCTTCTACCCCAAATCCCGGACCGATTCAGTTTCCCAATGCAGGAACAAATCAAGGGAAATTAATAATCAACGACAGAGGATGTAGCGATAGCGCAACCTTCACTATAGTCATCCATCCAGGCCCGCAGGCCAACATCGGGAATGATACCCTGCTTTGCCACGGGCAAAGCCTTCCTTTAAATGGAGCCTTATCAACAGGCTTGCCTGCCAGCTTTAGCTGGTCATGTAATAAACCCGCTCAATGCGGCTACAATACCACCAGTTCAGGAACTCCTACCGTTACTCCCATAGCGATACAAGCGCCGCTGGATACCGTTTGTTACTATTATTATGGCGTTGACTTCAATGGCTGTATGAGCAATGCAGATAGCTTGTGTATCATAATTGCAGAGCCTCCCACCGCCTTCGGCGGGCCGGATACCTTTATTTGCCTCGGCGATGCCGCACAGCTTCAGGGAAGTTATACTTCCCATCATGGTTTCTCCAGCGTACTTTGGTTTCCCAATTTAGGTCTCAGCAATCCTAATATCCTCAATCCTTTTGCTTCTCCTCCCCAGATAACTACATACGGCATAGAAGTAACCGATACAATGGGTTGTAGCAGTCAAATAGGGATACAGATTGTGGTTCCCTTGCCTTGCGGGCAGGACAGTGTCTGGCCCGGTGACGCCAATTATGATGGCGTAGCCAACAACCTGGATGTATTGACCATCGGTACGGTCTTTGGGCGGGGCGGCTATACGAGGCAGAATGCCTCGCTTAACTGGGTCGGCCAGCGGGCCTTTGACTGGGGAGATAGCCTCGCCAATGGCGCGGAAATCAAGCATGTGGATTGCAATGGTGATGGCACCATCAATATCGCCGATACGGCCGCAATCAGCCAGAATTATGGGCAAACCCATAACAAAAGAGGGCGCAGCGGCAATGGCGCTTTGCTCTATGCAGAAGTGCTGCAAGACAGCCTCATGACAGGAGATACTGCGACTTTGATCATTTATCTGGGAACAGATACCCTGCCCGCTGACAGCATATATGGCATCGCATTTACCCTTTCCTTTAACCAAAGCCTGCTTCAGGATAGCGGAGCGATCGCCAGCATTTCCTATGATACGACCTGGCTGGGCCAGAGCAGCATAGACCTGCTAAACTTCAGCCATTACCTCGCCGACGATGGCGAAATAGACTTTGCCATGACACGCCTCGATCACCAAAACCGAAGCGGTTTTGGCAGAATAGCGCGCGCAGACATCGTCATGGTCGAAGACCTTTCGGGCAAACGGGCGCTGAGCGAGCTTTTGAGCTTCAGCTTTTCAGATATCGTGGCGCTCAGCGCAGATCAGCATGAGATTCCCATCAGCTTTGCTGATGCGGAAGTGGTGCTGACCGATCCGAATGCCACAGGCATTCAGCAGGCTTTTTCAGGCCCCCGGCCTGTGATTTATCCGCAGCCTGCGCAGCAGGCCTTTGTGATCGCCTTTGAGCAGGCGATTTCATTTCAGGCAAAGCTGTATGAGCTTTCGGGAAAACAGGTCTGGGAAGGCAAAGGAGTAGGCAAGGAACACTTTGACATCAGTGATCTCCCCGCCGCCTACTATGTGCTGGAAATCGTGACGGATAAAGGGCGGATTTTTGAAAAATTTGTTGTGAGGTAAAGAGAAGAGCTTGTTACATCTTTTCCAGTTGACCTTCCAGCCAATCCCTGTGATTGACCCGGGCCTCCTGCAGCTCAGCTGCAAGTTTGTCATAGGCTGTGTGAAAAGCCGCTTTTCGCATACGGCTCTGCCCCTGGCGGAGCCGTTCTAGCTTTTTGATGAGTTTGATGAAGTTCAGATGAACTTCTTTCTGGTAAGCAGAGATCTGCTTATGGCGGCGCAAAAAGTTGCCAAAGGCATGCACCAGGGCCCAAAAACCCGTTTCTTCTTCCAATTCAAAATATATTTTAAGCAATAAGGTCCGGGCACCCAACTCATAATACACATCCTCAAAATGCTGACTCCGAAGGCTTCGAATAGCTTGCTGAAGGGCACCTTCTGCATACATGAGGTGGGCCTCATTGTAAGCGAGGACTGCTTCCCTTTGGGCTGGTCTGATACGGTCAGAGTAGCTTTCCATAAAGCTTTTTGCCCAGCTGTATCGCCTGAGGCGGAGGCTTAGAGAAACGATATTTTTGAATTCACCCGCCGAAATAAAGCTTTCCTCCCAAAGCAAATCATCCTGAAGGGCTTCTTCATAGAGTGTCAGCAATTCCGCATAATAGGCGGTTTCGCCCTGGTTGATTTTTCGGATGCAAAAATTGCGGGCATATTGGTTCAGCTCCTTTCGGACTATGAACGAAAAGGCCGTTTTATTTTGCCGTAGCAGTGTGCATAGCTGCTCAAAATGAGCGTGTTTTTCCTCCCTGAGCATGCACATCAGCTCATAATAAAGCAAGACGTAAGGATCCTGCAAAAAGCGGGATGATCTCTCCTCTATTTGCTGAATGAGGTTTTCAAGCTTTTCATTTTGGGGTTCGCTGGGAAGGATATGTTGGCGGTTGAGCAACTCGCAGACATGCTTGAGGCTGGCCAACAGGCTGAAAGCCTGCAAATGAAATAAAGCCTGTTCCAGGCTGGGGGTGTGTTCGCGGTCTTTGCGGCTGAGCGCAAAGTAATCGGCAGATCGGGCCAGTTCATATTGAAAATAGGCAAGCTCTTCCGGGCGTTGAAAATCGCTGATGAGGTGTTTTTCGCTTTGGCGAAAAGCTTGTCTGTAGAGCTTGTCCCAGCCACGTTCGTTGGCGGTCTGCAGGAGGGCAAAATCAAGACGAAAGTCTTTTTGCTGGACATATTCGATCGCCAAAAAGCGATCGAGCAGGCGTTTTAGCTCCGTCAGGAGCTGGTTGATACGGGCATAGGCAAATGGCTCCTGCGGCCATATCAGATGGAAAAGGGCTTCACGTTGAAGCTGTTCGGGTGTTTCTGATTTGATTTTTTGGATAAAAAATTCGGATAAGGCCGAAAGGCGTTGATCGGCATTGAAATAGGGTGAGTCCACAAATTTTTGAAAACGGTTGAGCTCAATGACTGAAAGCCTTTCGAGCATATTCAGGAGCTTGTTGTTTTGCATTATTCAAAAAAGTCTTGTACAAAGGACTTCAGCGTCCCTTTCAATTTTTCAAAAGGCAATATGATTTCCAATTGCTGGCAGGCGGGATTTCCTCCATATATATCCAGAAAAAACCGAATTCCTGCTTTTTCCAAAGTAAAAGCATGCAAATCCTTTTTTTCCACCTCACGGCAAATGTCCTGGCCGTATTGATTGCGCACTTCTGCATTGATTTTTTGCAAAAGATCGGTTTCAAAATCTTCTTTTTTGAAGCATTCTGAGAGGCTTAAAAACGCTTGTTTTTCGCGGCGGTAATTGGTGGTTTTTACTTCCCCAAGTAAAATAGGCGTCCCTGGCACGGCCCAGACAAATCGTTGGCTGAGACTCAACAGCTTTGCATAATTGCTATGCACATGGAAATCGCCCTCCAATTCGCGCAGCATCCCAGGATCAAAGTCTTGTATAAAGCTGCGAAAGCTATCTGCATCCTGCTCCATTTCCTGCACAAAATGTGCGTTTAACTCCTGCATCCAGTTTTCTGAGGCGCTGTCTATCTCCGGATAGCTGAGTTGCATGCGGTAATTCAGGAGAGAGTCACTGGTGGTTGTAGACCGGGCAAGAATAGTAATTTTGCGGACATCCTGATGTCTGGCCGGATCACAGGATACAAGCACTCCCACAAGGGAAAAACACAGCAATAACTTCTTTATCCCCATATTTTCATTTTTTCAAAATAATTTAATCCCCTGATTATCCTCTGAACTTTTTTATCTTTGAGGAATTCATACAAGAAAGCACAATTCATGGACATAGTTGAATATACAAAAAAAAGATTGGTCATCGTGGACAAAAGTCCACTTAATGTGATGTTGGGATGGACTTTTGCCGGAGCGGGTTTGATCCTACTGGTATTTTTGTTTGTCTTTGGTCTTGACAAACCTGAGTACCTGCCATTTGGCATCTTTCTGGTGCTTGCAGGTGCTTTTCTGATGTATTTTGCCCGCGAAACCACCATTGCGACTTTTGATGAAAAGACGAGGATGCTGGAAATAATCCGAAAACCCATCATTGGAAAAATACAAATGGAAAAATATGCTTTGAATCGTCTTTCAGAGGTGAAAGCGATTGAGAAGGATGCTGAGGGGAAGCGATTTAGATTTCGTATTGAAATGCTGGCAGATGGGTCAAACTGGATTCCTCTTACCCGTGCCTGGCAATCAGATGGGGTAGCCTATGATAGCTATCCTGCAAAAATTCAAACCTTTTTACAGAGTTTGAGCTAGCCTTTTTTGATTACCCCATTAATTGATTATGAAAGATAAATTTCTCGATTCCATATCGAAAGGTTATGTTTTTGAGGGTGAATCCCTGATTTTGGGAGGAGCGATGTACAATGACGAGTGCCAGACAGGCACGCTGGTGCAGGCCCCTTTGAAAATGTTTAACAGGCACGGCCTGATCGCCGGTGCCACAGGCACCGGAAAAACCAAAACCCTGCAAGTAATTGCAGAGCAACTCGCCGCCAAAGGCGTCCCCAGCCTCTTGATGGACATCAAGGGAGACCTGAGCGGTATCGCTCAAGCCAGCCCCGGCCATCGAAAGATTGATGAGCGACATGCAGCCATCGGCTTGCCATTTACGGCCCTCGCTTCTACCGTAGAGCTGCTTTCCCTTTCTGATGAACCGGGCGTGCGCCTGCGTGCCACTGTCACGGAGTTTGGACCTGTTCTTTTTTCCAAAATCCTGGACCTCAACGATACCCAGGCAGGCGTGATCGCCGTGATATTCAAATATTGTGATGACAACAAATTGCCTTTGATTGACCTGGAGGACATCAAAAGGACGCTGCAATTTGTGATGGATGATGGCAAAGAAGCTTTTGAGAAGGAGTATGGCCGTATTTCTACGGCTTCGGTGGGTGCAATCATCCGCAAGATCATCGAGTTGGAGCAGCAAGGTGCGGATCGCTTTTTTGGAGAACTATCCTTTGACACAGAGGATCTGATGCGCCTGGATGATTATGGAAGAGGGGTGATATCCATTCTCCGTTTGACGGATATACAGGATAAGCCCAAGCTTTTTTCCACTTTTATGCTTAGCCTGCTGGCTGAAATTTATTCCACTTTTCCCGAAGAAGGAGATCTGGAAGCACCAAAATTGGTGATTTTCATAGATGAGGCGCATTTGATTTTTGAAAATGCTTCGAATGCTCTCCTGGATCAGATCGAGGCGATCATCAAATTGATTCGCTCCAAAGGCGTGGGGATCTTTTTTGTGACACAAAATCCCGCGGATATCCCCAATGATGTATTGGGGCAGTTGGGGATGAAGGTACAGCACGCTTTGCGTGCTTTCACGGCCAAAGATCGCAAAGCGATCAGGTTGGCGGCGGAGAACTTCCCTGAGTCTGAATTTTATGATGTGGAGGAGAGGCTCACCTCTATGGGCATTGGAGAGGCCTTGATAACTGTATTGAACGAAAAAGGGATTCCCTCTCCCTTGGTACACACCATGTTGCGGGCACCGCAATCACGGATGGATGTACTTACAAAAGATGAAATTGGGGAGTTGGTGGCTTCATCGGCTTTGATAGCAGAATACAATAAAGAAATCAATCGCGAGAGTGCGGCTGAGATTTTGGAAGAAAAGATGGCTAAGGCGCAGGAGGAAAAGCGGCAGGCTGAACTTCGCGAACAGCGTGAGCAGGAGGCTCAGGTCACTACGCGCAGGAGAAGGGTAGGGGAAAAAGAAGAGGAAAGCTTTTTGGAGGAATTAAGCAAAAATACCATGGTGCGTCAGGTAGGACGTGCTGTAGCTAAAGAATTGACGCGGGGCATACTGGGGATTTTGGGTGTGCGAAGCACTAGAAGCAGCAGTAGTCGTCGCAAACGCTAGAAAATGAAAGCGCCTCCCGAGGGAGGCGCATTTTTTTTTCTTCTATAAAATTTCAAAAATTTCGTTCAGTTCGTGGAATTTTAGTAGTCGTCGCGGTATCCACCGCCACCACCGCCACCGCGGTAACCACCGCCGCCGCCACCGCCACCGCGGTAACCGCCACCACCGCCGCCGCCGCCACGGTATCCACCGCCGCCGCCACCGCCGAAGTTATTTCTGCGTGGTTCACGAGGACGAGCCTCGTTTACTTTCAATTCGCGTCCTTCCAGGTCAAAACCATTCAATGCATTGATGGCTTCTCTTCCAGCATCATCATCTGCCATTTCAACAAATCCAAAGCCTCTTGAGCGGCCAGTATCACGGTCTAGTACGATTTTTACAGTCTCAACTGTTCCATACTGTTCAAAGGCATCTCTCAAATCATCTTCTGATGCATTAAAAGAGATGTTTCCAACATAAATGTTCATAAAACAAGATAAAAAGTGAATATATAAGTATCAAATGCAAAGGAGCCGAAAAAAGTTCAGTATTAAAAATATTTTCAATAATTTAATTCCAATTCCAACGGATCGGTTCTTGTTTCTCAAAATCATACAAACTGCTGATTCTTAGCTCACTGACTGCGCGCCAGTAACTTCTTAGGGTAGTAATATAACTTCTTCGGGCATTGTCTTTTTCATTTTGTGCGATGAAAAGCGCCTGTATGTCAACCTTGCCGACCAGGTAGCGGTTTTTGGTGAGTTCATAGCGCCTGAGAGCTACCGTATCTCCCTTGCTGGCCCTAAAAAGTTGGGCAGATAACAATTGTAAATTGAGCACCCGATACCGAATGTCATTTTCAAAGGAACGCTTGATCTGCTGGTTTTCGAGTCGTGCCTGATCGGCTCTTGCTTCTGCGGCCTGAACCTCAGCCCTGGCTGCGCCCCATTGGAGCAGAGGCACTTCAAGCCCCAGCGAGAAAGTCTCGCGATCCACCAGATTCTGATAAGAAGCTGGCAGCGTAACATCGGTCCCATTCAACCCAAAGCTTGCATTCAGGTTGGCCGTAGGCCGGGTATTTTGGCGGGCAAAAGCCAGATTTTGCTCTGCCTGAGTTTGGGATCGATCCATCGTTTGGATCAGGTTGCTGTATTCCAGGGCTTTCCCGATTGCTTCTTCAGGATCAACCTGCAGGATATTGGCTTCGCTGGGGGAAAGCAGTTGGATCTCCAAGCCATCCTCCAGTCCCAGAGCAATCTTGAGGCGACGAATCGCCTGCTCATAATTGATCTGAGCAGATGCCTGCTCGGTTTGGGCATTGAGGTAGCTCAATTCACTTTGCAACAATTCGTTTTCTGCAATTTTCCCCACATTATACCGGCCTTTGGAAATCTGGAAAATGGTGTCATTATTCGCCACATTTTTGGACGCGATGTCATAGTTGATGCTGGCAATAAGGGCATCAAAAAATATTTCCTGTACCTCCCGGGCCGTCTGCTCGATCACTTCAGAGAAGCGCAATTGCGCAATCTGAAAATCGATGCCCTGGATCTGACGCTCCCATTTCATGCGGTTGATCTGAAAGAGAGGTTGGCGAAAGCCTACCACAAAAGGGCTGCTTTGCCAGAGAACGTTGTCCCCATTTTCCAGATCAAGGCGATTAAAAAGAGAGGAATAGGCGAAAAGGGTGCCTCCGGTTTGGGGAATTTGCTGCGAAAGATTAAGACTCACGGTTGAAAAAGTCTGACTTTGCGGAATGAACTTGATGGTTCCATCATCCTGGGTGATGTTGGTGATGGAGCGGGTCAGCCCGGGCAGGTCCGCCGAAAGACTTAACTGCGGAAGAAATCCAGCCTTAAATGATTCATAATCATAATAATTAGCCTGCATGGACAATTGGGCGCTCCGGGCAGCAGGGCTATTGCTCCTGGCCATTTGCAGGCATTGCTCCAGGCTGAGTGTCATCTGTGCACTAAGCGGAATTACCGCCAGTTGAAGGAGTAAAAGGCAAAAAAATCGCATAGGGTAAAGTAGTTTTTTGAAGAGCTTTTCTTCCATTTCCATATCACTTATTCGTATCTCAGGGATACAACGGGATCTTGTGTGGCCGCCTTGCGGGCGGGATAGATGCCAAAGATTAAGCCTACCGTGACTGCCACGGCAAAGGAAAGAAGAACAGACCAGGAAGAAATAAGGGTGGGTATTTCTGCAAAAATCTCAATGAGATAACAGAATATAATGCCTAAACCCACGCCTATCAGGCCACCAGACATGCTGATGGCGATGGCTTCGCCCATAAATTGAAAGATGATATCTTTCTGGGTCGCGCCGATCGACAGGCGTAAGCCAATCTCTTTGATACGCTCCAGAACAGAAGCCAGCATGATGTTCATGATGCCGATGCCTCCTACCAGCAATGAAATGGAGGCAATGGCCCCCAAAACAAGGTTGAGCAGGTCCCGTGTGCGCTGTTCCTGCTGAAGCAGAAGTTCCGGAACGATGATTTCATAATCGATCACCTCATTGTGGCGGCGGCTCAGCATGCGCTGGATAAGTTCCGAAAGCCTGCGGCTGTAGCGGTTGTCCGCAACACGGACCACCAGGCGGTCTAATTGGTGATAGTTCTTTTTGTCATCTGTTTCTTTGGATTCTGAACTACCCCCAAACATGAATACCATGCCCTGCCTACTGGCTTTTTGTATGTCCTGAGCCGTCAGAAGGCCTCTGTTTCGGTATCGAAGCAACATGCAATTGATGGGGATATAGACATCCATATCATAATTTCGAATACCCAATTTATCCTGAAAGGATTCCGAAATATTTCTTTTTTTCAATACCCCTATGATCGTTAGCCATAGATGCCCGCATTTGATTTGTTTGCCGAGAGGCTCATCCGTAGGGAAAAAACGTGTTTTGATGTCACTGCCAATCACGCAGACAGCTGCCCCTTCTTCCAGATGATAATCTGTGAAATAATTGCCTTCAGATAGGGAAAAGCCATTGATGGGGAAATAGCTGGACTGGACGCCAATAAGTTTGGCGCTTCTTTTGCGCGCAGCGCGGATGACGATGGTCTCCATCTCGACCTCAGGGCTTACCTGCTCTACCCCCGGCAGTTGGGCGATAGATTCGAGGTCACGGGTATTCAATCCAGGCGTATAACGCTTTTTTTGTGACTTGCCAGTCAGGTCTTCCTCTTCATTCAGTTCACCTTCTTCCTGCTCGACCACAGGTCGAATGATGATATTATCAGCGCCCAGGAGCTTCATTTGCTCCAGGATTTCCTGTTGGGCTCCCTTGCCGATGGCAAGCATGGTGATCACGGAGGCTACGCCAAAGATGATTCCAAGGGAAGTCAAAAATGCACGCAGTTTGTTCTGGAAGATGGCTTCCAGACCTATTTCAAAATTGTATATAAATTTTCGCAGCATGGGATTGAGGATAGAGGGAAGAAAAGGGAAGCGAGAAGCGAGAAGCGAGATGGGAGAAAAGACCATTAGAGCTCTCGCAGGGGGATGCCTGTGGTGTCCTGGGGTAAGGTCAGGAAGAGTTCATCTTCCGGTTTGATGCCTTGTACTATTTCTGCGAAATTTTCATTGATGAGGCCTGTTTCTACCTGTTGTTTTACAGGTCTGGTCTTGGTTTTAATAAAAACAAAGCTGCTGCTGTCCTGCGTATGCAGGCATTCGAGAGGAATAGAAAGGGCGCTTTTTTTCTGCGAAATAATAATCTGGTTGCTGGTCGTCATGGCAGGTCTCAGGGTTGTGTCTTTTTGCAAAACACTGATAACTACCTCAAATACTTTGGCGTCAGAGTTGGGGCGTTTTTCGCCTATATTGGCTACTGAGACGATTTTTCCATTCAATTCTTTGCCTGCAACTGCATCCAGGCCGATAATAACCTCCTGGTCTTTTGCTACTTTTTGTATGTCAATTTCATTGACATAGGTGATGGACTCCATCTCTGTGAGGTCTGGCAGGGTTGCCACGACAGGGTTCCAGGCACCGATACTGGAGCCGGTAGCTATTTTTCGACCATCCCATTCCCTGTCATAAATGACCATGCCATCTGCCGGAGCTGTCACCGTAAACTGATCCTGAAGAGAGAGGTATTCATTGAGTTGATTTTGAGCTTTATTGAGTTCCAGTTGCTTGGTGCGTACCTGAGCGCGGGCCTGGGCTTCTTCTTTTTCATAATTGGCTTTTGCCTGCTCGTAGGTTCTTTCTGCTTTTTGGTACGCTATTTTTGCCTTTTGCTGGGTCGCAGGGGCTTCATATTTTGACTGTTCCATCTCCGCCTTTCGCTCTTCCATATCATAATTGAGGTTGATGATATTGTTTCTGGCTTTGGAAAGGGAAAGAGCGGTGTCCAATTTGGTTGAAGTCAGCTCCGATTGTGATGTCTCCAGGGAGATTTTAACGTCCTGAATTTTGGTAAGCAATTCGCTTTGGTCGAGGCGTGCTACGAGTTCGCCTTCTTTTACCACAGTTCCTTCAGGAATCAACCAATTGATCTGAACCTGGCGGATGCCGACATCCCGTATCCTCCTGGGACCCAGTATCTCGGTTGAGTTCTTGGCACGCAGTTCTCCAGAAGTGGTTACGACTACCTGAAAGTCGCCTTCTGTGGCTGTTACAAAAATGTCTGTGCTGTCTTCCTGAGGATTGCTGGTAAACCAGGCGATGCCTAGAGCTATGGCCACCACAATGGCTCCCCCTATAAGAATTTTGGATATCTTCATGCGCGATGGGCTGAGGAATAATAATTGTTGAAAAAGAGAATGTATTGATAAGAACGGCTGAAATCTCCTAAGATTTCAGGCAAAAGACAAAGATTTATTCTGATAGATGCTTAATTTGTTTTCATGTTTGGAAGAAAACCCATTTTTAAAGAAGAAGCAGTCCTGGCAGGAATACGGGCAGGTGGCACCCAAAGACGGAAAGCAGAAGCCCTGCTTTACGACCGTTATGGCTACCTGATTTCCAAAGGAAAAACAAAACATTTCCTGAACCAGGAGCAGGCAACGGACGCTTATGCTGATGCCGTAATCGCGGTGGTGGATCATATCGCACGAGGCTCTTTTCGCACAGAAAACAAAATTTCAACCCTGCTTCATCAAATCTTTTTTAACAAATGTGTTGATGTTTTGCGGAAGAAATCGAATAAGGATAATTGGAGCTGGATGCCTGAAAATATGGCATTGCCAGATAAGGCCAATAATGTGCTGAAAACGCTCATTGAGCGTGAAGAGGTGGAGGTGCTGGTGGCTTTTATGGAAAAGCTGGGCAAGAGTTGCAAAGAAATCCTCTGGAATTCGATCTACCATGGCTATAGTGCCAAAGAGATCGCAGAGAATATGGGATTTAGCAATGCGGCGAGTGTGATGAGTCAAAAATCGACTTGTCTGAAGAAGCTCAAATCACTGATTGCCAGGAAGAAAGTTGATTAATTTTTTTGTTATGGATGAATATATTTCACGCTATCTGGAGCAGGAAATGACGGCGGAAGAGCAGGCATCCTTCGAGCAAAAGCTCGAAGAAGACCCCCAACTCGAGCAAGAGCTCGAAGAGGAGGTCCGCGCCCGGGCTGCCATTGCAGCCTCTGCCTACCTTGACCGCAAAGCGCGCCTGATGGCGCGGGGACTGGCTGAAGAAAGCAGCGCCAGACCGCTTTTGGGACGGCCCATGATTTGGGCTGTCGCGGCCGTAGTGGCCATTTTGATTGCCTTTTGGGGCATTCAGCAAGTGAATCGTCCTTTGTCCAATGAAGATTTATTTGCCCAATACTACCAGGCTGTGCCTTTTCAATCGGGCGTCCGTGGGTCTGAAGAAGACCTCTTTGAAGCCGCCGGAAATGCCTATCAGGCAAAGGACTTTTCACGGGCAAGCCAGGAGCTTGAAAAGCTCCTTCAGGATAGCAACTT
This sequence comes from Bacteroidia bacterium, assembly GCA_030430205.1. Classification (GTDB taxonomy): domain Bacteria; phylum Bacteroidota; class Bacteroidia; order J057; family J057; genus JAUIGE01. Next base: position 11,846 of record JAUIGE010000009.1, on the reverse strand, counting down.
TTCCCTTCGCCCCAAAGCATTGTATTTTCTGGGACTAAGCTATGTGGAAAGGAATGAATTAGACAAAGCTCATGAAGCTTTTAAGCAGGTCCCGTCGGGCTCGGTTTATGGTCCTGCTGCTCAGTGGTATATGGCCCTGGTTTTGTTGAAAAGCGAAAAAAGGGAAGAAGCAAAAAAAGCCCTCCAACGAGTGTTGGAAGGCCCTGTTCAATCTTATCAGGCTCAGGCTAAAGTATTACTTCAGTCACTGGATCAGTAACCGTAATATTTGCGGGCAGCTTTTTGTGCTTCTTCTACAGTCGTTCGTTCTCCGTTAACAAGCCCTGCTATGAAGGCATCGTTGAGCCCCAGGGTTTGCACATCTGTAAGAAATGCCTGGGCATCGTCAAAGTAGCTAAAGCGTCCGAGGATATATTTATTCATTCCCCCTTGTTCGATGCGGGCCATCCGCACCAACTCTGCATCAGCAGCGGTGATATCATAATTCTGGAAAGCACCGATTTGTACTTCAAAACCTATAGGCAATTCTTCACCCAGGTGCTCGACCAGGCGGCCATTGAGTTGGCGTAGCTGCACGACCTCAGATTGTAGGGTATCTACATTTCTTTGATAGAATCGGACCTGGGCCTTATAGTCAGGCTCCAGATAGTCCATCACCTGCAAGGCGCCTAAAGCGACTACTAATACGGCAAGTATAGCTACAATTACGATTTGGGTGGTTCCCCAGCCTGGATTTTCATTGTTCTTTTCGATCATGGCAATTGATTAATCTGGTAGTAAAACAGATTTATACAAATTATATGCCGCAGGAATCAATAGTATAGGTCCTTATTCACAAGGATATTCCACTAGTCTGTTATTTCGAATACCAGATCAAAAGAAAAGCGAATTTTAATGGTTTTAAAAGTAAGGTTGTTCCCACTACTTTGATCCGCAAATGCCCTGTAATTGCTGTTCGAAATGAGGTTCTCATTTAAGGCAAAACCGTTAATGGAGCCATTCACCTCATCTTCTACTACGCTGAGCAATTTTCCCGTATGGTTGCCCACTGCCTCCAGGAGATAATCTGCTTTTTCTTTGCCGGCCTTGATGGCTTCTATTTTTACTTCTTTGCGAAACTGAACCATATCACAATGATCCACCCGCTCAAGGGTTACAGATTGTGCCGGGACTCCACCCAGTACCTCCAACATAGGCTGGAGTTTTTCCAGGTCAGATAATTTGATCTGGTAAAGTTGCGTTGTCAGGTGCTCCTGGTTTTTCCTTTTGTCGAAAGTTTGCAGGTCGCTCATTCTATCCAGCGCTATCTGGTCCAGCTTTATGCCGATTGAATCCAGACCCTGTAGCATCCTTTGTTCCAAAAGGGAAATGTCCTTTTTCACCTTTCCATCCATAAATTCCCGGATTACGACCCTGAAATAGTATTCATTGGGAATGATTTCTCTGCTGGCGCTTCCCTGAATGGAAATCGTCCTTTGATCTGATTTTTCGGGTTTTTCGTTTTGAGCTGAAAGGCTAAAGGGAAGATATAGAAGGATAGCGAGGAAAGCGAAATGGATTTTGTTCATGATGTTTTGTTTTAATGAGTTGTTGACAAAACGAACCTACAGGCCTTTAGATTTCTCCTAATGAGTCAGGAGGCATTTTCGCTATACGAAATAGACTTTTGACTACATTTGCCCAATGAATGGGGATGTTATCTTGGACATTTTGACAAGCCTTTTCTGGCTGGGAATCTTTTCCCTGATCGCCTTTCGTTATCAAAAGCGGAAGCTAGCTCATCCATTGGAACAAAAACTATTTTGGGGCGCAGCCCTTTGTAAGTTGCTGGGTGCCACGGGTTTTGGGGTATATGCCATGTTGATTCAGCAGCAGGGAGATACCGTCGAGTATATGCGTTGCCTGGGTCTTTTGTGGGAAAAAATACACCCAGATCCCTCTCTCTATTTTAGCTTTTTGTCCGCCCCAACGGGCGATGATATTTTCCCCTACCACATTTATTTTACGCAGGGATCTCCTCTGGCTGTCATCAAAGTAGGCTTGATTTTGGGTGTCTTCACTTTCAATAGCTTTTGGGGAATGACGGTCCTGCTCGCAGGTGTAGGTTTTTTTGCCTCATGGCAGGTGTACAAGGCCTGGAATGGAGACTTTGGGAAAAACAGTTGGTGGGGTGCCTTTATCCTGTTTTTCCTGCCGTCTATCCTTTTTTGGGGAAGTGGCTGGAGCAAAGATGGCTTTATATGCCTGGCAATCTGTGTTTTGCTGGGCAACTGGCTGAAATTAAGAAAGAGGGAATATATTTCCCCAGCGATTTTGCCAAACATTGCCTTTCTTTTTTTAGCGGCTTTTTTACTTGTTTTTTTAAAACCGCCATTACTCCCTTTGCTTGTTTTTTCAATCAGCATGGGGCTGATTATCAGCTGGGTTCAGCCTTATTCCATCCAGACAAAAGTCTGGATAACAGCAGGCCTGGGCCTGATAGCCGCAGCGCTATTATGCTGGCAACAAGCACAGCTTGTTCATCTTTTGACCTACCTGCAATGGCATATTGATGCATTCGATGCCGGGCAATCTGCCTATGCCTTACCTGAGTTGGGCCGAATTCGAATATTCGTCCTCTACATACCCTACCTGGCCATATCCGGCCTTTTCAGGCCAGCACCCTGGGAATGGACGCAGCCTTTGGTGGCCCTGGGAGGCATCGAAATCCTGTTGATTTGGGTAGCTTTATTTTTCTGGATTCGCCAAAAGGGTTTGCGAAAAATCATCCATTCTCTCTTTGCAAGTCCCTTTTCCATCAGTCTGCTCATTTTTTCTCTTGGACTGGCGGTAGCAGCTGCTATGTTTAGTCAAAACTTTGGAACGCTCCTCCGTTATCGCATGCCTGCACTTTTTTTGTTTTTGCTGAGTTTCTGGGGTGCGGAGGAAAAGAAATCAAATAAATAACTATATTATCCAATCGTTAAAATTTTCCCGATTTTTGCTTACCTCTTCATTGATTCAACATGAAAATAACCAGGTAGGAATTGAATAATGAGTAAAACTACCCCAACATTGCGACTTAAAAATTACCTGGGATATGGTATCGGAGATATTGGTTTTAACCTGCTCTTTACCTTCGCCAACATTTATCTGTTAAAATTTTACACAGATGTCTTTGGTATTTCGGCGACAGTTGCGGGCACTGTTTTTTTTGTAGGACGGTTTTTCTGGGATGCCATAACTGACCCCATCATTGGCTGGCTGGCCGATCGCACCAAGACCCGTTGGGGGTCCTACAGGCCCTTTGTGTTGTTTGGTGCCTTGCCCCTGGCGGCAAGTTTTCTCATGATGTTTTATACCCCTGATTTAAGCGAAAACGGCAAGATCGCCTACGCGATTTCCACCTTTATGCTTTTTAACCTGGCCTTTACCATCGGGAATGTGCCCTACGGGACCTTGATCGCCAGTCTTACGGAAGACTATGGCAAGCGTTCACGCCTTGCGGGTTTTCGCATGACCCTGGGGATATGTGGAGGCCTGGTGGGGGCTGCTGTGGCTGCAAACCTGCTGAGCAAATGGGGCTCAGGTGCTTCAGCATATTTTGATGTAGCACTCATTTTTGCGTTGATATTGGTTGTGACAAGCGTGGTGACTTTTGCCGGTGTAAGGGAGAGAATAGCGGTTATCCGCCAAAAAGTGTCCCTGGTCAAGGCCCTGAAAATGATTCGAAAAAACAGGCCTTTTATTTCGCTTACCCTCTGTTTCTTTTTCAATTATGCGGGACTGTACCTAATTTTGGCCATTATTCCCTATTATTTTGAATACTATCTGCAAAGACCTGAACTACAGGAAGTGGGCTTAAGCCTGATCTATATCACTGCCGGTTTTTCGGTGCCCGTTTGGGTTTTTGTTGCCAAAAGATTGGGAAAGCACAATGTATACCTTTTTGGAGGTGTGGCTTATATTTTAGGCCTGGTAGGCCTGTATTTATCTCCGGCCGATCAGATAGGCCTTCAATATGCTTTTATGATGGTGACCGCTCTGGGAGCGGGGAGTAGTGCCTTTGCTGGCTGGGCCATGCTTGCTGACACCATCGAGTATGGTGAATGGGCGAGTGGCATCCGTGTAGAAGCGCTTCTTTTTGGAATTTTTGGATTCTTTTTTAAACTCGGAAGTGGTCTGGGCCAGGCATTAGCTGGCTGGGGATTGGATCTTTTCCACTATAAATATCCTGTCATTGGGTTGGATGGAACCATCATCCCACAAGCTCAAAGTGAGCTCACACTGGAAGGAATCTCCATGACGCTCAGTCTGGTGCCTTCAGCACTTATCCTTGCCTCTATGATAGCCCTGGCCTTTTATGAAATCAGCCCTGAGCAACACAGGCGCTTGTTGAAATCTTTGGGAAGAGAAAAAGATTTAAGTTAAAAAAAAGGGCCCTAAAACAAGGACATCCGCCTTGTTAGCGGATGCCTTGACTCCAATTAACCAAACACAATTATTACCAAATTCTTTGTTCGTATTTACTTTCTCTTTTTGGCAACTTTCGAGCCAAAATCTCCCCTTTTCAATAAATTTGGAATAAAAAATCGAATTTTTTTTTGAGTTGTTATTCCACTCAAAAAAAATCCTTATTTATCCAAATACTTCTATTATGCCAGACTTGTTGAGAATTGAATGTGGCTTTTTTAGCCGTAAATTCACTCCTTTCCCAAAACATAGAACGAGGATCCATGGAATAGGAATAAAATTTCCTCTTTCCATTTCTTTCACAAAGGAAATCAATCCTGATATTAAAACAAAGCAAAATCTTACACTTTTTATTTGTTTTATTTTAGATTTCCTGCCTCCATGGTTTTGCCAAAAGTGGCTTGTCGCTCAATTTTGAGCGATCTGAAGGGGCAAGGCATTCTTTTTATTGTAGCTTTTCAATCCGATGGAAAAAATCTTCCCGGTAGGTATTGCTGATAGGGATCTCTTTTTCTCCAATAATCACGCGATTTTGCTGGATAAGGGCGATATGATGCATATTGATGATGTAGGACTTATGTACCCGGACAAAGTCTGAAGGGGGCAGACGATCCAGCATTTTGGTAAGGCTCATGAGGGTCATGATGCGTTTTTCAGGCGTATGAACGGCGATATAATCCCGCATCCCTTCGATGTAGCGAATTTCATCTCTGATGACTTTAAATATGCGCGTATCAGATTTGAGAAATAGGTAGGGACTGAGGGCGTCTTGCCCGCTTTCTGCTTCTTCGGCAGCTTCAGCCTCCAGCTGATGTAGTTTGAATGCCTTGTTGACTGCTTTGAGAAAGCGGTCGAAGGGGATAGGTTTCAGCAAATAATCCACTGCATCCATTTCATAACTTTCCACTGCATGCTCTGTATAGGCGGTTGTGAAAATGACCTTAGGCGGATGGGAAAGGCTTTGCAAAAACTGAAAACCTGTAAGGTCAGGCATTTGGATATCCAGAAAAATAAGGTCTACCTCCTGTTCCTGTAAAAATTGCGAAGCTTCCACTGGGTTTTGAAAACTACCCAATAGCTCCAAAAAAGGAACTTTTTTGACAAATCTCTCAATCACCTTGAGAGCAATAGGTTCGTCGTCGATGGCAATACATTGCATGATCATATTAGCTTATCTTTTGAGAGGGTTAGTAAACAAAGACGGCAAATGACGCCGCATGGGGTCTATCATGTCAATTTGCAATACGACGGAAAAGAAATTGTCTCCGTCAACCACATCAATTTCATGGCGGTTTTTGAGTAACAAATCCAGCCGTTTGCGGACATTCTTGATCCCAATCCCTTTATGCTTGTTTTGACTTTGTATAAAAGGATGTTTGGTATTGCTGACCTGGAAGGTCAGCTTATCGGGTTCTATTTTGGTCTCGATCTTAATCTGAGAGGGCCTCAATTGGCTGATGCCATATTTAAATGCATTTTCAATAAATGGCTGAAAAAGCATGGAAGGGATCATGTGACCGCTCGGGTCACCACTGACCTCAAATTCCACTTGTACCTGCTCAGAAACCCGCATTTTTTGCAGGTCAATATAATTCCTGAGGTATTCCAATTCTTTTGTCAAACTGACTTCTTCGGCTGGTGCTTCATAAAGTAAATAGCGCATCATTTTGGAGAGCTTGGCGATGCCTTCGGCCGTTTCTTCATCGTCATTTTCAAATGCCATCCCATAGAGGGAATTCAGGCTATTGAAAAGGAAATGGGGATTGATCTGGTTTTTGAGTGCCGAAAGCTCCGCCCGTAATTTTTCCCTTTCCATTTCCCCTTTCGTTTTTTGAACCTCAAACCAGGCCTGGAGAAAGCAGAAAAAATTTACCAAAATCAGCATGAAGAGATTGGTGGCTGCATTTATTTCCCATAAGTGAAAAAAATACTGATCTCCCAGATAGACATAATCCAGGCCTATCTCCAGCAGGCTGAAGCCTGCCCAAAACATCAGATTCCATCTGAGGTAGATCCCAAAGCGATTTTTACGGGTAAAATAAGTCCTGAAAAAGTAGGTGTAGAGGTACACCAGGGCAATGTTTAGCAGCAATCCATAGAAAAAGAAAAAATTATTTTTCCAAAGTGTTGATGCCGGAAACAGCTCTGCGTCTAATAAGGGCAAAATCCATTTGCTTAAAAGCAAATAAATCATCGCCCAAAGTAAAAAGTGCGCAAAAACAATAGCCAGTTTTTTCCACATGCCTTAAACCTGATTCTAATTTTTTCTAACCCTTAAAATTGATTTTACATGAAAGTATCATTTTCCCATCATTTGAGAAGCCTTGTGCTGTTTTCTATCCTCCTATTCTTTGCATCTGTCGTTAGTGCACAGCAACCCTTACAGCCAGGCTATATCATTTCCTCCAACGGAGATAGTCTCTCGGGCTTTCTCGACCTGAGAGGAAAGGCCGCAAATGCACGCATGATTCGGTTTGCTGCTACAGAGGCAGAATCTCCCAAAGCCTTTTACCCCCAGGACATCCAGGCTTTTGGTACGAATACAGGAGATCGTTACGAGAGCTTTTTGGTAGACGTAAATCAGTCTTCTTATAAAGCCAAAGACCTGGTGGAGAAGCCTGAACCTACTTTTAAAGAAGAAGCTGTCTTCCTTCAGGAATATGTCAAAGGGGGCTTGTCGCTCTATTTCTTCAAAGACGGTCAGGACAATTTACACTTTTACCTTCAAAAAGGAGAAGAAGAGATGATAGGCCTGGTGAGGTATAGGTTTGTCAAAAAAGTCTGGGAGAAAGGCCGAACCGCCAACAAAATCGTCGAAATGAAGAAATACATTGGTCAATTGTCTTCGCTGATGAGCGATTGCGAGGAAATACAGAAGGAGTTTTTGCTTCAAAAACACAACCGCCTTCCCTGGCGGGAAGCGGAAATCCAGCAACTCGTGATTCGTTACAACGAATTGATGGGCCATCCTCCTTTGCGCTATAAGGAAGGACTGAGTGAACAAGATGTTCCCCATGTCAGTCTGGGGCTGCTTGTCGGGCCATCCTATTCCTATATTAACCTGAAAGGAAGTCTCGGAAGTGTACGTACTGCCCATGCAACGGCTGATTTTCAGCCAAATATGGGCATGGTAGCGGGTCTGTTTTTGAACCTTCAATCCTCTTCCAATCAGGGGCGTTGGGGCTTCCAGGCAGAAGCCTTGTACGATAGGTTTGCTTCTCAAAGTCTGGTAGACAGGACCGTCAGTGAAGCCGAATATTATACCTATGATATGCAGGTAGACCTCCAGTACCTGCGTTTATCCACTGCGGTACGCTACAATTATCCTCACAAATCCAGGCTCAAGCCTTTTACAGTCTTAGGCCTGACAAGTTCCCTTTTGCTCAAAGAGACCAATAGCCTGACGACAGATTCGTATGTTTTGGGGGTGGAAAGACACACCGTCGAACCACTCTTTGGAGAATATGGGTTAAGGAAGTTTGAATGGGGAACACATGCTGGAGTAGGCCTGACCAAAGCCCCCTTTATGTGTGAATTGAAATATGAGTACAGTTTCATGGGCTATTCACGGGTCATCGGGGTAGCAAGCCCCAGACACAGTGTGTACTTTTTACTTGGTGTTTTTCTCTAAAAAAATTATTCATTACACTCTTTGAGCCTATCCTGATTCTCACAGGATGGGCTTTTTCTTTCCATCCTTTCTTTCATATTTAGATGCTATTTTCACCTCTTGCGTCAGATAATTAGCTAATTTTGCAGCCTGAAATGATGGGGTTCCCATACGGTAATATCAATGTTGAATGGATCGGATTCTAACCTTTTTTGAAAAATTCGGGCATCTTCTCCTTGCCAATCAAAGCAAAATTCTGGCTTCCCTGATAACTATAGGTATCCTATGGGTTTTGCGGAAAGTCATTTTCACCCTCCTGATTCGCCGGAAGAAGGACCCGCAGACCTATATCAAATGGAGAAAGAACATTCAATACACTATATATATAGTAGGGATAATCCTGATTGGCCAGATATGGGTTGAACAGTTTTCGTCACTTTCCAACTTTTTGGGTCTGGTAGCTGCGGGTATCGCCATTGCTTTAAAGGATCCGATCCTGAATCTTGCTGGCTGGGCTTTTATCATTTGGAGAAAGCCATTTGAAGTAGGGGAGAGGATTCAGATCGGCAAACATGCCGGCGACGTGATTGACATAGGTACTTTTCAGTTTACCCTGATCGAGATAGGCAATTGGGTCAGCGCGGATCAGCCCACTGGAAGGGCGCTCCTCATCCCCAATTCACGCATATTCAGTGAGACCCTGGCTACCTACAACCATGAGCTGGATTTCATTTTTCATGAAATCCCTGTGATGCTGACTTTTGAAAGTGATTGGGAGACGGCCAAGCTAGCCTTTCTCAAATTGATTAAAAAGAAAACTTCCGTTTTTGAAAAAGCTTATGAAGAGGGCATTCTGAGGTTGAGCAATAAATATGTTTTTCCAAAACAACCCTTTAAAGCTGCTGTCTATACCCGGGTAGCAGAGTCCGGAGTACTTCTGACATTGCGCTATCCCTGTCCTTCGCGTGAGCGGAGGGCTATTGAGGAGGATATTTGGGAAAATGTTTTGGGCATCATTGCTAAGAATGATAAGCTGACCCTTGCATACCCTACAATCCGCTATGCTACCTGATAAAGCACATATTTAAGGCTTTTTGTCACGCTTGCTCAAAAGCAACATTTTTTCTCACCAAAAGTGCTCATGCGGCGTTTATTCATGCAGACAGCTAATAATAAACGCCATGAAAAAAAGAATGAGACATTTTTGCGCCGGACTATTACTCTCTTTCCTCATACCGGCTTTTATCGGAGGACAATTTCTCCTGACTAGCAGACAAGACAAAGAAACTGTTAGTGTGAAAAATCATGAACTGTGCAAGGAAAAGCATGATTGCCAGGAAATAGATATGGATAAAGCTTTTTCCATCGTTCCATGATTAGCAGGAAATAAAGACTCAGTATATAAGCTTTTGGTTCAGAGAGTGTCCACCCGATCGGTGGATGCTTTTTTTTTGAAAAAAAGTATGGGTCCATGCAGCAATTCCCTCGGCTTGCGCGTCAAGCTTTTAAATGATCCAACTATTACGCATAATATAGTATGTTTCAGCCCCATAAGGCGCTTATAAAAAAATGTATCCGAAGGGACCCAACAGCTCAAAAAGAGCTGTATCAGCGGTTTTCACCTGCCCTCATGGCGGTCTGTTATCGCTATGCCCGCGACAGAGATGGCGCAGAAGACATGCTGCAGGAAGGCTTCATCAAAATTTTTCAAAAACTCGAGAAGTATAATTTCAAAGGTTCTCTGGAAGGATGGATGCGTAGGATCATGGTAAATACGGCTATCGATATTTTGAGAAAAAATAAGCATCAACAAAAAGAAACAGATATAGAAGATGCTTATGGAGAAGAGGTTTCTGACGATGCCATTGATAGCCTGGAACTCGAATATCTCTTCAACCTGATACAGCAGTTGCCACAAGGCTATCGCATGGTTTTTAATATGTATGCAGTAGAAGGATATTCACATAAGGAAATAGGGGAAAAATTGGGGATTTCTGAGAGTACTTCCCGATCACAGTACACTCGGGCCCGCAGCTTGTTAAAGAAGCGGATTTATGAAGATAATTTGGAAACAAAGCTATACAGGGATGCCATTTAGTAGCTTCGAACATAAAATCAAAGAAAGGTTACAGGATGCCAGGGTGCAGCCCACAACCGATGTCTGGGATAAAATTTCCAGCCGCCTGCAGGCGGAAGGTGGAGATGAAGGCAAGGCTGCTTTCGTGCTGCCTCTGTTTTTCCGCAAGGAAAACCTTAAATATTCAGTTTCTGCTGCCGCAGTGGTTAGCCTGCTTGCTATTGGACTCCATTACTGGGGCTCCGCCCCGGAATCAGCCTCAGCTCAGAAATTTGCTGAAGCACATACCATTGAAGCAGATTGTCAGGAAGTAAGCCCTTCCACAACCGAAGAACACACACATATATATATAGAAGATAAAGGGGATGAAAGGAAAGCGGCTGAGCGCATTCCCGTTTCTGAAGATATTTCATTTGAATTGTTAGCTGAACACGAAATCCTCAAGCAGGAGCTTTATCCTTTTGGCAAGAAAAGAGCTATGGAGATTCAAAGGGTAGAGTTTCATTCCACGGAGAGACTGGACCCAATTTCCGATAGCCCTCTCCCCATGTTGGCTGAAAGAGGAAATGTCCTTTCCACTACCCGTGCAGTGGCCCCTTCCAATAGCAGAGAAAAGGCTAAAACTTTTCAGCCAAAAATAAAGTGGGGCCTGACCGCGATGTCAGCTCTCCAACTGAATGCTGTCTCAGAATCAATTCTGGCAAGAGAATTTGAGGATAACCTCGTAGGAATCTCTTCGCTTTCTTCTCAATTTCAATATCCAAACAGTTTTTCGGCTGCTCGTGCAGAAGTTGAGCTTCAGTTAAGTGAGCATCTGGGTATTGAAACAGGCTTAGGTTTTTCCTCTAGTTATCAAACTACTTCTTTTGGAAGCGATTTGAGTACGTCTGTGGACCCTGCTTTAGGGTTCAATGCAAGCGGTACACCTGGAAATTCAGTTGCATTGGATTATTCTTCCCTGGGGTCAGAGGTAAACCAACTGGAATACAATTCCCTGGACATTCCTTTATTGGTGAATTACTACATGGGAAAAGGCAAATCCCACCTCCTCCTGTCTACAGGGGTATTATATAAACATTTGCTAAACAATGGTCCCGATTACCTGGTAGAAACAATTGCCTATACCAATAATGCTCCCAACAATGTGCGCTTTGTTGATCCCGTAGAGGGCAATTTCTCTTTTAAGGATTTGGTTTTCCTTATTGGTAGGGCACATTATCAGGTAAAGCTGAATTCTTCAGTTGCTTTACACGCGGGGCCAAGCCTCCAGCTAGGTATGGGGCCGGCATTTAGCTACCAAAACCGTAGCAGTAGAAATCCGATGTCACTGGGCTTTGAATTGGGCTTAAGGTTCATTCCTAAAGGCTAATTCTGAAGCAATAAGATTCAAATAAATGATAAGGTGGTGGTTCTCAGTGAACTACCACCTTCTTTCTGAAACGAATCGGGTTATCCACAGCTCCCTTCATCAAATACTTATTATATGTGGAAAACAAAAGTGGTTGTGAGTTTGGATAATAGTGAAAGCTTGTAGACCTTTGTCGTCCCCTTCGGAAGTAGTGCAAGTGATGCGGAGGGGCTTGAAAGAAATTTCAGAAAAAGTGAAGAAAGATTTGGTGGTTACGAAAAAGAGTTAGATATTTGCACTCGCCTTTGAAAAACAGGGCTAAAAAAAGAAAAAGACTCGCAAGAGTAAAAGTTATTTGA